>NZ_QDKM01000004.1 GCF_003076755.1 Pararhodobacter oceanensis
ATGACGCTGGAAACCGTCGCCGCCATTTGCGACACTACCTCCATGGACCCGGCGACAATCGCCGCCCTGTAACTGCGGCCAAGCCAAGGCCGAAGAACAAAGTTACACCAGTTCCTGGGACACGATCCGGTGGCGCAGGCGATTGTCGGGCCGAAGTTACTGGCGGGCGATAGCGCGGGGGCCAATCTGGCGGCCTCGGTCTCGGCCACGCGCGATGATATCATCGGGCAGATGCTGATTTATGGCAGCTTTGGCCGTGATCACACATTGCCCAGCTACGCGCGCCATGCTTTTGCGCCGATGCTGACATTGGCGGATATGGAGTTTTATGGCGCGATGCGGTTTGACGGCGGCATGCCCGCGCGCGATGTCACCGCGGTGCCGCTGGATGCCGAGGCGTTCGGTGATCTGCCGCCGACGGTTCTGTTCTCGGCCGAGGCCGATCCGCTGGCGTCAGATTCGGTGGAATATGCCGCGCGGCTGGCCGAAGCAGGCGTGCCGGTGGAGCTGACCGAAGAGCCGGGCATGGTGCATGGCTATCTGCGCGCGCGCCATATGTCCAAGGGCGCGCGCGCGTCTTTTGCGCGGATGATCAAGGCCTTAGAGGGACTTGCCGCGCAGGACGGGGATCAGTAGCGGACCACCGCTTCAAACACGTCCGGCACCGAGAAATCCTCGCTCAGCACGTCTACCAGCGGGAAGGTGAAATAGGCGCTGCGGCCATCATCCGACAGGGTGCCATTGGTCGAGATGATCTCGGCACCGGCGACGCGCATGGTAAAGGAATGCCCCTCGAGCATCGGGCGCATCATCGCCGCGGCCTGCGGATCCTCGCGCATTTCGCCGGTCTCGGCGGTCATTTCGCCCAGCGGGAATTCAATCCGCACGGTGCCATCGCCAAGGTCGGTCGCGGTCGGCACCGGCTCACCGGGCTCGCCCTCGAAGACTTCGGCAAAGCTGCCCTCGACCAGCATATTGCAGCGCGCGACCGTGTCGGTCATTTCCAGCGTGCCACCTTCTTCGGCGTCACAGAAGGACTCGGCGCCGCCCATCATATTGAGGATTTCGGTCTCGACTTCCATAAAGCCGGTCAATGTGGCGCTATCGGCGCCGGTGATCGTGGTGGTCATATCGACATCGACACAACCGGCCAGCGTGACCGCGGTGGCGGCTGCTGCGAGACTGATCAAACGCATGTGAAAACTCCTTTGGGTTGAATGTATTGCCCACAGAGTAGCCAAGCCGTTTACGCGGGACCAGACCCATTTTGCCCAGATCAACAGGACGTGCGGTTGCCCGCCAATCGCTGGCATATGCGGCGGCGATCACGCGGCGATCACGTGGCGGCGCTCAGCCGGTTATCTGTTCGCGCAGGATCGCCGAGGTCATCGAGATCATCAGATAGAGCCCCGAAAAGATCAAAAACGCCAGCGCGGTGTTCTCGAAAGCGCGGGGATAGGTGGGTTCATCGGGGGCGATCGGGCTGACCCCCATCGACAGATAGCGCACCTGCCGATTGGCCTCCATCCGCGCGGATTCCATGGTTTGCATCGCCTGCGCCATCAGCATCTGCCGCGTTGCAACATCGCTTTCGGCCATCACCAATTCGCGCTGCACCCGTGCCAGCGAGGTGCCATCGTCGCCGCCTTGGGTGAGCGCGGCGCGCAGTTCCGCGACCTGACCCTCAAGCGTGGAAATCCGCCTCCGCGACTGCGCCAGACGCGCCTGATTGGGCCGCGCATTGGCCAGCAGGTCATCGAGCGTCAGCCGTTCCTGATTGAGCAGCGTTTCCAGCGAGGTGATCTGCTGGGTGAGCAGGGTCACTTCGACCTCGCTTGAGAGCACCTGATAGCGTTCTTGCAGTTCCAGCACCCGCAGTTGCGCGTCGCGCATATTGGTCTCGGCTATTTCGACGCTTTCCACCGCGTCGCGCATCTGGTTCTCGCGCAATCGCTGGGTCAGTTGATCGACCTGTTCCTCGGCGTATTGCACCAGCGCGCGGGCGAAAACCTCGCTGGTTTCGGGATCGGCGGCGATCACCTCCATGCGGATGACGCCCTCGGTCGGATCATAGCTGACTTGCACCACGTCCTGATAGAGCCGGAAGGCGGCCTCATCGGTGGCATCGGGAGCGAGGCGGCGCAGGGGGTCGAGATCGGGCTGCTGGAAATAGGCTTTGAACCCGTGTTCCTCATCGAGCCGCCGCATCGCCGAGCGAGATTGCAGATAGCTTTGCACCGTCACACTGTCATGCATGCCGCCCAGAGCGCCGCCGCCCATCATCCCGGCCAAACCACCCGCCGAGGCGGTGGATTGCACCTCGGCCTGTTGGATGACGAATTCGGAATTGGTGGCATAGAGCGGAGTCGCGATGACGTAGAAATACCATGCGGTGAGCAGCGTTGGCAGGCCGACAAAGACCATCAGGCGGGTGGCCAGCAGCAGCATCCGGCGGCGGCGGCGGCGGGCGATATCTTGTTGAATGCGCGAGATTTCCCCGCGCCGCGTGGCCTCGGCATCGCTGCCCGTGGGGGGCAGATGGGCGGGCGGTTTCGGCTGCCTATAGGCTTTGGGCAGGGCCGGTTGTTCGGTGGTGGTCAGGGCGCGGCTGGAGCTGGCCTGACTTTGGTCGCGCACGATATCCAGAAGGGCCGAAGGCTCGAAGGGGTCGATCCCGCGCAACCGCAAGAGCCGCACGGCCTCTAGCCCCGAGGTCGCTTTGATCCCGTGGCGTTGCGCCACCCGCATCGCCATTCGCATCTGGCGTCCGGTCAGTTCCTCGGCGCGGATCGCCTCGATTTCAGCCTCGACACGGGCAGAGCCGGAGACATCGGCGCTGTGATCGGTTGGGGTGCGATCGGCGGTGGTGCGTTCGGGCGTGGTGACACTGCTAGAACTGCGGGCACTGGCTTCGGGCGTCGCGGGCGCTTCGGGCCGCGCGGGTTTGGCGGCGGGCGCGCGCGGGGTGTCCCTGCGGCGCGAATGCGCTGGCGGGGCAGGGCGGTTCGGGGTTTGCTCGGGCGCGGTGTCGGCGGCACCCTCGTCAAACAATGCGTCTTGGGGCGCGGTCTCACCTGCGGCAGCGGGCGTCACCGGACGCGCGGCGGCGGCGCGACGGGCCTGCCGCTCGGCCTCGGTCGAGGCGGGCGCGGCACCTTCTGCGGAACCAGAGCCACCGGAGGATGCGCCAGCGGCGGCGGCACCGGCAGGCGCTTGCGGTCTGGCCTGTGCGCGGGTCTGTGCACGGGCCGGTGTCTGGTCGGCGTCCTGCGTGCGCTGCGGCGCGACATTGGTGCGCAATGCATCGCTGCCTTCGTCGCCAAGGCGCAGGCGGAACCGTCTAGCTTTGGGTCTCGTAGTCATAGATTGCTTTTGCTTCTTCCAACGTGTCAAAGAAATTGAGCTGCCCGCCGCTGAGCACCGCTGCCGAATTGCAGTAGCGTTCCAATGTTTCGGCCTGATGCGACACGATCAACACCGTGGCGTCATCGAGCCGTTCTTTCAAGATCGCACCGGCGCGGCGGTTGAATTTTACGTCCGTCGTGGCGGGCATGCCCTCATCGACCAGATAGAGGTCGAATTCGATCCCCAGCATCAGCGCGAAGGCAAACCGTGAGCGCATGCCCTGCGAATAGGTGCCCACCGGCATGTCGAAATAATCGCCGATATCGCAAAGCCAGCGGCAGAAAGCCTCAACCTCGTCAGGGTCCAACTGATAAAGCCGCGCGATATAGCGGGCGTTCTCGGTGGCGGTGTGGCGGTGGTTGATGCCGCCCATAAAGCCCAGCGGAAAGGACACACGGCAACTGCGTGTAATCACCCCGTCGTCGGGTTTTTCCAGCCCCGCCATCATATTGATGATCGTGGTTTTGCCCGAGCCATTGGGCGCCAGAATGCCCATCGAATTGCCCAGCTCAATGCGGAATGACGCTTCATGCAGGATGACCTTGTTGGTCTTCCCGGTCCAGAAAGATTTGCTGACGTTGTAGAACTCCAGCATCGACGCGCCTCATATACCCTCCCGTTGCGTGGCATTATGGCACGGCGGGTTTAACGGGTCTTTTCTTGCGGCCGGAATAATCCTGACAATTGTCGCAGTCAGCAGTGCATACGGCCGGATCAGGGGTGCAGTATGCCCGACTTGCGGCCAATGGTGTAGTGAAAACTGCGTGTTCTCATGGGGCTGCGCTGCGTTATCGGCGGCTGGCAGGGCGCGCGGGGTTTACTTTGGCGGGCAAAACGCAGAAATCCTATGGGGCCTTATTGCGAGGCCGCAGAATTTGCCCTGAACTGGCTGTGGATATGACCGAGACTTTGACCCCTGCTCTGGACGCCGCAATGCGCGCCATGTCCGCCAATCCCGAGGACACGCCGACGCGCCTGCGGTTCCATTCCGAACTCAGCCGCGCCGAGCTGTTTGTGCTGCTCGAAGAGGAGGTCGAGGGCGAGAATATGCGCCCGCAGGTGTTTGACCTGAGCGACGGGCGGGCGGTGCTGGCCTTTGGCTCGGAGATGCGGCTGGCCAATTTCGCCGGTGAGGCGGCGGCCTATGCGGCGCTGCCCGGGCGGGTGCTGGTGTCAATGCTGGCGCAATCGCCCGAAGGGTTGGCGCTGTTGATCGCGCCGGATACCGAGCATGCTGCGCTACTGGCCCCGCAAGCGCTGGCATGGCTGGATGAAACGCTGGCGGTCGCGGCGCCGGAACACGCCGAAGCGGTGCCGCAGCGGATTGCGAAACCCGAGTTGCCCGCCGCGGTGATGGCGCTGTTGCAGCCCGCGCTCGAGGCGCATCTGCCGGGATTGCCCGGATTACAGGATGCGATACTGGCGCGCGCCGATTGGCAGGACGGCACCCGCGGGCATATTCTGGCGCTTTCGGGCTTGCCGGATACCGCCCATGCGCCGGTCGCCCGCGCGGTGGTCGAGGCGCTGTCTCTTTCGGGACTGGAGGCGGGCTCACTGGATGTGTTGTTTCCCGATGAGGCGGCCTTGGAGGCGATCCGCGCCGTCGGTCTGGCGCTTGCGCCCGCGCCCTATGCGCCGCGCGACGAGCAGATCATCAGCGCCGAAACCGCAGGCGCAAATCCCGGTCTTGACCCCGACCGCCCGCCAAAGCTCAGATAGGCAGATGTAAGGCCCGCAGCGGCGCAGGCGTATGGCATATGCGCAGGTGGCAGCGGGTTGGAGGAGAGTATGTTTGACCGCATTGGCGAATTTCTCGGCCAATACCTTGAATTCGACCGGCCCGAGCGTCAGGCCTATGTCTCGCAGGATTTCGACGCGCTCTGCGAGATGCTGCGGGTCGGGGATGTGTTGCTGGTCGAGGGGCGGGCGAAAATCTCGTCGGGGATCAAATATCTGACCCAAAGCACATGGTCGCATGCGGCGCTTTGCGTCTCGGATCAAACCTCGGGCGCGCCCTGCGAGTTGATCGAGGTGACGCTGGAAGAGGGTTGCCATAAGATCCCGCTGACCAAATACAAAGGCTTCAATACCCGCGTATGCCGTGCGGTCAGCCTTGATGACGACGAGCGCAAGGCGGTGGCGCGCTATGCCGAAGAGCGTATCGGGCTGCGGTATGACAAGCGCAATATCTTTGATCTGGCGCGCTATCTGCTGCCGTTTCCGCCGATCCCGATCCGCTGGCGGCGGCGGATGATGAGCTTTGGCGCCGGTGATCCGACGCGGGCGATTTGCTCGTCGCTGATCGCGCAGGCTTTCCAGTCGGTCAACTACCCGATCCTGCCCACCATCGAGATGAGCAGCGCCGCAGGTGCCAGCAAATGGCACCATCGCGAGGTCTGGCATATCCGGCATTACTCGATGTTCATGCCGCGCGATTTCGATCTCTCGCCCTATTTCGCGGTGGTGAAGCCGACGATCAAAAAAGGGTTCGACCACCGCAAGATCACTTGGGCAGAGCCTGAAGAGCTGGCCAATACCGAAGCCGAGGCCGGGGCGTCCAGTATCCCGCTCGGTGAGGGTGACACCGAGAGTGGCGGCAACGGCCAGAGCCAGCAGGTCGGTTGACCCGTAGCGACAGGGTGCGGTTTTGCGGGTGAAAACAGCGTAGAAAAGTGGGGTATTATAATACCTAACTTATAAGGCGCTGATAACACTCATTTATTGCTGGGTGTTTGGTCTTGACCCTGCACGCTAATCCGCTAAAACACGCTCATTCGGCGCGGGCTTCGGCGCGCTACCCGTACCTCGTATCAATTTTCAGGGCATACCATGAAAACCTACACCGCAAAACCGGCGGAGATCGAGAAGAAATGGATCCTGATCGACGCTGAAGGCGTTGTTCTGGGCCGTCTCGCCACGATCGTCGCCAGCCTGCTGCGCGGCAAGCACAAGCCGACCTTCACGCCGCATCTCGACATGGGTGACAATGTTATCATCATCAACGCCGACAAGGTGCAGATGACCGGTAACAAGCGCACCGACAAGCGTTACTACTGGCACACCGGCCACCCGGGCGGGATTAAGTTCCGCACCGCCGAGCAGCTGCTCGAAGGCGCCCACCCCGAGCGCGTGGTGACCAAAGCCGTCGAGCGGATGATCACCCGCAACCGTCTGGGCCGCCAGCAGATGACCAATCTGCGCGTCTATGCCGGTGCCGATCACCCGCATGAAGCTCAGCAGCCCGATGTCCTCGACGTCAAGGCGCTGAACAACAAGAACACCCGGAGCGCAAAATAATGGCTGACGAGATCAAATCCCTCGACGCGCTGAAAGATGCCGTCGCCGGTGCTGCAACCGCCACTGCCGCTGCTGACGCTTCGGTCGCCGCGGATGCCGGTCCTGCCCGTGAACCCCAGCGCGACGAACTCGGTCGCTCCTATGCCACCGGCAAGCGTAAAGACGCGATTGCCCGTGTCTGGATCAAGCCCGGCTCGGGCAAGGTCACGGTGAACGGCAAAGAGATCAACGTGTATTTCGCCCGTCCGGTGCTGCAGATGATCCTGCGCCAGCCGTTCCAGATTGCCGGTGTCGAGAACCAGTTCGACGTGATGGCCACGGTTGTTGGTGGTGGTCTCTCGGGTCAGGCCGGTGCGGTCAAGCACGGTATCTCGAAAGCGCTGCAACTCTATGATCCCAGCCTGCGCGGTGCGCTCAAGGCTGCGGGCTTCCTGACCCGCGACTCGCGTGTCGTTGAGCGTAAGAAATACGGCCGCCGCAAAGCCCGCCGTAGCTTCCAGTTCTCGAAGCGCTAAGGCCTGTCGTCACGGCGACGCCTTATCTCACAAGTTTCAAAAGCGCGGCCTTCGGGTCGCGCTTTTTTGTTCTGCGCTTGGCCGTGCCGGTTTCTGCCGGTTTTTCAATGCCGAACCCGTCCGTGTGCGGGCCAATAACATGCGTCCGGGATGCCAGATTTTCGCAGCATTTGGATGCGCCCCCTTGCCCCGAACCCACCAAGCCCCTAAACGGAGCGCAATCAATGCAGCGCCAGATTTTGGGGAGCAGGATATGCAGCCTTGGCTCAGCGATCCGTTTGATGATGACAAGCTGAAAGAGGAGTGCGGCGTCTTTGGCACCATCGGTGTGACCGATGCGGCGAATTTTGTCGCGCTCGGGCTGCACGCCCTGCAGCACCGCGGACAAGAGGCAGGCGGGATCATCACCTATGCGCCCGAGAGCGGTTTCAACTCGGCGCATCGTTTCGGCCTTGTGCGTGACAGTTTCACCTCGACGAAAGTGATGGAGACTCTGCCCGGCACCATCGGCATCGGCCATGTGCGCTATTCCACCGCCGGCACCAAAGGCTCGACCTCAATCCGCGATGTGCAGCCGTTCTTTGGCGAGTTTGCCATGGGCGGCGCGGCGATTGCGCATAACGGCAATATCACCAATGCCGGCACCGTGCGCCGTGAACTCATCGAGCGTGGGTCGATTTTCCAGTCCTCCAGCGACAGCGAATGCATCATTCATCTGATGGCGCGCTCCTATCAGACGACGATTGCCGAACGGCTGAAAGATGCGCTGCGCCGCGTCGAAGGGGCGTTCTCGATTGTCGCGATGACCCGCACCAAGCTGATCGGCGTGCGCGATCCTCTGGGCGTGCGGCCCTTGGTGCTGGGGCGGCTGGGCGAGGGCTGGGTGCTGGCCTCCGAGACCTGCGCGCTCGATATCATCGGTGCCGAATTCGTGCGCGAGATCGAACCCGGCGAGATGGTGGTGATCGGCGCGGAGGGGGTCACTTCGACGCATCCCTTCCAGTCCCGAGGTTCGCGCTTCTGTATCTTCGAGCAGGTCTATTTCAGCCGCCCCGATTCCAGCCTCGGTGGCCGCTCGGTCTATGAAACCCGCCGCCAGATCGGCGTGGAACTGGCCCGCGAGGCGCCGGTTGAGGCCGATCTTGTCTGCCCCGTGCCCGACAGCGGCACACCGGCGGCAATCGGCTATAGTCAGGAATCCGGCATTCCCTATGCGATGGGGATCGTGCGCAACCAATATATGGGCCGCACCTTCATCGAGCCCTCCGAGCAGATCCGCAACATGGGTGTGCGCCTGAAACTCAACGTCAACCGCGCGCTGGTTGCTGGTAAACGCGTGGTGCTGGTCGATGACAGCGTGGTACGCGGCACCACCAGTCTGAAGATCAAGCAGATGATCCTTGAGGCCGGCGCCTCCGAGGTGCATTTCCGCATCGCCTCGCCGCCGACCATGTGGCCCTGTTTCTACGGGGTCGATACGCCGGAACGTTCAAAACTGCTGGCCGCGCGGATGACCGAGGAGGAGATGCGCGACTATATCGGCGTCGAGAGCCTGAAATTCGTCTCGCTGGACGGGCTTTACCGCGCCGCGGGCGAGGCCGAGGGGCGGTCGAATAGCTGCCCGCAGTTTTGTGATGCCTGTTTTTCGGGCGAATACCCGATTGTGCCCAGCGATATGGTCAAACGCGGCTTCACCCTCAAGGCGGCCGAATAGCCCCGCGCCCTCATCTGTCCAAAAATATCCTGGGGGTGAGCCTGCAAGGCGAGGGGGCAACGCCCCCTAATCCTTTGGCCTAGAGCAGCACCCTCGGGTCCTCAAACCCCTGCGGCACATAGAGATTGTCGCGGCTCAGGGCGTTGACGTCCTGCACTCCGCACAGGCCCATCGACAGATCCAGCTCCTTGTGGATCACCTCCAGCGCTTTGGTCACACCCTCTTGCCCCATCGCGCCCAGCCCGTAGACAAAGGCGCGCCCGATATAGGTGCCCTTGGCGCCCAATGCCAAAGCTTTCAGCACGTCCTGCCCGCTGCGAATGCCGCTGTCGAGATGCACTTCGATCTTGTCGCCGACCGCATCCATGATCATCGGCAGCATGCGGATCGAGGACATCGCGCCATCAAGTTGCCGCCCGCCGTGGTTCGAGACAATGATCGCATCGGCGCCGACATTGAGCGCCTGTTTGGCATCCTCGGCGTCGAGAATACCCTTGATGATCAGCTTGCCATCCCACATCGCGCGAAACTGGCGGATGCGGTCCCAATCCAGCGACTGGTCGAAGGCCTCGGCAGTCCAGGTTGTCAGTGACGAGGGATCGGTGACGCCCTTCGCATGGCCGACGATATTGCCGAAGAACCGCCGCTTGGTGCCCAGCATGCCCAGGCCCCAATGCACTTTGGTGGCCATATTGGCGATGCTTTTCGGGGTCAGTTTCGGCGGCGCGCTCAGCCCGTTTTTCACATCCTTATGACGCTGGCCCATCAGTTGCAGGTCCACCGTGATCACCGCTGCCGAGCAATTCGCCGCCTTCGCGCGGTCAAACAGCCGGCGCATGAAGTCATCGTCTTTAAGCGTATAGACCTGCATCCAGAACGGCCGCGTGGTGTGTTCCGCGACATCCTCGATCGAGCAGATCGACATCGTCGAGAGGGTAAAGGGTACGCCAAAGGCCTCGGCGGCTTTGGCGGCTTTGATCTCGCCATCGGCGCTTTGCATGCCGGTCAGTCCGACCGGCGCCAGCGCCACCGGCATCGCCACATCCTCGCCGATCATCGTTGAGCGCGTCGAGCGGTTGTTCATATCCACCGCCACCCGCTGGCGCAGGCGTAACTTGCTGAAATCGCTGACATTATCGCGAAAGGTCTGCTCGGTCCAGCTGCCCGATTCGCAATAGTCATAGAACATGCGCGGGGTGCGGCGCTGGTAGATTTTGCGCAGGTCTTCGACGGTGGTGATGACGGGCATTGCTCTCTCCGCAGCGGATTGGTCAGAAATCTTTACCGCCTGTGCCGCGGGCTGGCAAGCACCCTGCCAAAACCGCTCCGTCACAGCCCTCAGGCACCTCTGCCGAACCACATGCGCGCAAACAGCCCGTCCTTGCGGATCAGCTGATGATAAAGCCCCGCCGCGACATGCAGGGCGATCAACAGCCAGAGCAGTTTCGAGATCACCCCATGCGCGGCACGGGCCTGAATACCGCGGAAATTCTCGGGCAGGGGGAGGTCTGCCCCGAAAAACACGATCTCGGGCAGACCGGCGATATTGGCGGTGACAATCCCCGAGATACCCATGGCAAACACCGCGAGATAGAGCGCGTAATGCATCGCCACGCCCAGCATATTGAGCAGCGTGTGGCCGATATCCGCGGGTGGCGGTTTGGCCGAGCGCAGCCGCACCAGCAGCCGGATCACCATTAAGGCGAGGATCGCGATGCCCGCGCTCATATGCTGCATCAGCGCAGTCACCTTTGCCGGATCGCTGTTCGGCGTGCCCTTGAGCACCGTGCCACCCATGACCAGCGCGACAAGGATCATCACCGCCAGCAGCCAATGCAGCGCAACGAGAAGCGGGTGATATCGGGGCATCGGGGGCGGTCCTTTCGCAAGGGATCCGCCCATCTTCTGCGCATATGCTTGCGAATGCAACTGTGGCCCGCGCGCGGGTAACCCCGTGCCGCTAGGTCAGGGCCTCAGCCGCGATGCGCGCCTTCCGCCAGATCCGCGACGAAGGCCAGCACGTCACCCACCGGTTTGCCCGCCGCAATCTGGCTGACAATCGCCGAGCCGACCACGCAGCCATCGGCAATCGCCGCGATGTCTTGCGCGGCCTCGGGCGTGGTGATGCCAAAGCCCACGATCACCGGCAGATCGGTCTGCGCCTTGATCCGCGCCACTTCCGGCGCCACATCGGCGGCTTGTGGGGCTGCCGCGCCGGTGATGCCGGTGATCGAGACGTAATAGACAAAGCCCGAGGTATTGGTGAGCACTTTCGGCAGGCGTTTGTCGTCGGTGGTCGGCGTCGCCAGCCGGATGAAGTTGATCCCCGCCTTCTGCGCCGGAATGCAGAGTTCCGCGTCCTCTTCGGGCGGCAGGTCAACGACGATCAACCCGTCGATCCCCGCCTCGACCGCCTCGGCCAGAAACCGGTCGACGCCGCGCGAATAGATCGGGTTGTAATAGCCCATCATCACGATCGGCGTGGTGCTGTTCTCGCGGCGGAATTCGCGCACCGCATCCAGCACTTTATCCATCGTCATACCGGCATCAAGCGCGCGTTGACCGGCCAGTTGGATGGTCGAGCCATCGGCCATCGGATCGGTGAAGGGCATGCCCAGCTCGATGATGTCGACACCGGCAGCGGGCAGGCCCTTGATCACCTCCAGAGAGGTCTCCAGATCGGGATCACCGCACATGATATAGGTCACGAAAGCCTTGCGCCCTTCGGCGCGCAGGCGGGCAAATGTAGCGTCAATTCTGGTCATGGCGGTCCCCGTCTTATGCCGGTTAGGGCTTGCACGTGTGGCAGCGGAAAATCAAGGGCTCTCGGGCGGGATCCGCCGTCGCTGGGCGTTTCCCCTTGCACCCTCGCGGTGCTTTGGGCAATCACGGGGCATGGATTGGATCAAAATCATACATCTGCTCTGCGTGATGGGCTGGATGACCAGCATTTTCGCCGTGCCCCGCGCGCTGATCTACTGGAAGCGCGAATATGCACGGCTCGGCGAGTTCGGCCCGACCGGCGATCTGACGGTGCGGCTTTACCGGTTTTCGGCGGGGCTCGGGGTGATCGCGCTGCTCACCGGTTTGCTGCTGGCGTGGCAGGTCTGGAGCTTCGCGCCCTGGACCCATCTGAAACTGGCGTTGGTGCTCTTACTGGCCGGACATTACGTCTGGACCGGCGTCATGGTCGTGCGCGCCCGCCGCGGCGAATTTCGCGAGTCGGATATGTTCTTGCGTATTTTCAACGAGGCCAGCGTGATCGGCGTGATCGCCATTCTCTGGGTGGTCGTCGTCAAACCGTTCTGACGCCCATTCGCCTTGCCTCGCCCCGCTGCCTGCCCTAGAAGCAGCGCGATCAAGCGCCGGAGGGAATGATGGGCTTTAAAATGGGCATCGTGGGTCTGCCGAATGTCGGCAAGTCGACCCTGTTCAATGCATTGACCAAAACCGCAGCGGCGCAGGCGGCGAATTTTCCGTTTTGCACCATTGAGCCGAATGTCGGCGATGTGGCGGTGCCCGATGCGCGGCTCGACACGCTGGCCTCGATTGCGGGCTCGAAACAGACGATCCCGACGCGGCTGACCTTCGTTGATATCGCGGGCCTCGTGCGCGGTGCCTCGCGCGGTGAGGGGCTGGGCAACCAGTTTCTGGCCAATATCCGCGAATGCGACGCGGTGGCCCATGTGCTGCGCTGCTTTGAAGACGATGATATCACCCATGTCGAGGGCAAGATTGATCCTGTCGCCGACGCCGAGACCATCGAGACCGAGCTGATGCTCGCCGATCTGGAATCGATCGAGCGCCGCCGCGCCAATCTGGCGCGCAAACTCAAGGGCAGCGACAAAGAGGCCGCCGACCAGGACCGCCTGTTGGCCATGGCGCAAAAGGCGCTCGAAGAGGGGCGTCCGGCGCGTTCGATCACCGTCTCGGCCGAGGACGCCAAAGAATGGCGCATGTTGCAACTCTTGACCGCGAAACCGGTGCTCTTTGTCTGCAACGTCGAGGAAGCTTCGGCGGCAGATGGCAACAGCCAGACCGCGCGGGTGGCGGAAATGGCCGCTGAGCAGGGCGCGGGCATGGTGGTGATCTCGGCCCGGATCGAGGAAGAGATCAGCCAGCTCGACGCCGAGGAATCCGAGATGTTCCTCGCTGAAATGGGCCTTGAAGAGGCCGGTCTCGACCGTCTGATCCGCGCCGGTTACGATCTTCTGGGCCTGCAAACCTATTTCACCGTCGGCCCCAAAGAGGCCCGCGCCTGGACGATCACCCAGGGCACGCTGGCGCCGGGTGCGGCAGGCGTGATCCATGGTGACTTTGAAAAAGGCTTCATCCGCGCCGAAACCATTGCCTTTGACGATTACGTGGCCGGCAACGGCGAGGCCGGCGCCAAAGAGGCGGGCAAATTCCGCGTCGAGGGCAAGACCTATGAGGTCAAAGACGGCGACGTGCTACACTTCCTGTTCAACGCCTAAGCCCACTTTATGCCCTAAATATCCTCGGGGGTTCCCAAGGGGGTGGAAAACCCCCTTGGCCGGTGCGGGCGGGCCCGCGCGTTTTATCGGGGTTCGATGCCCCGATAAAACGCCTCTAACAGCACCAAACGCGCCTAATTCCCCGCCAGCAGCTTGCCCGGGTTCATCACCCCCTCGGGATCAAGTGCGGCTTTGATCGCGCCCATCACCGCCCAGCCCTCGCCGTGCTCGCGGGCCATATATTTCATCTTGCCCATGCCGATCCCGTGCTCGCCGCTGACCGTGCCGCCAAGGCGCAGCGCGCGTTCGGCCATATTCGCCGCGAGCGCCTGTGCCCGCTCCCATTCCTGCGCGTCGCCCTCCAAGGGCAATAACAGCGCATGGAAATTCCCGTCGCCGACATGGCCGACGATCGGGCCGGGGATGCCCGAGGCGGCGATTTCCTCGGCGGTTTCCTCGACCGCTTCGGCCAGTTTCGAGATCGGCACGCAGATATCGGTGGTGATCGGACGGCGCCCCGGATAGGCGGTGAGCGCTGCGCGGTAGGCATTATGGCGCATCGCCCAGAGCGCGTTGCGGTCTTCGGTCTTTTCCGCCCAGCGAAACCCCTGCGCGCCGAAATCCTCGGCAATCTCGCCAAAGCGTGCGGCCTGTTCGGCGACACCGCTTTCGCTACCGTGGAATTCCAGCATCAGATGCGGCGCATCGGGCCAGTCGCCGCCGCTTGATTTGTTGAAATAGGCCGCACTGGCGCTGTCGACAAACTCAATTCGCGCCATCGGGATGCCCGATTGAATGGTCGCGATCACCGCATTCACCGCCCCCTCCATATTATCGAAGGCGCAGACCGCCGCGCGCATCGCCTCGGGCTGGCCATGGAGTTTGACGGTCAACTCGGTGATCAGCCCCAAAGTGCCCTCGGAGCCGATAAACAGGCTGGTCAAATCATAGCCGGTTGAGGATTTCGGCGCCCTTGTGCCGGTGCGGATCACCCGCCCGTCGGCGAGCACCACCTCAAGCCCCAACACATTGGTTTTCATCGTCCCGTAGCGCACCGCCGTGGTCCCCGAGGCCCGTGTCGCCGCCATCCCGCCAAGGCTGGCATTCGCACCCGGGTCGACCGGAAAGAACAGCCCCGTGGCGCGCAATTCGGTGTTCAACGCCTCGCGGGTCACGCCCGGTTGCACGCTGGCGACCATATCCTCGGGCGCCACATCCAGCACCTTATCCATCTGGCTGAAATCCACCGTCACGCCGCCGCGCGGCGCCAGTGCATGACCCTCGAGCGAAGTGCCGGTACCCCAGCCGATCAGCGGGATGCCGGCGCCTGAGCAGATTTTGGCGATGGCAGAGACCTCCTCGGTCGAGCGCGGATAGGCGACGGCATCGGGCGGCATCGGGGCGAAATGGCTTTCCGAGCGCCCGTGGATGTCGCGGTCGGATTGGGATTGGGTAAAGCGGCTGCCGAGCAACGCGGAAATTGCGTCAAAGGCGGTGGTTTTGGCGGTCATTGTGGCGGTCGGATTGGCGGTCATATCAGGGCTCCATGGGGCGATTTTTGGACCCTAACGCGCGCTCGCGCCCCGCGCCAGTGCAACCTAAAGCTTGCAACGGCGCCGGTTCTGCGCTTTGCACGGGGTCCGGGACCACGAGGGCAGGGAGGCCAGAGAGGGCGTGCGGGGTTGATTGCAGCGGTAAAAACCAGATTGGACCGGCTGAGACGGCGCGGTCGCATTGCCTGGCGGCAATTGCGCTCACGCGGGCCGGGGCAGGCGCTGTTCTGGGTGCTGGCGTTCTTTCTCGGCGTCGGCGCGGGCGTCGCGGCGCTGGGATTTCGCACAGGGATTCTGATGCTCGAGCGCTGGCTTTACGGCGCACCGGATTCCAATGTCTTCAGCGCCGCGCTCGATCTGCCGTGGTATGCTTTGGTGGCCTTGCCCGCGGCGGGTGGGCTGGTGGTCGGGGTGATCTTGCATCTCTTTACCCCCGACGGACGGGTGCGCGCGGTGGCCGATGTGATCGAGGGCGCGGCGCTGCACAAGGGCCGCGTGGAATTACGCGAGGGCTTGGCCTCGGCGCTCTCGTCGATGATCACGCTGGGCTCGGGCGGCTCGGGCGGGCGCGAGGGGCCGGTGGTGCATCTGGCGGCGACAATCTCGACATGGATGGCGATACGGATCAACGCCAGCGGGGTCACCGGCCGCGATCTTTTGGGCTGTGCGGTGGCGGGGGCGGTCTCGGCCTCGTTCAATGCGCCGATTGCCGGGGCGATTTTCGCCATGGAAGTGGTGCTGCGCCATTACGCCCTACGCGCTTTCGCCCCGATCGCCATCGCCTCGGTGATGGGCAGCGTGGTCAACCGGCTGGTGTTTGGCGATGTTGCCGAATTCATCCTGCCGGTGCGCAATATGGTGGCGTTTTACTGGGAGATACCGGCGTTCCTGATCCTCGGGCTGGTTTGCGGGCTGGTCGCGGTGGTGCTGATGCGCGCGATTTTCTGGACCGAGGATATGGGCGATGTGTTTTTGTCGCGCACAGGGCTGCCGCGCTGGCTGTTGCCCGCGATTGCGGGGGCGCTGGTCGGCACCATCGCGATCTTTGCGCCGCAGGTCATCGGCATCGGCTATGAGGTGACCACGCTCGCGCTGACCGGCCAGATGTTGCTGCGCGAGGCGATCATCATCGCGGTGCTGAAAGTAGTGGCGGTGGCGATCACCTTGGGCGGGCGGATGGGCGGCGGCGTGTTCTCACCCGCGCTGGTGGTCGGCTCTTTGACCGGACTGGCCTTCGGGCTGATCGCCACCGCGATGATCCCCGCCTATTCCGGCAGCGCCACCACCTATGCGCTGGCCGGTATGGGCGCGGTCTCGGCCTCGGTGCTGGGCGCGCCGGTCTCGACCACTTTGATCGTGTTTGAATTGACCGGCGACTGGCAGACTGCGATTGCCGTGCTGGCCGCGATTTCCACCGCCACCGCTGTCGCCAGCCGCTTTGTTAAACGCTCGTTCTTTCTGGAGCAATTGGCGCGGCGCGGGGTGAAAGTGGCGCAGGGGCCGCAGGAATATCTCTTGCAATTGGTCGGCATCGCCCATGTCACCCGCCGTCCGGGCAGCCCGAAAGCCCTGCCGCAGGTGGTGCTGGAGGATCTGGCCAAGGACGGGATGGCGATTGACCATAAGGGGCTGCTGCGCGAGGCCCTGCGCCGGTTTGACAAGACCGGCGCCTCGCATTTGGCGGTGGTGAATTCGGTGGGCGCGGGCGAGGGCGCGCGGGTGGTCGGTTGCCTGAGCCATGTCGATGCCTTGCGCGCCTTCAATCAGGCGCTGGCCGCGATTGCCGCCGAAGAGCATTCCTGAGCGGCGAAAGCGCCCATGCCTAAGCATGCGACCTGATTCAGTCGCGGGCCAGCGGGTGATGCTCCATCACCAAGGCGCGCAGGCGTTCATCAAGCACATGGGTGTAGATCTCGGTTGAGGAGAGATCGGCATGGCCGAGCAGCGTCTGGATCACCCGCAGATCGGCGCCACCGGCCAAAAGATGGGTAGCGAACGCATGGCGCAGCACATGCGGGCTGACGCGGGTCGGGTCGAGACCAGCGCTCGCGGCGACCTCTTTGACCAGCAAAAAGAACCGCTCGCGGGTCATATGGCCTTTGACGCCGCGGGCGGGAAACAGGAACTTTGAGACGGGCTTGCCCTTGGCGCGGGCCTGATCCTCGGCTTTGTCGCGGTGGACCAGCCAGATCGCAACCGCTGCCCGGGCCGGATCGGAGAGGGGCACAAGCCGGTCCTTGCCGCCCTTACCGCGCACCATCATCATTTGCGGCGCGCCGCGCAGGGCGCTGTCGGGCAGGCTGACCAGTTCGGTGGCCCGCAGGCCGGTGGCGTAGAGAAGTTCAAACAGGCAGGCGTTGCGCGATTTGGTTGCGGCATCGGCGCCGTGATTGCGCGCCACATCGAGCATCCGCGCCACCTCGTCCTGGGTCAGCGTGCCGGGCAAGCGCGCGGATCGTCCCGGCCCGTCAATGCGCAGGGTGGGGTTATCCGCGCGCCAGCCCTCGTCATAGGCGAAGTGGTAGAATTGCTTGAGCGAGGAGAGCCGCCGCGCGCGGGTGGCGCGGGAGAGGCCCTCGGCATCCAGCGCGACCAGATAGGTTTCAATTGCCGCCGCATCCGCCGTGCCCAGCGTCGCCTGCTGGTCGGCCAGCCACTCGGCGGCGTGGCGCAGATCGCGCCCGTAGGCCAGCAGCGTGTTGCGCGCGGCGCTGTTCTCGGCGGCGATGGCCTCAAGGAAGGTCGAGATACTGCGCGCGTCATCGGCGATGGGTGTGGGCGCGGATTTGGGCATCGCCTAGCCCCGCCGATTCAGCAGCAGGCTTTCCAGCGCTGTGCGCCGCGCGATATCCTCAAGCCCGAGATAGCGCAGCACGCTGAGCCCCTCGGCCAGCATCCGCGGATCGGCGGGCCCACCCAACTGGATCAACACCCGCAGCACCTCCTCGCCCAGACGCCCCTCGGCCAGCCTGTCCAGCGTCTCGGCCGCGGGCAGGGCCTCACGGGCGAAGGCTTCGCCCACCGCCTGCGCGACCTCGCCGGTCATCGCACCATTATGAAGCGCGGGATCAAGGCCGCGCGCCACCGCAGCGAGAAACCGCTCTTCGGAGGTGGCGCGCTCCATATCACGGCCAAGGGCGACGGTTTCATAGCTGTCCGACAGCAGCCCGACGCGAAACGCCAGCGCGCCGGCGGCGCCGCTCAGCGCCATCTGCCCGAGGCTTTGCGCGTATAATTCGGCCATCGGCACTTCCAGCTCGCCCGCCTGAATTTGCGGCCAAACCTCGATCAGGGCCGCGGCGGTGGCCTCGGTGTCGCCGGAATGCAGCGCGGTATCAAAGCGTTGCACTAGCCGCACGCGCTCCCATATGCCGCCCGAGGCGGCGGCGCGGCGTTCGGTATAGAGCCCGAGCAAGCGGTTCGGCGAGAGCGCTCCGGCGCGCACCAGCCGTTCGGCGGCCTCAAGCTGGGCGCGCCAACCGATGGTGCCGCGCAGATCGGCATGGGCATAAGAGACCGGCAGACCCAGCGTCGGCACCTGATCGCCGGTGGCTTCCAACAGGCGCCAGACCAGCGGGCTGGGCGTGCCCGAGGGCGGCGGAAGCAGCGTCGCGGCACCGGGCAGTCGCTCGTTCCCGTCCAGAAAATGCTCAAGAAGATCAACCAAATAGGGCGATAGTCGTTGCGCGTCCTCGGCCTCATGCAAAAGGTTCAGCGCCTTGTCCCATTCACTCTCGCGGGCCAGACAGAAGATCATTGCCGCATCATCGCCAATCGGCGGCTCATCCAGCAGGACCGAGGCGCAGGCGCGGTGCTCATCGCCGAGCAACAGCCCGATATCGAACCGGCGCAGGCGCAGATGCGGATCGCTGGGGTCCAAAGCGTCGAGGATCGCGGCGGCTTGGTCGAGCGCGCCGAATTCGATCAGCTTGTCGATCCGCGCCATCAGGAAATCGGGCCGCTCTCGGGTGGGGGCACCGGTTGGGGCGTGGTCATCTGCCTGAGCCATGGCCGGAGCAATAGTTGGCGCAATCGCCTCGGGCAGGGGCGCGTCGAATTCGGCCAGCAAAAGCCGCAGGCTGAGATCGCGCAGAGCGGGCAGCATATCGGTGGGCAGCGCCGTGATCAGCTGCGCCAGCGTATCGGCGGGGGTCGCGCCCCAGAGGTTCGACGGCAAACCAACCCGCGCCGCCGGAAACAACCCGATGGCCTCGGGGCGCAGCGCATCCAGCGGCCGCACCGAGATCGCCGAATCAGCCACACGTGCGCCCGGCGGAGTCAGCGGATAGGCACCGGGGGCCTCGGCCCGCTCACCGGGGCGCAGCCAGTCGATCACCGACATCGGCCCGATCTGCTGGGCCGAAGCGGGCAGGGGCGCCAGCATCAGCGCCGTGACGGCAACTCCGGCCAACAGCCGCCCCGTCGCGATACCCCCGCCCTCCGACGCATTCAGGCGGCGGGACCAATGGGGCATGCTTCGACGGGGCGCTGCGCTCATTCTGTGGTCAACTCCACCGGCACGCTGCGCGGTTCGGGGGCGCGGCTGAGATCGCCGAGATAGGCAAAGCCTAAGAACCCGAGTCCGCCAAAGAGGATCAGGATCACCAGCAGTCGAAACAGGTAGCCGAAAAAACCCGGGCGTTCATCATAACGGCGGTCGAAACGGGACATGGGGGCTCAATCCTCTTATTGGTATCCCGGAGCTTGCGGCCTGCACCGCGCTCCTTGGGTGTTTTATAGCTGGAACTTATCGCAAGATCACGCCATTCAAGGACAATAAGTTGAAAATCGCCCTCTTGTGATAGGGCGCGGGCAAGGTGATGACGGCGAGATTGAAAAAGACGGTGGTGATGGTCGGCATGATGGGGGCTGGAAAGTCTGCTGTTGGCCGCGAGTTGGCGCGTATTCTAGGGGTGGATTTCGTAGATTCGGACGCCGAGATCGAAACTGCCGCCAATGCCACGATCAGCGAAATCTTCGCCCGCGACGGCGAGGCGTTCTTTCGCGACAAGGAGGCACGGGTGATCGCGCGGCTGTTGGGCAGCACCCCGAGCGTGTTGTCGGTGGGGGGCGGGGCGTTTTTGCGCGCCGACACCCGCGCATTGATCAGTGAGTTGGGGGTCTCGGTCTGGCTCAAGGCCGATCTCGAGACCCTGTGGCAACGGGTGCGGCGCAAGGACTCGCGGCCCTTGCTGCGCACTGCTAATCCGCGGGCGACGCTGGCCGGTCTGATGGCCGAGCGCGAGCCCTCTTATGCGCAGGCCGATCTGATGGTCGATGCGCGGCCCGAGTATACCATTGAAGACACAGCACAAAAAACCGTTGAGGCGATCCTGACCCGCCCTGATGTGCTGCATTGATCGCCGAGGCCCGCAGCGCGGGATCGGCAAGGAGTTGAGATGACAGAGCAGATTTTCCCAATGGCGGATGCGATTGACGATGTGGCGGTTGATCTGGGCGCGCGCTCCTATGTGGTGCGTGTCGGGCGCGGGTTGATGGCGCGGGCGGGTGCCGAGATCGCGCCCTTGCTCAACCGCCCGCGCGTTGCCGTGGTGACCGAGCGCACGGTGGCTGATCTGCACCTTGAAGCGCTGCGCGCGGGGTTGGCGGCTGCGGGCATCGAGATGGAGGCGCTGATCCTGCCACCGGGCGAATCAACCAAGAGCTGGCCGCATCTCGAGCGCACAGTGGAGTGGCTGCTCGAGCAGAAGGTCGAGCGCGGCGATATTGTCATCGCTTTGGGCGGCGGGGTGATTGGCGATCTGGTCGGCTTTGCCGCAGCAATCCTGCGCCGCGGGGTGCGGTTCGTGCAAATCCCGACCTCTTTGCTGGCGCAGGTCGACAGTTCGGTGGGCGGCAAGACCGGCATCAACTCGGCGCAGGGCAAGAACCTGATCGGTGCCTTTCACCAGCCGTCCTTGGTGCTGGCGGATATTGATGTCCTCGACACGTTGCCGCCGCGCGATTTTCTCGCGGGCTACGGCGAGGTGGTCAAATACGGGCTGTTGGGCGACGCGGAGTATTTCGAATGGCTTGAGGTCAACGGCCCCGCTTTGGCACGCGGTGACAAAGGCACGCGGCAGGCGGCGGTGCGCCATGCGGTGCAGATGAAGGCCGATATTGTGGCGCGGGACGAGACCGAACAGGGCGACCGCGCGCTGCTAAACCTCGGCCATACCTTCGGCCATGCGCTTGAGGCCGCGACCGGTTATTCCGACCGCTTGCTGCACGGCGAGGGGGTGGCGATTGGCTGCCTGCTGGCCTTTGATCTCTCGGCGCGCATGGGGCTGGTCTCGCAAGAGGCGCCGGCGCGGGTGGCCGCCCATCTCGCTGATATGGGGATGAAGCGCAGCCTCGCGGATATCGCCGGTGAGCTGCCGGATCGCGACGGTCTGATCGCCCTAATGGCGCAGGACAAAAAGGTCGTCATGGGGCAGATGCGGTTCATTCTGGCGCGTGATATCGGCGACAGTTTCGTCAGCTCCGAGGTGTCATCTGAGGCGCTGGCGGCGGTGCTTGATGAGGCATTGCGGCAGCGCTAGGACGCGGTTTCGCAATAACCGATCAAGGAAACGGCGCGTAACTGGGGGTTCGAGCCCCCTAACCCCAAGGCCCTGCGACTTGGGCGCGCAGGGCATTGGCCCTTTTCGCGCCGTCCTATATCCCCTAGACTGGTGGTTAATATATCGGCGAATGGCACTGACATGACAAAAACGGAAACCTCACAAGGGCTTGTGGCGCGTTGCGAGGCCAAGGGTCTGCGGCTGACTGGCCAGCGCCGGATCATCGCGGGGATTTTGGAAACCGCCGAGGATCATCCCGATGTCGAGGAATTGCACCGGCGCGCGGTGGATCTGGACCCGCGGATCTCGATTGCGACGGTTTACCGCACGGTCAAAGCCTTCGAGGATGTCGGCCTTCTGGAGCGCCGCGAATTCGGCGACGGGCGCGCGCGTTGGGAAGACGCCGACCGTGAGCATCATGACCATCTGATCGATCTCGCCAATGGCGATGTGATCGAATTCTGTGACCCCGAGATCGAGGCGCTGAAAGAAGCCATTGCGCGCAAGCTGGGCTACCGGCTCGAAGGCCACCGGCTTGAATTATATGGCGTAAAACTCGAGAGTTGATCTTGCCCGCCACATGGTGTTTGTCGGGGGTGAGCGTTTTATGATGGACCGGAGCCCTGTATGAATACCCTGCGTGGCCCGATGTTCATGGTGCTCTCGATGGCGGGGTTTGCCGCCGAGGATGCGCTGATCAAAGGTCTGGCGCTGCGCGTGCCGATCGGGCAGATCGGGTTGTTTCTGGGCTTTGGCGGCGCGCTGGTCTTTGGCATCATGGCCTATGTGCAGGGCTATAGTCTGTTTGACCGCAAAGCCTTGCGCGGCGCGGTGTTCCTGCGGACCTTTGCCGAGTTGTTTGCGGTGATTTTCATGCTGTTGAGCATCTCCATGGCGCCGCTCAGCGTGGTGACCGCGGTGTTGCAGGCGATGCCGCTGACCGTGACGCTGGCCGCTGCCGTGTTCTTGCGCGAACCGGTTGGCTGGCGGCGCTGGAGCGCGATTGTCATCGGCTTTGCCGGTGTGATGATGATTGTGCGCCCCGGAGCCTCGGGGTTTGATCCTTATGTGCTGTTGCCCTTGGGCGCGGTGGTGGCGCTGACCGTGCGCGATTTGGCGACCCGCAATGTGCCCGCGACGGTGGCCTCAAGCCAGGTCTCGGGCTGGGGGTTTGCCGCGGCGATCCCCGGCGGGGTGATCCTGCTGCTGCTGCGCGGCGATCCCCTGATCGTGCCCACCGCGCTGGATTGGGGGCTGCAGGCGCTGACCCTGCTGGCGGGTATTCTGGGCTATATCACCCTCGTTCTGGCGACACGCGTTGGCGATATCGGGTTGACCATGCCGTTTCGCTATTCGCGGCTGGTGTTTGGCATGTTGATCGGGGTGATTGTCTTTGGCGAGCGGCCCGACCTTCTGACCCTGATCGGCGCGTTTTTGATCGTTGCGGCGGGGCTTTACACCTTGATGCGCGAAATGCGGTTGCGCCGTAGCGTCACCCGCGCCTGAACCTTAGCCCGACTGGCCGCCCATCTGACTGGCCGACTGACCGCCTAAGCGACCGCCAGAGCTGGCAAATTCGTCACTGGTTGCGGTAACCTGCGCGCGCGCCCTTCCACCGCGGCGGGTGGCGCAGTATAGAACCGCCAACGCAGAGCAAAAGGGGCGCAGAGCATGACCACGATCATTGATATCATTGGCCGCGAAATCCTCGATAGCCGGGGCAACCCGACGGTCGAAGTGGATGTTATCCTCGAAGACGGCACTTTGGGCCGCGCGGCGGTGCCCTCGGGCGCCTCGACCGGTGCCCATGAGGCGGTGGAACTGCGCGACGGCGATGCAGCGCGCTATCTCGGCAAGGGCGTCTTGGGCGCGGTTGAGGCAGTCAACGGCGAGATCGCCGATGCGCTGGTCGGTTTTGACGCCACCGAACAGCAGGCGATTGACGCCGCGCTGATCGAGATTGACGGCACCCCGAACAAGGCCCGGCTTGGCGCCAATGCGATCCTTGGCGTGTCGCTGGCGATTGCCAAAGCCGCCGCCGAAGCCACCGGCCAGCCGCTCTATCGCTATGTCGGTGGCACTGCCGCGCGGGTTCTGCCGGTGCCGATGATGAATATCATCAATGGCGGCGAACATGCCGACAACCCGATCGACATTCAGGAATTCATGATCATGCCGGTCTCGGCGGCGAATATCCGCGAGGCGGTGCGGATGGGGGCCGAGGTCTTTCACACGCTGAAAAAAGAGCTGAGCGCCGCCGGCCTGTCCACCGGTATCGGCGATGAGGGCGGCTTTGCGCCGAACCTGAATTCGGCCCGCGACGCGCTGGATTTCATCCTCAAATCGATTGAAAAAGCCGGATATGTGCCGGGTGAGGATATCTATCTGGCGCTCGATTGCGCGGCGACCGAATACTATAGAGACGGCAAATACGAGATGACCGGCGAGGGCAAAAGCCTGACTGCGGCCGAGAATGTCGCCTATCTGAAAGCGCTGTGTGACGATTACCCGATCCTGTCGATCGAGGATGGCTGCGCCGAGGACGATTGGGACGGCTGGAAACTGCTGACCGAGGCTCTGGGCGACCGCGTGCAACTGGTTGGCGACGATCTCTTTGTCACCAACCCCGAGCGTCTGGCCGATGGGATCTCGCGCGGGGTGGCAAACTCGATGCTGGTCAAGGTCAACCAGATCGGCACCCTGTCCGAGACGCTGGAAGCTGTCGATATGGCGCATCGCGCGCGCTATACCAATGTGATGTCGCACCGTTCCGGCGAGACCGAGGATGCGACGATTGCCGATCTGGCGGTCGCCACCAATTGCGGGCAGATCAAGACCGGCTCGCTGGCGCGCTCGGACCGGTTGGCCAAGTATAACCAGTTGATCCGTATCGAGGAAATGCTGGGCGATGTGGCGATCTATGCGGGCCGTTCGGTGCTACGCGGCTGAAGCTGGCTCGGGTTGCGGGCGGTGATGTCGCCGCCTCTCGCGGCTGGTCGTCGTGGGTTAAGCGATGAGCATTTAGACAGATGAGACAGGGCATCCGGCGACGGGTGCCCTTTTTTACAGACAATTTGAAAGGTTAAGCCGCTATTAAGCCTGAGCTGCCAGACTGGGCCCGAAGTGATAGCCAAGGAGGCTGCTATGATTGCTGGCATTGCTCCGGTCTCCATTCCGGGCACGGCGTTCGATGTGCGCGCCTATGGCGTGGTCGGGCAGGGGGTGGCCGCGGCCAATCGCGCCCCCGCCACGGAAACCGCGCAGGCCCTGCGCCCGGTGGAGCCTTCGGTCTCGCCGCGCGATGTCCGCGGTGAAACCGCGCGCGACAGACCGGTCGGCCCGCCACCAACCTTTGAAATCAATGTGTTGGAGGATATGCGCGACCGTGCCGCCAAAGTCCCTTATGAGCCGCCACCGGAGACCATTCAGGAGCAGGCGAATACCGTCCCCGAGGTGGACTTCGCGGTGCCCGAGGTGGCTGCGGAGGCAGATAGCGACGCCGTTGCCGAGGCGCGGGACGAGCAAGTGGCGGAGGGGACCGGTGGGGATGAGGCGGAGCGCCCCGCTGTGACCGAGCGTTCATCTGCGACTGAGCGCGCGCCGCTCTATCTTGGCACTTCGGAAAGCGCCGATCCGACGGTGAACCTCAAGATCTGACGCGGGTTTGCGCGACATTCCAACCCGCGCAGCCCACGCATCCCCCACGACCAGCGCGCACCTACATGCCACCGTATCCCTGCCTCACATTGGCCCTCGGGCACGAATAAATAACAAAGCCGGCGCAGTCACAGTGACGCGCCGGCTTTGGGTTTGCCATATGGCGATGGGATTATTCGGCCGCCGCAACCATCGGGTTATTCGGATGCTGCGTCCAGTCGCCGTGCTTATCCGAGACCACCTCACCGGTGCGCGGATCGACCATACCGGGCTGCATTTGCTCCATGGTGATGCAATCCTCCACCGGACAGACGTTGACGCAAAGGTTGCAGGCCACGCATTCCTCGTCCTTGACCGTAAACACACGGTCTGGCGACATGGCAATCGCCTGATGCGAGGTATCCTCGCAGGCCGCATAACAACGTCCGCAGCTGATGCAGAGATCCTGATTGATCACCGCTTTGGTGACGTAATTCAGGTTCAGATCCTTCCAATCGGTGACATTCGGCACCGCGCGGCGGACCACATCGTCGATCGAATTCAGCCCCTTTTGATCCATCCACAGGCTGAGACCGGCGTTCAACTCTTTAATGATATCAAACCCGTAGGTCATTGCCGCCGTGCAGACCTGCACCGATCCGGCACCGAGCGCCAGAAATTCAGCCGCATCGCGCCAGGTGGTCACACCGCCAATGCCCGAAATCGGCAGATGCGCGGTCTCGGCGCTGCGGGCGATCTCGGCGACCATATTCAGCGCAATCGGCTTGACCGCCGGTCCGCAATAGCCGCCATGGGCGCCCTTGCCGTCAATCGTCGGCTCAGGCGCGAAACTGTCAAGGTTCACGCTGGTGATCGAATTGATCGTGTTGATCAGGCTGACCGCATCGGCGCCACCGCGCATCGCCGCTTCGGCGGGCTGGCGAATGTCGGTGATATTCGGCGTCAGCTTGACGATACAGGGCATCCGCGAGTGTTTCTTGACCCAGCGGGTGACCATTTCGATGTATTCGGGCACCTGACCCACGGCGCTGCCCATGCCACGCTCGGCCATCCCATGCGGGCAGCCAAAGTTCAGCTCGACCCCATCGGCACCGGTATCCTCGACATGGGCCAGAATATCGATCCAGCTTTGCTCGTCACAGGGCACCATCAGGCTGACGATCAGCGCGCGGTCCTTCCACTCACGTTTGACCTTTTTGATCTCTTGCAGGTTGATTTCCAGCGGCCGGTCGGTGATCAATTCGATGTTGTTGAGCCCCAGCAAACGCCGGTCGGCACCATAGATCGCGCCGTAGCGCGGGCCGTTAACGTTGACCACCGGCGGCCCCTCGGAGCCCAGCGTTTTCCACACCACGCCGCCCCAGCCCGCCTTGAAGGCGCGCACCACATTGTATTCCTTATCCGTGGGCGGCGCCGAGGCCAGCCAGAACGGGTTCGGGGATTTGATCCCGGCGAAATTGGTTGTCAGATCTGCCATTTTTACGTCCTCCACAGGGTGCGGCCTTGCCAGCGACCCCGATAAACCGGTGTTTACTGCGACAGCGCCGCGTGAATATCCTCGGCGGCATCGCGCCCCTGCGCCACGGCGGTGACCGTCAGATCCTCGCCGCCCGTCGCGCAGTCGCCGCCCGCCCAAACGCCGGCGAGGCTGGTTTTGCCCACGGCATCAATCACGATCTTGCCGCGCTCGATGCTCAGTGTTTCCGGCGCGCCCTCCAGCGTCTGGCCAATCGCCTTGAACACATTGTCGGCGCGCAGGCGAAAGGTTTCGCCGGTCATCTCGAGGCCATTGGGGCCGCTGCGGGTATAGCCGAACTCGATCTCACGCGCGGCGCCATTGCCATGCACCGCCACAGGGGCGGCGTCGGTGATCAATTTCACACCCTCGGTGGCCGCGTGGTCAAGCTCATAATCCGAGGCCGCCATCGCCTCGCGCCCGCGGCGGTAGACCATCGTCACATGTTCGGCGCCCAGTAGACGCGATTGCACGGCGGCATCCACCGCGGTCATCCCGCCGCCGATCACCACCACATGACGCCCGATGGGCAGGGTGGTGAGGTCGTCGGTCTGGCGCAGATCGGCGATGAAATCCACCGCATCGCGCACGCCGTCTTTCTCGGCGCCGTCGATGCCGAGCGCATTCACACCCGCCAGCCCCATGCCAAGGAACACCGCGTCATACTCGCCCTTCAGACTGTCAAGCGAGAGATCCTTGCCCAGGGCTTTGCCGGTGACAATTTCGATGCCGCCGATGCCCATCAGCCAGTCAACCTCGATCTGGGCGATGTTATTGGCGGCTTTATAGGCGGCGATCCCGTATTCGTTCAGACCGCCGGGTTTCGCATGGGCGTCGTAAATGGTGACGTTATGGCCTTTCATCGCCAGCCGATGCGCGCAGCCCAGACCGGCGGGGCCGGCGCCGACGACGGCAATGCGTTTGCCGGTCTCGGCGGCGCGGGTGAACGGGTGGTCATTCACCAGCAAAAGCTGGTCAGTGGCATAGCGCTGCAAGCGGCCGATCTCGACCGGGTTGCCCTCGGCGGCTTCGCGCACACAGGCGCCTTCGCAGAGGGTTTCGGTCGGGCAGACCCGCGCGCACATCGAGCCGAGGATGTTTTGCGACAGGATCGTATGCGCCGCCGCATCCGGCATGCCGGCCTGAATTTGGCGGATGAACAGCGGAATGTCGATCGCCGTCGGGCAAGCGGTGATACAGGGCGCGTCATAGCAAAAATAGCAGCGGTCTGCGGCGACACGCGCCTCATGGGCATCGAAATCGGGGTAAAGATCGTCAAAATTCGCGGCCACCGTCGCGCGGTCAAGGCGCGCGGCTGTGATGCCGTCAGTCTGCGGGGAATTGGTCACGGGCTACCTCCGGGTTGGGATTTGCTGGTTTTTCTTTTCAGAGTGCCACAGATTGAAATTTTATCAACTGGTAAAATTCCTGCGTTGAAAATTATTTGAAACCGGAAATAGGGCCTCTGCAAAGGCCAAAGGGCTGACCCCTTATGAGGATCAGCCCTTTGAAATTTCGTGATAAATTAAGGGGTTGCCCGCGCGTGTCGCGGTTCAGAGCAGCGCGATACGCTCGGTTAGCAGCGCGAAATACCTATCGGCATCGACCTCACCGATGAAATAGGCGTTGGGTGGACGGTCGGTGACATGCCACCAATCGGCGACCGTCATACCCATGGTTAACTCGCTGCCGGTCTCGATTTCGACGTTGATATGGCGGCCGTTGAACAGGTCAGGATTGAGCAAATAGGCAATCGCGCAGGGGTCATGCAGCGGCGCCCCCTCCGAGCCGTATTTCTCCATATCATAGCGCTCGAAGAAATCCGCCCAACTGGCCACCACCGGTCCGACCTTGCCGGGCAGGGCGCGAAACGCCTCGATCCGCGCGCGGTTGGTCAGCGCCTTATGCGTCACATCCAGCGGCATCACGGTTAGCGCAATGCCTGAGCGAAAGACGATATCGGCGGCCTGTGGATCGACGAAAATGTTGAACTCCGCCGAGGGCGTGACATTGCCAACCTCGAAATAGGCGCCGGCCATCATCACGATCTCGGCGATCCGCTCGGCAATATCGGGGGCGCGTTCCAGCGCCGTGGCGATATTGGTTAACGGCCCGATCGGCACTAAAGTGACGCTGCCCGCAGGCTCGCTGCGCAGGGTCTCAATCAGGAAATCCACCGCATGCTGCGACTGCAGCGGCATCGTCGGATCGGGCAGGGTGATCCCGTCAAGGCCGGTCTTGCCATGCACATTCTCGGCAGTCACCAAGAGCCGCGACATCGGCCGGTCGCAGCCCGCATAGATTTTGACCTCGCGCCGCCCGGCCAATTCGCAGACCAGTTGCGCGTTGCGCACGGTCAGCGGCAGCGGCACATTGCCCGCCACACAGGTGATTCCCAGCACCTGCAACTCGGGCGAGGCCAGCGCCAAAAGGATAGCAACGGCGTCGTCCTGGCCGGGGTCAGTGTCGATGATGATCTTGCGTGTCATGGGAATTGCCTTCGTCGGGATTTCTCGAAATTGGACGCTAGTTATCGGGAATCACTTTGTCGAGAGGTGACTTGCCGGACCCGCGGGGCGGCGAAATGCCGCAAAATGGCCGTGTTTCTCTGGCATTCCCAAGTAAACAAGGGTTATGGACACATCTATGAGTTTTATTCGAGCAGCCCGAGAAAGCGACCCGATGGATCTTGATGTTTTCCTGCCCGGCCCCGCGACCGAGCGGCAGTTCCGCGATGCGCTCGGAGCCTTTTCAACCGGTGTGACGGTGATCACCACCGATAGTGCCATCGGCCCGCTGGCAATCACCGCGAATAGTTTCGCCTCGCTGTCGCTGGACCCGCCCTTGGTGCTTTGGTCACCGGCGAAAGCCTCGCGCCGCTTTGAGGCCTTTGCCGAAGCGCCGCATTTCGCCATCCATGTGCTGGCCGCCGATCAGGCCGCGCTTGGTGCGCATTTCGCGCGGCAGGGGCATGATTTCAACTTGCCGGACGGGCAGGTGGCCAGCGTGAACGCGCAGGGCGTGCCGATCTTGCCGGGCTGTCTGGCGGTGTTTGAATGCGCGTTCGAGGCGCGCCATGACGGTGGCGATCACGCGATTATCATCGGACGGGTCGTGGCGGCGCGCCACCGGAATGCGGCGCCATTGGTGTTTCATGCCGGTCGTTTCGGGCAATTTATTGCCAAGGATGGTTAACGCATGGGCGTCACCCCTCTGGCTCCGCCCTCCGCCCGCATGCTGCACCTCAACCAGAGGCCGTTGTTATGAGTATCTCGCCCGTTGATGTTTTTGCCAACCGTCTGCGTATCTATGCCCGCCGTCGCCGCGCCGAAAAGCTGCGCGCGCGGGCGATGGCGCAGCCGTTTTCAGGTCATAGCGCGGCGCGGCTGTTGCTGGTCAGCCAGCCTGAACGCATCCCGCAGAGCCAGATTTTTCCCTTCCATCACTATGCCAAGGATCTCAAGCGCCTTTACGGCGCCGAGGTCCGTGAGAGTGACACATGGCAGGTGCTCGCCGGTGCGGAACAGCGCGCCAAGGGCGCCAGCGTGGTGGCGTTTCAGACCCCCTTTGACATTCCCGACGCCGAGTTGACCCAATTGGTGGACCGGCTGCGCACGGATAATCCCGACGCGCGCTTGGTCTATCTGGATTGGTTCGCCCCCACCGATCTGCGCAACGCGGAACGGATGGATCCGCTGGTCGATCTCTATGTCAAAAAGCACCTGCTCAAAGACCGCAGCGCTTACGGTCAGGTGACGCGCGGCGATACCAACCTGACCGATTACTTCAACCGCCGCTTTAATATTGATGAGCCGGAACAATGCTTTGCCATCCCTGACGGGTTTATGGACAAGCTGATCCTCGGCCCGTCCTTCGCCACCGCGCCGGGGATACTGCCGGCGCTCACGGGACGGCGTCCGACCAGTGCGGGGCGCAATATTGACCTGCATGCGCGATTTGCCGTGGGCGGCACGCCCTGGTATCAGGCGATGCGCGGCGAGGCCGAGGCGGCGTTGGCGGGGCTTTCTGATCTGACCATCGCGCAGGGCGAGGGCGTGCCCTTGCCGCGGTTTATGGTCGAGATGCGCGCCTCGAAAATCGGTTTCAGCCCCTTCGGCTATGGCGAGGTCTGCTGGCGCGATTACGAGGCGGTGATGGCCGGCGCGGTGCTATTAAAGCCCGACATGAGCCATATCGAGACCGCGCCCGACATCTTTGTGCCTTGGGAAACCTATGTGCCGATTGCCTGGGATCTGTCGGATTTCCACGACACTGTGCACCGCGTAGCTGCCGATGCCCCGCTGCGCGAAAAGATCGCCGCGCAGGCCTTTGACACGCTGCACGACTGGCTCAATTCGGAGCAATTCGCCCGCAGCATGGCGCCGCTGTTCAGCTGATCCGCTCCACTCGGTCCACCTCTGCGCCCCGATTTAGGGTTAACGCGCGCCAGGCATCAAACTGTGCCTGAAAAATCTGGCCGTTGAGATCACGCAGGAAGTGCGAGCCCTTCAGCCTGTCCATCACCGGCCCTTTGACCTCGGACATATGCAAGCCGATCCCCATCTCGGTGAGCTGCAAATTGATCGCCTCAAGGCTCTCGAGCGCCGAATAATCTATCTCGTTGATCGCCGAACACATCAGAATGACATGTTTCACCGGCGACCCGTCACCGGTGCGATCGAGGATCAGATCCTCAAGAAACCGCGCGTTGACGAAATAGAGGCTTTCATCGACGCGCAGGGTTAAGACGCTGTCATCGGTCTCTACATCATGCCGCAGAATATTGCGAAAATGCTGCGTGCCGGGCACCAGACCGACCTCGGCGACATGCGGGCGCGAGGTTTTGTAAAGATGCAGCGCAATCGACAGGATGACCCCAGCCGAGACGCCGGTCTCGACGCCGAAACCCAGCGTCAGGACAATCGTCGCCGCCACCGCAAAGAAATCGGCGCGCGAATAACCCCATGTTTTCCGCAGGATAGAGAAGTCGACGAGGGAAAGCACCGCGACGATGATGGTTGCCGCGAGGGTTGCTTTGGGCAGGTAATAGACCAGCGGCGTCAAGGCCACGGCGGCAATCGCCAACCCGACGGCGGTGAAGGCGCCCGCGGCGGGGGTCTCGGCACCGGCGTCGAAATTCACCACCGAGCGCGAAAACCCGCCGGTTACCGGATAACCGCCGGTCAGAGAGGCCCCGATATTGGCCGCGCCGAGGCCGATCAACTCTTGGTCCGGGTTGATCCGCTGGCGCTTTTTTGCGGCCAAGGTCTGCGCCACCGAGATCGATTCAACAAAACCGATGATCGAGATCAGCAGCGCCGGAATGAACAATTGCCGGAGCAGATCGGGCGAGAAGGACGGCATGGTCAGGGGCGGCAGGCTTTGCGGCACCATGCCGACAACCGCGACGCCCTGCGCCTCCAAACCAAAGCCCCAGACCGCCAAAGTGGTTACTACGACCGCCGCCACAGGTCCGGCTTTGGTGCCCACATCGGCCAGTTTCGGCGATAGTCCCAAAGCGCGAAGACGCGGCTTTAAGCCCTTGCGAACCCAGAACAAAAATCCGGTTGCCGAGGCGCCAAGCGCGAGTGTAATCACATTCACACTGCCCAGATTCTGCGCCAAGGAGGAGATGACCTGAAACAGCGTATGCCCATGCGCGGGGATGCCTAGCAAATGCTTAAGCTGGCTGGCGGCAATCAGGATGCCCGAGGCGGTGATGAAACCCGCAATCACCGGATGGCTCAGAAAATTGGCCAGAAATCCAAGCCGAAAGACGCCCATGACCAGCAGGATCGCCCCCGACAAAAACGCTAGCGTCAGCGCCGCGATGGCATAGCCCATGGTGCCGCTTTCGGCGATCTGCCCGATGGCGGCGGCGGTCATCAGCGAGACCACGGCCACCGGCCCGACCGCCAAGGCGCGCGAACTGCCGAAAATTGCATAGAGGATGATCGGCGCGATCGAGGCGTAAATCCCAGCTTCCGGCGGCAATCCCGCCAGCAAGGCATAGGCCAGAGACTGCGGAATCAACATGATGGTGACGATCACGGCGGCAACAAGGTCGTTTGACAATGTCTCGCGGGTATAGCTGCTGCCCCAGTCGAGCGCCGGAATGTAATTTGTCAGACGAAAGGACATAGTCTATTCTTTCAACATGTTGCGTGGCGAAGCTCAGATCATGCATTAACTGCATAACCCGTTTTTCGGCACCCGTGATCGCGGGTCCTCGCTATATACGCATTCACATTGATGAATGTAAGGGGTGTTTTTGCTACCCGCTCACCCTGTCGCCAGAATTTTAGGGAAACACGCGCCCGTCAAACAGTTTTCGCGCCGTGCGCAGGGTGCCTGCACCAGTCACGGCGCCCTGCGCATCCTGCTCCAACAAGACCTCGGCCGCGCCGCTGGGGTGCTCGATGGCAAACCGCGCGCCCTCGGGGATCACGGCAAATTCTGCGGCGGGAGAGCCGCGCAGGGTGCAGGCGGTGGCCACGCTCACCGCCGCAAACACGCCGATCGAGGCATGACAGCGATGCGGAATAAAGCTGCGCGTGTTGATCACGCCGCCATGTCGGGGAGGCGATACCAGCGTCATTTTGGGCACCGATTTCTCGGTGACATCGCCGAGATTCATCAAAGGTCCGGCCTGCAAACGGATATGCTCGAGCCGCTCTTTCAGCGCGGAATTCTCCTCCAGTTCCGCGCGGGTCTCAGTGCCCGAGATCCCCATGTCGCTGGCGGCGAGAATGACGCAGGGCATGCCATTGTCGATCAGCGTGCAGGTGATGCCGTCGATCACATCCACCGTGCTCCCGCTGGGCAAAAGCGCTCCGCACATAGAGCCGGCAATGCCTTGAAACATCAAGGGAATTGGCGCGTGCCCACCCGGAACCCCGTCGATCTGCGCATCGCCGCCATAGCGCACCCGCTGGCCCGGCGTTTGCACCTCGGCGCGGGCAATCTCGCCGGTGTTGCGCATGTGGATACGCACCTCGGTCACGCCCTCCTGCGCCGCGACCAGCCCGCGTTCAATCGCCGCGGGCCCGACACCGGCAAGGATATTTCCGCAGCCCTGGGCGTCGCTCACTAACGGTTTTTCAACGAATACCTGCAAGAATAGGTAATCGACATCGGCATCCGCGCGCGACGGGGGGCCGAGAATGGCAACTTTGGACGTCAGCGGGTCCGCCCCGCCGATCCCGTCAATCTGGCGCGGATCGGGGCTGCCCATGATCGACATAAGCAGATGATCGCGGGCCTCGGTGTCCGCTGGCAGATCGGAGGCGAGAAAATATGCAGCTTTAGAGGTGCCGCCACGCATCCAGAGGCAGGGGATACCGTCGTCTGAGGGGCTCATCTGGTGCCTTTCATCTGGGGGGCTGCGCTTACAGGTATTTCAGACCCTTTTGCGCAAGCCTTGGACGCATCTCATAAATGTCGAGACCAAGCTCGCCAGCAGCGAGGCGCGCGCGTTTGGCCTCTTCGGCATCGAGCCGCTTTTGTGTTTCTGCCATCACCGCCTCAGCCCGATCGTGCGGGACCACGCAAACGCCATCGTCATCGGCAACAATGATATCGCCAGGGTTAACCAAGGCACCGGCGCAGACGATGGGCACATTCACCGAGCCGAGCGTCTCTTTGACCGTGCCCTGTGCCGAGATCGCCGTCGACCAGACGCCAAAGCCCATTTGCCGCAGGTCTTTGGTGTCGCGCACACCGGCGTCGATGATCAGCGCGTGACAGCCGCGCGCCTGTGCGCTGGTCGCCAGAAGATCGCCGAAATACCCCATATCGCAAGGCGCGGTCGGGGCGAGCACCAGAATATCGCCCGCTCGCAACTGCTCGATGGCGACATGGATCATCCAGTTGTCACCGGGCGCGGCGCTGATTGTCACCGCGCTGCCGGCGATGCCAAGATCCTGCTGGATTGGACGCATCTTTGCGCTCATCAACCCGCTGCGGCCCTGCGCCTCATGCACGGTTGCGACGCCCGCGGCGCCGAGGCGCGCGATCAAATCGGGGTCAGCGCGCGGGATGTCCTGCATAACAACGTTCATAGCTTGGCCTTTAACCGATTGGAGTCACACCGAAATTTCATTGTGAAGGCATCACAACTCATCCACTGTGCGCGGAAAAATCGACTGGAAGCCTTCGGCATAGCGGCAATCGCGCCCGCCGGATTGGCCACCTGAGTTGCGCTTGAAATGGTTCGCACGATTTTGTGCCACACGGGTGTAGAACTCCCAAAGATGCTCTTGCCCCTGCATGCATTCAATCGCCGCGCGCTTCTTGTCCCAGACCGGCGTGATGTCGAGGAACGTGTCGGGCTTCCACTCCATCTGCTCGGATTGATGCGGCTCAAAGAGATAGACCTGCGGCGCGCCGAGCACTTTCTCGCCCGGATTATGGCCCCAAGCCTGCGCCGTCGAGCGGCACTCCAGCACCAATTGCGTAGTCTGCATATGGTCGGAATTGTAGGGGTCCCATTTCGAGTGGCTCATGATGAAACTCGGCTGGACCTTGCGCATGATTTCGACCAACGCAAACCGGTCGTCGCGGGTGATGTCCATCGGGTAATCGCCCAGATCCATGCAGATCAGCTCGTGAACGCCCAGGGCTGCAGCGGCGTTTTCCGCCTCCTCGCGGCGGTTGGCCTTAACCACATCCAGCGTCATCCCCGGCTGTTTCCACAGTTTTGCGCTTTCGCCGCGCTCACCAAAGGACAGGCAAACCACGGTCACATCATAGCCCAGTTCGGCGTGCAGCGCGATCGCACCGCCGCAGCGCCAGACGAAATCCGCGGCATGAGCGCTGACAATCAAAGCGGTTTTATTGGACATTTGCCTCTCCATCTCAGTGGTCTGCAGGATGCGCCGCCGCCGGTCTTTGGGCAAATCCGAAGTATGTGAGGCGGTATAAGCCAAGGCTATCGGGGTGGCTGATTGGCGCAGGAATGCTGCGCGTGCGAAACCCACGTTGACGCTGGAATTGGTGCTGCGGAAAGGCTATCACATGACGCCCACGCCGATCTGAGGGATCAACTTTTGAAGTCGCGCATCCAGCCCAAGCTGGCCTCGGTGGTGCCCTCGGGCCGGTATTCCGCACCGATTGGGTGTTGCCAGCCAAGGCGCGAGAACTCGGGCAGCAGCGTTGAATAGGCAATGTCCCCGTGATCCGGTGCGCCGCGATCCGGCACGGCGGCGATCTGGATATGGCCGATCAGGGGTTGCAGGGTAGTGAACCGCTCCAGAACCGCGCCCTCGGTGCGTGCGACGTGATAGCAGTCAAACATTAACTTTAAATTGGGCCGGTTGAGTGTTTCGATCGCGGCCTTGGCTTGGTCGGTTGTCGACAGGAGGTAATCGGGCACGTCATAGGGGTTGAGCGGCTCGATCAATATATCCAACCCCAAGGGCGCGGATAATTCGCATGCGAATTCAAGGGCTTCGATGAACACATTTTGGTCACCGCCTTTCCCTGCCATCACATGCACAGCTCTGGCGCCGACCTCTGCGGCATAGGTGATTGCCTCGCAGATCGCCGCTTTCGCCTCCTCCTCGCGGCCCTTGAGCGCGCAGATCCCGAAGTCGCCCGACGCCAGATCTCCGGGCGAGGTGTTGAGCGCCAACATCGGCAAATTGGCCTCGGTTAAGGTGCGCTTAACCATGCTGGCAGGGGTGTCAAAGGGCCAATGGCATTCCACCGCCGCAAAGCCCGCCGCTTTTGCCGCATGGATCCGCGCGACCAACGGACGGTCGGTCCATAAAAGCCCGAGGTTCGCCGAAAATTGCAGCCCCGGCGCCACCGGTTAGGCCAGCAAATGCTGCATATGGCGCAGCGCCAGAAGGTAGCCATGGGTGCCAAAACCGGCCATCACCGCATCGGCGCGCTGGCTGACATAGGAGTGATGGCGGAAGGCCTCGCGCTTGTGCACCTGCGAGATATGCACCTCGATCACCGGCCCGTCAAAGCTATTGAGCGCGTCCAAAATCGCCACCGAGGTATGCGTCAGCGCCGCCGGATTGATGATAATCCCCGCCGCCGCATCGCGGGCTTCGTGGATCCAGTCGATCAGCTGCCCCTCCCAATTCGACTGGAGGAAGCGGCAGGTCAAACCCGCGGTCTTCGCCGTGTCCGCGCAGGCGACGGCGACGTCATCGAGCGTCTCGGCGCCGTATATCTCGGGCTCGCGCTGACCCAGAAGGTTCAGGTTGGGGCCGTTCAGGATGTAGACGGTTTTGGTCATCGTAGTGCCTTGCGTAGCGCGGAAAATCGGGGTGCTTGCGCTCACCATAGCGGTGGCGGTGGCGCGTTGCCAGAACACATCTGGGTCAGGGCGCGCGATTGTCCCTATCGGCATGGGGGGCGGCGCGCTAACCTTGACCGGCGGTTCATCGGGATCGGGGGATCGGGGGGATCGGAGGCGCGGGATGAGAGAGATCGCGAGTTTCATTGCGCTCAATCGCTTTGGCCTTGGCGCGGCGCCCGGTGACGAGGCGCATGTCGCCGGCGATCCGCGCGGCTGGCTGCAGGCGCAGATCACCCCGGACCCGCGATATCCACTTGTTTATGCGCGCCGCCGATCCTCGGCGGATATCCTGCATGCGATATTCTCGGCCCGCCAAGAGGGGGCAGAGGCACGCGCGGCGGCGATCCGGCGGGCGTTCCGGCGCGAATATAACCCCGCGATGGTGGCGCGTTTGCGGCTGATGATTGCCTCGGATACCCCGTTTGTCGACCGGATGACGCTGTTCTGGTCCAATCATTTTACCCTGTCGACGACCCGCCGCGTCAGCGCTCCGGCGATCCCCGCCTATGAACGCGAGGCAATCCGTCCGCATATTTTCGGGCGGTTCTCGGATATGCTGAGGGCGGTGATCAGCCATCCTTGTATGTTGATTTATCTTGATAATGTGGCGTCCGCTGGCCCCAATTCGCCGGTTGGCCGGCGCCAGATCCGGCGGCGCGGCACCGCGCAGACGCTGAATGAAAACCTCGCGCGGGAGGTGTTGGAGTTGCACACGCTCGGGGTGACTGGTGGTTATACGCAGGCGGATATCATCGCGCTGGCCAAGGCGCTCAGCGGTTGGGGGCATGGCGGGATGGATGCGGACGAGGGCGAGACCGAGGGGCACGGCGGGTTTGCCTTTCTGCCGCGCTATCACGAGCCGGGGGCGAAAACTGTGCTGGGCCGCCGCTATGAGGAGGCGGGGGTCGCGGAGGGCATGGCGATCCTTGACGATCTGGCGCGTCATCCGGCCACCGCGCAGCATATCGCGACGAAGCTGGTGCGTCATTTTGTGGCTGACGATCCACCCGCGGCGGCGGTGGCCCAGATCGCCACGGTGTTTCGTGACAGTGACGGAGATTTGGGCGCGGTGTCGCGGGCGCTGATTAACCTTGATGCGGCTTGGGTTGATCCGCTGGCCAAGGTGAAATCACCGATCGACTATGTGCTCTCGGTGCACCGCGCCAGCGAGCGTATCCGGGCGACGCGTGCCGATCTGTTTGTGCCGTTGCAAGCGCTGGGGCAGTTGCCGTTTTCCGCCCCCTCGCCGCAGGGCTGGGGCGATACGGCGGCGGATTGGATCGCACCCGAAAGCCTGATGCGGCGGATTGAATGGGCGCGCGGATTTGCTGCCACGCTGCCCGCGACGCGCCATCCCGAGCCGTTTCTCGAGGCGGTGATCGGGCCGGTGGCCAGCGCCGAGACCCGCACTTGGGTCAGGCGCGCGCCCTCGCATGATGCGGCCCTTGCGCTGATCTTCGCCAGCCCCGAATTTCAAAGGAGATAGGGATGCTGAACCGGCGCATCTTCCTGCAACTCTCGGGCGCTGGCGTGATCGCCGCCCTGCACCGCAGCGGCGCGGTATTCGCCCAGACCCAAGGTGAAAAACGCTTTGTCTTCATCTTCTTGCGCGGCGGGTTAGACGGATTGCACGCGCTGGCGCCCTATGCCGATGCGGAGTATCGGCGGCTGCGTCCGACGCTGGCACTGGCGGGGGATCAGGTTGTCGGGCTCGACGGCTATTTTGGCCTCAACGCGGCGCTCTCGGGGCTGATGCCGTTGTATCAAGCGGGCGAATTGGCACTGATCCCTGCGGCCGCCACGCGCTACCGCGAGCGGTCGCATTTCGACGGGCAGAACATGTTGGAGAATGGCAGCGGGCGGCCCTTTGGCGCGCGCGACGGATGGCTCAATCGGGCGATCCTTGGGTTGAACGGCGGTGACCGGCGGCTCGGCTTGGCGCTGGGGCCCTCGGTGCCGCTGCTGATGCAGGGGGTGGCGGGTATTCGCACCTTTGCGGTCTCGCCATTGCCGGAAGTCGACGATGATTTCCTGTTCCGCATGGGGCAGCTTTATCAAAACGATCCGCTGTTCGCGCAGGCCTTCAGCGCGGCACAAGCGGCGGTGCAGCCCGCAACCGCGTTAACCATGATGGAACGCCCCCTGGCGCAGCGTGATTTCGCCATTTCCGCGCAGGTTGCGGCGGAATTGCTGGCCGCCCCCGAGGGGCCGCGGATTGCCGCGATGGAGATGCAGGGTTGGGATACGCATCACATGCAGCAGGGGCGGTTGAATGCGCTGCTGGCCGAACTGGCGCAGGGGATTGTCGATCTGCGCCATGGATTGGGTGCGGCATGGGGCGACACCGTGGTGATGGTGGCCTCGGAGTTCGGGCGCACCGCGGCGGAGAATGGCAGCCGCGGCACCGATCACGGCACTGGCGGCTTGGTGATGCTGGCGGGCGGCGCAGTGGCGGGCGGGCAAATCCTCGGCGAGTGGCCCGGCCTGAGCGCGCGGGCGCTCTATGAGGCGCGCGATGTGGCGCCTTTGAACACCTGCGAGAGCCTGTTCAAAGCGATACTGACGCAGCACCTCGGCTTGGCTGAGGGCTTTGTCGAAGACAGCGTGTTTTCGGATAGCCGCGGAACCGCCCCCATCGAGGGGGCGATCCGCAGCTGAACCGCGCTTTAGCGCACCAGTAGAACCGGCACTTTGCACGAGCGAACCATCTCGGTGGTGGTCGAGCCGATGATCAGGCTGCGGATGCGGCTGTGGCCGTAGGCGCCCATCACCAGCATGTCGAAACCGGCCTCATCGACCAGATCGCCGAGCGCTTTATCCGGCGTGCCGCTGACCACTTTGGTGTCGGCCTCGATGCCTGCCGCGACCAGCATGGCGCGGGCGTCCTCCAACCCTTTGGTCACCGCCGCCGAGGGGCTGCCGACGGTGACAACCTGCACCGTCAGACCGGCATAGAGCGGCGAACCGGCGAGATAAGAGACCGCGCGGATCGACGACGGCCCGCCGTCAAAGGCCAGAAGCACACGGGTGATCGGGCGGAAGGCGCGCGAGGCCACGAACACCGGCTTGCGGCTGGAGCGGACGATGCGCTCTAGGTTCGAGCCGAGATGGCCCTTGGCGAAATCCGCCGCCTCGCCGCGCTTGCCGATCAGCACCATCTCGGCGCCGGCCTCTTGTTCATGCACCGTGTCGACAATGTCGCCGTGGCGCAGGCGGGTGGTGATCTCATCAACCCCCGCCGCGTCCAGAATTGCCCGCGCGTCCTCAAGGATCGCGCGGCCACGGTGGGTGACCAGTTTGGCGCGCTGCGCGTCCAGCTCGGCCAGTTCGCTCAGCAGTGCCGAGCGCGCGCCAAGGGCAATCGAGCCCGAGAGATCGCTTTTCTCCGAGCCGTCACCGCGGCCCAAGACATGCATCAACTCCACAGACCAACCGCTGCGCGCGGCGACCCAAGCGGCATGTTCGCAAACGCTTTTCGAATAGATGGAGCCATCCACCAAGGCGATGATTTTGCTGCTCATTTCGGCCTCCTCAATGCGCCAACAATTTGTCCATTGCGCCGGGTTTGTCATGTGTTGCCAGCCGGTCAACCAGCGTTTCAGAGGCCTCGTTCATGCCGACAATCTCCACCTCTGCGCCGTCACGGCGGAATTTCAGCACCGCCATATCCAGCGCCTGAATCGAGGAAATATCCCAGATATGCGCGCGGCTCACATCGATGATAACCCGCTCGGGCGCCTCTTTGAAGTCAAAGGCTTTCATGAAATCCTCGACCGAGCCATAGAACATCTGGCCCTCAACGCGGTAGGTGCGCACGCGACCATCGGCGCTGATGTCACTGGTGATGCGGAACAATTGCGCGATCTTGGCGGCAAAGAAAATCCCCGACAAAAGCACGCCCACCAGCACCCCAATCGCGAGGTTATGGGTGTAGACCACGGTCGCCACGGTCGCCAACATCACCACGGAACTTGAGCGCGGGTGGCTGCGCAGATCGCGCAGGCTCGACCAGCTGAAGGTGCCGATCGAGACCATGATCATGATCGCCACCAGCGCGGGCATCGGGATGATGCTGACCAGATCGCCGAGACCGACGACGAGGATCAACAGGAACACGCCCGCCACAAAGGACGAGAGCCGCCCGCGACCGCCGGATTTCACGTTGATCATTGACTGGCCGATCATCGCACAGCCCGCCATACCGCCGATAAAGCCGGTGGCGGTGTTCGCCAGACCTTGGCCAATGCACTCCTGATCGCGGTTCGAGGTGGTGTCGGTCAGATCGTCGATCAACGTCTGGGTCATCAGGCTTTCCAACAACCCAACCACCGCCACCGCCACCGAATAGGGCAGGATGATCATCAAGGTCTCAAGGTTGAACGGAATATCAGGGATCAGGAACACCGGCAGCGTGTCGGGCAGGGCGCCCATATCGCCGACGTTGCGCACATCCAGCCCCATCGCCCAAGTCAGCGTCGTCAGCACGATAATGGTGACCAAGGGTGAGGGGATCGCCTTGGTAATGCGTGGAAACAGATAGATAATCGCCAAGCCACCGGCGACCATCACATAGGTCAGCCAAGTGACGCTGCGCGGGTCGAGTTCGGGCAATTGCGCCATGAAAATCAGGATCGCCAGCGCGTTGACAAAGCCGGTCATCACCGATTTCGACACGTAGCGCATCACAAAACCCAGCCGCAGTAGCCCGGCGCCGATCTGCAACAATCCGGCCAGCACGGTCGCCGCCAGCAGGTATTCCAGCCCGTGATCGCGCACCAAGGTGACCATCAGCACGGCAGTTGCCGCCGTCGCCGCCGAGATCATCCCCGGCCGCCCGCCGGTGATCGCGGTGATCACCGCAATCGAGAAACTGGCGTAGAGGCCGACCTTGGGGTCAACCCCGGCGATCAGCGAGAAGGCAATCGCCTCGGGGATCAGGGCGAGCGCCACAACCAGTCCCGAGAGAAGATCGGGGCGAATGTTGCCGGTCCATTGCCGGATATATGCGTCGATAGAAATCATGAGGCGTTCCGTCTGCCGCCCGGCGCGTCGCCGGTCTGCTGTTTGCGTGGTCATTTGGATATGCGCGGCGCTCCACTGGCGTATGGGGCTGGCCCCGATACGCGCGCAAACGCCAAGAAATGCAGGGCGCTTGTAGCGATCCTGCGGGCAATTGCCAAGACCCGCCTCGGCAGGGCGGGCAGGTCTTGCGGTGGTGTGGCGGCGAGGTCGCGCGCTCGGCTTATCGCGAGGCCGCGCGCGCGAAGTATCAGCGGGTCAGGCGGCGTCCTTGTTGGCCTTGATCATCGCAGTCAACCAGGCCTCGATACTGTCAAACTCGGGCGCGATTTCTTGTGCATAGCCATCGGTAAACTCTTGGAAGGCATCAACATTCAACCCGTTGGTGCCGACCAGAACCGGAATCTCCAAGGCCAGCGCCTCGGCGATCACATCGCGAAACCCGCGGCCCTCGGCCTCATGTTTGCCGAATTTATTGATGATGACGAAATCCGCGCCCTCATTTAGCGTTGCCGCGACCAGACCAACAGCAGTTTCCAGCGCGTCGGCATCCAACCGACAGCCGCGTGCATGTGGCCCGAGATCTTGCGAAATGCGCAGCACGGTGCCTTGCGGCAGCACTTTGACATCCATATCGCAGGGGTCATTGACCTCGCGCTCGGTGTTGATCTGCACGGTGCCACAAGCGCGGTAGCCTTTCGCCACCAGCGCTTCGGCAACGCGAAACAGCAGCCTGTCGGTATCGCCGCGCCCCGGCGCCATGGTATATGCAATTTTCATCGTCTGTTGTCCTTAACCATGATTTCGGCAGGCACCTGTGCGCCTGAGGCTTTAGGCGTCTGCCGTCTCTGAGATATGCGACGGGCCAATGGTGCAACCCAGATCGCGCAGCAGCCCGTCCTTGAGACCGTAGATCAGCCCGTGGATTTTAACCCTATTTCCGTCTTGCCACGCGCGCTGCAGGATCGGCGTTTCGGCCACGCGGCGCACGCCCTCGATGACATTGAGTTCCGCCAGTCGGTCGCGCCGCGCCTCAGGGTCTGCCGCCTGCGCCAGTTCCGCGGCATTGATGCGGGCGAGGCGGCGAATCGGCTCGAGCCAGTGATCGGCCAGCGTTTGCGACATTTCCTCGGTCGCCGCCTTGACCCCGCCGCAGCCACAATGCCCGCAGACGATGATCTCGCGCACATCCAGCGCATGCACGGCAAATTCCAGCGCCGAGAGCATATTCATATCCGCCGAATGGATCAGATTGGCGACATTGCGGTGAACAAAGACCTCACCGGGATCAAGCCCCGCAACGACATTCGCCGGCACCCGACTGTCCGAACAACCGATCCAGAAAAACTCAGGGTCTTGCAGCGCCGACAAACGGCTGAAGTAATCCGGCTCATCCGATTTTCGCTTGGCGGACCACGCTTGGTTGCGTTGGAGCAGGTCGCTGAGCATGCGGGCGGTCTCCTGTGATCGGTTCGGTCGTGGTTTTCGGGCGTTAATGAGGCGGATTTTGCCCTGCGCGGGGGGAAATGGCAATTCACCGCGACACCATGGCGTCAACCCGTCGCAGGGGGTGCTGCGCCCGCGTCACGCCCCCAGCCAGTCACGCCAAAACCACCGGCCCCCGCGCCCTCTGGTCGCAGGCTGGTGGTGCAGATGTGCTTTGCGCGGCGCCGTGTTCGCGGTATATCGGCTCTATGATTATAGAACTCGGACATTACGCCCTTATCCTCGCCTTTGCGGTGTCGATCGTGCAAACTATTGTGCCGCTGGTCGGTGCGCAAAAGGGCTGGGCCGACTGGATGGCCGCCGCCAACCCATTGGCAAGCCTGCAATTTGTGCTGATCGCGCTGTCCTTTGGCGCGCTGACCTATGCCTTTGTGACCTCGGATTTCTCGGTCGCACTGGTGGTCAATAATTCGCATACGCTCAAGCCGATGCTCTATAAAATCTCGGGCGTTTGGGGCAACCATGAGGGCTCGCTGCTGCTTTGGGTGCTGATTGTGGCGCTGTTCGGTGCTTGTGCCGCGTGGTTCGGTGGCAATCTGCCGGTCAGCCTGCAAGCCCGCGTGTTGGCGGTGCAGGGCTCGATTGGCGCCGCTTTCCTGTCCTTCATGCTGCTGACCTCGAACCCGTTTTTGCGCAGCGCCTTCCCGCCCTTTGACGGCACCGATCTAAACCCGTTGCTGCAAGACCCCGGCCTCGCGTTCCATCCGCCGTTTCTCTATCTCGGCTATGTTGGTCTCAGCATGGCGTTCAGCTTTGCCGTCGCCGCCTTGATCGAAGGCAAAGTTGACGCCGCATGGGGCCGCTGGGTGCGCCCATGGACGCTGGCGGCTTGGGTGTTCCTGACCATCGGCATCGCTTTGGGCTCATGGTGGGCGTATTACGAGCTCGGCTGGGGCGGCTTCTGGTTCTGGGATCCGGTCGAGAACGCCAGTTTCATGCCGTGGCTCTTTGCCACCGCGCTCTTGCATTCCGCGATTGTGGTGGAAAAGCGCGAGTCGCTCAAAGCCTGGACCATTCTGCTGGCGATCCTCGGCTTCGGCTTCTCGCTGATGGGCACCTTCATCGTGCGCTCAGGCGTGATCACATCGGTGCATGCCTTCGCCAGCGATCCCGAGCGCGGGGTTTATATTCTGGCGATCTTTGCCTTCTTCACCGGTGGCGCATTAACCCTCTTCGCCCTGCGCGGCGCGGCGCTTGAGGCCAAGGGCGTCTTTGGCCTGATCAGCCGCGAATCCGCGCTGGTGCTCAACAATGTGCTGCTGGCAGTGTCGTCTTTTGTGGTCTTTGTCGGCACCATGTGGCCCTTGGTTTCGGAACTGGCCTTCGGGCGGGTGCTCTCGGTCGGGCCGCCGTTCTTTAACGCCGCCTTTACCCCGTTCATGGTTGCTTTGGCGGTGATCCTGCCGGTGGGCGCAATCCTGCCGTGGAAACGCGGCAACCTGCGCCGCGCGCTGCGCAGCATGTGGGGCGTGGCGCTGTTGGCGATCAGCCTCGGCGCACTGACATGGGTGCTGCAAACCGGCGGCTCGATGCTGGCGCCGATTGGCTTGGCGCTGGGTGTCTGGCTGGTTGCGGGCACGCTCAAGGATCTGTGGATGCGTGGCGGGCGCAATGGTGTGACCGCGCGTCTGCGCCGGATTGCACGGCTGCCGCGCGCCGATTGGGGCAAGGCGCTGGCCCATGGCGGACTGGGCATCACCATTTTTGCGGTCGCGGCCATGATGGGCTGGGCGACCGAGGATATCCGCGTCGCCACCATCGGCCAGAGCTTCGAGCATGGCGGCTATACGATCACCCTGACCGATGTGCGCCGTGAGCAGGGGCCGAATTACGTCACCTCGATGGCTTACGTCGATATACACCGCGACGGCGCTTTGGTCGCGCAGTTGAACCCCGAAAAGCGCGTCTATCCGGCGGCGGGCATGCCGACCACCGAGGCGGCGATTGACTACGGGTTCACCCGCGACCTTTATCTCGCCTTGGGCGATCCGCAGGACGGCGGCGGCTGGGCGCTGCGCACCTATATCAAACCCTTTGCCAATTGGCTCTGGGGCGGGGCGATCATCATGGCTCTGGGCGGGTTGATCTCGCTCACCGACCGGCGCTACCGCGTTGCCGCCGGTGCCCGCAAAGCGCCTGCCAATGCGACACCGGCGGAGTGAGATGATGCGCGCGCTCCTCGTTATCCTCCTGCTCATCGCGACGCCGGTTTTCGCCGTGCAACCCGATGAAATCCTTGACGATCCGGCGCTTGAGGCGCGGGCGCGGGTGATCACCGCCGATCTGCGCTGCGTGGTCTGCCGCAACGAAAGCGTCGACGATTCCAACGCCGAGATTGCCCGCGATATCCGCCTGATGGTGCGCGAACGGCTGGTCGCGGGCGACAGCAACGCCGAGGCGATCCAGTATATGGTCGATCGCTACGGCGAGTTCATCCTGCTCAATCCGCGCATCACTGGCACCAATCTACTGCTCTGGCTGGCCGGTCCGGCGCTCCTGCTGACCGGTCTTTTGGTCGCCGTGATCAGCCTGCGGCGGCGGCGGGTGACCGAGGAGCCGCTGAGCGAAGCCGAAGAGGCGCGACTGGCGCAATTGCTCGACGAGTGACCTTTTCACGTGAGAATTCCCATGTGACGCGAGGTTGTCCCTAGGCGGAGCGGGTGACCGGCAGGTAAGCTGCGCGCAACACCCATGCGGCGCGAAGGAATTAACGATGATTTACACCACCCTCACGGTGACCGAAGACAACGGCATTGGCCTGATCGTGATGAACAGGCCAACCCTGATGAACGCGCTCAACACGCAGATGCGCGCCGAGATCACCGCCGCGGTGCGTGATCTGGGCCAGCGGATGCGGGTGCTGGTGCTCACTGGCGAGGGGCGGGCGTTTTGCTCGGGCCAGGATCTGGGCGATGGCGCTTCGGTTAATGACCTCGATCTGGGGCGGATATTGCGCGAGGAATACGAGCCGATGCTGCGCGCGATCTATGACTGTCCGGTGCCGGTGATCGCGGCGGTGAACGGCGCCGCGGCAGGCGCGGGGGCCAATCTGGCGCTGGCGGCAGATGTGGTGATTGCCACGCAATCGGCGGTGTTCCTGCAGGCCTTCTCGCGCATCGGGCTGATCCCCGACGCCGGCGGCACCTATTGGCTGCCGCGTCTGGTCGGTTTTGCCCGCGCCATGGGGCAGGCGCTGTTTGCCGATAAGGTGACCGCCGATGAGGCGGTCGAGCAAGGTCTGATCTGGGCCTCGATCCCCGACGACAAATTTGACGCGGAATGGCGCGCGCGGGCCGAGCAACTGGCCAGTGGCCCGACACTGGCTTACGGCGCGATCAAAAAGGCGCTGCGCGGCAGTCTGGTGAACGATCTGGAAACCCAACTGGATGTCGAGGCGCAGCTGCAAGGTGAGGTCGGCAAGAGCCGCGATTTCCTTGAGGGCGTGATGGCATTTCTTGAAAAGCGCCCCGCGAAATTCGAGGGGCGCTGAACGCTCAGGCAGATTGATGCGCGCCGTAGTACAGGCCGACGACATGTTCGGCCTGTGCGAAAAACAGCCAGCGTGCGGTGAACATGCCCAGCGTATGGATCACCGTCGCGGCGACCAGCGCGGTGATCGACATCGGTGCGATCCACAGCATGAGCGACGGCACGAGGCAGGCCAGCACCAAGGTTAACACCCGCAGCACCAGCGCGTGTTTGCGCCCGACCACATAGACCATCTCGCGCAGCAGATAATTCTGCCCCGTATGCGGTGGCTCGAACTGCCGCACCGCACCGCGCGCACCCAGTCCGGTGGCGCTGCCGAGCGTCGTGCCGCTTTTGACAAACTGCCGGTCGCCCAGCAGCCAGTTCGCCACCAGTGTCAGCGCCAGCCACGCCAGCAGCAATTGCGCGGCCATCACCATGCCGGTGAGCAGCGCGCCACCGGTCAGCGCCGCAAGGATAAAGACCGCCGGACCCGACCAATGATTCCAACGGGGTATGCTGCGCAGTTGCGCGTAGATCATCGCCGTCGCCAGCACGGTCTGCAGGCAAAGCACGCCGCCGATCACGCCAAATCCGACCAAAGGCTGGCCGAAGAACACCAGCCCCGCGGCATGCGGCGCGATGAACAAAAGTGCCGCCACTGCCAGCACCGCCTCCCGCGAGAGCCAACTGGTGCGCCATTGGCTGAAGGCTTTGAGCGCGCGTTCGGGACGGCCAAGGTGAAAGGCCGAAGCCGCCAACCCGATCAGGATTAACGCATAGCCCAACCCGAACCAGAAAAACGCCGCCCAGCCGGTCGGCATCGCCACGCCCAGCCCGAGAAAGGCCAAGAGGCCAAGCCCGAGACCCGAGAGCACCGAAAACGCGATGATAGAGGGGGCGGGATGCATCAGAACCTCGACAATGTGCGGTCGATCCAGCCCAGAAAGCCGTCCAGACCGTCGGTGGATGGGTCCGCCGCCATCGCGGGCGCGCCCTTCGCCGCCAGCGCGTCGCGGTTGCGCGGCGGCAGGTATTTGTTGACCGGTCTGGTGCCTTGCTCGGGCATCAGGTCAAATCCGCCGCGTTCGGCGACCAATTGCGAGACCGCGCTGCTCTCATCGCCGAGGTCGCCGAAATGCCGCGCGCCGGCGGGGCATGTGCGCACGCAACTGGGCACGCGGTCTTCCTCGGGCAGGTTCTCGTTGTAAATCCGGTCCACACAGAGCGTGCATTTCTTCATCACACCCGCCAGCGCATCCATCTCGCGCGCGCCATAAGGACAGGCCCAGGCGCAGAGCCCGCAGCCGATGCAATCCTGCTCGTTGACCAAGACGATCCCGTCCTCGACGCGCTTGAAACTGGCGCCGGTGGGGCAGACGGTGACACAGGGCGCATCCTCGCAATGCAGGCAGGATTTGGGGAAATGCACCACCATCGGGGCTGCATCCGCCGGCACCACTTCGTAGCTGTGAATACGGTTAAGAAATGTGCCCTCGGGGTCGGCGCCGTAAGCATCCGTATCGGAGAGCGGCGCGCCGTAATTCTCGGTGTTCCAGCCTTTGCAGGAGACCACACAGGCGTGGCAGCCGACGCAGGTATCAAGGTCGATGACAAGGCCGAGCTTGCGCTCGGTCGATTGTGGCAGGGCGGTCATAGGAGGGCCTCGGCGCGGCGAGGATAGCGGGCGAAGAGTTGAGTATTTTTGGCAAGATGAAGCCGCATGATCTATGCCCCCGATCTGTGGGAAGTTTGCAAAGCGACGGTTTCGGGACCGCTGCCCACCGGTGAGGCTTGCGGCGGATGCGCGGGTTCCGAGGGGCCATGGGCGGGGGCTTTCTCGATGCGCACGCGCAGGTCGAACCACGCCGCCTGACCGGTGACGGGATCGGAGTTGCTCCAGCGTAACCCATCGCCTTTCTCGGGATGAAGTTCGCTGATCAAATGGTTGAGCAGGAAGCCTTTTTCAGCCTCGGGCGCGTCGTTCTCCAGCGCCCAAGCGCCGCGTCTTTTGCCGATCGCGTTCCATGTCCAGACGGTGTGATCATTGAGCGCTTCCATCCGCGCGACGGGGAGTTTGATGCGCCCGTTGGGTGAGGTGAGATAGGCCCAGTCGCCATCGGCAAACCCGTGATCGCGCCAGATCTTGCCCGAGACATAGAGCGGGTTGAGGCCGTGGATTTGTCGCAACCACGCGTTCTGGCTGCCCCAGGAATGATACATCGCCGCGGGGCGCTGGGTCAGCGCGTGCAGGGGGTATTCTGCCTCATCCTGCTCGTCGGTCAGCGGCGGATACCAGATCGGCAGCGGGTCGAGCGTGTCCTTGATCCGCCTGCGTAGATGCTCGGGCGGTTGGCGCTCACCGTAACCTTCGGCGGCGCGCTGGAATTTGCGCAGCGGCTCGAGATAAAGGTTAAAGATATAGGGCGCGGGCGCGTCATAAATCCCGCGCTCGACCGCCCACTCCTGATAGGCGGCGTTCCACGGTTTGAAGAATTGCGCCTCTTCGGGGATATGCGCCGAGAAAAACCCGCCGTTGTCGATATAGCGCTGCAATTGCGCAGGATTCGGTGCCCCGCGTCCCGCGCCCGTGCCATCGCCGCGCCAGCCGGCCAGCGGTCCGACCCCGGGGCGGCGTTGGTGGTTGGTGATATAGTCGGCGTAATCGGCGAATTTTGCGCTGCCGTCCTCATTGACCATGCCGGGCAGGCCGAGGCGCGCGCCGAGGTCCAAGAGCACCGACTGAAACCCGCGCACATCCCGGTCGGGCGTGACCACCGGCCAGCGGATCGCGTCATTCATACTGTCCGGCTCGCCAATCGGGCGATCTAGCAGGCTGATGCAATCATGGCGCTCAAGATAGGTGGTGTCGGGCAGGATCAGATCGGCGTAGGCCACCATTTCCGAGGAATAGGCATCGGAATAGAGGATATTCGGGATCACATAGTCGCCGTTTTCATCCGTGTCGGTGAGCATGCGCATCACCTCGGAGGTGTTCATCGTCGAGTTCCACGCCATATTCGCCATATAGAGAAACAGCGTGTCGATCTTATAGGGATCACCGGCATGGGCATTGGAGATCACCATATGCATCATGCCATGCGCGGAGAGCGGGTTCTCCCAAGTGAAGGCCTTGTCGATGCGTTTGGCGCTGCCATCATCGTTGATCAGCAGGTCTTCGGGCCCCATCGGATAGCCCAGATGCGGGCCATCAAGCGGTTTGCCGGGGGTTACGCCGGCGTGGGGTTTGGGATGCGCCTCGGGCGGTTTGGGGTAGGGCGGTTTGAAACGGTAACCGCCGGGCACCTCGACCGAGCCGAGCAGGATTTGCAGCATATGCAGGGCGCGCGCGGTCTGGAAGCCGTTAGAATGGGCGCTGATCCCGCGCATCGCATGGAAGCTGACCGGGCGGCCGGTCATGGTCTCATGACGCTGCCCGCGAAAGTCTGTCCATGGCTGGTTTAGGGTGATTTCCTCTTCAAAGGCCACGCGGGCGATCTCGGCGGCCACCGCGCGGATGGTATCGGCGGGAATGCCGCAGCGCTCGGCGACGGCGTCGGGGGCATAAGAGGGGTCAAGATAGCGCTCGGCCATCAGGCGCAGCACGGTCTTATGGCCCGCGTGCTCGGCGGCGGGGGCCGGATCGACCCCCTCGGCATCCCACGCCACGGGGGCGCCGCTGCGCCGGTCCAGAACCATTGGCGTGCCGGTGTCATCGCGCAGGAATAATCCCTTTTCCGGTCCCTCATCGCCGCGCACCAGATAGGCGGCATTGGTGTAGCGGGTCAGATAATCGAGGTCGATTTTACCAGCGCGAAACAACTCATGCACGATCGCCAGTATCAACAACCCGTCGGTGCCCGGGGTGACGCCGAGCCAATCGTCGGCCACCGCATTATAGCCGGTGCGCACCGGATTGACCGCGATCACCCGCGCGCCGCGGGCTTTCAGGCGACCGATGCCCATTTTGATCGGGTTGCTGTCATGATCCTCGGCGACGCCAAACAGCATGAACAGCTTGGTGCGCTCCCAATCAGGCTGGCCGAACTCCCAAAACGCGCCGCCCATGGTATAGATACCGCCCGCCGCCATATTGACGCTGCAAAACCCGCCGTGGGCGGCGTAATTGGGCGTGCCGTAAGCCTGCGCCCACCAGCCGGTGAGGCTTTGGGATTGATCGCGGCCGGTGAAAAACGCCAGCTTTTCAGGTGCTTCCTCGCGCAGGGGTTTGAGCCATGAGACCGCTTGCTCCAGCGCCTCTTCCCATGAAATTTCTTCAAATTCCCCCGACCCACGCGGCCCCACGCGGCGCAACGGCGCCCGCAATCGCGCCGGGCTCAGGTGCTGCATGATCCCCGCCGAGCCCTTGGCGCACAGCACGCCTTTGTTGACCGGATGGTCGCGGTTGCCCTCGATATAGGCGACCTCGTCGCCCTTCATATGCACGTTGATGCCGCAGCGGCAGGCGCACATATAGCAGGTGGTCTGGCGGATCTCATCCGAGACCGCAGGCGACAGGTCGGTGGCGGGTTGGCTGGTCATGGCTATCTCTCCCGCTCCCTTTGCAGGGAGGCTCCTCGGGACCAGTCAAATCGTTCTAAAGGCGAAAGTCCAGCCGGTTGCAGAGGCAAAAATATGGCCGGAATGGCCGCGATGACCCCGCGTCGGAAAAAACCTGCGCGCCGCGCCCTTGCAGGGGTCTGACCGGCGGGCTAAGTCTGGGGCAAGGATTTACACCTAGCGTGGGACCACCCGCGAGAACATAAGGCCCGAGCGATGCAAGATCCCATTGAAACCTACATGAACCTTGTCCCGATGGTTGTCGAACAAACCAGCCGGGGTGAGCGTGCCTATGACATCTTTTCCCGCTTGCTCAAAGAGCGGATCATTTTTGTCACCGGCCCGGTCCACGACGGCATGGCAAGCCTGATTGTCGCGCAGCTTCTGCATCTTGAGGCGGAGAACCCGTCGAAAGAAATCTCCATGTATATCAACTCGCCCGGTGGCGTGGTGACGGCGGGGATGTCGATCTACGACACCATGCAGTATATCAAACCGAAGATTTCGACGCTGGTCGTCGGGCAGGCGGCCTCGATGGGCTCGCTGTTGCTGGCGGCAGGCGAAAAGGGCATGCGGTTCTCGCTGCCCAACAGCCGGATCATGGTCCACCAGCCCTCGGGCGGGTTCCAGGGGCAGGCGACGGATATTTCGATCCACGCCCGCGAGATCCTCGAATTGCGCGACCGGCTGAACAATATCTACGTCAAACACACCGGCCAGACCCTCAAGAAAGTCGAGGCAGCGCTCGAGCGGGATAACTTCATGACCGCCGAAGCCGCCAAAGACTGGGGTTTGATCGACGAGATCGTCGAAAGCCGTGGCAAGGACGAAACCGCTGAGAGCTGAGGTGGCACATGAGCGGGGCGCGGCGATTTGGCATTGTCCTCGCTTTCATGCTAGCCTAACCTTTGCACCAAAGGCCCGTGAGAAGGCCCGAACCGAACGCGAGCACGAGGTGTCTAATGGCCAACACAACTGGCAATGACAGCAAAAACACGTTGTATTGTTCCTTCTGCGGCAAAAGCCAGCATGAGGTTCGAAAGCTGATCGCGGGTCCAACCGTTTTCATTTGTGATGAATGCGTTGAACTTTGCATGGACATCATCCGCGAGGAAACCAAAGGCTCCGGTTTCAAGGCGACGGATGGGGTGCCGACACCGGCAGATATCTGCAAGGTGCTGGACGATTATGTGATCGGGCAAGAGCGCGCCAAACGGGTGCTCTCGGTGGCGGTGCACAACCACTATAAACGGCTGAATTTCTCGGCGGCGGATGGCAAATCCGGCGAGGTGGAACTGTCAAAATCCAACATCCTGTTGATCGGCCCCACCGGCTGCGGCAAGACATTGCTGGCGCAGACGCTGGCGCGGATTTTGGACGTGCCCTTCACCATGGCCGATGCCACAACCCTGACCGAAGCGGGCTATGTCGGCGAGGATGTCGAGAATATCATCCTCAAGCTGCTGCAAGCCTCGGAATATAACGTCGAGCGGGCGCAGCGCGGCATCGTCTATATTGACGAAGTCGACAAGATCACCCGCAAGTCCGACAACCCGTCGATCACCCGCGATGTCTCGGGCGAGGGGGTGCAGCAAGCACTCCTCAAGCTGATGGAAGGCACGGTTGCCTCGGTGCCGCCTCAGGGCGGGCGCAAGCATCCGCAGCAGGAATTCCTGCAGGTGGACACCACCAACATCCTGTTCATCTGCGGCGGCGCTTTTGCCGGTCTCGAAAAGATCATCGCGATGCGCAACAAGGGTTCGGCGATCGGGTTCGGCGCGGACGTCAAGGACGACACCCAGCGCACGATCGGGGAATCGCTGACCGAGTTGGAGCCCGAGGATCTGCTGAAGTTCGGCCTGATCCCCGAGTTTGTTGGCCGTCTGCCGGTGATCGCGACGCTCACCGATCTTGATGAGGACGCTCTGGTCACGATCCTGAGCGAACCGAAGAACGCGCTGGTCAAACAGTACCAGCGTCTGTTCGAGATCGAGGGCGCCGAGCTCAGCTTCACCGAGGATGCGCTGCGCGCAATCTCGCGCCGTGCCATTCTGCGCAAGACCGGTGCACGCGGGCTGCGCTCGATCATGGAGGACATCCTGCTCGACACGATGTTCGACCTGCCGGGGCTCGAGAATATCGAAGAGGTTGTGGTCAATGAAGAGGCGGTGACCTCGGGTGCACGGCCGCTGTTGATCTATACCGATAGCAAGGCGCAGAACGCCTCGTAAGCGATCTGTGGATATCTGACAATAAAACACCCCGAAGCGCATGCTTCGGGGTGTTTTATTCTGTGGGTCTGATAAGTGGCGCTACAAGATCGGGGATTTCGCCAAACGACAGACGTTTTAATGTCTGACATTTTGGCGCCCGTCACGCTACCCGAAATCCACCACCCTCGGACGTTCTACCTCAATCAACCGCGGACCTTTGCCGCTGGCGATCAGCTCCGGCAGTTCCGAATCCGAGCAGATATCGAACCGCAGCCCCGAGGCCTTGGCCAGCGCCTCCATATCCGGCGGTGTCGGCGTGCAGCCCAGCACCTCGGCGCCCGCATCCAGCATCGATTGCGCGATCTCGCCGTAGCCGTGGTTGTTGAAGACGACGAAAGTGATATCGAGATCCTCGTCGCGCGCGGTGCGCAATTCGCCGGGATGGAACATCAGCCCGCCATCTCCGGTCAAGCAGATCACCCGCCGGTCGGGCGCGGCAAATGCGGCACCAATGGCGGCACCGGTGGCGAACCCCAGCGCGCCGTAACCGGTGGCGGCGTTGAACCAACCACCCGGTGCGTCATGGCTGTAATAGAGGTTTCCGGCATAGATAATCTGCGTCGAATCGCCGACCATGATCGCATTCGGCACCCGATCCCGCAGCGCTTCCAACAGGCGGATATCGGATTGATAGGGCGCGTCCAATTCGGCAAAAGCGGCAGTGCGGGTCTTTGCCGCACGCGCGGCGCCATCGGCCACAGGTCGCGGCGGCGCCAGTTTCGGCAGGATCGCTGCGACATCCGCCTGTAGGGTCAGCGCCGCGCTATGGCGGGCGAGTTGCGCGCCGTCGATATCAATGCGGATCAGGCTTTGATGCGGGATTTCAAAGCTGCCGGTGCCGTAGACATCATAATCCGTCGGGCCCAATTCCGACCCCGCCACCAGCACCAGATCGGCGCCGTCAATCAGCGCGCGCACCGGCGGCAGGCTGGCGCTGGCCGGCACCGCCAGCGGGTGGTTATGCATGAGGCCACGTGCATTGGCGGTCAACACCACCGGCGCGCCCATCGCCTCGGCCAGCGCCTGCAATTCGGCACCGGCTTTGCGGCAGCCGCCACCGGCAAGGATCACCGGCGCTTTCGCCATGCGGATACGGCCAAGCGCTTTGGCCGGGTCCGGCAGTGAGGGCGCAGGTGCGGCCAAGGGCACGGTCGCGGGGGCGGGTTTGTCCATCAGGTCCAAGGGGATTTGCACATGCACCGGCCCGCCGCGCCCCGTGGTCAGGGCACGGCCAGCATGCGAGAGAATACCGGGCAGGGCCTTCGGGTCCTCGAGATGCAGCGCCGGACCCAGCACCCGCGTCAGCGCGCGCTGGTCGGGCAGCTCATGCAGATGCCCCATGCCGCGGCCCAAAGTCTGCCGCTGGTTCACGCCCGAGATCACCAGCATCGGGCTGCTGTCGGCGCGGGCCTGTGCCATCGGCGTCAGCATATTGGTCACGCCGGGACCGGTGATCACCAAGGCCACGCCAAACCGCCCCGAAGCGCGCGCATAGCCATCGGCCATAAACCCCGCGCCCCCCTCATGGCGTGGTGTCACGTGGTGAATGCCGGAGCCGGGCAGCGCGCGATAAAGCTCAATCGTATGCACGCCGGGGATCCCGAACACGACCTCCACGCCCATGGATTTCAGCCATTCTACAAGGGTTTGCGCGACGCTCTTCATGTGCTCTGTTCTTCGGCAAAGGCGCGGATGCGCGTGCAGGCTTCGATGGTGTCCGCGTCCGAGGCATTGAGCGCCAAGCGCAGCCAGCCCTCAAGCGCTTCACCAAAGGATGCTCCGGGCATAACCGCAACATTGGCGGTTTCCAAGAGTTTTAGCGCAAAATCAAGGGAGTCCATGGAAATCGCCCGAATGTCGATCAGCGCGAACATCCCGGCCTCGGGGAGGGAAACATGCAAATTCGCTTGATTATCAAGCGTGTCGCGGACGATCCTCGCGCGGTTTGCCATCCGTGCCGCCATCTCGCGGGCCAGTATAGGCGGCTCGGCCACCGCCTGCGCGGTCATATCGGCGATGAAGGGTTGCGAGCCGAAAAGCATGGTTTCCGAGAGTGGCAGGGCGCGTTCGATGAAATGCGCGGGGCCGGTGATCCAGCCCGAGCGAAACCCCGGCGCGGCGTGGCTTTTCGAGATCGAAGCGGCGGCAATCGTGCGCTCTTCATAGGCGGGATCGGCCAGCGCCGAGGTAAAGGCGCGGTGGTCATGGGTGAGGTCGCCGTAGACCTCGTCGGAGAGGATCCAGAGGTCGTGTTTCTTCGCCACTTCGCCGATTGCACTCAGGTCGTCCTGCTGCAGGATCGCGCCGGTCGGATTATGCGGGGTGTTGAGAAAAATCACACGAGTCCGGGGGGTTATCGAGGATTCAATATCGCTGGCCTGAATTTTGAACCCGTTCTCGGGGCGCAAGGTCACCGGCACCGGCGTCGCGCCTGAGGAGCGGATCAACCCCTCATAGGTCGCATACATCGGATCGCCGATAATCACCTCGGTCCCCGTCTCGCATAGCGTATGCAGCACCAGATAGAGCGCGGTCTGGGTGCCGGGCAAGCACATGAAGCGCTCGGGGCCAATCGGACGGCCGAGCCGCTCGGTATAGCGTTCCGAGAGCGCCGCCAGCAGCCGCGCTTCGCCCTGTCCGTTGGAATAGCCGGTGCGACCAGCGCGCATCGCCTCGCAGGCGGCCTCGATCAGTGCGTCAGGGGTGGCGACATCAGGCTCGCCAATCGTCAGATTGATCACCTTTTCCCCCGCCGCGATGCGTTTTTGCGCTGCGTTATGGAGCGTCCATTTGTCCGATCCCAGACCCGCCAATTGCTGGGTGACTGCCGCGAATTTCATGTTAGACCTCAGGGAGTTCGAGTTTAAGAAGGCGTGAGAAGGCATTGATAGCGATAGACTTTAACTGATCTGGTGTGAAGGCGTCGGGCAGCGCGCCGGCTTCGATCCATAGCCCGTCCAAAAGCGCGTTACCGGCAATCGCGAGGGTCTGCGCCTGCTCGACCGGCTGGCCGCTATGCGCCAATGCCTCGGTGATCATCCGCTGCAAGAGGTCGCGAAACTCCAGATAGGTTTCGCGGTGCACCGCGCGCATTTTCGCATCCCGCGGCACCAGTTGCATCGAGGCCGCCCAGAGCGCAACCGTGCGCGGATCGGTGACCGGCGGCGAGACCGCATTGGCCAGAAACACACTCAGCCGCGCCAAGGGATCGTCGGGTAGGTCCTCAAGCCGTTCGGCGCTGGCCTCGGTTAGCCCGCTCATCAGGTGTTGATGCGCGGCCGCGATCAGGTCCTCTTTGGTGGCGAAGTAATGGCGGATCAGCCCCGGTGTGACCCCCGCCCGCGTCGCAATCGCGCGGACGGTGGCAGCCTGCGGGCCGCCCTCGGCGATCAGGTCCAGCGTTGCCGCGATCAGATCTGCGCGCCGCGTCTGCGCGCCCGCATGCACAAAGCGGCGCCGCGTGGTCATGCGCGCAAGACGGGGCGCGTCAGGCAGGTCGGCCCGCCTTCGCACGCGATGCAGAGCGCGTCGCCCTCAAAGACCTGCACGCGGCAGCCATGCGCCTCCATCAGCGCGCGGGTGCGCGGGAAGCCATCGACCATCACCACATCCTTGGGCGTGAGCATCAGCACATTCAGGCTCAGCCCGTTCGAGGCGGTGAATTCATCCTCGGGCGCGTGCAGCAGGGTCCAGCCGCGCTTGGTTAACTCCTGCCACATAGCATAGGGCAGGAGTGGCGCGTGGATCAGCGCCATCTTCGGGGCCAAGGGCGAGATCAGCGACATCAGATGCAGGCAGGCCGAAGGGCCGGTCCAATAGGGCAGGTCATAGGCGACCACTTGGATGCCATGCGGGGTCAGGATATCGCGCAGCGCCTCGATCCCCTGTTGGTTGCTGCGCGCGCCGCGCCCGACCGCTAGCGTCACCGGATCGATCCACACCAGATCACCGGATTCGATCTGCTGATCGCCGGTCAACTGCCCGATCACCGGCACGCCGAGCGCCGCGTAGGCGTCGAGATGCAGCGCAGGTTCGGCTTTGCGCAGGGCTTTACCCATGTTCAACACCACTGCACCGGCGCGGGTGACGAAAGAGGTGTCCTGCACGAACATCGCATCCGCCAGCCCGTCATCGTCGGAGGGCAGCCAATGGATCTCGGCGCCGGAATTGGTAACGATTTCCGCCAGTTCGGCGTGTTGGCGTTGCGCGCGTTCGGGGTTGAACTGCGGCCCATAGTGCCATTCGGTGGGGTCGGCCTTGGCCAGTGCCGGACCGGGGACGCGCATGATCACGCGCTTGAGGGGATGGGTTCGGTCTTCTGCACCAAAGGTCATATCGCGCGGTTCCGATCTGGAAAAGTTGCTGTCCGGGTAATTATACATTTGCATAATTACGCAGATCATGGCCTTCTACAAGCACCAAAAACAGGTGCAATGCTGGCGGTCACTGCTTAGGCTGGTGTCCAATCGGCGAGATAATGCGCCGTAACAACAGGAGAGACTGATGAAGAAATTCTTGATGCTGGGCTGCGCGGCGATGGCCTTGACGGTGGGGTCGGCGCAGGCCGATGTGGTGCGCGTGGGCATCGCCGCCGAGCCCTATCCGCCCTTCACTGCGCCGGATTCGGCGGGCAATTGGGTTGGCTGGGAGGTCGAGATCATCGACGCGGTCTGCGCCGCCGCCGAGTTGGAATGCGAGTTGACCCCGACCGCATGGGACGGGATCATTCCGGCGCTGCTATCGGGGCGGATCGATACGATCATGGCTTCGATGTCGATCACCGAAGACCGGCTGCAAACCATTGATTTCTCGGACCCTTATTACAACACCCCGACGGTGATTGTGGGCCAGCGCGACATGGAAATGGACGCTACGCCCGAGGGTCTGTCCGGTATGGTGATCGGGGTGCAGGTCTCGACGATCCACCAGACCTATGCGCAGACCTATTTCGAAGAGGGCAGCGAGTTGCGCACCTATCAGACGCAGGATGAGGCCAATCAGGATCTGGCCTCGGGGCGGATCGACGCGACGCAGGCCGATAGTCTGGCGCTTGATGATTTCCTCGGCACCGAAGCGGGCGCCTGCTGCGAGATCAAGGGCACCGTGGCGATGGACGAATCGATCCTTGGCTCGGGTGTCGGCGCCGGTGTGCGCAAGGGTGACGACGAGTTGCGCGAGGCGCTGAACGCCGGGATCGCCGCGATCCTGGCCGATGGCACCTATGACGAGATCACCGCGCGCTATTTCGCGACCTCGATCTACGGCCAGTAGGTTTGCTCGACTGGCTATTCCAGACCTGGCCGGGGCTCGAAGCCTCGGCCGCATTATTGTCGCTCGAGCCTCCGGGGTGGGGCGGCAATCTTTTGCGCGGGGCGCTGAATTCGGTGATTATCGCACTGGGGGCATTCACCCTTGGCTGTGTGATCGGGATATTCGGCGCTCTGGGCAAGCTCAGCGGCGGGCCGGTGACGCGCGATCTGCTGTCGATCTATACCACCGTGGTGCGGGCGGTGCCGGAACTGGTGCTGATCCTGCTATTGTATTACGCGGGCACCGATCTGTTGAACCAGTTTCTGCGCCTGCTGGGTTACCGGCCGATCGAGATTTCGGGGCTGGCGGCGGGGATCGGCGTGTTGGGCATCGTGCAAGGCGCCTATGCCACCGAAGTGCTGCGCGGGGCGATCCAATCGGTGCAGCGCGGCCAGACCGAGGCGGCGCGGGCTTTTGGGATGACCCCGTTCCAGACCTTCCGCCGGATCACCTTTCCCGCAATGCTGCCTTTGGCGCTGCCGGGCCTGTCGAACCTCTGGCTGATTGCCACCAAGGACACCGCTTTATTGGCAATTGTCGGGTTCTCAGAACTGACCCTAGAGACACGGCAGGCGGCTGGCTCGACACGGGCCTATTTCACATTTTTCCTCGCTGCTGGCGCGCTTTACCTGATCATGACATTGGTCTCGGGGCGGATATTTGGCTGGATTGAAGCGCGCTACCGGCGCGGGCAGGCGGGGGCGCGCGCATGATCCGCGATTGGGTCTCGCCACACCGCATCGGGCTGCTGCTGGTGGCACTGGGCGTGGTGATCTGGGCCGCGGTCAGCATGCGTTGGGACTGGATCCCGCGTTACGCCGGTCTCGGGCTTGAGGGCATCTGGCGCACGCTTTGGCTGCTGGCGCTGTCCCTGTTGATCGGCGGCGCGCTGGCGGTGCCTTTGGGGCTGGCGCAGGCGGCGGGGCCGGCGTTTCTGGCGCTGCCCGCGCGCTGGTTTTGCACGGTGATCCGTGGCACGCCGCTACTCTTGCAACTCTGGCTGATCTATTTCGGCCTCGGCAGCCTGTTCCCGCAATTCCCCTCCATCCGGCAATCCGAGCTTTGGCCCTATCTGCGCCAGGCCTGGCCCTATGCGCTGCTGGCGTTGAGCCTGAGCTATGCGGGCTATGAGGGCGAGGTGATGCGCGGCGCGTTCAAATCGGTGCCGCAGGGGCAGTTGGAGGCGGGGCGAGCATTCGGGCTCAGCCGTTTCGCCGTGCTGCGCCGGATCTGGCTGCCGCAGGCGCTGGCGCGGGCGCTGCCGACGCTGGGCGGTGAGGCGATTTTGCAGCTGAAAGCGACACCGCTGGTCGCCACGATCACGGTTATCGAGATCTACGCGGTGGCCAGTCGGGTGCGGCAGGATACGTTTATCATTTACGAGCCGCTGTTACTTTTGGCGCTGATTTATATGGCGATTGCGGGGGTGATCGCGCTGGGGTTTCGCTGGCTGGAGCGGCGGTTTACCCGCGGGTTGGGGTAGGGTGGATTGGTAGGGCGCTCTCTGGGGGCGGCGCTCTTCGGGGGCGGATGCCCCCTCATCGCGCCGGAGGTTTTCGGACCGCAGCCGACCGGGCGGGTTTTCCACCCGCCCGGACCCACCCGAGGATATTTACCGCATAAAGTGGGCGGGATGCGGCGCGCCTAGAACAGGATCGAGGCGCCCTCGGTGGCATCCGTGGCATGGCCGCGCAGTTGCGCGAAAAGCTCGCGCCCACAGCCCCAGTTGTTGCTCTCCAAGTCGATGGTTTCCGCCGCGCGCGCGGTGAAATCCTCGGCCAGCACCTCGAGCGTGCCATTGGTGGCATCAAGCCGCATGAGATCGCCATCGCGCAACTTGGCAATCGGACCCCCGGCGGCGGCCTCGGGCGCGAGATGGATCGCGGCGGGCACTTTGCCCGAGGCGCCGGACATCCGCCCGTCGGTGACCAGCGCGACCTTGAGGCCGCGGTCTTGCAGCACCGCGAGCACCGGCGTCAGGCTGTGCAACTCGGGCATGCCATTGGCGCGCGGGCCCTGAAAGCGCACCACAACAACAGTGTCTTCGGTGAATTCGCCGTTGCGAAACGCGGTTTTCACCGCCTCTTGATCGCTGAACACCCGCGCCTTGGCCTCGATGATATGGCGGGAGGGATCGACAGCGGAGGTTTTGATCACCCCGCGCCCCAGATTGCCCGAAAGCTGCGTCAGCCCGCCGTGGGGCTGGAACGGATCGTGGCTGGGGCGCAGGATCTTGGCGTTGAGCGTCTCGCGCGGCCCGTCCTCCCATGTCAGCGCACCACCTTTGAGTTTCGGCTCTTGCGCGTAATGGGCGAGGCCCGTGCCAACGATGGTTTCGGTGTCGGGGTGCAACAGTCCCGCGTCGAGCAGATCGCCGATCAGATAGGCGAGGCCACCGGCGGCGTGGAAATGGTTCACATCCGCCAGCCCGTTGGGATAGACTTTCGCCATCAGGGGCACCGCCTTGGCGATATCCTCGAAATCCTCGAGATCCAGATGGATCCCCGCCGCCCGCGCCATCGCTGGCAGATGCAGCACCAGATTGGTCGAACCGCCGGTCGCCATTAGCCCGACGATGCCGTTCACAAAGGCGCGCTCGTCGAGGATATGGCCAATCGGGCGCCAGTCGTCGCCAAGATGGGTGATAGAGGCCGCCCGCGCCACCGCCGCGCTGGTCAGCGCATCGCGCAGAGGCGTGCCCGGGTTGACGAAAGCGGCGCCGGGCAGGTGTAGCCCCATGAACTCCATCAGCATCTGGTTGGTATTGGCGGTGCCGTAGAAGGTGCAGGTGCCGGGGCCGTGATAGGAGGCCATCTCGGCCTCCATCAGCTCGGCGCGGGTGGCTTGCCCGGCGGCAAAGGCTTGGCGCACCTTGGCTTTCTGGTCATTGGGCAGGCCCGAGACCATCGGCCCGGCGGGCACAAACACCGCCGGCACATGGCCGAAACTGGCGGCGGCGATGATCAGACCGGGGACGATCTTGTCGCAGACGCCCAGCCAGAGCCCCGCGTCAAAACAGTCATGCGACATCGCCACGCCCGCGGCCAAGGCAATCGCATCGCGCGACATCAGCGACAGTTCCATCCCCGCGCGGCCCTGCGTGACCCCGTCGCACATCGCCGGAACCCCGCCCGCGACTTGTGCCGTGGCGCCCGCCGCGCGCGCCGCCTCGCGGATCAACTGCGGGTAGGTCTCGAACGGCTGATGCGCCGAGAGCATATCGTTATAGGCGGTGACAATGCCGAGATTGGGCGCGCGGTCCGCGGCCAGCGCAGATTTATCGGCGCCGGTGGCCGCATAGGCATGCGCCGCATTCGAGCACGACAGATGCGCCCGCGCCGGACCCTGATCGGCGGCGCGCTGGATACGCGCGAGATAGGCGGCGCGGCTGGTCGCTGAGCGCGTGATAATCCGTTGGGTGACAGATTGGATGCGGGGATCAAGGGACATGGCGGGCCTTTGCAGGTTCGAGTGGCAACACGGGGTCGTCTTGGGGCGGTTGCCGCCGCTATAGCGCGTTAACGCTAACACTTCAAGCTTGCGGCGAGCAATGCGTCTGGTGCAACTCGGCTCTGTCCTGGCTGGGGCTTTAAACCTGCTGCAACGCAGCATAGGTATGTTGCGAACGCGGCACAGAGGGTTTTCTGCGCCATTCAAGTGAAAGGACGAGAGACATGATCTATAGACATCAAACCGTTGCCGGTATGGACATGATGGAAATCGAGCGTCAGGCACGTGCCCTGCAAGCTCAAGCAATGCGCGATATGTTCCGCGCTTTGGGTCGTTCCATCAGCGCCCTGTTCGGTCGCAGCGCCCCTGCCAAAAGCAATTCGGTTGGCACTGCTGCACCAACTTCGGCCTAAGGTCAAGGCCTTGGCCGAAGGTGGCGGCTGACGCCGACTGCGGGTAAACCCGCGAATGCCCCGCCCCGGTTGATCCGGCGCGGGGTTTTTTAACGCTTTGGACTATCGCAACTGGCTGCAGAGCGGTATCTGGAGGGCCACACGCAAAGAGAGTTATCGTCATGACCCCCGCCGAGACACCCGAGACCGCCGCCGAAACCACCGATACCCGAGCCCGCCCGACCGTGCGCCTGCGCCCCAAGGCCGAGGCGCGCGCGATCCGCCATGGTTTCCCTTGGGTCTATGCCGATGAACTGGTGCTGGACCGGCGCACACAGGCGCTGGCGCCGGGGACGCTGGCGGTGCTCGAGGATGCCGACCGCAAGCCGATGGGCTTGGTGACGGTGAACCCGCTGTCGAAGATTGTCGCGCGGATGCTGGACCGTAACCCGGAGGCGCAGATTGACGTGGCGTGGCTGACCGCGCGGCTCTCCCATGCGTTGACGATGCGCGAGACGCTCTATGACGCGCCGTTTTACCGGCTGGTGCATGCCGAGGCGGACGGGCTGCCGGGGGTGATCATCGACCGTTTCGGCGACACCGCCGTCATCCAGCCCAATGCGGCTTGGGCCGAGGCGCATCTCGACGCGCTGCAAGAGGCGCTGGTGGCGGTGACCGGCGTGCAGGTGATCGTCAAGAACGGCGCGGGACGGGCGCGACAGTTGGAAGGTCTGGTCGAGGAAACCACGGTTCTGAGCGGCGCGCCCCAAGGGCCGGTGCCGGTGCAGATGAACGGCGCCACCTATATGGCGGATGTGCTGGGCGGGCAGAAAACCGGTCTGTTCTTTGACCAGCGCGACAACCACGCCTTTGCCGCGCGTCTGGGCCGCGGCGGGCGGGTGCTGGACATGTTCAGCCATGTCGGCGGTTTCGGACTGGCGGCGCTGGCGGCGGGGGCGAGTTCGGCGCTGGCCGTCGATGGCTCGGAGCCTGCGTTGAAATTGGCGCAGCAGGGCGCCGAGGCGATGGGCATGGCGGGGCAATTCGAGACGCGGCAGGGCGATGCCTTTGATGCGCTCGAGGCCTTGGGCAATGAGGGCGCGCAGTTCGAGCTGGTGGTCTGCGATCCGCCAGCGTTTGCGCCGAACCGCAAGGCGCTGGACGCCGGTCTGCGCGCCTATGAGCGCATCGCGCGTCTGGCCGCGCCCTTGGTGGCGCCGGGCGGCTATCTGGTGCTCTGCTCTTGCTCGCATGCCGCCGATCTGGCGCAGTTTCGCAACTCCAGCGCGCGCGGCATCGGCCGTGGCGGGCGGCGGGCGCAGTTGATCCACACCGGTTTTGCCGGACCGGATCACCCGATGCTGCCGCAACTGGCCGAAAGCGGCTATCTCAAGGCGCTGGTGTTCCGGCTGAATGGCTGAGGGCGCGGCGGAGGGTCAACCGAGGACCGAGGGACCGCGGGTGTTTCTCGACACCTGCGTGTTATTCCCGCCGATCCTGCGTGATTTCCTGCTGGGATTGGCGGATGCGGGGCTGTTTATGCCGCTCTGGTCGCAGAGCGTGCTGGCCGAATGGTTGCATGTGACCGCGCGCAAGGGCGAGGCGGGCGCGCCCGAGGCGATCGCCAGAATAACCGCGCGATGGCCCGAGGCGATGGCCCCCGACGGTGCGCCCGAGCTCCTGGACTTGCCCGACGCGGGTGACACCCATGTTTTGGCCGCCGCGATTGCGGGGCAGGCGGATATTCTGCTGACCCTCAACCTGCGCGACTTCCCGAAATGGGCCACGGCGCCACAGGGCATCCATGCACAAGCGCCCGATCCCTTTGTCATGGATCTGTGGTTGCAGGACGCGATACGCGTCGAAGGGCAGGTGGTGCGGGTCTGGCCCGCACTCGAGGGCCGCCCGCTGCGCAATGCGCTCAAACGCGCGCGTCTGCCGCGGCTGGGCAAGGCGCTGGAACAGGGCGGCTGAGCCTCGTGAGCGCGAATGTCAGGCGGAAAACGAGCAAAACCGATCCGCAACGGACCGGCCTTGACCTCGCTCCAGCCCTCGGCACAAACGCCAAGCCCGGAGGAAAATGCTCGACAAGCCCGTGTGGTGCGCTTTGATCAGCTATGTAACCCCCCGGCCAAATCTCGGGTCTCAACAGGACCGTCGACAGGGCCGCAGCTTGCTGGCGACACCACACGTCTTGCCGAAAACAGCGAACTAGAAAGTGTAGGTCAGTAGATACCTGACCCTACGCAAGGATTCGTTTGGCGGCTTCACCCATATGGGTTAAACTCTGGACGGAAGGCACGAAAAGACGTATCTAAAATAGTTCTTTTCCGGGGACAGCTGGCCAGAATGGGCAACCGCGACGACAGCACCGAGCCACCACAGCCGGCCTCTGGCGCGGTGTCTTCAAGAATGCCGGATGTCGTGCATGATGCGCCACCTGAAGTGCGGACTGAGACGCGGCGCAGCCATGGCGCCGATGCGCTGGCTGCAGATCACGAGGAAAGCGCCGAGGTTGATGGTGAGGCTGGCGGGCTTGATCCCGACCGCGCGCGTCTGATCGGCAGCATCTATGAAGTGGTGCTGCACCCCGAGCATTTCGATGATTTCATCCTTGATTGGGCCGGCTATATCGAACAGGCGGCGCGGCGGCTGGATGCCCTGCAGCTTGCCGATGGCCAAAGCGCGCATCTGCTTGATGACCCCACCGTGGTGGCGCATTTCCAGCGCGCGTTCTCGCTGTTCGAGCGGATGGGGCGCGGGGATGAACCGCCGATCCTGCACAGCGGCGCCGATCTGCCGCTCATGCGGCTTGAGCGGGGCGGCGCGGTCTCGCAAATCACCCCGCGGGCGAAACTGCTGTTCGGGCGCGCGCCCGATCTTGCGGCGATCTGCGAGGCGCTGGAATATGACAGCGCCCAGCGGCTGCACGGGTTTCTGTCCAGTTTCGAGCGCGCGCCAGCCTCGGGCCGTTTTGCCGTCCTGTCGCTGGCCAAAGCTCCTGATCCCGGCACCGCGGCCCCCGATAACGCGGGTAACTCCATCGGCGATACCCCCGCCAGTGATACCCTTCCCGGCGGCGGCCTCCTCGGGGTGATCACCCGCCGCAACCCCGATGGCGACGGGTTTATCGTCGAACTTCTCTCGCTCTCGATCCATTGGAGCCCGGCGCTGGCGCAGATCCTCGCTGATGCCTTCCATCTGACTCCGCGCGAGATTGAACTCCTGCGCGAACTCACCATGGGCGGCGATCTTCCGGCGATTGCGCAGCGTATGGAGCGCTCGCTCAACACCCTGCGCGCGCAACTCAAATCGATCTTTGCCAAGACCCGCACCAATGCGCAGGCCGAGCTGATGCGGCTGGTCTCGGTCTTGGTGATGCACGGGCCGAACGCGCAGACCCCCGCCGAACCTTTGGCGCAAAGCGGGCGCGAGCTGCGCGTTGATCTGGGTGACGGGCGCTTCATGCCGGTGCATGTCGCGGGGCCCGAGGACGGGCTGCCGGTGGTCTTTATCCACGGGATGCTCGAAGGGCTGGGCATCCTGCGCCATATCGAGCCTTATCTCATCGCCGCCGGCCTGCGGCTGATCGCACCGGTGCGCAGCAACTTCGGGCAGGCGATGGCCGATCCGCGTATCCGCGAGGCACCGGCGCAATTCGCCAAAGACCTCTGCGCGGTGCTACGCGCGCTGGAGGTGCCGCGCTGCGTGATCTGCGGACATATGGCGGGCGGGCTTTATGCCTATGCGGCGGCAGGGCGGCTGCGCGAGGTGGTCGCGGGGATCGTCAATGTCGCGGGCTGCGTGCCGATCAAATCCATCGAGCAATTCGCCGCGATGACCCCGCGCCAGCGCGCCATCGCCTATACCGCGCGCTTTGCACCGGCGCTTTTGCCCGCGGTGCTGCGCGCCGGCATCGCGCGGATCGACAGCCGCGATGTCAAAGCCTTTATGGAGCCGCTTTATCCCGCAGGCTATGCCGACCGCAAAACCATCGGCAACCCGCGCACCGCCGCGGCGATGATCGACGGCTACCGCTTTACCGTGGCGCAGGGGCCGACCGCCTTCCAGATCGACGCTTGGCATGTGACCCGCGACTGGTCGGCTTTGGTGGCGCAAAGCGACTGCCCTCTGCTGTTGATCCATGGCACCCGCGATCCGGCGGTCAGTTTCGACAGTGTCGCCGCTTTCGCCGCCGCCACGCCGCGTGCCAATCTGCAAGAGAAAACCGGCGACGGGCAATTGTTGTTCTATAGCCAGCCCGCAGCGGTGGTCAGCGCCATTGCCCGTTTCGCACGACACTGCCTTGAGCCGGGCTAGCCGTGGCAGGGGGCCTGATGGGGCCGGGAATAACAATGCTGTCAGCGGATCGAGGCTTTCCAGTATTGCCCCGCCGCCAGATCCCCCCATATTACTACTATGTCTCGAGTAAGCGCCGGTCGGGGGCAGGGATTGCAAAGCAAAAGCCCGCACGCCAACTGGTTAGCTGTTCACAGGTCTTTCCGTTCACCCCGCCGTTCCTCACAGGTTTTACACCTCGCTTATGACCCATCCCGCGCAATTGATTGTCGGCTCTTATAACGTCCATAAAGGCGTGGGCAGCGATTACCGCCGTGACCCGCAGCGCACGCTTTCGGTGATCCGCGAGATCGGCGCCGATGTGATCGCCCTGCAAGAGGTTGACCGGCGTTTTGGTGACCGGCGCGGGGTGCTGGACCTTGAGGCGCTGCACCGCGAAACCGGCCTCTCGCCGATCCCGTTGACCGACCGTCTCGGCGATCTCTCGCACGGCTGGCATGGCAATCTGATCCTGTTCAAAGGCGTCGAGCTTGAGGATGCCCGCGTCATCGCCCTGCCGGGGCTGGAGCCGCGCGGCGCGATTGTCGCCGATCTGCGCGTCGCCGGTCAGCCACTGCGGGTGATCGCCGCGCATCTCGGGTTGCTGAAAGGCTCGCGACTGGTGCAGGCGCGGCGCTTGGTGGACGAGATCGACACCGGCCGACCGACCTTGATGATGGGCGACCTCAATGAATGGCGGCGCGGGCCGGGATGCTCGCTGGCGCCCTTGAAAACCGGCCTCAACGATGCGCAGAATGGCCAGACAGTGGCCAGCTTTCCCGCCCAGCGTCCGGTTCTGGCGCTTGACCGGATCATCGGTTGCAACCGCGCCGAAGTCCGCGACCTGTGCCCCCATGACACGCCTTTGGCGCGGCTGGCCTCGGATCACCTGCCGATCCGCGCGCGCCTGCAGTTATCCGCATGAGTAGCTGGCCGATGTGGCCCCTTTGGGTGGTGTTGGCGCTGAGTGTTCTGGCGCTGGCGGGCTATGCCACGCTCTGGTCCGCCGGTCGCTTTGCCAAACGCAAGCGCGGCCCGCTCTCCACCGCCTTGCCGCGCGGTGAGGATGCGGCGCTTGACCGGCTCCTTGCCCCACTGGAGGCGCGCCACGCAGGGCAAACCGGCATCGCGATGATCGAAAGCCCGCTCGAGGCGTTGAAAACCCGACTGGCGATGACCCAGATGGCCGAACGCAGCCTCGATCTGCTGTATTACATGTGGGAGGATGACCTCTCGGGCCGGTTTCTGGCGCAGGCGATCCTTGAGGCGGCGGACCGCGGTGTGCGGGTGCGGTTGCTGCTTGATGACGTGCAGTTTCTCAACAAAGACCCCGTTTACCGCGCGCTTGACCGGCATATGCATATCGAGGTGCGGATCTTCAATCCGATCCGCAACCGCGACCGTGGGCTGCGGCGCGGGCTCGAGATGATCTTTACCCTTTTGCCCTATAACCGGCGCATGCACGGCAAGATGTGGGCCGCCGATGCGCGGCTCGCGGTGACCGGCGGGCGCAATATCGGGGATGAGTATTTTGACCTACTCACCGATCCCGGGCTGAACTACGAGGATCTCGATACGCTGCTGGCAGGCGAGGTGATGCAGGACGCGCAGGCGCTGTTTGACCAGTTCTGGAACTCCGGCCTCGCGCTGCCGATCCGCACGCTTTGGCCGGGCAAACGCTCGCGCTTACAGCGGTTTCGCTCGCGGTTGACGCAATATCTGGCCAAGCCGAAAACCCGCGCGCGGCTACACCGGTTGCAACTTCACAAGCCCGAGGAGGCTGCCGATGTGCTGCCGCTCGCAAAGCTGCGCTGGTCCGCGGATGTGCAGTTCCTCGGGGATCCGCCGGAAAAGGCGATTGGCGAGCGGTTGGACGACTGGATGCCGGAACTCCTGACGCCGCTGCTGCGCGACGCGCAACACTCGGTGCGGCTGATGACCCCCTATTTCGTGCCCGGCGCGCAGGGGCTCGAGGCGCTGATTTCCATGGCCCGCAGGGGGCTCGAAGTCGAGGTGATCACCAATGGGCTCGCGGTCTCGGACAATGTTTTGGTGCATGGCGCCTACCGCTGGTATCGGCAGCGGCTACTGGCTGCGGGCGTGCGGATTTTTGAGGTCTCGGCGCAAGAGAAACCCATCCGCACCCTGCATTCCAAAGCGATGCTGGTTGACGGAGCTCACGGGTTTGTCGGCTCGTTCAACTTCGATTTGCGCTCGGCTTTCATGAACACCGAAATGGGCGTGGTCTTCACCGATCCCGCGTTGATCGGTGATCTGACGCGGATTTTCGATGGCTGCCGCGCTCCGCACCGCGCCTATGCGCTGGCGCAAAGCGGGCGGCGCGCGGTCTGGTCGCGCGGCACCGCGCCGGGCACCACCACCGAGCCGCAAAGTAACCGCTTTGAGCGTTCAGTGTCCTTTGTCATCGGCCTGCTGCCGATCCACCGGTTTCTCTAGGTCCGGCGCGGCTCAGAGCTGCCATACCGCCCCGTCCGGCGTGTCCGCAGGTCCGAAGGCGGCGCGCTCATCGACCTGCAGGGCCAAAGCCTCGGCCAGAAGCAGACGGTAATCCGCCTTATGGATCGCGATACCGCCAAGGCTTTGCAAATGCGGGGTCAGATATTGCGTGTCCATCAGTGAAAACCCGCCCGCCCGCAGCCGCGCGACCAATTCCGCCAGTGCCAGTTTCGAACCATCGGTGACGCCCGAGACCATGCTCTCGGCAAAGAACGCGCCGCCAAGCGCCAGCCCATAGACCCCGCCCGCGAAAGCGCCGTCAGGGGTCCAGACCTCGCAGGAATGCGCCAGCCCGCGCGCGTGTAGAACCTTGAAAACACGGGTGATATCGGCGTTGATCCAGGTTTCCTCGCGCTCGGCGCAGCGCGCCATGACCCCGGCGAAATCCGCGTCACAACTGAACCTAAACCCGCCGCGCCGCCGCGTGCGCCGCAGGCTGCGCGAGACGCGATACCCGTCCAGCGGCATCACGCCGCGCACCCTCGGCTCGAACCAATGCACCAGATTGCTGTGGGCACCCTCGGCCATCGGAAACGCGCCATTGGCAAAGGCCCGCAGGATCAACTCGGGCGTCAATACCGTCGGCTGGGCATCTTTGTGCGTCAAATATCCTCCGGGGGTGAATGGCCACAGGCCAGAGGGGGCGGAAAGCCCCCTCATCACCTGTCACATATCGCGCGATACCAGCGGTAAAGCCTTAGGGCAGTTTCTCGGCCAGAAACTTCTCCAGCCAGTGAATATTGTAATCGCCCGATTGCACATCGGGATCATCCAGCAGCATGAAAAACAGCGGCACCGTAGTGTCGATCCCGTCAATGATCAACTCGCCCAGCGCGCGGCGCAGACGGCTCAGCGCTTCGTCACGGTCGCGTCCATGGACGATCAACTTGCCGATCAGACTGTCGTAATAGGGCGGGATTTTATAGCCGCCATAAAGCGCCGAATCCATCCGCACACCCAGACCGCCGGGCGCGTGGAAGGTGTTCACCATCCCCGGACAGGGGGCGAAATTCGGCAGTTTCTCGGCGCAGATCCGCACTTCGATGGCATGGCCGTTGAGTTCCAGGTCATCCTGCGTGAAGGAGAGCGGCAGACCCGAGGCAACGCGAATTTGCTCGCGCACCAGATCGACGCCATAGATCGCTTCGGTGATCGGGTGTTCAACCTGCAGGCGGGTGTTCATCTCGATGAAATAGAACTCGCCGTCCTCGAACAGGAATTCCACCGTGCCGGCACCGCGGTAGCCCATTTTGGCCATCGCATTGGCACAGATCGCCCCGATCTCGGCGCGCATCTCGGGCGTGATCGAGGGGCCGGGGGCTTCCTCGAATACCTTCTGGTGGCGCCGCTGCAGCGAGCAATCACGCTCGCCCAGATGCACCGCATTGCCCTGACCGTCGCCGAACACCTGAATTTCAATGTGGCGCGGACGCTGCAGGTATTTCTCGATATAGACTTCGTCGTTGCCGAACACCGCCTTGGCCTCGGACCGTGCGCCGCGATAGGAGGCTTCGAGATCAGCCGCCGTCTGTGCCACTTTCATCCCGCGCCCGCCACCACCGGCGGTCGCTTTGATGATCACCGGATAGCCCATATCGGCGGCGATTTTATGCGCGGACTCCAGATCGGGCACACCGCCCTCGGACCCCGGCACTACCGGAATGCCCAGCGCTTTGGCGGTTTCCTTGGCGGTGATCTTGTCGCCCATCATGCGGATATGCTCGGCCGAGGGACCGATGAAGATCAGGTCGTGATCCTCGAGCGCCTGCACAAAGGGCGCGTTTTCCGAAAGGAACCCATAGCCGGGATGGATCGCCTGCGCGCCGGTGACTTCGCAGGCCGAGATGATCGCCGGCATCGACAGATAGCTGTCGGTCGAGGAGGCCGGACCGATACAGATCGCCTCGTCGGCCATCCGCACATGCATGGCGTCGGCGTCGGCGGTGGAATGCACCGCGACGCTGAGAATGCCCATTTCGCGGCAGGCACGGATCACCCGAAGAGCGATCTCGCCGCGGTTGGCAATGAGGATCTTGTCGAACATGGGCATGGCCTTATTCGATGATCAGCAGCGGTGCGCCGTATTCGACGGGGGTGCCGTCGGACACAAGAATCCGCTTCACGGTGCCAGATGCCGGAGCGGGGATCTGGTTCATGGTTTTCATCGCTTCGATGATCAGCAGGGTCTGTCCGGCCTGCACTTGCGAACCGACGGTGACAAAGGGCTCGGCGCCGGGTTCGGCGGCCAGATAGACGGTGCCAACCATCGGCGAGGAGACCGCGCCCGGATGGTTCGAGGGATCGTCGCTGTCACCGGCGGCGGGTGCTGCCGAACCGGCGGCAGGTGCTGCGGCGGCGGTTGGTGCTGCCGGTGCGGGCGCTGCCGGAGCGGCCACCATCTGCACCTGTTTCGAGACCTTCACATTCAACGTGTCATTCTCGCCGTATTCGCGCTTGACGGCGATCTCGGTCAACTCGTTGGTGTTCAACAGCTCTGCAAGCGCCTGAATAAAGGCAACATCAGATTTGGTGTGTTCTTTGCTCATGGACATCCTCGTCATGGTGGGGGACCGGTCTGTGGCCCGCCTGCACCTTCTCAATTTCATTGGCTGTTTATAGGCGAGGGCGACCCTTGTGGAAAGTGCGATTCGTTCGCGTTTCGGTAACAGTCTGTCGGCGCTTGCGTTTCCGTCCGCATGCGCCGCATGATATTCGCAGCGGCACAAGGCCTTTGGGGCCTGTGTCGATGGGAATGCGCGGGCGCAGGCGGAGGCAGATCATGGAAAAATCGGCGCTTTCTGGCTCGCTTTCGGGCAGGCTGTCGGGCACGCGGATCAGGGCATTGCGCATGTCGCGGCGGCTGGGACAGGGGGATCTGGCGCGGATGGCGGGGATTTCGCCGTCCTATTTGAACCTGATCGAGCATAACCGCCGCCGCGCCACCCCGCGATTGCTGGAGGCGGTGGCGCAAGCGCTGCAAATCCCCGCGGACCTTCTGGATGAAGGCGCGGGGGATGTGCAAATTCAGGCCCTGCGCGCCGCCGCCAGCCGTGCCAGCCCGATCACCGGAGCCGCCAGCGCGCCGGAAGTCGAGCGCAGCGAGGAATTCCTCGGGCGTTTCCCCGGTTGGGCGGCGCTGGTCACCCAGTTGAGCGCCCGCAGCGAGGATCAAAACCGCATTATCGAGCGGCTTTCCGACCGTATGGCGCATGATCCCAATCTCTCCGCCGCGCTCCATGAGATCGTCTCGGCGGTGACCTCGGTGCAATCGACCGCTGCGATTCTGGCAGAAACCGATGATCTCGAGCCCGAATGGCGCGCGCGGTTTCATCACAATATCCACGCGGATTCGATCCGTCTGGCGAATGCCTCGGATGCGTTGGTGGCTTTTCTCGACACCTCGGGCGAAGAGGCGGGACTGGCCGCGCCGCAAGAGGAATTCGAAAGCTGGCTAGCGCGGCGCGGCTTTCACATCGCCGAACTCGAGACCGTGGAGACCTCGGCCACCCCTGATTACACCGCGCTCATCGAAGGACAGGCCGAGCTTGCCTCGGGACCGGCGCGCGATCTTGCCCGCGCATGGTTGGCCCGCGCGCGCGATGACGCACTGGCGCTGCCCTTGGACCGCCTCGTGCCGCCTCTCACCGCGATGTTCGAGCGTGGCGAGGGGTTTGCCCCCGATACACTGGCCCGCGATCTCGATGTGCCATTACCCCTGTTGTTCCACCGGCTCGCGACCCTGCCGGCGATCAAAGGCGTGCCGCGCTTTGGGCTGGTCGAATGCGACGGCTCGGGCACATTGACCTTCCGCCGCCCGATCGAAGGCTTCGCCCTGCCGCGTTTCGGCGGCGGTTGCCCGCGATGGCCGCTTTATCAGGCGCTGGCGCAACCCCATCGCCCGCTCAGCGCCACCCTCGAAGTGGCCACCCGCCCGCCCGCGCGCTTTGCCGCCCATGCGATTGCCACCGCCCGCGACGCGCACCGTTTCGCGCCGCCCTATGTCTGGCAATCCGCGATGCTGATCACCCCGGTCTCTGCCGCTTTGCCGCGCCACCGCAGGCCCGAGGATATCCCCGAGGCGGATCTGGTCGCTGTCGGCTCAAGCTGCCGGATTTGCCCGCGCGCCGCCTGCGATGCGCGCCGCGAACCCTCGATTGTCAGCGCCTGACCTCTCGCCACCTGACCGCGCATGGAACAGCGTCAACGCAGGCTTTGACAGCGCTTTGAAATGTCGCAATAGTCGGGATCACGCTGCGACAGGTTGCGCCACGCGCTGGCGATGCAGAGTGAGGGCATCGCGGATCATCGGCGCCGCCGCGACCAGCGGCTTGTCCCGCCGCGCAGCGCAGGGCCAGAGGAGGGCACCTGATGGGCCACGACAGTTTCACCCCGCCGGCCCAGCAGCCACGGGCGGGCGCGCCGCGTGCTGCAGGGCAGGGCGGCGGACGCCGGGTTCTGGTGGTCGAGGATGAGCCGGGGATCGCCGAAGCGCTGCGCTATATTCTGCAGCGCGATGACTGGTTGGTCTCGATCCTTGATCGCGGCGATTTGGTGGTCGAGGCGATGGTGGCACAGCCCCCCGATCTGGTGATTCTCGATATCAATCTGCCGGGGCTCAGCGGTCTTGAGGTCTTGCGGATCCTGCGCGGCACAAAGGGGCTGGAGGCGCTGCCGGTCCTGCTGCTGACCGCCCGCGGGCAAGACGCCGCGCGGCAATTGGCGCTTGATTACGGGGCCTCGGAATTCATGGGCAAACCCTTCGCCAATAAGGCACTGGTCGAGACGGTGCGCCGGTTGGCCACGGTATGAGGGCGGGCGGCATCCACACGCTAGGCGTTGTATTTCGGGGGTGTTGCCATGGCTAAGCCCAACGCCCCGATGTTTCTGGAACGCCAAGGCTACCGCCGCCGGCGGATCATGGATGCCGCGCGGGTGCTGCCGGTGCTCGGCTTTATCCTGATCCTGCTGCCGGTGCTCTGGACCCGCAGCGGCGGTTTGGGCACGGCGGGCGAGGCGGTCTATCTGTTTATCCTGTGGTTCTGCCTGATCGTTGCGGCGGCGCTGATGTCGCGCCCGCTCAAACAGGCGCTGCACCGCGAGTTGACCCAACCCCATCACGCGCCACCCATTCCCGTGCCACCAACCGCGACGCAGACGGGTGCCAGCGACACTCACACACCACCGCCAGACCCCGCCGCATGACGCTGAACATCCTGATCCCGGCGGCGGTTGGCTATGTGGTCTTTCTCTTCGTCATCGCCTCAATGGCCGAACGCCGTGCCGAGCGGTTGCGCCGCGACGGGCGCAGCCCGCGCTTGCTGCGCTCGCCCTTGGTCTACACGCTTTCGCTCTCGGTCTATTGCACCGCGTGGACGTTTTACGGCGCGGTCGGCTATGCGGCGCGCTCGGGGTTGGAGTTCATCACCATCTACCTTGGCCCGACGCTGGTCTTTATCGGCTGGTGGTGGTTGTTGCGCAAATTGGTGCGGATCGGCAAGGCGCAGCGGGTCACCTCGATCGCCGACCTGATCTCGGCACGCTACGGCAAATCCAACGCCATCGGGGTGATCGTGACCCTGCTCGCCGTCGCCGCCACCACCCCCTATATCGCGCTGCAATTGCAGTCCATCGCGCTGTCTTTCGGCGCTTTTGCCGATGATGAGGTGCTGGCGCCGCGGCAATTGGCGATGTGGGTGGCGGCGGGGCTGGCGGTCTTTACCATCCTCTTTGGCACCCGCAATCTTGACAGCAACGAGCAACACCACGGCGTCGTCACCGCAATTGCCGTCGAGGCGGTGGTCAAGCTGGTGGCTTTGCTGGCGGTGGGCATCTGGGTTGTCTGGGGGCTGGGTGACGGCCTCGGCGATGTGATGGTGCGGATCGCCGAGGCTGACCGGCTCGCGTGGAATGTGCAGCCCGCGCGCTGGATGGGGCTGACCTTTCTCGCCGGTGTCGCGGTGATCACCCTGCCGCGGATGTTTCAGGTGATGGTCGTCGAGACCACCGACGAGCGCCATCTCAGCACCGCCTCATGGGCCTTTCCGCTCTATCTGATGGCGATGAGCCTGTTTGTCCTGCCGATTGCCGTCGCGGGTATGCAATATCTGCCCGCAGATGCCAATCCCGACCTTTATGTGCTGACCCTGCCGCATGCTTTGGGTCAGAACGGGCTGGCGATGCTGGCCTTTCTCGGCGGGTTTTCGGCGGCGACCTCGATGGTGATCATCGCCGCGATCGCGCTGGCGACGATGGTCTCGAACCATATCGTGGTGCCGATCTGGCTGGCGCAGCGGCGGCAAGCGGCCGAGGCCAGCGGCGACGCCAGCAATGTCGGCGATATGCGCGGGCTGGTGCTGAACGCGCGGCGGCTGTCTATCGGGCTGATCCTCGGGCTCGGCTATCTCTACTTCGCGGTCTCGGGCGGTTCGCGGGCGCTGGCCTCGATCGGCTTGATCGCCTTTGTCGGCATGGCGCAACTGCTGCCCGCTCTGGTCGGGGGGCTCTATTGGCGCGGCGCCAGCCGCTACGGCGCGGGCGCGGGTCTGGTGGTCGGTGCGCTGATCTGGCTCTATACGCTGTTCCTCCCCTCCTTTGGCGCGGGCGTATTGCTCAGCGCCGAGCTAATGGAACACGGCCCCTTCGGCATCACTTGGTTGCGGCCACATGCGCTGTTTGGTGTCGTTGGCGTCGATCCTTTACTGCACACGATGTTCTTTTCTATCTCATTGAATACGCTGATCTTTACCATAATCTCGCTGCTTAGCTTCCCCAGCCCCGTCGAGCGCGTGCAATCGGCGCAATTCATCTTTGCCTTCGATCTGGCGCGCGCAGAAGACATCCCGGGCACCCGCCGCTGGTCGCAGGATATGGCCGAGACCGACGCCGAAGATCTGTTGGCCATGTCGCAGCGAATTTTCGGCAGTGACGAGGCGCAGCAGCTGTTTGAAGCCGAGACCCGCAAACAGGGCAAAGCCGGTATCCTGCCCGATCCGACGCCCGAATTTCTGGACTTTTTGGAACGGGAACTGGCCGGTTCGGTGGGGGCTGCCACCGCCCATGCGATGATGTCGCAGATCATCGGCGGGCGGTTGATGTCGGTCGATGACCTGATGGCGGTGGCCTCGGAAACCGCGCAGATCATGGAGCATTCCGCCCAGCTTGAGGCGAAATCCGAAGAGCTCGCCCGCACCGCGCGGCAATTGCGCGAGGCCAACGAGATGCTGCAAAAGCTCTCGGTGCAAAAGGATAGTTTCCTCAGCCAGATCAGCCATGAATTGCGCACCCCGATGACCTCGATCCGCGCGTTCTCGGAAATCCTGATGGATGATGAAATCTTGCCCGAGGACACCACCCGCTATGCGCGCATCATTCAGGATGAAAGCATCCGCCTGACGCGTCTGCTTGATGATCTTCTGGACCTCAGCGTGCTGGAAAACGGGCAGGTTAACCTTGATATCCAGTCCGGCGACCTCGGCGCGCTGATCGAACGCGCGCTGATGTCGTCCAATTCCGTGCGCCCCGAGCGCAGTTTCAGCATCCAGCGCCACGGGTTGGATGCGCCGATTGCGCTCTCCACCGATATCGGGCGGCTGACGCAGGTATTCATCAATATTCTGTCGAATGCGCGTAAATATTGCGATGCACCCGAGCCGGTGATGCGGATTTCGGTGCGTCAAAGACGCGGGCGGGTGACGGTGGACTTCATCGACAACGGCTCGGGTATCCCAAAGAAAAGCCAGGCGTTAATCTTCGAGAAATTCGCCCGGCTCACCGACACCCATCAGGCCGGCGGCGCCGGTCTCGGGTTGGCGATCTGTCGCGAGATCATGAACAATCTCGGCGGCGATATCAGCTATGTGCCGGGGCAGGGCGGGGCGGCCTTCCGCGTGGTGTTTCCGGCACGGTTAACGCCCATCGCGCGAGCCGAGAGCCTCAATCCGTCTGACCCTTGAACTGCATCGCATGTAGCCGCGCATAGCTGCCGCCCTTGGCAAGCAATTCGCTATGCGTGCCCTCCTCGACCACCGCGCCTGCCTCCATCACGATGATCTTATCGGCGTTGCGCACGGTCGAAAGCCGGTGCGCGATGACCAGCGTGGTGCGCTCAGAGCTTAACTCATCGAGCGCTGCCTGCACCATCGCCTCCGAGCGCGCATCCAGCGCCGAGGTCGCCTCGTCAAGCAAGAGCACCGGCGCCTCGCGCAACAGCGCCCGCGCAATCGCCACCCGCTGCCGCTGCCCGCCCGACAGCGACGAGCCGCGCGGGCCCACGCGGGTTTCCAGCCCCAGTGGCAATTGATCAAGGAATTCATCCACATGCGCGGCTTTCAATACCGCGTTGAGCCGGTCCTCGCTGATGTCTTCGGCGCCTATCAGGATGTTGTCGCGCAGGGTCTCGTCAAACAAAGCGCTGTCTTGCGCCACCACCGAAAACATCCCCCGCAACGCCTGCAGGTCCATCCGGTTAATATCCTGCCCGCCAACGGTTAACTGACCGGACTGCGGGTCCGCCAGACGAGTGAGCAGGGTGAATATCGTTGATTTCCCCGCCCCCGACGGGCCAACCAGCGCCGTCGTTTCACCGGCTTTTGCGGTCAAATTGAGATTGCGCAGCACCGGCTCGCTGTCATAGGCGAAGGTGATATTGTCGAACCGGATAGTCTCGGTGCCAGCGGCGGGTGGTGCGGCCAATTCACCCACGGGCTGGGTGATCGAGGGCTGTTCTTGCAGCAGTTTATGGATCCGCTCAAGACTGGCCAGCACCGTTTGCCAGGCCCCGCTCAACCCGCCGAGACGGCGCAGTGGTTCGAATAAGAATGCGATGGCGGCAAAGAAGGTCATGAATTCGCCGACGCTGCTCTGCCCCGCGATGATCTGGCGTCCGGCGAAAATCAGCACCAGCGCAAACCCCATTGCGGCCACCAGATCCGACATCGAGCCCATCGCCGCTTCGCCGCCTGCGGTGCGCACCCGCGCCTTGATAAACCGCTTGAGCACCTGCGTCAGCCGGGTGGATTCGCGCGCCTCCAGCCCGCTGCGCTGGATGGTCACTATGCCGTGGAAAATCTCGTCCAATCGGGTCGAGGCCGCCGCCGAAGCATCGCGCGCATCTACCCCCATGCGCCGCACCAGTCGTTGCAGGATCGCCGCCGGCAGCACCAAGAGCGGCACGCCAACCAGCGCCACCAAAGTCCATTGCGCATTGGTGTAAAGTGCCACGCCCAAAAGCCCGAGAATGGCGATCATATCGCGGCCAATCCCCGGCAGGATACGCTCGAAAACCACATTGATTTCTTGCGTATCGCCGCGCACTCGGTCAATCAAATGTCCCGGCGGATGCCGGTGATGAAAACCCTGATCCAGCGCCATCAGGTGATCGGTCAGCCGGATCTGCATCGCCGCGATCACCTTATTGGCGACATAGGCCATGATCGTCCGGTAAAGAAACGCGGTGGCGGCGCGGATGATGAAGGTGCCAGCTATCGCCAGCGCGATCCAGACCACCATATCGGCGCGCCGCGCGACCAGAACATCGTCAAACATCGGCTTGAGCAGCGCACTGACCGCGCCGGTCATCGCACCATTCACCGCCATGAGGATCAACCCCAGGATGATCCAAGGCATCCAGCCGCGGATATAATCCCGCCAGAACCAGCGGCGTAGCTTCTTATCATGGGCGCGCGCAAGGCGACGTGGCTTGCTCGCCGCCTCTTTGCGCTGGGTCGCCGGGGCGCCGGAGGTCTGGTTTTGCTGCTCACTGGTCATCGCGGAACGCCTTTGGTCATCGGGCCTGCCGCTGGATTGGCCGCCACTCATCCTCGCGTATAGCGCGGGGAGGGAATGAGGGAAACTACCCGCTTGCCGCTCGGGGTTCACCCCGACCGGCAAATCGGTCACTCTTTGCATCAATCGCCCAGCAGGAGCCGAATGTGAGCCAAGACCAGATCCTGATCTACGCGATCCTCGCGCTGACCATCGCGGCGTTCCTATGGGGGAAATACCGCCATGACGTTGTGGCTCTGGGTGCCTTGATGGCCTCTGTGCTGGCCGGATTGGTGCCCGCCGAGGCGGCGTTCAACGGCTTTGGCCATCCCGCGGTGGTCACGGTGGCGGCGGTTCTGGTGCTCAGCCGCGCGCTTCAGCGGACCGGCGCGGTGGATGCTTTGGCGCGCAGGGTTCTGCCGGCGAAGGCGGGGCGGTTGGTGGCCGTCTCGGCGCTGATGGGGCTGGGCGCGTTTCTCTCGGCCTTTATGAACAACGTTGGCGCGATGGCGCTCCTGATGCCGCTGGCGATCCAATTGTCGGCGCGGCTGGGTCTGGCGCCGGGGCAGGTGCTGATGCCGCTGGCCTTCGGGACGATCCTGGGCGGGATGACCACGCTGGTCGGGACGCCGCCCAATCTGATCGTCGCGGGGTTTCGCAGCGAGGCTGCGGGCGGGCCGTTTGTGATGTTTGATTACGCCTGGATCGGCCTGCCGGTGGCGCTGGCGGGCGGGGCCTTCGTGGCGCTGATCGGCTGGCGGCTGGTGCCGGTGCGGCGCCCGGCGGGGGAGGCGGCGTTCGAGACCGGCACCTATCTGACCGAGTTTCAGGTGCCCGAGGGGAGCAAGGCGATCGGCATGACCCTGCGCGGGTTCGAGGATAAACTTGACGGTGCCGCGCTGCAGATCATCGCGCTGGTGCGGGCGGGGGTGCGGATGAACGCGCCCCACGGCGGGCGCAAGATCCGCGAGGGGGACACGTTGTTGGTTGAGGGCGACGCGAAGGTGCTGACCGAGACGGCGGCGCAGAATGATGTGGCGCTCGAGGGGCTGGGGCCGCCAGCGGAGGAGGAGCTGGCCGAGGACGATGTGGTGCTGCGTGAATACGCGGTGCTGCCGGGGTCTGCGCTGATCAACCGCTCGGCGCGGCGATTGCAGCTGCGGTCGCGCTATGGGGTGGCGCTGGTGGCGGTGTCGCGAGAAGGGAGACGACCCGGAGGGCGGTTGGGGACGATGGCGCTGCGCTCTGGTGATCTGATCTTGCTGCGCGGGGCGGGGTCGGTGCTGGCGCAGCTGGCGCAGGATATGGGCTGCGTGCCGCTCGATACCGCGCCCTTGTCGGTACCGGACAAGGGGCAGGCGTGGACGGCGGCGGGGATCATGGTGGTCTCGGTGGCGCTGGCGGCCTTGGGAGTACTGCCCGCCGCTGCCGCCTTCACCCTCGGCGTGCTGGCGACGATGGTGAGCCGGACCCTGCCGCTGCGCGATCTTTACACGGCGATTGACTGGCCGGTGGTGGTGCTGCTGGCGGCGTTGATCCCGGTGGCGGGGGCGATGCAGGCGACGGGGGCGGCGGATCTGCTGGCGGGGGTGTTGGTCGGCTGGCTGGCGCAGGGCAATGCGGTGGCGGCGCTGGTGGTGGTTTTGCTGGTCACGATGTTCCTCTCGGATGTGATGAATAACGCGGCGACGGCGGCGGTAATGGCGCCGATCGCGCTGGGAATCGCGGCGACATTGGGGGTGCAGGCCGACGGGTTTTTGATGGCCGTGGCGATCGGCGCGAGCTGCGCCTTCCTGACCCCGATCGGGCACCAGAATAACACGCTGATATTGGGGCCGGGCGGGTTCGGATTTGGCGATTACTGGAAGCTGGGGCTGATCTTGGAGGCGATTATTGTGGCGATCTCGGTGCCGATGATTCTGCTGGTCTGGCCCCTCTGAGTGGTCTTGTCCCGCGCGTGGGACAGGGTGCGGGACGAGCGATATCAAGGGGTTAGCCTGCCGCGTTAACCCCGCGGTAGGGTTAATGGCGGGGTCGCCGTAGGGTGTGTGCTTTGCACGCACCGTGGGTTAGCGGGTGGTGTGGGAGTGTATAAAAGTGAAGGGGTCACTACGCCATATTTCGTATTGAATTTTGTAGTCATGCCAAGAAAGCTTCGCAGTGGGCCAGTGTCTTGGCCGTTCGGTGCCTTCTGGTATCGTTACGCTGCCATCGCCGAAACACCAAGCGAGGGAGCAGCGATCAACAATGTTTTTTGTGAGTTCGCATCGATAGAAAGCCAAACCTTTCTCTCTTTTGCCCGCATCATTAAAGCGTTCAGGCCACTGATGTTCGAACAAGTTATTGAAACCATCGAAGATGCAGCCTTGCATGTGTGCATTGGAGAAGTCTGCCCCGATAACCCAATTCCTAAAACTATAAGGATCTCCACGGAATCTAATTCGAGCATTGTGTAGCTGGGCATATTTGAATTTTGCGTATCTACCATTAAATGATGAAAATGGCCTATCATCCTCGATAAATGTAAATTCAGATTCGTCCAGAATGGCGTGGGTGAAATTCACCCCTAAGTTCGCACCAGCAAATTTGCTGCCTCTGGCACTAGCCATTATGGCGCTGGTATCGAGTAAATTTGCGTGTCGAAAATCTGCATTACTCATCATTGCTTTGTCGAAAAGAGAGCCGCGAAAATTTACATTACAAAAATTGCCATCGTTCAGGTCTGTTTTTTGCAAGTTTGTGTATGAGAGGTCCAGTTGATAGCCGGTAACACCGATCTCATGTTTGCTTCTCTCAATCTTTATTTGTTCCTTGTTTCGGAATTTCAAGACCTTAATAGCAATTGATATGTCAGCCCTTGGCATAGGAATGGCACTGGCCCATGACCTAAGTTCATTCGATGCTTTTGAATCGGAACTAGGGGGTATGTTACGATCCCACTGATGGTTAAGAACCTCTGTTTCGGATGATGCGCGGGAATTGTTGCGAATATAGGCGCAGAGGATCTCCATCACTCGCACATGGTCACGGCCTTTGTCGTGACTGGTGCTGTCTTGGGCGATGCGCTCGAGTGACAGGATTGCACCGATACGGACTTCGAGGTTTGGGACTGTCTCGGTAAAAACCTGCCATTCTCCATAATGGAAGTCGTGTTCTTTACCAACTATCCGTTTAACTCTATCAGTGTTTAGGTTGATCCGCTGCAAGCGATCAACATAGTCATTTTCGTAATAATCGCGCTCTTCAGGTGGTAATGCCGGATGCGTAATGTTTCTTGCTACATATGAAATGGTTTTCTCCGCCCCCAGCATCTCGACCGCCTTGTTGATGCGGTCGGTCATATGGCCTTCTTTCTGGTAGCGGACGGTGGTGTTTTTCAACACCGTGCCCCAGATCAGAAACGGCGCGCCGAGGAGGGCGGCGATGAGGCCGCCTATACCCAAAGTAACTTCGCTATCGCCGAAGGCTGCTTTGACAATGACGATAAAGGTCGCTGCGAGGGCGAGGGCAAATAGAACAAAGAATATGAGCGCGATAATTGGGCCGAGAAGGCGAGCGACGCGCCAGTTCGGGGCATCGGTGATCCCCAGCCAGTCGAGCAGGTCTTTGGGTGGCTTTTGGTCGGGTGTCTCGGGCATCGGATACTCGCGTGTGGGTTGCGGGTATCTTGGCGCAGGTTGTGTGGGTTGGGAAGGGTTTCTGTTTCGCCCGGTTGAAAACCGGGCAGCCCCCGACCGCCCCCATGGGCGGGGGCTCCTCCCCCGCCCGCGGTCTGGGGCTGCCCTTGGTGATTAGGGGGCGAGGTTGTGGTTGCTGGTCTAGTTGACAAAAGGATAGCAAACTCCGACCGCCCGTCACGCTAGAGGCGTGCTTGCAGCACGACGGCGGGGGCTCCTCCCCCGCCCGCGGTCGGGGGCTGCCCCTTGTGATTAGGGGGTGGTGTGCAGTGTAGAGCAAGTGACTTCTTGCTTTTGTTTGGCCCGGCTGAAAGGCGGGCCACGCCCGAACCGACACGTCACGCCGGAGGCGTGCCTTTGGCACGACGGGTCGGGCGTGGCCCTTGGTGATTATGGGTGACGTTGGTTCAAGGTTGGAAAGAACGTCCGCGCTGGGTGGCGACGCCACCCCGCCTTTGTCCCCTCCCACCCACGCAGGCGTCTTGTCGGGGCGGGCGCAATCGCCTAGACACGCTCGCAACTCCAGTCACAAAGGTTTGCCATGCGCCTGAGCCGTTATTTCCTGCCCGTTCTCAAAGAAAACCCTGCCGAGGCGCAGATTGTCAGCCACCGGCTCATGCTGCGCGCGGGCATGATCAAACAGCAGACCGCGGGGATTTACTCGTGGTTGCCTCTGGGCTTCAAAGTGCTCAAGCGGATCGAGCAGATCGTGCATGAGGAGCAAGAGCGCGCCGGCCATATCGCGCTGTTGATGCCGACCCTGCAGCCCGCTGATCTCTGGCGTGAAAGCGGGCGCTATGAGGATTACGGGCAAGAGATGCTGCGGATCAAGGACCGGCACGGGCGCGATATGCTCTATGGGCCGACCAATGAGGAGATGATCACCGACATCTTCCGCAGCCATGTCGGCAGCTATAAGGACCTGCCGTTGACGCTCTATCACGTGCAGTGGAAGTTCCGCGACGAGGTGCGGCCGCGCTTTGGCGTGATGCGCGGGCGTGAGTTTTACATGAAGGACGGCTATACGTTTGACGTCGATAAAGCCTCGGCGCTGCATGCCTATAACCGCCATATGGTCGCCTATCTGCGCACCTATGAGCGGATGGGGCTGACCGCGATCCCGATGCGCGCGGATAGCGGCCCGATTGGCGGCGATGACACGCATGAGTTTCTGGTGCTGGCCGAGACCGGCGAGTCCGAGGTCTTCTATGATCAGGCGGTGACCGAACTGACCTTGGGCGAGCGCGCGGTGGATTTCGACAATCGCGACGAGGTGGCAGCGATCTGTGACGAGTTCACCACGCTCTATGCGCGCACCGATGAGACCCATGATGAGGCGCTGTTCAACGCAGTCCCCGAAGACCGCCGCCGGGTCGGGCGCGGTATCGAGGTCGGGCAGATATTCTACTTCGGCACCAAATATTCCGAAGCGATGGGCGCCACCGTGGTGACCCAGGACGGCAACCGCGTGCCGGTCGAGATGGGCAGCCACGGGATCGGGGTCAGCCGTCTGTTGGGCGCGATCATCGAGGCCTCGCATGACGATAAGGGGATCATCTGGCCCGAGGGCGTGACGCCGTTTCATGCCGGGATCGTCAACCTCAAGCAGGGCGACGCCGAGGCGGATGCGGCCTGTGAGAGCCTGTATAAGGCGCTGGCGGGTGCCGGGCTGGAGGCGCTCTATGATGACCGCAGCGAGCGCGCGGGGGCGAAATTCGCCACTATGGATCTGATCGGGCTGCCCTGGCGGATCACTGTCGGGCCGCGCGGGCTGGCCAAGGGCGTGGTCGAGCTGACCTCGCGGCGCTCGGGCGAGAGCGTCGAGATGAGCCCCGAGGCGGCGGTGGCGCGGCTGGTGGAGATCTACGCCCAACACCGGTGATGGCGGTGTGAATTGTGGGATTGGGGCGCGGTCTGTTTGGGCCGCGCCCTTTTTTATGTGTGAATGCTGAGTGTGCGAAGTTGGGTGCGTTGCGCTTGGCATGGAGCGTGAAGGGACGCGCCCGACCCTGGGTGGGCGCATGTCGGCTGCCTATGACGCGGTGCGCCTGAAAGTATTCATGTCGGTTGCGCAGCGAAGGACATCACCAATGCGCCCTCCCGGGGGGAGGGTAGGGCGCGGCCCGGCTTTCATCCGGGCCTGACAGAAGGCAGATGGTGTGTCTGTGATGGGGCGCGGGTCTAGGGGGCTTTGCCCCCTCGCGCTGTGCGCTCACCCCCAGGATATTTTTGGACAGATGACGGGGTAAGGGCCGGGGATCTGTGAACGGTAGGAGGGTTAGGTTGGCGGGGATTGGGGGCCGGATGGGGTGAGGATGAGGTCGAGGGGGATGTCGTGGGGTTGTGGGTAGATGGTGGTGAGACGCGCAGTATCCACGCCGATGCCGATGCCGAAGGGGCGGGGCGTCAGGGCGGCGAGGGTGCGGTCGAAATAGCCGCCGCCATAGCCCAGCCGGTAGCCATCAGCGGACCAGCCGACCAAGGGAGCGAGGGCGATCTCGGGGGTGAGTTCGGGGGCGTCGGGGGGCGGCACGGGGATGTTCCAGTCGCCGCGCTGCATCTTGGTTGCGGGGGTCCAGAGGCGGAAGATTAGCGGCGCGGCTTTGGTCTCGACAATCGGCAGCGCGATGATCACCCCGGCGGCGTGCAATTCGGCCATCAGGGGGCGCAGGTCGGGCTCGCCCTTTATCGGCCAATAGGCGGAGAACACGCGGCCCTTGGCACCGTCGAAACGTTCATCGAGCAGGGTCCGCAGATGCGCGGAGATGGCGGCGCCATTGGCGTGTCGCTCGGCCACCGAGCCCTCGGCACGGGCGTCGCGCAGACGCTTGCGCTCGGACCGGCGCCAGCGGGCGACATCGTTGGCTTGCTGTGGATCGACGGCGGCGGGCGCATGTGGATCAAAGTAATCCGCTGCGATATCAGCGGCATAGCAGGGCGGCGAGGAAAACCCGCTTTGGCATTTATAGCTGTCGGGATCGCTCATATCGGGGCCTCTGGCTGGGGTTTGCTCGCGCTTGCATCGGGCTTACCGCGGGTCTGCGCCATATAGTCTTGCAGATAGTCGCGCAGCACAATTGCGTGGTTTTGCGCTTCGTCTTTCGCGCCGTAGACCAGCGTGACGATCCCGTCCTGGGCAAATCCGGCGAGTTGGCGCAGAAGCGCGTCTTTGCCGGATAATTCCTGCCGGTAGCGCTGTTGAAACTCGGGCCAAGTCAGATCACCGGCGTGCACTTGCCGGCGCAGATCCGTGCTCGGCGCGATCTCTTTCATCCATAGATGCAGCCGCAGGCGTTCCTTGGCGATACCGCGCGGCCAAAGCCGGTCGACGAGCACGCGGGTGCCATCCGAGACCCGCACCGCGCGATAGGCGCGTTTGAGCCGGATGCGCGCCTCGGGCGCATCGGGGATCTTGGGGATTTCAGGCATCAAAGCGGGCTGCAAATCGGGCGTGTTGCATTGGCGTTGCCTCGGGGTTTTGGCTTGATTTCAGCAATACATCCGCTAATAAGTATTGTAAATACCATTTAAGGCCAGTCAAAACCTAAGACCGGTCAGCATTTAAGGCTGGTCAAAATCCGGCCATTCAGAGGCGCTATGCGACTGACCAGTTTCACCGATTACGGATTGCGCATGTTGATGCGGATGGCCAGCGCACCCGGACGCGGGTTTTCCACCGCAGAGCTGGCCGAGGAGCTGGCACTCTCGCGGCATCACCTGAGCAAAATCATGCAGCATTTGGCACGCAGCGGCATTGTCGAAACGCGGCGCGGTTCTGGCGGCGGGGCAGTCCTGCAACGCGATCCGGCGCAGATACGCCTTGGCGATCTGGTGCGGATTCTTGAGCAGGATCAAGCGCTTGTCGAATGCGGCGCGGCGGATGGCGGGGCTTGTAGCCTGCGTGGACGCTGTCGGTTGAAGGCGCGGCTTTATCATGCCGAGGCGCAGTTTCTGGAAGACCTGAACCGCTCGACATTGGCCGATATTGCGCTGGAGGCGCCGGTGGCGGCCTGATGCGGTGGCCTGGGGTCATGGGCCGTGTTTTGCGGCATTTACGATTTATCAACCCGAGGAGTGGATTATGACAAGCTGGTTACCATCGCTGATCACCGAGACCCCCGAAGCGGGCTATGAACTGGCGGTCAAACTCTCGCGGCTGGCGGTAAAACTGACCCAGCCGGACGCGGAGATGCGCGAACAATTGCGGCCGGATTACGCCGAAGATGCGGATTCGCTGATCGCTGTTAGCCAGGTGGTGGCGACGCATTTCGCCACGGTGGCGGCGGCAAATAACTATTGGCGCGGCTGATGGGCGCGGTGGAGGTCACCGAGGCGGGCGTCGTGGTCGATGCGGCGCTTTTGGTAAAGGCGTTCAGACTGGAGGAGGCGGCGATCAAGGCGCGGATGCGCGACGGGCGGATCACTTCGGTCAGCGAACGCGGCGAGGGTGCGGATGCGGGGCGCTCGCGGGTGACATTTTACCACGCGGGGCGCGCGCTGCGGCTGACACTGGATGCGCAGGGGGAGATCCTGGGCAAGGCGACATTTCCGGCGCGGTGAGCCCGGGCGAAGACGGACGCCTTGCGGCTGATGCGGGCGCCCGGTTTGGATGGCCGGAACTGGATATTTGAGGCATAAAGTTGCGGGCATGTGCAGTGAGCTGGCGCTTGCCTGTCGCTTGCGGTTGTGGCGGTGCGCCGGGCGCGTTAGGAGATTTAGACGCCTGAATCTGGCGCTGAACCGCGAGTGCATCCATGCCCACGCCGATCTTATTGATCCTCTCTGCCGCCGGTTTTGGCGCCTCGCCGCTGTTGATCGCGCTGAATGTCGAGCATTTCCCGCCCTGGACGCTGGCGGCGCTGCGCTCGGCTTTGGGGTTGCCCTTGTTAATCATCATTGCAGGGCTCAGCGGCCCGCAGCGGCGGCTTGATGCCCATGATTTGCTGACCGGAGTGGTCGGCGGCGTGCTGGTCGTCGCGGTGCCCTTCGTCAGCATGGCGGCGGGGATGCAATATATCCCCTCGGGTATGGGCGGGATGCTCTATGCGACGATGCCGCTGTTCACCTTGGCGCTGGCAGCGGTGTTTTTACGCGATGAACCGGCGACGCTGGAACAGGTGTTGCGGATTATCGCCGGCATCCTTGGCGTGGCGCTGATCGCCGCGCCCGCGCTTTTGGGTGGCGGCTTGCAAGAGGCCGGTTTGGGGACCGCGTTAACCCTGATTTCGCCGCTGAGCTATGCTGCGGGCAATGTCTGGTTCCGGCGGCGGCGCAAAATGCAGCCCTTCATGCTCTCGGCGCTGATGTTCGCGGTCGGCACGCTGACGGTCTGGCCGCTGGCGCTCGTGTTTGACGGGGCGGTATCGGTGGAGCCCTCACCCTATGTGCTGGCGATTCTGGCCGGATTGGTGGTGCTGGCAACGATCGCACCGAACCTGTTCAACTATGCTTTGGTGCAGCAGGCGGGCGCCAATCACGCGGCTCTGGCGATGTTCCTGATGCCGGGCTTCGCGGTGGTGTTCGGCTTTATCTTCAATGCCGAGAGGCTGCCGCTGCTGACCTTTGTCGGGCTGGGCTTGGTGATCGGGGCGTCGACCGCGCGGCTGCCGAAATGGCTGCGGGCAGGGCACTTGGCGCGGGTCTCGTAGCTGTTCATCCGGGGTTAACCTTTGGCGCGCAGGATGACAGAGGGGCGCCGACGCGCGCGATGGCCAAACGCGCGGTTCTGGCGTAGATCACATGCGAGGGATGAGGCGTGCCGTTTTGCGCCGCCGTTAAGCATGAGAGTTGAGAATGATCCGACCCGATGTGCGTTGGGCCTTTGCCCGCTACCGCGCGATTGACCATCATTTGCCCCGCGCCGAAGGCTTCCCCAAGGCGCCGGAGGTCTTGCCCGATCTGGGCGCGATTACTGAGCGTTATGAGGGGTTTATCCTTGATGCCTTTGGCGTGTTGAACGTCGGCGGCACGGTGATCGCGACAGCCGTGGAGCGGATTGCGCAGATCCGCGCGGCGGGTAAACGGCTGGTGGTCCTGACCAATGGCGCCAGCCAGCCGCGCGAGGTGGCGCTGGCGAAATATCACCGCTGGGGGTTTGATTTCACCGCCGATGAGGTGATCGCCAGCCGTGATCTGGCGGCGGCGCATCTGGCCGCGCATCCGCTGACGCAGGGCGGTGTCTGGGCGGCGATCGGCCCCAAAGGCGCGCCGCTGGCGGATTTGCCGGGCGATGTGCGGGCGATTGACGATGATTTGCTGCGCGCGGCGGACGGGTTCCTGTTTCTGGGCTCGGAAGGTTGGACGGCGGCGCGGCAGGCGGCATTGGTGGCGGCGCTGCAGGAGCGCCCGCGGCCAGTGATCTGCGCCAACCCCGATGTGATCGCCCCGCGCGAGACCGGGTTTACCTGGGAACCGGGGCATTTTGCGGCGGATTTGCCCGCGCCGGTGACGTTTTTCGGAAAACCCTTTGGCGGCGCCTTGCAAGCGGCTTTGACGCGGTTGGAACTGCCGGCAGAGCAGGCGGTGATGGTGGGCGACAGTCTGCACACCGATATTCTGGGCGGACGCGCGGCGGGCTGCGGCACCGCGCTGGTCGCCGGTCACGGATTTTTCGCCGGTCATGACCCGATGCCCTTTATCCGCGCCACCGGTCTGGTGCCGGATGTGATTGCGTCGGTAACTTGAGTTAACCGGTTAATTTGTCCCGCCGTTAAGGTTAAAAATCGGTCGGCGCGCCGCCCTCGGCTTTGCGGCGGGCGACGTAATCGGCAAGTTCCTCGCGGATGCTTTCATCCATTGTCGGGGGCTCGAAATTATCGACAATTCCGCGGTAGATGCGGTGCGCGCGCTCGGGGGTGTCGACGGCGCCGTCCGCTTCCCATGCCTCGTAGTTGCGCCAGTCGCTGGCGATCGGGCTGTAGAAGGCGTCGGTATAGCGCGCTTGGGTGTGGGCGCAGCCGAAGTAATGGCCGTTGGGGCCGACTTCGGTGATGGCCGAAAGCGCGATATCCTCGGGGGTTGTGGCAAAAGTCGCGGGCTCGAAATAGCGCTGGATCATCTGTAACACCTCGCAATCCATGACGAATTTCTCGGGGCTGGCGATCAAGCCGCCCTCGAGCCAACCGGCGGCGTGATAGACCATATTGGTGCCCGATTGCACTGCGGCCCACAGGCTGTTCGAGGTCTCCCACATTGCCTGCGCATCGGGAATATTGGCGGTGCAAACGCCCGAGGAGCGTAGCGGCAACCCGTAAAACCGCGCCAATTGGCCGGTGATCTGGGTCGCGCGCATGTATTCGGGCGTGCCAAAAGCGGGTGCGCCCGAGCGCATATCGACGTTCGAGGTGAAGGTGCCGATGCCGACCGGACAGCCCGGCGCGGCGTATTGCAACAGGGCAATCGCAGCGAGGCCCTCGGCGATCGACAAGGTTACCGCACCCGACATAGTGACCGGCGCCATCGCGCCTGCCAGCGTGAAGGGCGTGACCATCACCGGCTGCCCGCGCCGCGCCAGTCGCAGGGCGCCGTCGATCATCGGGAAATCATGTTTGAGCGGCGAAACAGAGTTAATATTGGTATACATGCGCGGGGCAGCGTTAAATTCGTCATCACTGAGCCCACCTGCGATCCGCACCATTTCCATCACATCCTCGACCCGCTCACGGCCCAGTGAATAGGCGTGGCAGGTCTTGTCGGTGAGGGTGAGTTTTTCGAACAGACAGTCGAGATGGCGCACCGACGGGTGGATGTCGATAGGCTCGACCGGGTAGCCGCCAGCGATATGGATGCAATTAAAGAACTGCGTCAACTTCATGAAATCTTTGAAGGTTTCAAAGTCGCCCGAGCGTTTGCCGCGGTGGATATCCCAGGAATTGGGCGGCGAGGAGACGTTGACAAAGACCATATGCTTGCCGCCGATGGTCACCGCACGGTCTGGGTTGCGCGGGGTGATGGTAAATTCGGTGGGCGCACGGGCGACCATCTCCATCACGAAATCCTCGCCCATGCGGACGTTGTTGCCGGTGACGCGGCAACCGGCGTCTTTGAGGATGGTTAACGCCTCGTCATTGAGGAACTCGATGCCGATGTTCTCAAGGATATGCATCGCGCCCTTATGGATCGCCTGCACCCCCTCGGTATCGACGGGTTCGGTGGGGCGATCAGGGTTAACGGGGATGCGCCACGGCATTTGTTCAAGGTGAAATCCCGTGGTGCGGCGCGCGTTGCCGCTGCGCCCGCCGGCGCGCCGGTTGGTTTTGCGCGCGGTGGTTGCGCTGTCATTGGCCATGGCTGCCCTCTTGGTTGCGCCCGAATATGCTATGAGCGTAGTCGGCGGGGCGTCGCGCGGGCAATGGGTGACTTGTGCACACAGTTGGGGAGTTTGGGCGACAGCAGGTTGAGGGGCGTTTCGCCCGACGAGCAGCGTCGGGCAGCGCCGAACCGACCCCACGGGTCGGCGCTGCCCTCGTTCTTTGGGCGAAGCCGTGGGAGTGAGTCAGTCGTCCGTCACCTGTAATGCGCGGACCCAGCGGGCGGCGTCATGGGCGTTGATCTGGGCGTGGCGGATTTGCGAATCGAAGGCGTGCGCGAGGTCATGGACGAGTTGTTTCGAGCGAACCAAGAGGTAGATTTCGCCGGCGTAGATCGCCGCGTGATTATAGCCGAAGACGGTCATCGGCGGGGCGAAGCGTTTGCGGTCGTCATAGAGATACATCCGAAACGCGGGGTATAGCTCATCCAGCGTGGCGGCGATATGGGCGAGTTGTTCGGCGCGGTCGGCGGCGGGAAGGCCCTGCCAGATGCCTTGGCCACGTGCGAATAACTCGAGTGTTTGCAGGGGCATACACATCTCGATATCGGATTCCGGCATGCGCGAGAAATGCAACCGACTGTCGGTCTGGCGCTGCAAGCGGCGTTGTTCTTGCTGTGAAGATTGCGCCTGAAAACTGATCACCGCCGGGGTGCGCATCAGATCGGGGAGTTTGGCGGGGACATAGCGGACCTTTTGGCCGGTGGATTCGAAATGCCAGCGCTCCATCGCGGTGCGGTTTTCTTCATCGAGGGCTTGTTCGGTTTCGACAGTGTTGCGCGCCTGACTGGCGACGCCGCGGTCATCGGTCATGCCCAAGAGCCAATCGGTGGAAACCTGAAATCGCTGCGCGAGGGCAAGGAGAGTTTCGGCCCGTGGCAGGCGAGGATTTTGGCCCGAGGAGAGCTGCGAGAGGGCCGAACGGTCGATGCCGATGGCCTGCGCAAAGCCGGTTTGCGTAAGATTGGATTGCAGTTGCAACTGCGCGAGGCGGGTGCGGAAGACCTCGGCGGTTTGACGTTTGGCCATATATGCCCCCTTTGGTTTGCGCAGAATAGTAGGCATTTGTGACCATAGGCGTCAATTCTTCAGTTTAATGACGTCTAAACGCGCCTTGATCCCGTGAGGGATGCGCCGAGAATGGCGCTGTGCGGGCCGCGACAGCGGTGCAACCTCGGAGACATGATGCGAATTGAGTGGCCAACCATTGGCTTGATCCTTCTGTGCTATACGCTGTGGCTGAGCGTGGGGTTTTACCTTTGGCCGGTTTTACCGGTGCTGGCATTAACCATAATGGCCTTATTGGGGGCGTTGCATTCATCATTGGTGCATGAATGTTTGCACGGGCATCCGACGCGGCACCGGTTGCTGAATGAGGCATTGGTGGCGCTGCCGTTGACGTGGTTGCATGCCTACCGGCGCTATAAGGCGACGCATCTGGCGCATCACAATGACGCGCGGTTGACCGATCCGATGGAGGACCCCGAGAGCTATTATGTGGCGCGCTGGGAATACCAGCGGATGCCGCGGGTATTGCGGGGCGTGCTATGGGTGAATAACACGCTGATCGGGCGGATGGCGCTGGGGCCTTGGTTAGCAGGATTTGCGTTTATTGCCAGTGAGTTGCGGTTGGTGCGCGAAGATGCGCAGGGGGTGCGGCTGGCTTGGGCGCTGCATCTGCCGGCGCTGGTGGTGGTGCTGGCGCTGATCATGGCGATGGGCATTCCGCTGTGGCTTTATTTGCTGGCGGTCTGCTGGCCGGCGATGGCGCTGATTTCCTTGCGGACCTTTGCCGAGCACCAGTGGCATGAGGCGCCGGGGGGGCGGACGATCATTGTCGAACGCTCGCCGCTGGCCTGGCTGTTTTTGCACAACAACCTGCATATTGTGCATCACCGCGAGCCGCGGGCGCCGTGGTATGAGCTGCCGCGGCTTTATGCGGAGCGGCGGGCGTATTGGCAGGACGTTAACCAAGGTTATGTGTTTCCCAATTACTGGGCGCTGTGGCGGCGATACGGGGTGATGCCCAAGGAGCCGGTGGCGCATCCGGCACTGCGGTTCGAGCCTCCGGTGGATGCGGCGGAATGAGGCGCGCGGCGCTGCCGATGTATGACTGGCCCGAGGCGCGCGGCGAGTCGCTTGCGTTTTGGCGCGGGGTGCGGGCGAATATGCAGGGGGAGGCGCCGGGCGTTGATTTGCCCGAGGCGCTGGAGGTTCTGGATTGGGAGGGCGTGCAGGCGCTCTGGCGTGATCCGGCAATGGTGTTCAGCCAGACTTGCTGGGGGCCGCTGTCATTAGGGTTAATCGAGCATGTCAAACCACTGGCGCAGCCGGAGTATTCCACGTTTGCAGGCGGGCGCGGGGTCTTTTACCGCTCGGCGCTGATTGCGCGCGAGGGGGAAGCGCTTGCGGTGCCCGAGACGCCCGAGACGCCCGAGGCGGCGCTGCCCGAGGATCTGCTGGCGGGGCGTATATTTGCTTACAATTCTAAGGATTCGCTTTCGGGATACCTCGGGCTTGCGCGCGATCTCGGTGCGGCGCCCGAGGTTTTCGCGCGCAGGACTGTAGCGACCGGGGGCCACCGCGCCTCGGTGCAGGCGGTGGCGGCGGGGCGCGCGGAGATCGCGGCGATTGATTGTCGCTCTTGGGCCATGGCGCAGCGTTATGAGCCTTGCGCGGCGGCGCTGACCGTGGTGGGCTGGACCTCGGAGCGTTTGGGGCTGCCCTATGTGACCAGCCGCAAAACCCCGGAGCATATCGCAGAGAGGCTGCGCAAGGCATTGATAACATTAGGGTGCTTGGAGGTGCCCGCAGGGAGGATGGAATGACGCGAACCTATCGGGCGGTGGTGATTGGCGGCGGTGTGGTCGGCTGTTCGGTGCTCTATCATCTGGCCAAAGCGGGCTGGACGGATGTGCTGCTGATCGAGCGGTCCGAGTTGACTTCGGGGTCAAGCTGGCATGCGGCGGGGGGCTTTCATACGCTGAATGGTGATCCGAATGTGGCACGGCTGCAGGCCTATACGGTCTCGCTGTATGAGGAGTTGGAGCGGATTTCGGGCCAGTCCTGCGGGCTGCATCTGACCGGCGGCGTGATGATGGCCGATAGCACCGAGCGGATGGATTTCCTGCGCATGACCCATGCGCGCGGGCGGGCCTTGGGGATGGAGACCGAGCTGATCACCCCGCGCGAGGCGAAGGCGATGTTTCCGCTGATGGACGAGACGCAATTTGTCGGCGCGCTCTGGGATCCGGTCGAGGGGCATCTTGACCCGTCGGGGACGACGCACGCCTATGCGAAGGCCGCGAAAGTCTTGGGCGCCGAGATCGAATTGCGCAATCCGGTCAAGGACTTGACGCAGGACGCCGAGGGCATGTGGACGCTGCACACCGAGGGCGGCGAGATCCGCTGCGAGCATGTGGTGAACGCAGGCGGGCTTTGGGCGCGCGAGGTCGGGCGGATGGCGGGGCTGGAACTGCCGGTGCTGGCGATGGAGCATATGTATTTGCTCACCGATGCGATGCCCGAGGTGCAGGAATTCAACGCCAAGACCGGCCGCGAATTGGTCGGAGTGATTGATTTCAAAGGCGAAATCTATACGCGGCAGGAGCGGGACGGTATCTTGCTGGGCACCTATGAGCGGGCGTGCAAACCGTGGTCGCCGGTGAACACGCCGTGGGATTTTGGCCATGAGTTGCTGGCGCCTGATCTTGACCGGATCGCGCCGTCTCTAGAGGTCGGTTTCCGGCATTTTCCGGCGGTGGAGCGGGCGGGGATCAAACAGGTGATCAACGGCCCGTTTACCTTTGCGCCGGACGGCAATCCGCTGGTTGGGCCGGTGCGGGGGTTAACCAATTATTGGTCGGCCTGTGCGGTGATGGCGGGGTTTTCGCAGGGGGGCGGCGTCGGGCTGGTTTTGGCCAATTGGATGACCGAGGGCGATCCGGGCCATGATGTCTTTGGCATGGATGTCTCGCGGTTTGGCGACTGGGCGACGCTGCGCTACACCAACGCGAAAGTGCGCGAGAATTACGCGCGGCGGTTCTCGATTTCTTACCCGAATGAGGAGTTGCCGGCGGCGCGACCGGCGGAGACCACGCCGCTTTATGATCTGATGCGCGACACCAACCATGCGGTGATGGGCGATAGCTGGGGGCTGGAAACGCCCTTATGGTTCGCCCCTTCGGCGCAGGAGGCGCATGATGTGCTGTCCTTCCACCGGTCGAATGATTTCGAGCATATCGGCAATGAAGTGCGCGGGGTGCGCGAGCGCGTGGGCGTGACCGAGATCGCCAATTTCGCCAAATACGAGGTGACAGGGCCCGGCGCCGAGGCGTGGCTGGATCACCTGATGACCAACACGATGCCGCGGCTCGGGCGGCTGGTGCTGACGCCGATGCTCAATGAGGCGGGCAAGCTGATCGGGGATTTCACCATCGCCAAAGCGGGCGAAGAGCGGTTTATGGTCTGGGGGTCCTTGGGGGCCTCGGTTTACCATATGCGCTGGTTCGAGCAGCATCTGCCCGAGGATGGCTCGGTGACTTTGCACCGGTTCCATATGGATCTGGTTGGGCTGTCGATTTGCGGGCCTTATGCGCGCGAGGTTTTGGCGGAATTGGTCGATGAGGACGTCTCGAATGCGGCGTTCCGCTTCATGGATTACCGCGAGATGGATGTGGCGGGGGCGCCGTGCATGGTGAACAGGATCACCTATTCGGGCGATCTGGGCTATGAAATCTGGATGAAACCAGCGGCGCAGCGGCGGGTCTATTGCGCGATCAAAGCCGCGGGCAAGGCGCATGGGATCGTCGATTTCGGCATGCGGGCGCTGTTGTCGATGCGGTTGGAGAAGAATTTCCCCACATGGTTTGCCGAGTTACGCCCGATTTACGGGGCTTATGAGGGCGGGATGGAGCGGTTCGTGAAGCTGCAAAAGCCCGCGTTTATTGGCCAAGCGGCGGCTGTGGCCGAGCGTGATGCGGGACCGAGGCTGCGGCGCGTGTCGCTGGTGATCGAGGCGGATACGGCGGATGTGATTGGCGATGAGCCGATCTGGGCGCGGGTTGGCGAGGAGGATTTCGGCACAATCAGCCCGCCGCATGGTTACGGCGCGGTGCGCTTTGATCTGCACGGCGAGGAGGTGGCCAAACCCGACCCCGCCCGCGACGGCGACTGGCGGGTGGTCGGCTGGGTGACCTCGGGCGGTTACGGGCATTCGGTGCGGCTCTCATTGGCGCAGGGGTATATTCCGGCGGCCTTGGCCGAGCGTGGCGAGGAGGGGCTGTTCGAGGTGGAAATCTTAGGCGAGCGGCTTGCGGCAAGGATTGCGCTGGAACCGCCGTTTGATCCTGCAGGGGAGAAGATGCGCGGCTGAGTTTGGTTGGCTGGGTGTTTTGGGTGAGGGAGGCGGCGCTCTTCGGGGGCTTGTGCCCCCTTCTCGCGCCGGCGGTGTTCGGACCGCAGCCGATCGGGAGGGTTTTCCACCCTCCCGAATCCCTCCCGAGGATATTTATCGCACAAAGATGACGTGATGATGCGCGTGCTGCGGGGTTGTTCTGTGAATGGCGCCGGTGTTCACTGCTGTCCAACGAGGGGGAGAGTTGGATGAAAGCGGCGGTATGTCGGGCGTTTGGCGCGCCATTGGTGATCGAGGACGTGGTGTTGCGCCCGCCCGAAATGGGGGAGGTTCAGGTGCGTGTCGGGGCGGTGGCGATCTGTCATTCGGATCTGGGCTATCTGGATGGCAATTGGCACAGTGATTTGCCGGCGGTCTATGGGCATGAAGTTGCGGGGCGCGTGGAGGCTCTGGGCGACGGGGTCATCGGCTATGCTGTCGGTGATCCGGTGGTGGTAACGATGATCCGCGCCTGCGGGCAATGCCGGCCCTGTGTGCAGGGCAAGCCGTTCCTATGCGGCGCGCGGGTGGACCGGCGGCGCGGGGTGTTGACCACGGCGGCGGGCGAAGTGGTGGAACAGGGGCTGGATACCGCGGGGTTTGCCGAGGCGGTGACGGTGCATGTCAGCCAGATAGCTAAGGTGCCCGAGGATGTGCCGGTGGAACTGGCGGCGCTTTTGGCCTGCGGGGTGATCACCGGCACCGGCGCGGCGATCAACACCGCGCAGGTGACGCCGGGTTCAAGCTGCGTGGTGATCGGCGCGGGGGGCGTCGGGCTCAATGCGATACAGGGGGCGCGGCTGGCAGGGGCTTCGCGGATCATTGCGGTGGACCTGTCGGACGAGAAGCTGGAGGCGGCGCGGGGCTTTGGCGCGACGGATGTATTGCGCGCGGATATCAAGGGCTTGCGCCGCGCGGTCTTGGCGCTGACCGAGGGGCAGGGGGCGGATTATGTCTTTGTCACCGTCGGGGTGATCTCGGCCTATCAAGGCGCGCCGGCACTGGCCGCCAAGGGGGGAATGGTGGTGATGGTCGGCATGCCGCCTTCGGGCGCGAAGATGGAGGTGGAACCGGTGATTGTGGCCGCCACCGCGCAGACATTGACCGGCAGTTTCATGGGCTCGACGGTGGTGCAGCGCGATATTCCCTATCTGGTGGAGATGTGGCGGCAGGGGCGGTTGCAGCTCGAGGAGCTGGTCTCGAAGCGCTATGCGTTTAGCGAGATCAACGAGGCGATTGCCGATGCCCGCGCAGGCGCGTCGCGGCGCAATGTGATTGTGATGGATCCATGACGGGGTCAGGCATCGAAGGCACCGCCCCAAGCGTAGCCGATGAAACTTTCTTCTTGTGCGTCAAGGCTTTGGTAAAGGGCGCGGGCGGGGAGATTATCCGGCTCGGTGCCCAGCCAAGCGGTGGTGCAGCCCTGCGCATTGGCCTGCGCGATCAAGGCCTTGACCAGCGCTTTGGCATAGCCGCGGCGGCGGTGGGCCGGGCGGGTGCCGACTTCGTTGATAAAGAGACCGGGCGGTTTATCGGGGTGCAAGAGGATGGTGCCGGAGGCGAAAGCGAGGATGATCTCGCCCTCAAGCATCGCCAGCATCAGATGCAGGGGGTTGCGCAGGAAGGCTTCGGCCTGTTCGGGGTCGATTGGATTATCAAACAGCCCCGCAGGCGTGGCGCAGAGGCGCGGCAGGTCGGCCAATGTGAGACGATGGATGCGGGGATCGGGCAGGATGAGGCTCGGACAGTTCATGAGGTGATCGGATGAAATTATCACAAATCGAGGTCTTCGTCATCGGGGTGCCGCCGCCGGGCTGGGGCGGGCGCTATTGGTTGGTGGTGAAAGTGACCACCGACAACGGGATTTCGGGCTATGGCGAGGTCTATGCGGCCTCGGTCGGGCCGAAAGCGATGGTCGCGGTGATCGAGGATGTCTTTGCGCGGCATATGGAGGGGGAGAACCCCGAGAATATCGAGTTGATGTTCCGCCGCGCCTATTCCGCGGGGTTTACCCAGCGGCCCGATCTGACGGTGATGGGCGCGTTTTCGGGGCTGGAGATGGCCTGTTGGGATATTCTGGGCAAGGCGCATGAACGGCCGGTCTATGCCCTGCTCGGCGGCAAGATGAACGAGAGATTGCGCGCCTATACCTTCTTTATCCGCTGGCCCATCATGATGCGGCGGCGTTCTGGTCCTCGCCCGAGATGCAGGTGGAATCGGCACTTGTCGCGGTAGATCAAGGGTTTACCGCGCTGAAATTCGATCCGGCGGGGCCCTATACGCTGCGCGGCGGGCACCAGCCGTCGATGTATGACATTGATCTGAGCGTGCGGATTTGCGCGGCGCTGCGCGAGGCGGTGGGCAATCGCGCGGATCTACTGTTTGGCACCCATGGGCAGTTCACGCCCTCGGGGGCGATCCGGTTGGGGCAGGCGCTGGAGCCCTATAGCCCGCTGTGGTTCGAAGAGCCGGTGCCGCCGGATAACCTGCTGGATTTCGCGCAGGTGGCGCAGGCGGTGCGGATACCGGTGGCGACGGGCGAGCGGATGACCACCAAGGCGGAATTCGGCACGCTGTTGCGCGCAGGGGGCGCGGCGATTGTGCAACCGGCGCTAGGGCGCTCGGGCGGGATACTGGAGACCAAGAAAATCGCCGCGCTGGCCGAGGCTTTCGGGGCGCAGATCGCGCCGCATCTCTATGCCGGTCCGGTGGAATGGGCGGCGAATATCCAGCTGGCAGTCACCTGTCCGAACCTGCTGCTGGTCGAAAGCATCCAGTTGGGCGGCGCGTTTCACCGGCCGCTGATCGGCGATACGCTTTGTGTCGAGGATGGCTATATCACCGCCCCGACCGCGCCGGGGCTGGGGATTGCATTTGACGAGGGACTGGCGCGCGCGCACCCCTATAACGAGAGTGCGCTGCATTTGCAGATGCAGGAGGCGCCGTGCAATTACCACGGGCCGAACGGGTTTCAGGGCGGCGCCAGCCAGAGTTGAGGCATCAAGACCGGGATGCGCAAAACCCGCGTCCCGGTCCCGTCTTGAGGGCGATATTTGCCATATTTACAAGGCCATACCCTGGGTGTGCAGAACACGCAAAGGCCCAGCCATTACATCAGATTAGTTAAATGCAGTGTCAGATTTCAGTTGTAATCTGTGCTCTGTCGCGCTTGGATGGGATATGTCGCTGGTCGAAAGGTAAAAATTTCCGTCGATCTGCGCAATAATACTACCCACGGATGCTTGGGTGAGGGGCCGCTTTGCGGTGACAGGCATAAACTCCGTGGCAACAAAAAAACGATGATCAGGGAGATAGCTTCATGAAAGACCTCAACCACGGAGCGACGGGTGTGCATCCTGTTGCCGAGATGTATGCGCGCGAAGTTGCCATGGGCAAGCTGGACCGCCGCGAGTTCCTGACCCGCGCCACCGCGCTGGGGCTGGCGGTGCCGACGGCCTATGGGCTGTTGGGGCTGGCTGCGCCCGAAGCCCGCGCCGAATCCCACGGGATGGAGCCGCAGACCGGCGGCTCGATCCGCATGCAGATGTATATCAAACCGCAGCGTGACCCGCGCACCTGGGACTGGTCGGAACTGGCCAATGCCTGCCGCGGCTGGCTGGAGTATCTGGTTGATTACCAGCGCGACGGCACGCTGACGCCGGTGCTGCTGGAAGGCTGGGACGTCAATGATGACGCCACCCAATATACCCTGCATGTGCGTCAGGGCGTGACCTGGAACAACGGCGATACGTTCAACGCCGACAATGTGATCGACGCGCTCACCCGCTGGTGTGATGAAAGCGTCGAAGGCAACTCGATGACCACGCGCATGGGCGGGCTGGTTGAAAACGGCAGCGTCCGCGAGGGCGGCCTGACCCGGGTTGACGATTACACCGTTCAGGTCAATCTGCCGAGCCCCGACATCGCCTTTATCGTTGGCATGGCCGATTATCCGGCGGCGGTGGTGCACCCGTCGTTTTCGTCGGGCGATCCGGTGGCCGACCCGATTGGCACCGGTCCTTACCGTCCGGTCAGCTATGACCCCGGTATCGGCGCGGTGGTCGAGCGTAACCCCGACCATACCTGGTGGAATGAGGGCAATGGCGCCTATCTCGACAGCATCGAATTTGTCGATCTGGGTGCTGATCCGGCCTCGTGGATTGCGGCGGCGGAATCGGGCGAGATCGATGTGATCTATCAGTCGCAGTCTGATTTCATTGATATCTTCGAGGCGATCGGCATGCCGCGCACCGAAGTGGTGACCGCGGCGACGATCTGCGTGCGCTTTAATCAGGACAGCGAGCCCTATGACAACGGCAATGTGCGCCGCGCGCTGGTCAAAGCCGTCGATAATGCGGTGGCGCTGGAGCTGGGCTATTCGGACCTTGGCGTGACCGCCGAGAACCACCATGTCTGCCCGATCCATCCCGAATATGCCGAATTGGCGCCGCTGGTTGTCGATCCCGAGGCTGCGGCCGCCGAGATTGCCGCCGAGGGGCTGGGCGACCATACCTTCGAGCTGATCTCGGTCGATGAGCCTTGGCAGTCGGAAACCTGCGACGCGGTGGCGGCGATGGTGCGCGATGCGGGGATCAATATCGAGCGCACGATCCTGCCCTCGGCGACCTTCTGGAATGACTGGCTGAAGTATCCGTGGTCGGCGACCGAGTGGAACATGCGCCCCTTGGGTGTGCAGATCCTCAACCTTGCCTACCGCACCGGTGTGCCGTGGAACGAGGCGGCCTTCTCGAATGAGGAGTTCGACAACCTGCTCGATCAGGCCAACGGGATCGCCGATGCCGATGCGCGCCGCGAGTTGATGGTGCGGCTGGAGGAGATCATGCAGGAAGAGGGCGTGATGATCCAACCCTACTGGCGCTCGTTGTTCCGCAACGTGCGGCCCAATGTCCACGGGGCCGAGATGCATCCGACTTTCGTGGTCGATTACGTCAAATACTGGGTCTCGTGATCTGACCCTTGGCAGCAAGGCGCATCCCTGTGCCTTGCTGCGTCTCAGGATGTTTTGTCACAGGACTTGGACCTGCGGTGTAGGCCCGGCCCTTCGGCTCTGGCCGGTGTTTTGCGCATTGCACCACAGATAGACAGGAGACCCCATGCTGTTGTTCCTGCTCCGGCGGATCGGGGTGATGATCTTCACCGCGCTATGCCTGACCCTTGTGGTCTTTTACCTGACCAACCTTCCGGCCAAGCTGGAAACCCTGGCCAAAACCCAAGCCGGCAGCCGGATGACCGATGCCGAGGTTGACCGCTGGCTGGTGCGCAATGGCTACGCTTCGCCGGTGCTGGTGCGTTACGGCGAATGGCTGGGCGTGGTGCCGGGCTGGACCCGCGTGGCCGAGGACGGCACGGTGACCGGTCGCTGCGTGAATTTTCAGGATGACCCCGCAGCGGCGGGCGAGCGTTGCGGGCTGTTGCAGGGGCAATGGGGATTTTCCACGCGGTTCTCGGCGCCGGTCGATGAGGTGATCGCGGCGCGGCTGGGCGCGACGGGCCTGTTGATGATGTGGGTGTTGATCTTCATGGTGCCGATGGCGCTGCTCCTCGGGGTGTTCGCGGGGATGCGGGAAGGCTCGCGCACGGATCGGTCGCTGTCGACGGTGGCGATTGTGACCACGGCGACGCCGGAATATGTCTCGGGCGTGGTGTTTATCGTGCTTTTGGCCTCCTCCTCGGTGGGGATTTCGCCGCTGCTGGTCTCATGGGGCTGGATCGAGGGGCCGGTGTTGTTTCAGGGCAACGCGCGCTCGGCGCTGACCGAGATCACGTTTTCCAATTTCACCCTGCCGGTGCTGACCGTGGCGCTTTACGGCATGGGTTATATCGCGCGGATCACCCGCGCCTCGATGACCGAGGTGATGACCCAGCAATATATCCGCACGGCGCGGCTCAAGGGCGTGAGTTTTGGCAATATCGTGATGAAACACGCGCTGCGCAATGCGCTGATCGCGCCCTTCACGGTGATCATGTTGCAGATCCCCTGGCTCTTGAACGGTGTGGTGATTTCCGAAGTGTTGTTCAGCTATCCGGGCTTTGGCTGGACGCTGTTCGAGGCGGCGGTGAACAACGATATTGAACTCTTGCTGGCGTCCTCGGTGGTGGCCGTCATTGTGGTTCTGATAACACAGCTGATCTCGGATATCGGCTATGTCTATCTGAACCCGCGCATCCGTATTTCGTAAGGAGAGCTGCTATGGAACCCCTCAGCTGGCTCGAAATCATCGCCCGCGCTTTGCAGCAATTGCTGCCGGTGTGGATCGCGCTTGCCGTCACGTTCGCCGTCTCGATCCGCTATAAACGGCGTCTCGGGCTATACGGGAAGCTGTTCGATTCCAATGTCGGGATGATCGGCTTTGCGATCGTGATGTTCTGGCTGTTCACCGCGTTTTTCGCCGATCTGATCATCACCCATGACCCGCTGGCGCAGGTCAGCCGGATGCGCAACGCCTCGCCCGGCACGCCTCTGCCGCGGCCTGATGATATGTATGAATACTATATTCTGGGCGGCGACAGTCTGGCCCGCGATGTGTTTTCGCGGATGGTGATGGGCGCGCGCGAGGTGCTCAGGATCGCGCCCTTTGCGGCGATGATCTCCTTTATGATCGGCATCCTTTTGGGCCTGCCGGCGGGGTATTTCTCGGGCCGTTTGGACACGGCGCTGACCTTTCTGGCCAACCTCGTGCTGGCGTTTCCGGTGATCTTGCTGTTCTTCCTTCTGGTCGCGCCCGAGATTCAGGACACGCTGATCCCGGTGGTGATGGCCGGCGTCTTGTTCATCGCGCCGATCCTGTTTGTGACGATCCTTTTGAACAGCCGGTTCTTTACCCAGCCCGCGAAACGCAACCTCTATGTCGGGGCGGTGCTTTTGGTCGGGGTCTGGGCCTATATCGGGCTGGTGTTTGACGCCGATCCGATGGGTGTCTGGTCAATGTCACCGAACCTCCTTAACGTCTTTGTCGCGGTGGTTTTCGTCAACGCGCCGACGGTGTTCAGAATTGTGCGCGGGATCACCTTGGACATCAAAACCCGCGATTATGTCGCCGCCGCCCAGACCCGCGGCGAGGGGCCGTGGTATATCATGCTTTGGGAGATCCTGCCCAACGCGCGCGGGCCCTTGATCGTCGATTTCTGCCTGCGCATTGGCTATACCACGATCCTTTTGGGCACTTTGGGGTTCTTTGGCCTCGGCGTCTCGCCCGAAAGCCCGGACTGGGGCTCGACGATCAACGCCGGTCGCCGCCTGTTGTCGGTCTATCCGACCCCCGCCTTGGTGCCCGCGCTCTCGCTGATGAGCCTCGTGCTTGGCCTGAACCTACTGGCCGACGGGCTGCGCGAAGAAAGCCTGAAGGACTGATGCAATGTCCTGCCAGCTTCATCTTGCTGAAAATACTCCACAGGGGTCCGGGGGTGTGAAACCCCCGGTTCCGCCGCCCGCAAAGGGGAGACCGCGATGACAAAGACCTCCGAGACTTGGGATCCGTCCCAGCCGATCCTCGAGATTGAAAATCTGTCGATCTCGTTTTTCACCCGCCTGGTAGAAATCCCTGCGGTGATGGATTTTTCCTGCACCGTCTTACCCGGAGAGGCGATGGGGCTGGTCGGCGAATCCGGTTGCGGCAAATCCACCGTGGCTCTGGCGGTGATGCGTGATCTTGGCGTCAACGGGCGGATTGTTGGCGGCACGATCAAATTCAAGGGCCGAGATTTGACCAATATGGGGCAGGAGGAGTTGCGCAAGCTGCGCGGCTCCGAGATCGCGATGATCTATCAAGAGCCGATGGCCTCGCTCAATCCGGCGATGAAAGTGGGCCAGCAACTGGCCGAGGTGCCGGTGATCCATGAGGGCATGCCGCGGGCCGAGGCGCTGGCCTTGGCGCGGCAGGTGGTGGCGGATGTGCGGCTGCCTGATCCTGACCGCATTCTGAATTCCTATCCGCACCAGCTTTCGGGCGGGCAGCAGCAGCGTATCGTCATTGCGATGGCCCTGATGTCGAAACCGGCGCTCTTGATTTTGGACGAGCCGACCACCGCTTTGGATGTGACCGTCGAGGCGGGGATTGTCGATCTGGTCTCGGTTCTGGCCGAGAAATACGGCACCTCGATGCTGTTCATCAGCCATAATCTGGGGCTGGTGATGGAGGTTTGCGACCGGATCACGGTGATGTATTCCGGCGAGGCCGTCGAGACCGGCAACGTCAAGGATGTGTTCGACAAGATGCGCCACCCCTATACGCAGGCGCTGTTTCGCTCGATCCCCTTGCCCGGTGCGGATAAAAACACCCGCCCGCTGCGCGCCATCCCCGGCAATTTCCCGCTGCCGCATGAGCGCCCCAAGGGCTGTAATTTCGGCCCGCGTTGCGAGTATTTCGAGGCCGGGCGCTGTGATGCCGGCGAGATCGCGATGGATGTGGTCGATGCGGGCAAACGCCACAACAGCCGCTGTCTGCGGTTTCGCGAGATCGACTGGGAGGCCGAGCTTGTCGCCATGGCGCAGGTCAAAAAGGGCGATATCGGCGAAGTCGTCCTGTCGATGGAGAATGTGCGCAAATATTACGAGGTGGCGGCCTCCTCGCTGTTTGCGGGCGGTGAAACCAAAGTGGTCAAGGCCAATGAAACGCTGAGTTTCGATGCCCATGAGGGGGAAACTCTGGCGATTGTCGGCGAATCCGGTTGCGGCAAATCGACCTTTGCCAAGGTGTTGATGGGGCTCGAGACCGCGACCTCGGGCAACATCATGCTGTTTGATGAAAACGTGCAATCGACGCCGATCCAGCAGCGCAACACCGATGCGGTGTCGTCGTTGCAGATGGTGTTCCAGAACCCGTTTGACACGCTCAACCCCTCGATGACCGTGGGCCGGCAGATCATCCGCGCCTTGGAGATTTTCGGTGTCGGCGCCAGTGACGCCGAGCGCAAGCAGCGGATGCTGGAGCTTCTGGATCTGGTGAAACTGCCCCGTGCATTTGCCACGCGGATGCCGCGGCAACTTTCGGGCGGGCAAAAGCAGCGGGTCGGCATTGCCCGTGCCTTCGCTGGTGATGCGAAAGTGGTGATCGCCGATGAGCCGGTCTCGGCGCTGGATGTCTCGGTGCAGGCCGCGGTCACCGATCTGCTGATGGAGATCCAGCGCAAGAACAAGACCACGCTGTTGTTCATCAGCCATGATCTGAGCATTGTGCGTTATCTGAGCGACCGTGTGCTGGTGATGTATCTGGGTCATGTGGTGGAACTGGGCACCACCGATGAGGTCTTCGCGCCGCCCTATCATCCCTATACCGAGGCGCTGCTCTCGGCAGTGCCGATTGCCGACACGCGGATCGAGAAAAAGCGGATTGTATTGGACGGGGATATCCCCTCGGCGGTGAGCCCGCCGCCGGGCTGCCCGTTCCAGACCCGCTGCCGGTGGAAGTCTGAGGTTCCGGGGGATCTCTGCGAGCGCGAGATGCCGCCGATGCGGACTTTGCGCGGCGGGCATCAGATCAAATGCCACCTCTCGGCGGAGATTTTCGAGCAGATGGAGCCGGTGTTCCGCACGGTGGAGGGGGAAGAGGCCTAGGGCGCGGCTTGCGCGTGAGGTGGCGTAAGGTGCGTTTCGAGCGTGACGCCAGCCGCGCATCGCCAGACCGCGGGATGGCGACCCTAACCGTGGAGCGGCGCGCTTTATGGCGGCTGTATCCGCAAGTCAGCTGAACGAAGCACCCAGCCCCACCAGATCGCCAGCCCTGCGGGCGGTCTGGCGATGCGCGGCGGCTCCGCCTCGATTCCGCGCGGGGCATTGATCAGCGATTTCGCCTTTCGCTTTGCGCAATGAAGATGCGTCGACTTTGAGCGCCACGATCCCAGCCTCTGAACACGTAGCAACGCTAGCCGCGCATCGCCAGACCGCGGGGTGGCGACCTGAGAATTGAACGATGCGCTTGATGGTGCGTTCTGCATCCATCAGACGAGCGGCGCGCTTACATCGACCAATCGCCAGCCCGGGGGGCGGTCTGGCGATGCGCGGCGGCTTCGCCTTGATTCCGCGCGGGGAAGCAGGACCGATCTCGTCTTGATCGCACGCGGCTAAAGCCCATTCACCCCAAGCCTTGTCATTCCTCATTGAACCGTGTTCTCTAACAGTGAAAGGGGTGAGGGCATATGCGTTACAGCGGACTTCGGGTCTTTACCCAAGGGCTCTTGGGCAACACCGGCTGGAAACCGGCCTGGCGCAAACCCGCGCCGAAAGCCGAGTATGACGTGGTGATCATCGGCGGCGGCGGCCACGGGCTGGCAACCGCCTATTATTTGGCGAAAAAACACGGAATCACCAATGTCGCGGTGCTTGAGCGCGGCTATCTCGGCGGCGGCAATATCGGCCGCAACACGACGATTGTGCGGGCCAATTACTTCCTCCCCGGCAATAGCGAATTCTACAGCCACTCACTGAAACTCTGGGAGGGGCTGGAGGCGGATCTTAACTATAATACCATGCACAGCCAGCGCGGGCTGATCAATCTGTTCCACTCGGACGGGCAGCGCGATGCCTTCGCGCGGCGCGGCAATGCGATGCTGGCGCAGGGCGACGACGCGGTACTGCTCAGCCGCGAAGAGGTGCGCGAGAAACTGCCCTATCTCGACTATGAGCAAGCGCGGTTTCCAATTTACGGCGGGCTTTACCACCCGCGTGGCGGCACCGCCCGCCATGATGCCGTCGCTTGGGGCTATGCCCGCGGCGCCGACCAGCGCGGCGTTGATCTGATCGAGAATTGCGCGGTCACCGGCATTGATATCGCGGGCGGCAAGGTCACCGGCGTGCAGACCACGCGCGGGGCGATCCGAGCCAAGAAAGTCGCGATGGTGGTCGCCGGACGCTCGTCTCAGGTGGCCGAGATGGCGGGGATGCGGCTGCCGATCGAAAGCCATGTGCTGCAGGCCTTTGTCACCGAGGGGCTGAAGCCGGTGATTAACCATGTGGTCAGCTTTGGCATGGGGCATTTCTATATCAGCCAGTCGGACAAAGGCGGTCTCGTATTCGGCGGTGATCTGGATTTCTACGCCTCTTACGCGGCGCGCGGCAATCTGCCGAGGGTCGAACAGGTGATGGAAGCGGGGATGACCTTGATGCCGATGATCGGGCGGGCGAAAATCCTGCGCTCTTGGGGCGGGATTATGGATATGTCGCCCGATGGCTCGCCGATCATCGACCGCACCGATATTGACGGGCTGTTCGTCAATTGCGGTTGGAATTACGGCGGGTTCAAAGCGGTGCCGGCCTCGGGCGACAGTCTGGCGCATCTGCTGGCCACGGGGCGCCCACTGGAGGTGGCCAAGGGCTTCCGGCTGGACCGGTTCCGCACAGGGCGAGGGCTGATGGACGAAGAAGGCACCGGATCGCAGCATAATCTGCATTGAGACGGGCGCGGGAATGGGTTTTCACAGGAGGGCAAAATGCGCATAGACTGCCCCTATTGCGGCGCGCGCGATCTACGCGAATACACCTATGGCGGCGCGGCGGCCTATTTGCAGCGGCCCGAAGCGGAGGCCGAGGCGGCGGCGGATGATGCCGCTTGGGACGCCTATTTGCACCTGCGCGACAACCCCGCCGGACGCACGCGCGATCTGTGGTTCCATGAGCCCTGCGCGACTTGGCTGGAGGTCGAGCGCGACACCGTCAGCCATGAGATTTTCGCCACCCGCGCGCTGGCCGGGGTGCGGACATGAGCACGCGGCCCAGATCGCAATCGCACCGCATCCCCGGACGCGGCTTGATTGACCGCACAAAGCCGCTGCGGTTTCAATTTGACGGGCGTTCCTATGAAGGCTTCGCGGGCGATACGCTGGCCTCGGCGCTTTTGGCCAATGGCGTGCGGCTGATGGGGCGGTCGTTCAAATACCACCGCCCGCGCGGGGTGCTGACCGCGGGCTCTGAGGAACCCAACGCATTGGTCACTGTGCTGGAAGACGGCCAACACACGCCCAATATCCGCGCCACCATGCAAGAGCTTTATGCAGGGCTCAACGCGCGCAGCCAGAACCGCTGGCCCAGCTTGGGTTTTGACGCGATGGCGGTGAACGACTATGCATCCCCCTTTCTAAGTGCCGGATTTTATTACAAAACATTCATGTGGCCGCGCGCGTTTTGGGAGCGTCTCTATGAGCCGGTGATCCGCCGCGCGGCGGGTCTGGGCGCGCTCTCGGGCGTCGCCGATACCGCGGTTTACGAGAAAGCCTTTGCCCATTGCGACCTTCTGGTGATCGGCGCGGGGCCGAGCGGTTTGATCGCTGCGCTCAGCGCCGGACGCGCGGGGGCGGATGTGATCTTGGTCGAGGAAGACAGGCGCTTGGGCGGGCGGTTGCTGGCCGACCAGCCGCTGATTGACGGCAAATCCGGCGTGGCCTGGGCGGAGGGGATCGCCGAAGAACTGGCGAGCCTGCCGAATGTGCGGGTGATGACGCGGACCACGGTGACCGGCGCCTATGACGGCGGCACTTACGGCGCGTTGGAGCGCGTCGGCTTGCATCTGGCACCGCGCGCAGAGCTGCCGCGCGAGTGTTTCTGGCGGATCACCGCGCGGCGCACGGTGCTTTCTGCGGGGGCATTGGAGCGTCCGATTGCGCATCCTGACAATGACCGGCCCGGGGTGATGCTGGCCTCGGGGCTGCGCGCCTATGTGGCGCGTTGGGGCGTCAATCCCGGCCCGGTGGTGGTGTTTTCCACCAACGACTCCGGGCTCGAGGCGGCGCGGGCACTGACCCGCATGGGCGTCGAAGTGGCCGCCTATGTCGACCCGCGCGCGGTGCCGGTGGTCGAGGAATTTCCGGTCTATGCCAAGGCGCAGGTGGTCGGCACGCAGGGGCGACTGGGGTTGAAAACCGCGGCAATTCAACATGCTGGCGGGATTTCGCAAGTCGATGCGCGGGTCTTGGCGCTGGCGGGGGGCTGGAACCCTTCGGTGCATCTGGCCTGCCATATGAACGGCAGACCGGCGTGGTCCGAGAAGATCGCGGGCTTCGTGCCAGTTGCGGATATGGTGCCGGGGATGGCGGCGGCGGGGGCGGCCTCGGGGGTGTTTTCCACTGCGGGCTGTCTTGCCGACGGGCTGAAGGCAGCGCGCGCGGCATTGGACGATCTGGGCATCGCGGCGCCGGATGTGCCGCTGCCCTTGGCCGAGGATGCGCCCTATGCGATTGCGCCGCTCTGGGCGGTCGATGCGGGCGGGCGCGCATGGCTGGATTTTGCCAATGATGTGACCACCAAGGATGTGGCATTGGCGGCGCAGGAAGGCTTTGCCTCGGTCGAGCATATGAAGCGCTACACGACGCAAGGCATGGCGCCGGATCAGGGGAAATCGTCGAATGTCGGCGCTCTGGCGGTGCTGGCCGAGGCGAGCGGGCAGAGCATTCCGGCGACCGGCACCACCACCTTTCGCCCGCCCTTTGTGCCGGTGTCGATCGCCGCTTTGGGCGCGGGCGGGCGCGGTGAGGGGTTTGCGCCGCGTCGTTTGCTGACCTCGGACGCGCAATCGCGGGCGATGGGGGCGCCGATGATCGAGGCGGGGCTTTGGTATCGGCCCAGCTATTACCCGCGCGAGGGCGAAGCGGATTGGCGCGCCGCCTGCGACCGGGAGGTGCAGATGGTGCGCAAATACGTCGGTATCACCGAGGTTGGAACCCTTGGTAAGATCGACGTGCAAGGCACTGATACCGCACGGTTTTTGGACTTTGTCTATTCGAATATGATGTCGACGCTGAAGGTCGGGCGCGCGCGTTACGGGCTGATGCTGCGCGAGGATGGATTTGTCATGGATGACGGCACCTGCGCGCGAATGTCAGACACTCATTATGTTGTCACCACCACCACCGCCGCCGCCGGATTGGTGATGCGGCATATGGAATTTGCCCATCAGGCGTTTTGCGCCAATCTTAACGTCAGATTTACCTCTGTGACCGAGACTTGGGCGCAATTCGCCATTGCCGGCCCGCGCGCGGCGGAGGTTCTGGCGACGGTCTGCGAGGCGCCGGAACTGCCGTTTATGGGCTGCGCCGAACTCGAGATTGGCGGGATCGCGGGGCGGATCTTTCGGATCTCGTTCTCCGGCGAGATGGGCTATGAAGTGGCGGTGCCGACGCGTTACGGCGCCGATCTATTCGCGCATCTGGTCCGCGCTGCCGAGGCTTTGGGCGGCGGCGCCTACGGGATGGAAGCACTGAATGTGCTGCGCATTGAAAAGGGGTTCCTGACCCATGCCGAGCTCGACGGGCGGGTCACGGCAGAGGATATCGGGCTGGGGCGGATGGTCTCGGCCAAGAAGGATTGTATCGGCAAGGGTGCTAGCCAGCGCCCGGAATTGGTTGCGGCGGGGCGGGCGCAATTGGTCGGGCTGCTGCCGGTCGATCCGGCGCATGAAATCTCGGCCGGGGCGCATCTTTATGCCAGCGATGCCAAGCCCTTACGCGAGAACGGGCAGGGCTATGTGACCTCGGTCGGGCCGTCGCCGACGCTGGGGCAATGGATCGGGCTCGGCTTTGTGGTCAACGGGCGCAAGCGGCATGGCGAGGTGCTGCGGCTATACGACGGGCTGCGCGGGCGCGATGTGCCGGTGCAACTGGTCGATCCGGTGTTTTATGATCCCGAGGGAGGGCGGATGCGTGGTTAAATTGAGGGCAACAGAGCCGACGCCGCGCCTGCCCTTGGAGATCGGCGCGGCGCGGCTGGCCGCGGTCGATGCGGGGCAGGTGACCTCGGTCGCGCCCTATCCCGGCTGTGATGTGACGCCCGTCTTGGCCTCTGCCGGGCTGGCGTTTCCGGCGCCGAATTCCATGGCGGCGTCGGGGGCATTGCGCATTGTCTGGGCCGGGCGCGAGATGGCGTTTTTGCTGGGCGGTCCGGCGCCCGAAGGGCTGGAGGATCTGGCGGCGCTGAGCGATCAAAGCGACGGCTGGGTGTTCGTGCAACTCACCGGTGCTGCGGCGCGCGATGTGCTGGCGCGGGTGACGCCCTTGGACCTGCGCGATGCGGCGATGCCGGTGGCAAGTGCTGCGCGCACATTGATCAATCATATGCCGGCGCTGATCCTGCACAACGCGCCGCAAGCCTATGAAATCGCGGTGTTTCGCTCAATGGCCGCGACGCTGGTCGAGGAGTTGGAAGCGGCAATGACAGCGGTGGCGGCGCGGGCGGAATTGACCGCTTAGGGCTGGGCGATCTCGATCCGCGTGTCCCAATCTGCGCAGCGCGTTTTCAGCGCGGCGGGCAGGCCGCGGTCGATGAAAAGCGCGTCAAGTTCCGACAGCGAGGCAATACGCGCGGGGGCGCTGCGGCTGAGTTTGGAGTGGTCGCTGACCAGCCATGTCTGGCGCGCTTGCGACAGTAGCGCCTGACTGACGCCGACCTCTTGAATGTCATAGTCCAATAGATCGCCCTCCGCGTCGAGCGCCGAACAGCCGATCACCGCGATATCGACCTTGAACCGCGCAATCGCCGCCTGCGTCAGCGCGCCGGTCAAGCCGCCGTCCGAGCGCCGTAAAGCGCCGCCGGTGACGATAACCTGACAGTCAGGATTGTCGGCCAAGATATTGGCAACATTCATATTATTGGTGATCACCATCAGCCCTTCGTGACGCACCAACTCTCGCGCCACGGCCTCGGTGGTGGTGCCGATGGCCAGAAACACCGAGGCGCCCTGCGGGATCTGCGCGGCGCAGTGGCGGGCGATGGCGCGTTTGGCCTCGGCGTTGAGCGCGGCGCGTTCTTGGTAGCCGATATTCACCGTGCCCGAGCGCAGGATCGCGCCGCCATGCACGCGTTCCAGCTTGCCGGCAACATCCAGTTCCGCCAGATCGCGGCGAATCGTCTGCGCGGTCACCCCGAAACGCGCCGCCAGATCATCGACCGTCACCCGCCCCTCGGCGCGCGCGATATCGACAATATCCGGCAATCGAAAGCCCTGCGCCATGATTCTTGCCTCATCCTTGCTCCGTGGCCCGCATTGTCGGCGCTGGGGCAGGGTGACGCAAGCGCCAAGCCTTGTGCCTCGCGGTGGAATGTGATCCTCAAGGGGCGGAATTTCCGCATGCATAAGGTTTTCTCGCGGTAGAATGCAAGGTAACCTGCGCGCAAATCGACAACAGGAGCGCCCGATGGCCGACTATAAAGACCCCGAAAACACGATTCTGATGGAACTCAAAGGCGGCACCGTGGTGATCGAACTGCTGCCCGAGATCGCGCCCGAGCATTGCGCACGGATGAAAAGCCTTGCGCGTGCAGGGGCTTACGACAATGTCGTGTTCCACCGCGTGATCGACGGCTTCATGGCGCAGACCGGCGATGTGGCCAATGGCAACACTTCGAAGAATTTCAACATGGGCCGCGCCGGCACCGGTGGCTCGGATATGCCCGATCTGCCGGCGGAATTCTCGGGCATCCCGCATGACCGTGGCACGCTGGGTGCGGCGCGTTCGCAGAACCCGAATTCGGCCAATAGCCAGTTCTTCATTAATTTTAGCGACAATCATTTTCTCAATCGCCAGTATACGGTCTATGGTCGTGTGGTCTCGGGGATGGAACATGTCGATGCGATCACCCGTGGTGAGCCGCCGCGCGAACCCGATGTGATGATCAGCGTCAAGGTGGCTGCAGATGCGGCGGCTTAAGGGGCTGACGGCTGCGCTGGCGCTGGGGCTGTTGCCCTTTGCGGCGCTGGCGGATGAGCGGGCGGAAACCGCGCTGCCGGTGCTGGAGATTGACGTCGCGGGCGGCGTCGAGGGCATGATCTCGGTGCAATTGCGCCCCGATCTGGCCCCCGATCACGTGGCGCGGATCATCGCGCTGGCCGAGGCTGACGCCTATGACAATGTGGTGTTTCACCGCGTGATCGAAGGCTTCATGGCGCAGACCGGCGATGTGCAATACGGGGTGCGCGGGGCGGATACGCGGCGGGCAGGCATGGGCGGATCGGAGCTGCCCGATCTGCAGGCCGAGTTCACCGCGACGCCTTTTGAGCGCGGCGTGATGGGTATGGCGCGGGCACAATCGCCGCATTCCGCGAACAGCCAGTTCTTCCTGATGTTCGCCGAGGCGCCGTTTCTGAACGGGCAATACACCGTGTTGGGCGAGATCATCGACGGATTCGACGTGCTGGATTCGATCAAACTGGGACGCGGGCCGAATGGCGCGGTTCTGGGTGAGCCGGATTATATGGCCGATGTGCGCGTGGTCTACGCGGCAGAAGGCGATGAAGCGGAAGCGGCCGAAGATATGGCCGAGGCTGCAAGCGACTGATATCCGGTCGAAAATCATCTGCGAGAAGCGGCCCGCCGGTGTGACTGGCGGGCCGTTTTCTATCGGGGCTTTGGCGAAATCTTTGGCACGGGAACGTGGATTATTGGGGTGGCGGCGCCCCAGTGCGGCTGCGGTTGGCTGAGAAAACACCACTGATCAGTGAGCCGAACCCCGCCGGACCCGCTTAGGGCGCGATGTCGCAGCGATGTTCACGCCGAAGTGCCCCACAGGGCTTTATTTCCCCGTGGAACTGCGTCATATATCAAACCCAGATTGACTCCGTCCAAGACTGGGAACCCGGCAATGAAATTCCTTCTTCGCATCCTGACATGGTGGAACGGCCAAACGCTTGGCGTCCAGTTGTTTACATGGCGCAAAGGCGTCAAAGTGGGCGAGGATGCGCAGGGCAACCTGTTTTACCGCACCAAAGACGGCAAACGCCGCTGGGTGGTCTATAATGGTGAGGTCGAGGCGAGCCGGGTGAGCCCGGATTGGCACGGCTGGCTGCACCACACTTGGGATGAGGCGCCGTCCGAGCATCCGCTGCCGCGCAAGACCTGGGAAAAGCCGCATGAACCGAACCATACCGGCACCGCGCAGGCCTATGTTCCCGCCGGGTCGCTGCGCCGTCCGGCACCTGTCGCTCGGCAGGATTATGAGGCGTGGCAGCCCGAGTAAGGCGCAAATTGCGGCCTGAAAACAAAGGTGTAGCCATGGGGTATCGCACATGGGAAGTGGTGCTGGGGGCCGCCGTTATGGTGGTCGCCGTGGCGTTCGTCGCGTTTGCGCTGCGCAGCACCGGCACCACATGGACGCAGGGCGGGACCTATCCGCTGCATGCCACTTTCCGCTCGGCGGAGGGGGTGCGAATGGGCACCGATGTGCGGCTGGCGGGGGTGAAAATCGGCTCGGTCGGCGGGCTGAGCCTTGATCCGCAGAGTTTTCGCGCGCAGGTGACGGTGAATATTGATCCGGCGATTGAGTTGCCGCGGGACAGCTCGATTCAGGTCGCCTCCGAGGGGCTTTTGGGCGGCACTTTCATTGAAATCCTGCCCGGTGGTGATTTTGACAATCTGGCCGCGGGCGAGAGTTTTCAGGACACCCAAAGCGCGGTTTCGCTGGTGACTTTGCTGTTGCGGTTCGTCACCGGATCCTCGAGCGAGGAGGCGGTGCAATGATGCGATATACTGTTACAGCATTGATTTGCGGGGCTTTTCTGGCCGCGCCGCTTGCCGCGCAGACGATTTGGGCGCCCTTGCAAGCGACGCCGCAAGAGCAGCAGCGTCCGCGTGGGCCGGCGCTCTCTTCGGGCACATCGGCGACATTGCGGGCCTTGGACAAAATGTCCGGCGAGGTGGTGGAGCTGGGGCTGAATGTCGGCGCGACGGTGGGGTTCGGGCGGTTGCAGATTGACCTGATTTCCTGCCGCTATCCGACTGAAAACCCCGCCTCGGACGGGTTCGCCTTTATGGAAATCCGCGATGCGGCGCGCGATGAGCGGCTGTTTCGGGGCTGGATGGTGGCCTCCAGCCCCGCGCTCAATGCGCTGGATCACGCGCGCTATGACATCTGGGTGCTGCGCTGCCAGTGAGATCTACCCCAGCGGCGCGCAGGCCTGTTGCAGCCATGTGCGGGCGGTCTCGGAGACGCGCGCGTTGAGGTTTTCCCAGACCTGTGCGTGATAGGCGTCGAGCCATGCGACCTCATCCGCCGTCATTAACTCTTGCAATATCAAGCGCTTGTCGATCGGGCAAAAGGTGATCGTCTCGAAATCGAGCCACGGGCGGCTTTCGCCCAAGGGCGCGGCCTCTTGCACGACAATCAGGTTTTCGATGCGGATGCCAAAGGCTTTGGGGCGGTAGTATCCCGGTTCATTGGACAGGATCATGCCCGGTTCAAAGGGCAGCATCGAGACCCGCGACAGGCGCATCGGGCCTTCATGGACGCTGAGCGCGGCGCCGACGCCGTGGCCGGTGCCATGGTCAAAATCGAGCCCGTCGAGCCAAAGCGGATAGCGCGCGAGGGCGTCGAGATGGCCACCGGCGACGCCGCGCGGAAAGCGGGCGCGGGAGATCGCGATCATCCCTTGCAGCACGCGGGTATAGGCGGCGCGGCGGTTGCGCGCGACCTCGCCCACGGGCAGGGTGCGGGTGATATCGGTGGTGCCATCGGGGTATTGGCCGCCGGAATCGATCAGGAAAAGATCGCCGCTTTGCAGCATCCGGTTGCTGTCTTCGGTGACGCGGTAATGGTTAATCGCGGCATTGGGGCCGGTGGAACTGATCGTGTCAAAGCTCAGATCAAGAAGCTCTCCGGTGGCGGCGCGGAAGGATTCCAGCCGCTGCGCCATATCGATTTCACTGAGCGATGTGAGGTCTTGCGCGTCATACCAGGCGAGAAATTCAACCATCGCGGCGCCGTCGCGCAGATGGGCGGCGCGCATACCGGCAAGCTCGGCGGGGTGTTTGATCGCCTTTGCCATCAGAAAGGGATCGGCGCCCTCAACGCCTTGATTCAACGCGGTTTTCACCGCGAGAGGGGCGGTGGCGGGGTCGAATTGCACGGGGCCATCAAGGGCACGCAGGGCGGGGACGAAAGCCTCGGGCGCGTGCAGGGTGACATCCGGCTCGATGGTGATATCCGTGAGTTTCGCCGTGTCGATGAAGAGGTCGATCTGCGCGTTGCTGTGCAGGATCGCGAAGCCCTGCACCACCGGATTGCGCGTGATATCGGCGCCGCGCCAATTCATTAACCACGCCAGCGAATCCGCCAGTGTGATCACTGTGGCGGTGATGCCCGAGTGCTGCAGTTGCGCGGCGATCTCGGCGCGTTTTTCGGCGCTGCTGCGACCGGCGAGGGTGAGCGGATGGGCGCGGACACGGCCCTGCGCGGGGGCAGGTTGATCGGCCCAGATAGCATCAAGCGGGTTGCTGTCGAGCGCTTGCAGGGTGATGCCGTGACCGCGCAACCCGTCCTCGATTTTAGCGATCTCATCCGGCGTGTGCAGCCACGGGTCAAAGCCGATCACCGCGCCGGAGTTTGCGTGTTGGATCAGCCAATCGGCGGCGCTGGTTTGGGGCCAAGGGACGGGTTGATAGGCGGTAAGGTCGATCTGGTCGCGCACTTGGATGGTGTAGCGACCGTCGATGAAAACACCGGCAACCTGTTGAAGAACAACACAGAATCCCGCCGATCCGGTGAAGCCGGTGAGCCATGAGAGGCGCTCGTCATGGGGGGAGACATATTCGCCTTGATGGGCGTCGGCGCGGGGCACGAAGAAGCCGTCGATCCCGCGCGCGGCGAGTTCAGCGCGCAACAGCGCGAGGCGCGGGGCGCCTTGGTCGGGCGAGGTGGAGGCGGTGAAAGATTGGAACATGGGGCAGCCTGCTGTGAATTTTGCGCAGCATGCCAGTTGCGGGCGCGGGCTGCAATCAGGGGCAATCGGGGCGCGCGTCAGTATTCATTGGCGCCTTTGCCAGCGAGGATTTTCGGGGTCAGTTTCGCGATCCGCTTGAGGCGGGTGGCGCTGGTTTTGGCGGTGTTCAGCACAATCGCATAGCTGCGCTGGCGGCCCGGGGTGAGGGCATTGAAGGCCTCGGCGAGCGCGGGATCGGCGTCGAGGGCGTCGATCAACTCTTGCGGCAGGTCCAATGGCGCGGGAGCGGATTTTCCGGGGCGCAGACCGGCCTCGGCATTGGTTTTGGCGGCGCTGAGAAAGCCCTGGATCGCGGGGGTCAGGCGGATCACCTCGGCCTTGGAAGTGAAGCGTAACACATTGGAAACGCTGCTATTCGGCCCGGGTTTTTGTAGCAGGCCATCTGGGTCGTCCAAGAGTTCAGCATCCATCAAGGTCAGGCAGAAGTCGCCCTTGAAAGCACCCACTAACGCGATGTTGCGGTCGGCAAAACGGTAGCAGGGATGGCCCCAGCGCAGGGATTCCTCGAGCCCTGCGTCAATGCAAATCTGGCGCAAATGGGCCAGCCCCTCGGCCCAGCGGCGGGCCGAACAGGCGTCGGAGGCAAAGCGCGGGCAGCGGCCGCAGCCGTCGATGAAATAGCGCTGGACGTCCTCGATCACCGGCCCATCATCGACGCCATGCCCATCACGCGGGCGCGGGCGCGCGGGTCGCTGTCAAACAGCGCGGCGAGTTGTTCGGTCATCGCGCCGGCGAGTTGTTCGACATCGGTGATGGTGACCGCGCGCTCGTAGTAGCGGGTCACGTCATGGCCGATGCCGATGGCCAGCAGTTCGACGGCTTTGCGCTTTTCGACCATGGCGATCACGTCGCGCAGGTGTTTTTCCAGGAAATTCGCCGAGTTCACCGAGAGGGTGGAATCATCGACCGGCGCGCCGTCCGAGATCACCATCAGGATTTTGCGCTGCTCGCGGCGGTTGATCATTCGGCGGTGCGCCCATTCCAGCGCCTCGCCGTCGATATTTTCCTTGAGCAAACCCTCTTTCATCATCAGCCCGAGGTTGTCGCGCACCCGCCGCCACGGCGCATCGGCGCTTTTGTAGATAATGTGGCGCAGGTCGTTGAGGCGACCGGGCGATTGGGCGCGGCCATCGGCGAGCCATTTCTCGCGGCTTTGCCCGCCTTTCCACGCGCGGGTGGTGAAGCCGAGGATCTCGACCTTGACCTGACAACGCTCGAGCGTGCGGGCCAGAACATCGGCGCAGATCGCGGCAATCGAGATCGGGCGGCCACGCATCGAGCCGGAGTTGTCGATCAGCAAGGTCACCACGGTGTCGCGAAATTCGGTGTCTTTTTCCACCTTGAACGACAAGGGTGTGGTCGGGTTGGCGACGACCCGGGCGAGGCGGCCTGCGTCGAGCGTGCCTTCCTCAAGATCGAATTCCCACGAGCGGTTTTGCTGCGCCTGCAAGCGGCGTTGCAGCTTGTTGGCGAGACGGCTGACCGCGCCTTTCAGCGGGTCAAGCTGCTGGTCGAGATAGGCGCGCAGGCGTTCCAGCTCGATCGGCTCGGCCAGTTCCTCGGCAGAGATTTCTTCATCGAAATCAGTGCTATAGATCACATAGTTGGGGTCGGCATCCGAGGGTGGAGCGGGCAGCGGCGGCTCGGGCGGGGCCTCGGCCTGCGGCATTTCGCTTTCGTCCGACATCTCGTCTTCGGCGTTTTCGTCCATCACCACATCGGTTTCGGCGGTCTCTTCCTGCGCGCCGTCCTGTTCGGTCTCGGTCTCTTCGCTGTCGGAGGATTCGTCGCCGGTGCTGTCGGGGGTGTCCTCGGCCTCGGATTGTTCTTCTTCCGAGCCCTCGTCCTCATCGCCCATATCGTCGGGGTCGTCGCCCAATTGGTCGCCGTAGCCGAGATCCTGAATCACCTTGCGGGCGAAACGGGCGAAAGCGGCCTGATCGCCCAGCACATGATCGAGGTTTTCGAGTGTCTCGCTGGCCTGTTGTTCGATGAACGGGCGCCAGAGGTCGGCGACGGTGTCGGCGCCTTTGGGCAGCGCGCGACCGGTGGCCATTTCGCGGATCAACAGACCGGCGGCAACCGAGAGGGGCGCTTCGGTCTGGCTGCGGATCTGGGCATAGCCCTTGCGTTCGGCGTCATGGGCGATACGGGCGTCGATATTCTCGGCCGTCCCGGGCATATGGCGGGCGCCGACGGCCTCGCAACGGGCGGTCTCCATCGCTTCATAGAGGTCGCGCGCCATCTCGCCCTGCGGCTGATAGCGGGCGTGCGTGGCCTCATTGTGAAAGCGGCGTTTGAGCGCGAACCCGTCCGCCGTGCCACGCGCCAAGAGCACCTCGTCGCGGGTCATGCGGCGGGTAACCTGCGGCAAGCGCATGGAATCTTTCGTCATTCCCGGCGGATCGACGGTAAAGCTGACGGCGACCTCGGTATCATCAGCCATCACGCGGGTGGCGTCGCTGAGGGCTTTTTTGAACGGATCGGCGGGGTTGTCGGACATCTTGCTCATGGGCTGTTTATGCACCCGAGTGCGGGGCGGGAAAAGGGGGCATTTGGCACATTGGGCCGCGATTGCGGGGTGCCGGAGGGAATTCGGCGAAAAGGCCGGGCCGGGCGCGGGGGCGCGGTATGGTTAACGGCGGTAACTGGCGGTTTAGTCGAACAAAGCGCGGCAGATTTGCGGGATATAATCGAGCGTCAGATCCTGCAATGCAAACCCTCCGGGCGCAAGCCTGCCGCTGTCATTGCGCACTTGCGCGGGGTCGCCGCTGTTGCGTTCTAACACGTAATCGCCGGTCAGCAGGTTGACGTCGCAGCTGCCGTGATAGGCGGGGTCGATGCGGTCATAGAATTGATGGGTGAAACCGGCGACGCGAAAGCTGTCCTCGCGGTAGGCGATGGTGATGCGCTGAGTCCATGGCGTGCGGCCAATGCCGGTTTGCTCGGAGGTGATGGCGAATGTGGTGGGTGTCAGCGCCACGAGGCCGGGGGTTTGGCCGCCCCATGGGCCCGCGTAGGTCGCGGAGAATGTGGTGAATTGCGGTTCGAGCCCGCGGAAGGTGCCGAGATAGACGCGGAGATCGGCGCTATCGGGGGTCTCGCTTTGCACCAGCAGCACCGCATCGGGGTCGCCGTCGCCGTTCCAATCCCCCGAGAGCGCGGCGATCAGGGTTCCGGGCTGCGGCGCATCGCTATCGGCGAGCGCGGGGGTGACCAGCGCGGTGAGTGCGAGGAGGGCGAGGTGATAGCGGGTGGAGGGCGCTTGCATGGCTGAAAACTCCTTGGGGTAACGCCAGCCTAGGCGGCGGGGCGTTGGATTTATAGCCTAGATGCACCCCTCACCGGAACGTGACGCGCAAGCGGTCAGGGCAATCGCCCCGCCGGTCTGCCGCTGCGGGGCGTGCTGTCGGTGGCGTGTTCGACTGAGGGGTCCGCTGTGGCGGTCTCAGCGACCACCTCGCCGGCCTCGGGGGCTTTGGCCAGCGGTGGCACGGGGGGCGCCTCGCTGCCGGTGATCACCGCGATGCGGCGGTAAGGGGCGACGGAGCCCGCCTCGCGCAGTGCTTCATCAACGCGGCGGAAGACCTCATCGCGGCAATCCACATCTCGGTCAAAGCGCGAGAGCCAATAGCGGATCGCATAGGTGATGCCGCCCTCCTCATAGGCGGTGACGCGGACATCGGGGGCGGGGTCTTGCTGGATATGTTTGGCCTCTTTGAGCGCGGAGAGCAGCAGCGCGCGGGCCTGCTGGATCGGCATCGAATGATCGAGCGTGACATTGACCTGCGCGCGGTATTGCGGCTTGGGCGCCGAGTAATTGGTGATCCGCTGGCGGGCGATCTGGCTGTTGGGCAGGATCACATAGGCATGGTCGCGGGTCAGCAGGCGAGTGGTGCGCCAGCCGATCTCAATCACCTTGCCGCGGGCCAGCGCGTCGATATCGACCCAATCACCAATGCGAAACGGGCCTTCGACGCCAAGCGCGATCCCCGAGAGCGTATCGGCGACGACATTGCGGATGGCAAAGCCAAGAAGGGCGAGCACAAGGCCGGAACCGGCCAGCGTGCCAAAGGCGCCTTGGCCAAGATAAAGCGAGGTGGCGGCGATAAAAGCGACCATGAACAGCAGCACCGCCACCATATCCTTGAGCAATCGCGGATAGGGGCGGCGCTTGCTGGCGGCTTGGTCAAGGGCCAGCGCGGCGATCCGGCTGATCAGCCAAGCGGCGGCGAAATAGGCCAGCGCGGTGACCGCTTGGGGCAGCGATTCAAACTCACCGAAACGGTCACGCAGGAGCCATGGGGTCAGCACCAAGAGCAGGCTGAGCAGGGTCAGAAGGGCGGGCCATAGAAGGCGTCTATAGGCATGTTTTATCCGCATGGGCTCTCCGGTCAGGCGCTAAGCGGTTGCCGACGCTGTGCGGGCATGGCGCAGGTCGGGCAGCGGGTGCCATCGACACTGGCATTCGCAGCGCGGGGGATTTCAGTTTTGCAGCGGCGGCAGAATAGCGCAACACCGGGGCTGGAGGCGCCCATGGCAAAGCCCATGGCGCGGCCCATCGCCGATGAAATCGGGGTGCGGCAGACCGGACAGCGGCCAGCGGCGGCGCGGGGCAGGGTTTCGTTGCAGGTTTCGCAGACTGCGCGTGCGTTGATGACGTTCATTTCGCCAACTCCGAACAAAGGGTTATGCCGGACGCGGGGTCCGGCGGTGTTATCCCCTGTGACCGGAGCTGCCATCACCTAGGGGGTGGCGCCGGTCATTGGGGGTGCCCGCAGGAGGTGCGGGCGGAGCATTGTGTTGCGCAACAAGAGGTTACGCGTCCTCGGCGTCGCGGTCAGCGTCGCTGGGGGTGTCGGGTGTGTCGTCGAGATCGTCGTGATCCGCAGGGCTTGCGGTCAGTTCGGGATCCGCCTCGACGTGGATCACGGTCAGCATCCGGCGCTCATCATCGCGGGTGTCCCAATGAAAGGCCGCGCCCTCGGCCAGACCCAGCAGGGCGACGCCGATCGGCGTCATCACCGAGATCATATCGCGGGTGATATCGGCGTTCTCGGGGTAGACCAGCGTCACCCGACGGGTCTGTTTGGTGGCCTCGTCGCGGTAGGTGACGCGGCTGCCGATGCCGATCACGTCCTGCGGCATATCCGCAGGCTCGACGATGCGCGCCCGCCCGAGTTCCTCAAGCAGCCGGTCGGCGAGCGCCGGATTGCGCCCGAATGCGCCCTCGGCCAGCCCCTCGATATGCGTCAGATCCTCGGCATTGATGACAATCTGCGGCTGCTGGCTGCGGCGGGCCGCGGCGGTTTCGGGAGTAGCTGTGCTCATCGGGGAACCTCTCTGTGCGTGATCTGGGCATGTGTCGGATGGGTGTATAGGGGGGATATATTGACGCTATGTGACAGGTGGCGGGGGGCGGGCGGCGGGTGACGGGCGGGCGCTAATGGGTAACGCCGAGTACCGTGACCGCGGTGATCTTGCCGCAGCGATGGACCAAGGGCGCGCGCTGGCCGACCCGCATACCGATCAGCGTCACACCCAAGAGCGAAAAGGCGGCAATCACGCCATTCGCCCCGAGGGTGCGCGACTGGTGGCACAAAAGGCCCACCTGCTCGGGCCCGTCGTCGATCGTATAGCGCACCGTCGCGCCACCGCTGACCGCATCGCCTGGCAGATCCGCGTCCTCGACCGTCGGCGCGTTCAGCGTGTTGCGCAGCACGCGGCTGAGATAGGGTTCCAGCCTTGGGTCACATTCCGCGTCATAACGCTCCAGATGGCCGCGGTCGGTGGTGTTGATCACCGGCACATAGGCTTTGGGCACATAGGAGGGGCGGCGGCTGGCACCCCAACCGCGGGGCTTGCGGCCGCCGGGGCTGCGCGGGGTGAAGAGTGGTGCAAATAGATATGGGTTAAAATTCAGTTTCATCTTGATCTCCCCTCGGTCGATGGCCGGATTTCGCCACCGTCGTTTCAAAACTCAGAAAAGTGAGGAGCCCCGAGAGGATTGCAGCGCAACGCGCTTAAACCGCCCGGGGAGACGTCCGGGTCAGAAGTGGTAACCCCATATATTTAAAACAGCACCGCATAGATATTAGCTAGGGTCGCGATCTGCTTTCGTCAACTGGCAGCTTGGGAAATTGGCCGGAACCCGCCGAATAACCGGCGAAATGGCCAAAAGGTCGCACCACGCGCGGATCACTTGAAACACAATGCCGTGAGCCCCATATCGAATGTATGATGACATTGCCCGTTCACAAGAGGTTCCTGCGCTGTGCCGGAAATCTGCTGAACCGCCGGTAACCCCGAGCGGGCTCTGCGCCATTGCGCCTGCACGTCTCGGGGGTCATCCGCCTTGGGGGCTTACCCCCTCAGGCATCGGCTCGGGATCATAGAACCCGCGCCACCCGTTTACCAGTCTCGCAGACCGCCCAGCGGTCATGTTGATCCTCTGGCGCGTTGTCAGGGGGGCCGTTGTGACGGCGGTCTGCGCTATCGCTCTGCATGTCTATGGAGGGTTCCCCAATGCATCCGTTCTTGATTTTCCACGACTATCTCGGCTTTCGCAAAGCGCATCAGCGCCGCCAGCAGCAACGGCGCGAGAGCAATCTTTTACTGCGCGCGGCGCAGGCCCTGCGCGGGTTGGCGCAGAATATGATGACCGCGCACCGGCGGCGCCGGATGATCGCCGCGCTTGAGGGGATGGACGACCGGCTGTTGCGCGATATCGGGTTGTATCGCTGCAATATCCGCGAGGTGGTCGAGAGTTTCAGCGACCGCGAATTGAGCATGCGTCCGGTGGCGGCGGCGCTGCCGCGCAGTGAGCCGCAGCGCACCGTCCGCGCCGCCAATTCGGGCCAGCCGGCCTATTTGCAGGCCGCCTGATCCCGCAGCTTCGCGTGGTGCCACCGGCGATGGTGGCGCCGCGCATCCCGCCACTGATGTTCACCGCAGTCACCCTCTGGGAGTTACGCATATGATGATTTGTAAAGCTGATTTCGAAGACCTTTTCCCCGAGATTTTCCCTGCCGAGCGTGGCCAGCCTGCACGCCCGCCAGAGGGGCGAGAGGGAGGGCCATCCGGTGAGCCTGAGGGGGCGGCGCCCGCCGCGGCAAGCGCGCGGCGACAGGCGGCTGACGCTTGCGACGCACTGGCGGCCTGAGGGGGCGTTGCGGGTGCGGAATGCAGAAATTTTGACAGATTTCTTGACCTGAGCGCGACGCGCCCCATTTAGAGCTTAGCAAAGCAGTATTTTAAGGAGAAAGAGAATGGCTAAGGACAAGGTTGAAACCGCATCCGGCAAAGACGCTGGCTCCGCGATCTCGAATGTTAAAACCGTGGCCGAGGGATTGTCCGATGTTTTGTCGGAAACCTACCGGATGGTTTTAAAGACCCATATCTACCACTGGAATGTCACCGGCCCGCAATTCCGCTCGATCCATATGCTGACCGAAGAGCATTACACCGAAATGTTCGGCGCGGTTGATGTCTTGGCCGAGCGGATTCGCGCGCTTGGCAAACCGGCCGTGGTGGCACCGCAGGCGTTCCAGTCGGGGCCCGATAGCGCCGAGCCGGACGCCGGTCAAAACGCGCAAGAGATGGTCGCCGAATTGCAGGGCGAGCATGAGCGTCTGGCGGCGCGGATGCGCGCGCTGGTCGAGACCGCCGAAGAGGCCAAGGATTTCGCCACCGGCGATCTGGCCACCGCGCGGGCAGCGTTCCATGAGAAAGCCGCCTGGATGCTGCGCGCCTCGGCTGCGTAAGAGTCTGGCGTAAGGCTTTGAATTATCAGGTCTTTGTGTTGAGATGTCGCCGCGCTTATCGCGGCTGAGTGATTGCGAAAACCCCGGCTTTGGTCGGGGTTTTCGTCTGTCTGGCCACTGCATGCCACCGCGTTGATGATATTCCGGCGCGGCGCGATATCTGCTAAGCGAGAGGGATCGCCCCCCATGCGCCGCGCGGATTGCGGCGCGGTCGGGCCTTGGTTGCGGGACATATCATGGTGTTGAAACTACGCGCGGTGATGGCTCCGGTGCGGTCGCTGTTGACGGCGACGGTGGCGTTTATGGCGGGCAACAGCCTGCTGGGCGTGGTGCTGCCCCTGCGGATGGAGGCGGCAGACTATCCGGTGGCGCTGACCGGGGTGATAATGGCCGCCTATTATCTGGGGCTGGCCTTTGGCGGATATAAGGCCAAGCATATCATTATGCGGATCGGGCATATCCGCGCCTTCTCGAGTTTCGCCGCGCTGACCGCCGCCACCTGTCTGGGCCATGCGTTTCTATTTGATCCGCTGACCTGGGGCGGGCTGCGGATCATCAACGGGTTCTGCATTGCCGGAATGACCACGGCGATTGAAAGCTGGCTGAACTCGCGCAGCAGCAATGAGACGCGGGGGCGGGTGCTGGGCGTCTATATGCTGACCTTCTATCTGGCGTTGGCCTTGGGCCAGACGATGGTGAATATCGCGCCGGTCGGCGATGGCGAGTTGCTGATGATCTCGTCGGTGCTGATCGGGCTGTCCCTGATCCCGGTAGCGATGACCCGTCTTGGCGAGCCCGATCTGGGCAAGCTGCGGGTGTTGGGCATCGCGCGGCTGTTTCAGGCCTCCAAGGTTGGCGTGGTCGGCGCGGCGGTGGCCGGTGTGTTGATCGGCTCGTTCTACGCGATGGGTGTGGTCTATGCGCGGCAGGTGGGGTTGAGCGTGGCGCAAACCGCGATGTTCATGAGCACCGTGGTGTTGGGCGGTTTGGCGTTTCAACTGCCGGTGGGGATCGTGGCCGACCGGATGGACCGGCGGCTGGTGATGGCGGGATTGCTGATCGCGGTGGGGGCGTCATGGGCGCTGCTGTCGCTGGCCTTTGCGCGGGATTTGCCTTTGCTGGCGCTGATGGTGCTGGCGCTGGTCTTTGGCGGCACGATGTCGAGCGTCTATCCGCTGTGTGTGGCGCAGACCTTCGACCGGCTGGACCGCAAATACTATGTCGCGGCCTCGGGGCGGTTGCTGATGGTCTACTCAATCGGCGCGACGATCGGGCCGTTGATCGCCTCGGCGTTGATGGCGCTGTTCGGGCCGCAGTCGTTTTTCGTCTTCGAATCGCTTGTCGCCTGCAGCTATGCGCTGTTTGTCTTCTACGGGGTCTGGGCGGCACCCGCCGAACCCAAGGAGGCGCGCGAGAAATTCGTGCCGGTGCCCGATATCTCGCCCGCGGCGGTGGCGCTAGACCCGCGGATCGAGCCCGAGGAGCTGGCGCACGACGCGGCGTGAGCGCTCAGAGCGTCAGGATCGCGGTGGCGACGCTGAAATAGATCACCACGCCGGTGGCATCGGCGATGGTGGTGACCAAAGGGCCGCTGGCGGTGGCGGGGTCGAGTTTCAGCCGGCTGAGCAGAAAGGGCAGCGACATGCCGACAAGGCTGCCGATCAGCACCACGGCAAACATGGTCACGCCCACGGTCAGCGCGATCTCGGTGCCGCCGCGCCAGATGCCGAGCGGAAAGACCACCGCCGCCATCGTCGCGCCAAGCGCTGCCGCGACCGCCAGTTCGCGCAGGATCAGATCGCGCCAATCCTTGAGTTTGACGTCGCCGGTGGCCAGCGCGCGCACCATCAACGTGGCCGATTGCGCGCCCGCGTTGCCGCTGCTGTCGATCAGGAGCGGCAGGAAGAACACCAAGGACACATAGGCGAGGATCATTTCCTCGAAATAGGCGATCCCGGCGCCGGAAAAGAGATTGCCGAAGACCAGAAGCGCCAGCCAGACGATGCGTTTGGAATAGAGCATGCCAAGGCTGGCGTCGCGCAGGCTTTGGGTAAAGGGGCGCACGGTCGAGAGTTTCTGGAAGTCCTCGGTGGTTTCGGCCTGCATCACATCGGCGGCGTCGTCATGGGTGACAATCCCCATCAGCCGCCCGTCCTCATCAAGCACCGGAATTGCCAGAAGGTCGTAGCGCGCGATCAGCTTGCCGACATCCTCTTGGTCGGTATCGACCGATACCGAGATCGGCGTCGGCTCCATCAGGCTGCGAATTTCGGTGCCCGCCTCGGCCAGGATCAGCGCGTGCAGCCGCACCGAGCCGGTGAGGCGGCCATGGTGGTCGATGACATAAGAGCGGTAGATGGTTTCGGTGCCCGGCGCCTGTTGGCGCAGGCTGGCAATCGCATCCTCGGCGGTCATCTCTGCCGCCAGTGTGGCGAAATCCGAGGTCATGATCGCGCCGGCGGATTCCTCGGGGTATTCAGAGAGTTGGCGGATATCCTCGCGGTCTTCTTGGGGCAGGGTCGCGGCCAGTTGGTCCTGTTCAACCGGCGAGAGTTCGTTGAAGAAATCCACCCGGTCGTCGGCATCCATCACGGTGACGATCTGCGCCAGATCATCGCGCGGCAGATGGCGGGCGAGGCCCAGTTGCACCTCGAGCGGCAGGTTCTCGAAGACCTCGGCGCGGCGGTCCTCGGGCTGGCCGGTCAGATGGCTGGCGATATCTTCCAGCGGCAGGGGGGCGAGCCAATGCGCCAGATCAATCGGATGCGCGGAGGCGGTGAAACTGGCCACGGCGGCGGCGCTGGTGTCCTGCGGCTGGCGGATCTGGTCAAGGGACATGGCGGGCTCCTTGGGCGCGAGGGGCGATTGTGGCGGATGGGCGGCTTGGCGGAGAGGCGGGCTGGCGGATGGGCGGGCGCGTTACCGCCTTAGTGAAAGGTTGCGCCACGCTTTGCAATGCGCCTGTCGCGGATCGGCGGATCGGGGCGCTCCTGTGCAACTTTCTGCGACCAGAGCGGCGCGGGGATTGACTTGGCGCGCCTGGACCGGTTGATGAACGCTTAACCAAGAAGCGAGAGCAGTGTGACGGCAGGACAGAGAAAACTCAGGCGCGTGACCATTGGCGTGGCGGCGACATTGACGCTGGCGCTGGTGATCGCGGTGTTGACGCTGGCGCCGATGCCTGCGGGCGGGCCGCCGGGAAGCGACAAACTCTATCACGCGCTGGCCTTCGGCGCCCTGGCCTTTCCGCTGCCTTTGGTGCGCCCGCGTATGGCGATCTATGTGTTTCTCTGCGTGCTGGTTTACGGCGGCGTAATCGAGTTGATCCAGCCCTATTTCGGGCGCTCGGCGGAATGGGCCGATCTCTGGGCCGATGGGCTGGGCGCGGCATTGGGGGCGACGGCGGGCGCGTTGTTGTCCGGTCGCGTGCTGGCAGCAACGCGGCGGCGGCGCGACGCTTGAGGCCCGCGCCCGCAATCGCTTGAGGTCTGCGCCCGCGGTTAAACGGTGAGGGCGGCGGCGCTGCGGGCCAGCGCGGTGATCCCGCTCCAATCGCCCGCCTCCATCAGATCCTGCGGCGCGACCCAAGAGCCGCCAACACAGGCGACATTGGCCAAGCCTAGGTAATCGCTGGCATTCTTGAGGCTGACACCGCCGGTCGGGCAGAAACTGACCTGCGGCAGCGGCCCGCCAAGCGCCTTGAGCATCGCCGGACCGCCAGCGGGGCCAGCGGGAAAGAATTTCTGCATCCGATAGCCGTGCTGCATCAGCGCCATCACCTCGGAGGCGGTGGCAGCGCCGGGCAAGAGCGGCAGTGCCAGTTCGGTGCAGGCGGCAATCAGCGGATCGGTGGCGCCGGGCGAGACGGCAAAGGTCGCGCCCGCTTCCTTGGCCCGCGCCGCGTCATAGCCGCTGAGCACCGTGCCTGCGCCGACCCGCGCGCCGGGCACTTTTGCCATCAGCGCCATCGCCTCGAGCGCGCAGGCGCTGCGCATGGTCACTTCAAGCACCGGCAAGCCGCCCGCGACCAGCGCCTGTGCCAAAGGTTCGGCGTGGCTGACATCATGGATCACCAGAACCGGGATCACCGGCGCGAGGCGGCAGAGGGCTTGGGTCTCATGGCTTTGCAGGGCAGGGTTCATCGCGGGCACCTTGGTTGGATATATGCTGTCCCTAGCCAATCCGGGCAAATCACGCAACTGTTTCCGCTAACATTCACGGGATCGGGGGCAAATGAGACGGGCGGCGGCCCCGATGGGATGCCGCCGCCCGAATATAAGGGGTCGTGGCCCGTGCAGGTGTTAGAAGAACGCCTGCAAGCCGGTCTGCGCGCGGCCAAGGATCAGCGCGTGCACGTCATGGGTGCCCTCATAGGTGTTGACCGTCTCAAGGTTCACCATATGGCGGATGACCTGAAAATCCTCGGAAATGCCGTTGCCGCCGTGCATATCACGCGACTGGCGGGCGATATCGAGGGCTTTGCCGCAGTTGTTGCGCTTGATCAGGCTGATCATTTCGGGCGCGGCCTGGGCCTCGTCCATCAGGCGGCCGACCTGCAGCGCGGCATGAAGCCCGAGGGTGATCTCGGTCTGCATATCGGCGAGTTTCTTCTGGAACAACTGCGTCGCGGCCAGCGGTTTGTCGAATTGCTTGCGCTCGAGCCCGTAGTCGCGCGCCGCCTGCCAGCAGAATTCGGCGGCGCCCATGGCACCCCAAGCGATTCCGTAGCGGGCGCGGTTGAGACAGCCGAACGGACCTTTTAGCCCTTGAACATGCGGCAAAAGCGCGTCTTCGCCGACCTGCACGCCCTCCATCACGATCTCGCCGGTGGTCGAGGTGCGCAGGCTCATTTTGCCTTCGATCTTGGGCGCCGAAAGCCCCTTCATGCCCTTGTCGAGGATAAAGCCGCGGATGCGCCCGTCATGGGCGTCGGATTTCGCCCAGACCACAAACACATCGGCGAAGGGGGCGTTGGAAATCCACATTTTGGTGCCGGTCAGCTCATAGCCGCTGTCGGTCTTGCGGGCGCGGGTTTTCATCCCTGCGGGGTCGGAGCCGGCGTCGGGCTCGGTCAGGCCGAAACAGCCGATCAGATCGCCGCTGGCCAGACCGGGCAGGTATTTGCGCCGCTGCTCTTCACTGCCGTAGGCGTAGATCGGATACATCACCAAGGAGGATTGCACCGACATCATGCTGCGGTAGCCCGAATCCACACGCTCGATTTCGCGGGCGACAAGGCCGTAGGTGACATAGCCGGCGCCAAGCCCGCCGTATTCCTCGGGGATGGTGGTGCCCAGAAGGCCGGCGTCGCCCATCTGTTTGAACACGCCGGGGTCCGAGGCCTCATCGCGGTAGGCTTTGATCACCCGCGGTTGCAGCACCGATTGGGCGAATTCGCGCGAGGCGTCGCGCAGCATGCGTTCGTCTTCGCTGAGCAGGCTCTCGAGGCGCAGCGCGTCGTCCCACTGAAACGAGGACAGATCCGGCGCGTCTTTGGCTTTGAGGGTGGGGCGATCGGTCATGAAACTCTCCTGCATCTGGATTTGGCTAGATTTAACATGTGACAGGCGCGGAACAAACCGATAAATCTGCAGAGCATTATGAGGAAATGGAATAGATGCAGCGTAGATTGATCCCCAGCACCTCGGCACTTCTGGCCTTTGACGCGGTGGCGAGGACCGGCAGCTTCACCGCTGCCGCGCGGGATCTGGCGCTGACCCAAGGCGCGGTCTCGCGGCAGGTGGCGCAACTCGAGGCGCAGCTTGGCGTGACGCTGATCGAGCGCAGCGGGCGCGGCACCGCCTTGAGCGCGGCGGGGTTGGGCTATGCCGAGACCGCGCGGGCAGCGATTGATCTACTGGGGCAGGGCGCGTTGCAGGCCACCGGCCAGACGCCCGAGCGCGAGTTGCGGCTGGCGATCCTGCCGACCTTTGGCACCCGCTGGCTGATGCCGCGCATCCCGCGGTTTGTGCAGAGGCATCCCGAAGTGACGCTGAATTTCGAGACCCGGATCGGCGCGTTTGATCTGCGCGAGGACCGGATTGACGGCGCTCTGGTCACCTGTCGCGGGCTTTGGCCGGGGGCGGTGTTGACCCAGTTGATCGAGGAGACCCTGGTGCCGGTGGCAGCGCCGTCATTGCTGGGCGAGCGCGGGGGGCGGCGCGGGCCGGGCGCGGAATTCAGCCTTGCGGGCTTGCCGCTATTGGCGATGAGCACGCGGCCCGAGGGTTGGGCGGCGTGGTGGGCCGGACAGGGCATGGACGGGCCGGTGCCTGCCGCGGCGATGCGGTTTGAACAGGTGGCGACATTGGCGCAGGCGGCGGTGGCGGGGATGGGCGTGGCCTTGATGCCGGCGCTATTGGTGCAGCCCGAGATTATCGCTGGCGACTTGGTGCCGGTGGGGCCGGAGGCGGGTTCGGGCCATGCCTATTATTTCGCCCAACCGGAGCCGCGTGCCGGGGTGCCGGTGAAACCCTCGATCCGGCAGTTTCGTGATTGGCTGCTGATGGAGGTTGACCGCGAGACCTGGGTGTGAGGGGGCCGCCTCAGGGGGCATCGAGCCCCCGTTCGGCGGGCGCGACGGGGCGCGCGGGGGTGCATGAGATGAAGGGCTGCGCCCGATCCTGGGTGGGCGCGGGTATGATTGCTATGATGCGGTGTGTTTGAGAGCAGGGATCTCGGTTGCGCGGTGAAGGGTGTCGCCGAGGCGCCCTCCCGGGGAGAGGGTCGGGCGCGGCCCGGCGGTGGCACCGGGCTTGAGGGGAGTTGCGGCGAGGAACTTAGGGGCTTTGCCCCTCTTTGCTGCGCAAATTCACCCCAGGATATTTTTGGACAGATGAGGGGCTAGAGGCACAGGAGGCCGGTCTCTAGGGCGGCGGGGATAGTGTCGATGGCGGTGGCGAGTTTTGCGTCGATGATATGGAGGTATTCCGTCCAGTCATGCAGGCCGGTGACCGGCGCTTGCCCGTCGGAGATGCCGCGCAGGGCGATCAGGGGTGTTTGCGCGACCATCGCGGCGCGGGCAATGGCGTAGGTTTCCATATCAACCATATCCTGCGCGATGGCGTCAAAGCCTTTGCCGGTGACGATATCACCGCCGGTGGAGAGGCTGGCACTGGGCAGGTCGGGGAGGCGCAGGGGCAGCGGCAGGATGGCGGGGAATGTGGCGAAGGGCGTGGTGCCGGGGGCGATGCCTAGGGGCGCGGCGTTGATGTCGCGCCAGGCGACGCTGTCGGCTTGGTAGAGGCCGCAATGGCTGAGCCGCGCGGACCCGGCGGAGCCGAGCGAGACGATCAGATCGGGGGGCGTGCCCACCTGTGCAAGACGGGTGAGCGCGGTGGCAGTGGTGATCGCCGCCTCGATCGGGCCGACGCCGGTGATCAGGGGCGAGATACGGGCGCGCAGATGCGGCCCGTATTCCTGCTCGGCGGCCATCACATAGAGAATGCAGTGGCCGCTGGCGGTGGTCTGCAGCGCGGGCAGCGGGGCGTTGCGCACGGATGCGTCAGGCGCCGCGCGAGAGGGCGGCGACGCCGGTGCGGGCGATCTCATTCAGGCCCAGAGGGCGCATCAGATCGGCGAAAGCGTCGATTTTCGCCGGTGCGCCGGTCATCTCGAAAATGAAGCTTTCCAGCGTCGAATCGACCACATTGGCGCGGAAAATCTCGGCCAGACGCAGGGCTTCGATACGGTGTTCGCCCTTGCCGCTGACTTTCAACAGCGCCAGTTCGCGCTCGACCGAGAAGCCTTCGACGGTGAGGTCATGGACCTCATGCACCGGCACAATGCGGTTGAGTTGCGATTTGATCTGCTCGATCACCTGCGGGGTGCCGGTAGTCACGATGGTGATCCGCGAGCGGTGGCCCTGATGGTCGGTCTCGGCCACCGTCAGGCTTTCGATATTATAGCCGCGACCGGAAAACAGCCCGATCACGCGGGCCAGGACGCCGGGTTCGTTGTCGACGATCACCGCGAGGGTATGGGTCTCGATCACCTCGGCATGGGGATCGCGCAGGTCATAGGCGGAATGGGCGCTCGAGCCTTTTTGGATGAGAAGTGGGGACATGATGCGGGCTCCGTAAAGACGGTGTTAAATATCGAGTGGCGGCGGTGCGGGGCGCGGTTTGATGCGCGCGCCCCGCTCCGGTCAGACCAGCGTGGCGCCGGCGCCGGTGATGGCGCGGACCTCATCGGTGGGCAGCAGCATATCATTATGCGCATTGCCCGAGGGGATCATCGGCAGGCAGTTCTCGTGCTTTTCGACCATGCAATCCAATACCACCGGCCCGTCATGGGCGATCATCTCGCGGATCGCATCGTCAAGCTGGTCGGGGTGATCGACGCGCAAGCCCTTGGCGCCGAAGGCCTCGGCGAGTTTGACGAAATCGGGCAGGCTTTCGGACCAGGATTGCGAGTAACGCTCACCGTGCAGGAGTTGCTGCCATTGGCGGACCATGCCGAGACGCTCGTTGTTGAGGATGAACTGCTTGACCGGCGCGCGGAATTGCACCGCGGTGCCCATTTCCTGCATGTTCATCAACCATGAGGCCTCACCGGCGACATTGATCACCAGCGCGTCGGGATGGGCGATTTGCACGCCGATCGAGGCAGGCAGACCGTAGCCCATGGTGCCCAGACCGCCCGAGGTCATCCAGCGGTTCGGCGCGTCGAAATTGAGGTATTGCGCCGCCCACATCTGGTGCTGGCCGACCTCGGTGGTGACATAGCGGTCCATGCCCTTGGTCAGCGCCTCGAGCCGTTGCAGCGCCAGTTGCGGTTTGATGATATCCGCCGACCCCTGATAGGCGAGGCAGTTGACCTGTTTCCATTCGTCAATCTGCGCCCACCATTTTTTCAGCGCCGGACGGTTGGTCTTGCGGCCACGGGATTTCCAGATCCGCAGCAGGTCTTCGAGCACATGGCCGACATCGCCGATGATCGGCAGATCGGCGCGGATCACCTTGTTGACTGACGACGGGTCGATGTCGATATGCACTTTCACCGAACCGGGGCTGAACGCCTCGAGCCGTCCGGTGATCCGGTCGTCGAACCGCGCGCCGATGTTGATCATCAGATCGCAGTCATGCATTGCCCAGTTGGCCTCGTAGAGACCGTGCATGCCGAGCATGCCAAGCCAATTGTCGCTGCTCGCCGGATAGGCGCCGAGGCCCATCAAGGTGGAGGTGACCGGAAAGCCCATCGCATCGGCCATCTCGGTGAGGAGTTGCGCGGCACCGGGGCCGGAGTTGATCACCCCGCCGCCGGTATAGAGGATCGGGCGCTCGGCCTGCTCGATGAGTTCAACGAGCTTGGTGATTGCCTCGATATCGCCCTTCACCCGCGGCTGGTAATGCGAGACTTTGGCCTGCTGCGGCGGCGTATAGCTGCCCTCGGCGAATTGCACATCCTTGGGGATATCGACCAGCACCGGACCGGGGCGGCCGGTGGTGGCGACATGGAAGGCCTGATGGATGGTGTCGGCGAGTTTGTCGGTCTCTTTGACCAGCCAGTTGTGCTTGCTGCAAGGGCGGGTGATACCGACGGTATCGGCCTCTTGAAAGGCGTCATTGCCGATCATGAAGGTCGGCACCTGACCCGAGAGCACCACCATCGGGATCGAATCCATCAGCGCATCGGTCATGCCGGTGACGGCATTGGTCGCGCCCGGCCCCGAGGTCACCAGCACCACGCCGGGTTTGCCGGTCGAGCGGGCGTAGCCCTCGGCCATATGGGTGGCGCCTTGCTCATGGCGCACGAGGATATGGCGGATCTCATTTTGCTGAAACAGCTCATCGTAGATCGGCAGGACGGCACCGCCCGGATAGCCGAATACAACCTCGACGCCCTGATCCTTGAGCGCTTGCACAACCATCCGCGCACCGGTCATCTGCTGGGACATGATCTTCTCCACCTATTCTTGCGCCAGCCTGGTCCCGGACTGGCCTTTTGGGCAATAAAAAACCCCCGGCGAGGGGGGCAACGGGGGTCGTTCGGTGCCGGTGATGCCGGTCCGTTCGTCCCCCTTCAACTAATGAGTACTGCGGTCATCCGCTTACCTTTCGTAATCGCTGCGACATTACGGTTGCCGCAGAGCAGCGTCAACCGCGCTTTTTCCAAAAAGTGTCGCAAATCGCCGGCCTGTCGCAACATTCTGTCTTGGATTGCGGCATTTTGCCTCGAAAGCTGCGGATTGACCGGCGGGCATGGGGTTTAAGGTTGTGCGAGGCGCCTATGCACTGCCTGTGATTGTGCGCCTGAGGCGGCGGCGGCCTGCGGGCGGCTTAAAACTCGTCGTAGCGCAGGCCCGGCATAGAATCGGGCGGCAGGCAGATCGCCGCCACCTGATCGGTGATCGGGCGCACTGCCAAGGGATGCGGCGCCTCGACATCGGCCTGCACCGCGTCAAGATCGCTCCAGACCCCGTCATGATAGACTTCGAGCGCCGAGAACCCCGCCTTATAGGCCATTTTCGCGCTGCCCGGCACCCAATAACCAAGGTAGACATAGGGCAGGCCGACCTGACGCGCCAATTCGATGTGATCAAGGATCATATAGGTGCCGAGACCGTCGCGCACCCGCTCGGGCTCATAGAAGGAATAGACGAGGCTGAGCCCGTCATCGAGCACATCGGTCAGGCAGACGGCGGTCAGCGCGCGCCCCGAGCCACGGGCCGGAACACTGGCGCCCAGCGGATGCCGCGGCTCGGTATATTCGACAACGCGCGAGCGCACCGGCGTTTCCTCGATCATCGCGGCGAATTCGAACACATCCATATCCGCCATTCCGCCATCGGCGTGGCGGCTGTCGAGATAGCGGCGGAACAGGGTGAATTGCTCATCGGTGGCCCAGGGGCTGGTCGCCTCACGGCTGAGCGCGGCGTTGCGCTTCAGCGTCCGGCGCTGGCTGCGCGAGGGCTGGAAATCGGCAACACGGATGCGCGCCGAGAGACAGGCGCTGCATTCCGAACAGGCGGGGCGATACAGCACGTTTTGCGAGCGGCGAAACCCCTGTTTCGACAGCGTGTCATTGAGCGCGCGCGAGGAATCGCCCGAGAGTGCGGTGAAAAGTTTACGCTCAAGCCGCCCCTCAAGATAGGGGCAGGGCTGCGGCGCCGTCACATAGAACTGCGGCGCGATGGGTAGCGAATGACGCATGGCGGACGCCTTGTCCTTTCGGTCCTGTGTCTTTCGGTCCTCTGTGCACGCATCGGGCGATACAGCGCCGGGGCGACACAGCAGGTTAGCAAGAGGTTTTCAATGCGCCAAGCCCTAAGGTCTGCGCAAATTGCAGCAATTCCCGATCAATCGCCTGGATCGGCAAAGCCTTGCCATCTGGGTGTTGCGGGCGGGGTCAGTATTCCAAAAACCGGTTCACCATGGTGGTGCCGAGCACCACATCATTGAGCCCCTGTTTATAGGGTGTGGTCAGCATCAAGGCGACCGAGGCGATCTGCGGCACCATAAACACCATCGAGGCCGAGTAGATCACCGAATGCCACAGGCAGGTGACGGTTTCGGGCGTGCGGCCATTGATATGGCGCAGTTTGATCGAGGCGATCATCATGCCCGCAGTGGCGCCATAGCGGCTGAGCATCACCGTGCGGTAGGCAATGGCGACCGCGCTCCAGATCACCGGCAGGAAGAAGGCGGCGATAAAGGCGGTGGCGATCAGCACAAGGATCACCAGCACCACGGTGACCACAAGGTCGATCACCCAAGCCAGAAAGCGCTTGAGGATCAGATGGTCGTAAAAGGCCGGATCGTCTTGCGGGTGCGGCAGGCTCATGCGGTGAACTCGGCGGTTTGGGCGTTACAGGCGGCGAATAATGCGGCGGGGGCGACCGAGAACACATGGTTCGGGGTGCCCGCGGCGGCAAAGACGGTCTCGAAGTCCAACAGCCGCGGGTCGGCAAAGATGCGCGGCGCGGTCAGATGGCCGATGGGGGCGACGCCGCCGATGGCGAAACCGGTGGATTTGCGCACCGTGGCGGCATCGGCGCGCAGAAGTGTCTCGCCGGCGAGTGCGGTGGCTTTGCTCTCATCAAGGCGGTTGCCGCCGGCGGTGAGAAACAGATAGATCGCGCCGCTTTCGCCCTGAAAGATCAGGGATTTGGCGATTTGATCAAGCGCGCAGCCGCAGGCCTCGGCGGCGGCTTCGGCGGTGCGGCTGGGGCCGGGGGCCAGCACCTCGGCGCGCAGGTCCAGATCGGTGATGGCCTGACGCACACGGGCCAAGGATTTGCTCATAACGGGTTCCGTATCGCGCCGGATGCGCCTGTGGGTGTCGAATGTCTTGGGCGGGCAGGGACTGATGTCGGGCTGATATGGGGTCTTATATGCAGCCAGACAATGGACGCCCTGCCACGCCGGTTAGTTCGCGCCGGTTATTTCGCGACGGTTACTTGCGGAATTGATCGAGCGAGACGACCTCACCGGCTTTTGGCGGCTCGTCATGCTCTTCGACATGCTCCATCGGCGCCTCGTCGTCCTCGCCCGCCTCATCCTCATCGAGATGGGTTTCGAACTTGAGGCCGAATTCGACCGAGGGATCGACAAAGGTCGAGATCGCATCGAAGGGCACATAGAGCGGCTCGGGCTGGTTGCCGAAGTTCAGCGTGATCGCGAAGCCGTCCTCATCGACGTTGAGGTTCTCGAACCAGTGCTGGATCACGATGGTGATCTCATCGGGATAGCGTTCGGTCAGCCATTGCGCCATCTGCACATCGGGGTGTTGGGTGTTCAAAGTGATGAAAAAATGATGCGCGCCGGGCAATCCGTCGGTGGAGATACGCTCCAAGACCTCGCGGATCAGGCCGCGCATCGCCTGATGCATCAAATTTCCGTAGTCGATTCCGCGATCCATAGCATTCCTCAGTGTTTGCCTCAGCATAGGCGTTTCAGCGGCGAAGAAAAGCCTATGGGGCGGCGGTGGGCATAGAAATTTCCGCCAGCGAGGTGAGTTGCGTGGCGAGCTGCAGGGTTTGGGCGGGATGCGGTGTTGGCCGTGCGGCGGGATTTAGGGCCATCGGCGCGATCAGCTCGCGCAGGAGTTTGACGCGTATGGCGCGGGCAAAATCGCGGTGCTGCTGGGCGGTGATGACAAATCCGCCCGGAGTAACGACCCAGCGGCGGTAGAAATTGCTGATCGCCTCGGCGGTGCCCATGCCCTCAATGGCCAGCCCGTTGATCACGATGCCGCGCCTATGGGCTGTGCGGCGCTCATGGCCGACGGTGTTCCCGTCGTTCTCGTCACCATCGCCCGAGACATCAATCACCCAGTTGCGGCAATCGGGGGTTTGATTGAACAGATCCGAGGCGGCGGCGATGGCGGCGCCGACCGCAGTATTGCCGCCCGCAAAGGCCCGCGGCAGGGTGGCGATACGGGCGGAGGCGGCGCGGATATCGGCGGGCTCATGCAGGCGCTGCCAGGGCAGGGCGACGGATTGTTCCTCGGCGCCCGACCATTGCAGAAGGCTGAGCGCGACGCGGCCCGAGAGCAGCGCCTCGGTGATCGCGGGGTCATGGAGCGCCAGCGCGATGCCCTGGGTCTGGAGCCCGTATTCATAGGCATCGACCGAGCCCGAGACATCCATCGCCAGCACCAAAGCGATATCGCAAGCGAGAAGGCGCGACGCGGTCAGCGAGAGGGTGAGCGCGGCGGCCCATGCGCCGGTAGCGAGGCGCGCGGTGAGGCTTGCGAGGCGAGGAGAGCGGGCGCGGGGCATGCGGTATCGTCGCATGCGAGACGCGGGCGCGGCGTCACGAATGCGTGAGGCGCGGGGCTGCACTGGCGGCGCGGTCGGGCGGTGGCCATGATGCTGCGGGATGGCGAAACCGCGGGTGCGGGGGCGAGGATCAGCCCGCATCACGGGTGAGGTCCAACGCGCAAATCCCCGTTTTCGGGCTGTTTTTCCGCGTTTCCGCAGTGCAGCGGAAAAAAGTTCGCTATAAAATTTGTATCTTTCTGCGGAGCAGGCTATGAAGCGTGCGGCTTCGCCCCATGAGGGCAGAAGCGGGCGCAGTTCACATGCGCGTCATGCGCCTCTGGGGAGGCTGCATTCCGGCGCTTCCTGCGCCGACCCCGAACACGCCGCGGTCCGCGGCTCCCCTGCCAGTGCTGCCCCCTCGGGCAGCGCTATGGACCGCTTTTGACAACAATTTGGCCAGGACCTATGCAAACTCAAACCCTCGGAACGCCCCTCATTCTGTTATTACTCGTGTTTTTCTTTGGCGGGACATTCTTGCTGTCTCTGAGCATCGGCCGCTCCCGCGAGAACGCCGACAGCTATATGACAGCGGGAAATAGGGTCGGGTTTGGGATCTCTGCGGCGTCGATGACCGCGACATGGATCTGGGCGGCCTCGCTCTATGCCTCGGCGACCTCGGGCTATACTTACGGCGTGTCCGGCCCGATCCATTACGGGTTGTGGGGCGCCTTGATGATCCTGTTCATCTATCCCTTTGGCCGCCGCATCCGCAGCATCGCGCCCAATGCCCATACATTGGCCGAGATCCTGCAGGCGCGGCATGGCCGCTCGAGCCAGTTGATCCTTGCGGGCTCGAATGTGCTGGGCAGCCTGTTGAGCCTGACCTCGAATTTCATCGCCGGAGGGGCGCTGATTTCGATGCTCTCGCCGCTGTCGTTCAGCGCCGGTATCCTGATGATCGGCACCGGTGTTTTGCTCTATACGCTGTGGTCGGGGGTGCGGGCCTCGATCCTGACCGACTTTATTCAGGTCTGCGCGATGCTGGGCGCGGTGGTGATCATTGTGCCGGCGGTGTTTTTTGCCGCCGGTGGGCCGGAGATTTTTGTCACCGGTGCGGTGCATTTAACCCCCGAGCAGCAGAGTTTCTTTTCCTCGGACGCGTTCTTTAACCAAGGTGCACCTTATATCGCGGCGGTTCTGGCCTATGCGATTGGCAACCAGACGATTGCGCAGCGGTTATTCGCCGTGCGTGAAGATAAAATCAAACAGACCTTTATTACCGCGACCGTTGGCTATGGCACCACGGTGATCGGGGTGGGGATTCTGGGGGTGCTGGCGCTGTATTTGGGCGTTGAGCCATTGGACGGCGACACCAACAACCTGATCCCGCAATTGGCGACGATGTATCTGGGGCCGTTGTTGCTCTGCGTGTTTTTTGTGATGATTATCGGTTCACTGGCCTCGACCGCAGATTCTGATCTGGCGGCGATGTCCTCGATTGTGATGACTGATATTTACGGGCGTAATATTGCCAAGAATGGCGAGGCCAATCCGCGCCTGATGCTATTGATTGGCCGCATGACAATGATTGCCGCGACGCTCATCGCCCTTTACTTTGCCAGCAGCAAGTTTAATATCTTGGAGTTGCTGGTTCTGGTCGGCGCGATCTGGGGAGCCTTGGTGTTTCCGGTGATCGCCAGCTTTTACTGGGAGCGGGTGACCAACCGTGCCTTCACCGTCTCGGTTCTGGCCGCGCTTATGGTGTTTTTCCCCGTACGCTTTGGCTGGATCGCCCTTGAGGGCGGCGTGGCGCTTGTCACCGATATCGTCTCGGTGATCGGTGTCGGGGTGATCGCGGGTCTGATGATCTTTGGCTTTCTGGGCCGCCGCGCGGGGATTGCCGCCGGTTTCATCGCCAGTGTCGGTGTTCTGCCCTTCGGGATCGGGTTCTTGCATACCTATCCGATCCTCACCGCCTCGCTGCTTGCCTATGCAGTCAGCATGCTCCTGTGTGTCGCCCTCTCGTGGCGCGCCAGCGAGCGTTTCGATTTCGCTCAGATCAGCGAAAAAACCGGCAGCTTCGATGAAGCAACGCCGGCCACTTAAAGAAAGGATACCTAATGTCTCCGACTTTACTGTCGATCTACGTTCTGATGTTCCCTGCGACTGTTGCCGGGGTGCTTTCATTCCTGTTGCGCGCGTTCTTTTTGGAATGGCGCAGCGCGCGGGAAGACGGGCGTAGCATGATCTAAGCGTTTGCGGGCGCCGCGCGCGGGGAGACCCGGCGCGGCGCTTGGCGTTTGCGGGATAGCGCCGGACCTTTGGTCCGGCTTTTTTATGCGCGAGGGGGGAGGTTTAGGGGGGTGCAAGTCGATTGCTGGAGGGTCTTTCTACCGAACCTTACCGCCACCCTTGCCGCCCGTCCCGGAAGCTGTCAGATATCGCGGGTCGTCCCCCTCTAGCCCTGGATACCACCGTGAGCTTTTTGTCCGTTACCTCCGTTCCGCGCCTGAGCTGGAGCTCGCCCACCGCCCTGACCCTGCGCCCGCCGCTGGCGTCGCTGATGTTTCTGGTGATCGGTCTGGTGGTCTTTGGGTTGGGCGAAGCGCTTTTGGTGGCCGCCGGTGTCGGGGTCAGCCCCTGGACGGTGTTCGCGCAGGGCGTGACCAATGTCACCGGCTGGAGCCTCGGCTTCGCCACTTTCGCGATCAGCATCTGCGTGTTGCTGCTGTGGATCCCGCTCAAGCAGACGCCGGGGATGGGCACGATCCTGAACGCGGTGATCATCTCGCTGGTGCTGGAATATCTGCTGCCCTATCTGCCGACCTCGGAGATACTGGCGGTGAATATCGCGATGGCGGTGGCCGGTGTCGTGGTGACCGGTTTCGGCGGCGCGATCTATCTGGTGGCGAACCTTGGGCCGGGGCCGCGCGACGGGTTGATGACCGGCTTGCAGGCGGTGACCGGACGGCCGATTGCGCTGGTGCGCACCTGTCTGGAGATCGCGGTGGTGGTGATCGGCTGGCTGTTGGGCGGCACTTTGGGGCTGGGCACGGTGGTGTTCGCGCTGGGGATCGGGCCGTCGATGGCGATTGGGATGCGGTTGTTGCAGACCCGCGCGGCGGCCCAAACTTAGGCCTCTGCGCTGTGGTCCGAGAGGCATTCGCCGTGATCGCGCAGCACTTCGAGCACGCGGCATTCGGCGACGGTGCCGCCCGAACACTCGGAAATCATTCGCTTTAGCTCGGTTTGCAGGGCCCTGAGGCGGCGGAGTTTGGCCTCCACGGCCTTGAGCTGCTTATGGGCAATCGCATCGATATGGGCGCAGGCGTGGTCGGGCGTGTCGGAAAGATCAATCAACTCGCGGATCGCACCCAATGAGAACCCCAGATCGCGGGCGTGACGGATGAAGGACAGCCGGTCGAGCGCTGCCTGATCATAGCGCCGCTGCCCGCCCTCGGTGCGCTCGGGCGCGGGCATCAGGCCGATCTCCTCGTAATAGCGGATCGTTTGCACCTTGCTGCCGGTGCGTTTCGCCATGGTTCCGATGCTGAGCATTTGGCCTCCAATCTCTATAGTGACTGTAGGGTTTCGCAGCGCTCTGGGCAAGGTATCGGGGCAAGGTTATGGGGCGCGGATTTAAATTGATCCGCCCCCTTGAACCTCTAGTCACTGGAGGTCCTATGTTAGCCGCAAGATCAATCGAGACGCGGGATTTTGCGATGGGTAGCCTTGAGATAAAGCCGATGGAGTGGCGCGTGACCGGCATGGATTGCGGGGCCTGTTCGGCGAAAGTGCGCGGCGCCGTCGAGGGTTTACCGGGGGTTGCGGGCGTCGAAGTGGCGCTGATCACCGAGCGCTTGCGGCTGCGCTTGGACGACGGGGTAACCACGCCTGCGCAGGTCGAGAAAGCGGTGCGCAGTTTGGGCTTTGGCATCAGCCCCAAGGGCGCGGCGCCCGAGCGGGTGGCGGGGGCGTTCATCCTGCCCGATGGCACCGAGCCCGCGCCGGTGGCAGGCGCCGCCGCGGCGCCGCGCAAATCCCGCTGGTATCACGGCGCCAAGGGGCGCTTGCTTGTGGTCACCGGCGCATTGCTGGCACTGGCTTGGACGGTGGAACTGACCATCGGTGGTGTGGTTGCGCAAGGGACCTTCACCCTTGCTACGCTGCTGGGCGTCGCGCCGATTGCACGCAAGGCGTGGCGGATGGTGCGGGCGAAAATGCCCTTTACCATTGAAATGCTGATGAGCATCGCGGCGATTGGCGCTTTGTTCATCGGTGCGGCGGGCGAGGCGGCGCTGGTGGTGTTCCTGTTCGCGGTGGGCGAGATGCTGGAGGGGTTGGCGTCGAATAAGGCGCGCGACGGCATCCGCGCCTTGGCCGATCTGGTGCCGAAAACCGCGCGACTGGTGGTCGGCGCGCGCATCCGCGAGGTTCCGGCGGCGCAGTTGCGCATCGGGCAGATTGTGCAGGTGCGCCCCGGTGACCGGATACCGGCGGACGGGGTGGTCAGCGAGGGCACCTCGGGCGTTGATGAAAGCCCGGTGACCGGCGAAAGCGTGCCAGCGCTGAAAGAGCCCGGCGCGGAGGTCTTCGCGGGGTCGATCAACGCCGAGGCGGAACTGCGGGTGCGGGTCAGCCGCGCGGCCGAGGACAACACCATCGCGCGGATCGTGCGGCTGGTCGAAGAGGCCGAGAGCGCCCGCGCGCCGACCGAGCGGTTCATCGAGCGGTTCAGCCGCTGGTATATGCCCGCGGTGGTCGGCGCGGCGCTCTTGGTGGCGCTGCTGCCGCCGCTGCTGGCGGGGGCGCTCTGGGAGGTGTGGATTTACCGTGCGCTGGCGCTGCTGTTGATCGGTTGCCCCTGCGCCTTGGTGATCTCGGTGCCGGCGTCGATTGCCTCGGCGCTGTCGAGCGGCGCGCGGGCCGGATTGCTGCTGAAGGGCGGCGCGGTGATCGAGGCGGCGGCGCGGACCACGAAAGTCGCATTCGACAAGACCGGCACCTTGACCGAGGGGCGGCCGCAGGTGACCGAGGTGATCGCGCTGGCGGGCACGGAGGCGGAGGTCTTGCGGATTGCCGCGGCGGTGGAGATGGGGGCGAGCCATCCTTTGGGCCGCGCGATTGTGGCGCAGGCCGAGGCCGAGGGGATCGACTGGCCCGAGGCGCGGGATGCGGGGGCGATCCCGGGCAAAGGGGCCTTTGCCACGGTGGAGGGCGCGCGCTGGAGCGTTGGCGCGCCGTCGCTGGCTGGTGAGGCGGGCGTGATGGATCAGGCCGCATTGGCGCAGGTGCAAGCGCTTGAAGGCGCGGGTAAAACAGTGGTGGCGGTGTTCACCGGTGAGCGGCTCTTGGGGCTGATCGCGCTGCGTGATGAGCCGCGTGCGGATGCCGCGAAAGCGGTGCAGGCGCTGGCGGAGATGGGCGTCGGCGCGGTGATGCTGACCGGAGATAACGCGCGCACCGGCGCGGCGATTGCGGCGCAGATCGGGCTGGAGCATCAGGCGGGGCTGCTGCCCGAGGATAAGGTGACGGCGATCAACGCGCTGACCGAAAACGCGCAGGTGATGATGGTCGGCGACGGGATCAATGACGCACCGGCGCTGGCCTCGGCGCATGTGGGTATTGCGATGGGCTCGGGCACCGATGTGGCGCTGGAGACCGCTGACGGCGCCTTGTTGCGCGACCATGTGGCGGATGTGGTCGGCCTCTTGCGCCTGTCGCGGGCGACGATGCGCAACATCAGGCAGAATGTGGCGATTGCGCTGGGGCTGAAGGCGGTGTTTTTGGTGACCACGGTCATGGGCTTCACCGGCCTGTGGATCGCGATTCTGGCCGATACCGGCGCGACGGTTATGGTGACGCTGAACGCGCTGCGGCTACTGGGGTTCCGGCCCGAAGGGCGGAGCGGCGGGTGATCAGATGGCGGGCGGCGTGGCGGGCTATTCCGCGACCGCCCGCTGGTCATTGCTGCCGAACTGGCTGGCCTGCAGCACCTCTTTGAGCGCCTCGAGCCGGATCGGCTTGGGCAGATGCGTGTCGAACCCCAGCGCAAGATAACGCTCGACATCCAAGGGCAGCACATTGGCGGTGGCGGCGACGGCGAAACCGGCGGGCAATTGCTGGTCCTGCTCGATCTGGCGCAGCCCGTGCAGGGTCTCGATCCCCGAAAACCCCGGCATGGAGATATCCAGCAGATAGATATCAAAACGCTGTTCTTTGGCGGCGGCAATCGCGGCATGGCCATCCTTGACCGTTTCCGGCTCCATCCCCATCAACCGCAGCATCTTGCCCAGCACCAGCAGGTTACCGGCGCTGTCATCGGCGCAGAGCACCCGCAGACCGGTGAAATCCGCCTCGGTTGCGGCGGGGTCTTGCGCGGGGGCGGCAATGGCGGGGCCGGTGGCGCGCTCAAGCGGCAGGGTAAGCGAGAAACGCGTGCCTTGGCCCGGCTGGCTGGACACCTCGACCGTGCCGCCCATCAGGGTGATCAGACGTTTGACAATCGCCATGCCCAGACCGGTGCCGCCAAAGCGGCGGGTGATGCCCTCATCGGCTTGAAAAAACTCGTCAAACAGCGTGGCGATCTGGCTTTGGGTCATGCCGATGCCGCTGTCCTCGATGGTCAGTTGCAACTGCTCGGAGCCGCTGGCCGCAACCCGCACATGGCCGGATTCGGTGAATTTCACCGCATTGCCGATGATATTATGCAGGATCTGTTTGATCCGGTGCGGATCGCCGCGCCATTGACCGGCAACCTCAGGGGCGATCTCGATCTCGAAGGCGAGACCGGCGTCGCGGCAGGCGGGGGCATGGCTGGCCTCGATCTCGGCCAGGAGCGCGGTGATATCAACCGGCAGATGCTCGAGTTTCACCGCGCTGGCCTCGAGTTTCGAGACATCGAGAATATCGTTGAGGATATGGATCAGCAGATCGCCGGAGGTCTGGATATGGCGCACGGTCTCGCGCGCCTCGGGGTCTTTGAGCGTGGTTTGCAACACATCCGCCAGCCCCAGAACCGAGTTCAGCGGGGTGCGGATTTCATGGCTCATATGGGCCAGAAAGCGGCTGCGCGATTGCGCCAGATCCTGCGCGGTCTTGCGCTCGGCCTCCAGCGAGGTGTTCAGCCGCGAGGCGCGGATCGCGATCAGGCTAAAGCTCCATTGCAGCGAGGAGAAGGCCAGCAGAAAGGTCAAAAGCGCGGTGGCGGTGACGATGGGGGTGACCGATGCGCCAAAGGTGATCATCGACAGGCGCAGCGTATAGCCCGCCGAGAGCACGAAAAACGGCGCCCCGACCAGCACGCGGAATTCGCGCGGATAGCTGCGGGCAGCGCGCAGCACCACCCCGCCCATCGTCAGCGTCAACAGCCCGTTGATCGCCGAATTGGTCGCCATCAGCAGCACCATGGTCTCGGTGTTGAGCGAGATGACAAATTGCAACAGGATGCTGGCGGCGACGATGCCCGAGAACACCCGCGTGTAGGGCGGCGCGCCGAGGCCGGCGCTCATCGCGAAATAGCCGAATAACACCCCCAACAACACGCCGGACATGCCGATGCTGGTGCTGATCTGCAAGGGCACCACATTGATCAGCGAGACCGCCGCAGCGGCGCCGAGAAAGGTGAGATTGGCGACGATCAGCCATGTCGCCCCGCGCGCAAGTTTGTCGTCAACGATGGCGCTGCGCCGCGCCAGAACACAGGTTACGAATGAGATCACCACCATAGTCGCTGCGATCAGGACGACGATGCCGATATCAACCGATGTGTTCATAAATGTCCTTGCTTCGGGCGCAGGGGACGGTCGCGATCTGCGAGTTGACTGGTCGCGCAACAAAGCCGCCGGTGCTGGTAAGGCCACCGTATAAAGTGGAAAACCGAAGTGCCAGCGTAAAACGGGTTTGGTGGAAAATTCGTTAATCTGTGATGACGAATTTCATCAGGGCCGGTTGGATGGCGGCGGTTTGCGGGTGTCGGCGGGCTGGCAGCGATCATGGAGAGTCGATGCCAGCCCTTCAGTATGGGGCGCGGTTAGCGCAGGTAAACGGCAGTCATCACACCGATGATCTCGCCCGCCGCGTCATAGAGCGCCAGTGTCTCGCCGTTGATCCGGTGGCTTTGCACCTGCGAGAGCATCTGCGCGAGGTCGCGCTCTACTGTGTCGAGCGGGGATTGGCAGGCCATCAGGGTGCTGGCGATCTGGCCAAAGCTGATCTGCGCGCCCTCATGCTCGTAGCCGCCCATCATCGCGTTACAGCCTGCGGTGGCCGAGAACCGCGCCTCCGCGCCCGCATCCTCTGCGCTGCGCAGGATCAGATGCGGTTCGCGCGTGCCTTCGGGCAGCGAAGGGAGGGTGTCGCCGCCAAGCGTGTCGATGCGCCAATAGGTATTGGTCAGTTCGGCATTGGCGCGCTGGCGCTCGCAGGTGACGCCTTCGCGGCTGCGCACCATCCGGTCGATGCTGAGGGTCAGTTCCTGCGCGCCTGCATTGCCCTCGCGGAGCAGCAGACTGCCCTCGAGATTGACGTAGAGCGGCGCACCATTGTCGGAGTGATCTTCTTGATAGATGCGTTCCAGCGCGGGGAAGTCGCCCTCGGTCGCGACCGGATAGCTCTGGCCGGTGCCGCATTCTTCGAAACGCGCGACGCCGTCGCTAAAGCTGACCATTCCGCCGAGAAACGCGCCCTTGATCTCGCCGGGGGTCAGCGTGGCGTCGCTGGTCAATTCATAGGGCAGGGCGGAGGCGGGGGGATTGCCCGCGCTGTCCAACAGGCGGATTTGCGTCGGGGATTGCACCTGCCATTGCGAGGCATCTGAGCCCCCATCGCCCGAAAGCACGATCGCGCTGCGCGTTGGGTCGGCATGCCAAAAGCCGGTCTCGTCTTCGATCAGCGGGTCTTCATCCTGCCAGATGCGGCGCAGGTGATAGCCCTGATCCGGCCAGAGATCGAGGTGATAGGTGATGCCTTCACAACTGGCGCAGGGCAGGGTGCCGGTGAAGCTGGCGGGCAGTTGCAGCCCATGGGCGCCGATCGGCACGGGCGTATCACCGGTGCCCTGATCCTCGGCGCGGACCATCATCAGGGTGACGGTGCTTGGCGCGTCTCCGGTCAGCACCGGCGTCGCGGTATCGCTGGTAAAGAGGAGTTGCGCGCCGGAATAGAGCGCCGCGCGCACCGCATAGCGCCCAAGCGGGTCGATCTCGGCGGTGTCATATTCCAGCGTGAACCCATAGGGCGGGGCGCCGGCCTCTTGGGTCTGGCTTTGGGCGATCACCCGCGCCGGGGCATCGGCGCGCGAGACATCAAGCAGCGTGGCAACAAAACGCGCGTCCGGCGGCGGCATGATACGCTCGCGGTAGCTGGCGCTGCCGGTGATCTCATCGGCATAGGCGGCGATGCTGGAGGCGGCGAGCAGCGCGGCGGCGCAGCTGGTGAGGCGGAAAAGGGACATCGCGAACTCCTGTGGTGCGGGGGCGTCGGGCAGGGGCCGTGCGCCGCTATCGGGTGCCGATTGTTTATCGCGGGCGCCGGGGAGGTGCACTTCAACTGTTCGGGATTTTATGTGATCACGGGGCGGGTTGACGGCGGGTTGACGGCAGTTTGTCGGGCCGCGGGCGCTTGCCGGTGACGCGCAAGCCGCCTATGCCTTGGGCCAAAGGTAGACAGCCAAAAACTGAGGGCCAGAGATCTGGCCAGAGTTTTAGGCGGAAAGGACCGAAGATGAGCGAACAAACCTTCGATGAGGCGCATGCGGAATGGCTGGACGGGCGGATGACGTTCCTGACCGCCGAGAGCGGTTGGCTGAATATTCTGGGCCGCTGGTGGATCGGCGCCGGTGACTGGCAGATCGGCAGCGGCGCGGATGCGGATATTCGCCTGCCGGTGGGGCCCGAGGTTCTGGGGCGGCTGACGCTGCGCGCGGATGACACCGGCGCGTTTGTGCCTGAGGAGGGCGCGGAAGTGGCACTGGACCGCGCGGCGGGGCAGTTTTCATGGCGCGCGGGGCGGTTTTTGCTGGAGATCATGGCGCTGGGGGCGTTTCGCGGGCTGCGCATTCGTGACACGCAATCAAAGGCACCGGCGCAGCTGGAGCGGCCCCGCTATTACCCGCTTGATCCCGCCCTGCGGGTCACCGCCGCCTGGCGCGCCTTGCCCGAACCACTGGATCTGACCATCGACACGATCATCGGTATTCCGCTGACAGGGCGGGCGACCCATGAAGCGCGGTTCACGATTCTGGGGCAAGAGATCACGCTGTTGGCCACCCATGGCACTGCCGAGCGGCCGATGTTTGTGTTCCGCGATCTGACCTCGCGCGATGAGACCTATGAGAAGATGCGCTTTGTCTTTGGCGAGGAGGTGGGGGCGGAGACGCTGGTCATCGACTTTAACCGCGCGGTGAACCCGCCCTGCGCCTTTACCGCCCATGCTGCCTGCCCGCTGCCGCCGCGTGAGAACCTCTTGTCGCTGCGTATCGAGGCCGGTGAGCGGCGGTTGACCTGAGGTTCGGGAGCCATACGGCGGGATTGGCGCGGTGTGGCTCTGTGCTAAAGGATCAAGTTTTGCGCAACCCTTTGGCGCGGCATAGGTTATGGCTAGAGTGATCTGAACAGGAGGCGCGAGGATGGCGCGCGGCAGGACGGCAGCCACCCCGACCCAAATCCCGCCGCGCGGCTGGCTTGATGTCGTGCTGCGGATCAAGGAGCGGGTGGCCAATGACAATCTGGGGCTGATCGCCGCGGGCGTGGCGTTCTACGCGCTTTTGGCGATTTTTCCGGCGATTGCGGCGCTGATGGCGCTTGGCGGTTTGATCCTCGCGCCCGCGGAAGTGGCCGCGCAATTGCAAGCGCTGATTGCCCTGATCCCCGAGCAGGCGGCGCAGATCATCTCGGATCAGGCCGAGGCGGTGACCGGCAGCCATGACGAGGGGCTGGGGATCGCCTTTGGCATCGGGTTGATACTGGCGATTTACTCGGCATCCAAGGGGATGCGCAGCCTGATGCAGGGGCTCAATGTCGCCTATGACGAGAATGAGGCGCGCGGGTTTTTCGCCCGCACGCTCTGGACCCTGGCGCTGACCGTGTTCCTGATCCTCGGGCTGATTGCGGGGCTCTTGGCGGCGCTGGCGGTGCCCGCGGCGCTGCATTTTCTCAATCTGGGCGGAGGCTGGGATCAGGTGATCCTGCTGGCGCGCTGGCTGGTTCTGGCGCTTTTGGCGGTCTTTGGGCTGGCGGTGATCTACCGCTTCGGCCCGTCGCGGCGCGATGCGAAATGGCGCTGGCTCTCGGCGGGCTCGGTGCTGGCCTGCGGGATGTGGATCGCGGCCTCCTACGGGTTCTCGGTCTATGTGCGCAATTTCGGCAGCTATAACGAGACTTTCGGCAGTGTCGCCGGGGTGGTGATCTTGCTGATGTGGCTGTGGATGTCGGCCTATATCCTGCTGTTAGGGGCCGAGATCAACGCCGAGATCGAAGCGCAGACAGCGGTGGATTCCACCGTCGGGCCCGAGCGGCCGATGGGCCAGCGCGGGGCGACCAAAGCGGATACTCTGGGGGCGGCGCGGGGGAAGTCGTGAGGGCTTGGCTCTGAGTTTCCTGTTTCGCCCGTGGCCCCCACGGGCCGCGCCCGACTCTCCCTCCGGAGGGCGCATTGGCGATGGCGAGTATGGCTCGAACGGCATTCATGCTTTTGAGCGAAGTATCCTGTGGAGAGCGAGAAGCGCCCACCCAGGGTCAGGCGCGGACCTCAGCTCTTGTTGTTCAGCCGTTTGAAATGAAGTGGGTTCTAAGTAAAAGCCTTTTCGCTCCTCAGCAAACCCTCTGTTTGGCGCGTGGGCACCACGGGCCGCGCCCGACCCTCCCCATAGGCGCAAGCCGCGCATCGCCAGACCGCGGGATGGCGATAAAACCGCAGAGCGGCGCGATTTATGGCGGCAAAATCCGGCGAACATAATAGCGGAGCGCCTCGGTCAACCAAATCGCCAGCCCTGCGGGCGGTCTGGCGATGCGTGGCGGCTTCGCCTTGATTCCACGCAAGGCGCAATGGTGATGGCGGGTGTGGCTCGAACGGCTTTTGTGCTTTCTAGTGCATCGCGGTGTAGCAAGGCATAGCGCCCAACCAGGGTCAGGCGCGGCCCTCAGTTCATGATGTTCAACCGTGTGAAACGAAGTGGGTTCTAAGCAAAAGCCGTTGTCGCTCCTCAGCAAACCCTCTGTTTGGCACGTGGGCACCACGGGCCGCGCCCGACCCTCCCCCCGGGAGGGCGCCTTGGCGATGTTCTGAGCGGCTCGAACGGCATTCATGCTTTTGAGCACTTGGCGTTGTGGCAAGGTTGGGCGCGCCCTCCCAGGGTCGGGCGCGGCCCTTAGTGTTTAATGTTCAGTCGTGGGCTTGGTTGGGGCTGGGCAAAGGCGATATCGTGCCTCTACGGGCCAACCTTGCAACGCGGCCCTTTTCGCGAGAACGCTTACTGCACCAGCCAGCTTTGATCATACCAGCCCGAGACATCCCCGGGCCACTCCAGCGCCGCGCCGCCGGCGTCGATCAGCACGCCGCTGTCAAAGAGAAACTCCGCCATGGTGGCGAATTTGCCGGCGTCGATGCGGCCCACGGGATGGGAACCGTCGCGCAGATAGGACCCTTCGACAATCGCCTGCATCGAGCCTTGCACCAGCGCCGGATTGGGGAATTCGCCGGTGGCGATCAACAGATCGGCGGCCTCGGCGGGGTTCTCGGCGGCCCATGTATAGCCCGCCTGCGTGGCGCGCATGAAGCGGGCGATCAACTCGGGGTCTTCGGCCAGCAAAGCGCCGGTGGTGCCGATATAGCCGCCCTGTTGCTCGGGGATGCCGTAATCGGCGTAGGTAAAGGAGGATTGCTCGCGGCCCAAGAGTTCGCCGTTGACCCCCTCCCAAGTGGCGACCTCAAGGGTGAAATCCACCGCGCCCGAGGCCAGCGCCTCATAGGCGCCGGTGCCCAGCGTCACCGTGTCCCAGACCGGCTCGCCGCCGTCATGGCGGATCATCGTGCCGATCAAGGCGGCCTCCCAAGCGCTGCCGAAACCTGCGTAGGTCAGGCCGGATAGATCGGCGGGGCGGGTGATGGCAGGGTTGTCGGAGTTGAAGACCAGCCGTCCGGCCTCTCGCTGCATGGTCGCCCAGAGCGCCACCAGATCGGCGCCACCGGCCTTGGCGCTCATGAAGCCGAGCGAGGTCAGATAGGCGAGGTCGGCGACACCGGCGGCCAGAAGCGCGGCGGAATTGGTGTCGGAATAAGGCAGCAGGTCAACGCTGAGCCCTTCCTCGGCGTAGAACCCGAGGTCACGGGCGACGACCAGCCCGACGTGGTTGGTGTTGAGCATCCAGTCGAGGGCCACAGTCAGGTCGGTTTGCGCCTGAGCGGTGAGTGGCGCGGCGAGCAGTGCGGCGAGGGTTAACGGGCGGATCATAGAGACGTCTCCTTGAGCAACAGGGTTTTGAGGGTGGCGCGCAGATCGGCCAGAGCGGCCTCGGAACGCTGCGCGCGCGGGGTGGTGACGGGGATTTCGCGGATGATGCGGCCGGGGTTGGCGGCCATCACCAAAATGCGGTCGGCCATGCCGGTCGCCTCATGCAGATCATGGGTGACCAGAAGCACCCCGCGCGGGCGCTCATTCAGCCGCGCGAGCAGCCAGTCCTGCATGCGAAAACGGGTGACGGCGTCGAGGGCCGAGAAGGGCTCATCCAGCAGCACAAAGCGGCTGTCTTGCACGATGGTGCGCAGGAAAGCGGCGCGTTGGCGCATACCGCCCGAGAGTTCGGCGGGGAATTTGCCCTCGCAACCGGCCAGCCCGAAGGGGGCGAAAAGCGGCAGCACCTGCGCGCGGGCGGTGCGTTTCGAAAGGCCGGCGATCTCTAACCCGAGGGCGGCGTTCTCGGCGATGGTCAGCCATGGAAACAGAGCGTCGCTTTGCGGCTGGTAGCTGATCGCGGGATGCGGGGCGCGGATCGGCACGCCGTCAAGCAGCAAGTGGCCCTCGGGATGGAGGTCTGGTGGCAGGATACCGGCGGTGAATTTCAGCGCCGAGGTTTTGCCGCAGCCCGAGGCGCCGATCAGCGCGACGATCTCATTGCTATGGATCTGCAGCGAGAGGTCTTGCAGGAGGGGGCCGGTCTTGCTGTGAATTGTCAGACGTTTGATTTCAAGCATCGCGGCGCACCTGCGGGCCTTTGGCAGTCAAATGGTCGAGGAGGCGGATCAGGCCCAAGAGCGCCAGCGTCAAAGCCGCCGAGACCACCACCGCGCTGAGCACCAGATCGGCGCGAAAGTTGTTTTTTGCCGAGAGGATATAGATGCCCAGACCCTGCCGCGCGCCTGCGTATTCGGCGAAGATCGTCGCGACAATCGCATAGGTGGCGGAGATGCGCAGACCGGCGAGAAAACCGGGCCGCGCCGAGGGGATGGTCGCGCGGCGAAAGATCGCCCAGCGGGAGGCGCCCATCGAGGCGAGGAGATCGGCGAAAGCGTCAGGCGTTTGGCGGTAGCCCGAGAGCAGGCTGAGGAGCATCGGGAAGAAGGTGACAAGGATCACCAGCAGGATTTTCGGCAAGAGGCCAAAGCCGAACCAGAGGATCATCAAGGGCGCGAGCGCGACCAAGGGCACGGTCTGGCTGATCACGAAGAGCGGCATCAACCCGCGCTCGGCCCATGGCGTGAAATGCAGCGCAACCGAGGTGGCGCAGGCGAATGTGACCGAGAGCGAGAAACCGAGGGCGGCGACAAGGAAAGTGGCAAGCGCATGGGACCCGATCTCGGCGCGGTTGAGGAAAAGCGCGCGGAATATGCCTGAGGGCGCGGGCAGGACCAGCGGCGAGACCGAGGCGAGGGTGCAATAGACCTCCCACCCTGCGAGCAGCATGAGGCCGATCACCAGCGTTGGTAAATAACGCAGCATCATCAATGACTTTCAAAGAGGTCTTAACCTAGCGCGTGAAGTTCTCAGCGCGGGCTGGGGCTATTGGCCGAGGCGGTCATATCAATGGTGACATGCCCCTCGGCGGGGCCAAAGCGCAGGAAGGCTTGCCGCAAGGTCTCGAAAACCGCGCCGGCATCACCGCGCAGGCGGGTGGAAAAGTTCTTTGATTTCAAGAAGGTGCCAGAGTCTCTTAAGAAATCGATGCAACCGTAAATCTCGTCCATATGGCGGTCTTGACCCATCACATAGAGCGAGAATTGCACGTCGATCTCGACACCCGTCTGCGGCGCATTGCGCACCGCTTCGAGCGCCTGCTGCTGGCGCTCGGCCAAAGGTGTGTCCTGCGTCGTGGCCAGCACATCGCAGCGGCAAGAGGGATCGTCGGGCTCACCGGGGCAACCGCGCGAGAGGGTGACATGCATGGTCACATGGGCGGGTGTCTCGAGGGTCTCGCCCGGTTCAACGGCGGCGCGGGCAAAGAAATCGCGCAATCCGTCGAATAACGGCTCGGGCGCGCCGACCATTAATGTAGAGATATCATCGGTTTCGATGCGCAACCGGTCACGGTAGGGCGCGAGCGCCTCGAGACCGGAGAAAATGACCCGGACAAAATCCGAGACCATCGGATAAAGTGAAACCTGTGCGCCAATAAACATATGTCCCTCGCTCCGCCGGCATTACCCGGATCAGCTGTGAAGGGTCCGCGCCCGATTGCGCATCTCAGCCCCGCGTGGGGCACCCCTGGTGATGCTCTATGCATCGGCGATCACTGGCGCAGTGTCAAGGGCGGATTCGGGCGTGTTTAGAAACTCTTGGCGCGGGGAGTTAACGCATGATCTCAAGGTGTTTGCAGGGGGTATTGCCAGATGCGCCTTGGACATGGCGCCTGCGCGCGCCCGCTTACCGCCCGACAGATCGCTTGACCGACTCGGGCGATCTGCGGTGGAGTGAGGCTTTGTATGCCGCTGGAATGGTGGCCATAAGGAGAGAAACCTATGTGTAACGCCTGTGTAATCGAGAATGTCAAAGCGACGATGCTGTCACGCCGGTCGCTGTTTCAGGGGGCGGCGATGGCGGGGGCGGCCTCGGTCGCCTCGGGGCTGGTCAGCGCGCGTCCGGCGCTGGCAGAGGCCAGCGGGCGGGTGATCGATCTGACCCATGCGTATGACGGCAGTTTCCCGACCTTCGACGGCAATCCGGGGATTATCATGGAGCCGAATGTGGTGTTCTCGGAAAGCGGCTATCAACTGCTGGAGTTGACGATTTTCGAGCATACCGGCACCCATATCGACGCGCCGCTGCATTTCAGCGAGGATGGCGCCTCGGTCGATGAGCTGGACCCGCAGCGGCTGATGTGCCCGCTCTGTGTGGTCGATATCAGCGCTAAGGCCGCCGAGGATGCGAATGCGATGGTCGAGGCCGAGGATATCGAGGCCTGGATCAGCGCCAATGGCGATATTCCCGCCGGCGCCTGTGTGGCGATGCATTCGGGCTGGGCGGCAAAGGTCGGTATGGAGGAATATCGCAACACCCCCGAGGGCGCCTTTGCGTTCCCCGGCTTCAGCACCTCGGCGACGGATATGCTGGCCGAGATGGATGTGGCCTGTATCGGGGTTGATACGCTGTCGCTGGATCCGGGCAATTCGGCCGATTTCGCGGTGCATTATTCGTGGCTGCCGGGCGGGCGCTACGGGATCGAGAACCTCAAGAACCTGGACCAGATGCCCGCCACTGGCGCGACGGTATTTGTCGGTGCGCCGACCCATAAGCGCGGAACCGGCGGTCCGGCGCGTGTGCTGGCGGTGGTCTGATGGCGACCCTTGGTTTGCTGGATGATGCCAGCGCGGGGCCCGACGCACTGGCGGTGTTTGACGACATCCGCGCGGTGCGGGGCAATGACTATGTCAACAACTTCTGGCGGGCTCTGGCGCATGATCCGGCGCTGCTGGAGGCGATCTGGAGCCGGTTGAAACAGGTGATGGCGCCGGGGGCCTTGGATCCGTTGGTCAAGGAGATGGTCTATGTCGCGGTGTCGGTGGCGAATGGCTGCGAGTATTGCATCCATTCCCATACCGCCGCGGCCAAGGCCAAGGGGATGACGGAGGCGCAACACGCGGAGTTGCTGGCGGTGATCGGCATGGCCAGCCAGACCAACGCTCTGGCCACGGCGCTGGGGGTGGAGGTCGACGCGCGGTTTAAGGTGTGAGGGCAGGGGCGGAGCTCGGTTGGTGAGCAATTGCGGCGGGGTGCCTCTGACCATGGGGTTTTGCGCGCGGCGTTGTTCGACTGTCTGGCCCGGCTGACAAGCCGGGCCGCGCCCGACCCTCCCCGTGGGAGGGCGCATAGGCGATGGTGATCGTCGCTCGGACGACGTGCGCGCTTTTGAGTGCGATGCGTTGTGGGTAGGGCGGCGCGCCCACCCAGGGTCAGGCGCGACCCTTGCTGCAGGGTGCTGCGCCTCACGATTTAACGCAGGCTCTAAGCAATAGCCTGTGCTGTTTCTACAAATCTTTTGTTTCGCCCGTGGGCACCACGGGCCGCGCCCGACCCTCCCCCCGGGAGGGCGCATTGGCGATGGTGGTCGTCGCTCGGACGACGTACGTGCTTTTGAGTTCGGTGCGTGGCGGCAAGGGCGGCGCGCCCACCCAGGGTCGGGCGCGACCCTTTGTGAATCGGGAGACGGGCGGGGGCATTGCTGCTGTTTCACTCGGAGGCTTTTCGCAATGGAACCCTTGGCGCGGGCTTCAGCCCGGGCCGCGCCCGACCCTCCCCACGGGAGGGCGCCTTGGTGATGAGGTGTGTGGCTCAAGCGACATAACTGCTTTTGAGGTCAGACTGCTGTGGAGGGCGGGTGGCGCCCGCCCAGGGTCGGGCGCGGCCCTTTGTGATTTGGGGTTAGGTGGTTTGGCGCGGGAGTGCGCGCCGGTTATTGGTGCGGCCCATTGCGCTTTGGGGGCGTCTCGGTGCTGGACATCGAAAATATTTCCTGCCATGTTTTGCCGTGATGGTGCCCGGCCTTAACAATCCGGCTGAAAAGGGAACGTGGTGAGGGCAAATGCCCGAGTCCATGACTGCCCCCGCAACTGTGAGCGGCGAGCAACCTCGATGATGACCACTGTGCCAAGGCGCGGGAAGGTTCGGGGACGCGTTGATCCGCAAGTCAGGAGACCTGCCATCTCGGGCGCGCATGTTGCGGGCCTTGGTCACCTTAACCCGAGCGGGGTGCTGCGGGTCGGAAAGACGAGAGATGGACCCATGGGCCCAAGTCAGCGACCGTTGCCGCCAGCCCCGCGATTTGCGCGGAGGGCGCGATGATACTGGAACGCACGATCAGACAACTGGATACCGGCCCGATGCCGCCCGATGCGGCGCGGCAATTGGGGCAATTGGGCTATATGCAATGGATCGCGGCCCTGCCGGGGCGGGCGAGCTACCGGCGTTTGGCACTGGAGGCGCAGGCGAAGGCGGCGCCTTTTGCCGAGGCGTCACCGGCGGTGGCGGTGTTTTGCGCGCTGCTGGCGGAATCGCTGGCGGCACCCCTGCGGCCCTTGGACCTGCGGATGCCACCGCGCAGGCGGCAGGGCGGGGCCAGCGCAAGACGGGCGCGGCGGTTGCCATTGTAGGAATAGGCGCTGCGGTTGAAACGGCAGGTGAGACCTTGCCAGTGAAGCAGCCGCAGCGGCGTTATCTTGCGGCGCGCGGGGTCAGGCCGGTGTTCGGAGTGACGGCAAGCACCGCATCCACCACCTCTTGCAGGAGTGCCGCGGCCTCAGGGGCGATCGGCGCCATCGGCTCGCCAGCGGCGGTCAATAGCGCATAGGGCATGCCCTGCGCCGGCTGCTGGTAGAGCACCGCGAAATGGGTCAGGGCGATCAGATAATTGCCCTGATCATTAAGATGCATCGTGTCCAGCGCGCCATCGGGATTGATCCGGAACAGATCCTCGGGACGGGTGAGGCCGGGGGCGGTCTCGCCAGCCTGCAACCGGCGGGTGAGTTCGGCCAGCACGCCGGTGGCGGGGATCACATGCAAGGGCCCGAGCGCGGGATCGGCCCAGACGCTGGCCAGAAGCTGCGCCTCCCAGAGCTCGGTGGGGTCGTTTTCCAGCCGTGGCAGCCAGCCCTCGTCATGCGCCAGATCATGCCATGTTTTATAAAGATACAGCCGCACATCGGGGTTGGCGGCGCGGGCGGCCTCGACCCAGAGCGCCAGATAGCGCGGGCTGTCGTGATAGCGGATCGCGTCGCGCAATTCGACCATCTCGGTCAGCACCACCGCGTCATATTCGCCGCTCGATATCGCCTCATGGGCGGGGCGAAACCGCGGGTGGTCATTCTCGGCCTCGAAACCGCCGATCTCGACATCCGGCTCCCAATGCGCCCTGAGCGGCGTGCCCCAGCCAAGCTGGCTGTTATGGTGATGGCCGGTGAGCCCCTGCGCCTGCGCCAGTTGTTCCAGCATCGCGGGCATGTCCTGACCGACCAATGAATGGCCGAGGTGATAGACCCGCAGGCCCTGTGCGGGCGGGCTGAGGGGCGGGGCATTGGCGGTGTCGGAGGTGGCGGATTGGGACATCACCAGCGCCAGCGCCAAAGCGGCGGCACCGATGACCGGCAGGATCTGGGGCCAATGTCTTTGCATGGGGCAGTCTCCTGTATCGGGCGCGGGGCTGGCGAGGCATGTGGCGGGGTTTCGCGCAGGCGGCGAAAGCCATGCGCCTGATGTGCGTTTCCGCTTGGGTTCCGCCTCAATACATGACCATAGAGCGCCATGCTTACAACCACCGTCAAATCGCTTGTGCAAAGCCTGCGCTATTTACCGCTCTGGTCGGCGCTGACCGCATCGCGCGGGCGCAGCTTTGATTTGCGGTCACGCAGGCTGGGCTCGGCGGTGGGGTTTGTGCTGCGCTATTTCCCGCCCGCGCGCTGGCGATTCGAGCGTGAGGTGCAGCGGGTGTTCCCGCAGATGCGGCGCGGTGAGCGGTTGCAGATGGCGCGCGATATGGGGCGGCAGATGGGGCGGACGCTGTTCGAGATCTACCATGTTGCCGAGTTCCAGACCCGCACCGAGAAATTCCACACCTCCGGTCCCGGTCTGGCGGCGCTGATGGAAGCGCAGGCGGCGGGGAAGGGGGCGATCATCGTGTCCGGGCATTTTGGCCAATGGGAGGCGGTGCGGGCGGTGATCAAACAGCACGGGATGGAGAGCGGCGCGGTCTATAGGCCGAACCGCAACCGCCACTACCAGCGCCGCCTGCTGGCCGGGATCGAGGCGGGCGGGCAGCCGATTCTGGCCACCGGTCGGGTCGGCACCAAAGCGCTGGTGCGGCATCTGCGCAGCGGCGGGATCATGGCGATTCTGTTGGATGAGAAATACGCCGAGGGCGCGCCGCTGCCGTTTCTGGGCCATGACGCGCTGACCTCGCTATCGGCGGCGCAACTGGCGCTGAAATACGATCTGCCGATGATCCCCGCTTACGGTATCCGCGCGGCGGATGGCGATAGTTTTCAGGTGGTTTTCGAAGAGCCGATTGCGCCCAGCGACAGTGTGACGATGACCCGCGCGTTCAATGACAGCCTCTCGGCGCGTATCCGCAAGGATCCAGCGCAATGGTATTGGCTGCTGCGCCGCTGGGATGGTGCCTGAGGGCGAGATGTCACAAAGCAAATCCGCCTTGCGCGGGCTTTGTGACGTTCGGGCAAGCGCCGCGACCGCACGATTGGTGATTGATTAACCCTTGCGTAAATTCTAGCCTGACCGGAATCGCCGCCGCGCGGGCGCAACCTATGCGGTGAAACCAATCATGCAATGTCGCCGCAACCATAGGGTGCAACCCGTGGGTGCGGCGGGATCAAGCTTGAGACCAACTTCAAACGGGAGAGAGACTTTGAAACTATCCGCACCTTCTTTGGGACGTTTTGCCTCGGCGCTCAGCGTTTCGGCGATCGCGATTGCCGCATTCGGCTCGGCGGTCAGCGCTGAGACCATCCGCTGGGCACGGGTCGGCGACGCGCTGACCATGGACCCGCACAGCCAGAACGAAGGCCCGACGCTGACCGTTCTGCACCACATCTATGAAACGCTGGTGCGCCGCGATATCGACGGCTCGCTGCAGCCGCGTCTGGCCACCGAATGGTATATCCACCCCGATGATCCGACCGTCTGGGTGTTCAAGCTGCGCGAAGGCGTGACCTTCCATAACGGCAATGAATTCAACGCCGAAGACGTGGTCTTCTCGTTCGAGCGTGTGCGTGCCGAAAGCTCGGGCTTCCGCGCGCTGCACACCGCTGTGACCGGCGCCACCGCCGTCGACGATCACACCGTGCATGTGCAGATGGAAGGCCCGTCGCCGCTCTATGTGCAGAACCTGACCAACTTCTTCATCATCGACAGCGACTGGTCGCGCGAGAATGACGTGGTTAATCCGCAGGACTTTGCCGCGGGCGAAGAAAGCTATGCGGTGCGCAACACCAATGGCACCGGCCACTACCAGCTGGTGTCGCGCGATCCCGAAGTGCAGACCGTGATGACCTATTACGACGGTCACTGGGATGAGGCACCGCAGGTCACCGACATCGTCTATACCCCGATTGCCGAGGCCGCGACCCGTGTTGCTGCGCTCTTGTCGGGCGAAGTCGATATGGTGCAGGACGTGCCGGTTCAGGATATCGCACGGCTCGAGCAGACCGATGGCATCACCATCGCCACCGGACCCGAGAACCGCAATATCTTCTTCTCCTATGACATGACCTCGCCGCAGTTGATCTCGGCGAATGTCGATGACAACCCGTTCTCGCACCCCGAAGTGCGTGAGGCGATGGCGCTGGCGCTGGACCGTGACGCGATCCGTCAGGTGGTGATGCGCGGCCAGTCGCAGCCCTCGGCGGCGCCGCTGCCGCCCTTTGTCAACGGCTGGACCGAAGCGATGCACAGCTATGACGCACCCGATTACGAGCGTGCCTCGGAGCTGGTGCGCAGCGTCTATCCGGACGGGTTCTCGGTGGATATGCACTGCCCGAACGACCGCTATCTGAACGACGAGGCGATCTGTCAGGCCACCGTCGCCATGCTGGGCCGCGCCGGGATCGACATCAATCTGGTGTCGCAGACCCGCTCGCTGCACTTCCCGCTGATCGAGAATTGGGAAACCGATTTCTATCTGCTGGGCTGGGGCGTGCCGACCTTTGACTCGGCCTATGTGTTCAACTTCCTGGTGCATTCGCGCGGCGACGGTTTCGGCGCTTACAACGGCGCGCATTACGCCAATGACGATGTGGACGCGATGATCGAATCGCTCTCGACGATGACCGATCTGGAGGCCCGCAATCAGGTGGTCGCCGACATCTGGGAGCAGGTCATGGAAGACCGCGTTTTCCTCAATGTTCACAACCAGTTGCTGGCCTATGCCGTGCGTGACGGGATCACGGTTGCAGTGCACCCCGAGAACCAGCCGCATATGGCCTCGATCACCATCGACAACTGAGTGTGAATCACAGATAACGGCCCGCGCGGTTCTGCCGCGCGGGTTCTTTTCATCAGACAGCCGTAGCTAGGGTCCGAGATGCTTGCCTATTTAATCCGACGGATCGTGCAATCTGCCATCGTTATGCTGGTTGTGGCCCTCGTGGCCTTTGCCCTGTTTCGCTATGTCGGCGACCCGATCAACGCCATGGTGTCGCAAGAAACCACCCTTGAGGACCGTGCCGCGCTGCGTGATCTTCTGGGGCTGAATGATCCGTTTCTGGTGCAATTCGGCCGCTTTATCGGCAACGCGGTGCAGGGCGAGTTCGGCATGTCCTACCGGCTGCAACAACCGGTGATGGAGCTGATCCTGCAGCGCTTGCCCGCAACGCTGGAACTGGCGCTGGTCTCGGGCCTTGCTGCCTTTGTGCTGGGGGTAAGCGCGGGGGTCTATACCGCCTTGAACCCGCGCGGCGGCATTTCCACTGGCATTATGACCGTCTCACTGATTGGTGTGTCGCTGCCGACCTTTCTGATCGGCGTGCTGCTGATCTGGCTGTTTGCCGTCGAGCTGCAATGGCTGCCCTCCTTTGGTCGTGGCGAGACCGTAACCCTGCCCGGCGGCTGGGTTACCGGCTTTCTGACCCCGACCGGACGTATCTCGCTGATCCTGCCGGCGATCACGCTGGGGCTCTATCAGATGACCCTGATCATGCGGCTGGTGCGCGCCGAGATGCTGGAAGTCCTGCGCACCGATTATGTGAAATTCGCCCGCGCCCGTGGCCTGTCGAACCGTGCGGTGCATTTCGGCCATGCGCTGAAAAACACGCTGGTGCCGGTGATCACCATCACCGGTCTGCAACTGGGCTCGATCATCGCCTTTGCGATCATCACCGAGACCGTGTTCCAATGGCCCGGCGTTGGCGCGCTGTTCATCAACTCGGTGCGCGCTGTCGATGTGCCGGTGATGGCCGCCTATCTGGTGTTGATCGCGCTGATCTTCGTCATCATCAACCTGATCGTCGACCTGCTGTATTATGCCGTCGATCCGCGCCTGCGCGTCGAGCGCGGCGGCGCCCGTCATTGAGGCCAGAGATATGAGTGACCCCAAGACCTCCGGCCCACAGGCCAACGAAGCCGTAACTGAGGCTGCGATCCCTGAGAGGACGCCCGGGCGGCTGTTCAAGATCTGGGATAGCGATGTTGCCTATTCCTTTCGCACCTCGCCGGTGGCGATCATCTCTGGCGTTGTCGCGCTGGCGATCATCCTTGCAGCCCTGCTGGCGCCCTGGATCGCGCCGACGAACCCGTTTGATCCTGCCAGCCTGAACCTGATGGACGGGTTTACCCCGCCGATGCAGGAGAATGCGTTTACCGGCAACACCTTTCTGTTGGGCACCGACAACCAAGGCCGCGATATGCTTTCGGCGATGCTTTACGGCGCGCGGATATCCTTGTTTGTCGGTGTCTCGGCAGTGCTGTTGGCGATGGTGCTGGGGATCACCGCCGGGCTGATCGCGGGCTACCGTGGCGGCTGGGCGGATGCGGTGTTGATGCGGATTGCCGATGTGCAACTGTCGTTCCCGTCGATCCTGATTGCGCTGCTGATCTTTGGCGTGGCGCGCGGCATTATCCCGCCCTCGCAGCGCGAAACGATGGCGATCTGGGTGTTGATCGTGGCCATCGGCCTGTCGGATTGGGTGCAATTCGCGCGGATCGTGCGCGGCGCGACGATGGTGGAAAAGAGCAAGGAATATGTGCAGGCGGCCAAGGTGATCGGCGCGCATCCGTTCAAAATCCTGCTGCGCCACATCCTGCCCAATGTGATGGGGCCGGTTCTGGTGATTGCCACCATCGGGCTGGCGCTGGCGATCATTGCCGAGGCGACGCTGTCGTTTCTGGGCGTCGGTGTGCCGCCGACCCAGCCGAGCCTTGGCACGCTGATCCGCATTGGCCAGCAATATCTGTTCTCGGGCGAATGGTGGATCCTGCTGTTCCCCGCCGTGATGCTCCTGACCCTCGCGCTGGCGGTGAACCTGCTGGGCGACTGGCTGCGCGATGCGCTGAATCCGAGGCTGCGCTGATGACTGAACCGCTTCTTTCTGTTCGCGATCTGGTGATCGAATTTCCCACCCGTCGCGGGGTGCTGCGCGCCATCGACGGGGTGTCCTTTGACATCGCGCCGGGCGAGGTGCTGGGCATGGTCGGCGAATCCGGTGCCGGTAAATCCCTGACTGGCGCGGCGATTATTGGCCTGCTGGAGCCGCCGGGGCGGATTGTCTCGGGCGAGATTAAGTTGAAGGGCGAGCGCATTGACCATCTGTCCCCCGCCGCGATGCGGAAGATTCGCGGGCGGCGCATTGGGATGGTGTTTCAAGACCCGCTGACCAGTCTGAACCCGCTCTATACCGTCGCCAAGCAATTGATCGAGACCATTCGCACCCATATGAATGTCTCGGACGCTGAGGCCCGCAAACGCGCGGTGGCGCTGCTCGACCGAGTGGGCATTCCGGCTGCCGACCGCCGCATTGATGACTATCCGCATCAGTTTTCCGGCGGGATGCGGCAGCGGGTGGTGATCGCGCTGGCGCTATGCGCCGAGCCGGAACTGGTGATTGCCGATGAGCCGACGACCGCGCTGGATGTCTCGGTGCAGTCGCAGATCATTGATTTGCTCAAGGAAATCTGCGCCGAAAAGGGCGCCTCGGTGATGCTGATCACCCATGATATGGGGGTGATCGCCGAGACTGCCGACCGTGTGGCGGTGCTCTATTCGGGGCGGATTGCCGAGGTTGGGCCGGTGGCGTCGGTGATCAGCGAGGCCGAGCATCCCTATACCCGCGGGTTGATGGGCTCGATCCCGACGCTGACCCATGACAGCGACCGGCTGGTGCAGATCCCCGGCTCGATGCCGCGGTTGAATGCGATCCCGCCCGGTTGCGCGTTCAATCCGCGTTGCACGCAGGCGTTTGACCGCTGCCGCGTTGAGCGTCCGTTCCCGATTGACCGCCCCGGTGACCGCCGCGTTGCCTGCTGGCTTTATGATGAGCAGGAGGCCACGCATGGCTGATCCCCTGATCGAAGTGCGCGGCCTCGGGCGGCGTTTTGATGTGTCGAAACCCTGGCTGAACCGCGTGCTCGAGCGTGAAGAGCGCCAGTATCTGACCGCCACCGCCGATGTGAATTTCTCGATTGCCCGCGGCGAGACCTTCGCGCTGGTTGGCGAAAGTGGTTCGGGCAAATCGACGATTGCCAAGATGATTGTCGGGCTGCTGCCGCCCTCTGAGGGGCAAATCCTGTTCGACGGGCAGGATATGGGCAAGGTCGGCACCAGTGAGCTGCGCGCGTTGCGGCGGCGGTTCCAGATGATCTTTCAGGATCCGTTTGCCAGTCTCAATCCGCGCTGGCGGGTCGGCGATATCGTCTCGGAACCCTTGCGCACCTTCGGGCTGGCCAAGGGCGCGGAAGTCACCCGCGAGATGGAGCGGCTTCTGGATACCGTGGGGCTATCGGCGCGGGATGCCGAGAAATTCCCGCATGAATTCTCCGGCGGCCAGCGCCAGCGGATTGCGATTGCGCGGGCGCTTTCGGCCAAGCCTGAATTCATTGTCTGCGACGAGCCGACTTCGGCTCTGGATGTCTCGGTGCAGGCGCAGATTTTGAATCTGATGCGCGATTTGCAGGACGAGATGGGGCTGACCTATCTGTTCATCAGCCACGACCTGAGCGTGGTGCGCCATATGGCGACGCGCACCGGTGTGCTCTATCTGGGGCGGCTGGTCGAGGTCTCCGAGGGCAAGAGCCTGTTTCGCGATCCGCAGCATCCCTATACCAAGATGCTGCTCGATGCGGTGCCGGATCTGGCGCTCTCGGGGCGGCGGCGGACGCCGGTGACGGGGGAAATCCCCAACCCGATCAACCCGCCCTCGGGCTGTCCGTTCCATCCGCGCTGTCCGGTGGCGATTGATAAATGCAAAACCGATGTGCCGCCGAGTTTCCAGACCCCTAATGGCAGTGCCGCCTGTCATCTGCTGGGCTAGAATGCGGGGTGGGTGCTGCGCCCTAACACACCCGCCACCAACCCCCTGCAATCCATAACCTATCCGAAAATCCCCCGTCTGAACCGCAAGGTGCAGGCGGGGTTTTTCACCTGTGTAACACCTGTGTGCATTGGCTTTGCCGGCCCCGAGAGGGCGCGCAGAGGGCAGGGCTTGGGGATAAGAATTGTCTTGACTGTTGATTTTCACTTCTACAGAATGAACACAGTGTTTAAATATGAACAGTTGCCACGGCAGCCAGCCCGCAACGAACGTCCGCAGAGGAGCCCGCCATGGATGCATTCAAGGACCGCCTGTCGCAGCGCGCGCAAGACACCACCCGTCCGGCATTGGCCCATCAGTCGCGGGGCCGCGCGTTGAGCGAGGCCGAGCAGGCTCTGGCCTCCGCGATGATGGAGATCATGGGCGCGGGCGAGCAGGATTTCGGCAAGCTCGCCGGTGAACTGGCCGCGCGCGGTCTGGTGGCGCCGGTCTCGGGGCGCAAGGACTGGGATCAGGATTTGCTGGCGCAGGAACTTGCCGCGGTGAACGCCGATCTGGATGCCGCTTATGAAGAGCACGGCTATGGCGCTTGAGTTCCGCAATGTCACCAAGACCTTCGGCGCGCTGGGTCAAAAGGTGGTCACCGCTATTGAGGGCGTTGATTTCAAAGTCAATAAAGGCGAGTTCGTCTCGGTGGTCGGGCCGTCGGGCTGCGGCAAAAGCACGATCCTGAGCATGACCGCGGGGCTTTATCAGCCCAGCTCGGGCGAGGTGCTGGTCTCGGGCGAAAAGGTGACCAAGCCAAATCCCCATGTCGGCTTCATGCTGCAAAAAGACCTGCTGCTGCCCTGGCGGACGATCATCAAGAATGTCGAATTCGGGCTGGAATCGCGCGGCGTCGGCAAGGCCGAGCGGCGGGATCGGGCGATGGCGGAACTCGAGCGCTGTCATCTGGCGGGGTTTGAAAACCAGTATCCCTATCAGCTTTCGGGCGGTATGCGGCAACGCGCAGCTTTGGCCCGCACCTTGGCGATTGACCCCGATATCATCCTGCTGGACGAGCCGTTCTCGGCGCTGGATGCGCAGACCAAACTGTTGATTCAGAACAGTTTTGCCGAGACCATTCAGGAGGCGGGGATCACCACGCTGTTGATTACCCATGACCTGTCGGAGGCGGTGATCATGTCCGACCGCGTGCTGGTGCTGTCGGAGCGTCCGGGCACGGTGATCCGCGAGATGCCGATTGACCTGCCGGACCGCGCGCATCCGCTCAAACGGCGGCAGATGAGTGAAATCCACCAACATGCGGCGGAAATTTTCGCATTACTCAAGCTCGATCAACGGGCTACTTAAAACCAAGGGAGAACTATAATGAATAAGATTATTCTCGGATTTACTGCAGCAATGGGAATAACAATGACGGGCCTGATGGCGCAGGCCCAGACGTCGTTGACTTACCTATTCCCCGGACCGGATTTTCTGCCCGCTTTTGCTCCGTTTCAGTTAGCATTGGGAAAGGGTTATTACTCGGAAGAAGGTCTGGATGTGACTTTCCGCATAGGTAACGGTGGCGCAGACGTTGCGACGCAAGTTGCGGTCGGAAATGCAGATTTGGGCGGCGGCATGGGGGACACTTCCATGATCGTGCGCGCCAATGGATTGGAAGTGCGCGGCGTAGCGGTTCTTGGTGGCCAAGGATTGACGCAGCTTGTTTGGCGCAACGATAGTGGTATTACCTCAATTGAAGAGTTTGCCGGCCACGCAATTGCAGTAGCGGGTTTTCAGAACACTGAGTTTTACAACCTCCGTGCCGCGTTGGCAGTTTCCGGTGTTAATCCGGATGACGTAGATATTCAATCTCTGGGTTATGGCGGCATTGTGCAGGGTATGATCGCTGGATCTGTCTCGGGAATGTCGGGTGTTCCGGAGTGGATTGTCGCGATTGAAGACGCAGGGGTCGAATTATCGGTTATGCCGGCGCGTGATGTATTTCCTGCTCAAGCACAGGCAATTATCGCGTCTGACGCATACATTGCAGAAAACCCTGATGCAGTACGCGGGTTTGTGTCTGCAACCTTGCGTGCAATCCACGATATCATTGATGATCCACACCAAGCCGCCATTGACTATGTTGGGTTTGTTGATCGCCATGCGGAGAACGTAGATCAGGTAGAGCGCATTATGCGCATGTATGCTGAACTGGTGTATCTGCAAGACGGTGATCGTCCAATCGGCGCCTTTGATCAGGCTCAACTGCAAACAGTGCAAGATTTCTATGCCGAGAACGAAGTGATCAATGCCGTTGTACCTATCGAAGACGTCTATACCAACGACTTCGTGCCTGATTGATTGCACTATAGGTAAGGCCTTTCAGGAATTTTCTCGTCGCTGTTCAATAAACAGAACTCGGATAGCGGCGAGTATCCACCTGAATATTTAGCTTCCGAGCAGAGACATATTGCGCGGCGTCAATTGGACGATTCGAAGCGCTCAATACGAGGTATCCGATGACATCTTCACGCAACACAACGCTTGTCGGCTTTTTGATTTTGGGTTTGCTTTTGCTAGTTTGGGAGTTTCTGCCTCCTGCCCTCGGGGTGCCGAAATTCATCATTCCTACTGTCTCTGATATGGTTCTAGAGTTGGGCCGGATGTATCGTCGCGAGCATGTTATTGCCAACACTCTATCCACGGCGTGGTTTACGCTGTTGGGGTTCTTGATTGGATCGACATTGGGTGCGACGATCGGTTATCTTCTTGGTTTTTCGCGTTTTTGGGAGAAGGTTCTCTCGCCGTATATTCTGGCTTTGCAGATCGCACCGAAAGTGGCATTTGCGCCTCTCTTTATAATTTGGTTCGGCTATAACTCGATCCCAAAAATGCTGGTCGCAGTTCTGATCGTGTTTTTTCCGGTATTGGTGAATGTATTAGCGGCGATGAAGACTGTGGACCGCGATATGGTCAATCTGGCGCGCGCCTATTCAATGAGCCGTTGGCAGATATTCATTAAAGTTGAATTCCCGTCGACACTGCCCAATCTGATGGCTGGCTTGCGCATTGCCACAACTTTGGCTGTTATTGGTGTCGTAGTAGGGGAAATGGTCGGCGGTAATACTGGCCTCGGGTTCTTAATTACCTACGGTGGCGGTCAGGCGAATGCAGCGATGGTGTTTAATTCGATCGTGCTGCTGACGCTTATCGGAATTCTATTATACACCGTATTGGCTGCACTCGAAGAGCGGCTGCTGCATTATATCCCGAAAAAAGACCACTGATCCCGAATTAGTTTCAGACAGGGCGCGGCGCAGGCTAGGTCGGCACCGCGCACCCCATCCAAAAGGAGCCAGATCATGACGGCCATCGACAAAAAAGCCCTGATCGAAGAGCGGGTGAACTCCGGCCTGTTGGGCCATTGGTATCCGGTCGCGAAATCGGTCGAAGTGAAGACCTCGCGCCCGCATGGCGTCAAGGCCTTGGGCCAGAAGCTGGTGCTTTGGCGCGGGGCCGATGGATCGCTGAAATGTATCGAGGATTTCTGCCCCCATCGCGGCGCGCCGCTGTCTTTGGGCGAGGTTCACGAGGGCAATATCGGCTGCCGCTATCACGGTGTGGTGGTCGATGGCGAAGGCGTGGTGGTGCGGGTGCCGGCGATGCCGGAATGCGCGCTGGAAGGCCGCAAGGCGGTGAAATCCTTTCATGTCACCGAGCATTCGGATGCGGTGTTTGTCTATATCCCCTCGCTCTCACGGCCCGAGCCGCCGGAACTGGTGCTGCCCGATGAGTTGACCAGCGACGCGTGGACCGGCTTCCTCTGCACCGCGGTCTGGGAGACCAACTACCGCTATGCGATCGACAATCTCGCCGATCCGATGCACGGCTGTTATCTGCACTCGGAAAGCTTCACGCTGGCTTACGGATCGAAACAGGATCTGATGCGGCTGGATAAGACCGAGCACGGGTTCCATATCACCCGTGTGGGGCAGGTGGGTGATAATTTCGACTGGACGGATTTTGTCTTTCACCCCGGCACGATGTTCTGCTTTCTGGACATCCCCTATCCGCCTGCCGCCGGTCCCGGGGGTAATATGCGGATTGTCGGCTATGCGACGCCGGTGGATGAGACGACCTGCAAGGTGTTCTTCTGGCGGATGCGCAAGGTCGAGGGGCTGGCGCGGGCATCGTGGCGGTTCCTCTACCGTGCGGCCTTGGAGAACAACCACTGGAATGTGCTTGAGCAGGACCGGGTGATGCTGGAGGGCATGCCCGATGACGCGCGGCGACGCGAGATGCTCTATCAGCATGACATCGGGGTCAGCCGCGTGCGCCAAATCCTCACCCGTGAGGCCAAGCAGCAGATCGAGGCGGAACTGGCGCAGGTGGCGGCAGAGTGATGCTGGAGGGGCGGCGCATATTGGTGACCGGCGCGGCGCGCGGTTTGGGCCGCGCGATTGCCGAGGCCTGCGCGGCGCAGGGCGCGCAGCTGGTGCTGGCGGATATCGACAGCGCAGGCGTGCAAGCCACTGCCGAGGCTTTGGGCGCGCGGGCCGAGACGGTTGATCTGGGTGATCCTGATAGCATTGAGGCTTTGGGCGAGGCGTTGGGCGAGGCCGGTGCGTTACACGGGTTGATCAACTGCGCGGCACTGGCGACGAATGTCGGCGGCATGGGGTTCGAGGATATCGAGCTGGAGTTGTGGGACCGCGTGCAGCGGATCAATGTGCGCGGCACTTGGTTGATGACGCGGGCCTGCGCGCCGCTGCTGCGCGCCAGCGGCTCGGGGCGGGTGGTCAATGTGGCCTCGGACACCGCGCTTTGGGGCGCGCCGAAGCTGCTGTCCTATACCGCCTCCAAGGGCGCGGTGATGGCGATGACCCGGAGTTTGGCGCGCGAATTGGGCCCGGACCGTGTTGGCGTCACCTGTATCGCGCCGGGGATTTTGACCACCGAAAGCACCGAATATGTTCCCGAAGCGCGACACCGGCTTTATCAGGACGGCAGCGCCGTGGGTGGGCCGCAATCGGCCGAGGATGTGGCGGGAACGGCGGCGTTTCTGGTCTCGGAGGCGGCCTTGACGCTGACCGGACAGGTGTTGCCGGTCAACAATGGCTATGTGTTTGTGACATGAGCGGGCGCGATCATATCACCGAGGGGATCGGCTGGCGTGAGCATGCGGGCGATGGGCCGGTGCTCATGGCGCTGCACGGGATCGGCTCGGAGGCGCGGGCGTTTGATGCGCTGGCCGCGCATTTGCCGGGCTGGCGGGTGATCGCTTGGGAGGCGCCGGGGTATGGGCCCTCGACACCTTTGGATAAGGCATGGCCGGTGGCGGCTGATTACGCGGCGGCGGCGCTGCGGTTGATGGATGCGCTGGAATTGGAGCGCGTGCATCTTCTCGGGCATTCGCTGGGCACATTGATTGGCGCGGCGCTGGCCCGCGCGCATCCCGAGCGGCTGGACAGCCTGACTTTGGCGTCTTGTGCGCAGGGCGGCGGGGCTGCGGCGGGGGGCGTTTTGCCTGATGCGCAGGCGGCGCGACTTGAGGATCTGGAACGGCAGGGCGCCGAGGCTTTCGCCGCCAGCCGCGCCGCGCGGTTGATCTATGCGCCCGAAGACAACGCCGATCTGGTGGCGAATGTCGCGCAGGGCATGGGCAAGGTGAAAATGCCCGGTTACGGGCAGGCGGTGCGAATGCTCGCCTCGGGCGATCTGGCGGCGGATTGCGCGGCGCTGACCGTGCCGACTTCGGTGATCGTCGGTGCCGAGGATGTGGTGACGCCGCCGGTGCAATCCTTTCGCGCCCATGAGGCGCTGCCGGTGGCGGTGCGCGGCGCGCTTAGTCTTGTGCCCGCGACCGGCCATGCGCTGCACCAACAGGCGCCACAGGCTTTGGCGGCGGCGATCTTGCGGCTGCAGGGCGAGCGGACATTATCCGCGCGGTGGGCCAGTGACCAAGGAGGAGAGCTATGACCAGCATTGCGATTGTCGGCGCCGGTCCCTCGGGCTGCTATACCGCGCAGGCGCTGGCCAAGGCGCTGCCCGATGCGCGGATTGATCTGATCGACCGGCTGCCGGTGCCTTACGGGCTGATCCGCTATGGTGTGGCGCCCGATCATCAGGGCACGAAAGCGGTGATCCGGCAGTTCGAGCGGCTGTTCACCCGCAATGATGTGGCGTTTTTCGGCAATGTCACGCTGGGCGCGGATCTGACGCTGGAGGACCTGCGCGCGAGCCATGAAGCGGTGGTTCTGGCGACCGGATTGCACACGGACCGGCGGCTGGGGATTGCCGGTGAGGATCTGCCGGGGGTGATCGGCTCGGGCGTGGTGACGCGGGGCTGGAACGATTATCCCGACGCTGAGCGCCCGCAGATCGGACCGCGGGTGGTGATTGTGGGCAATGGCAATGTGGCGGTGGACCTGCTGCGGATCTTGGCGAAAGCACCTGCGGAATTCGACGGCTCGGACTTTGCGCCCGAGAGTGGCGCGGCGCTGATGGCGGCTGGCGTGACGCGGATTGATGTGGTCGGGCGCTCTGGCGCGGGGATGGCGAAATTCGATCCGGTGATGCTGCGCGAGTTGGGGCGGTTGGCGCAGGCGAGCTTGCATGTGCATGGCGCGACCGGTGAGGGCAAGGTGATCGAAGCCCTGCAGGCGATTGACGTCCATAGGCCGGAAGGGGCCACGCGCGAGGTGCATTTTCATTTCGGCTGGACGCCCGAGGACATCGAGGGCAGGGCGTGCGTTGAGGCCGTGCGGTTTCGTGCCAGCAATGGTGAGGGCGCGTTGCACCTGCCTTGCGACACCGTGCTCACCGCGATCGGGTTTGACGGCGAGACTGCGCAGGCGGATGGCGACGGGCGGATTGCCGAGGGGCTTTATGCCACCGGCTGGTATCGGCGTGGGCCGCGCGGCACGATCCCTGAAAACCGCGCCGATGCGCAGGCGGTGGCGGCACGGATTGCCGCCGATCTGGCGCAGGCGACCAGCGATAAACCCGGCCGTGCGGCACTGACCGCAGGCCTGCCCGAGGCGGTGGGCTATGACGGTTGGCGGCGGATCGACGCCGCCGAATGCGCCGCTTGCCCGCCGGACCGCGCCCGCCGCAAGATTGCCACACGCGCGGAAATGCTCACCCTTGCCCGCCAGTCAGAGGACAGATGATGCAGATACATATTCTTTACGGCACCGAAACCGGCAATGCCGAAATGCTCGCCGAGGACATCTCGGACCACCTGTCGGAGCATGCGCCCGAGGTGACCAATCTTGAGGATTTCGACCCCGCTGATTTCGACACGGGCACGTTTTATCTTGTGGTAACATCGACTTACGGCGACGGCGAATTGCCCGCCTCGGCGCAGCCCTTTGCCGAGAAAATGGCGTCGCAGGCGCCCGACCTGAGCGGCATCCGCTTTGCGGTGTTTGGCATGGGCGACAGCGAATATCCCGAGACCTTCAATTTCGGCGGCAAGCGGTTGGAAGAGATGCTGACCGGTGCGGGCGCGGAACTGGTCGGTGAGCGGGTGACGCATGACGCCTCGGGCAGCGATATGGCCGATGATCTGGCGCTGCCCTGGGTAGATGCGCTGCTCGCCGAAGGGGTCGCGTGATGGACGCCGCCGCGGTCCGCCGCGCGCTCTCGGCGCCGTGGAAACATGGCGAGGCGGTGGACCTGCGCGGCATCCATCTGCGCGAGCGGCTCGATCTCTCGGGGTTGGCGCTCTGCGGGGTGGATTTCTCGGGCGCGGTCTTCGAGGCGGGGCTCGACGCACGCTATGCGCGGTTTGACGGGCTGGCGTGGTTCAAGGACGTGCGGTTTTGCGCCGACGCCACATTTGCGGGCGCCAGTTTCCTCAATGACGCGCGGTTTGATGCGGCGGCGTTCAAGGCACAGGCCGGGTTCTCGGGCGCCGAATTTCGCGGTGTCGCCGGGTTTCGCCGCGCGCGGTTTGGCGGTGCGGCGGCGTTTGACAATGTGACCTGCTATGGCAATGCCGATTTCGCCGATGCGCAGTTTGACGGCGCCGCGAGTTTCCACGGGGCGGAATTTCTGGGCGGGTTTTGGGGCGCCGATACGATGCTGCCCGCGGGGGCGGATTTTGACGAGACGCAGGTGCATGGCCGCCTCTGGCTGCGCGGCGCGCGGCGGGGGAATATCGCCTTGGCGGAAAAGGATTTCAGCCTAGTGTTTGGCTATACATGGGCCTGACGCGCGGCAGCATTTGCCGCTCGGCCCTGCGGGGTCCCGTGCCGGTGCCTGCGGGGTTTTGCGTTGCGGGGCGGTGAAATCGCTTGACAGAACTACATCCCTAGTTTTAATCATACCCCATGAAACATTCAAATGTCGCCCTTGCACTGGCCGCTCTTGGCCATGATACCCGCCTTTCGATTTTCCGCCTGCTGGTGCGGGCGGGGAATGACGGGTTGATAATCGGCGAGATCGGGCAGCATCTGGATATGGCGCCTTCGACGCTGGCCTATCACCTGAAAACGCTGGTCGATGCCGGGCTTGTGACGCAGGAGCGGCAGGGGCGGCAAATCCTCACCCGTGTGGATTTTGCGGTCATGCACCAGACGGTGGCCTTTCTGACCGCAGAATGTTGCACCGGCGTGACGCTGACGCAGAAGGATGCGGCCTGACCCTCGCAGAGGCGGCGTCTTATGCAGGCGTTGAATGGATAACCTCGGCTTAATATAACCACAAACTTAGGGATTTCGCGATGTCAGATGCCTCTCTCACCCCCCGCTCACGGGCCAGCGCTCTGGGCCATCATCTATGGGCCAAGGAAAAGGTCTGGCTGGCCTCGGCGGCGCTGCTGGCGGCGCTTTTGGTCTTTGCGCCGGAACTGGGCGTCAGCTCGGCCGGATTTGTCGTGCAGAACCTGCTCAATGTGGCGCCGTTTCTGGCGCTCTCGGTCGGGATCGCCGCCTATGCGGGGGCCAGCGGCGCCGACGGGTTGATCGCGCGGGCCTTCACCGGCGCACCGGCAATGATGATCCTGATCGCGGCGCTGATGGGTGGGCTGTCGCCGTTTTGCTCTTGCGGGGTGATCCCGCTGATCGCCGCGCTTTTGGCGATGGGCGTGCCGCTCTCGGCGGTCATGGCCTTCTGGCTGGCCTCGCCGGTGATGGACCCGTCGATGTTCGTGTTGACCACCGGCGTTCTGGGATTCGAGTTCGCGGTGGCGAAAACGCTGGCCGCGGTGGGGCTGGGCGTGTTGGGCGGGACGCTGGTGCATCTGCTGTCACGCTCGGGCGCTTTGTCTGATCCCTTGCGGGAGGGCGTCGGCAATGGCGGCTGTGGCGGGGCGAAAGTGCGGAATGCGCAGCCGGTGGTCTGGCGGTTCTGGCAGGACGGTGCGCGGGTGGAGAAATTTATCCGCGAGGCGATCAAGACCACGCTGTTTCTGGCCAAATGGTTGACGCTGGCGTTCCTGCTGGAAAGCCTGATGCTGGCATTCGTGCCCGCGGAACTGGTCGCCAGCGCGCTTGGTGGCACCGGAATTGTGCCGATCGGGATCGCCACGCTGGTCGGCGTGCCCGCCTATCTGAACGGCTATGCCGCCTTGCCGCTGGTCGGCGGGTTGATGTCGCAGGGCATGGCGCCGGGGGCGGGACTGGCGTTTCTGGTCGCCGGGGGCGTCAGCTCCTTGCCCGCCGCGATTGCTGTCTGGGCGCTGGTCAAACGCGAGGTGTTCCTGCTGTATCTTGGCATTGCGTTGGCGGGTTCTTTTGCCATCGGTTTGTTGTTCCAGCTCTGGATGGCGCTGTAAGCAGGTGTATCACGGCGGCGGGGGGCAGGGTTTGACCTGTCTCCCGTTGTGCGTATCGGACTGGTAAGGCATTGAATGCAGTCGCAAATCCCGCTGGTTTGTTGACGCATCCCCCGCGCGCTTTAAGTCACTTTGCAGGATCGGCGGCGCCGCGTGCTGGCCCGCCAGAGTGATGCAAAAGGAGCCCAGCGATGCCATTGAACGCGACCCAATCCGAGCTTTGCGACACCAACACCAACGATTTTTCGGACCTGCGGGCGGTGATCATTAACACCTCGCTCAAACGCGCCGAGGCGGAGTCGCATACCAAACTTCTGCTCTCGGTGGCGGGCGAGATCATGACGCGCAACAAGGTCAGTGTCGAGGTGATCCACGCCGCCGCGCATCAGATTGCTTACGGCGTGCAGCCCGATATGACCGAGCATGGCTGGGAGCGTGACGACTGGCCGGCGCTTTGGCAAAAGATCAAAGCCGCCGATATCCTGATCATCGGCACGCCGATCTGGCTGGGCGAGGAAAGCTCGATCTGCCGGCTGGTGATCGAGCGGCTGTATGCCATGTCCGGCCTGTTGAACGACAAGGGCCAGAGTGTGTTTTACGGCAAGACCGGCGGCGCGGTGGTGACCGGCAATGAGGACGGGGTCAAACATTGCGCGATGACCATCCTCTATGCGCTTGGCCATCTGGGCTATACGATCCCGCCGCAGGCCGATTGCGGCTGGATCGGCGAGGCCGGGCCGGGCCCGTCTTATGGCGATGAGATCGAGGGTGGTCCGGCGGGGTTCGACAATGAGTTCACCCAGCGCAATGCGACGATCATGACCTGGAATCTGATGCATATGGCACGGATGCTGAAGGATGCGGGCGGGCTGCCGAACCATGGCAACGACCGCAATGCCTGGCAGGCGGGCTGCCGGTTTGATTATGAGAACCCCGAGCATCGGGTGTGAGACGGGGCGCAGTCATTGGTTGGCGAAGTCGGTGACGCGCGGGCCGGTGGTATTCCGGGTGCGACGAATGGGCAGGGGCCTCGGGGATATTCAGCGCCGAGCGGGTGGACGCCAGGCCGGATGTAAGCGCGGCGGGGCATTGTGAAGCTGGCGGGGGCGTCCTAGAAGGCTTGAGGTGAGCGCTGCCGACAAGGCGAAACCGCTCGCCCGCCGATCCCGGCCCTGTTCCTCTATGCGGCTGCCGCCCCGATCCAGCGGGCGCCCCGCCAGTCTTCTCACCCTATGCCATGTCTAACCTATGCCATGTCCAAGAGGTCCAAAGATGCGCCTGCGCCATGATCCCCTTTACCCCTCCCGCCGCTCGCCCATTCTGGCCGATAATGTCGTCGCCACCTCGCAGTCTTTGGCGACACAGGCGGGGCTGACGATCCTGCAGCAGGGCGGCAATGCGGTGGATGCCGCGATTGCCACTGCCGCGGCGCTGGTGGTGGTGGAGCCGACCGGCAACGGCTTGGGCTCGGACGCGTTTTGCATCCTTTGGGATGGCAAGGAGTTGCACGGGCTCAACGCTTCGGGCCGCGCGCCCGCCGCCTGGTCGCCTGAACGGTTTCCTGATGGGATGGTTGAGCGCGGCTGGGACTCGGTGACGGTGCCGGGGATGGTCGACGCCTGGGTGAAGCTCTCGGAGCGGTTCGGCACTTTGGGGCTGGCCACGGTGCTGGCGCCGGCGATCCGCTACGCCGAAGAGGGGTTCATCGTCTCGCCGATCATCGCCGCGCTTTGGGCGCGCGGCGCCGAGGTGCTGGGCCACCAGCCGGGGTTTGCCGAGACCTTCATGCCGAATGGCCGCGCCCCGCGTGCCGGTGAGCGGTTTCGCAACCCCGGTGCCGCCCGCACCCTGCGGCTGATCGCTGAGACCAAGGGCCGCGCGTTTTATGAGGGCGAGATTGCCGAGGAAATCGCGGCTTTTGCCAAGGCGCATGGGGCCGCGATGACTGTGGAGGATCTGGCCGCGCATAGGTCCGATTGGTGCGGCACGATCAGCCAGAGGTTCGACGATGTGGAGCTGCATGAAATCCCGCCGAACGGGCAGGGGATTGCGGCGCTGATGGCGCTTGGCATGCTGCAACACACCGCAATTCGCGACTTCGGCCCCGATGATGTCACCGCGATCCACCTGCAGATTGAGGCGATCAAACTGGCCTACGCCGATATTGACGCCTTCGTCGCCGACCGCGCGCATATGACGGGTGTGGATGAGAGAGCGCTCTTGGACGCTGACTATCTGCGCGCCCGTGCTTCGCTGATCTCGACCGAGCGCGCGCAGGATTTCGGCGCGGGAACACCGCCCGAGGGCGGCACGGTGTTGATGAGCACGGCGGATGCCTCGGGGATGATGGTGAGTTTCATCCAGTCGAATTACGCCGGTTTTGGCTCGGGCGTGGTGATCCCCGGCACCGGGATTGCGATGCAAAACCGCGGGTTTGGCTTCACCACGCAGGCGGGGCATCCCAATCAGGTGGCGGGGGGTAAACGCCCGTTCCACACGATTATTCCCGGTTTTGCGATGAAAGAGGGCAAGCCGTTGATGGCCTACGGGATGATGGGCGGGCCGATTCAGGCGCAGGGGCATGTGCAATTGCTGTTGCGTACGCAGCTTTGGGGGCAGGATGTGCAGACTGCCGCCGATGCACCGCGCTGGCGGATGGTCTCGGGGCTGGATGTGGCCTGCGAGCCCGCGATGGGTGAGACGACGCTGGCAGCGTTGCGCGCTTTGGGGCACCGGATCGAGGTGGAGGCGCCGGATAATGCCTTTGGCTTTGGCGGCGCGCAGCTGGTCGCGCGTCTGCCCGAGGGCGGCTATATGGCGGGCTCGGATCCGCGCAAGGATGGTCAGGCGGCGGGATTCTGAGCGCGCTATTGGGCGCAATTCCGGCGATACGCTTTGCATACACCCGCCGTCGTGGCATAGGGGCGGCGGCTTGAATGGACAGGATAACTATGCGCTTTTTATCGCGGATCGGCATTGATCTTTACATGCTCGTGCTGCTGGCGACGATTGCGGCGGGGCTGATGTTACCGGCGCGCGATCTGGCGGCGGAGGTCCTGAAGGATGTGACCTTCTGGGCGGTGGCGCTGCTGTTCTTCATCTACGGCGCCAAACTGGACCCCAGCGCGGTGCGCGCCGGGCTGCTGAACTGGCGGCTGCAGGGGCTGAGCCTTGCGGCGACCTATGTGCTGTTTCCGCTTCTGGGGCTCCTCTTGGTGGCGCTCTTCGGGCCGCTATTGGGGGCGACGGCGGTGCTGGGCCTGTTGTTTCTCGCGGTGCTGCCCTCGACGGTGAACTCTTCGATTGCCTTCACCTCGATTGCGGGCGGCAATGTCCCGGGAGCGATCTGCGCGGCCTCGGTCTCGAACCTGTTGGGCGTGGTGCTGACACCGGCGCTGGTGGCGCTGTTGCTGGTGCAGGGGCAGGGCGGGGTCGGCTTGGACGCGGTGGTGCGGATTGGCACGCAGATCCTGCTGCCGTTCATCTTGGGACAACTGGCGCTGCCGTTCATCGGCGGGTTCATCAAACGCCATAAATTGGTGACCATGGTGGTGGATCGCGGATCGATCCTGTTGATCGTCTATTCGGCGTTCAGCGCGGGCACGGTTTCGGGCCTGTGGTCAACGGTGTCGGGCGTCGATCTGGCGCTGCTGTTCGGCGTGGTCTGGGTGTTTTTGGCGCTGGTGATGGCGCTGGTGGGGGCTGCCGGGCGCGGCCTGAAGCTGCCGAGCGCGGACCGGACGGCGCTGTTCTACTGCGGCTCGACCAAGAGCCTTGCCTCGGGCCTACCCATCGCCACCGCGCTTTTCGCGGCGGAGCAGGTCGGCGCCATCGTGCTGCCGCTGATGATCTACCATATGTCGCAGCTTCTGGTCTGCGCGGTGCTGTCGCAAAAACAGGCGCAGAGGCAGGCGGAGATTGGGGCGGCTTAGCGCAAGCGGGGTGGGTATTTTGTTGAGGCGGCCAACCCAAGGCGAAAGCTAGCCTGCGTTTCGATCAATGCCCCTTACCGGGCTCCGCTCGGCAATCACGCCCGGTTCATGCGAGTTTGCCGTCATCCGGCAGGTCTTTGATCGAGCGGATATGCGCGGGCATGCCTTCGGTCATATGTTTGGCGTGCCACTCGATCTGGGCGTTTTTGATCCACTCGGGCTGTTCGGTCATCCAGGATTGCAGGCCAAAAAGCGCATTCCATTCGCGCGGCACATAGTTGTCGTCGAGATAGTCGCTGTCCGAGCCGTATTCGACCTCTCCGCCGGTCGGGCTTTTGAAATAGCTGAACAGCGCCGAGGCGATCCGGTGCCGCCCCTGACCCAGCCCGCCGACGCTCCAACCGCGGCGTTTCATATGGTTGGTGCCGACCATCAGTTCGTCGATATCCTCGACGCCGAAATTCGCGTGATGATAGATCGGGTATCCGGGCGCGCTGCCGCTGTTCATGTCCAGCAGAAACAGGTTGTGATGATCCGAGGCGCCGTCGCAGCGCATGTAGATGCCGAGGTGGATCTGGTATTCCGAGAGCCGGAAGCCGAGCCGCTCTTCGAAAAACCGGTGGCTGGCGACGAAATCTTCGACCGCGAAAACAACATGGGTGATGGTTTTCGGGCGGGCGCGCAAACGCCATTTGCGCGAGACATTCAGACGGCCCGCGACGCCGGGTGCATTTAGCGGATCGGGGCAGTTGAGCACCTTTTTCTTGTCATAGAGGCGCAGTCCCAGCGGCAGCCCGCAATCGGATTTGAAATGCGCGGTGCCATCTGCATCGCGGCGCAGATCGCGGTCGGTTTGCAGGCTGGCAACCAGCGCTTCAAGGTTTTCTGTGCTGTCCACGCCCCAGATCACCTCACGAACGCCGGTGCCCTGTAGGATGGAGTCCGGCAGCGACGGATCCTTGATGCTGCGGATCTCGACCTTGCTGCCTTCCTCCAATTGGAACTGCGCGCACTCCTCGCTGCGTGACTTCAGGTTCAGGCCGAAATCCTCAAAAAACGCCACGCATTCGTTGATATTCTCGACGCCGTAGACCAGCGTTTCAATCCCGGTGATAGCCATGGTGGGTCTCCTATTTGAAACTTTTCTTGAGGTAGCCAAAGCCCGAGGCGAGCGCTTCGAGCGTGTCAACGGTGCCGGCTGCGGGCGTGTCCGGGCTTGGCGTGGCCGGGATCACCAAGAGATCGCCGGGCAAGAGTGTGGTCATCGCGCTGACCTCGGCGAGGAAGCCCGGCATCTGCGCCGAGAGATCGGAGAGGGCGCCATGGGCGACTTCGCGGCCCATCATGCCCATGGTATAGGGAATGCCGCTGAGGTCGCTGGCAAAGGCTGCCGGAACGAGGTTTGGCCCGATGATCAAGGCGCCGGGCACGGGCCGTCCGGCGCTGTCAGCGGCGCGGAGTTCAACCCCGATGGCCCAACCGGCGATCACCGATGGCGCGGCCTCCTGAGGCACGCCGGTGGCCTGCTTCCCGATCACCGCGGCCAGACAGAAAGAGGGTCTCGCGGGCTTCATCTGATCGCCGAGGGTGAGGGGGCCGGAGGCTTTGGCGACGGTGGAAATCGGCGGTGTTTCGACACAGGCGCCGCGCCGCAGGAAGACCTGACGCGCGGCGGGCAGGAGGCTTTCGTCGGTGATCAGTTCCGAGGGCACGAAGTCACCGCGATGGCCGACAGCCATGGGGCTATAGGCCAGCGCCTGCACCAATTCGGCCAATGCTGGAAATCCCCGCTCCCAATCCTGAACCAGATCAAAGATCGTGCCCTCGGGGATGCGCAATCCCAGCGTCTCGGCCAGAGGGCGGACCGCGTGCAGGGCCACGGATGCGCCATCGTCGAAATCCAGCACCGGAAACGGCGGGCAGCCGATCATCGAGCCCATGCGCAAGGCAAATGTGACGGGGGGCACATCGGTCATGTGAGGTTTAGCAACCGGCGCGCATTGGCGCCTGCGATGTTCCGTTTTAAGGGGGTGTCGAGGGTGAGAGCCTTGAGCCAATCGACGCCGCTGTGATCCGCGGCATAGGGGGCGTCGATCGAAAAAAGAATCCGGTCTGGCGGCATCTGTTCGAGGCAACAATTGAGCGCTGCTGAAGAGAAGAACCCGCTCGATGTCACGTAAAAATGCCGCAGGAACAACTCGCGAAAGGCTTGCATCGGGGTATCGCGCGCAAGGGCCTCGTCGATGCGGTCGAGCAAGAAGGGAATGCCCTCGCCGAAATGGCCCAGAATGATGCGAAGGCGCGGGTGTCTATCGAACACACCCGAGAGGATCAGCCGCATGGCGTGGGTGCCGGTTTCAATCGTGTAGCCCCAGCCCGCGCGAATGAACATCGGATGGGTCTGGTCGTAGGGCGCGAAGTAGCTTTGCTTGACGGAAGCGAGGATTTCCGAAGGGTGGATATAGAGCGGCACCTCCAGCGCTTCGGCGGCGGCGAAGATCGGCTCGAAACGCGGATCATCGAGAAAGAGCCCATCGGTTGGCCCGTGGATCATCGCGCCGACGAAGCCGAGGGACTGCACGCAGCGGTTCAATTCGCGCGCCGCATGATCGGGCGAGAATGTCGGGAGGGCGGCGAAACCGGCAAAGCGGCCGGGGGCTTGCCGGATGAATGCCGCCAGCCGGTCATTGACCTCGATGGCCAGATTGTGGGCGTTATCGGCGCAGATCCCCTGCAAACCGGGCGGCGCTAGGGCAAGAACCTCGGTCGCGATCCCGAGCGTGTCGAGACGCTGCACGCGGTCCTCGGCGCTGGCATAGAGCAGTTTTTGCAGGGGCGCGGGATGTGTGCGGCCCAAGAGCGCGTCGAGATGCGGGTCGGCGTAATGCTCTTCCAATGCGACGATATCGAGCTGTGTTTGCATGCGTGCCTATCCCAAATCCTCGATAACGCGCCTGAGTCCATTGACAGGTGCTGGTTCTCGTATAAATTCCCTTTAAAAAGAAATAAAGGTGAAAAATGGAAAACATGTTCCTACTGGGGCGCGTCAGAACCGAAGCGGATCAGGCGATCATGACGATCGTGACGCAGGGCAAGCACTATGATCTGGCGACCTTGGCGGCGGTATTTGACCTGCAAGGCGTGCAGACCGATCTGGCGCTTGCGCTTATGGATTGGCAGGAAAGCCTTGCGCAATATCAGGAGGTTACAGAGCGGATTCTGGCTTCGCCGGAGATAGCGGCGCGTTGTGAAGTGACCAAGATTGCCAAGAGACTGGCGCCGGTTCCGCGCCCCGGCAAGATCCTCTGCGCGGCGGCGAATTATTCGGCACATGTTCAGGAAATGGCGCAAACCGGCTTTACCGGCCCGAAATCGTCGCCAAAAAACGCCCCCGTGCGGCCACAGGAACCTTATCATTTCCTCAAGGCGACAAGCTGCATGACCGGACCGGAAGACGATATTGTGCTGCCGAGTGCAGAGCACAAGATTGATTGGGAAGTGGAACTTGCGGCGGTGATCGGCGCACCGGCCAAACGGGTCTCGCAGGCGCGGGCGATGGGTCATGTCGCGGGCTATGTCACGGTCAATGATGTGTCCTGCCGCGCCGCAACATGGCGCGAGGATCGGCCGAATATCCGCTCGGACTGGTTGGCGGGGAAAAGCTATGACACGTTTTTTCCGGTCGGGCCGTTGTTCTTGCCCGCCGTATTCGTCCCCGACTACCGCGAGATCACACTGCGGCTCTGGGTCAATGATGTGCTGCATCAGGACGGTCTGGCGCGCGATATGATCTTCTCGCTTGAGGAGCAGATCGAATATCTGTCACAGATGCTGACCCTCGAGCCGGGTGATTTGATCGCCACCGGCACGCCCGCAGGGGTGGGGCAGGGCAAGGGCAATTATCTGGCGCCGGGCGATGTGATGCAGGCCGAATGCAGCCATATGGGGCGGCAACGCACCGCGGTGAGGCTGTGAGATCCGGCGCGGCATTTGATTATCGTCAGGCGAGGGTGTATCAATCCTGGCAGGCAAAAGAACAGCGCAGGACCGGTTGTGACCAGACGCGGTCCGGCCCAAATATGACAAGAAAACCAAGACCTTGGTAAGCAAACCCGAAACATCCAAGAAGACCAGATCTGCGCCGCGTGGCCGCGGGCGCGGATCGGTGGGCCGTGACCATATCATCACCGCGACGCGCGGTCTTCTGCGCCGTGTGCCGCCGTCCTCTTTGACCCGCAAACTGGTGGCCGAAGAGGCGGGTGTGGATCCCGCGCTGGTTCGCTATTATTTCTCGGATCTGCGGCATCTCTTGACCGAGGTTTTGAAGGTGCTGGTCAAGGATTACGGCGAACGCTTTCGGGCGCTCGACATTGATCCATCAAGCCCCGAAGATGCCTTGAAAAAGCGGATCCGGCATCTGGTGACCTTTTTGACCGAAGAGACCAGTTTCCATGAATTGTTCATCGAGCAGATCATCAATGGGCACGACGAATGGGCGCTGGAGACACGGGACTGGTTTACCGACCAGTTCTTTGGAACCCTGAGTGAGATCATCGAGACCGGTCGCAAGGACGGGTTGTTCCGCGACGATTTCGATCCGCGGTTCTTGTATCTTTCGATCATCGGGGCCGGCGAATTTCTGGCCACCTCGCGGACGATTTTCACCCGTCTGTTCGGGCCGGACCAGACGCCAAATGATGTGGCGGATGAGTTTGTCGAATTCCTGTTCCAGACGCTGATGCAGGGGATCGCCAAGAAATAGGGCCGCCAAACTGGCGGCCCCGGTCGGGTTTCAAAGATCGGTCGAGGGGTTAATCGGCGAGTTCCGCGCGCAATGCATCGACAAGCGCCTGACCGCCCTCGGTATCTGCCGCCCAATTGTCGACGATATCCCCGATGCTGGCCTGCCAAAGCGCCATATCCTCTTCACTGGGGGTGGCGATGGTCCCGCCTTCTTGGGTGATCATATTCTGTCCGACTTGCGCGGCGGCAGCCCAGACTTCGCCAAAGGCCTGCGAGAGGGCAAGGCCGGAGTTGTTGTCCAATGCCGCTTGCGCCTCAGCGGGCAGGGCGTCGAACCGCTCTTGGGACATATAGACCATCATGAACGAGCCCCCCAGCGGCAGGTCGAGATAGTAATTGCCGACCTCATGCAGGCTGAAGGGCGCAATTGCCGTGTAATAGGTGATCGCGCCGTCAACGGTGCCGCGGCTCAGGGATTGATAAATCTCGTAGATCGGCACGTCGATCGGTGCGGCAGACACGGCTTGCGCGACCTGCGGCGAGATCCGTCCACTGGCGGCAATCGTCAGCCCGTGCATGTCTTCGGGCCGTGCAACCGGTGTTTCGGTGGTCAGGATCATCGCTGCTGGCGGGGTCGAGATCGCCAGCATCTTCATCCCGTCGAACATATCGCCATAAGCGCCGCTCTCATAAAGCGACCAAAGCGCCATCGAGCCTTGCACCGGATCGTCGATCATAAAGGGGAGGGAGGCAATCTGGGAGAGGGCGAACTGCCCCGGATAATAGGCGGCAATATCGACGGCGATATCGACAGCCCCGACATCAATGGCCTCGAGAAATTCGCCCGGATGCCCCAAGGCGCCCGCGTAGAACATGTTGATTTCAAGTGTGCCATTCGATTCTGCCGAAACGGTTTCGGACCAAGGCGTGAACAGATCCCGATTGTAATGGACCTGCGGCGGCACACCGACGGCGAATCGCAGTGCGACCGGATCGGCAAACGAGGCGCCGGATGTGGCAACGAAAAGGCCTGCTGACACAAGTGCTGTCGTGATTTTGTACATGCTTTCCTCCCAATTAGGCTGACGCACAAGCCGACGAGACCGTCTCGTGAAACCGTACGTAGTGCCTATATCTTTTATTCTCTTTGAAAGGAAAAACAAGCCCGGCCTGTTGACTTTTTCCTTTTGAAAGGAATAACTGCAATCAGAAGCGGGAGGGTGCGAAGTGACAAAACGGGCGCTGATAGTTGGGGCGGGAATCGCCGGGCAGACCTTGGCCTGCGCGCTGGCGAAAACAGAGTATCAGATCGATATTGTCGAGAAGTCGCAAAGCTGGGAAGTGCTGGGCACCGGCATGTATGTGCAAAACAACGCGCTGCGGGGGTTGCAGGAAATCGGTGTTGCCGAGCAGATCGTCAAAGCCGGCTGGCACTCGCCAACGGGGGTGTCGACGATCACCGATATGCATGGGAATACGCTGGCCCAGACGGTGGTTCCGCCCTGTCCCGGCTCTGATTATCCGGGCTATGTGCCGATTGGGCGACCGGTGTTGCATGCGATCTTGCTCGCCGCCGTTGAGGCGGCTGGCGTCACCATTCAAATGGGCAAAAGCGTCACCGGGATCAGCCAATCCGGGGACCGTGTCGATGTGAGTTTCACCGATGGCGCGCGTGCAAGCTACGATATCGTCATCGGGGCGGATGGGGTGAATTCTTCGGTGCGCTCGCTGGTGTTTGCCGAGATCGAGCCGCAATACAGCGGGTTTTCGAACTGGCGCGCGATCCTTCCGATGGCAACACCGCTGGCTGACACCATGTGGCAGATGGGCCCCGAGAAATCCGTCGGGATTATCCCGATTTCCGATGATGAACTCTATATTGCAGGGGTGTCGAAAGAGCCGGGAAACCCGTGGTTCGAGCCCGAGACGCTGGTGCGCCGGATGCATGAGCGGTTCGCGATGTTTGGCGGGCGCGCGGGTGGCTTGCTGAAGCAGATCACCCGCTCGGAGCAGATTGTCTATACGCCGATCAAGGAAATCATCATGGAGCCGCCCTGGTTCAAGGGCCGTGTGGTTCTGGTTGGCGATGCCGCGCATGCTTCGACACCGTTCTGGGCGCAGGGTGCCTCGATGGCGATCGAAGATGTGATCGTTCTTTACTGGCTGTTGCGCGAAAATCGGGATGTGCCGGATATTTTCAGCGAATGGCAAGAGCGCAGATTTGAGCGCTGTGCGTTTGTCCAGAACGGATCGAAATCGACCGGGGTCAATGGCCATGCTGCGGGTCTGGAGGCGATGAACCGCGCGGCCGAACATATCCGCAACCATGCGCAAGACAATGTTAACAGTCGCTACGAGCGGCTCAATCAGCCGATTTGAGGGGCTATTCATGACCAAACGACTTTCACCGCTGCGCCGCGTGGTCACGGGCCACAATGAACAGGGGCAAAGCATCATCATTGAGGACGGCGCGCCCCCGCGGGTGGCCAGGGTTCAGGCGCGGCCCGGCTATGCGATGGCCAATGTCTGGCGCACCGCCGCTTGCCCCAGCAATGTGCATGATGCCGACAGTATTCTGGAGCATAAAGGCGTGCTGCCGCCGAAACAGGGAACGGTGATCCGTGTGATCGACATTCCGCCCGAGCCCAAAGACCCCGAGGAGCTGGAAAAAGTGCTGCATGCCACATTCCGCGAGCTTTATCCCGATGCCGATCACACCAAGGACAAGGCAGTTCATCAGGGGATGCATAAGACTGCGACGGTTGATTATGCCATTGTGCTTGCCGGGTCGATCACCGCGATCATGGATGAGGATGAGACGGTGTTGAATGCGGGCGACATCCTGATCCAGCGCGGCACCAATCACGCGTGGTCCAACAGGTCGGAGGGTATGTGCCGCATCGCCTTTGTGCTGGTGGACGGGCAGTTTGAATGAGCCGGAGGTTTGCGCGACCCCGCGCGCCGAAGGCCCAGAGCCTGAATTTCGCGTGGTTATCTGCAGGACGGCGACCGGAGGGGGCGCGGCCATGGGGGCGCGCAGCATCGGTTCGGGCGACGGGGAAACCTTGCGGCGGGCCAGTGAGACAGACCTGAACACAACGGAGACGATAATGCCGGATGCAGACAGCCATGAAGCCTATTTCCGCTCGGTTCTGACGGAGCTTTATGCGGGGAATTTCGAGCCTTTCAACGCCGCCATCGCCGACGACTATATTTGCCATACACCGGGGCGGAGCAGCATCGCTGGGGATTACCACGGCACCGAGCAGGCCGAGGTCAAACGCCCGAAAATGCGCGCCCTGACCGCGGGGAGTTTCAAGGTCAGAAAGCTGGGCGATATCTGTATTTCGGGTGATTGGGCGATGGTCCCGGTTGTCGTCTCCGCCGAGGCCGGTGACACGAAATTGGAGACGCCGGCTTTCGGGATCTGGCGGTTTCGCGGGGATAAGATCGTCGAGCATTGGGAGATGAATTTCGACCAATACGGGTTTGACGCCTTCGTCGCCGCGGCAGAAGCACAGGGCCGCTAGGGGTGGCGCTCGATCCGCAGGGCATCGCACAGTTGCGACAGGTGCTTTCCCAGCTTTATGACGGCAATGTCGCACCGTTCGAAGCGGCGCGGGCGGATAGCTATACGCTGCATGTTCCCGGACAGAGCCGTATCGCCGGACGCTACCAAGGGGCCGCCGAAACCGCGCGGTTCATCGCCAGGCTGTCAGAGCTTAGTGGCGGAACTTTCGCCGTCACGCGTACCGCAGAAATCTGCATCTCGGGGAACTGGGCGATGGTTCCGCTGCGGGTCACTGCCGCGGTCGATGATCTGCGGCTGGACATGCCGGCCTTCGGGATCTGGCGCTTTGACGGTGCGGAAATCGTTGAACACTGGACACTTCATATGGATCAATATGCGTTCGATAGATTCGTCGCAGCTGCGGAGGCACCATTGCCATGAGGGCATTACTGGACAGGCTGCACGTCATCTCGCATGGCATCACCGAAAAGATCGCCGCGCTGGGGGTTATCGGCATCCTCGGGATTGGCTTTGTGACCGTCCTCGACGTGCTTTTGCGCTTCTTTTTCAACAATCCAATCGACGGGCTGAATGAAATCACCGCGCCGCTGCTGGCGCTGGGGGTCGCGGCCTGCCTGCCTGCCGGTGCCTCGGGCCGGGTCAATATCACCATCGACTTTATGCAAACTCTGGTCGGGACGCTCGGCTTTGCCTGGCTGCGTGCCTTGGGCTCGGGGTTGTTGTTGATCTTCCTGACCGTGGTGGTCTGGCGGCTGTTTGCGCTGGCCGAGCGCTACACGATGGTGGGGCGGACCTCGAACCTTTTGGAACTGCCGGTCGGGCTGATCCTCTATGTGGTGACCAGCGTGGTGGCGCTGACGCTGTTTGTCCAGCTGTTGCAGTTTGCGCTGCAGTTTTCGGATGCCTTCCGCTTAAGCCGCCGCGTCGGATACACGATCTGCGGCCTTTGCCTGCTGTTGATCCTCGGCTTTTTCGTGGTGCCTGCGCCCTATCAAGCCGTGGCGGCGGTGTTTACCGGAATGCAGCCGGCGTTTCTGGCGTTAACCTGTTTCGGGCTGATGTGGCTGATGGTGATTTTCTCGGTTCCGGTGGGGGCGGCGACCGGTCTGGCGGGGCTCTTGGGGTCGATGGTCATTCTGGGCTCAAACGCGGGGATGACCATGTTCGGGGGCCGCGTTCACCATATGCTGTTCAACGAAAGCCTCGCGGTGCTGCCGCTGTTTCTGATGATGGGGTCGTTTGCGACGGTTGCCGGCATGTCCTCCGAGATCTACCGCTTTGCCAATTCCGCAATCGGTCACCTTCGCGGCGGATTGGCGATGGCGACGATTCTGGGGTCGGCGGGGTTTGGTGCGCTGACCGGATCATCGCTGGCCACCTCGGCAACCATTGGCAAGGTCGCCTTGCCGGAAATGGCCAAGCGAAACTATAGCCGTTCATTGGCCGCGGGAACCGTGGCGGCGGGCGGCACGCTGGGGCAGCTTATCCCGCCCTCGACGGTGATTGTGATCTATGCGCTGCTCGCCGAAGCCTCGATCGGCACGCTGTTTATCGCGACGATTGTTCCGGCCTTGCTTGCGGTCTGCCTGTATCTTGTCGCGATCTCGATCACCGTGAAACTGTCGCCCGGCGGTGTCCCCAAGGGGGAACGGGTGCCGCGGATGCAGATGATGCGCGATTTCGGCAATGGCTGGCAGGTTATCGTGCTGATCACGCTGGTGATTGGCGGGATCTATACCGGCGTGTTCACCGAGACCGAGGCCGCGTCGGTTGGTGCCATCGCGGCCTTTGGCTTCGCAATTGCGCGCGGCAAGATCAATCGCGATACGATCTGGGCGGTGATGCGCGAGACGACCTCGACCATCGCGTTGATATATGTGCTGATCTTCGGGGCGACCAATTTCTCGTTCATGGTCGGCATATCCGGTGTCCCTGACCTGATGGTCGCGGGTATGACCGCGCTGACCACGACGCCGGTGCTGATCGTGATCATGATTGCCGCGATCTATCTGGTTCTGGGCACGGTGATGGATACATTCGCGATTATGATCATCACCTTGCCGGTGTTCCTGCCGCTGGTTGAATCACTGGGGTTCGATCCGATCTGGTGGGGCATTCTGACCATCTGTCTGGTCGAGATCGGCATGATCACCCCGCCGTTCGGATTGAATCTGTTCATCATGAAATCCATCGATCCGCATCTGAAATTGACCGATGTTTACAAAGGCGTCGCGCCCTTTGTTGTCGCAGATGTGGTGAAAATCGCGCTGTTGATTGGGTTTCCGATCATCGTGTTGTGGCTGCCCGGCACGCGGTGAGGGGCAGGGGCCAGTATCAGGAGGTGATATGCCGAAATTGACGCTCTATGTCGCGCCGGGCTCTTGCGCCCGGGTGCCAACAATCGCGCTGGAGGAAATCGGCGTCCCCTTTGCCACCGAGCTGGTGCGGTTCAAGGCGCAGCAGCACAAGTCCGAGGCTTACCGCGCGCTCAATCCCAAGGGCAAGGTTCCGGTGCTGGTGGTCGATAGCACGCCCCTGACCGAGAATGTCGCGATCCTGAGCTGGTTAAACTCGCGCTTTCCCGACGCCGCGCTGCTTCCGCCTGTCGAGACGCCGTTTGCGCAGGCCCAGCAACTCTCGGATCTGGCGTTTGTCTCATCGACGCTGCATCCGATCGTCACCCGCATTCGCGTGCCCTATCTATTCGGCTCGACCCCCGAGATCCAAGCGGATGTCCGCGAAAAGGGCATGACTGCGATGCAGCCCTTCGCGCAACTGCTGGAGGAGAGGTTCGATAAGGGGCGGTGGTGGTATGGCGAGAGCTGGTCGATCGTCGATGCCTATCTCTACTGGGTCTGGTGGCGGATTGTCGGCGCGGGGTTTCCGGTTGAGTGCTTTCCGCGCCTGCAGGACTTCGCTCAACGCATCGAGCGCCGCCCATCGGTGATGCGGGCTTTGGCGCGCGAGGCCGATCAGGAGCAGATGCTCAATGACGAGGGGCTATCGCTCAATTTGACCTAGCGTTTGGCGCGCGGATGAGCAGGTCGATGATCGCATCGGCGTGCGACTGAAGAGCCGCTTCGGAACTGATATCGCCGCCTTCCAGCGCATTGGTAAGCGCATAGAGCGCCATGGGAAATGAGCCGCCATGGGTGATCATAAAGAAGATCGTGCGGCTTGAGACATCCGGTATTGCCCCCTCGGCCTGGGCGCCGTCGATCAGGTCTTTGAGCAATTGGTAGAACGGCCCCACGAGGTTTTCTTTCAAAAACGCGCCGCGGGTGCCATCCTCGCCACCATCGTGAACAATGATGCGGCTCATCTGCGGCCAGCGCGCCGAGGCGGTAATGAAGGCGCGAATGAACGCCTTGAGTTCTTCGGTTTTGCTACCGCCGTCAAAGGCATTGGCCGCGATCAGGTCTTTGGAAAAACACTCGACAAGATGGGTGATGGCCGCGATCCAGAGCGCATCCTTGGTGCCGAAATAATACCGCGCCAGCCGTTTGTCCGCCCCTGCCGCCTCGGCGATTTGACTGAGCGAGACGCCGTCAAAGCCACGTTTGGCAAAAAGATCAATCGAGGCGCGCAGCAGCGACAGTTTCAAATCACTACTGCTGTCGCCTTGCGGGCGTCCGGGCTTTCGGTCTGCAGTCACGGTCAATGCCTCTTTGCAAGGGTAGGTCTGGTGCAGCCTATACAATGCGGCGGGGGAGAAATGAAGCAAGTTTCCCCACTCGGGGAATTATTTCGTTGACATATTCCCCATACGTGGAATATCAGGCTGGAAATGGTTTTGAAAAGGATACCGGCTATGAAGAAAACGATCCTCGCGGCAGTCGCCGTGGCAGCGGTAGGTGTCGCCGCTTTCGGTGTGCCGCCCTTTACCGGCCAGCCCACAGCGGGATTTGCCGAGGGCGAGGCCGGTTTTGAAAGCGGCGTGCGGCGGTTGCCGAACGGTGTGGTCGAGGTCTCGGCCCTCACCCCGATGCCGGGGGTAAGCGCGGAGATGGTCGGCTGGTGGTTTGGCTCTTACCTGCAAACAACCGAACACTATCAGCGGTGGTTTCCGCAGGCCCATGTCTGGATGGATTGGGAGAACAAGACGCCCGATGAATATATCGGCGCCAGCCATCTGGTGCATGAATATATCGGTGACGACCTCGCCATGTTGCGCATTCAATTCGTCCCCGCCGAAGAGATCCTTGGCGAGGTTGATCTGGGCGAAGACGATGTTGCGGTCTGTGCGCGGGTCGGCTTGCTTGAGGAGCCGCTCAATGTCGGCAGGATGTGTCACATCATTCGCAACACCGAGGATGGCGCGGAAATGCGCAGCCGTTTCTGGCTGGGCTTCGTCGCGGAACGCGATGGCAATGAGCAGGTCGCATCCTTAACTGGTCTGGTCGCGAATACCTATCTGGTGCGACAGCTGACCCTGAAGAATGACGCCGCAACCGCGCTGATGCAGCATTGTCTGGATGAAATGACCATTCTTGCCGGCTTCCTGCCCGGCCTTTTTGCGCAGGAAACCGCCACGTAATCCCTTAGACCCTGCCAGCATAGATTGGAATTTCCGATGGCTGAAATTGAAACGACACGGGCCGATATTCGCGCGCTGACCGGTGTGCATCTTTACCACAACTATATGTCAAATTGCTCGCAACGGGTGTCTCTGGCCCTGCGCGAAAAGGGCGTGGATTACGTCAGCCACCATATCGACCTGCAGCGGCAAGAGAATCTAACCGATGCGTTTGTTGCGCTGAACCCGAATAAAGTTGTGCCGGTTTTGGTTCACGATGGCCGCACCTATGTCGAGTCGAATGATATCATCGACTATATAGATAAGGCGTTTGCGGGGCCGAAATTGATCCCTGATGATCCTCAGATTGTCGCTTTGACCGAGGCGTTGCTCTCCGCCTCGGCAGCGCTGCAAGACACGATCAAGTTTCTGACCTATGAGTTTTTGATGAAGCCGATCTCGTTGAAATCCGCGCGGAAAAACAATGCGCTGGAGGCCGAGGAGGTGGGCTCGGATCGCCACCGGTTCCTGACCGAGTTTCTGGCGCCCGGCGGTTTCACCAACGACCGTATCACCGCTGAGGTTGCGGCGCTTTCGGCGGCGTTTGATATGCTCGAGCACCGGTTGACCGATACGCCATGGCTGAGCGGCGCTACCTATGGTCTTGCCGATATCTCGTGGTTCCCCAATCTGCGCCGCGCCAAAATGATGCGCTATCCGCTGAACGTCATCCCGCATTGGCCGCATGGTTTGAGAGGGCGAGCGCGCGGGCCTCGATCAAAGCCTCGATCCTGCAGACCGAACAACTGGCCCCGCGCATGTTCATGGCAGCCTACAGCCGTTACCGCGCGTTGCGGGGAACCTCGATCTCGGCATATTTGGGTGCGTCGGGATAGTTTTTTGCAGGGCGCGGCGAGCAATTCGCAAGCTAAAGCGGCGTCTTCGCCAAACAGACGCGTGCGGGCGTAGATGCGGTTTCGCGTCGCGCCGCGCGCCTTGACCCATAATACAGCGAACGGTCGGTAGCTGCGCCTCGTCGTCACCTCGGACGAGAGGGCGCGTTATGCTCGGTCGGTCATTAGGCAAGATCAGCGCAGCCGAATAGCGCCTCTCGCAGTATCCCCGCGACATTCATATCGCGCCAGAGACCACCTCGGGCTTTAGGACATGCCACGGCTCATGCGCCAAGCATGGACCGCCCGCGTTCAGCAGCCATAACGCAACCCGCTGAAATACCGTCGCTACATTGAGCGAGGGTGGTATCAACTGTGTTTGAAAGTGAAGTGGCTGGGGCGGTAGGATTCGAACCTACGATACACGGTACCAAAAACCGATGCCTTACCGCTTGGCTACGCCCCAACTGAGGCGGTGTTTACCCAAGTGCTTCGCGGGCTGCAAGGGGGGGGATGAAGAATTTCCGCCTCTTTGTGCAAGATATTCTTTTTAAGGTGTTTTTTCCCGCTGGGGGCACCTCGGGGCGGGGCTGCGTCAGGCTGTGTCATTGCGATCAGCGGTTTGATTCTGGTTCTTTCACCGCCCTGCCAGAGCGTGTATGCCCCGAGGGTCAATTCGGGGATGAGAGCGAAAGTGAGGCGCCATGGACTGGGACGTGATTGTGCTGGGCGCGGGCGCGGCGGGGTTGATGGCGGGGATCGAGGCGGCGCGGCGCGGGCGGCGGGTCTTGGTGCTCGATCATGCCAAGAAGCCGGGCGAGAAGATCCGTATTTCCGGCGGCGGGCGGTGCAATTTCACCAATCTGCATATCGCGCCCGAGCGGTTCCTGTCGCAAAATCCGCGCTTCGCGCTTTCGGCGCTGTCGCGCTATACGCAGCAGGATTTCATCGCGCGGGTTAACCTTAACGGCATCGCCTGGCATGAGAAAACCCTCGGGCAGCTGTTCTGCGACGGCTCGGCGCGGCAGATTGTCGATATGCTCTTGCGTGATCTTCATGCGGCGGGGGGCGAGTTGCGGCTTGGGGTGCGGGTCGAGGCGGTGCATGCCGGGTTTCGTGTCGAGACCTCCGAGGGGCCGCTGACCGCCGCCTCGGTGATTGTCGCGACCGGTGGCAAGTCGATTCCGAAGATGGGCGCCAGCGGATTTGGCTATGACATCGCCGAGCAATTCGGGCTGCGGTTGGTGCCGACGCGCGCGGGATTGGTGCCGTTGACCTTCACCGACACGCAGCTGGACTGGATGCGGCCCTTGGCCGGTGTTGCGGTGCCGGCGCGGGTCGGGGTGGCGGGGCAGAAGATCAGCTTTGACGAAGGGTTGTTGTTTACCCATCGCGGATTGTCCGGCCCGTCGATCCTGCAGATCTCGAGCTATTGGCGCGAGGGGCAGGCGATTACCGTGGATCTGGCGCCTGACCGGGATATTGCGGCGGAAGCGCAGGCGGCGCGGGCGCAGCATGGCAAGAAGGATCTGGTGAACTCGCTGGATCTACCTGAGAAGCTGGCGCGCAGCCTGACCGAAGGCGCCGGTCTTTCGGGGCGATTAGCCGATCAATCGAAGAAATCCCTCGCACTTCTGGCCGATGGGGTGCATCGCCAGCATCTGGTGCCCGCCGGAACCGAGGGCTACCGCACCGCCGAGGTCACGTTGGGCGGTGTGGACACCCGCGATCTGGATGCCAAGACGATGGAGGCGCGCAAGACGCCCGGCCTCTATTTCATCGGTGAGGTTGTGGATGTAACCGGCTGGCTGGGCGGGTATAACTTCCAATGGGCGTGGTCGTCGGGCTGGGCGGCGGGGCAGGTGGCCTGAAGAACGCCCCGGCCCGCTCATCTGTCCAGAAATATCCTGGGGGTGAGCCCGGAACGGGCGAGGGGGCAACGCCCCATTAACCTTTACTGATCATCTGTCTGGCGCGGGCTTTTGCCCGGGCCGCGCCCGACCCTGGGTGGGCGCCCCGCCTTTGCCACGACGCGGCACACTCCAAAGCACTCGCGCCAGTCGAGCCTCAAACACCATCGCCAATGCGCCCTCCCGGGGGGAGGGTCGGGCGCGGCCCGGGGTGCCCCCGTGCCAGACAGTGAATCGAAAGCGACCATACCACCCGCATCCACTCTTGCGCGCGCGCATCCGGCGCGGTATGCGCGCGCTCATGGGATCGAGCTTGCGAGAATTGACAACCGAGAGGGGCTCTGTGCCCAGTGTGGTGCTGGTGCGCCCGCAGATGGGGCAGAACATCGGCGCGGCGGCGCGGGCGATGCTGAACTTTGGGTTCGAGCATATGCGCCTGGTTGCGCCGCGCGACGGCTGGCCCAACCCCGAGGCGACGGCAATGGCCTCGGGCGCCAGTGTGGTGCTTGATCATGCGGGGCAATTCCCTGATCTGGGCACGGCGCTGGCCGATTGCGATTATGTCTATGCGACCACCGCCCGCAGCCGTGGGCTGGTCAAGCCGGTGCTGACGCCCGAGGCGGCGATGGCCGAGGCGCGGGCGATGATCGCGGCTGGCAAGAAGGTCGCGGTGCTGTTCGGGCCTGAGCGCGCGGGGCTGGAGAACGACGATGTCGCCCATGCCAATGCGATCATCACCGTGCCGGTAAACCCCGGTTTTTATTCGCTCAATCTGGCGCAATGCGTGCTGTTGATGGCCTATGAATATGCGCGGCAAACCAGCGATACGCCCGGCGCGCGGCTGGAACTGGCGGGCGCAGATCTGGCGACCGCGCAGGATGTGCAGCATCTGGGCGATCATTTTGAAGAGCGGCTCAGCAAGGCCGGCTTCTTTTTCCCCGAGGATAAAGCGCCGAGCATGAAGCTGACGCTGCGCAATATGTTCAGCCGCTGGGGGCTGACCCGCACCGAGGTGCAGATCCTCCACGGCGTGTTGCGCAAACTGGTTGGCCGCGACAGCTCCGGCGGCTCTTGAAGCTGCGCCGGACCGGCTCTAGCTTGGCGCGAGCAAAGGAGACCCCGATGGCCAAACGTGCGATTTTTGAAGATGCTGGCGCGCCACAAGCGACGCGCACCGCGCCACCTCCACGCGGGATCGAAGGCCCGAGCGGCGCGCGCAAAGCCATCCGCGCCTGGCTCTGGCTGTTGTTCGCCATGGTCGTGGCGATGATCGCGGTTGGCGGGCTCACGCGGCTGACCGGCTCGGGGCTGTCGATCACCGAATGGCGCCCGGTCACCGGCGCGCTGCCGCCGATGAATGCCGCCGATTGGCAGGTGGAATTCGAGCGTTATCAACAGATTGACCAGTATCAACTGCTCAACGCCGGTATGACGCTGGGCGAGTTTCAATATATCTATTGGTGGGAATGGTCGCACCGGCAGCTGGGCCGGTTGATCGGGCTGGTCTGGGCGATTGGCTTTGTCTGGTTTTACCTGCGCAAACAGATCCCCGCGGGCTGGACCACGCGGCTGTTGATCCCCGGTGTGCTGGGTGGTGTTCAGGGCGCGATCGGCTGGTGGATGGTGCATTCGGGGCTGCAAGAGGGGATGGTGGCCGTGGCCTCCTACCGTCTGGCGCTGCATCTGGGGCTGGCCTTTGTGATCCTCGGCGTCTTGGCGTGGTATGCGTTTATGCTGGGCCGTTCAGAGGGCGCTTTGCTGCAGGCACGGCGGGCGCGCGAGGCGAAGCTGTTCTCGATGTCGACCGGTTTGATGCATTTCGCCTTTCTGCAGATCCTGCTCGGCGCCTTGGTCGCGGGGATCGACGCGGGGCGCGGTTATACCGATTGGCCGCTAATGGCGGGGGGAATTTTCCCGCCAGGCATGTGGGAGTTACAGCCCGTCTGGCGCAACCTCTTTGAGAACGATGGCACCGTGCAATTCATTCACCGGGTTAGTGGGTATCTCTTGGCGATCTTTGGCGTGGTGGTCTGGCTGCGCGGACGGCGCAGCACCTATGCCAGCACCCGCGCGGGGTTTCATGCGGTGATCATTGTGATGCTGGCGCAGATCGCGCTCGGTGTGTTCACCGTGTTGCACGGCGCGCCGGTCTCGCTGGGAATCGCGCATCAATTCACTGCGGTGCTTTTGTGGGTGTTGATCCTGCGCGCCCGCCATTTCGCCCAGTTTCCGCTGGGTGGCACCATTCGGGGACGTTCATGACCGCAGTATTGACCGCATATGAGAAGCTCGCCGCGCATGAGCATGAGACTTGGGCGCTGGCGCAGGTGATGGGCCGTTTGGGCTGGGATCAGGAGACGATGATGCCACGCGGGGCGGCGGCGCAGCGCGGCGAGGAGATGGCGGCGCTGGAAAGCGTGTTGCACGCGCGGCGCAGCGACCCAAAGCTCGGTGAGTGGCTGGAGGCGGCAAAGGCGCCCGATGCCAAGGGCGAAGCGCTTTTGCGCCATGCGCGCCGGTCCTATGCCCGCACCACCAAAGTTCCGGCCGCATTGGCGGCGGAACTGGCGCGAGTGACGTCCGTGGCGCAGGGTGTCTGGGCGGAAGCGCGGGCCAAGGATGATGTGGCGCATTTCCTGCCCACGCTGGAGCGGGTGATTGCCCTGCGCCGCGAGGAAGCCTCGGCGCTGGCCACGGATGGCGCGCTTTATGATGCGCTTTTGGATGACTATGAACCCGGCACCTCGAGCGCCGAGATTGGCGCGATGTTCGACCGCATGCGCCCGCGACTGGTGGCGCTGGTCGATAAGGTTTTGGGCGCCGAGACGCAGCCTGCAGCGCTGAGTGGCAGTTTCAATGCCGAGGGGCAGATGCGCCTGTCGCGCAAGCTGGCCGAGATCACCGGCTATGATTTCAGCCGCGGGCGGCTGGATCTGGCGGTGCATCCGTTTTCCTCGGGCTCGGGCTCGGATGTGCGGATCACCACGCGCGTCGCCGAGGGCGATCCGTTCAACTGCTTTTATTCCACCATCCATGAATGCGGCCATGCCTGCTATGAGCAAGGGATTGCGCCGGAGTTCGCGTTTTCGCCGCTGGGCGAGGGCGCCTCGATGGGGGTGCATGAAAGCCAGAGCCGGATTTACGAGAACCAGTTTGGGCGCTCACGGGCGTTCTCGGGCTATCTGTTCGAACAGATGCGCGGTGAGTTCGGGGATCTGGGGATCGGCGATGCGCAAGCCTTTTATGGCGCGGTCAACCGGGTCAACACCGGCTATATCCGCACCGAGGCCGATGAGGTGCATTACAATCTGCACATCATGATGCGCTTTGATCTGGAGCGCGCGCTGATCGCCGGTGATCTGGAAGCGGGCGATCTGGAGGCGGCGTGGAACACGCGGTTCCTCAAGGATTTCGGCGTTGCGGTGGATAAGCCGTCGAATGGCATGTTGCAGGATGTGCATTGGTCGGTGGGGCTGTTTGGCTATTTCCCGACCTATGCCTTGGGCAATGTCTATGCCGGTTGCCTGATGCAGGCGCTGCGCGGGGATCTGCCGGATCTGGATGCGCAACTGGCCACGGGCGAATGGTCGGCGGCGACGGGCTGGCTGCGCGAGAAGGTGCAGGTTCACGGCGGGCTGATGGAGCCGCGGGAGACGATTACGCAGGCTTGCGGGTTTGAGCCTTCCGAGGCGCCGTTGCTGGAGTATCTGGAAGCGAAGTTCGGCGAGATTTACCGGGTTTAAAGGCGAAACGCTGTCGCGTTTGCGGGTTGCCACGCGCCCATACTGTCTTTGGTCCGCTCGGGAGGGTTTTCCACCCTCCCGAACCCACCCGAGGATATTTAGGGCATAAAGTGGGGGCTTGGTTACGGCGCCCAGTGGACCGTGGCATCGCCGAGAATGGCGGCGATCGGGGCCTCGTTTGGCGAAAGTTTGCGGGCTTTTTGATAGGCCTCGCGCTTGTCCTCGCCGGTGATCAGCACATGCAACGCATAGGCCTCACTGAGTACCCGCGCCGAAAGGGTCACCCGCGGCTCATCTGCACCGGGGGCCCAGATCGGCAGGGCGGCGGGGGCGTCATCGGACAGCGCCAACTCCAGATTGTCGGCGCCGGGGAAAAGAGACGCGGTGTGCATATCCGCGCCCATGCCGACCAGCGCCACGTCAATCGGCAGGATGTCGGATAGCGCGGCGTTGACCTCAGCCATCGCGTCGGAAGGCGCGGGCAGGGGGCGCCAGAGCGGGATCAGACGGGCGGCGGCGGCCTTGTCGCGCAGCAGGCGCTCGCGGATCAATCGGGCGTTGGAGCGGGCGTGATCCTCGGGCACCCAGCGTTCATCACCGGGCAGGATGTCAATCCGCGCCCACTCCAGATCGGCGGCGGCCAGAAGGTCAAACACCGGCCCCGGCGTGCTGCCACCGGGCACGGCAAAGACCACGCGCTCGCGGCGGCCCAGAGCATTGCGCAGGTCGCGCGACAGGGTGCGCGCCACTTGCAGCATCATCATATCGGTGTCGGGGTAGTCGATAAAATCGGTCATCGGATCTCTCGCCAGCGTCTATCGTCGCGGTGCATGAGCATAAGCGCATTCTCGGGACCAGACGAGCCTGGATCATAAGGCTCGGGGGATTCGGCGGTTTTCTGCCATTCGGCAATGATCGGATCGGTCCAGGCCCAGGCGGCCTCAACCTCGTCACCGCGCATGAACAGGGTCTGGTTGCCGCGGATCACATCCATGATAAGCCGTTCATAAGCATCAGGAATATGCGCGTCCTCGCCCAGAGCCTCGGCAAAGGACATATCGAGCGCCACATCCTTGAGCCGCATGCCGCCGGGGCCGGGTTCCTTGATCATCACCCGCAGGGTCATGCCTTCATCCGGTTGCAGGCGGATCACCAGAACATTGGTGCGCCAAGGCACGGTCTCGCCAAAGATCGAATGCGGCGGATCGCGGAAGGTCACGGCGATTTCCGAGGCGCGGGCGCGCAAGCGCTTGCCGGTGCGCAGGTAAAAGGGCGTGCCCTTCCAGCGCCAGTTGGAAATCCCGACCTTGAGCGCGATATAGCTTTCGGTCTGCGAGTCCGGCGCGCCGATATCCTCATGGAATGACGCGCTTTCGGCGCCCGCTTGATACTGCCCGCGCACGATATCGCGCGCAAGAACCGGATCGAGCGCGTTGATAACCTTGAGTTTTTCGTCGCGCACCGCATCAGGTTCAAAGCAATAGGGCGGCTCCATCGCGATCAGGCAGAGAAGCTGCATCATATGGTTTTGCACCATATCGCGCATCGCCCCCGCGCGGTTGTAATAATCGCCGCGCCCGCCAATGCCGACGGATTCAGCCACGGTGATCTGCACATGATCGACGAAACGCGCGTTCCACAGGGGCTCGAACAGCACATTGGCAAAGCGCACCGCCATCAGGTTCTGGACGGTTTCCTTACCCAGATAATGGTCGATCCGGTAAATCTGTTGCTCGTTGAAATGCGCCGCCAAAGTCTGGTTGAGGGCGCGCGCCGAGGCGAGATCATTGCCGAAGGGTTTTTCCACCACGATCCGCGTGTCGGGCGAGATCAGGCTGAATTTGCCCAACTGCGCGGCCAAAGCGCCGAACAGCGAGGGGCCGACCGAGAAATAGAAGGCGCGCACCACATCGGGGCGGATTTTGGTGGTAAGATCGCTCCAGCCCTGATCGCTCGCGGCATCGACGGTCACATAATCGAGCATCTCGATGAAACTGGCGCGCGATTTGGCGTCGGGGGCGGTATCGCCCATGAATTCATCAAAGGCCTCGGAGACCATCGCCTGAAACCCCGCGCGGTCCAGATCGCTGCGGGCGGCGCCGATCACCCGCGCCTCGGGCGGCATCTGCCCCTCGGCAAAGCGGCGGAACAAGGCCGGCAGGATCTTGCGCCGCGCCAGATCGCCGGTGGCGCCAAAGATGACCAGATCAAAGGCGTCGACGGGAATTACGCGCGAGACCATGGCGGTTTCCTGATGTTTATCTAGCATGTTTGCGGTAACTTCTTGATAGGTTCAGGGCCAGAAACCATTCTGTGACGCGTTTGTCCAGCATGTTCACCTGCCGCCACATCCCGCCGCGCATGGCAAAAGCGGCGCTGGCGGGCGGTTCCGCGACAGATTATGCCTCGAGTTCGCTGTCCCAATAGAGGAAATCGGCCCAGCTATTGTGCAGCCGCTTGGGCGGAAACCGGCGGCCGTTGTTGATCAACTGCTGGGCCTCGGGGCGACGCGCGGGGCGGCGCAGATGCAGCCCCGAGGCGCGCAGGGTTTTCGAGCCCTTGCGCACATTGCAGGGCGCGCAGGCGGCGACGACATTCTCCCAGCTGGTGACACCGCCGAGCGCGCGCGGGATCACATGGTCAAAGGTCAGATCCTGATGGGCGCCGCAATATTGGCAGGAAAATTCATCGCGCAAGAAAAGATTAAAGCGCGTGAAGGCCACGCGCTTTCTGGGTTTGACGAAATCCTTCAGCACGACAACCGAGGGGATATTCATCTCGAAGCTTTGAGAATGCACGGTTTCCTCATATTCCGCGACAATCGAGACGCGGTCGAGGAACACCGCCTTCACCGACTCCTGCCAAGGCCAGAGTGACAGCGGCAAATAGGAAAGCGGGCGGTAATCAGCGTTTAACACCAAGGCCGGAAACTGAGAGTTGGCGTGTGGATCACGCACAAAATCGTGCCGGAAGTCGCCGTCCATCGAATCGCATTCCCCTGTCGTCGAACCACATACGGAAGCCGCTTACCTGCGACTATATCCGCTGTTCGCTCGCTGACAACCCCGCACGCGATCACAGGCGCGCGCGCGGGAATTTGTCAGTGTTATCGGGGATTTATGCGGCGATCTGCGCGCTATTTCGGCAGTTTCTCTGCCAGAAAGCCGAGCGCCAGCGACAGGCCTTCATTGTCAATCGAATGGCCCAGCCCCTTGCAGACATGGGCGTAGACCTCGAAACCGGCTTTGGTCAGGGCGTCGGCGGCCTCGGGCAGGGATTGCACCGGCACCATCGGATCGGCGTCACCATGGACCAGCAGGACCGGCGGTTTGCTACTGGTCTCGGCTTGCAGGGTGTCGGGATCGAGCAAGCGGCCAGAGAATCCAACCAAACCGGCAATCGGCGCGGTGCGGCGCGGGGCAATATGCAGGCTCATCATCGTGCCCTGCGAAAAGCCGACAAGCGCCAGCGCCGAAGCGTCGAGAGCTTCATCCGCCAGCACCTTGTCGATGAAGGCGTTGAGGTCTTCACTCGCCTGCGCTTGACCGGCACGCGCGACATCCTCAGGCGTGCCATCCATATGGGGGATGCCAAACCACTGGAATCCCATCGGATTTCCGGCGCAGCGCTCGGGTGCATCGGGGCTGTAAAAGGCGGTATTCGGCAGATGCGGGGCGAGGGGATCGGCCAATCCGATCAGATCGGCACCATTGGCGCCATAGCCGTGGACAAAGATCACCACGGATTTGGCAGTGCCTTTCGCAGCCCCTTTGCGGGCCGAAGTCAGGGGACGAGGGGACATGGGTTTCCTTTCAGGCGATGCCTTCACGGCGTTTGGCATGATGGTAGTAATGCCAGAGCAGACCGGCGGCAACCGTGCGCCAGGGCGCCCAGGCTTCGGCCATCACGCGCATCGGTTTTTCGCGCGGGCGTTCGGCCAGATCAAACAACAGCCGCGCGCTTTCCTGCAGCGCCAGATCATTGGGCGCAAAGACATCGGCGCGGCCAAGGCTGAACATCACATAGACCTCGGCGGTCCAGCGGCCAACCCCGGGCACGGCGGTGAGGGTGGCGATAATTTCGGCATTTGGCGCTTCGCGAAGTGATTCAAAGTCTATCGAAGCCTCGGCCAATGCCTTGATATAACGCGCTTTCTGGCGTGACAGCCCCAAGCCGCGCAGGGTCTCGTCGCTGCTGTTCAGGATCGGCGCGGGTGTGGTCATCCCCGCCGTCTCAAGCCGCGACAGGATCGCCCGCGCCGAAGCCACCGAGACCTGCTGGCTGACAATCGCGCCAACCAGCGCCTCGAACTCGTCGCCACGGCGTCGCAAGGGGGGCGGGCCGCAAAGCTCCAGCACCTGCGCAAACCGCGGCTCGATCTGCGCCAGATAGGCGGCGCCCTCGGCCATACAGGCCTCGGTGGTCAGGATACGATATGCGTTCATGGCGGCATCATGCATGGACCTATCGCCCCTGCAACCCTGCATCTCGGTATGATCTGTTGCGAAAACCCTGCACCCCACGGGCGATTGTCGCATTGCGGCCACATCTCGGGCATTAGCTCTGGGCATTGCGCGCAGTTCTTGGCAAAAAGACGCTATAGGAACGTTTTAGGCAGATTTCATGGATAATTGGGCCGCACTTCGCGCATGTAAACAGGCAAGCGCCACTCGCAGGATCACGGATCTCTTTGACGATCCGGCCCGCGCTGCAGAGTTTTCGGTCACCCTCAGTGACGCCGCCACGGGGCCGGTGCACTTCGACTATTCCAAAACCAATATCGACGCCGAGACCCGCGCGGCGCTGATTGATCTGGCCGAAGCATCAGGATTAGAGTCGCGCCGTAACGCGATGTTTTCCGGTGAGAAAATCAATGTGACCGAGGGCAGGGCGGTGCTGCATACGGCGCTGCGCAATCTTGACGGCAGCCTTGAGGTCGAGGGCGAGGACGTCATGCCGGAAGTCCGCGCCACGCTGGCACGGATGGAGAGTTTCGCGCGGGATCTGCGCGACGGGCGCATTCGTGGCGCCGGTGGGCGGATCACCGATGTGGTGAATATCGGCATCGGCGGCTCGGATCTGGGACCGGCGATGGCGGCAATTGCGCTGGCGCCGTTCCATGACGGCCCGCGCTGTCACTTTGTTTCGAACGTCGATGGCGCCCATATCCATGATGTGCTGGACGGGATCGACCCCGAGACCACGCTGGTGATCGTCGCCTCGAAAACCTTCACCACCGTTGAGACGATGACCAACGCGGAAACCGCGCGGGCGTGGATGGCGCGCACGGTGCGTGATCCGGCGCGGCAGTTCGTGGCGCTCTCGACGGCGCAGGATAAGACCACCGCCTTTGGCATTGATCCGGCTCGGGTTTTTGGCTTTGAGGATTGGGTCGGCGGGCGCTATTCGATGTGGGGGCCGATCGGGCTGAGCCTGATGATCGCCATTGGCCCGATGAATTTTCACGCCTTTCTCAAGGGCGCCTCGGTGATGGACCAGCATTTTCTGACCGCGGATCTGGCGCAGAATATGCCGGTGATGCTGGCGCTGGTGGGGGTCTGGCACCGGCAGGTACTGGGCTATCCGACACGGGCAGTTTTGCCGTATGATCAACGACTTGCGCGGCTTCCGGCCTATTTGCAGCAGCTCGAGATGGAATCGAACGGCAAACGCGTGGCGATGGATGGATCGGAGTTGGAGATCCCTTCGGGGCCGGTGGTTTTTGGCGAGCCGGGCACCAATGGGCAGCATGCGTTTTACCAATTGATCCATCAAGGCACCGATATCGTGCCCTGTGAATTCCTGCTGGCGGCGAAGTCGCATGAACCGGCGCTGGCGCATCATCACCGCTTGCTGGCGGCGAATTGTCTGGCGCAGGCCGAGGCGCTGATGACCGGCCGCAGCCTTGATGAGGCGAAGGCGCTGATGAAGGCCAAGGGGTTCAAGGGTGCAGAGCTGACGCGGCAGGCCAAGCACCGCGTGTTTCCGGGCAATCGGCCCTCGACGACGCTGGTCTATCCGCAACTGACCCCGGCGATGCTGGGGGCGATTGTGGCGCTTTATGAGCACCGTGTGTTTGTCGAAGGTGTGGTGCTGGGGATCAACTCGTTCGACCAATGGGGCGTGGAGTTGGGCAAGGAACTGGCGGTGCAATTGCTGCCGATGGTTGATGGATCCAAACCTGCTGAGGGCCGTGATGGTTCGACCCAAGCGCTGATCGCGGCGCTGCGCGAGATGGGGATTTAAGGGGAGGGGCGTTGCCCCTCTCTTGGCCTAGGGCCAATTCACACCCCAGGATATTTTCGGCATAAAGTGGGCTTAGCTTAAGAAGGGCGCGGCTATCATCGTCTCGGCGATCGGCGCGCCGAGGCGGCTCAGGATGGTCGGCGCGAGCTGCAATTGGTCGAGCAGCGTGTCGCGGCTCGGACCCGTCGCGTCGCCGAAATAATAGAGCGCGAAATCCTGCTGGTCGCTGCCGGTGCCGCCGTGATGGCCGCGCAGGCTTTGACCGTGATCGGCGGTCACAATCACCTCATAGCCCATTGCGCGCCATGCCGGCAGGAAATTGGCCAGCATCGCGTCCATCAGGGCGCAGGCATTGTCCATCTGGATGCAGTCATGCCCGAAGCGGTGGCCCATGGAATCCAGCGTGCAGGTGTGCAGGATGCCGTAGGTCAGATCAAAGCGCTTGCACAGCGAGGTCAGCGTGGCGAAGAGATCGGCGTCGCAGGGCGTGGCCTGATTGTCATGGTTATAGGCGGTCATCGTATGAAAGCGCCCGTGGTTAATGCTGGGGCTCTTGGGCTCGTCATATTCGATATCGCGGACCATATCGAAGGGGGCGCGGTTGAAAAACTCGGACCACCACGAATGGGTGACGGCGCCGGTGGTGCCGCCGGCAAGCCGCGTCTGGCTGAAAATGTCAGGCATTTGCACGCGGTGGATATGGCCGTTGCTGAGCACGCCGTGAACTTGCGGCGGGGTGCCGGAATGGATCGAGGCATAGCAGGGGCCCGACATCGAGGGCAGCGAGGCGCGCATCCGCCAGACCTGCGCTTCTCCGGAACGCACCCAGCCCTCAAGCGCGCCGAAATAGCGCCGCCAATTGGCATAGGGAACACCGTCGAGCACGATGAGAAGGAGTTTTCCGGTCATGGGGCAGCCTGTGTTGGTGGCGGTCAGATTCGGCAAGCCTAGGGCGATATCGCAGCTGTGACCAGTGGTCGAAAACCCGCCTTTGGACGCGGCAAATTCCCTTTGGAGAAATCACCATCTGCGGCTAATGATCGGGGCATATTGATTGAGCAGAAAGCGCGCCATGACCTCTCCGAATATCTTGATCCTGATGGTGGACCAGCTGACCGGCACCCTGTTTCCCGACGGGCCGGAGGCGTTTTTGCACACGCCCAATCTGCGGCGGTTGGCAGAGAGATCGCAAAGGTTTTCAAAGGCGTATTGCGCAAGCCCGCTGTGTTCGCCCTCGCGCGCCAGTTTCATGGCCGGTCAATTGCCGCGGCGCACCGGGGTCTATGACAATGCGGCGAATTTTCCTGCCGACACGCCCTGTTTTACCCATCATCTGCGCCGCGCGGGCTATCAGACGTCGCTCTCGGGCAAGATGCATTTTGCCGGACCGGACCAGATGCACGGGTTCGAGGAGCGGTTGACCACCGATATCTACCCGTCGGATTTCGGCTGGACGCCGGATTACCGCAAGCCCGGTGAGCGGATTGACTGGTGGTATCACAACCTCGGCTCGGTGACTGGCGCAGGCGTGGCCGAGATCACCAACCAGCTGGAATATGACGATGATACCGCGCATCAGGCCTGCCAGAAGCTGTTTGATCTGTCGCGCGGGCATGATCCGCGGCCGTGGTGCCTGACGGTGAGTTTCACCCATCCGCATGACCCCTTTGTGGCGCGGCGCAAGTATTGGGATCTCTATGAGAATTGCGCCGAGATCGAGCCAGAGAAAGCGGTAGATTACGAGGCTCTCGACCCGCATTCGCAGCGGCTGCTGGACAGTTTCGACTGGCGGAATTTTGACATCACCAAGGACCAACAACGCCGCGCAAGGCGCGGATATTACGCGAATATTTCCTATATTGATGACAAGATCGGCGAGATTTTACAGCCCCTTGAGGACACGCGGCAAGAGGCGGTGATCGTCTTTGTCTCGGATCACGGCGAGATGCTGGGCGCGCATGGGCTGTGGTTCAAAATGAGCCTGTTCGAGGAGTCCGCGCGGGTGCCCCTGATGATCGCGCTGCCCGAGGGGCGCTCGGGACGCGTTGATCAGCCGGTGAGCACGCTGGATATCCTGCCGACACTGGCCGATCTGGCGGGCATCCCGATGGCGGAAATCACGCCTTGGACCGACGGCGAAAGTCTGGTGCCGTTGATGAATGGCACCGGCGGGCGTGGGCCGGTGCCGATGGAATATGCCGCCGAGGGCACGGTGACGCCATTGGTCGGGCTGGTCGATGGGCCGTGGAAATATATCGCCTGCAGCGCCGATCCCGAGCAGCTGTATAATCTGGATAGCGATCCGGGTGAGCAGCACAATCTGGCGCAGGATCCGCAGGCGGCGCCGGTGCTCGAGCGAATGCGGGCGATGAGCCGCGCGCGTTGGGATCTGGAGGCGTTTGACCGCGAGGTGCGTGACAGTCAGGCGCGGCGCTGGCTGGTCTATGATGCGCTGCGTCAGGGGAAGTTCGAGGCTTGGGATTTCCAGCCATACCGTCCGGCCTCGGAGCGCTATATGCGCAACCATATGGATTTGAACATCCTTGAGGACGCCCAGCGATACCCGCGCGGGGAATGACGCCTGAAGTGTGCGCGAACTGTTAGGCGACCTCGATCAGTTTCACCGTCAGATTGGGGCAAACCGCGCGGACCTCGCGAATGACCAGCTCGGCGCGGGGCAGGGGTTGGGTCAGCACAAAGAAATTGCCGCTGTAGGCCAGAGCGCTCACCGTGATCGCCAGATCGACGATATCCCAATCCGGCGAGATCAGCGGCCCGACGATGGCATCGGGGCGGATACTGTCCAGCATCGCCGCGTTGAGCATCCGTTTATGGGTCACGATCACCGACTGCGCGCCGGGTTTGGGAGACAAAAGCTCCATCACAGCGGGCGCTTCGACCACAAGGATGCGTTGCGCGGTGATCAGCGCCTGATCCACCGGCAGCACAGGAGTGAAGATTTGACGCTTGGCTTTACAATACAAGGGCACAGGGAACCTCTTGACGCTAACAGCGAGAACCCCGGACCATCCAGAACTCGTCACGCATACATGGAAAGCTTGTTTTCCAATCAATTAACAACTCGTTAACTTTGCTCTGCGATTGCGCGGATCGGCTAGCGAAGGCGGGTTTTTCGGGGTCTGCGGCGAGGTTTGTTGCGCTTTGGCCACGCGGGATTTGTCTATATGTTGAGGGTCTTTGATAGCGAAGAGCATCATCTTTGATCTTTTAATAACATAATATCTATTATGCGGCTATCGGATGTGTCAATTTGGCGGGCCCATAGCACCCTGTAAACACCCCCTGCGACCGTCCCAAGAGCCATCATCGCGCATGTTTTGGCTGATCCGCAGGAAGCGCGCTTTGCTTTGCCTGCGCATGGCGTTAAGGCTATGCCACTTTCAGCCTTTACCCATCCCGGAGCCTGCCAGCTATGCGTTTTTCTCGTGACATCAAAATCGCCCCGTCGATCCTTTCTGCGGATTTCGCCGACTTTGGCCGTGAGATACAGGCGATCGAGGCTCAGGGCGCCGATTGGGTGCATGTCGATGTGATGGACGGGCATTTTGTGCCCAATCTGACCTTTGGTCCGCCCGCCGTCGCGGCGTTTCGTAAGCATGTGAAAACCGTGATGGATGTGCATTTGATGATCGCGCCGGTCGATCCCTATATCGAGGCGTTTGCCGAGGCTGGCGCCGATATCATCACCGCCCATGTCGAGGCCGGACCGCATATCCACCGCACGCTGCAAGCCATTCGTGCGACAGGGAAAAAAGCCGGTGTGGCGCTCAACCCCGGAACCCCTGCCGAGGCGATTGCGCATGTGTTGGATCTGACCGATCTGGTCTGTGTGATGACCGTGAACCCCGGGTTTGGCGGACAGAAATTCATTGATATGCGCGACAAGATCCGCAGCCTGCGGGCGATGATCGGCGACCGGCCGATCCATATTGAAATCGACGGTGGTGTGACGCAAGAAACCGCGCCACTGGTGGCCGAGGCCGGTGCCGATGTGCTGGTCGCAGGCTCGGCGGTGTTCAAGGGCGGCTCGGTCGCCACCCCTGCCCCATATGGCGAGAATATCCGCGCCATCCGGCTGGCCGCCGAAGCCGCCTGTGGCGCGAAAGTCGTCTGATATCAGGGAGTTACCGCGAGCCGTTCCGGTGGGCCTGGGCCGCACCGGAAAGCCTCGCTGTATCGGGTTGGGACTAGATACCGCAAGTGTACGCGGATCACCGGCAAAACAAACAACCCAGATCCGAGCCGGATTGGGTGCATGATCGTCAAGTCAGTGATTACTCGTAATAAAATTACGTATAGTGGGCTAACGCGGGAAATGTCAGTATGAAATACCCTACCTTTAGGGTCTAATTCTGTCTCTTAGAGGCTGACGTGATGAATTGAATTCATTTTTTGGGGCCGCGCTTGCCGCCAAGGCTGGCTGCCGGCCCCCACCCCGTTTAGCTGCGCGCGGAGGTCTCGGAGGGGCTGGGATCGATCAGGAACACCTGATTGAGAAACGCGGCTTTGATCAGCGCCTGCGCGGTCGTATCCACCCCCAGCGTGTCACGCGCGAGGCGCAGGTGTTTGTCGACGGTGGGCGCGCTGATGCCCATGATGGTGGCGATATCCGCCGAGGTTTTGCCCTCGGCCACCCATTCCAGAACCTCGCGCTGCCGCAAGGTCAGATGGCCGCGGGGCGTCGGATAGGGCAGCGCCGAGAGGCAGCGATGGGCGCTGGCGGCGGCGACGAAAACCACCTCGCGGGCGACCGCAAGCAGCGCGTCGATATCCTCTTGGGTCTTGTCGGGCGGGCCGACCAACGCCATCACCGCATTGCCGCGGCTGCTGTTTTTCGGAAACCCGATGGTGCAGCCGATCAGCAGATCATTGCGGGTGAAAAACTCTTGCGCGGCGGGGTCGAGTTCGAACCAGTCCCCTACCCCGCAATCCTCTTGATCCATCGACCAACTGGCAACACCGGCGTTTTCCAATGCCCAGTGGAAGGTCGCGCTTTGCCGGTAGAAAAGCTGATTGACCAGCGTCGTCTCGACATCCGCCGAAAGCGTTGACATCACAAGGTAATCTTCGGGCGCGCCCAGCCTTGCGCCAAAGGAATCCGGTGAATAGCCGTAGATCGCATGGGCAAAGCCGAGGTCGCGAAAGAACCGGCAGGTCAGCGTCCAGATCTCGTTTTGATCGGTGGCCAGCATCAGGGCATTCAGATGGCGCGAGAAACTGGGTAGGGTCAGCGCCTGCGACGCGCGCGCGCCCACTCCCGGAGGACCATGGGCGTCGTCAAATGCTTGGAATTCCATTCACCCTCGCTCGGTTAAATGCGCGCGCATCGTCTATGCTTTGCACAGGACACCGAATCTGGCGCAGTCGATGATCATTGTCGACACAATCTCCTCAGAAAGTTAACCGGTTTGCAACCTATTAGTGCACCCCCCAGTCAACATCGCGTTAAACGTGTGAATCGGTCGGATAGAATAGCCCGACCGGCGGGAGATAGAGACAAGCGGAGTTGGTCAGGATTGGCAAGGCCAAGTGTGGTGACAGAACATCGGGGGCAACAGAAAAGGGGCACCACTTGCGTGATGCCCCTCGTGTCATACGGCGTAAAAGGGTTAGCCGTTCATTTTTGCGACTTCGGCCGCGAAGTCTTCTTCTTTTTTCTCGATGCCTTCGCCGACAGCCATGCGCACGAAACCGGTGATCTCGACGCCGGCCTCTTTCGCCGCCTGCTCGACCGTCAGGTCGGGATTGATCACAAAGGCCTGACCCAACAGCGTATTCTCGGCCAGATATTTCTTCATCCGGCCCGGAATGATGTTGTTGGTGATCACATGCTCGGGCTTGGGCTTGGCGGCTTCGGTGTTTTCTTCCAAGGCCTTGGCGGTCTGCACCTGCAGTTCGCGTGCCAGCAGCTCGGGGTCCATGGTGGCCTCGGAGAGCGACAGCGGGTTGGTCGCAGCGATATGCATGGCCAACTGCTTGCCGATGCCGCTATCGGCACCTTTCATCGCAACCAGAACGCCGATTTTGCCCAGACCGTCAGCGGCGGCGTTGTGCACATAGGCCGCAACCGCATCGCCTTCCAGCGTCGCCATCCGGCGCAGGGTCAGGTTCTCGCCGATGGTGGCGACGGCGCCGGTCAGCGTCTCGTCAACGGACTTGCCACCGAGGTCAGCAGCTTTGAGCGCCTCGAGATCACCGGCGTTCACGGCTGCCGCGGTGAAATCACGCACCAGCTTTTGGAAGTCGGCGTTCTTGGCGACAAAGTCGGTTTCCGAGTTCACTTCGACGGCCACGCCTTTGTTGCCCTCGACGATGACACCAACCAGACCTTCGGCGGCCACACGGTCGGCCTTTTTCGCGGCTTTCGCGAGGCCCTTGGTGCGCAGCCAGTCAACCGCGGCTTCCATGTCGCCGTTGTTTTCGGTCAGCGCCTTCTTTGCGTCCATCATGCCTGCGCCCGTGGAGTTGCGCAGTTCTTTCACCATCGCAGCGGTAATCGCCATGGGTCAAACTCCTTAAAATGGAAATGCGGGCAGGGTCGTCCCGGCCCGGCGATAGGGAATGCGGGCAGGGTTGCCCCCGCCCGCCGTCATTTAACGCGCGGTGTCGCGATCTTAGGCTTCAGCGGCCGGAGCGTCTTCGGCGACGGCTTCGTCTTCCGGTGCTTCTTCCAGCTCGCCCAGATCAACGCCAGCAGCGCCCAATTGGGCCGACATACCGTCGAGTGCCGCGCGCGAAACCAGATCGCAATAGAGCGCAATCGCGCGGGCCGCATCGTCGTTGCCCGGGATGATGTAATCGACACCATCCGGCGCGCAGTTGCTGTCAACCACGGCGACAACCGGAATGCCCAGCTTGCGGGCTTCCTGGATGGCCAGGTCTTCTTTGTTCACGTCGATCACGAACAGAAGGTCCGGCAGACCGCCCATTTCGCGAATGCCGCCCAGCGAGGCCTGCAGTTTGATCTGGTCACGCTCCATGCCCAGACGCTCTTTCTTGGTCAGGCCTTCGGCGCCGCTTTCCAGAGCTTCGTCAATCTTTTTCAGGCGATTGATCGACTGCGACACGGTTTTCCAGTTGGTCAGCGTGCCGCCGAGCCAGCGGTGGTTCATGTAGTATTGTGCGCATTTCTCGGCGCTATCGGCAATCTGCTTGGCTGCCTGACGCTTGGTGCCGACGAACAGCACACGGCCGCCACGGGCCACGGTGTCGCGGATCGCCTTGAGCGCCTGATCCATCATCGGGACGGTTTGCGTCAGGTCGAAGATGTGGATGCCGTTGCGCTGGCCGTAGATATACGGGCCCATGCGCGGGTTCCAGCGCTGCGTCTGGTGACCATAGTGAACGCCAGCTTCCAAGAGCTGACGCATGGAGTATTCGGGAAGCGCCATGTGGTTTTCCTTTTCCGGTTTGCGCCTAGGGCAAGACATTCAGGGCAGATGCCCAACCGGTGGACCTTGCAGGATGTCTCCCTGCTTGGCCCTGCCTCGCCTGTGAAGTGCGCGCCCATTACCGCGAACTGTGCATGGCGGCAAGGGCAAAGGCGCGGAATGCGGGCAATATACCGGTTTATCAGCCGTTTCGGGCGGAATGTCGCGGGTTTGCGCCTGCCCATGCGGTGTTACAGGTCCGGCGCGCCCTCTGCCAGTGCGGTGAGCGCGCGTTTGCGCGGTGCCGGCATGGCGGCGATATCGAGGCAGGTGAACACATGGCATGTGTCGAGCGCGCGGTCGATCACCAAATGATCCGACACCCAGCCGCCCATCGCCAGATAGGCGCGCAAAAGCGTCGGGAGCTGCGCCTGCCCCTCCAAGCTGGGCGTGCACTGCGCGGTAAAGCGGATCGCCTCGGTCGCGGTGGCCTTGGGGCGCTGGGTATCGGGGCCAAGGTGGCGCGCGGCCAGATAGGTGAGCGCCGGTGTCAGAGGTGCGGGATCGGCGCCCTGAAACGACGTGCAGCCGATCAACCGCCCTGCCCCGCTGCGCAACACCATACGCGCGACGGCGGCCCATAGGAGCCGCATGACCTCGGCCTGTTGCATGCGGTCACTTTGCGGCGCGGCGCAGAGGCGGCCGAGTTCGATCATGGGGAAATTATCTGATTGTGGGCTGAGAAGTGGCGTCAGATCATAGGCCTGCGCAGTATAGCCCTGCAGCAGGCTGGGGGCGTCGCGGTGGATGCGCAGCCGTGCGGTTGCCAGAGGTGCCTGATCCTCCTCACCAAGCCAGAGGTGCAGGCTATCTGCGTCATAGGCGTCCGCGTCTTCTGCACCCGCGTCACCGCGAAACACCTGTGCGCGCAGTATCTGCAGCGCGGCAAGCTCATACCCCTGCGCCAGCCGCGCCTGCCAGCGCCCGCGCCGGATTGGCGGGCCGAAAGTGCTGCACACGCTGTCTGGGGCATCACGGAGGGTGGACATATCGCGCGTATCTCCTAAATCAACAGGCAGACAAGTGGAGCAGTATAGTGACCGATAAGATATCCAAAACCGATGCCGAATGGCAGGCCCAGCTATCGCCGATGGCCTATAAAGTCACCCGCGAGCATGGCACCGAGCGCGCCTTTACCGGCGATGACTTCCCGAAAGCCGAGGGTGTGTTCAACTGCGTGTGCTGCGGCGCGCCGCTGTTTACCTCGGGTGAGAAATACGATTCGGGCTCGGGCTGGCCGAGTTTCTGGGCGCCGAAAGAGGGTGCCCCGATCGGCACCAAAGAGGACCGCAGCCTGATGATGCGCCGCACCGAGGTGCATTGCGAGCGCTGTGACGCGCATCTGGGGCATGTGTTCCCCGATGGGCCGCAGCCGACGGGGCAGCGGTATTGTGTCAACGGCGCGGCGCTGACCTTTGAGCCGAAGGGGGAGTAAGGGGCAATTTGGCCTCCTCGATCCGGCGCTACATATAGAGCGCCGGATTCTCCGGTTCGCCACCGATCACCCGTCACGCCCGTGGGAACCACGGGCCGCGCCCGACCCTCCCCCCGGGAGGGCGCTTTGGCGAGGTCACTCATTGCCCAATCGAGATCAACGCTTTTGAGCGCAGCGCGTTGTTGAACGGATGCGGCGCCCACCCAGGGTCGGGCGCGACCCTTTGCGCGTTGCCTCGAGCCCGCAACGCCAAGGCTCGGCTGGAGATCAATGCAAAAACGCGGCCCGAAATGGGGCCGCGTTTTGCGTTGTATCAGTTGGGTGTGCCCGTGCCGCGCGGTTACAGGAATGCGCCCGGGGTGAACTGGCCCAGGACCCGCAGCACCTGGCTGAGCACGGTGGGCGTCGGGCCCAGAGTGGTGACACGGCGCGACAGGGTGACGACTTCACCCGCCTCGAGACCGAATCGCTCGATGTTGCTCACGCGGTCGCGTTGATCAAAGCTGATCGCGACCACCTGCCGGTCGACCTCTTCGGGCGCACGCCAAGAGCGCTGACGCCAGTCGGATTGCACATAGAACCAGCCCGAACCCTCCATCACCCCGCCAATACCGGGGCGGCCGATCTTCTCGGCAACCGTGTCGCGGGTGTCCTGACCGACCTCGACCGCGCTCAATTGCTCTGGCGAGGGCGCATAGCCGTGGTAGCGCATCACCGGCGAACAGGCGGCCAGCACCACGGCCAGCACCGCCAGTCCCAGCCATCTTGCGACGCCCTTTTGTGAATTGAGCTTGTTCATAGCGGCTCCCGTCCCATATCTGTAGCGTCATGACCCGGTGCACGGCGGCGACACTCACGTGCTGCAACCCGGCCTGGGGGCATCGGGGCTAGAACCCCTCACCGCCTTTGGATTACAGAAAGCCAGAGCAACGTTCAAGAATGGAACACCACGGCGCGGCTTTGGTCGCTGAACCGTGAATAGGAGAAAATCGAGGCCCCATGTCCGATACCGCCCCCCTGCGCCAATCCACCAGTGCCAGCCTGCCGCTGCGCGTCGCCGATCTGCCCAACCGGACGGGCGTGGATTTCACCCTGACCCCCGATGCCGAGGCCCGCGCCGCGATTGCCGAGCGGCTTGATCTGCAACGGCTGCGCAAGCTGACATTCACCGGCAAGCTGCGCCCGGACGGGCATCATGACTGGCAGCTTGAGGCAACCTTGGGCGCCACAGCGGTGCAAAGCTGCGTGGTGACATTCGCGCCGGTGACCACACGGCTGGATGTGCCGGTGCAGCGCCGGTTCCTGCGCCGGATGCCGGAAATCACCGATATCGAGGTGGAAATCCCCGATGATGATATCGAACCACTGGGACCGGTGATTGATCTGGGCGAGATCATGGAAGAGGCGCTCAGCCTCGCCCTGCCCGATTACCCGCGCGCCGAAGACGCCGATGAGACCGCCCTGCCCGGCGTGATCACCGCCGGAGATGAGGCCGCGCCCGCCGCCGAAGAGCCCGAGCGGCAGACGCCTTTTGCCAATCTCTCCTCGCTGTTGAATGCGAAAAAGGACGAGTGACCCACCCGCTATTGCGCCGAATCTGCGGAATCATGCTTGCGCCGGAGCAAAAAAGCCGTATTTTCCGCGCTTCAGGCAAGACAGGGCTTTCACAAACCGCTCAGGCGGTATAAAGCCCGCAGCAGATTAACTTTCCACCGTTACGGGCGCGCTGATTGTGCCCGCAGAAGATATCAGAGGTTTACCATGGCCGTTCAGCAGAACCGCGTGACCCGTTCCCGTCGTAACATGCGCCGCGCGCATGACGCTCTCGTTGCGGGCAACCCGAATGAGTGCTCCAGCTGCGGCGAACTCAAGCGTCCGCACCACGTATGCCCGTCCTGCGGTCATTACGACAGCCGCGAAGTCGTGGCGCAGGCGACCGAGGTCGATCTGGACGACGACGCGGCCTAAGGTTCGCGTCCGGCTCCGGTCAGATGACTTCCAACCAGGATCACTTACCCACCGGGCAACCGGATGACGGCGCTCCTCGGGGCAAGGTTATCGTATCGGTTGACGCGATGGGCTCGGATCAAGGTCCGTCCGTGGTGGTTGCCGGTTGTGCACGCTCGGCGCGCAGTGATTCGGATCTGGGTTTTCTACTGCATGGAGATTCCGCGGTTCTCGAACCGTTGGTCGCCCGTCAGCCCGCGCTGACGGGCCGTTGCACCATTGTCCATGCGGATGAAACCGTGACCATGGACGACAAGCCCAGCCATGTGATGCGCCACGGCAAGAAGACCTCGATGTGGTCGACGATTGGCGCGCTGAAAAGCGGTCAGGCCCATGCCGCCGTGTCCTGTGGTAACACCGGCGCGCTGATGGCGGTGTCGATGATCCAGCTGCGCCGGATGGAGGGGGTCAACCGCCCCGCCATCGCCTGCCTCTGGCCGGCGCGTGGCAAACACGGGTTCAACACGATGCTGGATGTCGGCGCGGATATCAAAGCCGAGGCCGAGGATCTGCTGGCCTATGCGATCATGGGCGTGACCTATTTTCGCAACGGGTTTGGCGAGGAACGCCCGCGTGTCGGCCTGCTGAATGTCGGCACCGAAGAGCATAAGGGCCGCGCCGAGATCAAGGAAGCACATGAATTGATCGCCGATCATGCCGAGATCGGGCGCTATGAATTTGTCGGTTTTGTTGAAGGCAGCGATATCCCCTCGGACCGTGTGGATGTGATTGTCACCGACGGGTTCACCGGCAATATCGCGCTGAAAACCGGCGAAGGCACCGCCAAACTGGTCGCGGATTTCCTGCGCGAATCGCTCAAGTCCAGCGCTTTGGCGCTGCTTGGGGCGATGCTCGCCAAGGGCGCCTTGGGCAAACTCACCGCCAGAATCGATCCGCGCCGGGTCAATGGCGGGGTGTTTCTGGGGCTCAACGGCACGGTGGTGAAATCGCATGGGTCGGCGGATGCCACCGGCGTCGCGGCGGCGATCGGACTGGCCGCAAAACTGGCACAATCGGGATATCACGGGCGGATGGCAGAACGGCTTGTGATTGCCGCGCAAGCAGTCCAGAATGCTGCGGATGCATCGGCCCAAAACGGAGACAGGTCATGACCGCCACCACCGTTAAACGCGCTGTGGTTATCGGCAGTGGTCACTACCTGCCCGAACGCTGCGTGGAAAACTCTGAGTTTACAGCGACTTTGGACACGTCCGACGAATGGATCGTGTCACGCTCGGGGATCGAGCGGCGCCATTTCGCCGCCGAGGGCGAAAATACCTCGCATCTGGCGATCCATGCCGCGCGTGCGGCATTGGAACAGGCCGGTATCAAGGCCGAAGACCTCGATTCGATCATCGTTGCCACCTCGACGCCGGATATGACCTTCCCCGCCGTGGCGACCATGGTGCAGGCGGAAATCGGCGCCCATAAAGCCTATGCCTACGACATGCAGGCGGTCTGCGCCGGTTTCATCTATGCGCTGGCCAATGCCAATGCGCTGATCGTTTCGGGTCAGGCGCAGCGGGTGATGGTGATCGGCGCCGAGACCTTTAGCCGGATCATGGACTGGACCGACCGCGGCACCGCTGTGCTGTTCGGTGACGGCGCCGGTGCGCTGATCCTGGAGGCGCAGGACGGCGACGGCAGCACCGAGGACCGCGGCATACTGTCCACCGATCTGAACGCCGATGGCCGCTACCGCGATATTCTCTATGTCGATGGCGGCGTTTCCAGCACCGCCACCGCGGGCTGTCTGCGTATGCAGGGCAAGGAAGTCTTTCGCCATGCCATTGAAAAGCTGGCGCAAACCGCCGATACCGCGCTGGAAAAAGCGGGGCTTGGCTCGGATGATATCGACTGGATCGTGCCCCATCAGGCCAATATCCGCATCATTCAGGGCACCGCGCGCAAGCTCAATCTGCCGATGAGCAAAGTGATTGTGACGGTGCAGAACCACGGCAATACCTCGGCGGCCTCGATCCCGCTGGCGCTTTCGGTGGGCGTTGCCAATGGCCAGATCAAACGCGGCGACCTGATCGTCAGCGAGGCGATCGGCGGCGGTTTGGCCTGGGGCGCGGTGGTGCTGCGCTGGTAATTGGCGCGATCTTCACCTGCTGTGCAAACAACGCCTCGCAAACCACGCTGTTGACAGCAGAATTTCCTTGTAGCATCGTTTAAGACTTGGGCGCCTGTCCGCCGAAGGGGGAAAGATGAGCGAAAAAACACTGACACGTATGGACCTGAGCGAAGCGGTTTTCCGCGAGGTCGGGTTGAGCCGCAACGAATCCTCGCAACTGGTTGAATCCATTATTCAATACATGTCCGACGCTTTGGTGAACGACGAGCAGGTCAAGATCTCGTCCTTTGGCACTTTCAGCGTCCGCGCCAAGGCCGAACGGCTGGGCCGCAATCCGAAAACCGGCGAAGAAGTGCCGATCAGCCCGCGCCGCGTGCTCTCGTTCCGGCCCTCGCATCTGATGAAGGACCGTGTCTCGAGCGGGAATCTGCGCGGGTAGGCATAAGGCATGAAAAAAGCGCCCGAGGCGTTTCGCACGATCAGCGAGGTCGCCGAGATCCTGAAAACTCCTGCGCATGTGTTGCGGTTTTGGGAGAGTAAATTCTATCAGATACGTCCGGTGAAACGCGCCGGTGGGCGGCGCTATTACCGGCCCGATGATGTGACGCTGATCAACGGCATCCGCATTCTGCTGCAAGAGCAAGGCATGACCATTCGCGGCGTGCAGCGGGTGTTGCAGGAAAACGGCGTGAAACATGTCACCGCTTTGGGCGCGGAACTGGCGATGTCGCCCGAGGCCGCAGGCGATATCAGCGCGGTCGAAAGTGCCGAACTGGCGGTGATCGAGGGCAAGGCCACGTCGCTGCCGATTGCCGATACGGTTGAGCCGGTGTCGGGGTCAGTATCGGGGCCCGCATCAGGGTCGGTGCGCGCACAGCCTGACAGTGTCGCGACTGAGGCAACGGAGGATACAGCGGGCGTGGCAGCTGAGGATGCACTCGCCGCGAAAGTCGTCGCCGAGCGTTCCGAGTCGCCCCGTGCTGTGTCGCCGGTTGAACCCGCCCTGCCCGTTGCCAAAGCGCCCGAGGCGCCCGAGGCGCCCGACCCCGCACCCACCGCAAGCGCTGAGACGCAAGCGCCCAAAGCAATGGATGAGGCCGCGGAACCAAGCGCAGAGGTTCCCCCCGAGGCGCCTGTGGTGGCGGACGCCACGCTCGACGACAGCTCTGACGGCGACTCAATTGAACCCAAGGCCCCTGACGCACCGCGCGAGAGCGCTGAGGCTGACGACACGCCAACGGCTTCGCAGGTCGCTGAAGCAAGCGCTGCATCCGCCCCCGCAACGCCGGAGGCGGACAGCCGCCCGCGGATCGCGCAGATTCTGCGGGCCACACCGCGTGGACAACTGGGGACCACGCACGAATCGCTCGAGCATCTGTCGCGCCGGATTGATGTTTTTCTCGACCGGATGTCCGAAGCCTCGGGCGCCGGACGCTGGTAAACACATGATGATGTGGATTTCCCCGCGAAAGGGTCAAATTGATGCTTGCCCCCGCCGCCAAAACGGGTAGAACCCACCTCGTCGGGCTGTGGCGCAGCTTGGTTAGCGCGTCCGTCTGGGGGACGGAAGGTCGTGAGTTCGAATCTCGCCAGCCCGACCATTTTTCACCGGCCCGTGGCAGCAATGTCGCGGGCCGTGTCTGTTTCGCGAGGACGTGATGGCCCTGACCCCAGATACCACCGGCGTGCTGCCGTCGCAGATCCTGCGCGAGTTGGTCGCCCAAGACGTCCTGTCCGGCACGCCCGCGATCCTGCCCGATCAGCTACAGCCTGCGAGCCTTGATCTGCGGTTGGGATCGGTGGCGGTGCGTCTGCGCGCCTCCTTCCTGCCCGGCAAAGGGCGCAGCGTCGCCGAGCGTCTGCCCGAGTTCGAGATGCACCGCTTTGATCTGCGCGACGGCATGGTGCTGGAAAAGGGCTGTGTCTACGTTGTGGAACTGATGGAGCGCGCCAATCTACCCGCCGCGATCCATGCGGTGACCAACGCCAAAAGCTCGACCGGACGCTTGGATCTTTTGGTCCGCGTGATCACCGATGAGGGCGTCGAGTTTGACCGTGTGGCGCCGGGCTACAGCGGCCCGCTCTATGCCGAGATCTGCCCGCGGTCTTTCTCGGTGCTGGTGCGGCCCGGTATGCGGCTCAACCAGATCCGGCTGCGGCAGGGGCAAGCGGTGCTGGATGACGCCGAATTGACCGCGCTACACGCGCAGACGCCGCTGGTCTCGGGCGAGGCGGTGATCTCCGAAGGTTTGGGCTTTTCGGTCGGTCTACGCCCCGAGAGCGGCGATCTGGTCGGCTACCGCGCCAAACCACATGCGGGGGTGATCGATCTGGACCGGATCGGCGCCTATGATCCGGCGGATTTCTGGGAAGAACTGCGCGCGGATAACGGGCGGCTGATCCTTGATCCCGGCGCGTTTTATATTCTGGTCAGCCGCGAATCGGTCTCGATCCCGCCGGGCTATGCGGCGGAAATGGCGCCCTATCTGGCAATGGTCGGCGAATTTCGCGTGCATTACGCCGGTTTCTTTGACCCCGGGTTTGGCTATGCGGCGGCGGGCGGCGCGGGTGCGCGCGGGGTGCTGGAGGTGCGCTGCCATGAGGCGCCCTTTGCGCTGGAAGACGGGCAGATCGTCGGGCGGCTGGTCTATGAGCGGATGGCGGAAGTGCCGGATGCGCTTTACGGGGTTGAGATCGCGTCAAATTATCAGGGGCAAGGGTTGAAACTGGCGAAGCATTTTCGCGCAGGGTGATTAGGATGAATGTCTGACGTTTTAGTGTCAGACATTCATGATCTCACACCGTCGCCGCGTTGGTTTTCGCCGCCAGATCGCCCTTGGCCCAGCCTTTGATCACTTGAAAAGCGATCCACGGGATCAACGCGCTGGACAGCAGCAAGAGCGCCCAGCCGATCCAGAGCCCCGCTGCACCCAAGCCCCAGAGTGCCGCAGAGGCACTGGCGGCCAGCGGGAAGGTCAGCGCCCCCCAGAGCGGGGTGAAACCGGCGCTGAGCAGCCAGCGCGCCGAGACCAGCAGCGCCAGCAGGATCGCCATTGCCAAGATACCGAAGGCTAGCGCCAGCGTCGGATAGTCGAGCAGCGCCGAGACCGTGGTCAACAGGCTTGCGGGCGCCAGATGGATCGCCAGCAAGGGGCGCAGGGGCGCGGGCGGGATGCGGCGGATCAATTGCCAGAGACTGATCGCCCAGATGAGCGCGGCGGCGATACACGCGCCGATCAAGATCAGCCGCGATGTTCCGAAATACCCCAGCGGCACCAGCGCCAGCGGGGCGATGATATAGCCCGCATAGGTCAGATGGAACACCGGCGTGACCACGCGCGCCTCCGGCGCACCGGTGAAGAATTGCCATGCGATCAACACCCCGAGGGCAAATAGCCCGAAGAGCCCGACCGAGACCACGCCCAAGGCCACTGCGGGTGCGATTGGCACCAAGGCTGCCGCCGCCAGCGAGAAAGACAGCATCATCGCCGCAAGCCCGGCGCGGCCCGGCAGAACGGCGAGTTCTTCCAATATGATCCCCGGGCGCCGCAGTGGTTTCGACAGCCATGCGAGCAGCGCAAAGGCAAACAGCACCAGCGTCGCGCCGAGGATCACATCCGAGATCGGCGCGACGGGATACATGCCGGGCCGCGCCGCCATCGCGCGCCATGCCAGCCCGAGGCCGAAGAGCCCGAGGATGGGCGGAAAGATCGCCGGAGGGGTGCGGCTCCACAGCCCTTTGGGCTGCGAGACCAAGGGCGGCGGTGGCGGGAAATGGCGGGGTTTCAGGCTGGGGATTTTCTGCGGATCGTTGGACATGGTCACTCTGCAAACTACGGGGAACGCCGTGCGACTCTCTCGCGTCCCTGCGCGCTGCGCAAGGTGGCTGCCTGTCGCACGCAGGCGCAGCGCATATTCCCGTGGTTTCACCCGCGTCCTTGGGCTATCACAGCGTGAGAATAGCTTTGAGATCGAGATGACCGACCCTTTGCCCCCCCAATTGCCCCCCACACGAGCGCCGCATCTGGTGGCCGATATCGGCGGCACCAATACCCGCGTGGCGCTGAGTGATGGCGGCGTGCTGCGGCAAGGCTCGATCCGGCGCTATGCCAATCAGGCGCATCGCTCGCTGGCAGAAATCCTGCGGAAGTTTCTGGCCGAGATGGCGACCGATGACTGCGCCGGTCTTTGTCTGGCGGTGGCGGGGCCGGTGCAGGGTGGTGTGGCGCAGATGACCAATCTTGACTGGCGGATCTCTGCGGCCGAGCTGGACAGGATCGGCAATACCACGCGGATCACCCTGTTGAACGACCTGCAAGCGCAAGGACATGCGCTGGCATCGCTGGACGCGCGGCATTTGCATCCGTTGATTTCGGGCCCGCCTGCCCCAGACACTGCCCCAGCCACTGCCACCGCGACCAGATTGGTGGTTGGCGCCGGCACCGGTTTTAACGCCGCAGCGGTGCATCAAATGGAGGGGCACAGCTTTGTCACCGCCTCGGAAAGCGGGCATATCCATCTGCCGCAGCATGGCGAGACCGAACAGGCCCTCGCCCGCCATCTGGCGCAGCAGCACGGCATTGCCAGCGTGGAAGAGGTGCTTTCGGGGCGCGGGTTGGCGGCGCTGCATCATTGGCGCTGCGGCGAGCAGATCGCGCCCGGGGCGTTGATTGAACGGGTGGCGGCGGATGATCAGGCACGCCAGACGGCGGCGCTTTATGCGCAGATCATGGGGCGGGTGTTGGCGTCTTTGGCGTTGATCCATCTGCCCTATGGCGGGATTTACCTGATCGGCGGCGTGGCGCGGGCGATGGCGCCGCATCTGACCGCGCTTGGCATGGCCGAGAGTTTTGCCGAGATGGGGCGGATGTCCGCAGAGATGTCGGCGTTTTCCGTGCATCTGGTCACCGATGACTACGCCGCGCTGACCGGTTGCGCCGCCTATCTTGAGGCGCAACGCGACGCGCCGCCGCCGCTCAGCGCTTAAACCCTTGTTGCCGCGCCGCGCAGGGGTCATATCAAGGGCATGTTACGTTTTACCCCCATCCTTTTGGCGCTGATCTACGGGCTGTTGATGTGGCAGTTTTCGGCCTGGCGCACCAAGCGCGAGCTCGACGCGAATGCGACGCCGCTATCGGACCCTGCGCTGAACGCGCTGACCCAGCGTATGGCGCAGGCGCTGGATCTTAAGAAGATCCGCGTGCATGTCTATGAAATCGCTCCGATAAACGGATTGGCGGCACCCGACGGGCGGATCTTTTTGACCCGCGGCTTTCTTGAGCGTTACCGCGCCGGTGAGGTCAGCGCCGAAGAGCTGGCCTCGGTGATTGCCCATGAATTGGGCCATGTGGCGCTTGGCCATACGCGCCGCCGGATGATTGATTTCTCAGGACAAAACGCGGTGCGCGTGGCGCTTTCGGCGGTGCTGGGACGGTTGTTGCCCGGTGTCGGTGTATGGATCGCCAACGGGTTGGTGTCATTGCTGGCGGCGGGGCTGAGCCGCAAGGATGAATATGAGGCCGACGAATATGCTGCTGCGCTGCTGACCAAGGCGGGGATCGGCACGGCGCCGCAAAAGGCGCTACTGGGCAAGCTGGAGCATCTGACCGGTATGCGCGGCGCGCCGCCGGTCTGGCTGGCCTCGCATCCAAAAACCCCCGACCGGATCAAAGCGATCGAGGCATTGGAAGCGCGCTGGCAGGACCCCGCGTGACACAGCGAGGGGCGGGTGACGCCCCTGCCCCGCCGGTTCAGACATTGGTTCAACCTCGCCCCTCAAGCCTATGATTTAGCAAGTTCTTTCTCATGCATCCAAGCGGCGTGTTTGGGCGCGCGTTTGGTCTGGCTCCACTCTTCGAGCATCTGCCATTTCACCGCATCCATCCGCGCCAGCATCGCCTCTTCTTCGGGGTCCGGGCAGGCCAGCTCGCAGCGGTGACCGTTGGGATCAAAGAAGTAAATCGAGTGGAACAGCGAATGATCGGTGACGCCGAGAACCTCGACACCATTGGCCTCGAGATGCTCTTTGAAGGCGATCAGGGTTGCGCGGTCCTTCACCTTATAGGCGATATGCTGGCACCATTCCGGCGTGTTCGGATCGCGGCCCATTTCGGGTTTGGTGGGCAGTTCAAAGAACGCCAGCACATTGCCCTGACCGGCATCGAGAAAGATGTGCATATAGGGATCAGGCTCATGAGTGGAGGGCACTTTGTCCTCGGCAATCGCCAGAATGAAATCCATGTTCAGCATTTTGCCATACCATTCAACGGTTTCTTTGGCGTCCTTGCAGCGATAGGCAACGTGGTGCATCTGGTCGATCTTCAGGATTGGCGCGGTCATCTGGTCCTCCACAATATCATTGCAATTGCAACGGTATCGCTTGGTAGCAGGATCCGCGCGCTTCTGTCAACTCTTCTCATATGCAACGAGGGCGCGCCAAGGCACGCCCTCGGTCGTCGCAAATCCGTGGGTCAGTAGCGGCGCAAGCGCAGGTCGAGCATCTGCGTGCCGTAATTGTCATACATTATGACAGTGTTCGGCCCCGCGGCATTGGGGGTCATGCGCATGGCGGTGCCCAGATGCAGGTTCATCGCACCCGCCACCGCGCCGCAATCGCGCAGCGCCGAGATCATCCGCATGGCGCCAAAGCGCTGTGGCGTGGCGAAGGCGCTGACGGTTTTCGCGTTGCAGGGCGCGTGAAACCCGATCTCGCGCGGTGCGAAAAGCGGCGGTGCCAGACGTGCGCGCGGCAGCATATGGCGCGGCGCCAGCCTGCGCGGCGCAGTGGTCATATCCGAGAGCATCGCACGCAACATCACCTGCGCGCGGCTGTCGCGCGGCAATCCCGGCGTGATCTGGTGCAACCGCGTGCTATGGGTGATCATCGGTGCAGGGCGCGCGCCCATCAGATCGCGGATCGTCGAGGTCGCATCCGCCGCGGCGGCCTGGGCCGAGATCACGGTACAAAACACCGCCGTGAGGAGTTTGGGAATCGCATGGGTCATTTGATCTATCCTTTTGAAAATACGTGATGAAAAGAAAAGGGCCGCGAGGTGGAGGGGACACTCGCGGCCCTTACGGCGGGCATTGGTGAAAGGGGAGCTTGGCACCAAGGCCCGGTCGTGAGGGGCGCGGTTAGTGCGCCGGTATGGCGTGCATCAGTTCTGCACGATCGCAACTGTGTTGTCGGAGCCGACCGAGACGACACCGGCAGAGTTGTTATGCCCGACCTGCACCACAGCGGTCACATTGCGCTGGCCGCATTGCACGGTCTGGGCGGAATTATTGCTGCCGATCTGGCCGACACCGAGGACATTATGGCCGCCGCACTGGTGGCTATCGACATAGTTGTTCGAGCCCGCCTGCCCGACCGATGTGCTGTTGTGATGCCCGTCTTGGGTGTTGATCGAGACATTGGAATGTCCGTCTTGCAACACGGTGAGGCGCTGGCCGTGACCGCTCTGGCCGCCGCCGACCGAGTTATTGGCGCCCCACTGTTCGACCCAGACGCGATGACCGCCGGCAAGCGCCGGAGCCGCGGTGGCGGTGATCATCAGGACGACAGAAGCAGCTTTGAAGGTTTTAGCGAGGAACATGGGAAACTCCGTTGATATGGGGGCGAGGACGCCGGTTTGAAAAGTGTTTGGGTCGAATGTCGAAAGGCGCTGTGGGCCGGTGGTTCGGATCAAGCGCTGTCCGATGGGTTCAGATTGCCGGTGATGCTGCGGTCAAACAAAATCACCGGCGCGAAACGTGATAACGCGGCGGATGTTATCGGATATCAGCGGGTGATCCCGCTTGCGGATTGCCATGAAATCAACGGGTTACCGCGGGTGGTTGCCTGAGTCGCGGCGGGTCTTTGTGCGGGCTTTTGGCTGGGCTTAGATTGACAGTCGCGCCGATCTATCGCCAACTGCGCGCGACATTCCGGTGCGGTTATCCGATAGCAGCACCGGCTCGCGGTGAATGACGATAAAGGACGCGCCTGCCTGCCCGATCCTTTGGTGATCCAAGCCGAATCGGGTGCGCAACGGCAGGCTGGTCATCAGGTGAGTCGCGCTGTATTCGCCAGACCACCCTCGCCACCCGCCAACCCGCGCCAACTTCGGGCGGGTTGCCAACACTTCTTGAGGACTGACAAAAGTGATGCGGCCCGAAAAACACTCATTAACGCTGAAAGGCCACCGCACCTCGGTGTCGCTCGAGCCCGAGTTCTGGGCCGCGTTTCTAGAATTGGCCGCCCGTCGCGGGCTGGGGATCAATGCACTGGCCGCGGAAATCGACATTGCGCGCGGCGATCAGGGGCTGGCCTCGGCGATTCGCGTCGCCGTGCTCAACGATCTGCTGGAACAGGCCAGTAACGACGAGCCGCCCGCACCAGCGCCGCCCGCTCATCTGTCCAAAAATATCCCGCAGGGGTGAATTGGCCGCAGGCCAAGAGGGGGCGCGAAGCCCCCTTTCTCCTTCCACCGACAGCCGCCAGAGTTACAGCGCCCGCAGACCGGCGCGGAACCGGCGCATATTTTCTTGGTAAATCACCGCCGAGCCGCGCAGCCGCTCGATCGCCGCCGCGTCCAGCTGGCGCACCACTTTGCCCGGCGCGCCCATCACCAATGAGCCGTCGGGGATCACCTTGCCCTCGGTGATCAGCGCCCCTGCCCCGATCAGGCAATTCTTGCCGATCTTGGCGCCGTTCAACACCGTCGCCCCCATGCCGATCAACGTCTCGTCGCCGATGGTGCAGCCGTGGAGGATGACATTATGCCCGATGGTGCAATCGCGCCCGATGACCAGCGGATAGCCGAAATCGGTGTGCAAAGTGCAGCCTTCCTGCACATTCGAGCCCGCGCCAACCTCGATCCACTCATTATCGCCGCGCAGGGTGGCGCCGAACCAGACCGAGGCACCCGAGAGCATCCGCACGCGGCCGATCACGCTGGCGCTTGGCGCGACCCAGCTGTCGGCGTCAATCTCGGGGGTCAGGTCGTCAAGCGCATAGAGCATCGGGGGTCTCCGGTTTGGCGGGTGATATAGGCGGGTCGCGGTGTTTCGGCTCTCAGCTTCGGGCACCAATCTGGCGGGCCTCGAATTCCTTGTTGAGGCCGCGCACAAAGTCATTGAGGCCGGGCATGCGGTCGGCGCGGGCGCGTTCGGCCTTGACGATAGTTTTCAACTCTTCCTCGGCTTGATCCGGGTCGTCGTTGACGATCACATAGTCATATTCGGCCCAATGGCTGATCTCGTCGCGCGCCTCGGACATGCGCAGGGCGATCACCTCGTCGCTGTCCTGCCCGCGCGCGCGCAGCCGCGATTCCAGCGCCTCGATCGATGGCGGCAGGATAAAGATCGACAGCACATTCTGCGCCAGCGTCGAGCGCCGCACCTGCTGCCCGCCCTGCCAGTCGATATCAAACAGCGTGTCGCGGCCTTCCATCATCGCAGCCTCGACCGGCCCTTTCGGGGTGCCGTAGAAATTGCCGAAGACCTCGGCGTGTTCCAGCATCTCCTCGGCCTCTACCATGCGCTCGAATTCGGCTTTGCTGGTGAATTGGTAATCGACACCGTCGATCTCGCCGGGGCGCGGGGCGCGGGTGGTGGCCGAGACCGAGAATTTCAGCGAGGGGTCCCAAGCCATCAGGCGTTTCGCCATGGTGGATTTTCCGGCCCCCGAGGGCGACGACAAGATAATGAGAAGCCCGCGGCGCTGCATGATCACTCCAAATTTTGTATCTGCTCGCGCATCTGGTCGATCACGGTCTTGAGGTCAAGGCCGATCCTTGTCAGCTTGGGGTTCTGCGACTTGGAACACAGGGTGTTGGCCTCGCGGTTGAACTCTTGCATGAGGAAATCCAGCTTGCGCCCGTTCGGCTGTTTGGCCGCCAGCAGCAGGCGCGCGGCGGCGATATGCGCCTCGAGCCGGTCCAGTTCCTCGGTGACATCGGTTTTCACCGCGATCAGCGCCAGCTCCTGCTCGAAGCGCCCCGCCTCGACATGCGGCGCGGTTTCCTGCAGGCGTTGCAGCGCGGATTTCAGCGCAATGTGCTGGTCCATGCGCCGCTCGCTGGCGGCGGCGCGGGCCTCATGCACCAAAGCGGCAATGGTGATCACCTGCCGGTCGATGACCTGCGCCATCGCCGCGCCCTCGGCGGCACGGTTGGCGTCAAAATCGGCGATCAACGGGGTGGCGTGGTCCAATAATGCGGCCACCAAGGGCGCGGCGGCGCTCAGATCGGGGCCGCTGTCGATCACCCCGCGCATCGCCAGAATATCCGCAGCGCTAACCGGCTGCAGGGTCAGATGGTGCGCCGCCGCATGGGTCTCGATCTTGCGCAGCAGGGCGAGCGCGGCGTCGAGGGCCTGGCCATTGAGGCCATGTACAGCGCTATGATCGGGGCTCTCGCTTGCTGTCTCTTCGGAATGTTCGCGCCGCGTGACCCGCAGCGAGGTGGTGACATGGCCGCGTTTGATCACCTCGGGCAGGCGTTTGCGCAGCGCCGGTTCCAGCCCCTCCAGCCAATCCGGCAGGCGAAACCGCAGATCCAGCCCGCGCCCGTTGACGCTGCGGATCTCCCATTGGCACGCAAAGACTCCGCTATCGGTGGCGATTTCGCAACTCGATGCGGCGTAACCTGTCATAGATTTAACCATTTTTTCAGATTTTATCCCTACCGAGGTGAATTAAGGCTACATTAAGGCATAAGTAAGACTTCTCAATCAAAAGTAATAAGTAGACAATGGGATCGACCAAACCTCTGCGACGCGCGCAAATGCGCTGAGATTGCGCGAAATGCGCCCGCAATGCGCCCTCTGGGCTGGAATTGGTCGGCCTTTGGTCCAACTGGAGACGAGTGATGACGGTGATTCGCATATTCGACGACCACGCTGCGCCCGAGGCTGCGACGGGCGTGTCGCGGCTGACCGGTCTGTTTCAACCGCAGCCGCTGAGCTATCCGGCGGTGGACACTGTGGTCAGCCATTGGGAGGTGCTGCGCGGCCAGAAACTGGCGCCTGCACGCGCGCAGATTGACCCACGCTGTCTGGGGGACTGCCTCGATAAACTGTTCATTGCCGAGCAGGTCGCCCCCGGCATCGCCAGATTTCGCCTGTGTGGTCAACAGTTTACCAACCTCTTGGGGATGGAGCCGCGGGGCATGCCGCTGAGCGTGCTCTTTGCCCATGAGGCGCGCGGCAATCTGGCCGCGGCTCTGCGGCAAGTGGCGCAAGGGGTGCGCGCGGTGCTGCCCCTGCGCGCCGAGAAAGGCCTTGGCCGTCCGGGGATGGACGGGCTGCTGGCGCTGATGCCGCTGACCGATCACGAGGGCAATATCACCCGCATTCTGGGGGTGATGGAGACCCATGGTCAGGTCGGCCATGCGCCGCGCAAGTTCCGTCTGACCACACCGCTGCCGCAGGGCATGGAGCGCCAGACCAGCGCGCCGACCCCCGCGCCTGAACGGCCCTCATCCAAACCCTTGCTGCGGGTGCTCAAGGGCGGATTGAGCGCATAAAAAAGGGGATCGGTCGCCCCGATCCCCTTAATTTTATTGGCTTTTTCGACAAAACCGCCGCGAACTGTTAACCGGCTTTGCGGGCCATGTCCTTGCGCCGCTCGGACAGTTCCTCGGCCACCAGAAACGCCAGTTCCAGCGATTGGCTGGCGTTCAGGCGCGGGTCGCAGGCGGTGTGGTAGCGGCTCGAGAGATCCTCATCCGAGACCGCATGAAGCCCGCCGGTGCATTCGGTCACATCCTTGCCAGTCATCTCGAAATGCACGCCGCCGGGGATTGTGCCCTCGGCTTTGTGGATCGCGAAGAACTCGCGCACCTCTTGCAGCACCCGCTCGAACGGGCGGGTCTTGAAGCCGGTGGCGGATTTCACCGTGTTGCCGTGCATCGGATCACAGGTCCAGAGCACATTCGCGCCCTCTTCCTGCACCGCTTTGATCAGCCGCGGCAGGTGGTCACCGGCTTTGCCCGCGCCGAAGCGGCAGATCAGCGTCAGGCGACCGGCCTCATTCTCGGGGTTCAGCCTGGCCATCAGCACCTTGAGATCCTCGGCGCTGATCGTCGGGCCGCATTTCAGCCCGATCGGGTTTTGAACGCCGCGGCAGAATTCGACATGGGCGCCGTCGGGCTGGCGGGTTCGGTCGCCGATCCAGATCATATGGCCCGAGCCCGCGACTGGCAGGCCGGTGGTCGAATCAATCCGGCAGAGCGCTTCTTCGTATTCGAGCAACAGCGCCTCATGCGAGGTGAAGAAATCCACCGTCTCCATCGCGTCGATGGTGGCGCTGGTGACACCGGCGGCGGTCATGAAGTCGAGCGCATCGGTGATCCGGTCGGTCAGCTCGCGGTAGCGTTTGGCGTTCTCGCCTTCGGTGAAGCCCAGCGTCCAGGAGTGCACCTTATGGATATCCGCGAAACCGCCCTTGGAGAAAGCGCGCAGCAGGTTCAGGCTGGCCGCGGCTTGCGTGTAGGCCTGCAGCATCCGCGAGGGATCGGGGATCCGCGCCGCTTCGGTGAAATCAAAGGCATTGATGATATCGCCGCGGTAGCTGGGCAGTTCGACACCGTCGACAACCTCCATCGGGGCCGAGCGCGGCTTGGCGAACTGACCCGCCATGCGACCGACTTTGACCACCGGCACTTTGGCGCCAAAGGTCAGCACCACCGCCATCTGCAGCATCACTTTGAAAGTGTCGCGGATCAGGTCGGCGCTGAATTCCCCGAAGCTCTCGGCGCAGTCGCCGCCCTGCAGCAGGAACGCGCGACCGGCAGCCGCCTCGCCTAGCTGGCGCTTGAGATCCCGCGCTTCACCGGCAAAGACCAGCGGCGGAAACTGGGCCAGCTGGCCCTCGACCGCGGCCAGCGCCGCTGCATCGGGATAATCCGGCATTTGAATGCGCGGTTTGTTACGCCAGTTGGATTTGCTCCAAGATGTGGTCATTTTCGCCTCCGTCGGTGGGCCATGGCGCGGGTTTCGGCGCTATGGCAGCGGTATCAGCGCTCTTTACACCGGCTCACGGAGGCTTGCAAACCCGCATTGGCCGCGCTACCGGCAAGGGAGTTGCCTAGCGTATTGCCTTGCGTGTTGCCTTGCGAGGCCGGAAATTTCCTGATTGGATTGACCTGCCACCTCCGGCATATTGTTAGAACGGCTTTCAAGATGAGCTACGCCCCCGGTTCACGCCCAGCCCCCAAAGCTGCCAATCCCCATGGGCAAGTGCCTGCGGGAAAGGATTCGCCCCGGCGCTCGCCCGCCACCGCATCGGCCCCTGCTTCGACGCGGATGCCACGGGAAAACGCCCGCCAGCGGCATTTCGTGTTCCTCTTGCTCAATGATTTTACCCTGCTGTCATTTTCCGCCGCGATCGAGCCTCTGCGCATTGCCAACCGGATGAGCGGGCAGTCAATTTACTCATGGACGGTGATTTCCGAGGGTGGCGGCGATGTCACTTGTTCCAACGGCACAAGGCTGCGCGTTGACAGTGGATTGACCGATATCGGGCGCGATGATGTGGCGATTGTCTGTGGCGGGGTCGGCGTCAAGGCGAATACCACCACCGTGGTGATGAACTGGCTGCGCCGCGCCGCGCGCAAGGGGTCGGTGATCGGCGGGCTTTGCACCGGCGCGCATACGCTGGCGGCGGCGGGATTGCTCGACAACCGCCGCGCCACCATCCACTGGGAGAATCGCGACGGTTTCCTTGAGGAGTTCATCGAGACCGATCTGACCAAATCGGTGTTCGTGATCGACGGCAACCGGCTGACCGCCGCCGGTGGCACCTCGTCGATTGACCTGATTCTGACGCTGATCGCCGATGATCATGGCAAGGATCTGGCGAATGCGGTGGCCGACCAGTTGATCTATACGACGATCCGCACCGATCGCGATATCCAGCGGCTGTCGATCCCGACGAGAATCGGTGTCCGCCATCCGCGTCTGAGCCGGGTGATCGAGCGCATGGAGCAGTCGATTGAAGAGCCGGTCTCGCCCGCCGATCTGGCGCAGGAGGTCGGCATGTCGACGCGCCAGCTTGAGCGATTGTTCCGGCGCTATCTGAACCGCAGCCCGAAACGCTATTATATGGAGTTGCGGCTGGCGCGGGCGCGCAATCTGCTGATGCAGACCGACCTGAGCGTGATCAATGTGGCGCTGGCCTGCGGCTTTGCCTCGCCGTCACATTTCTCGAAATGTTACCGCGCACAATATGGCACCACCCCCTACCGCGAGCGCGGCGCACATGGGATGGACGACGAGATGGGCGCCGAGCCGGGCGAAGAGGATACCAGCCTGCCCGACGATATTATGAGCGACGGCGACAGCTGACCGTGGCCTCATGCGGCGGGGATTTTACCGCGACGATCCGCGATTTCCCTTATTTTACAGCACTTTGGGAGGGTGCATAAGGGGGCTTGCAAAAGATGAATATTTTGAGTTGAAAATTGGGGGTCAGCCCCTCTGTTCAAACCGAAATACCGGCGATAAGGTTCGCTGACAACAATAAGTCTAACAACACAAGGGAGTGTGTTTCATGAAAAAATTGGTTCTTGCCAGCGCTATCTCAGCGCTCGCCGCAGGCGGGGCTTTCGCCGAAGATATCAACATCGGTGTGATCCTTGGGTTCACCGGCCCGCTGGAATCCATCACCCCTGGCATGGCTGCCGGTGCGGAAATGGCGATGAGCGAAGTCAACGCCGGTGGCGGCATCCTCAGCGGGTCGATGATCAACTCGGTGCGCGCCGACAGTACCTGCATTGACAGCGCCGCCGCACAGGCCGGTGCCGAACGTCTGATCACCTCGGACAATGTGGTTGCGATCATGGGCGCCGACTGCTCGGGCGTGACCCGCGCAATCCTGGAAAACGTCGCTATGGCGAACGGCATTCCGATGATCTCGCCCTCGGCCACCTCGCCCGGTTTCACCGAGTTCGATTCGGGCGGTCTGTTCTTCCGCACCTCGCCGTCGGATGCGCGTCAGGGTCAGGTTCTGGCCGATATCCTCGTGCGTCGCGGCATCACCAGCGTCGCCACCACCCATACCAACAACGACTATGGTCTGGGTCTGGCCACCGCCTTCAACGAAGCCTTTGAGGCGGCTGGCGGCACGGTCACTGCGACTGTTCCCCACGAAGAAGCCAAGGGCGACTATTCGGCAGAAGTCGGCGCGCTGGCCTCGGCTGGCGGTGAAGCGCTGATGGTTCTGGGCTATGTCGACGGTGGCGGCAGCATGATCTCGACCGCTTGGGATCTGGGCGCATTCGACCACTTCTTTGTCGGTGACGGCGTCTATGGCGACGATCTGCTGCCGCGCATCGGTGAGGCCGCCAGCGGTCTGGTCGGCACGGTGCCTTGGGCCGTGGGTGCTGCGGCTGACCGCTTTGTCGAAGTCTACACCGAAGCCGGCGTTGACGGCGCAAGCTCGTATGTGGCGGAATCCTATGACGCCGCTGCGCTGCTGATGCTGGCCGCACAGGCCGCAGGCGAAGCCACCCCCGCAGGCATCGCTGCCAATGTGCTGAATGTGGCCAACGCACCGGGCGAGGAGATCTTTGCCGGTGATCTGGCCCGCGCGGTGCAGATTCTCGCCGAAGGTGGTGAGGTCAACTATCAGGGTGCCACCAATGTCGAGCTTATCGGCTTTGGCGAAGCCTCGGGTAGCTACCGTGAGTTCAACGTCGTCGACGGCGACTTTGCGACGGTTCAATACCACTAAGGTTCTGCACATTTAGGCTATAATACCGGGCCCGGGGGGGTTATGCTCCTCGGGCCAATTATTGGGTAAACGCCCCCCCGCAAACGAGGGGGGCACCCATGAACGGGGGGATCCATGATACAGGTCGAGAACCTGCATAAGCACTTCGGCGGCTTTCACGCGGTCGATGGTGCCACACTGCATATTGCTGAAAAATCTATCACCGGGCTGATCGGTCCGAACGGGGCGGGAAAAACCACCCTGTTCAACGTGATCGCCGGTGTGCTCAAACCGACATCGGGCAAGGTGCTGATGGCCGGTGAGGATATCACCGGGCTTGAGCCACATGAGCTGTTTGACAAGGGGCTGTTGCGCACCTTCCAGATCGCCCATGAATTCGCCTCGATGACCGTGCGCGAGAACCTGATGATGGTGCCGCCGGGACAATCGGGCGAGAACCTGTGGTCAACATGGTTCCACCGCGCGCGCATCGCGCAGGAGGAAGCGACGCTGCGCCGCAAGGCCGATGAGGTGCTGGAATTCCTCACCATCGACCATATCGCCGATGAGAAAGCCGGAAATATCTCGGGCGGGCAGAAAAAGCTGCTGGAACTGGGCCGCACCATGATGACCGACGCGCGGATCGTGTTCCTTGATGAGGTCGGCGCCGGCGTCAACCGCACCCTGCTGAACACCATTGCCGATGCCATCGTGCGTCTGAACCAAGAGCGCGGCTATACCTTCGTGGTCATCGAGCACGACATGGATTTCATCGGCCGCATTTGCGATCCGGTGATCTGTATGGCCGAGGGCAAGGTTCTGGCCGAAGGCAGTCTCGACGAGATCAAGGCCAACGAGCAGGTCATCGAAGCCTATCTCGGCACCGGCTTGAAGAACAAAGTCACCGCAGGAGCGGGCGCATGAGTGGCCCGCAGTTCGGGCCTTATGCCGCCTTGGGGAGCCTCCGGCGGGAGTATTTAAAGCAAGATGAAATTGGGGGCACGCATGTCTGAGCCATTCTTGATTGGCGATGCGATGACCGGCGGTTATGGCGGCGCGGATATTCTGCATGGCTGCACGATTGCCGTGGAAAAGGGCCAGATTGCAGTGATTGTCGGCCCCAATGGCGCCGGGAAATCCACCGCGATGAAGGCGGTCTTCGGGATGCTGAACCTGCGTTCGGGCGCGGTGCGTCTGGGTGGCGAGGATATCACCGCGCTCAGCCCGCAGGCACGGGTCAATAAGGGCATGGGATTCGTGCCGCAGACCAATAATATCTTTCCCTCGATGTCGGTCGAAGAGAACCTTGAAATGGGCGCCTTCATCCGCACCGATGATTACGCCCAGACGATGGAACAGGTCTATACGCTGTTCCCGATCCTGCGTGACAAGCGCCATCAGGCGGCGGGGGAGCTCTCGGGCGGGCAGCGCCAGCAGGTGGCGGTGGGCCGTGCGTTGATGACCAAACCTTCGGTGTTGATGCTTGATGAGCCGACGGCGGGGGTCTCGCCCATCGTGATGGATGAATTGTTTGACCGGATCATCGAGATCGCCCGCACCGGCATCTCGATCCTGATGGTCGAGCAAAACGCGCGGCAGGCGCTGGCGATTGCCGATAAAGGCTATGTGCTGGTGCAGGGCGCCAACCGGTTCACCGACACCGGCGAGGCCTTGCTGGCCGATCCCGATGTGCGCCGCAGTTTCCTGGGGGGCTGAGGATGACCGGCTTTTATACTGACAAAATCCATCCTGCGCGCGGCGCGGACCACGGCGCGCCCTGCGGGGCCCCGTCCTTTGAAACATGCGGAGATTTCATCTGATGGACGCCCTCAACGCATTGATAATGTTGGCCAACTTCGTTCTGATCCCGGCCACCGCCTATGGCAGCCAATTGGCGCTCGGCGCATTGGGGATCACCCTGATCTACGGTATTTTGCGGTTCTCGCATTTCGCGCATGGCGATGTGATGGCGATTGGCACCGCGGTGGTGATCCTGACCACTTGGGGCCTGCAGGGCGCCGGTGTCAGCTTCGGGGTTCTGCCGACGGCGCTTTTGGCGCTGCCGGTGGGGATCGCCTTTACCATCCTGTATCTGCTGGCCATGGACCGTGTCGTTTACCGGTTTTACCGGCGCGTGCGGGCCAAGCCGATGGTCTTTGTGATGGCCTCGCTGGGGGTGATGTTTGTCACCAACGGCCTCACCCGTCTGTTGATCGGACCGGGCGAGCAGCGCTTTGCCGATGGCGCGCGGTTTGTGATCTCGGCGCGTGATTTTCGCACCTGGACCGGGCTCTCGGAGGGGCTGGCGCTGCGCTCGACGCAGTTGCTGACCGTGGTAGTGGCGCTGATCGCCATGGGGATTCTGTTTTATTTCCTCAACCGCACGCGGTCGGGGAAATCCATGCGCGCCTATTCCGACAATGAGGATCTGGCGCTTCTGTCGGGGATCAACCCCGAGCGCGTGGTGATGATCACCTGGGTGATCGCAGGCACATTGATGTGTCTGGCGGGCACGCTTTACGGGCTGGACAAGATCTTCCGCCCCTTCACCTTTTTCCAATTGCTGCTGCCGATGTTTGCGGCGGCGATTGTGGGCGGATTGGGCAACCCTCTGGGGGCGATTGTCGGTGGCTATGTCATCGCCTTTTCGGAACTGGGGGTAACCTATGCGTGGCGGCGCTTTGCGGGGTATTTCCTGCCGCCCGACTGGATGCCCGAGGGGCTGATGCAGATCCTGCCCGTCGATTATAAATTCGCCGTCACCTTTGCCATTCTGGTCTTGGTGCTGATCTTCCGTCCCACCGGTATCTTCAGGGGGAAAGTGATATGAACCCGACTTTGCGTGCATTTCTACTCTTCGGCCTTGTCGGGCTGGCGCTGTTGTTCACCGGCTTTAACCAAAGCTGGACCCTCGCCCTGACGATCCTCAATATGAGCCTGATTTCGGCGGTTCTGGCGCTGGGGGTCAACCTGCAATGGGGCTATGCCGGGCTGTTCAACGTCGGGATCATGGGCTTCACCGCGATCGGCGGTTTGGCGGTGGTGCTGATCTCGGCCGATCCGGTGCCCGAAGCCTGGAGCGCTGGCGGTCTGGGCGCCCTGATGGGGCTGGCTCTGGGTGCGGCGACGGTGATGGCGGCGATTGCGGTCTGGAACCGGATGCAGCCCAGCCTCGCCCGCGTCTTGGCGCTGATTGCCACGCTGGTGGTCGGCTATGTCATCACCCGCTCGGTCTTTGCACCGGCGCGGGAGGCGATCATGGCGGTCAATCCGGCGACCGAGGGCTATCTGGGCGGCGCAAGCCTGCCGGTGCTCCTGTCATGGCCGGTGGGCGCTTTGTTCGCCGCGGGTCTGGCTTGGGTGATCGGTAAGATCAGCCTCGGCTTGCGGTCGGATTATCTGGCGATTGCAACGCTGGGCATCTCGGAAATCGTCATTGCCGGGATGAAGTTCGAAGGCTGGCTGTCGCGCGGGGTGAACAACGTCGCCGGTCTGCCGCGTGCGGTGCCACGGCCGGTGGAGTTGCAGGGCTCGGGCTTTGTGCAATCCCTGTCCGAGCGCAGCGGTATCGACATTGTCGAGATGGCCTCGATTGTCGAGAAACTGGGCTATGCGGCTTTGTTCTCGGTGGTGCTGATCATGCTGATCGTGCTCTCGGAACTGGCGCTGAACTCGCCATGGGGCCGGATGATGCGCGCCATTCGCGACAATGAGATCGCGGCGCGGGCGATGGGCAAGGATGTCAAAGCGCGGCATCTGATGATCTTTGTGCTGGGCTCGGCGATCTGTGGCTTGGCCGGTGCGATGATGGTCACATTGGACGGGCAGTTGACGCCGGGCACCTATGAACCGCTGCGCTTTACCTTCCTGATGTGGGTGATGGTGATTGTCGGCGGTTCCGGCAACAACTGGGGCGCGGTGCTGGGCGGAATGGTGATCTGGTTCCTCTGGGTGCAGGCCGAGCCTCTGGGCCGCGCGGTGATGGAACTGTTGACTTCCGGCATGGCCGAGGACAACGCGCTGCGCATCCATCTGGTCACCCAGGCTGCGCATACGCGGTTGATCCTGATGGGCTCGGCGCTGTTGTTCATGCTGCGGTTTGCGCCGCGCGGGTTGATCCCCGAGAAATGAGCAAGGGTCATTTGCGGCTGGTGTTACTGGCTGCCGGGTCATCGCGGCGCATGCGCGGCGGTGACAAACTACTGGAGCCTGTCGGCGGGGTGCCATTACTGCGGCGGCAGGCGCTGGCCTGTCTGCAGGCGGTGGCAGGGGGCGAGATCGGGGCGGTGGCGGTGACGCTCGCCCCTTCCCGCCCTGCCCGTCTGGCGGCGCTTGAGGGTTTGGCGATCACCGCGCTGCCGGTGCCTGATGCCGAGGCGGGAATGAGTGCCAGCCTCAAGGCGGCGGCAGATTGGGCCGAGGGGCATGCGCTGATGGTGGTGCCCGGTGATATGCCGGAATTGACCGCACAGGATTTCCACAAGATGGCCACGGCTTACGTCGGGGTCGGCCTGCGTGCGTGTGATGACGCAGGCGTGCCCGGGCATCCGGTGATCTTTCCGCCCGAGGCGCTGCCCGCATTTGCCGCATTGTCGGGCGATGAGGGCGCGCGGGCGATCCTGCGCGCGCATCCGCCCGCGTTGATCCCCTTGCCGGACAGGCGCGCCACAACCGATCTTGATACCCCTGAGGATTGGGCGGCGTGGCGCGCGGAGGCTGGGGTCTAGCCTTCGACCATCAAACGGGTGAGCCCGTGGAAATGGTAGCGGTCGGCGAATTGCGGTGGCTCGGTCAGGCGCAGATCCGGTAAACGCTGGAAGAGGATCGGCAGCGAGGCCGCCAGTTCCAGCCGCGCCAAGGGCGCGCCGACGCAGAAATGCAGCCCGACACCGAAGGCCAGATGCGGCTTGAGCGGGCGTTCGGGGTTGAAGATATGGGCGTCTTCCCATGCGCCGGGATCGCGTCCGGCGGCGGCGAGCATCACACCGACCTGATCGCCGGGCTGGAACACATGGCCCATGACGTCGATTTCCTCATAGGCCCAGCGGGTGAACATATGTAGCGGTGGATCAAAGCGCAGAAGTTCCTCGATGGTGCCTGCCAATTTCGCCTCGCCCAGCCAATCCTTCGGCCCGCCCTGTTCAAGCAGGGTTTTGACGCCGTTGCCGATGCCGTGCACCGTCGCCTCATGACCGGCGTTGAGCAGCAGAATGCAGGTGGTGATCAACTCATCGGTCGAGAGTTTCTCGCCCGCTTCTTCGGCGCCGATCAGATGGGTGATCAGGTCATCGGCGGGTTTGGCGCGGCGTTCCTCGACATAGCTGCGCATGAAATCCGAGAAGGCCGCGCTGGAGCGCGCCGCGATATCTTCCAGCTCGCGCGTGCGGTTGGCTTGATACATCGCCACCATGTCATGCGACCAGCGCAAGAGATCGTCTTTCATCTCTTCGGGCACGCCAAGGAGGCGCGAGATGATCACTACGGGGATCACCTGCGCGAAGGCTTCGATCAGGTCAAAGGGGCCAGCGGGGAAATCATCGATCAACTGATGGGTGAGTGCCTCGATCTCGGGGCGCAGTTCATTGATCCGGCGCGAGGTGAAAGCGCGCAGCACCAAAGAGCGCAGGCGGGTGTGGGTTGGCGGCTCCAACTCCAGCATCGAATGCGCCTCGATGGCGTAGAAGGGCGCGGTATGCGGGGCGATCGGCTGGCGTTTGCTTTCGGGCACTTCGCGGCCAAAACGGCGGTCGCGCAGGATCGCATTGGCGGCGGCCTGACCGAAAACACAGGGCATCTGATACTCGTCCCAATAGACCACCGGCCCCAAGGCCCGCGCGCGGTCATAGAAGGGATAGGGGTTTTGCACGAACTCCGGATCAACGGGGGATTGCGAGATATGCTGCATCGGATGTCCTTTCACTGAGCGCGGAACTTGCCCGCCGGTTGGGGGAAGGTCAAGCGGCGGGCAGATGAGGTGATCTGGTTTTGGCGGCGTGGATTTTATCCGTGATTATGGGGGGTTGCTGTTGGTCGCGGTTGATCGGATCAGTGGATTTTCCGCTGGGGTGAGGCAGGATCGCAGGGCATATGCTGACACGCCAATGAGGCGTTTCAGGTCATCGCAGCAGGCTCTGGCCGGTCATCCGTATCACGATTGAACCCTTGTGTTGCCTGCGCCGACCTATCCGCATGACCCAGATCCTCCCCGCCTCAATGGCCCCGCATGCGCCCGCAAAACCCTCTGCAACACGGGCCAGCGCGCCGCCCTCCTGCCGGATGCGCGGCACGCTGGCCCTGTTGATCTTGGCGCTATTGGCGGGGGTCGCGGCACAGATGCCGATGCGCGGCGATGTTTTGGGGCTCTTGGCCGGTGTCGCCGGATCGCTGGGCGTTGCCGGTGTGATCACCGCGCCCGAACGCCGCCCGTTGCTGGCGATTTGCTGGAGCGCGCTGGCCTTCGCCCTGCCCGTCACCCTGACTTTGGCCGATATGGGGCTGGCGGCGGGCAGTGTGATGACCGGCGGCGCGTTGCTGTTATGGGCGCTGATCGCGCAGCCCGCCAGACAAGGGTGAACCGGGTCTGACGGGCTTGGCCGAGGGCTTACTGACGCGAGAGCGCGTCAAGCACACGCACCCAGCTACGGATGCCTTTGTGGAAGCTTTCCAGATCGTATTTCTCGTTCGGCGAATGGACCTGATCATCATCGCGGCCAAAGCCGATGAGCAGTGAATCCATGCCCAGAAGCGTCTGGAAATACCCCGCAATCGGGATCGAGCCGCCGCAGCCGATGAAGGCAGCCGGACGCGGCCATTCATCCGACAGCGCCTCGCGCGCGGCTTCAAAGGCGGGGTTGTCGACCGGCATCACCGTGGCGGGCGATCCCTCGGGCTCGAGGATTTCAAACTTGCAATCCGCCGGCACGCGCGCCGCGACATGGCGCTCAAAGGCGGCGAGGATCGCCTCGGGGTCTTGGGTGCCGACCAGCCGGAAGCTGATTTTCGCATGCGCCTGCGAGGGCAACACGGTTTTGAAACCGGCGCCGGTATAGCCCGAGGTCATACCGTTGATCTCGCAGGTCGGGCGCGACCAGATCATTTCAAGCGCGCTGCGGCCCTGCTCACCGGCGGGAATGCTCAGATCAACGTCACCAAGGAAGGCGTCGGCGTCAAAGCCCAGATCATCCCATTGCGCGCGCTGCGCGTTCGACAGTTCCGGCACGCCGTCATAGAAACCGTCCAGCGTGATGCGTCCGGTCTCGTCATGCAGATCGGCCAGCACCCGCGCCATCACTCGCGCGGGGTTCATCGCCGCGCCGCCATACATGCCCGAGTGCAGGTCTTTGTCCGGTCCGGTGATGCTCAGTTCCAGCTTGGCCAAACCGCGCAACGAGGTGCTGATCGCGGGGGTCTGCGGGTCGAACATGCCGGTGTCGCAGATCAGCGCCAGATCGGCCTTCAGCGCCGCGGCGTGTTCCTCCATATAGGGCACCAGCGAGGGCGAACCGGATTCCTCCTCGCCCTCAAAGAACATCGAGACCTTGACCGGCAGGCTGCCATGCACCGCTTTCCACGCGCGGCAGGCCTCGACAAAGGTCATCAACTGCCCCTTGTCATCCGCCGCACCGCGCCCGCGGATCACCTTGCCGTTGGCGGTTTCCTCGACTGCGGGATCAAAGGGGTCGCGGCTCCAAAGCTCAAGCGGATCAACGGGTTGCACGTCGTAGTGACCGTAGAACAGCACATGCAGCCCCTCAACATCGCCCGCGTCATGGGCCACGACCATCGGATGACCGGGGGTGGCGTGTTTTTCTGATGCGAAACCAAGGGATTGTAGCTCATTCACCATCCAATCGGCGGCGCGGTCGCAATCCTCTTTGAACGCCGGATCGGTCGAGATCGACGGCACCCGCAGCAGCGCCTTTAGCCGCTCGAGGGAATCGTCGAGCGTGCTGTCGACATGGGCAAGAACCGGATCAAGAGCCTTGGAAGTCATGGAATATTTCCCTTTTGTTGCGGCGCATATCAGATGCGACAAATCTTGGCGCCAACCTAGTCCGCTGGTGATTCCGATGTCCAGTCCCCCGCAGGCTTGGCGCCGGGTCAATTGCGCCGGTGAAATCCCGCCGATGGAATAAGAAACCATCCGGCTATCGCCGCGGCAGGGGCTGCACTTGCCTGAAAAACCTTGTAAACTTGACCGGCAAGTTTTCGGAATGGAGCCCTTTATGACCCCTCGCGCGACCCTGAAACCGGTTTTGATCCCTGCCCTTTGCGCGCTGCTTGCCAGCGCCGCCGCCGCTGATCCGGTGGATACCGGCGCGGCGCGTGAGCAGCTTTACCGCGCCGACCGTGTGGAAGTGGTGCGCTATCACACCTCGGGGCTGGATGAGGACGAACTGCAGGTGCTGACCACGGTCGCGCAGAGCCAGAAATACTATGCCGCGCTGGCCTTTGCCCCCGAGGCCGGGATCATGGCGGAACCTACTGTTATGTCGGCCAATTTCCACAATATCGAGGCCGCGCGCGAGGCGGCATTATCGACCTGCAACGAGCGGCGCAGCGGCGGCGCGCGCTGTGTCATCGCAATGGAAGTGCGTCCGCAGGGCTGGGAGCCGCGCAATCTGCAACTGAGCGCCGATGCCACCACCCATTTCAATGACGACTACCGCCGCGCGACGGGCACGCGGGCTTTTGCAATCTCGGCGAGCACCGGCCAATGGGGCGTGGCGCTTGGTGATGGCGCGCAGGATGAGGCCGTTTCCGCCTGTCAAGGGGAGACGAATGTTTCCGATTGTGCCGTTGTCATTGCAGACTAAGAGTTTTATGAGTGAATACACTCGGGTGCGACATAATACTAAATTGATCCAGGTCATGGTTGTGTAGCATGTTAAACATATATGGGTGGTCTTGCAGTCCAAAGGCATCGAATTGCACCCGTTTGCCGCAGTCACCACCCGCCCCAGCCAGCCGCTACGGAGAGATCTCTTGACTTACGACGCCGCCCTGAACACTGCATTGCAACGCCTGCATGACGAGGGGCGCTATCGCACCTTCATCGACATCGAGCGTCGCAAAGGGCAATATCCGCATGCGATCTGGCGCAAGCCCGACGGCACCGAAAAGAACATAACCGTCTGGTGCGGCAACGATTATCTGGGCATGGGGCAACATCCGGCGGTGCTGGCAGCGATGCATGAGGCGCTGGATGCCACCGGCGCCGGTTCGGGCGGCACGCGCAATATTTCGGGCACCACGCTTTATCACAAGCGGCTTGAGGCGGAACTCGCCGATCTGCACCGCAAAGAGGCGGCGCTGGTCTTTACTTCGGCCTATATCGCCAATGACGCGACGCTGAGCACCCTGCCGCGGCTGTTTCCGGGGCTGATTATCTATTCCGACGCGCTCAACCATGCCTCGATGATCGAAGGCGTACGCCGCAATGGCGGTGAAAAGCGGATTTTCCGGCATAATGATGTGGCGCATCTGCGCGAGTTGCTCGCCGCCGATGATCCCGTCGCGCCGAAACTGATCGCTTTTGAGTCGATCTATTCGATGGACGGGGATTTCGCCCCGATCAAGGAAATCTGCGATCTGGCTGATGAATTCAACGCGCTGACCTATATCGACGAGGTCCATGCGGTGGGCATGTATGGTCCGCGCGGCGCTGGCGTCGCCGAGCGTGACGGGCTGATGCACCGGCTGGATATCATCAACGGCACCATGGCCAAAGCCTACGGCGTGATGGGCGGCTATATTGCCGCAAGCGCGAAAATGGTAGACGCAATAAGGTCTTACGCGCCGGGCTTCATCTTTACCACCTCGATTGCTCCGGCGATTGCGGCGGGTTGCGCGGCCTCGATCAAACATCTGAAAACCGATCAGGCACTGCGTGACAAACAGCAGGAATACGCCAGCATTCTGAAAACCCGCCTCAAGGCGATGGGACTGCCGATCATTGATCACGGCAGCCATATCGTGCCGGTGCATGTCGGCGATCCGGTGCATTGCAAGGCGATTTCGGACATGCTGCTTGAGGAATACGGGATTTACGTGCAGCCGATCAACTTCCCCACGGTGCCGCGCGGCACCGAGCGGCTGCGCTTTACCCCCTCGCCGGTGCATGATCCCAAGGAAATCGACCGTGTGGTGCGCGCGATGGACGCGATGTGGTCGCATTGTGCGCTGAATCGTGCCGAACTTTCGGCATGACAACGCCTTTGTCTTCAAATGCTTATTTCGTTCTGCTAAGATACCTATAAGAGGTCGTTCCAAGGTGACTCGAAAGATGGTTTCCCGCCGTTGATCGAGACTTAGGTGAAAGCGACCCATTCGGGCAGGCGGCAATCAGGGACAGAGCGATGATCTGGCGGAAGGAACTACCTCCGGCGCAGACCGACGACGGGCAACGGGGCTTCGACGACTTCGAACTCCAGCTTGGCGATGTGTTGCGCGGTGAACGGGCGACTTTGGGCAAATCCTTATTGGATGTCCAACGGGAGCTGCACATTCGTGCAGCCCATATTGCTGCTATCGAGAATGGCGAACTTGAGGCTTTCGAGACCCAGAGTTTCGTGGCCGGTTTCGTGCGCTCTTATGCGCGCTATCTCGGCATGGACCCGGAATGGGTCTATGAGCGGTTTTGCATCGAGCATAATTTTCAGGTCGCCCATGGCATGTCGAATGGCGCCATCGGGGCCAGCCGCACCGCCAAGCAGATCCCGGTGCATGATCCGCGCGGCGCGCCGCTGAAAGGGGTTGGCTTGCTGCCCGACCCGACGCCCTTCTGGCACCGTGTTGAACCCGGTGCTCTGGGCTCGGTGACGGTGCTGATCGCGCTGATCCTCGGGCTGGGCTTTGCCGGCTATACCGTGCTCAAGGAAGTGCAACGCGTGCAGGTGGCCCCCGCTGATATGGTGCCGAATGTGGTCAGTGATTTCGATCCGCTGGCGCCGGGCGCGGGTATCGGCAGCCGGGCGACCGCTTTTGATTCCGATCCGCTGACCTCGGCGCAGGGCACCGGCCCTGCCCTGAGCGGTCAACGCAGCGCCGACGCCACCACGGTCAGCAGCACCAGCCCAAGCGCGGGCAGCGCTGAAGGCATGGTGCGTATCGCCCGTCCGCAGGCGCTGGATGTGCCGGTATTGACGCCGCGCGACGGGCCGATTGCGGCGATTGTGCCGGTCGCACCGACGCCCTCGCCGCGGGCGATCACCACCGATGACGCGGTGGCGCAGGCTCTGGCCGATGCGCTGGATGATGCCGCCGCGCCGCAGGTGCTGGCCGCGGGGCCGGACACGGTGGAACTGCTAGCCGTGCGCCCCTCGTGGTTGCGGGTGCGCGCCGCTGATGGCTCGGTGGTCTTTGAGCGTATTCTCGACGCGGGCGAACGCTATACGATCCCGCAGACCGAAGAGCCGCCGACGCTCCATGCGGGCAACTCGGGCTCGGTCTATTTCCTGATCAACGGCGAGGCTTATGGCCCCGCCGCGCCCGGAGCACAGGTGGTGCGCAATATCCCGCTGGATGTCGCCGCGCTGCGTGAGGGGTTCGCGGTGGCCGATCTGGACCGCGACGACGATCTGGCGGTGCATGTCGCCCGTCTGCGCGACGAGTAACCACCGCCAATATCGGCCCGCAGTTGCCGCTGCGGGCCTTTTCCATTCCCGATCTCCGCCCCCCTATTGCCACGCGTATTGCCACCCGCATTGCCAGGCACATTGCCACGCCTCGCCTCGCGGCTTATGTCAGGGGCATCAGGTTTTCATGGCCAACGAAAAGACATATGACACATAATCCGATCCGCCCCTGGCGCAACATCGAGCGCCGCCCCTCGCGCAAGATCATGGTTGGTTCGGTGCCGGTCGGTGGCGATGCGCCGATTTCGGTGCAGACGATGACCAACACCGATACCGCCGACGTCAAAGCCACGGTGACGCAGATCCTTGCCGCCGCCGAGGCCGGCGCCGATATCGTCCGCGTATCCGCCCCCGACGAGGCCGCGACCAAAGCCCTGCATGAGATCGTGCGCGAAAGCCCGGTGCCGATCGTCGCCGATATCCATTTCCACTATAAACGCGCGATTGAGGCCGCCGAGGCCGGTGCCGCCTGTCTGCGGATCAATCCGGGCAATATCGGCAGCGCCGAGCGCGTGCGCGAAGTGATCAAAGCGGCGCGTGATCATGGTTGTTCAATGCGCATCGGTGTCAACGCCGGATCGCTGGAAAAGCACCTGCTCGATAAATACGGCGAGCCCTGCCCCGAAGCGATGGTCGAATCCGGTCTCGATCATATCAAGCTGTTGCAGGACAATGACTTTCACGAGTTCAAAATCTCGGTGAAAGCCTCGGATGTGTTTTTATCCGCCGCCGCCTACCAGCAATTGGCCGAGGCCACCGACGCGCCGATCCATCTGGGCATCACCGAGGCCGGCGGCTTTGTCTCGGGCGCGGTGAAATCAGCGGTCGGCATGGGCAATCTGTTGTGGGCGGGGATCGGCGACACCATCCGCGTCTCGCTTTCGGCTGATCCGGTCGAGGACGTGCGGGTGGGTTACGAGATCCTTAAATCTCTGGGCCTGCGCACCCGCGGCGTGCAGATCATTTCCTGTCCTTCCTGCGCGCGGCAGGGGTTTGACGTGATCAAGACCGTGCAGACCCTTGAGGACCGCCTCTCGCATATCAAAACCCCGATGAGCCTGAGCATTATCGGTTGTGTGGTCAACGGGCCGGGCGAGGCGCTGATGACCGATCTGGGCTTTACCGGCGGCGGCGCGGGCTCGGGGATGATCTATATGGCGGGCAAGCAGAGCCATAAGATGTCGAACGCGCAGATGGTTGATCATATTGTCGAATTGGTCGAACAGCGGGCCGAAGAGATTGCCGCCGAGGCCAAGGATACCGCGGCGGAATAACCCCGCGCAGGGGTGACACAGAAAAGCGCCGCGAGAGGGATATCTCGCGGCGTTACAGTCTACTCAACGCATTTCTGCGCGCCAACGGGAGAAGACATCTGCACGGATATATCCGCACATAGTCTTCACCTCTGTTGATATGGGACGCTGGCGAAAACGGCGTTGATCTGGATCAATTCGGTTAATTTATTGCGCTTGTTATCTGCAAGTTAACCTCCTGCGGCGATGCTGGGCCTGTTCACTCTTGGATGGGACGCATGGCACAGAATACCGCATCAAAAACCGCCCTCACGGCATCAACATCACTTGGCGGCCACGCCGCCGCAGTCAGCGCCGCTGATGGCAAACGCTATGGCACCAGTCCGGCGGGACGGCGCATTCCATCGCTCAGCGGTCGCCAGAAAGCGGCGATCATGGTGCGCCTGCTGCTCAGCGAGGGCGCGGACCTGAAGCTCAACAATCTGCCCGAGGATATTCAAACGGCATTGACCGAGCAATTGGGCGATATGCGGCTGGTAGACCGCGACACGATGTCTTCGGTGGTCACCGAATTTGTCGAGACATTGGAACAGGTTGGCCTCAGCTTTCCGGGCGGGATCGAGGGCGCGCTCAAGGCTTTGGACGGCCGTCTCAGCCCCGGCGCGGCGCTCAAACTGCAAAAGATCGCGCGCACCCGCGATGGCGCCGATCCGTGGAACCGGATTCTGGCGGCGGATGCGGAAACCCTGCTTGATGTGCTGGAGCCCGAAAGCGCCGAAGTGGCAGCGGTGGTGGTTTCCAAACTGCCGGTGGCGCGGGCGGCGGAACTCTTGGGTAAAATGCCCGGTGAACGCGCGCGCCGCGTCGCCTATGCGGTGGCGCTGACCGAGGGGATCGCACCGGCGATGGTTGACCGGATCGGCAGCTCGATCGCATTGGAACTAGACGGACGCCCGCCGCGCGCCTTTGCCATCTCGCCCGCAGCGCGGGTCGGCGCGATCCTGAACTCGGCGGCAGCGCCGGTGCGGCAAGCGCTGCTTGACGGCCTCAGCGAGAAAGACGAAGGATTCGCCGATGTGGTGCGCAAGAATATCTTCACCTTCGCCCATATCCATGAGCGGCTCGGCACCCGCGACGTGCCGAAAGTGCTGCGCGAGGTCGAGCAAGGCGAATTGATCACCGCGCTCGCCGCCGCCCTGCCCCTGCCCGATACCGACGAGGGGCGCACGGCGGAATTCCTGCTGGCCAATATGTCGCAACGCATGGCCGCAACCCTGCGCGACGAGGTGGAAGCCCGCGGTAGGGTCAAGATGAAAGAGGCGGAATCGGCAATGGCCAATGTCGTCGCCGCGCTACGCGATCTGGCCGATAGCGGCGAGATCACGCTGCTGACCGATGACGACGACGAGGACTGATGGCAGAGAATAGGCGCCGCAGGGGGTGCGGCGCCTTGTGTGTGTCGTGACGATTTGAATTTACCGATTGGTGTCAGTGCAATTGTTCTGCAATCGCGGGTTCAGGCCACCGGCCAAAGCGCATTGATCGCGATACTTGCTAGCTATCACTCACCAATAGCGTTTCGAACTGGCGCTTCTGGCGTGGCGACCACGAGAGCGTCAGGGTGATACCTTCGCCAGCCGTTTCCTCTGACAAAACAATGCCTTCTTCATAGGCCCAAGCCCGCGCGCGGCCCTGTTCATGGCCCAAGTCGACGCTTTCGACCCAGCGCACCTCGCCGAGTGCGGTGCCCACGGCATCGATCAGATCCTCAAACCCGCGTCCGGTCAGCGCCGAGGCCGCAACCACGGTCTCGCGCCGGTCGGCAATATTCAGATGCGGATCATCTGCCGGCAGCAGGTCGATTTTATTCCAGACCTCCAGCTTTGGCACCTCGGGATTGACCCCGAGATCTGCCAGAATCGTCTCGACATCATGCGCCTGTGCCTCGGTTTCGGGGTGGGCAATGTCGCGCACATGCAGGATCAGATCCGCCTCGAGCACCTCTTCGAGCGTAGCGCGGAAGGCGGCGATCAATTGCGTCGGCAGATTGGAGATAAACCCCACCGTGTCCGACAAGATCACCTGCAAACCGCCCGGCAGCGTGACCGCGCGCATGGTCGGGTCCAGCGTGGCAAAGAGCATGTCCTTGACCATCACCTCGGCGCCGGTCAAACGGTTGAAAAGTGTGGATTTTCCGGCGTTGGTATAGCCGACGAGTGCGACCACCGGATAGGGAATGCGGCGCCGCGCAGCGCGGTGCAATTCGCGGGTCTGGGCGACTTTTTCCAACTGTTTGCGCAGCCGCACCACCTGCACGTCAATCGCGCGCCGGTCCGCCTCAAGCTGGGTTTCCCCCGGCCCGCCGACAAAACCAAAGCCACCGCGCTGGCGTTCCAGATGGGTCCAGGCCCGCACCAACCGTGTGCGTTGATAGCTCAACGCCGCAAGTTCGACCTGCAACACGCCCTCACGGGTGCGCGCGCGATCGGCGAAAATCTCTAGGATGAGACCGGTGCGATCCAGCACTTTGATGTCCCAAGCGGTCTCGAGATTGCGTTGCTGCACTGGTGACAAAGGGCCGTCGACGAGCACGAGATCAACCTCGTCCGCCTCGATCAAACCCTTGATTTCATCCACTTTTCCCGAACCGAACAACATCGCCGGAAGGGCCCGCGGCAAGCGCACAACCATTGATCCGACGACCTCGATCCCCGGCAGCGCCATCGCCAGCGAGAGCGCCTCATTCAATGCGGTATTGGCGTCGCGGGCGTGATGTGCACCGCGGATATCGGGATGCAGGACCAGCGCGCGCTGCTCACGCGTGCCGCCGCTGCCACCGAGTTCAGACACCTCGATCGTCACCGGCGCAAACCCGAAACCGCGTTACTCTTCGCCATTATACAATGAGATCGGCTGGCCCGGCATGATCGTCGAGATCGCGTGTTTATAGACCAGCTGGCTTTGACCTTCGCGGCGCAGCAGCACGCAGAAATTGTCAAACCAAGTGATCACGCCCAAGAGTTTCACGCCATTGATCAGAAAAATCGTCACCGGAACCTTGTTCTTGCGCACATGGTTCAGGAATGCGTCCTGCAGGTTTTGCTTGTCCACGGCCATTTTCTTTACCTTTTTTTATTGGCCCGCGCGGCTTTGCGCCGTCGCAGATCCTCCCGTTATCTGTTGAGTATGAAGCGCCACCCGTTAAGTTTCCAGACCAAAATACCAGCATTTCAGGCGGATAGCGGCGCTCATGACCTCATCTCGTTCAATGTCAGAGCCTCCCTTAGTCGAAATTTTATCAAATGGCTACTGCCGTCCCAGGAAAAGCGCCAGAAAAACCAGAATTTCCAATCGCCCCAGCACCATCGACAGTGCCAGAATCGCCCGCGCGGGGTCGCTGACCAAGGTCCAATAGAGCGGTGCCTGCCCCGCGACGCTGACCAGAGGGCCGGTGTTTGACAGGCTGGAGACGGCGAAAATCAGGCTGGTCTCAAGGCTCATGCCGCTGAGCAGCAAGAGCGCCACCACGACAATCGCGGTCAGCGCGAAAACCATGGCAAAGAGCCAGGCAGATCGCGCGCCGACGGTGACCAGAAACCGGTCATATTCATTGGCGCCGGGCACCATGGAGGGATAGATCATCCGCTCGGATTCGGCCTTGCCCAACCGCATCAACGCATAGACCCGCAGCAACTTAATCCCGCCCGCGGTGGTCGCGACGCCGCCGCCCAACAGGGTTAACCCCATCAACACAAGGCCCGGCGGCGTCAGCCCCGACCAGACGCGGCTGGCGATCCAGTCCTGACTGACCAAACCGGTGGTGGTCAGAAACGACAGGCTGGTAAAAGCTGCACCCCATGCCGCGCGGCCCATGGCGGGCAGGTTTTCGCCCTCGCGGACCTCGAAGGCTCCGGCCCAATGGCGGGCCAGCACGAACAGCGACACCAAGCCGATGATCAAACCCGCGGTCAGCAGTTCGGGGTCTTGCAAAACGGGGCGCGGGCGCCCGCCCCGACCCGGCAGAAACCTGCGGCTGAGCGCGATGACCATGAAGGCAAAAAGCAGGAATTCCGCGGCCAGCCCGACCCCGCCCAGAGATTCGCGCGGCAGGATGCCCGAGGTCGAAAGCACCGCCATCGCCTGCATCAGCGCGTCAAATCCGGGCACGCCGGTAAAGGTTAACAGCACCCAGAGCGCCACGGTTAACCCAAAATAGACCGGAAAGATGGTCGCCGCATGGGCGCGCAGCCGTCCGCCCGGTGCCGCGCTGGCCCAGCCGGCGGATTCGGCGGTGCCATGCTCGCGGCGGATCAATTCAAACCCGCCCAATTGCAGCGGCGCCAACAGCGCGGTGGCGGCGGCCAATATGAACAATCCGCCCAGCCAGCCCGCCATGCCGCGCCATAAATGCAGCGCGGGCGGGATCCGGCGAGGCAATTCGATCAGGCTGGCGCCGGTGGTGGTAAAGCTCGAGATCATCTCGAACCAAGCATCGACAAAGCGCAATTGTGGCAGCGCCTCGGCCAGCGGCAGCGCCATGGCGGCGGGGATGACCAGATAGATCAAGGTTAACAGGGGGAACAATCCCGAGCTGCGTCCGAGCCGTGTTTGCCCGTTCAACGCGATGCCCAGAAACGCCGCCAAGAGCATGCAGAGCGAGGCGGAATAGAGGAACACGCGCCCGACATAGGCCTGTTGGTCCAGAAACGCCTTGATCGAGGGCACCAGCATCAGCGCCCCTGTCGCGCCGATCAATACGACCAAGAGGGGCACTCTGGGCAGACGGGGCTGCATGTCAGAAATACTCCACCGCGACCTGCAGCAGCCGTTCGATTTCCGGCACGTCCTTGCTAAGCGCAAAGATCACCAGATGGTCGCCCTCTTCCAATTCGGTGGAGCCGGTGGGTTTGACGAACACGCCGCGCTTGCGCACCGCGCCGACCAAAGCGCCCTCAGGAAAGCCGATATTGCTGATCGCGCGTCCGGCGAGGGGCGAGGTCGAGAGCACCTGCGCTTCGATCACCTCGGCCTCACCGTCGCCAATTGTGTAGATCGAGCGCACCCGCCCGTGGCGCACATGGCGCAGGATCGACGACACCGTGGTGGCGCGCGGATTGATATGCGCGTCAATGCCAAGGTGATCAAGGAGCGGCACCAGCGAGGGGTCATTGACCAAGGCTATCGAGATTTTGCAGCCCAGAGCCTTGGCGCGCACGGCCGTCAACAGGTTGGTTTTGTCGTCATCGGTCACCGCCAGAACAGCGTCGGCGCGGGCGATACCAGCCTCGGCCAATAGGTCGCTGTCCATCCCGTCACCGTGCAACACAATCGTGCGCTCCAACAGATCGGCGGCGGTTTCGGCGCGGGTGCGGTCGCGTTCGATCACTTTGACGCGGACCCGCTCGGGCTGGTTTTCCAGCGCCCGCGCCACGGTGAGACCGACATTGCCGGCGCCGATCACCACCACGCGTTCCTGTTTGGCCAAAGGCTTGCCGAAAATCGCCAAGGTGCGGCCCAGATCCGAGGTTTCCGAGACGACATAGATCTGGTCGCCCTCGAACAGTTGGTCCCCGGGATCAGGCGAGAAGAGTTTGCCGCCACGGCGCACGCCGACGACGATGGCCTTGAGGCTGGAAAACAGCTCGGTCAATTGCCGCAGCGGGGTGTTGAGCACCGGACAATCGGCATCCAGCGATATCCCCGCCAGCCGCACACTGCCGTCGAGAAAATCCTGCACATCGAAGGTCGAGGGCGCAGCAAAGCGGCGCAGCGCGGCGCGGGCGACCTCATGTTCAGGGTTAATCACCACATCGACCGGCATATGCTCACGGCCGAATAATTCGCGAAATTCGGGGTCCAGATAGGCCTGCGCGCGCAGTCGTGCGATCTTGCGGGTAACGTCAAACACCGAATGGGCCACCTGACAGGTGACCATATTGACCTCATCCGAATGGGTCGCGGCGATGATCATATCCGCCTCGGCCGCGCCCGCTTCGGCCAGCACATTGGGGTGCGAGGCAAAGCCGACCACGCCCTGCACTTCCAGCGCATCAGTAGCGCGGCGGACCAGCACGGGATTGTTATCAACAATGGCTACATCGTTGGATTCGCCGGACAATTGCCGCGCAATCTGCCAACCGACCTGCCCTGCACCGCAAATGATGATTTTCATGGATTTGCCCTTGAGATTGCTACCGGGCGCCGCGCGTTAACTGTCGTCACGATTGCCCCGACCACCCGAAAGCGCCGCTGTATTCACGCCCAGAGACTTCAGCTTACGGTGAAGCGCCGAGCGTTCCATACCGACAAATGTCGCGGTGCGCGAGATATTGCCGCCAAAGCGGTTGATCTGGGTTAACAGATACTCGCGTTCAAACAACTCCCGTGCCTCACGCAGCGGCAGCGTCGCCAGCCCGCCGGCCAGAACCACGCGCCCGTCCTCGGAGTCGCCCGCCTGATCGGCAATCAATTCGCGCGCCTCAATCGGGCCCTGACTGTCGCCGAGAATCAGCGCCCGTTCGATCACATTGCGCAACTGCCGGATATTGCCCGGCCAGTTCATTGATTGCAGCTGCGCCTCGGCTTCTTGCGACAGGTCGCGTTTGGTAAGCCCTTGGGTTTGATGCAAAAGTTCGATGAAATGCCGCGCCAAAAGCGGGATATCATCGCGCCGTTCGGCCAGTGACGGCACCGCGATCGGCACCACATTGAGCCGGTCATAAAGCTCTTGCCGGAAGGTGCCAGCGCTAATTTCCGCCCGCAGATCGCGGGTCGTCGAGGAGATCACCCGCAGATCCACCTTGACCTTATCGGCACCGTCAACGCGGGTGAAGGTTTGATCGACCAGCACCCGCAGGATTTTTGACTGCGTTCCCAAGGGCATATCGGCAACTTCATCGAGGTAAAGAATGCCGCCGTCGGCCTCTTCCAGCAACCCGGGGATCACCCCGCGTGCGCCGCTTTCCTGCCCGAAGAGCACCTGTTCCATCTTTTCGGGCTCAATGGCGGCGCAGGAGACGGTGACAAATGGCGCGCTGGCGCGGTTGGATTGCGCATGAATAAAGCGCGCCGCCACCTCTTTGCCGCTGCCCGAGGGACCGGCCAGCATCACCCGCCCGTTCGAGCGCGTGACCTTGCCCAATTGCGAGCGCAGCAGTTTCATCACCTGACTTTGGCCGATCATTTCCGCCGGACCCGAGTCGCGTTTGCGCAGCGTCGAATTCTCACGCCGCAGCCGCGAGGCCTCCATCGCGCGCCCGATCACCACCAGTAACTGGTCGATATTAAAGGGCTTTTCGATGAAATCATAGGCCCCCTTCTTGATCGCGGCGACGGCGATTTCGACGTTGCCATGGCCCGAAATGATCACCACCGGCACATCGGGGTATTCGCGTTTGGTCGCCATCAGAATGCCGATCCCGTCCATCTGGCTGTCCTTGAGCCAGAGATCGAGGATCATCAGCATCGGCGGCTCAGCAGCGACGGCGGCCATCGCTTCGTCGGAATTCTGCGCCAGCCGCGTCGAATAGCCCTCATCGCGCAGGATTTCCGAGATCAGCTCCCGAATGTCACGCTCGTCATCAACAATTAGAATATCGCTCATGCCTGTTGCCCGTTCTCCGTGCGGCCCCCGCGCGATGTGCGCAAGATTGGAAGCCGGATTTCAGCCATCGCACCGTGATGCGCGCAGCCTTCCATAATCGGCGCGTCACGCAAATCCAGCGTGCCGCCGTGTTCCTCAATAATTTTCTTAACGATGGGCAGGCCCAGACCAGTGCCCTTTTCGCGCGTCGTCACATAGGGTTCAAACAGCCGCGCACGGTCTTCCGGCAGGCCGATACCATTGTCGGCAATGGTGATCGAAGCGCGCTCATCATCCAGTGTCATCGCCACCGAAACACGCGGTTGATAGCCCACGGGGGCGCGACCCGCCTCGATCAGGCCTTCGGTGGCTTCGCCGGCGTTTTTCAACAAATTGGTCAGCGCCTGCGATATCATTGTCGAGTCGATCTCGAGTGTCAGCGGCACCTCGGGCAGCACGGCGTCGAATTGCACCGCCTCTTGCCCCGCCTCTTGCAAGACCAGCGCATCGCGCAGGATTTCCACCAGATCGACCGGGCGCCGGTCGGGTTCAGGCATCCGTGCAAAGCGCGAAAACTCGTCAACAATGCGTCGTAGGTCATTGGTTTGGCGGACAATTACATCGGTGAGGGTCTGCAGGGACTGGGCCTCATCCTCGGGCAATTGGCGACCGAATTTGCGCTTAATCCGATCCGCAGACAGCTGGATCGGGGTCAGCGGGTTCTTGATTTCATGGGCAATCCGCCGCGCCACATCGCCCCAGGCCGCCATCCGCTGCGCCGAAACCAGATCGGTCACATCGTCAAAAGCGACCACATAGCCCTCAAGCAGCCCCGCCGAGGTGCGTCGTTCCGACAGCCGCACCAGCAGGGTTTCCAGACGTCCATTGCGGCTGATGCGCACCTCGTCCTGCACCCGTCCGCTGATCATCCTGCCGTCGCTGTTTTGCAACCGTTGCAAGAGCGGCGCGAACTCGGGCACAACGCTGGACAGATCTTGCTGCGCGGCGTCGAGCGAGTCGATTTTAACCAACATTTCGGCAGCACGGTTAACGAAAGCCACCCGCCCATCTTCATCCAGCCCGATCACACCGGCGCTCACCGATCCCAACACGGAATCGAACAGCCGTCGGCGCTCTTCGATCTGGCGGGTGTTGCCCAGAAGCGTCTCGCGCTGGCCCTTGAGTTGCCGCGTCATCTGGTTGAACACGCGGCCCATCGTGGCAATTTCATCATCGCCGGTTTCCTCGACGATCTGCACATCCAGATCGCCCTGACCGACCCGCTCGGCGGCCTCGGCCAGACGCCCCACTGGCCGCGAGAGCCCTTCGGCAAACCACATGCCCAGCCAGACCGCGGCGAGGATTAGGATGATCGCAAAGGCAAGATACAGCAGCCCGAAATTGAACAGGACTTTGCCACGCTCGGTCTCAAGCTGGTTGTATAGCTGGATGGTCTGCTGCGTATCATCCAGCAGGCTGAGGATCTCACCGTCAACCGCGCGCGCGATATACAACAGCCGGTCGCCATAGCCATCCAGAGGCACCAGCGCGCGGAACTCGCCATTCGGCCAATCCTTGGCCAGCGCGATCTCACCGGATAGCGCAAGCTCTAGATCCTCGGGCGAAGGGGCAACGAAATCAAAGAGGTATGAGCGTTCTCCGCGCACACGCAGGGTTCCATCGGCATCGACGACAAAGGCCGCGCGCAGCCCGCGCTGGATACCCGCCTGTGCTTGGCCGAGGATTTGCCGGATCTCGCCATCGGAGAGAAACACATTGCTGCGACGCGCCCGCTCCAGCGTTTCGGCAACGATCCGACCGTCGGTCACGAGGCTGCGCACCTGTTCATCCTGATAGGCTTCGGCGGCGGCGAGCGAGCTGCCAACCACATTGCGCACGCGCTCGGAAAACCAGCCTTCGAGGCCGATATTGATCGTGATCACCGCGAAAACCGCCACCGTAATAGCCGGCAAAAGCGCGATCACCGCGAATAATGCCGAGAGCCGCAGATGGAGTTTCGACCCCGCCGACTTTGAACGCCGCGCCGCGACCATCCGCGCAATTCTAGCCATGACCAGCGCGGCCACGACCATAATATAGACCAGATCGACCAGCAAAACGAGGCGCAGCGACGGCAGGTTGCTCATCCCCGCGATCGGGCCAAGCACCAAGGCCGTGGCCAGAACCAGCACCGGCGCGAGCACCACCAAAAGTAGCGTCAACAACGCCTGAAACCGCCGTTGCGCAGGGTTTCTGCGCCGCAACAACGGATCGGGCCGCGCGGAAACCGTTAACTCGGGACTGGGGCGTTCATTCATCGTTAAACAGATAAAATCGCAAAAACGACGGGTCGGGACATGGCGGTAACGGGCCTGATATAAGGTCAAGTCGCAGGGGGTGAGACAATTGCGCCACGCCCTGTTGCCAATCTACATCAATTTGCGACGGCGTGTCACGCTAATATCCAGCTCATTGGTCTTTTTGCGCAAAGTATTTCGGTTAATTCCCAGCAGTTCCGCGCAGCGCAACTGATTGCCGCCGCTATATTCCAGCGCAATGTCCAATAGGGGCGCCTCGACCTCGCGCATGATGCGTTGGTAAACGCCGGACGGCGGCAGCTCATCGCCGTGCAATTCGAAATACCGGCGCACATGGCGGGCGACGGATTCGGCCAATGTTCCGCCGTCATTGCCATGCGTCGGCGCCGCGCCGGTCGAGGCCGCGCCGAGCACCGCTTCGACCTCGGCCGCGGCGATCTCGGGGTCATGGCCGGTGATCATCAATCGCTGCACCATATGCTCGAGTTGCCGCACATTTCCGGGCCAATTGTAGCGCCGGATCACCTCGAGCGCGGCGTCGGACATATGTCGACCGCTGCCGGTTTCGCGCGTGGTGCGAGCCAGAAAATGCTGCGTTAACAGAGGGATATCATCGAGACGCTCACGCAAAGGCGGCACCGTAAGGGTCACGCCGCTGATCCGGAAATAGAGATCATGGCGGAAGTTGCCGCTCTCGAAGGTGCGGGTGAGCGTCTCGTCGGCGATGGCGATGATCCGCGGCCCATCCTCGGGCGCGGCGTCGAGCAAACGCACCAGCCGCGCCTGCGCATCGCCGTCCAGATCGCCCAGCCCGTCAATCACCAGAGAGCCGCCGCGGGCTTGGGTCAACAGCGCGCGCCCGTCGCCGCCGCCGGCGGGATCCATGGTTAAATCCTGCGCCGAGACGACCAGAAACGGCTGTGCGCTGCGGTCGGAAAATTCATGCAAGGCGCCTGCGATTAGCGATTTACCGGTGCCGGATTCTCCAATGATCAGAACCGGTAACGCGGTGTTCATCACCTGCGCGACCAGCCGGTAGAGCGCCTGCATCGAGGGCGTGCGCCCGACCAGAGGCAGGTCTTGTCCGGCCTGCACGACACCCTCGCTGCCCGCCTGCGGGGGGCTGATCCGGCGTCCGCGCCGCGCGCTGGTTAACCCTTTTTCTACCCGTGCCAGCAGGTCCGGCAGATCAAAAGGCTTGGGCAGATAATCCCAAGCGTCCGCCTCGGTCGCCTGTATAGCGGTCATGATCGTGTTTTGCGCCGAGATGATGATCACCGGAAGACCGGGGCGTAACACCTTGATTTTCGGCAAGGTTTCCAGACCGTTCCCATCCGGCATCATCACATCGCTGATCACCAGATCGCCCTTGCCCTCTTCGACCCAGCGCAGCAGCGTGGTCAGGCTGGCGGTGGCGTGGACGCGGCATCCGGCGCGGGTCAAAGCCTGTGTCAAAACCGTCCGGATCGTCCGGTCGTCGTCTGCAATCAGGACCGTTCCATCCATCAGTCTGCCTTTCGCGTATCAGGGCGTTTAGGGGATTTGCCGGTCGGGGCCATCGGCAGGGACAGGCGAAACACCGTGTGACCGGGGTGCGAGTCAACCTCGATCCAACCGTCATGGGCGGCGATGATCTTGGAAACCAGCGCAAGCCCCAGACCGGTGCCATTCTCGCGCCCCGAGATGAAGGGATCAAAGACGTTTTCCGCGATATGTTGAGGCAGTCCGGGCCCGTCATCCGCCACCTCGACATGCAGCGGCAGCGCCAGCGCATGCCCGTCGCGCCCATGCACTTGCAGGCCGCGCTCAAAGAAGCTGCGCAAGCGGATGGTGCCCCCCTCGCCCTGCGCCTCGGAGGCGTTTTTCAAAAGGTTTAGAATGACTTGCAACAGTTGATCGGGATCGGCAAGAACCTCGGGCAAGGAGGGGTCATAGTCGGTCAGGATCTGCATATGCGCGCCGAAACCCACCTTGGCCGAGCGGCGCGCGCGTTCGAGCACATCATGCAGATTGACTGCCAGCCGCTGTGGCGGGCGTTGGTCGCCAAAGGTTTCCACCTGGGTCAGTAGCGCCACGATCCGCCGCGTTTCCTCGACGATCAGATCGGTGAGTTCGCGGTCTTCGCCGCTGAGCCCCATTGATAAAAGCTGCGCCGCGCCGGTGATCCCCGCGAGCGGATTTTTAATCTCATGGGCTAACATTTGCGACATACCAATCGCCGAGTTCGCCGCCGCATTGACCCGCCGCTGCCCGCCGATCCGGCCCACATGCTGGTGCGGCGCGATCAGCATCAGAACGCCTTCCGCGGGCTCTTCCAGACTTGCCAATTGCAGATTGCAATAGATCGGGGGCTGCCCGCTGGCGGCGATCTCGACATCGCGGATGATCACCGGCGATTGCGTGCGCCGCGCGCGGTCCACCGCGCTGTGATTTGCCGCATCGAGGGTCAGGACATCGAACACCGGCAGACCGCAGACCACCGCCGCGGAGGTCGCGATGAAATCCTCGGCGGCGGGGTTGCAGCTGTGCAGGATATCAACGCTGTCGCGGCGGGAAATGACAAATGCGGGAAGCGGCAGCGCCGACCAGATTGCGCCGGTGTTCGCACTGGCATTCGGGCCAGAATTGGACCCCTTGTTGGATCCGGTATCGGGGCGGGAAAGCGCCGCGTTGCTCACGCCGCGTTCCGTTGCGGTGAGAGCGCGGCGGGCAGCATTGCGAGCACCCGCTCGGCAGATTTCTCGCGCATCAACATGGCGCGCAAATCGGCGGGGCCATGGGCGGCATCTATATACCAGCCCAGATGCTTGCGGGCCACGCGCAGGCCCAACTCCGGCCCGTAAAACTCTAATATCATTCGGTAATGTTCGGCCACCAGATCCGCCAGCGCCGCGCCAGACGGGACTTCCGGCGCCTGCGATCCATAGAGCTCTGCCGCGATTTGCGCCAGCAACCAAGGCCGCCCCTGCGCCCCGCGCCCGACCATCACACCGGCGGCGCCCGACAGCGCCAAGGCCTGCCGCGCGCTGATCGCATCGGTGATATCGCCATTCGCGATCACCGGCACCGAGACCGCCTCGACCACCGGTTTGATCGCCCGCCAATCCGCCGCGCCCTGGTAGAATTGCGCGCGTGTGCGGCCGTGAATGGTGAACATCTTGATGCCGGCGGATTCGGCGCGTCGGGCAATCAGTGGCGCGTTCAACAGCTCCGCGTCCCAGCCCAAACGCATCTTTAGTGTCACCGGCACATCGACCGCCGCGACCACCGCATCGACCAATCGCAGCGCCAGATCGGGATCGCGCATCAGGGCCGAGCCCGAGGCGCCGCCGACGACTTTTTTCGCCGGACAGCCCATATTGATATCGACCATCGGCGCGCCTTGGTCCTGCGCGATCCGTGCAGCCTGCGCCATCAAATCGGGGTCGCGACCGGCGATCTGCACCGAGGTTGCGGCGAAATCCCCGATCTCGGCGCGGGCCTGACTGGCGGTTCTGCGGGTCGGACGCGCGGTCACGATCTCGCCCGAGGCGATCATCTCGCTGACCAAAAGCCCTGCGCCAAACCGCCCCACCACCTGCCGGAAGGGCAAATCAGTGATGCCCGACATCGGGGCCAAAGCCACCGGCGTCGCAAGCGGAATGGGAAAGATTTTGCGCGTCATGGCGCCCGTCTTATCCTGCGTTTTGACAGGGTGCAAAGCCATGGATAGGCATTTTGCCCGATTTTTCACCTTTCGCCCAATGTTTGGGCAGAAACGCGCCGAGGCCGCGCGTAAATTGGGCATTCCGCACAAAAGCGCCCTGCCCCTTGGTCTTGCGGCGCTGCCCCGCTTCGCCTACTCCCGAGGGCATGAGGAACGCCGAAAACACCGCTGTTGTCATCGTCGCCGCTGGACGCGGGTCGCGCATGGGCGGCGGCATGCCCAAACAGTGGCGACAGCTCGCCGGTAAGCCGGTGATCGCACATACAGTGGCGGCGTTTCAAGACGCGGGCTTCGCGCGTATTTGTCTGGTGATCCACCCCGAGGATGCAGGATTGGCGGCGGGTTTGCCGGTCAGCCTTGTCCATGGCGGTGCGACGCGCAGTGACAGCGTGCGCGCGGCGCTGGAACATCTGGCACAAGACCCGCCCGCGCGGGTGTTGATCCATGACGCGGCGCGCCCCTTGGTCCCGCGTGCGGTGATCGCCGAGGTGATGGAAGCACTCGATACGCAGAGCGCCGCCGCCCCTGCCTTACCAGTCACCGATGCGCTCTGGCGCGGTGGCGACGGTGTGGTGATGGGCACGCAGGCTCGTGATGGGCTGTTTCGGGCGCAAACCCCGCAGGGGTTTCGCTTTGCTGCGATCCTTAGCGCGCACCGTGCCTTGAAGCATGATGCCGCCGATGATGTGGAGGTGATCCGCGCTGCCGGTGAGGAGGTGTGGATAACTCAGGGCAGTGACGAGAATCTGAAACTCACCTATCCCATTGATTTTACACGTGCAGAGCGGATACTTTCGGAACGTCAGACAATTAAAGGCCAGACATTTAGCGGCCAAGCACTTGAAGGTTCAAAGATGGACATAAGACTCGGCAATGGATTTGACGTCCATGCGTTTACCGAAGGCGATCATCTGTGGCTTTGCGGTCACAAAATCGCCCATGAGCGCGGGCTTTTGGGGCATTCGGATGCGGATGTCGGCATGCATGCGCTGACCGATGCGATTTATGGCGCGCTGGCGCAGGGCGATATCGGACGACATTTCCCGCCGTCCGACCCGCAGTGGAAGGGTGCCGCCAGCCATATTTTCCTGCGACACGCGGTGGAATTGGCTGCGGAAATGGGCTACCGGATTGCCAATATCGATGTCACGCTGATCTGCGAGCGGCCCAAGATCACCCCCCATGCCGATGCGATGCGCGCGGCGCTTGGCGAGATTATGGGGCTGGAGATTGAGCGGATTTCGGTCAAAGCTTCGACCTCGGAACGGCTGGGATTCACCGGCCGTGAAGAGGGAATTGCAGCCATTACCAGCGCGACATTGGTGAAACCATGACTTTAACCCGACTGATTGCCACAGGTTTCGGCCTTGGATTGCTGCGTCCGGCGCCCGGCACTTGGGGCTCGGCTGGCGCCTTGGCTGCGGGGCTGGCCATCGACTATTATCTGGGCTTCTGGGCCTTGGTGGTGGCTACGATTTTAGCGACCATCGTCGGCTTTTGGGTTTGCGCCGATGAGCTGCGCGACCGGCCCGGGGCCGACCCCTCCGAGATCGTTATCGACGAGATCGCCGGTCAATGGCTGGCGCTCTTGTTCCCCGCTTTCGCCTTTTGGCGCATGGGGTTAGAGGATTGGGCCATTGCCGCCTACCCCGGCTGGATCGCGGCGTTCATCTTCTTTCGGGTGTTCGACATCTGGAAACCCTGGCTGGTCGGACGCGCGGACCGGCGCGGCGATCCGGCGGGGGTGATGCTGGATGACCTCTGGGCCGGTGCTTTCGCCGGTATCGCGGTGATCCTTGTCGCTGGCGTCGCGCATGGGGTGCTGATGTGAGCGCCCTGCCCGCGCAGGTCTTGGATAAGGCGCGGGTGGCAGGCGTGAAAATCGCCACCGCCGAAAGCTGCACCGGCGGGATGGTGGCGGCGGCGCTGACAGAGATTGCCGGATCGTCGGATGTATTCGAGCGCGGCTTTGTGACCTATTCCAACGCCTCGAAGATGCAGATGCTTGGCGTCACACCCGCCGCGTTAACCGAGTTCGGCGCGGTCAGCGAAGAGGTCGCGCGGCAGATGGCCGAGGGGGCGTTGCGACAGTCAGAGGCCCAGCTAGCAGTGTCGATCACCGGCATTGCCGGGCCCGGCGGCTCGGAGTTCAAGCCTGAGGGCCGCGTGTGTTTCGGGCTTGCGCGCCAGGGCCAGACACCCCGCGTGGAAACCGTGGAATTCGGCGCGCTGGGGCGTGACAAGGTGCGTCAACGCGCCATGGAGCACGCGCTTTCGCTGCTGCTTTCAGGGATTAACTAACCCCCGCAACCCGTTGCAATATCAGCCATAAAGCTGCTTGGCGCGTTTCTCGAAGGCGCTGACCACGCGGCGCATGGCCTCATCGAAAACCACGCCGATGATCTTTTGCAAGACCGCGTTGCGGAACTCGAAATCAACCTCGAATTCGACCCGACAGCCGCCCGCATCCGGCGCCATCTGCCAATGGGAATGCAGGTATTTGAACGGCCCGTCCAGATAGTCGGTCTCGATCCGCTGCGCCTCGGGCAGCAGCACCACGCGGGAGCCGAATTTCTCGCGGAACACTTTGAACGAGATCACCAGATCAGCCTTCATCACCTCGGCCCCCGCGCCGCGATCGGGCACGGCACGGCGCGAGCGGATCCGCGCGGCGGCGGTCCACGGAAGAAATTCGGGATAGCGTGCGACATCCGCCACCAGATCGTAAATCTGCTGCGGCGAATAGGGCAAAACGCGGTTTTCACTGTGTCTGGGCATCCAGCACCTCTGGCAACTCGCTGCGTCTTTTCCTAGAGTAAGCGCGTAAAGACAACCCCATCTACGGATCAGAAATGCTCCGTAACACCCCAAAGAGCCGGACATTATGACGCAACAGCCCTATGTGATCGACCAGATGATTTCTGCCAAGCAAATCGCGGCGCGGGTCGAATCGCTGGCCGAAGAAATCGCCACCGCATTTGCCGATACCGAAAAGCTGATCGTGGTCGGGCTGATGCGCGGCTCCTTCGTCTTTATCGCCGATCTGGTGCGCGAGATTGATCTGCCGATAGAGGTCGATTTCATGGAGGCGTCCTCTTACGGGGACACGATGGAATCGAGCCGCGAAGTGCGCATTCTCAAAGACTTACGCGGCGAGATTGCCGGGCGTGATGTGCTGGTGGTCGAGGATATTGTCGACACCGGTTTCACCCTGCACCACGTCAAGAACCTGCTGCTCAGCCGCGCGCCGAAACGGCTGGAGGTCTGCGCGATGCTGGACAAACCGACCCGCCGCGAGGTGGATATCCGCGCGACATGGACCGGCTTTGAAATCCCTGATGAGTTTGTCGTCGGCTACGGCATCGATTTTGCGCAGCGCAACCGCAACCTGCCGTTTATCGGCAAGGTGCGGTTTACCTAAGCGGCTGTATTTCGGCGTTAATTTCGGCGTAGATGCAACATCGGCATGTCGCGGATCATCACCGGCCCCACAGCCCCGCACCAACCGGATTTGGCAGCGCAGCGGCGGATCTCCTCTTGCAGCGGCGCGGGGTCGCCCCAGGTCGCATAGAGCTTGAAGTCGGTGTTGACGATCGGCTTGAGCCCCTCGTTCAACACCGCCTCCCAGACCGCGGCGCCGGTGCCCATGGTGTTGGCCTTGCGGTAATCGTCGAACACCACGACGCCGTTTTCGCGCAGCATGACACGGGCCGAGGCGGTGTCCTCGCGCACCAGATCATAGGTGTGACCGGCGTCGATATGCACAAAACGCGCGGTTTCGGGGGCGACATGGCGGGTGACCTCACCGGTCGGCGCGCGGACAATACGCGGCAATTCTTTGTGGAACGCCAGATAGTTACGCTCGAATTCGGCCTGGGTCAGCGATTGGGTTTTGAAAAACCGCTTTTCACCCTCATCGGCGGCCTCGGAGGTGGTGATATCGTCAAACAGGTCGCAAGCGGTAAACACCTCGCCCGCGCGCAGAAAATTGCCCATCACGATGGCGCTTTTGCCTTTGAAAACACCGAGTTCGACCAGTCCGCCCTCGGGCTCGCTGCGGTTTTGAAACCCGAGAATCCAGGTAAAAGCCGCTTGGTCGATGGGCATAAACCAACCGGGGACATCATCAAAATTCATCGGGTGCTCCGCATTCTGGCATGTAGGGTTGCAAGGACGCTACGAGCGGGCGCTGCATCGGACAAGTGTGAATGCGTGATTGTTGACGAAATGAGAACAATCCAACAGCATCGTTTCCAAATTCGCGCTCGGTTTCATAGGTTTGCCATGCTGTTCCCTGTTTCCCGACACAGTGAATCGGTATAAATTCAATTCATCCATCCGATCCGTAGCATTACAGCCAAAGCGGCGCAGAGGGCTCATGACCGACGACACAATCGAGATGTTCGACGCTGGCGAGGCCGAAACCGATGCCGATTGGTTGGCGATCATGGATGAAATCGGCGAGGAAGCCGGTTATTTCGAGCCTTTAGGCAAGAAGCATTCGGCGTTTTTCTCGGATCTGGGCACGGTGTTGTTGGTCAGTTTTGAAACCCTGCCCGGTGTGCGTGGCGCAGGCGGTGCGCAGATGCCCTTGGGCTATCAGATTGCCGCGCCGCGCGGTTGGTCCTCGCTCAGCATCGTCGCGCATGAGCCGACATGGTACCGCGATAACCATGTTTTCGGCTTTTTCGACCGGCTGATTGACGATGCGTTTTTTGAAGATTTCGACCGGGTGGTGTTTTACGGCGCGGGCATGGGCGGTTACGGCGCGGCGGCGTTTTCGGTGGCGGCGCCCGGCTGCACGGTTCTGGCGCTGGCCCCACAGGCGACGCTGGACACCGACAAGGCCGAATGGGACCGCCGGTTCCTGCGCGCGCGGCGGCTCAATTTCACCGATCGCTTTGGATTTGCGCCGGATATGACCGATGGCTGTGACAAGGTGTTCATCGTCTATGATCCGATCCAGCAGGTAGATGCGGTGCATGCAGCGATGTTTCGCGGGCCGCAGATTGTCAAACTGCGCGCCCGTCATATTGGCCGTGATCCGCAAGCAGAACTGGCGCGAATCAATGTGTTACGGCAATTGATCGATGCCGCCTGTGCAGGCACATTGAACGCAGACCGCTTTTACCGGCTGTGGCGAGCACGGCGGCAGCATCCGCAATTTCTCGGACGGTTGGTCGGGCGTATCCAGTCGCAAGAGCGGCCCAAACGCTTGGTGCAGGCCCTGCGCGCGGCATTGGAGCAGGTCGATCATCCGCAACTGCGCGGTGCTTTGGCCAAAGCCGAGGCGGCGCTGGAGAAATCCCAGGCCCGTCAGCCGGCGGGCGATGAAACGCCGCTCAGCTGACCTCTTTTCCTTTGCGGAATTGCAGGTTATGGCAGGGGCATGAGCCGCACCCTGACCCTGACCCGCCCCGATGATTTTCACCTTCACCTGCGTGATGGCGCGATGCTGCAAGGCATTGTCGGTGAATCCGCCCGCGATTTCGCGCGCGCGATCATCATGCCCAATCTGGTGCCGCCGGTGGTTACTGGCGCGCAGGCACAGGCCTACCGTGAGCGCATCATGGCCGCCCTGCCCGGCACGGATTTCACGCCCTTAATGACGCTCTATCTGACCGAGGCCACCGAGGCTGCGGATCTGCTGGCGGCGCATCGCGCGGGGCTCATCCATGCGGTGAAGCTCTATCCGGCGGGGGCGACGACCAATTCCGATTCGGGGGTGCGCGACTTTGACAAGGCGCGGCCGGTACTCGAGGCGATGGCCGAGGCCGGTGTGCCGCTCTGTGTGCACGGTGAGGTTACCGATGCGGAGGTCGATATTTTCGACCGCGAGGCGGTGTTTATCGACCGTGTTCTCGATCCGATTCGCCGTGCCACGCCTGGGCTGAAGGTGATCATGGAGCATGTGACGACCAAGGATGCGGTCGATTACGTGCGCAGCGCCGAGAGCGGTCTGGCGGCGACGATCACCACCCATCACCTGATCATCAACCGCAACCATATCCTCGTCGGCGGTATCAAACCGCATTACTACTGCCTGCCGGTCGCCAAGCGCGAGAGCCACCGGTTGGCGCTCTTGGAGGCGGCGACCTCGGGCGATAAGCGGTTCTTTCTGGGCACCGATAGTGCCCCGCATGCGGATGATGCCAAGGAAAACGCCTGCGGGTGCGCGGGGTGTTTCACCGCCACGCATACGATGCCGCTACTGGCGCAAGTCTTTGACGCGGCGGGGAAACTTGACCGGCTGGATGCCTTCACCGGCCATTTCGGCGCCGATTTCTACGGGTTGCCGCGCAACAGCGGGACGCTGACCCTTGAGCGCAGCGAGACGCCGGTGCGGTTTGCCGAGAAGATCGACACAGGCGCCGGTCCGGTGACCCTGTTTGATCCCGGATTTGACCTGCATTGGCGGGTTAAGCCCTAAGGCGCGTAGCCGACCCCTTCGATCTCGACGACATCAACCTCGGTGAGCGCCCCCTCGACCGAGGTGCCGACGCTGGACACGCTGCTGGTCATCGCCGCCATCATCACCAGCGCCAGACCAATCGACGCGGCGGTCAGCACCACCCAATCGACAGTCACCGCGCCCTCCTCGCCCAGCAGCAGGCGCCGCAATCCCGCGCATTTTAACACAATCCTACCCCTTACCCTCGCCTGATTGGCGTCACACCTGCTTTGAGAAGCGGGCATAAATATGCGCGCAAAGAGACAATATTCGGTTAACTCGCGCCGGATAGGGCCACTGCGCTGCGGGCTGGCAGGGAATTTCTTATTGATTTCATGGCTCAACTGCACTGAGGTGATGAAAAACCGCAGGCGAGGATCATGGAAATTACCGAAAACGACGCGCTTGTCATCCCGCTGCCCGATGGCACGCGGCTTTCGGCGCGGCTCTGGCGGCCTTCATCCGGCGCGCCGGTGCCCGCCATTTTGGAATATATTCCCTACCGCAAGCGCGACAACACGCTGCCCCGCGACGAGGCAATCCATCCGTGGATGGCGGCGCAGGGCTATGCCTGTCTGCGGGTTGATATTCGCGGTGCAGGCGACAGCGAGGGCGTTTTTGAGGATGAATATTCCGAGCAGGAGTTGCGCGACGCCTGCGATGTGATTGCATGGATCGCGGCGCAAGACTGGTGCGATGGCGCGGTCGGCATGATGGGTAAAAGCTGGGGCGCATTCAACTGCTTGCAGACCGCCGCGCGCAATCCACCGGCGCTGAAAGCGGTGATCAAAGTCTGCGGCACGGTCGATAGGTTTAACGACGATATCCACTATAAGGGTGGCTGTCTGCTCGGTGAAAATTTCGGCTGGGCGACGCTGATGATGAGCTATAACGCCCGCCCTACCGACCCTTTGCTGCGCGAGGACTGGCGCGAGGATCTCCGGCAACGCATTGAAACCATGCCGTTTTTGGCCGAGATCTGGACCGGACACCAAAGCCGCGATGACTATTGGAAACATGGCTCGGTCTGCGAGGATTACGTGGCGATCAATGCTGCGGTGCTGAGTATCGGCGGTTGGAACGACAACTATATGAACGCCCCCGCCGCGCTGGTGAAAAACGCCAGAATGGCCAAGGCGATTGTCGGGCCGTGGGTGCATCAATACCCGCATATGGCAGTGCCCGCGCCGCGGATCGACTTTCTGAATGAGATGAAAAACTGGTGGGATCGTTGGCTCAAAGGCATCAAGAATGGCGCCGAGGATCTGCCCGATTACCGCGTTTATATGCTTGATAGCGAGCCGCCGAATGCCTGCGCGGCAAGTCGCAAGGGTCGGTGGCTGGCGGAGAGCTATCCCTCGCCGCGCGTCAGTGAGACCGCGCTGCGACTGGGCGCGGATGGCCGATTGGGCGGCGCTTGGGGTGTCGAGCGGGTGATCGCCACGCCGCAGACTTTGGGCGCCAATTCCGCCGAGTTCTACCCGATGGGGCTGGCGGGCGAGATGGCGGGGGATCAAAGCGCGGATGACGCGCGTTCTGTCTGTTTCGAGATGGATTGCCCTGACGGCTTGGCGCTGATGGGGGCCGCGGAACTGGACCTGCAACTGACGCCGGATGCCACGCATGGTCTTGTTGTTGCACGGATTTGCGACGTGGCGCCGGATGGAAGCTCGGTGCGAATCGCGCATGGTGTGTTGAATTTGCACCACCGGATGGACCCGCCCGAGCCGCTGACGCCGGGTGAAACCTATGATGTCACCCTCACATTGGACCAGATGGCCTATCGTTTGGCGCCCGGGCATCGGCTGCGGTTGGCGCTGTCGAACAGCTATTGGCCGTTCATCTGGCCCTCGCCCGAATCGGTCTCATTGCGGCTGAGTGGTGGTGAATTGCGGCTGCCGGTGCATTCGGATGAGGCGCCGCTTTACCATTTCGACGACGCGCCGCCCCTGCCCGATCCCAGCCTTACCACAATCACCGCGCCCTTTGACCGGCGCGAGCGGCGCATTGATATGATCAGCGGTGCGGAACAGATGATTGTCACTGCGGATATGGGCCGAATGGTCAATCCGGCGCATGGGCTCGAGACCCATTCCGCGCTGCAAGAGGTCTGGTCGATCCATCCAGACGACCCGTTTTGCGCCTCTTGCACGATCACTTGGGATCAGGAATTTCGCCGCGGCGATTGGTCGGTGGTAACCCATGTAAGCGCGACGCAAACCGGTGACCGCGACAATCTGACGATCGCCGGAGAGCTAATCGCGACACTCACCGAGGCACAAACGACACCCGAAGTCATCAAGAGAAACTTCATTGCGCATGTTGCGCGCAAACACGTCTGATTGTTACACTCGCTTAAATGATTAAACCGGCGAGTCGATTCACCCTGTGTGACTGAGTCGGCGGTCAACAATAACAGGGGCCTATCCAAGGGTTCCGCCAAACGCACCCCAAGGAGAGGGGCGTCTTCAGGGAGAGACCGATGAACGATGAATTCCAATATCTTTTGAACCGAACCGCGCGTGGCAAACTCGATCGCCGCAGCTTTATGGGCCGCGCGGCGGCTCTGGGTGTGGCCGGTGCAACCGCTGGAAGCCTGCTCGGCTCGGCCGCTTTGGCGCAGGGGCCGCGTCGTGGTGGCACGCTGACCATGGGGATGCAGGGCGGCGAAAGCACCAACAGCCTTGATCCCGCCGCCGCGCAAAGCCAGGTGCCCTTTGCCTATCTGAAAATCATGGGCGAGCCGCTAATCAATATCGACGACAACGGTAACCTCGAAGGCCGGGTCGCCGAAGAATTCGAAGCCTCGGCGGATGCGATGACCTGGCGGTTCAAAATCCGCAGCGGCATCACCTTTCACAACGGCCAGCCGCTGACCGCCGAAGACTGTGCGCAGACCCTGCGCCGCCATTCGGATGAGGACTCGCAGTCGGGTGCTCTGGGCATCATGCGCGGCATCAGCAATATTTCGACGGATGGCGATACGCTGATCCTCGAAACCTCGACGCCGAATGCCGACCTGCCTTATCTGCTGTCGGATTATCACCTGATGATGCAGCCCAATGGCGGGTTTGACGATCCCACCGCGGGGATTTTCTCGGGCCCTTATAAGATCGTTGATAACGAGCCGGGCGTGCGCCACACCTTCGAGCGGTTCGAGGAGTATTGGGACAGCTCGATGGGCCATTTCAACGCCATCGAACTTCTGGTGATCAACGATGCAACGGCGCGGAACTCGGCGCTGCAGTCGGGTCAGGTGCAACTGGTCAACCGCGTGCCGCCGACCGTGGCGGGCCTCTTGGGCCGTGCGCCCGGGATCAGCATCCAGACCACCGCCGGTCGCGGGCATTATGTGTTCATCATGCATTGCAACACCGCGCCCTTTGACAACATGGATCTGCGTCTGGCGCTGAAACATGCGATCAACCGCGAGGATATGCTCGACCGGATTCTGCGCGGATATGGATCGCTGGGCAACGACATGCCGATCAACGCCTCTTATCCGCTGTTCGACAACACCATCGAGCAGCGCACCTATGATCCCGATCAGGCGCGGTTCTATTTTGAGCGCTCGGGCCATTCGGGGCCGATTGACCTGCGCACCGCGGATGGCGCCTTTGCCGGTGCGGTTGAGGCCGCGCAATTGTTCCAGGAAAGCGCCGCCGCTGCGGGTATCGAGTTGAACATCATCCGCGAGCCCAACGACGGCTATTGGTCGGAAGTCTGGAATACCGAGCCTTTCTGCGCCTCTTATTGGGGCGGGCGTCCGGTGCAGGACCAGATGTATTCGACGGCCTATGTTTCGGATGCCGACTGGAACGACACGCGGTTCTTTAACGAGCGTTTCGACAGTCTGCTCTATGAAGCCCGTGGCGAGCTGGACCTGACCCGCCGCAAGGAACTCTATAGCGAGATGGGCCGGATCGTGCGTGACGAAGGCGGGTTGATCAACCCGATGTTCAACGACTTCATCGATGCGCATAACGACCAGATCACCGGCTGGGTGTCGAACCCGAATCTGGAGCTGATGGACGGGCTCGCGCCGTCCAAGATGTGGTCGACGGAATAATCCGCCGATGCACCCGATTGTAAAACTGGTGACCCAGCGCTTGGCGCTGGGGCTCCTCCTCCTTTTCGCAGCCTCGGTGTTGATCTTTCTCGGCACCCAGATCCTGCCCGGAGATGTCGCGCAGGCCATTCTCGGCCAGAGCGCAACCCCCGAAGCACTGGCCAATATGCGGGCCGAGATGGGCCTCGACAGGCCCGCCATCACACGTTATTTCGAGTGGCTTTTCAATGCCTTGCAAGGCGACCTTGGCACCGCTTTATCGAATGGCCGCGACATCACCGAGTCGATTGCCTCGCGGCTGACAAACACGCTGTTCCTGGCTTCCGTGGCCGCCGTTGTCTCGGTGCCGCTGGCGATTTTCCTTGGTCTTTTTGCAGTGCGGTTTCGCGATCGCTGGCCCGACCGGCTGATCTCCGCGATCACCCTGACTTCGATCTCGCTGCCGGAATTTCTGCTCGGCTACATCATGATGTATGTCTTTGCGGTCAAGCTCTCGTGGTTTCCCTCGGTCTCGACGATCAACGATTCCATGAGCTTTTTAGAGAAGCTGAACGCCGTCGCCCTGCCCGCTTTGGTGCTCACTTTGGTGGTGCTGGCGCATATGATGCGGATGACCCGCGCGGCGATCCTCAATGTGATGCAATCAGCCTATATCGAGACCGCCGAGCTCAAAGGTCTGCGCCGGTTCAACGTCATCGCGCGCCATGCAATGCCCAATTCCATCGCCCCGATTGTCAATGTTGTGATGCTCAATCTCGCCTATCTGGTGGTCGGCGTCGTGGTGATTGAAGTGGTCTTTGTCTATCCCGGCATGGGGCAATATCTGGTTGATCACGTGTCGAAACGCGATGTGCCGGTGGTGCAGGCCTGCGGGTTGATCTTTGCCACCATCTATATCGGCCTGAATCTGGTCGCGGATGTGGTCTCTATTCTGTCAAATCCAAGATTGAGGCATCCGAAATGAAGGGTATCCCGCTCGCTGCCCTTCTCGGGCTGATCATCACCATCCTGTTCTTTTTGATGGCGATTTTCGCACCACTCATCGCGCCTTATGGCATGTCGGAAACCGTTGGCGACGTCTGGGAGCCGTCTTCGTCGCAGTTCTGGCTGGGCACCGATAATATCGGTCGCGACCTGCTGACGCGGATGATTTATGGCGGCCGCACGACGATCTTTGTGGCCTCGCTTGCGACCATCCTGTCCTTCACCTTGGGCGCGGTTCTGGGCTTTACCGCGGCGGTTTACGGCGGGTTGGTCGATCAGGTGATGTCGCGCACCAATGACTTGGTGATGTCGATCCCGACGCTGATCTTCGCGCTGGTGGTGCTCTCGGTGATGCCGGTGACCCTGCCGGTCCTGATCCTAGTCATGGGCCTGTTGGACAGCACCCGCGTGTTCCGCCTGTCGCGGGCGGTGGCCGTCGATATCAACGTGATGGATTTCGTCGAGGCGGCGCGTCTGCGCGGCGAGGGCCAGCGCTGGGTGATTTTCCGCGAGATCCTGCCCAACGCGCTGTCGCCCTTGGTCGCTGAACTGGGCCTGCGGTTCATCTTCGCCATTCTCTTCATCTCGACCCTGTCGTTTCTGGGTCTGGGTATCCAACCGCCGGGCGCCGATTGGGGCGGCATCGTGAAAGAGAACCGCGAGGGCATCGTTTACGGGATTTCCGCCGCGCTCTATCCGGCGGTGGCGATTGTCACGCTGGCGATCTCGGTCAATCTGGTGGCGGATTGGGCGCTCAACCGCACAACCAGCCTGAAAGGAGGCCGTGGTGGCTGAGGCTCTGTTAGAAATCAACAACTTACGCATCGAAGCCACGGTCTACGCGCCGGGTGAAAAGCCGCGCAATGCGGTGATTGTCGATGACGTCTCGCTGCGGTTGGAACCGGGCAAGGTGATGGGGTTGATCGGCGAATCCGGCGCGGGGAAATCCACCATCGGGCTGGCGGCACTGGCCTATGGGCGTGGCGGCATCCGGTTAAGCGGCGGTAAAATCATGCTCAACGGGCGTGAAATCCGCCGCGCCAGTTCCACCGAATTGCGCGGGTTGCGGGGGCGTGAGGTCACTTATGTCGCGCAATCCGCCGCGGCGGCGTTCAATCCGGCGAAACGGCTGATGGAGCAGGTGATCGAGGCCACGCTCAAGCACAATCTGATGCCCAAAACCGAGGCTGAGGCGCGCGCTGTCGAGTTGTTCCGAACCCTCTCGCTGCCCGAGCCCGAGAGCTTCGGCCAGCGTTACCCGCATCAGGTCTCGGGCGGGCAATTGCAGCGCGCGATGACCGCGATGGCGCTCTGTCCGAAACCTGATCTGGTGATCTTTGACGAGCCGACGACAGCGCTGGATGTGACCACCCAGATCGACGTGCTGGCGGCGATCAAAACCGCGATTGCCACCTCGGGCGTGGCGGCGCTTTATATCACCCATGATCTGGCGGTGGTGGCACAGGTGTCCGACGAGATCATGGTGCTGCGCGGCGGGCAATTGGTCGAACATGGCACGGTGCAGCAGATCATCGAAGAACCGCGCGAAGACTACACCCGCGCGCTGGTCTCGGTGCATAAGATCGACCACCGTGAAAAGCTGCCCGAGGGCGAGCCGATCCTGCGCGCCGAGGGGATCACCGCGCGGTATGGCGCGATGAATGAGGATGTGCTGAGCGATGTCTCGGTTGATCTTTATGCCGGTCAGACGCTGGCGCTGGTTGGCGAATCCGGCTCGGGCAAATCGACCATGGCGCGGGTGATCACCGGCCTGTTGCCGCCGCGCGAAGGCACGCTGGTGTTTGACGGCAATCCCTTGCCCGGTGCGCTCAAGGACCGCTCGCGTGAGGAATTGCGGCAGTTGCAGATGATCTACCAGATGGCGGATGTGGCGATGAATCCGCGGCAGACCATCGCCACGATCATCGGGCGGCCACTGGAGTTCTATTTCAACATGCGCGGGCGCGAACGCGATGCGCGGGTGCAGGAACTCTTGGACGCGATTGAATTGGGCGAAGGCTATGCCGACCGCTATCCGGCCGAACTATCGGGCGGGCAAAAACAGCGCGTCTGCATTGCCCGCGCGCTGGCCGCCAAGCCGAAGCTGATCATCTGCGACGAGGTGACCTCGGCGCTCGATCCCTTGGTCGCGGACGGCATTCTCAAGCTGCTGCTCAATCTGCAAAAACGCGAAGGCGTGGCCTATCTGTTCATCACCCATGACATTGCCACGGTGCGCGCGATCGCGGATTCGATTGCGGTGATGTATCAAGGCCGTGTGCAGCGGTATGGCACCAAGACCGAGGTTCTGACGCCGCCATTTGACGATTACACCGATCTGTTGCTGTCCTCGGTGCCGGAAATGGAGCTGGGCTGGCTGGAGCGGGTGCTGGAGCATCGCCGGATGGAAAGCGCGGGCAACTGAACTTGCCGCTATGCCACTGACCTTGGCTGCGTGCGGCGCATTGCACCGCGCGCGGCCTCGGGCTATGCACGGGGCGAAACAATTTGGCGCAGACACCCGAGGTTCCCATGTCCGAGCAAGCCGATCCCAAAGAGCGCCCGCAACTCTATCTGATTACCCCGCCCGCCTTTGATCCGGCGGAATTCGCTCCGCGTCTGGCCCATGTGCTTGACGGGATCGAGATCGCCTGTCTGCGGCTCACCCTGTCCGCGACGGACGAAGACCTGATTTCGCGTGCCGCCGATGCGCTGCGGACGGTGGCGCATGAGCGCGATATCCCGCTGGTCATCGAGCATCACGCGCTGCTGGCCGAGCGTCTGGGGCTGGACGGTGTGCATCTGCCCGAGGGCCAGCGCGGGGTGCGCAAATTGCGCGACGAGTTGGGCGCGGATGCGATCATCGGCGCGGCCTGTGGCAATTCGCGCCATGATGGGCTGAACGCCGCCGAAGCGGGCGCCGATTACGTCAGCTTTGCGCCGATCGGTGACAGCCCCTTGGGCAGCGGCGAGCGCGCCGAGCATGATCTCTTTGCCTGGTGGTCCGAGGTGATCGAAGTGCCGGTCGTCGCCGAAGGCGCGCTGACCGCGGAATTGGTCGAGAAATTCGCGCCGGTCACCGATTTCTTTGCCATCGGGGCCGAGATTTGGGACAATGACGACCCGCTCGCGGCGCTCAAAACGCTGGTTGCGCCGCTCGACGGGTAATCACGCCTGCCTCATCACGCCCTCGGGGAGGCGCTGCGCCAGTTCCGCGCGCAGCGTGTCGCCGCAATGGCGGGCCAGAACCTTGCGATTGGCGAAATCCTTGACCGCGACCGGTTGGTGAAACACCAGTTCCACCCGCCCCTGCCGCACCCGCGAGAGGATACGCAACGCGTGGGTCATCAACGGCAATTCCCCCCACCAGCCATAGAACCGCGCGTCCTGTCCGCGCGGCGCGATATAGGCGATGGTCACCGGCTGCACGCTGAGAATATCCTCCAGCCCATGGGTGAAAAACGCGGCGAATAGCGTCGGTTTGAACGGCAATATCCGCACGCCGTCGGAACTGGTGCCCTCGGGGAAAAAGCACAGATGATGACCGGCGCGCAGCCGCGCTTCGAAGATTTCCTTTTGCAACCGCGCATCGCGGGCGTCGCGGTTGATGAACACCGTCCCCGTCGCCTTGGCCAGAACGCCGATGCCCGGCCAGCCCGCGACCTCGGATTTCGACACGAAGTAAATCCTCCGCGCCGCGTTCATCACAAAGATATCCAGCCAGCTTGAGTGATTGGCGACCACCGCCCCGCGTGCCTGCATCGCGCGGCCGGTGACATGCAGGCGCAGGCCCAACAAGAACAGGGTGCCCTTGCAGACGCCTTGGGTGACAAAGGGCGTGATCGGGCGGCGCAAGCCGAAAAGCGGGCGCTCGATCAGCCGCAGGGTCAAATGCAGCGCCAGACCGGTAGCGATGAACAGAATGATGACCGGAAACCGCCACGCCGCCATCAACCAACCGAGCGCACCAATGCGCAGATCGGGCGCCTCACCCTCGGGCGAAACCCAAGTGGGATCAGCGCGCCTCTGGCTTTCTCGGGGTTTTTCGGGTGTAGAAGTCAACGGCTCGCTCTGACATGGCCGAGGTGTCCATGATCAGACACACATCGGTGGTGTTGAAATCGTGGTCGATAAAGGCGCCCTCACCGACAAAACCGCCAAGCCGCAGATAGGCGCGGATCAACGGCGGGATGGTGGCCAAGGCTTCGCTACGGGGAATGCCGGCGGTTGGCAACATCTCCATAGGCTGCGCATGGGCGGGCCAGGCCGTCACCCGCAACTCGGGCGGCGCAAGGTGATGCGCATGCAACCACGAGAGCGCCAGCGCGTGTTGCCGCGCATCGGTGCCATGAAAGGAGGCGACGCCGAACATGATCTCAATCTCGCGGGCCTGCACGTAATCGGCGAGCCCGTTCCACAGATGCAGCATCGCCGCGCCGCGCCGGTGGTCGGGATGCACGCAGGACCGGCCCAGTTCCACAAGGCGGCGCCCCGTCGCGCGCAGTTTGCTCAGGTCATATTCGGCATCGGAATAGAACCGCCCGAGTTCCGCCGCGCGGGTGTCAGGCAGCAACCGGTAGACGCCGATCACATGCGACAGGCTCTGCGGATCAATCGACGGATCGACCAGCACCAGATGATCGAAATAGGGATCCAGTGCGTCGCTTTCCAGCCGATTTTCATGATCAACACTCAGGCCCTTGGCGCCCAGTTCAGCGACGAACACCTCATAGCGCAAACGCTGCGCCGCCTTGAGATCCAAAGCGCCATCGGCCAGCCGCACCACATAGCTGGCGGCCTTGGGTCGGCTGTCTTCACGCTCTGAAATCATCATCTCTGCCTTGTCCTGCCGCACTCCTAGGCCGCGCCGCGCCAAGGTGCAATATCCCCGCTGGTTGACTCGCGCGAGAGTTGCGCCTTAGGTTGCCCATCCCCGCCGGTCTCAGGCTTTTACCACCCATTCAAGTTGGATCACCCGTGTATCAACCACCACTTTGCCCGCCTCTTCGAAATTCACCGTCACACGGCTGCCGATCGCGGATTGCACCTGTCCCAAGCCCCAATCGGGTTGCTGCGGGTGGCGCACAAACATGCCCGGTTCATAGAGTAGCGACATCGCGGCATCCTTTTGGGGCGCGGCCATGAGCGATAGCGATCTCTCGGCGCTGATCGGCTCGCGGCTGTGCCATGATCTGGTCAGCCCTCTGGGGGCCATCGGCAACGGTGTGGAGCTTTTGCAGATGATGCAGCCGCCCAGTGCAGAACTGGACCTCGTGAGCGATGCCGTCAAGATGGCACAGGCGCGCGTGCGGCTGTTCCGGCTGGCCTTTGGCAGTGCATCCGCGGATCAGATGGTGACCGCGGCGGAACTGGTCAACGGGTTGAGCGCGCTGGACTCCGGCGGGCGGATTGCGTTGACCTGCGACGTATCTGCCTCGGTCTCGCGCCCCGCGGCCCGCCGTTTGGCGCTGGCGGCAATGTGCGCCGAGACCGCTTTGGCATGGGGCGGCAAGATTACCGTGAGCGACGACACGGTGACCGCGGGGGCCGAGCGGCTGAAACTGGATACCGAGCTTTGGCAGCCGATGGTCGAGGGCGCGCAGATCGCTGCGCCCTCCTCGGCCAATGTGCATTTCGCCCTGCTCGCAGCCAGCGGTCCCTTGCGGGTTGTGACCAGCGAGACCGAGGTGCAGATCGGTATCTGAGCGCCTCTAGGCCCGTGTGGTGCCGTCGCCTTCGACCAGATACTTGAAGCTGGTCAATTGCTCGGCCCCCACCGGCCCACGCGCATGCATCTTGCCGGTGGCGATGCCGATCTCGGCGCCCATGCCGAATTCGCCACCATCGGCAAATTGCGTCGAGGCGTTATGCATCACAATGGCGCTGTCGACGCGGTTGAAAAACACCTGCGCGGTTGTGGGGTTTTCGGTGAGGATCGACTCGGTGTGCTGGCTGCCGAATGCGCGGATATGGGCGATGGCGCCTTCGACCCCGTCGACCAATTTGGCGGCGATGATCGAGTCGAGAAACTCGCGCCCGAAGTCCTCAGGCGTCGCCGCCACCGTGCCGGCGATCTGCAAGAGTTCCCCCTCAGTGCGCACTTCGACACCGGCCTTCAGCAGATCCTCGATCAGCACCCCGCCATGAGCATCGTAGAATTTGCGGTCGATCAACAGGCATTCCGCAGCGCCGCAAATGCCGGTGCGCCGGGTTTTGGCGTTCATCACAACTTTGCGCGCCTTTTCCAGATCCGCGTCACCATCGGCGTAGACGTGGCAAATGCCCTCAAGATGGGCGAAGACCGGCACGCGGGCCTCGGCCTGCACCAGCCCGACCAATCCCTTGCCACCGCGCGGCACGATCACGTCGATATATTCCACCATCCGCAGCATCTCGGCCACCGCGGCGCGGTCGCGGGTCGGCACCATTTGGATTGCCGCCTCGGGCAGACCTGTGGCGCGCAATCCTTCAACCATACAGCGGTGCAGCGCCGCCGAGGAATGGTAGCTTTCCGAGCCGCCGCGCAGGATCACCGCATTGCCGGATTTCAAACACAACGCGGCGGCGTCGGCGGTGACATTCGGGCGGCTTTCATAGATCACGCCAACGACGCCCAAAGGCGTGCGCACGCGGCGGATATGCAGGCCCGAGGGCATGTCCCATTCGGCAATCACCGCGCCCACAGGATCATCCTGACCCGCAATCGCGCGCAGCCCGTCAACGATGGATTGGATGCGCGGCTCGTCAAGAACCAGCCGGTCCATCATCGCGTCTGACAGGCCCTTGCCGCGGCCAAACTCCAGATCCTCGGCGTTGGCGGCCAGAATATCGGCGCGCCCGTTCCAGACCGCATCGGCGGCGGCTGTCAGCGCTTGGGTCTTGGCTTGCGGGCTTGCAAAGGCCAGTTCCGCCGCTGCCGCACGGGCCGCTGTGCCGATCTCGCCCATCATGTTCGCAACGCCTGAACCGTCCATTTTGTCGTTCCTTTTCAATGCAGTCCTAGAGGACCATATCATCCCGATGGATCAAGACCGAGCGTCCGGGATAGCCCAGAATCTCGGCGATCTTATCCGTGTGCTGGCCGCGAATGGCCTGCGCTTCGCCCGAGGTATAGCGCACCAGCCCCTGCCCCAGCAACGCGCCATCGGGGCCGTGGATCGCCACCGCATCGCCGCGCCCGAAACGGTCTTCGACGCTGACCACGCCGGCGGGCAGCAGGGATTTCCCCGCCTGCAGCGCCGCCACCGCGCCCGCGTCGATATGCAGGATGCCGCGCGCTTTCATTGCCGCGATCCAGCGTTTGCGCGCCGCTTGCGGGTCGCCGTGGGCGGCAAACCACGTGCAGGGCCCGCCCTCGGCTATCGCCAGTAGCGGGTGCAATGTGTCGCCCGCCGCGATCACCATGGCGCAGCCGCCAGCGGTGGCGGTGCGGGCGGCGGTGATCTTGGTTTTCATCCCGCCTTTGGAGAGGCCCGAGACCGGATCACCGGCCATCGCGGCAATCTCGGGGGTGATCGCGGTGACCAGTTCAAGCCGCCGCGCAGACGGGTCGGATTGCGGGTTGGCGGTATAGAGCCCGTCGACATCCGACAAGAGCACCAGTTGATCCGCGCCGACGGTGATCGCCACCTGAGCCGCCAAACGGTCATTATCGCCGTAGCGGATTTCATCGGTGGCGACGGTGTCATTCTCGTTGACGATCGGCACGGTGCCAAGCGCCAGCAGGGTTTCCATCGTCGCGCGGGTGTTCAAATAGCGGCGCCGGTCCTCGGTATCTTCAAGCGTGACAAGCACTTGCGCGGTGGTGACGCCATGCGGAGCCAGCGCTTCCTCATAGGCGCGCGCCAGTTGGATCTGCCCCACCGCCGCCGCCGCCTGCGATTGCTCGAGCGCCAGAGCGCCCGCCGGCAGGCCTAAAACGCGCCGCCCCAAAGCGATCGAGCCCGAGGACACCAGCACCACATCGACGCCGCGCGATTTGGCCTCGGCAACGTCCAGCGCCAAAGCCTTGAGCCAGTCGGACCGCAACCGCCCGCTGGCCGCGTCGACCAAGAGCGCCGAGCCGATTTTAACCACCAAGCGCCTTGCCTCGGTGAGGCTGGGCGCGTGCTGGGGCATCGCGCGGTCGGCGCTTAGGGTCGCCACGGTTCGGGCTCCTCTTCGGCGGCGGCTTCGGCGCGCTGCGCGGCAATCTCGGTCCAGATCGCGCGCAACACCTGCATCACGCCACTGCTCGTCGCCGCCGAGAGCGGATAGACCCGCGCGCCGCTGACCTCTTCGAGCGCGGCAATGCGTTCGGCCTGCTCTTCCTCGGTCAGCGCGTCGATCTTGTTCAGCCCGACAATCCGCGGCTTGTTGTAGACGATCTCGGAGTAGAGCTTGAGTTCATTGTCGATGATGCGGAAATCCTCGGTGACATCCTCAGAGGTGCCATCGACCAGATGCAAGAGCACCGAGCAGCGCTCGATATGGCCGAGAAACTGGTCGCCGAGCCCGCGGCCTTCACTGGCGCCCTCGATCAGGCCGGGAATATCGGCCATGACGAACTCGCGCCCGTCGACACCGACAACGCCCAAGTTGGGGTGCAGCGTGGTGAACGGGTAATCGGCAATCTTTGGCCGCGCGTTCGACGTGGCGGCGAGGAAGGTCGATTTACCGGCATTCGGCAGACCTGCCAGACCGGCATCGGCGATCAGCTTGAGCCGCAGCCAGATCATCCGCTCGACGCCCTCTTGTCCGGGGTTGGAGCGGCGCGGCGCCTGATTGGTCGAGCTTTTGAAATGCAGATTGCCCCAGCCGCCGTTGCCGCCTTTGGCCAACAACACACGCTCGCCCTCCTCGGTGAGATCGGCGATCACCGTTTCGCCGTCTTCCTCAAGGATTTCGGTGCCGGCGGGCACGCGCAGGATGATATCCTCGCCGTCCTTACCGGTGCGCTGTTTGCCCATGCCGGGCACGCCATTGCCGGCGAAAAAATGCTGCTGGTAGCGAAAATCAATCAGCGTGTTGAGCGCGGGCACGACTTCGGCCCAGACGTCACCACCGGTGCCACCGTCGCCACCATCTGGCCCACCGAATTCGATGTATTTTTCGCGCCGAAAACTGACGCACCCATTGCCGCCCGAGCCCGAGCGGATCGTGACCTTGGCTAGATCGAGGAATTTCATATCACACTTCCGGGGGTTACGCTGCTGCAAGCGATAGCCAAAGCAGCGGTCTGTTTCAAGGCCGGCGCGCCACGGGCCGGCGATCAAGGATAACGCGGCGGCGCAGGATCACCGCATGTGGCGCAGATAGGTCCAAGTGGGCACGATAATATCGCGCGAGACGGCGAAAGCCTCGGCATCGCCAATATATTCAAAACCGGCTTGGGTCAGCAACCGCGCCGAAACCGGGTTGTCCTGAAACACTTCGGCAAAGACGGTCTGGTTGTCATGCGGGTTTTCGGCCAACAGTAGACGCACCGCCTCGGAGGCAATACCGCTGTGCCAATGACCCGGCGCCACCCAATAGCCGATCTGGCTTTGCTTGCGGTCCAGCGCCTTGAGCGAGATCACCCCGAGCAGGCTGTCGCTGCCCGAGGGTGTGCCGTCGATGGCCCAGATATCCTCGACCTTATCCGGCGCATGGGCGGCCTGAATGAAGGCTTCGGCGCTGCCTTCGGGCAAAGGATGCGGAATCGAGCGCGTGCCCATGGCAACGCGGCGATCCGCAGCATGGCGGGTCAATAGCGCGGCGTCGCCCTCGACCAATGGCCGCAGCAACAGCCGTTCGGAGGCAAAAGCGCGTTGCACAAGCGACGCGGGTTTTGGGGGCTGGGCGGGCGCGAAGGTCATGGCAGCTCCGGTATCAGGCTGGCGAATCGAGAAAGGGGCCAGCAGTTTCCTGTCTGGCCCCTGGTAACTGAGAATTGTGAATTCTGCGTGTTACTCGGCGGCCTCGGCCGCTGGAATGATCGACACAAAGCTGCGGCCCTTGAGGCCCTTTGTGAACGATACATGACCTTCGGTCAGCGCGAACAGCGTGTGGTCGCGGCCCATGCCAACACCGGCGCCCGGCCAGTGTTTGGTGCCGCGCTGGCGCACGATGATATTGCCAGCGTTAACCGACTGTCCGCCATAGATCTTGACGCCAAGACGGCGACCTGCGGAGTCGCGACCGTTGCGGGTTGAACCGCCTGCTTTTTTATGAGCCATGAGGTGTTACTCCTTCTCAGCGGCCAAAGTAGCGGCCTGTTCGATCCAGTTGTCACGGGTGATCCGGCCCGGGAACGACAGTTTGTCGTCCATATAGGCAACTTCGGCCTCGCCCCAAGCGGCGATCTGGTCAAAGTGGAACACGCCGTTCTCGTGCAGCAGACCTTCCAGCTTCGGGCCGACGCCGGTGATCTTTTTCAGATCATCAGCCTTGCCGTCGCGGGCTTCGGTCAGCAGGTTTGCCGGACGCTCACCAGCCGCTTCGGCAGCAGCAGGCGCCGCTTTCTTGGCAGGCTTTGCCGCAGCTTTGGCCGGTTTTGCCGCCGCTTTCGGAGCCGCAGCCGCCAGAGCCGCACCCGAGACCGAACCCGAACCGATGGCAGCTTTGACGCCGCTCGAATCGGCGCCCGAGGCCAGAATGTCGGTGATGCGGACCAGCGTCAGCTTTTGACGGTGACCTTTGGTGCGCTTCGAGCTGTGCTTACGGCGGCGCTTGACGAAATGGATGACCTTCTCGCCTTTGATCTGGTCGATCACTTCGGCCTGCACGCCGGCGCCGTCCACCAAGGGGGCGCCAATGGTGGTGCTTTCGCCGCCAACCATCAGAATTTCGTTGAATTGCACGGTTTCGCCAGCATCTGCTGCCAGCCGCTCGACGCGAAGAACGTCGCCCGACTGAACACGGTACTGCTTGCCACCGGTTTTGAGGACTGCAAACATCGTCCTTGTTTCCTTCGATTTGTCCGCGTCCTTCGGCCCCCGCATGGGAGTTGTGGCAAAGCCGCCTTCGAACTGCGCCCCCGGCTTGCGGAGGATGATAAAGATACGTGCCCCGGATCGGATGATGCGGAGCACGCGTGGGCTTTACCGGCTTTCCGCCTGCAAAGTCAAGCGCTGCCAAGGTGTGGGGCCGAGAAATCCACCATGGTGTTTTGCCAGCCTGCGCACAGGTATCTTGCGGCGGTCGATGCGCAAGACCAATGCCCACAAGACCAATGCCCACAGGTTCGGCGCGCGACGCCCTTGATGACGGTGTATAGGTAGCGCCTGTATAACGCCCTAACGCCGAAAAAGCCATCCGCATCTCCCGCCAGGGTTGCGAACGACCGCCGATGCCTACCATGCGCTGCGTCCAAACCCTATGAATTAACGCCCTAAAACCTTAACCTCTTGGTGTTTTTCAATTTACGCTTAACGGGTGCTGCGGTAACCCTGTGCGGTAGTGCCCGTTCAGCCCTAGGATCGTTTCATGCCTCAAGCCCGCGTTGGAATCGTTGTCCGCACCAAAGACCGCCCGCTGTTCGTAACGCGCGCGTTACATGCGGTGATGGCGCAGACCGCGCGCGACTGGCAGGTGATCTTGGTTAACGACGGCGGTGATCCCGGCGCGCTGGCGCAGGCGATTGACGCGGCCGGATTGAGCCACGCCTTTGACGACCAGCGGATGACGACGCTTAATCTGACCGCCTCGATCGGGCGTTCGGCGGCGTTCAACCGCGGCGCCGAGACCCTGCAGACCGAGATGGTCTGCTGCCTTGACGATGACGACACTTGGGAGCCGGCTTTCATCGCCGAATTGCTGCGGCTTTATGATGACACCAAACCGATGGCGCCGGATCTGGGTGGCGTCGCCTCGCTGGTCACTGCCGTGCGCGAGGATATCGTGACAGAGAAAGGGCGCGAGAGCATTGTGCGACTGGGCACCGAAGGCCTGCCCGCGGCCTTCACCAGAGAGGATTTCTTTGTCAATCCAATCGCCTATGCGACCTACCGGCATGATCTTTACCCCGTGCAATGGATGCTGAACCGTAAGGCCGTGCTGGCCTGCGGCGGCTTTCCCGAGGCCTTCAGCGTCATGGAAGACCGCGCTTTCATGAACCGGTTTTTGCAACGCTGGCGGCTGGCGCTGCTGGATCGCCCGCTGGCCTATCATCACCGGCGGATACAGCGCAGCGGCGACAAAGCGCAAAGCGTGGCGATGAACACTTTGGACAATCCTTCCTATGATTGGCGGCTGTTTTCGGACCTTGCCAAGATCGAGGTGAATACGCCGCAAGACCTGACGCAGGACACCGCCCCGCTCTCGGCTATTCAGGCCGGGGATCTGATCCGCGCCAGTGCCGCGACCCTGCTCAAAGAGGTTAACGACGAGACCAGCGCGCTGTGGCACAAGATCAACGGCGAGGCGCAAAGCCTGCGCGCCAGTATCGAGGCGGTGGATGCGCGGATCGGCGATGTCGAGCCGCGACAGGGTGCCGATGCCGTGCCAGAGGCCCGTGTCTGGTCGCTATGGGATGCGGTCGGCGGCGGCGATATCGGCTACCGGCTGGCAGTGCAAACGCCGTTTCTGACGCGGCTGGAACTCTCGGCCCCGAGCGATCAACCCGGGCTGCTGTTTCACGCTTCGACCGCGGCGCAGCGAGCGGTTTTGCAGGTGCCGCAGACCGAGGGCTTCATGGCGCTTGAACTCTCGCTGCAGGATCTGGACCCGCGCGGATTGGGGCTCAGATGCGAATTGGTGGTCTCGGGCAACGAGGGGTATCTGTTTGAAACCGCGCTTTCGGTCGCGCATCACGACCGCATCGGACGCAAATCCCACCGGTTCGAAGAGTCCCATGTCCACGCCTGCCCCGCCGGTGGCGCGGTCAAGGTCGACCGGCAGTTTCCGGCTTCATTGCTCGGCCGCTCGAAAACCGCCAAACTCTCGATTATCCTGCCGCGTCAGGCACATAACTTCCGGCTGGTCCTGCATGATCTGGTGGTCAGCCGTCTTCAGGAGGCATAAACGCCGATGTTCGATCCCGATCCGACCGATCTTGCCGTGCGCGGAGAGCGCGGGATTGACCTGTACCTGCGGCTTGGCGATGTCGCGCAACAACGCAGCCGTTACCGCTGCATTGCCACGGTGCTGGACGAGGAGGGCAAGGAGCGGCTGGTCGATTTCGAACCGCATGCCAAACGTGATACCGCCCGCCTGTTGAGCCGCGCCCGCAACGCTATGGACGACAGGTTCATGACGCAGCCGATGGTCTTGGGCGATGCCACCAGCTGGCCCTCGGCGCGCGATGCTGCTGATCCGGTGGCGCTGTTTCTGTATCTGGATTTCTTTCGCGCCTGGCAGGTAGCCGATATGGCGCTGCAGCGGTTGATGGCGCAATTGCACGCCGATCCCGACGCCCTGCCCCATGATCCCGCGCGCATCGCCGGCAGCATCCTGCCGCTGTTCGATTTCAATCGGCTCACGGCGGGGTGTCGTCTGGCCGCGTTGATCGAGCCGGTGCTGCGCCGCCGGATTGCTGCGCCCGGGTTTCGCGACGATGGCAGCGGCAGCACCGGTTATGCGCTGCGCATGTTGGGTGACCTCTGCCTGCGGGCCGAGGATTACCCGCAAGCCCTCGCCTGTTTTGCCACCGCAACCGGCGCGGGCGACAATCCCTTCCGCCGCCGCAAAGCCATCGAGGCCGCGCATCTGGCGGGCGATGCTACGGCACTGCAGAACCACCTCGCCGCCTACCGCGGGCAATGGGATTTACCGGATGATTTGGCCGCATACGCCGAGGCCGATGCATGAGCCGTGTGAACGCCGCTGACATTCTGTGCATTGGCGCACAGCGCTCAATGACCAGTTGGTTGCACCACGCGATGTCCGCGCATCCGGGCACTTGGGCATTCCCGAACTTCGAGCCGGTGACCTCCACCTCTAAAGAGGCGCATTACTGGGACTGGAACCTGAAGCGCGGAGATGACTGGTACCGGGTGTTAATGCGCCCCCTTAAGGACGAGTTGCAAGGCCTTGATTTCACGCCTGATTACGCATTCTTAAATACCGAGCATATCGCCCATTGCAAGGCGCTGAACCCTGAGGCCAAGGTGATCTATATCCTGCGCGATCCCTTGGCGCGGGCGCTTTCTGCGCAGCGTATGCACAGCATGTGGGCGAGCCAGAATGCCGCCGCCGAGGACTACAAGATCACCTATGGCGACGCATTCCTGAAGAAATGTGCACAGGCGCGCATCTGGGAACACGGCGCTTATAGCGCGAACATCCGGCGTTGGCGGCGGCAATACCCTGATCTCTTGGTGCTCAATTTCGAGGATCTCGCCGCCGATCCGCTGGCGGGATTAAAGACGGTCCTGCAGCATTGCGGGCTCGGGTTCGAGGCACTTCCCACTGCCGATCAAGAGCGGATCACCAGTCGCGCCGCGCGGGTTATCTGGCAAACGCCGGCCTATGCGATTGACGCGGATGCTTTGCATTTTCTGCACGGCGCGACATGGAATGAACGCCGCCGCACCGAGGAAGAGACCGGATTGCGCTTTGCCGAGGGCGCGGGATTATTGGAAGGGCTGGCATGAAGAGCCGCGAGAATATCGCCGATATCCTGTGTATCGGCTGCCAGAAAGGCTCGACCAGTTGGCTGCATTCGGTGCTAAATTGCCACCCCTCCACCTACGCGTTTCCCGATTCCGAACCGGTCACCTCGACCGACAAAGAGGCGCATTATTGGGACTGGAACGCGCAGCGCGGTGCGGATTGGTATCGGCAGTTGCTGACCCCGCAAGATCCGGCGCAGTTGTCGATGGATTTCACCCCGGAATACGCCTGTCTGACCGAGGCGCAGATTGACGATTGCAAGGCGTTGAACCCGGGCGCGAAGGTGTTTTACATCCTCCGCGATCCGCTTGCGCGGGCGGTTTCGGCGCTGCGGATGCATATGCTCTGGCATCTGGGCAAAGACCATTCGGAACCGCTGAAACTCGGCCCGCAATTCGAGGCATTCGCACAGGAGGCGCGGCTTGAGGAACACGGTGATTATCTGCGCAATGTCACCGCCTGGCGAGCGCGCTATCCTGATCTTATCTTGTTGAATTATGAGGATTTTCACACCGACCGCGCGGCCAGTATTGGGGCGGTATTTGCGCAACTCGGGCTTGATGCGGATGAGATGGATGCGCCCCAAAGGCAGCTATTCAACGGGCTGATGACGGGCCGCGTTTGGGTGTCCGAAAAGTTCGAAATTGACCGCGCGGTGTTGATGTTCCTGCAGGGTCTGACGTGGCAGTATCGGCAGGCGGCAGAGGATGCGCTGGGTATGCGGTTCACCGAGGGCGACCGTATGTTGGGGCGTTAACCATGGAGTATTCGCTGGCGCGCAGCCTGTGGTCCGGCCCGCTTTCTGCCCCGCAAGCGCCCGCGCAGGATCTGGCGGCGCGGATCGCCCAAGGGCTGGATTATCCCGAGGCTTTGGCCGCTTTACAGGCTTTGGCGCGACATGGTTTGCCATTGGATCCCGCGCTCACGAGGGCTTTGGCGCAATGGGATTGGTCGATTGATCTGGCGCAGGTTGCCATGCAGGCCACGGTATCGGCGCGCGTCGATCCCGAGCCCGCTTTGGCCGAATTGCAGCGACGGGTGGAGGCGCAGGGCCGCCGCTTCGGGGTCTTGGCTTGGGCCCTTTGGGGGCTGGGCCGCTGCGAACAGGCGCGGGCGGTTCTGGCCGATCTTGATCCACAGTCCGATAGCTATGATGCCGACCGGCTGGCGCGGGCGGAATTGGCAATCCTCTCCGGCGAGGCGCCGGAGCCTTTGGCCCTGCCCGGTGCTTTGCGCCTGTCGCTCTTGCATCTGTGGCGCAACCGGGGGGCGCGGGCGCTGACCCAGCGTTACCAGACCCTGCACTTTGGGTTTTCCGCGCATCCGCCGCTTTGGGCATGGTTAATTGACGTCTTTATAACCGAGCGCGATTTTACCCATGCGCGCCATGCGGTTGAGCGTCTGCGCGCGGCCCATCCCGAGGGGCACGCGGAGGTGGTGGCGCAGCGTATCCGGCTGGCGATAGAGCAAAACGACCCCGCCACGGCGCGGCGGCTGTTAACCAAACATCTGCCCGCAGATACACCATGGACATGGTCGGAACGCCAGCATCTGCAGCACCTGCGCTGTCTGCTGTTGGAGGCCGCGCAAGCCCCAATCCCCGACTATGCCGCCGCCTATCAACATGCCTGTGCGGCGCAGCGGCTTTACCCCGAGAATGCGGCGTTGCGTGGGCTCTGGCTGACCCTGCGCGAGATTTGCGAAGATTGGGACGGGTTGGCGGCTGAGTTAATGTCAGACAATCGGTTTGCGCCGGATCGCGCCGCAATTCTGGCGCGGATCGGACGGCCGGACGCCGCGCTAAGGCTCACCGAAATCCCGCCGCCATTGCCGCCTGATACAGCGCTACGGTTGCGCCTGTCGCGGACGCAGTGGCACATGCGGTGCGGGGCATTGGAGGCGGCTGCGGCAGAGTTGGACCCGATGCCGCAAGACTGGCCCTTGCGCGCGGATCACGCCTATTGGGCCGCAGAAATCGCTCTAGCCAAGCGCGATACCAAGGCCGCGCGCCGCGCGCTTTCGCCTGCATTATCAAGGCATCCGACCCGCTTGGGGCTGATCTTGTCTGCCGCGCGGATGGAGTATTTTGCCGGTGAATTCGCCGCTGCACAGGATCATTTGCAGCGTTTTCATGAGCTTAAAACCATCGAACTGGGCACGCCCCCGAAGGATGATCTGCGTGATATGATTGTGCGCGATGCTGCTGAGGCGCAGACCGAGGGGCGCGCAGCGACCAATTCGCCGGGGCTTGCCGCGCGCCATTTTGCGTTGACCCCGCCAGATTTTATCCCGCCGCAGCAGACCCAAGTGGTCCCGCGCCAGCTCTGGCATTATTGGGAGGGGCCGCGCAGCAGCGGGGTGTCGCGCGGGATCGAGACATGGGCGCAACTGCATCAAGGTTTCGCACAACGCGTGTTCGACGCGCAGAGCGCCGCGGCATGGCTGGAGCAAAATGCACCGGACCTCGCGCCGGTCTTTGCACGGCTCAGCCAACCGGCCTTGCGCGCCGATCTGTTTCGCGTCGCATTGATCGCGCAGGAGGGCGGGGTATTTGCCGATCTCGATGAATTCCCGCGTGCGCCGGTCACGCCTTGGCTCGCCGATGCGCGCGCGGTGATGGTGATCGAAGAGGGCCATGGCACCATCGCCAATAATTTTCTCGCCACCCTGCCCGCTCTGCCATTGTTCACCCGTTTGACCGCGCGCATCGCCAATCGGTTAACCAAGACACAGACGCCCTATGCATGGTGGGATAGCGGCCCCGCGCAGCTGACGCTTGAGGTGTTTGCCGCGCAGCAGAGCGAGACCGAGCGCGCGGGGTTGCGTTTCCTCACGCAAGCCGCGTATGAGCAGCGCATATCCACCAATCTGCCCTTTGTGCACAAGCGCAGCCCCGATCACTGGCGATAGGCGCAAACCAGCGCGACCTCGCCAAACCCGCTGTCCACTCTGGACTTTTTGCCCCCCGCGTGGCCCAATATGACGATGACCCACCCGCTCCGCATGGCGCTTTCGACCCTGCCACCTGTGACGCCATCCGCGTGCAGGCCGCAGGTTGCCCCGGTATCTGCGGCGCGTGGGTTTTCTGCCCGCGGTCCTGTTTCTGCCGTGAGGTTTAACCTTTCATGAACCCTTCTCCTGATATCCTCTGTATCGGCTCGGTCCTGTGGGACATTATCGGGCGCACCGAGATGGCGCTGGCGACGCGGCGCGATATGGGCGGGTTGATCACCCGTTTGCCCGGCGGTGTGGCGATGAATATCGCGATGACGCTGGCGCGCTTTGGTATGGCGCCTGCGGTATTGACCGCGATTGGCGGCGATCCCGAAGGTGATGAATTGCTGCAGGCGGTGGCGCAACTTGGCGTCGACACGCGGTTCGCCCACCGTATCGCCGAGCGGCCCACCGACCGCTACATGGCGATCGAGGATGCCACCGGTCTGGTCGCGGCGATTGCCGATGCGCATACGCTAGAGGCGGCGGGCGCCGATATCCTGCAGGCGCTGCACGACGGGCGGCTGGCCACGGCGCAGCAGCCTTGGGCGGGGCAAATCGCGCTCGACGGCAATCTGACCGCCGAGCTGCTGGCCGAGATTGCCGGCTCGCCGATCTTCTCTGCCGCTGATCTACGCATTGCGCCCGCCAGCCCGGGCAAGGCCGAGCGGCTGCTGCCGGTGATGGCGCATCCGCGCGCGACGCTTTACGTCAACCGCCAAGAGGCCGAGCTGCTCTGCGAGACCGCATTCGACGGTAGCCGCGCCGCCGCCGAAGGTCTGGTCGCCAAAGGCGCCGCGCGCGCCTTGGTCACCGATGGCGGCACCGATGCCTCGGATGCGGCGCGCGGTGCCGAGACATTCACCCGCCCCGCGCATGTCGTGCGCCCGCGCCGTATTACCGGCGCGGGTGATACTTTTATGGCGGCGCATATTTACGCCGAAAGCCGCGGCGCAGAACGCGCTGATGCGCTCAAACAGGCGCAAGCCGCCGCCGCTGCCTATGTTGCCTTTGCCGATGATGGCGAAAACGGAGATTAACCATGACCAATGACACGCTGATTTACTCGAAAGAAGTGGCGCAGGCCCGCGCCCAGGGCCGCCCGATTGTGGCGCTGGAATCGACCATCATCACCCACGGGATGCCCTTTCCGCAGAACGTCGAGACCGCGCGGACCGTCGAGGATGACGTGCGCGAAGGCGGCGCGGTTCCGGCGACCATCGCGATCCTCAAGGGCCGCATCCATATCGGGCTCGAGCCCGAGGAGCTGGACGCTTTGGGTCAGGCGCAGGATGTGATGAAGCTCAGCCGCGCCGATCTGGCCGCCTGTCTGGCGCTGGGACGCGACGGTGCGACGACCGTGGCCGCGACGATGATCTGCGCCGAGATGGCCGGAATTTCGGTCTTTGCCACCGGCGGCATCGGCGGCGTGCACCGCGGCGCAGAAACCAGCTTTGACATTTCGGCGGATTTGCACGAGTTGGCGCAAACGCCGGTCACCGTGGTCGGCGCCGGGGCCAAGGCGATCCTTGATCTGCCCAAGACCGTGGAAGTGCTGGAAACTTTGGGCGTGCCGGTGATCGCCTACGGGCAAGACCAGATCCCCGCCTTCTGGTCACGCGAGTCCGGTCTGACCGCACCCCTGCGCATGGACAGCGCCGCGCAGATTGCCGCCTCGCATAAAATGCGCGTTCAACTGGGGCTGCGCGGCGGGCAATTGGTGACCAATCCGATCCCCGCCGACGCCGAAATCCCCCGCGCCGAGATCGTGCCGGTGATCGAAGAGGCGCTGGCCGCCGCCGCCGCGCAGAACATCTCGGCCAAAGAGGTGACGCCCTTCTTGCTGGCGCGAATTTTCGAACAGACCGAAGGCCGTTCGCTCGACGCCAATATCGCGCTGGTGCGCAACAACGCGCGGCTGGCGGCACAAATCGCCGCGGCATTGCTGTAATGGTTAATCAGGTGGCCCGATCCGGGCCGCCTGCCCCCCATGTAAAGCCTGCGACCTTCGCCTATTGCGCGCCGCGCCTATTCACCGGCGGCGCGCTATCGGCACTTGCAAGCCTGCCGGTGGCTGCATAAATATCTTTGTATCCTAGTTTGGTCGCATCTCCATGTCCCAGCCCCCTCGCCCGCAGCGTCGCGGTTTTCTCGCCGGTCTGCGCTCGTCGTTTCTGACCGGGCTGGTGATTGTAAGCCCTGCGGTTCTGACGATCTGGCTGATCACCACGGTGGTCGAGTTTTTCGACAGCCGCGTGCTGCCGCTGATCCCGCAACGTATCATTCCCAGCGCCGTCACCGTGCCCGATGTGCCGGGGCTTGGTGTGGCGGTGTTTCTGATTTTCACGCTGGTAGTGGGCTGGCTGGCCAAGGGCTATATCGGCCGCAGTCTGATCCAATGGAGCGAGGATATCGTCGCGCGCATGCCGGTGGTGCGCTCGGTCTATAACGGGCTCAAACAGATCGCCGAGACGGTCTTTGCCCAAAGTAACACCTCGTTCAAAAAGGCCTGTCTGGTCGAATATCCCCGCCGCGGCATCTGGGCGATGGCCTTTATCTCGACCGACACGCGGGGCGAGGTTGCCAGCAAAGCGGGGAATGGCGCGGGGATGGTCTCGGTGTTTCTGCCGACGACGCCCAACCCGACCTCGGGGTTCTTGCTGTTCGTGCCGGCTGCGGATGTGATAGAACTTGATATGTCCGTTGAAGAGGCGGCGAAACTGGTGATCTCGGCCGGTCTGGTGGTCCCCGATCCCGACAATCCAGGCAAGGTCAAATCCAGCCCCCGCAAACGCGTCTCTAGCTGAACATCTCGACCAGATCGAGGGTGCCGCGGGTGCCGATATCCGCCTCATGCTGCGCCAAAAACCGGTCGGCGGCGCTGCGTCCGGCCTGAAACAGCGTATCAAGCAAATAGGGCGTCGGGGTCATTTTGGTGCGCGCAGAGAGCCCGCGCATCAGCGCATCATCCGAGATCATATGCACCAGCACATCCTTCATCGTTCCCGGTGTCATCTTGCCATCAGCCAGCAGCCGTTTGACAAAGGCCACCGCGCGCAGATCGCGTAACAGCGCGGAATTAAAGCTGATTTCATTGACGCGGTTCATGATTTCAAGCGCCGATTGCGGCACCTCGGGGCGGTAAAACGGGTTGATCGAGATGATCAATATATCATCGGGCAGCGATGGTTCATAAAGCGGATAGAGCGAGGGGTTGCCCGAATAACCGCCGTCCCAATAATGCGCATCGCCGATTTCCACCGCGCGAAACACCGTCGGCAGGCAGGCCGAGGCAAGGATCGCATCGGGCGTCACCTCGGCCTCCGAGAACACCCGCACTTTGCCCGAATGCACATTGGTCGCGGCGACGAAGAGCTTTGGCCCCGCATCGGCACAGACCGCCGCCATATCGAGCCGGTCAACCACAGGCTGCATCGGGTTTTGCCAGAACGGCCCCCAGTCATAGGGGCTGAGCACCTGTGTCGCCAGATTGCCGGGCGAGACCGGCATCAGCGCGTCGCTGATCTGCGCGGCGACCTCGAGTGGCGGCAGGAAGGGGCGAAACCAGCCGACCGCGCGCAGATCACCGACACCGCCCAAGCCCTCCCATAGGGCGCGCAGAGCCTCCCGCGCGCCCTCGCGCCCGCCGTTCACCAAACCTGCCTTGAGCGCCGCGCCATTCAGCGCCCCCGCCGAGGTGCCGGTGATCGCGGCGATCTCCAGCGTGTCGGTTTCGAGGATACGGTCGAGCACGCCCCAAGTGAACGCGCCATGCGCGCCGCCGCCTTGCAGCGCTAGATTGATCCGTTTGGGCGCGCTCATCCGTGGGCCAATGTCACAGCGCGGTCCAGCCGCCGTCGACGGAAATCGTCGTGCCGGTGATCTGGTCGGCTGCCCCCGAGCACAGGAACACGGCAATCCCGCCGACCTGTTCGGTGGTGGCAAATTCGCCCGAGGGCTGGCGCGACAGCATCACCTCTTTGATCACCGTCTCGCGGTCCATATTATGGGTTTTCATCTGGTCAGGGATTTGCTTTTCGACAATCGGGGTCAGCACATAGCCGGGGCAGATCGCGTTGCAGGTCACGCCACTGCCTGCCGCTTCTAGCCCCGTCACTTTGGTTAACCCGACCACCCCGTGTTTCGCCGCGACATAGGCGGATTTGAACGGCGAGGCGGTCAGACCATGGGCCGAGGCGACATTGATCACCCGCCCCCAACCGGCCTGATACATCGCTGGCAGCGCCGCCGCCGTGCAATGAAAGGCCGACGACATATTGATCGCGATGATCGCATCCCATTTCTCGGCGGGAAATTCCTCAAGCTTGGCGACATGCTGGATGCCGGCGTTGTTCACCAAGATATCGCAGCCGCCTGACTGTTCGATCAACGCGCGGCATTCATCGCCCTTGGACATATCGGCCTTGATATAGCGCACCGCGACGCCGTGGCGTTGGGCAAGTTCGGCGGCCAGCGCGTGGTCCTCGTCACGGTCAGTGAAAGAGTTCAACACCACCTCGGCCCCCGCCGCGGCCAATTCCTCGGCAATCCCCAACCCGATCCCCGAGTTCGATCCGGTGACAATGGCGCGTTTTCCGTGCAAGATTTTGGTGGTCATACGGTCCTCATCGGTGATGTTGCAACCGCAGCATACCGCGCTTGAGATCAATGACCAGAGCCAAAAAAAAGCGCCCGCACAAGGCGGGCGCAAGTCGTTGAGGCAGGTTTCATACAGGCAAGAAACCTATCGAGCAGTGAGATACTTATAGCCAATCCGTTTCAGGTATCCAAGCTAAAAGTTTGATTACGTGGACTTACCCAGCTACTTACAGCCTATCGCAGCCCGCCAGAAGGATTGTTTCCGATATGCATATAATGCGCGCCCGAGCTTTACCCACAAGCATCCTAGCGGCGGTTTTCGCGATTTTACACGCGGGATTTGCAGTGCCTGCAAGCGCGCAACCCCAGCATGGCATTTCGATGTATGGCGCGCCCGCTCTACCACCAGATTTCGTGTCTCTACCCTATGCGAACCCCGATTCGCCCTCTGGCGGGCGAATCGTTTTTGCCGAAATCGGCGGATTTGATTCGCTCAATCCCTATATTCTGCGCGGCTCGGCGCCTTGGGGCGTCAATTTGCTGACCGTCCAAAGCCTTCTGGGGCGCAGCTATGATGAGCCGTTTGCGCTCTATGGTGTGCTGGCCGAGAGCGTCGAAACCGATGAAGCGCGCAGTTTTGTCGAGTTTACCCTGCGCGAATCGGCCCGATTCTCGGATGGCAGCCCGGTCACGGTGGCGGATGTGATGTGGTCGTTTGAGGTGATGGGCACCCAAGGCCACCCACGCTATCGCAACGCCTGGACGAAAATTGCTACGATGCAGCAAACTGGCCCGCAGTCGCTGCGCTTCACCTTTACTGAGCCGGACCGCGAGTTGCCGTTGATCCTTGGTCTGCGCCCGATCCTGCAGCGCGCGCAATTCGACGCTGACGGGCGCGCCTTTGATCAATCGTCCCTCACGCCGCTGATCGGCTCGGGCCCCTATGTCGTCGACAGCGTCGATCCCGGCCGCTCGATCACCTTCCGCCGCACGCCGGATTGGTGGGGTGCGGATCTGCCGTTTTTCCGCGGGCAGCATAATCTCGACGAAATCCGCTATGAGTATTACGGCGATTCCGCCGTCGCGTTTGAGGCGTTCAAAGCTGGTCTGATCAGCGTCTGGCGCGAGCCGAGCGCGGCGCGTTGGGCCGACAGCTATGATTTCCCCGCGGTCACTGACGGGCGCATTCGGCAGGTGGAAATTCCCCACCAGCGCCCCTCGGGGATGAGCGGCTTTGTGATGAACACCCGCCGCGCTCCCTTTGACGACTGGCGGGTGCGCGATGCGCTGATCCATGCTTTCGATTTCGCCCAGATCAACGCCACGGTGAACGGCGGCGCCGAGCCACGGATAGACAGCTATTTCGGCAATTCCGATCTGGGTATGCGGGCGCAGGCCGTAGAGGGGCTGGTGCTGGATCTGTTAACCCCGTTTGCCGAAGAGTTAACGCCCGACGCGCTGCAAGCCTATGCGCTGCCCGAGACCGGCGGACGCTCGAACCGGCGCAACCTGCGCGCGGCGATGCGGCAGCTCAACGCCGCCGGTTGGCAGGCCGACGAACGCGGAATTATGCGCAATGGCGCGGGCGAGGCCTTCACCTTCAACATCTTGCTGCAACAGGGCTCCGCCGCCCAACAGGCGATTGCCAACAGCTATATCGAGAGCCTGCAACATCTGGGAATTACCGCCAATCTCACGGTGATCGACGCCGCCCAATATGTCGAGCGCACCAATCAATATGATTTCGACATGACCTATATGCATCGGCTGATGTCGCTCTCGCCGGGCAATGAGCAAACGCTCTATTGGAGCGCCGAGGGCGTCGAGACGCCGGGCACGCGCAATCTCGCCGGTGTCGATACGCCTGCGGTCGAAGCGATGATCACCGCGATGCTGAATGCGCGGGAGCCAGAGGCCTTCACCGCCGCCGTGCGCGCCCTTGACCGCGTGCTGATGACCGGTCGCTACGTCATCCCGTTTTGGTATGCGCCGGTGAGCCGTTTGGCCGTGGCCGAGGGGTTGCGTTTTCCGCAGAATCTGCCCATATATGGCGACTGGACCGGCTTCTTGCCCGAGGTATGGTGGTATTCGGAATGAAAATGGGCCTTTGCCTTGCACTTGCTTTAAGCGTTGTCACCCTTGCGGGATGCAACACCGTTGAAGGCGTTGGCCGCGATATTTCCGGCGGTTCCAATGTCGTGCGCGGCTGGTTCAGCCGTTAAACCGCGGGCCCTGCGCAGGTTCTATTCCGGCGGTTGGCTGTTAAGCAATTGACGCTGAATTGGTTAACCCAGACGGCACCGTTTACCCGATCTTAGGTAAGTGACGTGACCCAGAGGATCGTCGCATCCTCGGCGCTCAGGCTGATCACATTATGCCCCATCGAGGCGTCATAATAGGCGCTATCGCCGCGCTTCATGTCCAAGGGCGCGTAGAACTCCGAGAACAGCCGGATTTCGCCAGTCAGCACATATAAGAACTCTTCGCCGTCATGGCGCACCCAGCCGTCGAAATCCTCGAACGCACGGGCACGGACACGGGCGCGGTAGGGCAGCATCGCCTTTGGCGCCATGCCACCCGACAGAAGCTCATGCTCATAGGTCGTGGTCACCTGCGCCTCGCCCTCGCCACTGCGCGTCGAGGTCATCCGTCCGCCCGGCACATCGGATTTCGGCGGGGTGAACAATTGCGGCACCGACATCCCCAGCCCCTCGGCCAGTTTCTTCAACCCGTCATAGGTCGGCGACATCTGCCCGTTCTCGATCTTGGACAGGGTCGAGCGTGCCAGCCCGGCCGCCTGCGCCGCTTGCTCGAGGGTCCAGCCCCTCTCTTTTCGCAGGCTGCGCACCCGCTCGGGCAGGTCCACCGGATCGGCCAAAGCGTCGCGCCCATCGGCACGGGCAATACGGATCAAACTGGGGGCGTAAGATGTGCTCATAGCGTCGGGCCTTGCTGGAATGGCTGTCTCATGCGCCAAATTTGCGCGCTTGTCGAGATGCAGGGCGGTGATTGCGCGGGCGGGGCCTCGGGCTATTGCCCTCGGCGCGTGACGGGGATAGTCAAATTTCATGCACGCGTTAATCGATATCGGCCCCTTCGCGCCCTGCCCCTCGCCGTTCAATCTGGCGGAATATGTGTTGCGCGCGGGGCAAGCGCTGCCCGACAAGATTGCCTTGCAAATCCTCAGCGTCACCGGCGCCGAACGCTGGTCTTATGCGGCGCTGATCCGCGCCATTCGCGGCACCGGCACCGGCCTGTTGCAGGCCGGATTGACCCCAGGCGACCGGCTGTTGCTCAGGCTCGATAACACGGTGGATTTCCCGCTCGCCTTTCTCGGCGCGATTGCGGTGGGCGTGGTGCCGGTGCCGACCTCATCGCAATTGACGCAGGCCGAGATCACCGCCATGGCCCAGCAGATCGCGCCCCAAGCGGTGATCGCCGCGCCTGACATATCGCGCCCTGATATCGCGGCGAAAGTGATCGACCTTGCGACCTTGCGCAGCTGGCGCGAATTGCCGCCCTGCGATTTTGAGATGGGCGATCCCGAGCGTCTGGCCTATCTGGTGTTCACCTCCGGCACCTCGGGCGCGCCGCGTGCGGTGATGCATGCCCATCGCGCGATTTGGGCGCGGCGGATGATGTGGCGTGACTGGTACGGGCTGACCGAGGGCGACCGGCTGCTGCATGCGGGCGCATTCAACTGGACCTATACTTTGGGCACCGGACTACTGGACCCTTGGACGCTGGGCGCCACCGCGCTGATCCCCGCCGCCGGCATCAAACCGGCGCAGCTTCCGCTCTTACTAAAACGCTTTGACGCGACGATTTTCGCAGCCGCGCCAGGGGTTTACCGGCAACTTCTGAAGTCCCCGATCCCTGCCTTGCCGCGCCTGCGTCACGGGCTCTCTGCCGGTGAGAAACTCCCCGAAGAGACCCGCGAGAAGTGGTCGGAGGCCACCGGACGAAGGGTGTTTGAATCCCTCGGCATGTCGGAAATCTCAACCTATGTCTCGGCCAGCCCCGAGCGCGCAGCGCCGCTTGGCGCCTCGGGTTTTGCCCAGACCGGACGCCGGATCGCGGTGCTGGACGCGGCGCATCAACCGGTGGTGCGTGGCACGCCGGGGATCATGGCCATCGACGCGCGGGACCCAGGGTTGTTTCTGGGCTATTGGAACGATGCGGCGCAAACCGAGGCGCGTTTTGCCGATGGCTGGTTCCTGACCGGCGACACGGTGTCGATGGATGACGCGGGCGCGATCACCTATCTGGGCCGCGATGACGACATGATGAACGCGGGCGGCTACCGCGTCTCGCCGCTTGAGGTCGAGCGCGTTTTTGAGGCCCTGCCACAGATCAGCGAATGCGCCGCGGTGGAATTGTCGGTCCGCGAGGGTGTCAAAGTGATCGCCCTGTTTTATGTCGCTGATGGCCCCTGCAATGAGGCCGAACTTGCAGACCACGCCGAGACGGTTCTGGCGCGCTATAAGCAGCCGCGTCTCTATATCGCGCGCGCGGATATTCCGCGCTCGGCCAATAACAAATTGAACCGTGCCGCCCTGCGCGCGGGCTGGAAAGGATCGCAATGAGCACCAAACTGGACATCTTTTCCGACCCGATCTGCCCCTGGTGTTATATCGGTAAATCTCGGCTTGAAGCGGCGCTCGAGGCGCGTCCCGAGCATCCCTTTGTCATCGAATGGCATCCCTTCATGCTCAATCCGTCGATGCCGCCCGAGGGGATGGACCGGCGCGAATATCTGGAGGCCAAATTCGGCCCGCCCGAGAGTGTGCTGAAAGCCTATATGCCGATTCAAGAGGCGGCTGATGCCGACGGGCTGCCGTTGGAACTGTCCAAGATCAGCCGCACGCCGGCGACGCTGGATGCGCATCGGCTGATCCACTGGGCGGGGCTTGAGGGACGGCAAAACGCGGTGGTTAACGCGCTGTTTCGGGCCTATTTCACCCAAGGGCAGGATATCTCGGAGCATATGGTGCTGACCGAGATCGCCGCCAAAGCCGGTTTGGACGGGGCGATGGTGGCGCAGCTTTTGGCCGGTGATAACGACAAACAGGACATCCGCGCCCGCGATGCGGAAATCCGCGAACGCGGGATGCAGGGCGTGCCAGGGTTTATCATTGGGCGTAAATATGTCGTCAGCGGCGCCCATCCGGCAGAATTCTGGACCCAGGTCATCGACGATATCGCGGCGGCAAGCCAATGAAACCAATCCAAAAAATGCCCTTCGTCGAGTTCGTGATCTTCACCGCGCTGATGTTCGCGACGGTCGCCTATTCGATCGATTCCATGCTGCCGCTGCTGTCCGATATGGGGGCTGAACTTGCGCCCGATGCCGCCCATCGTGCGCAGTTTGTGATCACAAGTTTCGTCTTCGGGCTGGGCCTCGGCACGTTGATGATCGGACCAATCTCGGACGCTTTGGGGCGCAAATCGGTGATCCTCGCCGGAATCGCGGTCTATATGGTGGCCTCGATTATCGCCGCGACCAGCGAGAATATGGGCGTTTTGCTGTTCGCGCGCTTCCTGCAGGGGCTGGGCGTCGCGGCGCCGCGCGTGGTTACCCAAGCCATGGTGCGCGACCAATACGCGGGGCGGTTGATGGCGCGGGTGATGTCCTTTGCGATGACGCTCTTTGTGCTGGTGCCCGCCGTCGCGCCCTTATTGGGCGCTACCCTCGGCCATCTGTTCGGCTGGCGGGCGATTTTCTGGAGCTTTCTGGGTTTTGGCAGCATCTGCGGGATCTGGCTTTGGCTGCGCCAACCCGAGACCTTGCCGCGCGAAAACCGCGTCTCGCTCGAGCCCGGTCCGGTCTTGCGCGCCTTTCGCGAGGTGTTCCGCAATCGTCAGGTGATGGCCTATCTCACCGCGTTAACCTTTAGCTTCGCCTCGGTCTTTGTCTGGCTATCTTCGGTCGCGCAGATTTACGACGATGTCTATGACCGCCTGCCAGAATTCCCCTTTTGGTTCGCGTTGAGCGCGCTTTTGTCGGCGCCGGGCAGCTTTATCAACGCGCAATTGGTCATGCGTTTGGGCATGCGGCGGCTGATCGTGATCGCGCTGATCGGCCAATGCACTGTCGTCGCGACGGTGCTCGTCGGCTATGCGCTGATCGGATCGCTACCCTTCTGGCTGTTCTTTACCTTCATGTTTTTGCATTTCTTTTCAATAGGTTTGCTGTTTGGTAACCTGAATGCACTGGCCTTGGAGCCCTTGGGCCATATCGCGGGCACGGCAAGTTCGGTGATGGGTGGTATCTCGACCATGGCCTCGGCCGCCATCGCCGCGCCGATCGCCGCGCTCTACAATCAAACCGCGCTGCCGATGACCGCGGGCGTCGGGGTCTGCGCCTTTCTGGCATTCAGCGCGATGATGGTGGCGCGGCGCTGGGACGCGCCGGTTAATGCTTAACCGCGCAGCCTCTCGCGGTTCATCGCCAGCCATTGCGCGCTGATGATCAGCGGCGCGTCCTCGATCTCGCCGCTCTCGATCAGCGCTATCAATTGCGCGAAGGGGATGACATGGGCGCGGATATCCTCGGCCTCGGCGGCGACCCCGCCGACGCCCTCGGCGGATTGCGGCAGATCTGCCAGCGCGACATAGGAAATCAGATATTCGGTGACCGAACCGGGGCTGACGTAATAGCGCCCGATCTGGTGCAAGTCATGCAGGGTCAGGCGGGTTTCCTCAAGCGTCTCGCGGCGCGCGGCGTCCTCTGGCGTCTCCCCCGGATCAATGCGCCCCGCAATCGGCTCAAGCAGCCACGGATTGCGGTCACCGCGCGCATAGGGACCAAAGCGGAATTGCTCGACCAGCATGACGGTATCGCGCTGCGGGTCATAGGGCAGAATGGTCACCGCATCGGCCATGATGAAACCGGCGCGGGTCACGGGGGCCGATTGGGTGCCATCAAAGCGACGGAAGCTCAGTTCGGCCTCTTCAACGCCAAAAAACCACGTATAGGGGCGGCGCATCTCTTCGACCACCACATCTGCGGGGTCCGATTGACGGCGCAGCGTGGCAGGCGCGGGTTCAGCGATCGCGCGCTGGCGGCTGGCCGCGCGCATTTCCAGCATCCCGAAACGCGCCAAGATCGCCTCGGGCTCGGTGGTTTCCAGGAGCGCCATGACCTCGCCGGCGACATCGACGGCCAATTGCCCCGGCCCCGCGACCCAAGTCTCTAACGACCACGCCTGCCCCGGCATCCAGAGCTCTGCGCGCGGCACATAGATGATCGCATCGACCGGACCATCGGCGGTATCCACGGTGATCTGCGTGGTGTCATAGCCGAACACCCGCTCATAGGCATCAAGCCGCGCGCGCGCCTCGGCATTCGGGCGCGCCAGTAGGCCGGTGGCCATGGCGCCCGCGCGTTCGGTGAACAGCGGGAAATCCTGCTGCGCGCCTGCATGCGTCGCGGCATGGGTGATCGCGTGATCCGTAAGGCTGGCCACTTCGGTCGGCACCTCGCAGCCCGCGACACAGGTCAACAGCGGGGCGTGGCGCAGGGTGCCGTAAAGGAACAAAGCCTCAACGGTCATGGCGGCGCGCCTCCAGCATCACCCATAGAATATGCAGGACCACGCCGATGATCGTGCCACCGGCAGCCAGTAGGATCAGGAATTCCTGCACCAAGCCGCGGCTCAACCAATCGACGACAATGCCGAAATAACCGGTGATCGCCTCGATCACCTCACCGTATTGGCGCCGATAGCCGCGTCTGAACACCTCGCCCACGGCCAGAAACATCGCCGTGGCCACCGCCGCCAGAACCACCGCCTGCCATGCGGCAAAGACCGAATGCCAGAGCGCCTTGCCGATCTGTCGGCCCAGAAACCTCCAGCCGACCAAGAAACCGACCGCCGCCGCATAGAGCGGGAAGCGGCCAAGATCGGCCTCGGGGTCATAGATCGGGGCATAGGCCTGCGCAGCGATCAGCGCGAAAACGGCCAGAAAAACAGCCGAGAGTGGCCGGATCAGGGTGAACATTCGCGCTCCTAAACAACGGCGCGCCGCGCAGGATCAGCCCGGGCGGCGCAGGGTGATCTGCGTCACGTCACAGATACCCGTCTGGAACGCCGCGGCGCAAGAGGTCAGATAGAAATCCCACATCCGTTTAAAGCGCGCGTCATAGCCAAGGGCCTGAATTCGGTCCCATTTTTCGGTGAAGGTCTGATGCCAGCGGCGCAGGGTGATCGAATAACTCTCGCCAAATTCGATCGAGGACGCCAAGCCCAGACCAGCGCGCGCCGCCTCTTCGGCAAATCTGGCAGGCGAGATCAACATGCCACCGGGAAAGATGTATTTCTGAATGAAATCAACATTGCGCCGGTATTTTGCAAAACGTTCATCAGGCACGGTGATCACCTGTATCGTCGCCGACCCGCCGGACTTGAGCCTTGCATGGACCGCATCAAAATAAGCGGGCCAGTATTTCTCACCGACCGCTTCGAACATTTCAATCGAGGCGACCCCGTCATAGGCACCGGTCTCGTCGCGGTAGTCTTGCAGTTTGATCTCGACGAGATCGGTCAACCCCGCGCGCTGCATCCGTGCGACGGCGAAATCATGCTGCGCCTGACTGATCGTCAGCCCCGTCACCCGCAGCCCGCGCTCTCCTGCCGCATATTCGGCAAACCCGCCCCAACCGCAGCCGATTTCCAGCACATGATCGCCGGGCTGCAGCCCCAGCGAATCCACCAATGCCGCGTATTTCTGTTGTTGCGCGCGTTCCAGATCCTCCTGCCCGGTTTCGAACAAAGCCGATGAATAGGTCATCGAATCGTCCAGCCATTCTGCATAGAATTCGTTACCCAAATCATAATGATAGGCGATATTCTTTTTGGCCTGACGTTTGGAATTGCCGCGCAGCCAGTGGCGCACACGCTCATAAAGCCGCACCAAAGCCACACCGGTGAAATCATCAAGCAGCGCCGGATTGTCCTTGAACACAAGATCCATCAGCGCCTGCAGGTCCGGCGTGCTCCACCAGCCGTCGATATAGGCGTCCGAGAAGCCCAGATCCCCCTCGCGCAGCAGCCGCGCGAAACTGTCGGCATTGTGGATATGGACCTCCGCCGCGTGGCCGGGCAAAGCGCCCTGCGCGCGAAACCGCCGCCCGTCGGGCATAATAATATCGAGCCGCCCGTTCGTCATGCGCTGGAGCTGCGCGAAGGCCGGTTTAAAATAACGCGGCAGATCTCCCTCGCCGCTGATGTCGGTCAAGACGTCCATGTCACTCCCCTTTGACCCTGACTGCCTTGTTTACGAAAGTTTAGCCAAGGTGGATGATTGCGCAAACCTTAATTTTCCGCCTGCGGGCGCGCACGATGCGCCTCATAGGCGGCCAAAGCGCGCTTGCGCCCAGCCGCCAAGGTGATCATCGGCGCCGGATAGGGATCTCGCGGCGAGAGCCCCCATGAGCGCGGCGCCGCGTCAAAGAAACGCCGCGCATCTTCGAACGGATCATCGCTAAGTTCTGCGATGAGGTTCCGGCGGTAATCTCCTGATTTATCGAACTTTTCTGCCTGCAGCGCCGGATTAAAAACACGAAAGAACGGCGAGGCATCGGGGCCACTCCCGGCCACCCATTGCCAGCCCATAGCATTCGACGCAGGATCCCAATCGATCAGACATTCCGCAAACCAGTCCAACCCGATTTTCCAGTGCAACATCAGATGCTTGGTGAGGTAACTTGCCGTGATCATCCGCAGCCGGTTGTGCATCGTGCCGGTCACATACATCTGCCGCATTCCAGCATCTACAAAGGCCTCGCCAGTGCGCCCCCTCCGCCAAGTTTCCGCAACGTCATCATGGGTTTGCCACGCAAAGCTCTGCCATTCTGGGCGCCAGTTACGGTTCAGGATATGCGGCGTGTGATACATCAAATGATGCGCGTAATCGCGCCACGCCAGCTCTTTTCGGAAGTGAATTGCGCCGGAATGCCCCGGTTGGGTCGTCTCTAAAGCCAGCGCCGCATGCCAGATCCGCCGCGCGCTGATCTCGCCATAGGTGAGGTTTTCTGACAGGCCCGAGACCGCATTTACCATCGGAAAATCGCGCCCCTCGCGGTAGTTCTCGATACCATCGGCCAGAAACTCATCAAGCCGCATTTGCGCCGTCGCCTCGCCGATCCGCGCATAACGCGCCACCACCGCAGCGCCCCGATCCATCGCCGCCGACAGATGCCAATCACCCAAGCGCTCACTCTCGGGCCATGTTTCCGGCGCCGCGATACGCGCGGGCGCTGGCAGCGGGCGGTCCACACCGCGTTTGTCGAGCGCCTTGAAAAACGGCGTGTAGACTTTGAAATATCCGCCCGCGCCGGTCTCGACCTGCCAAGGCTCGGCCATTGTATGGCCTTCGAAACTGCGCGCCTCATAGCCTTCGGCAGTGAGCGCGGTTTTGACCGCCGTGTCACGTGCGATTGCCTGCGGATCATAAAGCCGCGTCCACCAGACGCCGCAAGCACCGGACTCCGTGATCAACGCGCGTAAAACGCTGAGCGCATCGCCGCGCCGCAGGGTCAGGCGGTTGCCCTGCCCTCGCAGCCGCGCATCGAAACTCTCGATCGCCTTGCCCATCCGCCAGCACGGGGCGGCGCCGAGTTCCAGCACCGCCTCGTCGCCAATCACCAGCGGGATCAATGGCCGTCCGGTCGCCGTGGCTGCCGCCAGCATCGGGTTGTCATCGAGGCGGAAATCGCGGCGGAACCAGAGGATGAGGGGCGTCATTTCGGCTCCGCTTTTGTTACAACACCTGATCTAGCGCGGCAATCAATTGGTCAACCTCGGCGCGCGTGGTGTAATGCACAAAACTCAACCGCAGCACGCCATGATCGGCGTCGGCACCCATCGCGCCAAGCGCCCGCAGCGCGTAGAAATCACCGCCGCCCGCCATAATCCCGTGGCGGGCAAGCGCGCGCGCAAGATCCTCGCCGCGCGCCTCGGTTTGCAGGGCCACGGTCGGCGCGCGGTTCTCGGCCTGATGGGGCCCCAGCACGCGAACCTCGTTGCGGGTGCCCAGATAATCGAGCAAAGGCTGCAGCAACGCCGTTTCATGGTCGCGCATCAACTGATGGGCAAGCGCCGCCCGCCCCTTGGCATCCAGCCCGCCACCGCCGTGATGGGCGGCGAATGCGTCGATGTAATCGGCCATCCCCGCGCAGGCCGCGATCTGCGCATGATCCGGTCCGGCGGGCGTAAACCGTTTGTAAAGAACCTCGGCGTTAAAATAATGCGCCTGATTGGGCAGCGCCATGCCAAGGTCGCGCCGGATCACCATGATGCCCTGATGCGGACCATAGGTTTTATAGGCGGAAAACAGATAGATATCGGCGCCAAGCGCGGCGACATCGACAAACCCATGCGGCGCGTAGCTGACGCCGTCCACGCAGGTCACCGCGCCCGCCGCATGCGCCATACGGGAGATTTCAGCCACCGGATTCACTTCGCCCACCACATTCGAACAATGCGGAAAGCAGACCAGTTTGACCGGACCGCTCAGCAGCGCTTGCAGGCGTTCGAGCGGCAAATGACCGGTTGCCGGATCAATCTGCCATTCGCGCACCTCGATGCCCGCATCGGCAAGGCGGCGCCACGGGCCGGTGTTCGCCTCATGGTCTTGGTTGGTGACAATGATCGCATCGCCCGGTTGCAAATACTGCCGGAAGGCTTGCGCCAAGACATAGGTGTTCTGCGTCGTCGACGGGCCGAAAGACAGCTCATCCGTATCGACGCCCATCATCGCCGCCAGACGGCTGCGCGCCTCGTCCATCTCGGCGCCGGCCAGTTGCGAGGCCTCATAGGGCGCATAGGGCTGCACCTTGCGCTGGTGATAATAGCGCGTCAGCCGGTCGATCACCGCACCGGCGGTATAGCTGCCGCCGGCATTTTCAAAAAACGCCTGCCCTTGCAGACTGGGTTCGGCAAAGGCGGGGAATTGGGCGCGGGTAAAATCACTATCAAGGGTCATGCGAATCTCCATATCTGGCGGCAGCTTAGCCACGCGGATCGCCGCCGAACAGGGTCACAGCTCGATTGACAGGATTCCCGATGTCTGACATTCTGATCGGCAATAATAATAGTGTAAAAACGCAGCAGGTTGATGGCATGAGCAGCAGCGCCCCCAGTGACGGGAAGGCGACCGACCGCGTGAGCGCGATTGCGTCGGTTCTTCAAGACAATATTCTGACCGGCCATTACGCGCCCGGTGATCGCCTGCCCTCCGAGGCGGATCTTTGCGCCTATTTCAAGGTCTCGCGCCCGACCCTGCGTGAGGCTTTGGGCCGGTTGACCGCGCGCGGGTTGATCCAAGCCAAACGCGGCGCCGGTGGCGGGGCTTTTGTCACCCAGCCTTCCGCCGATCTGGTGTCTGATCAGATTTCCGCTTTGGTCGCAATGGCCACACGGTTGGACGATTACGCCCACCGCCCGCTGTTGACCGAAACCCGCATCCAGTTGCAAATGGGCTGCGCCGATCTCGCGATCCTGAGGCAATCCGACATCTCGGATATGCGCGCCGAGATTGACCTACAGTCCGATTTCGCCATTTCCGAGGCCGAGTTTGTCGCTTCCGTCCGGCGCATGCATCTGGCGTTGGCCAGCGCCTCGGGCAACGCCTCGATGAGCATTCTGGCGCAGGGGTTGATTGCCGCGGAATTCGCCATCACTCCCACTGAGGGCTATCCGACCCGCATCCGCGCGCGGTTTCTCTCCTATCACGTGCGCATTGCCAATGGCATCGCGGGCGCGCGCAGTGAGGATGTGCGCGGCGCCCTGACCGAACTTTGGGGGTTTGAGCAAAACCGCCATCTTGACCCCGAAGACGACCAGCCTCCTGCCGAACGCCCGCCCCGCATGCGCGATCTCAGACTGCCGCCGGTGCAGCGCCTGACCCCGTTGCAGCCCGCCGAGGATGACAGTTCTGACGGAGCCGCACCCGACGGCAGCTAAGATCCCCTGAGCCCAGAGCTTTCGCAGATATTCCGCGGCTTACCCCTTGAGCCTGCGCCCCCGCGGCCCTATATTTGCCCTGTCGCTGGCAACAGTGACTATGGACATAAACGCGCTCGTAATACACGGATCGGACCCGGGGGCGGTACCCGGCGGCTCCACCAATATCCTTCATTTGGGGATCATGGGGCCGAAACAGGATCGACGAACGCTTAAAGGGGTTAGCTTTGTCTCGGTGAGGTACCACCGTTATCGGTCCGAAACGTACAGTTGCAAATGACAACCGTGCTCCGGTGGCCGTTGCTGCGTAAGCAGTAACCTAAACCGAAACTTAAGCCCTTGCGCCTAGCCGCGTAAGGCGGGGTTCGCAGGCACCTGGCAACAGAAGCCTGCATTTTCATTACATATCAAATACTTGCGTAGCGTTGTTAAGGTGCATATTGCGGGGTTTTCAGTGCCGCTTCGCCACGTCACCCTTGGGCGCATGGTTGACGGCTGGCCGCTTCGCCCGCATACCAAGCGGGATGTTTTGTGTCGCAAATGAGCTGCGCTGCATCGATGAAAAAATTCAGGACCCCTTTGATGATCCGCGAGAATCCCGACCTGATCGCCGCCATTCGTGACCGTTTCGCCCATGTCGATAGTTGCCCGTTTCAGGGCCCCCGCGTTTTCTTTGAGAATGCCGGTGGCGCGTTGACGCTGAAATCGGTGGTCGAGACCTCGGCGACCTATGCTGCGATCCCCGACAACCAAGGCCGCGACAACCCTGCGGCGCATGCACTCATGGCGACGATTGCCAAGGCCAAGGCTGATCTCGCGCTCCTGATGAACGCGCCCTCAGGGCAGTTTTTCGCGGGGGAAAGCGGCACCGAACTGTTGTTCCGCCTGATCCGCACCGCCTGTGTCAACGCGCCCAAGGGGGGCAAAGTCATCGGATCCAGCATCGAACACCCGGCCAGCCGCAGCGCGGCGCAACGCTGGGCCGAGATCGCGGGGCTCGACTATATCAGCGTCCCCCATGACGATTCCACCGGTCAGGTCTCGCCCGAGGCCTATGCCACTTTCATGACCCCCGATGTCGCGGTGGCAACGATCCTCCATGCCTCGCCGGTCACCGGTATGGGCATGGATGTGGCGGGAATTGTGCAGGAAATCCGTAAGGTTGCGCCCGAGTGCATGATCATCGTTGACGGTATCCAGCACGCCGCGCATGGGCAAATCGACCTCGCGGCTTACGATGTCGATGGCTATGTGATCTCGCCCTATAAGATGTTTTCGCGCCATGGTTACGGGATTGCATGGATCTCGGACCGGTTGACCGCACTGCCCCATGACATGCTGATGAATGCGCCTGCCACCGGCTGGGAGTTCGGCACCCGCGACACCGGTGCTTATGCCACAGTCTCGGATGTGGTGCGCTATTTTGAATGGCTGGGCGGTGAGGTTTCGGACGTCACGGATCCGCGCGCGCGCATTGAGGCGGCGGGGCGTGCGATCCATGATTATGAGACGCATCTGACCAACGCGATGCTGCATGGCACCGGCAACCTGCCCGGACTGGCGGAGATGGCGCATGTCACGGTGCTGGCGGGTATCGATAATCCGGCGCGCGAGGGGCTGGTGTCAATTGCGGTGAAGGGCCATGCCTCGCCGGATGTGGTGCGCCTGCTCAACGAGAACGGCATCCGCACCCACACCCGCAAGGCCGATCACTACAGCGGCAATGTGCTCGATCCATTGGGGCTGAGCGACTGCATCCGCATCTCGTTGTGCCATTACAATACCGAAGCGGAAGTCGCGCAATTGCTCAGTGTTTTGAAGGATCTAGAGCCTGCCTGAAGCGCTCCGGCCCTGCGCTCTCGTGCGCATGGCCAGAGGTCTGTGCGCACTATCGGTGAAACTCGCCCATCCCATAGGGATCAAGATGTTCAATCCGCAGGCTGTTTGACCGCCCGGCCTCCGGCGCGCTGAAAGTGACCCGCGAGATCGAGCCTGCGGGCGCGTTCTCGGTGAAAGGCGCGAGGGTGAAATCATTGCCGTCCCAATGGCTTAACGGCTCGACTTGGCCATTGGGCCCGATGATCAGCGACAAGGCGCCACCCTCCGCGATTACCTCCACCGGACCGTAATAGCTGTTCTGATAGCGACCAGCATAGGTGCTCAGGTCGTGCGGTGGCGCGGGATCGGCGGGGCGCGCTACGCCTGCCAACTCGCCAATCGGGGCCATAAGTGTGGCCATGAGCGCGCTATACCCCGCAAACCAATCGCGGGTCGGCTGGCCGAATTGCGCCATATCGAGGAATGTCGCGCTGATTGCCTCGGCCGCACCGGTGGGCGCGGCGTTGGTCAACACGGTGATGCCCAACCCCAGCGAGGGGATCATCGAGACACTGGTGCCCGCCCCCAGCGCAAAGGCGCCGGAGTGACTTAATGCAACGCGGCCAGAGGGTTGCACGGCGGTGTTAAACCCGTATCCGTAAGCCCCTGCGCGCGCCTCCATCTGCCGCGGCGGCGAGGAAATCATCTGTGGCGACACCGCAGGCAGCAGCGCTTCTGGACTGATCAGGCTTTCACCATTGTGGGTGCCATTGCCCAAGATCAGCACCATCCAAGCCGCCATATCGCGGGCGCTGGAACTGGCGCCACCGGCGGGTGATTGCGCGTCGGGCTGGCGCAGATCTGCCACCGCATAGCCCTCGGGCGTGGGGATATGGCTGGAGGCGCGGTTCTCACGGGCGATGAAATCGGCGTGGTGCGATGTGGTCGCCTGCATCCCCAAGGGCGCATATAGCAGCTCTTGCGACAGATCCGCCCAATCCTGCCCGGCTGCCGCTGCGGCGGCCTCGGCGGCGGCGGTCAGGCCGAAATTCGTATAGGCATAGCTGGCGCGAAACGGGCTCAGCGGCAGTTGCGACAGGCGTTCGAGCACCTCGCGGCGCTGATAGCCGATGTCTTCCAGCAGATCACCGGCGTGATCCGGCAGGCCCGAGCGATGGGCGTAGAGATCGCCGATGGTGACATGTTGCGTCACCCAATCATCCGAAAGCGCGAACCAGGGCAGGAGTTCGCGCATCGGCGTGTCCCAAGTCACCACCCCCTGCGAGACCAGACGCGCGATCACCGTGGCGCCGATGGGTTTTGACAGCGAGGCGAGCAGGAAGGCGGTGTCTGCATCGACCGCAGGATCCGCATCAACCCGCCGCTGCCCGAAGCCCCGCGCGTAAACCGTCTCGCCGTTGTGCACCACCGAGACCGCCAAGCCTGGCACGCCGCTGCGCTGCCAGATCTCGGCGATAATATCGTCGAGCGCCGCGATGGCCTGCGCGATCTGCGCCGCGCTCACCGCCAGCGCCACATATTGATCGGGCGGGCCGACCGGCTGCGGTAGTTCCACCGGCGCTTGCGCCGCAAGCGGTGCGGCGAGGCAGAACGCAAGCGCCACCCCCGCGCCGACAGGCTTCAGGCGCAGCGACGGGTGCAACGTCGCGTCGGGTCGGGTTGGTCTCGGCATCATCGGCTCCTACTCGTTACACTTGCGCGCATCCGATGACGGCATCCGCCAGCGGTTGCGCGAGCGTAGCGCGTTGAAAGATCAGAGCAATGGGTTTTTCCGCTCAATTTGTCGCCAGATATCGGCTAGCCTCAGCTCCCGGTGTCAGCCTTATCCATCAAGCCGCGAATATGGCGCGCGAACCACCATGTCAGCGGCAGGCCCAGTATCGCCCCGAGCCAGAGCGCGGTGAGGGGTTGCATCGCCGGCAAGCCCAGCCAAGTGCCGAAGAGGCCCAGCATAAACAGGTTGATCACCGCCGCGCCCGCACCAAAGGGATATAGCACCAGCGCCAAGCGTCCGACGCCCCAGCCCTCCTGTTTCATCTGCGCCGCACCAGCAGATGCACCGCAACGAGCGCCAGCACAAAGCTGACCGAGGCGGCGAAAAACCACCATTCGGCGGTGGCGGATTGCGGCTGCGGGATCGGGCGGGTGAAGCCTTGCTGCGCCAAAGCCAGCGTCGGTGCGGTCAGCATCGTAAAGAGCGCGGCAAGCGCGGTGCGGATGCGGGACATGGTTAACTCTCCTGTGTCAGGCTGCGGTAGATATCGGGCAGAACGCGGGTCAGCCGGTCGGGGCGTGGCAACAGATGAAAGCCGCCGCGCCCGAATATCCGCGCAAACCAGTCCTGCCCGTCTTCGTCGATGATGATGCCGTGCACGGTCTGGCCGGTGCGGCGCGCCTCGCTGACCGCCATATGGCTGTCCTCAATCCCGTGCTGGCCCTCGTAATGGTCCAGATCATTGGGCTTACCGTCGGTCAGCACGATCAACAGCTTGCGCGCGGCGCTTTCCTCGGCCAGTTGCGCGCTGACATGGCGGATCGCGGCGCCAAGACGGGTGTAATGACCGGGTTTCAGGGCGCAGATGTTTTCGGTGACCTGCGCGCTCATCTTTTGCTCGAAACTCTTGCAGCGGGTGACAAACACGCGGTCGCGCTTGAGCGAGGAAAACCCCCAGATGCCCAGCCGGTCACCGGCCACGTCAATGCCCCCGGCCAGCGCCGCCAAAGCATCGCGTGCCACGTCAATCACGCAGGTGTCACCCACCGCCGATTCCGTCGAGCGCGAAGTATCGGCCAGGAAGGCCACGGTCAGGTCGCGCTGGGTCTGGCGCGAGGCCAGAAATACGCGGTCATCGCAGCGCCCCGAAGCGCGCAGGTCGATATGTGCGGCAATCGCTGCGTCGAGGTCCAATTCATTGCCGTCAATCTGGCGTGGCTGCAAAATCCGGCGCGGGCGCAGGGTTTCGAACTGGCGGCGCACCTGTTCCATCCGCTTGCGGTCGGGCTTGAACGCATGATGTGGATCAGGCTCGGCCTCGACCTCGAGCACGCGGCAATGGTCTGGCATGTAACTGCGCGACCGGTGGTTCCATTCAGGATAGGTGAATTCATCGGCCAGACGCTCATGGTCGGCATCGGCAGGCGACAGATCAAGGTGCAGTCGCAGGCGCGTCGCTGCGCGGCGGTCGTTTTTCGACAGGGTGATATTGTCCTGATCCTCGGCGGCCTTTTGGGCGTTTTCCTCATCGTCATCATGGATCGAGCGGTTGAGATTCATCGATTCCACCCATGAGAGGATCGACTCAAACCGGTGCAGGATGAAGCTATCCTTGCGGTTGGCCTGCTCTTGATCCTTGCGAAACCCCTGTTTGCGCGAGGTTGTGGCCGCCGCTGCCGGAGCCTCGGGCGCGTCCTCTTGCGGCTCATCCACTGCGTCACCGGAGCCGGGCGGATGCAACGCCAGCCAGAAGGGCACCGGCGCGAAAGGCATATAGCTGCGCGGTGCGTCGGGGGCTGGCGCGGTGGGCGGATCGCCCGCGTCAAGTGCACGGCGTAAGGCTGTCTCAACCGCCTGTTCCGAGGGCGGCAGGCTAACCTCGGGCCGTGTGGCCAAAGTATGCGCCTGCATTGCCGCGAAGGCTTTGCGTAACCCGGGGCATTCCTGATGCGCGCGCGCGCCGGCTGCGAGATTGGCGCGGATCATCGCCATATCGCGCGCCGCTCCAGCCAGCGCGCCCGCCTGCAAACACTCCGGATCGCTCAGCGCCGCCACGGCCACCAGCCAGAAATAAACGGCGCGGTTGAGCGCTGGGTCGGGATATGCCTCGATCCGTGGCGGCAGGCGCAGCCGCTCACCGTCAAATGCGGGTTGAAAGATCTTGTCGCGCTCGGTTGCCAATCTGCGCAGATGCGGGCGGCGGTGCCGCGCGACCACGGCGGGCGCTTCGGTGAACTCCACCTGCGGTGCGCCGCCCAAAGCGCGAAACATCATCGCCAGACTGGGGCGGACCGTGGCCAATTCCGCCGCTGCCTCGGGGTAAGCGGCCTGCGCAGCAATCCCCACGGCATAGTCATGCCAGATATTGCCGACCGCCTCTTCGGGGTCCATCAGATCAAGGGGGCGCAGTGCCATTGCCTAGCCGTAGACCGTGGTGACCAGATCGCGCAGGGCAATTTGCACGTCCTCGTCATCGCTCAAGGGCTCGATCACGGCAGCCTCAAGCGCCTTGTCGACGCCCATCCCACCCGCGATCAAGGTCGCGGCGTAAATCAGCAGACGGGTGGAAACCCCTTCCTCAAGATCCATGCCCGAGAGGTTGCGAATATGCCCGCCCAGCCGCACCAAGGGCGTCACCCGCGCCACATCCAGCCCGCTTTCCTGCGCCACCACCGCGATCTCGGTCTCGGGCTTGGGAAAATCAAACGTAATCGCCAAAAACCGCTGCCGCGTTGAGGGCTTCATCCGTTTGAGCACATTCTGGTAGCCGGGGTTATAGCTGGCGACCAGCATGAAACCCGGCGGCGCTACCAGTTCCTCGCCGGTGCGGTCGATCATCAGGGTGCGGCGGTTGTCGGTCAGCGGATGCAAGACCACGGTGACATCCTTGCGCGCCTCGACCACCTCATCGAGATAGCAAATCGCCCCCTCGCGCACCGCTCGGGTCAGCGGGCCATCAACCCATTCCGTCTCGCCCCCGCGCAGCAGATAGCGGCCAATCAAATCCGCTGCCGAGAGATCATCATGGCAGGCCACGGTATAGAGCTTACGCCCCGAGCGCGCTGCCATATGCTCGATGAACCGCGTTTTGCCGCAGCCGGTCGGCCCCTTCAACAGAAGGGGCAAACCATTGTTTTGGGCGGCCTCGAAGAGCGCACATTCAGTCCCCGTCGCGGCGTAATAGGGAACAGCGGAGGGTTGAGCGTGCAGGTTCATTCTCACTCTCCCGGCATGCTATGCGAGACGGGCGGGGCCGGATTGGCCGAGCCGGGCTCGACGATCTCGCGGCGGCGCACCACAAAGATCGCATAGATGAACAGGAAGGCGCCCAGCACCACTGCTGTACCAGCGACAAAGCGCATGATGTAGAAGAGCCCAAGCTCATCCTGCACCTGCATGAAGTAATCGCCGAGCACCCGCTGCATATGGGTCTGGATCACACCGGCAAAGGTCAGCGTGAAGGTCATGAAGGCCATGCCACCGGTCATCAGCCAGAAAGCGCCCATATTGATCACCTGATTATAGGGCTCCCGGCCTTTGAGGATCGGCATCGCATAGGTGATGATCGCCAGATTGATCGCGACATAGGCGCCATAGAAGGCCAGATGCCCATGCGCGGCGGTGATCTGGGTGCCGTGGCTATAGAAGTTCACCCCGTGCATATTGTGCAGCACCCCCCAGACACCGGCGCCAAAGAAGGCAATGGTGGCCGAGCCCAGCGACCACAAGAGCGCGGCCTTATTGGGATGGTTGCGCCGCCCCTTCCAGACCATGATGAAGGCAAAGGACATCATCAGGAAGAAGGGGATGATTTCCAGCGTGCCAAAGATCGTGCCGATCCACTGCCAGTAACCCGGCAGGCCGATCCAATAGTAATGGTGGCCGGTGCCCAGAATGCCGGTGAACAGCGCCGTGGCGACGATCACATAGAGCCATTTCTCGATCACCTCGCGGTCGACGCCGGTCAGCTTGAGCAGCAGGAAGGCAAGGATCGAGGCCATCACCAGCTCCCATGTCGCCTCGACCCAGAGATGCACGACGAACCACCAGTACAGCTTATCAAGGCTCAGGTTGTCGGGGTTGATGATCGCAAAGATCCACAACAGCGACAGCAACCACAGACCGGTGAGCAAGACGCCGGTGATCGCGGTTTTACGCCCCGAAAGCACGGTCATCGAAATGTTCAACAAGAACATCACCGCGGCGACCAGAATGCCGAATTTCACCCAGAGCGGCTGTTCAAGGAACTCGCGCCCCTCGTGGATGCCGACGAGATACCCTGCAACGGCGCCCAGCGTGCCGACCATCAGAATGGCAAGCTGCGCATAGGCCAGCGCGGGCGACCAGATTTCACGCTCGGATTCCTCGGGCACCATAAAGAATGCCGCGCCAAAGAAGCCCAGCAGCAGCCAGACAATCAGCGCATTGGTGTGGATCATCCGCGCGATATGGAACGGCAAAAGCTCGGACAGGAAGTTGGGCTGGACATAAATCCAGCCGATGGTCAGCCCGCCGATCATCTGCACCGCAAACAGGGCCATGGCGCAGGCGAAATAGACATAGGCGATGGATTGGGTTCTATATTTCATGTCAGCTCCCCCTTAGCCGGCGTCATTGGGCGGCCAGCCCTGCGTGTTGGTTTGATTGGCAAACCGCAAGAATTCGGCCAGCCCGCGCAGGTCTTCTTCGCTCAGGTCGAAAAACGGCATCTGGCGACGCCCTTCGACGCCGCTAGGCTGGGCCTGCATCCAAGCCGCCAGCACCTCATAAGCCCCCTCGGGATCATCCGCGACGCCCCAGCGCGCCATCACATTGCCGACCTCGGGCGCAAAATAGGCGCCTTCGCCGTGGAGCGTGTGGCAGTTGATGCAGCTATTACGCTCCCAGACGTGCTTGCCGTGGCGCACTTCGGCGCTCAGGGCCATGCCCGCAGTCGAACTGTTCACCACATAGTAATGGCTGTGGATGGTCAGCGCGATGAAGACCAGAACGAAGAATATCGAGCCTCCATAAAATATATTTCGCGCGCGTGATTTGGTCAGGAACTCTGACATTTGCGTCACTCCCTTGATAACTCCCTGTCGCCCCCACATTAGGCGATCTTGCATAGGAGTCTACCGCCTGCGTGATCCCCGCGACAATCGATCCGAAAAGGGGTGTGGCGGGTATTAGATGCAGGGCGAGGTGAGGTAAGATGCAAATCAAACACTGTAACATATTGATATTAAATGATTTACAAATACTTTCTGCAAAATATGTATTATACATTCATGTTATAAATCGACATTATGTGGAGTTTTACACTCAACCCAGAGAACACCTTTCAAAGCCGAAAACGCCCTTGCGATTCGTCAATATCAACCCGCGACTGGTTAAAGTAGCTGCGGAAAACAGGTTATTTGCAGCATTATCCGCCGCTTAACTGACGACCTTATAGACACAGGCGCAGGCTGAATTCCCCACTGGACAGGCGCGGTGGAAGGCGGCAGGTTTTGCTCAGCCCAAAGGATTTCTTATGCTGAACCCCGGTCATCTGCCGCTCAACGCGATGCGCGCCTTCGAGGTTGCCGCCCGCACCGGCAGTTTCAAAGCCGCGGGCGTCGAGCTTGGCGTCAGCGCGGCGGCGGTCAGCCAGCAGGTCAAGGCGCTCGAGCAGCAACTCGACAAGCAATTGTTTCACCGTTTGGGCAACCGCATCAGCCTGACCGACGCCGGTCGCACGCTCTATCCCAGCGTCGATATCGCCTTCACAAGCCTGCGCAGCGCCGCACGCAGCCTGCAAGATGCGCCGCGGCGCGCGCGGGTGGTGATCTCGGCCCTGCCCTCGCTATGTGAACATTGGTTAATGCCGCTGCTCCGCGCCTATCCGCAAAGCGCGCATCTCGATCTGCACAGCGAGGAGGATCCGGTTGATCTGGCCCGCGCGGGCATTGATCTGCGCCTTGCCTACGGCGCCGAGCATTACCCCGACCATGTGATTGACCCGCTGTTCACCGATCATCTGGTCGCCGTGGCCGCCCGCGCCACCGATCATCCCGAGGACCTGCAGGAGATCCCCGATGCGGCGCTGATCCACACCAGTTGGGGCCGCGACTACGGGATCGAGCCGGATTGGGCGCAGCATTTCGAAGCCCTGGGCCTGCGCCGCTATCCCGATCAGGCGGTTGGGCTGCGGGTGGCCTCAAGCGCCATGGCCCTTTCGGCGGCGCGTATCGGCTTGGGCGTGGCTTTGGCGCCCTCAAGGATGGTCGCGGATGCGCTTTGCCGTGGCGAGTTGCGCCAGATCGGCGGCAACGGACGCAGCCTACCGCGCCCCTACGTGCTGGTCATGCCCAACGCCCGCGCCCGCAACCGCGCGGTGCAAGACGCGCGGGCATTTCTGCTGGCGACGGCAAGCGAGGCGGGTGGAGGCGTTCCGTAGAGTTGCGCCGCCCCTGATCCGGTGGGCCGCGCCATAGCTTAGCGCCACGGCGATCAAACTCGGGCGGCGTGATCGGGACTTGGTGATTCCGAGCAATGCAAACGAGGCACTTAACGGGCCACTCAGGCGCAACGACCCGCTGAAACACGCGAGTAAGCAGGCGTTGCGCGTGATGCTGGCCATCATTGGCGGCTCCCTTGCCAAGGTGCAGCGGTATAATTTGCCCCTTCCGGTATAAACTTCAGTTTATTTCGCTATCCCGCCAGCGCCAGCCACCCCTGCCTGCAGTTTAAAACCGCCGCTTCAAACCAGGGTTGGCTAGGCTTTGGTGAACGCTCACGGCATCCCTCGGTTATCACTTGCGTGGCTCACAAGGCTGCGTTTTGCTCTTACCTACCGAAAGGAACCAGACATGATGACCAAGATGACCCCCCAAGCAACCGCCAACCGCGCAACCGCCCTGACCCGCGCCACCTGCGTTGCCGCGGCACTGATGACCGCCTCCGTGCCGGCGATGGTTTCGGCCCAAAGCGCCAACGGCCAGGCCCAAACCCAAGCCACCGGCGAGGCCAGCGCCAGCCAGGGCAGCGCCGCGGCGAATGCCAATCTTCTGGCCAAAACCCAGGTGCAACTGGCACAGGTGCGCGGTGAACTTGCCGTGGTGGCCGAGTTGGAAGCCGCCGGTTACCAGATGGTGTCGCGCTCGCGCACATGGTTGGGCCGCGTGCGTCTGCAAGCCCAGACCGAGACCCATATGCGCGAAGTCGTGGTGCACCAATCGACCGGCGAGATTCTCAGCGACTCGGTGATCGAGGTCTATACCAATGCGACCGGCACCACTTCGGCCCAGACCACCAGCGAGACCGCGGGTGAAAGCGGATCGTCACGCGGCGGTGCCAGCGTGGGTGCCAGTGTCGGCGCATCGGTTGGCGGCTCGGTCGGTGGATCGATTGGCGGCGGTAGCGTCGGCGGCAGTGTCGGTGGCGATGTCGGCATTGACGGCGGCATCGGAATCGGAAACTGAGATTAGACTGATATAATGTTCGGGTTGGACCGCAAACGGGTGGGGGCAATGCCCTCACCCGCATCCCTCCCGCTCTGATCCAAGCCCCATCCGATCCTAACCAAGGTTGCGCCCCATGTTCCGAAAGACCCCCGTCTCGATCGGACTGCTGATCGTCGTCGCCGTGCAACTCCTGCTGGCCGCGTTGTTTCTGGGCTTTGTGATTGTCGATGTCACCACCATCCGCTCGCGCCCGGTCGGTTATAACACCCGCGAGCTGTTCGAGATTTTCGCCATTCTCGCGCTGGTCCTGAGCATCGCGATCAATGTCGCGCTGATCCGCAATATGCTGCGCCGTGCCGATGCCGCGGAAAAGGGGCTGATGGTGGCGCGCGGTGCGTTTCAAGCGCTGGTCGAGACTGAATTCGACCGTTGGGGACTGAGCCGCACTGAACGTGAGGTGGCGCTTTTCGCCATCAAAGGGCTGTCCAATGCCGAGATCGCAGAGATCAGCCAGAAAAGCGAAGGCACGGTCAAATCGCAAAGCGCGGCGGTGTTTCGCAAGGCCGGCGTGCAGGGCCGCATCGGCTTGGTGACCCATTTCATGGATGAGATCATCGGCGATGTGCTGGTCACTGAGGGGAAACCCGCTAGCGAACGCTGACCCTGATACCTGCGACCCACAGTTTTCGTGTCGCCGGTAAAGGCAAGATGACGGGCGTTACCACGCCAAGTGATTAACCCTGATCCGACCGGCATAAGGCCTGAAGGGCAGTTACTGGCAGGATAAATCCAGCCGCCCGAAACTTTCCTGCGCCTTTAGCTTAATTCGGGTAACTTTCTCCGTGACCCTCGAAGTAATTCGAACGCATTCGCTTTATTTCGAAAACATACGGGGTGTTTTACCGCATAGATTCTCTGTCTTGCCAAAACTGATTTTCAGTTCCTATACTCCGCCCTGCTTCAACAGCTCTTGAAACAGGTAAACCCCGTGCTTAATTTTCTATCTCGCCCGATGGTCCGGCTTATAGACCGCTATCTCCCTGATCCCTTCGTCTTTGTGATGGTGCTCACCCTTGTCGCGGGGGTTGCCGCCGTTGCGACGCAGGACAGCAGCCCGATGCAGGTTGTCACCATGTGGGGTGATGGCTTCTGGTCGCTGCTCACCTTCTCGATGCAAATGCTTCTGGTGCTGGTCACCGGCTATATGATGGCCTCGACGCCGCTGGTGCGCCGTGGTCTCTCAGCGCTGGCAGCACTGGCAGGAAGCGCGGGTGGCGCGATTCTGCTGGTCAGCGTGGTCTCGCTGGCGGCGTCCTGGATCAACTGGGGCTTTGGCCTCGTGGTCGGCGCCCTCTTCGCACGGGAGTTGGCGCGCACGATCCGCGTGGACTACCGCCTGCTTGTCGCCTCGGCCTATTCCGGGTTCATCGTCTGGCATGGCGGGCTGGCGGGGTCGATCCCGCTGTCGATTGCCACCGCGGGCCACCCGTTCGAGGGGATCACCGGCGTGGTCTCGACCTCGGAGACGATTTTCTCGTTTTATAACATCGCCATCGTCGTCGCATTGTTTATCGCCGTGCCGCTGGTCAACCGCGCAATGATGCCGCGCGAAGAAGACAGCGTGTATATCGACCCCGCGCTTCTGGCCAAAGACGAGGCCGCGCGCGCCGAAAGCACGACGCCTGCCGAGCGGCTGGAAAACAGCTTTGTGCTGCCGGTTCTGATCGGCGCAGCGGGGCTGGCATGGTTGATCCAGTATTTCGCCGCCGGAAACGGTCTGTCGCTGAATGTGATCAACTTCCTGTTCCTGACGCTGGCGATCCTGCTGCATGGCACGCCGCGTAACTTGTTGAATGCATTGACCGATGCGGTCAAAGGCGGCGCCGGTATCGTGATCCAGTTCCCGTTTTACGCGGGTATCATGGCGATCATGGTGCAATCGGGTCTCGCGGCCAGCATTTCCGAAGGTCTGGTCGGCCTCGCCTCCTCGGCAACGCTGCCCTTCTGGACCTTCCTCTCGGCCGGTATCGTCAACTTCTTCGTGCCCTCGGGCGGTGGTCAATGGGCAGTGCAAGCGCCGGTGATCCTGCCGGCTGCCGAAGCGCTGGGCGCCGATCTGGCCCGCGCCTCGATGGCGGTGGCCTGGGGTGATGCCTGGACCAATATGGTGCAGCCGTTCTGGGCCCTGCCGATCCTCGGCATCGCCGGTTTGCGCGCCAAAGACATTATGGGGTTCTGCGTGATGCACCTCATTCTGTCGGGTATTATCATCACCATCGGCCTGACCTTCTTGTAAAACCGGTGTGGAAAATTCCCGGACCTCACCGCAAGCGGTGATCGGGAAGACGCTAAAAAACAACCCCGGCGCAAAACCTGCGCCGGAGCTTTTTATTAGCTTGCGATGCGTAAAAGCCGAGCGGCTTCCCTTTGTGCCTTGCGGCTTCCTCCCCGTCGCGACCTGCGAAGGACCAAGACATCGCGCGGGCGCTTTGGAATGGGGTTAACCCTCTTGTGTTATGCCAGCACCGAGGCAATCTCGCCCTCATTTAGCAGCCGCCACTCCCCCGGCGCCAGATCCTCGGGCAGGGTCAGCCCGCCCAGTACCTCACGGTGCAGCGCCTCGACATGGTTGCCAGCGGCGGCAAACATGCGCCGCACCTGATGATAGCGCCCCTCGACCACCGTCAGCCGCGCCTCCATCGGCGAGATCACCTCTAGTTCGGCCGGCGCCAGCGGCTTCTCCTCGCCATTCAGCAGCAAATCGCCCGAGGCAAATAGCGCCGCCTCGGTCCCATCCAGCGGGCGCGCCAGCGTCGCGCGATAGGTCTTGCGGATATGGCGTTTCGGACTGGTGATCCGGTGCAAAAGCGGCCCGTCATCGGTCAGGAGCAACAGGCCCGAGGTGTCCTTGTCCAACCGCCCGATGCTGGAAATCGCCGGTTTGCGCCGCCGCCAACGCGCTGGCAGCAGGTCATAGACCAAGGGTCCGGCCTCCTTATGCGAACAGGTCGTGCCCAGCGGTTTGTGCATCAAGATCACCAGCCCCGCCAGCGGGTCCAGCCCCTCGCCGCTTACCTTCATCCGCTGGGGCAAATCCGGCGTCAACGCTACACGCGTGCTGACGTCATTCACCGCAGCACCATCCAGCGTGACACCGCCATAGCGCACCAATCGCGCGATATCGGGGCGCGAGCCATAGCCCATCGAGGCCAGCAGCCGGTCGATGCGGGAATTGGGGATCTTGGCCATAAGCGCTCCATCTACCGCCCCATATGGGCGCAATCTGGGTGCTGCATAGGGGTTGGCGCGGCGGGTGGCAATGCGCCCTGCCCGTCCCGCCTAGCGGCGTTTGAGCCCCTCGGCGAGAAACTCATAGACCCTGCGGATGCGGCGGCTGGTGGTCAACTCACGGTGTGCGACCAGCCAGATCGGAAACACCAGAGGCTCCAGATCCGGCAGCACCCGGCGCACCAAAGGATCGGCATCACCGATATGGGCGTCCAAGACGCCAATCGCCGCCCCTTGCCGCACCAACTCCCACATCACCAGAAAGCTCTCGGTGAGTAGCGGGAAATTCGCCTCAGTAAGCCCAAGCCCAAGCTGGTTGAGCCCTTTCCGCATCGTATCGCTGTGATCCATGCTGATGAAATCGGCGCGTTGCAGGTCGGCGGGCGCACGCGGATTACCGAGCCGCGCGATATAGTCCGGCGTCGCATAGAGGACGGCCTGCGCCTCGCCGAGTTTGCGGGCGATCAGATCGGGTTCGGTGGGGCGGAAGTTGCGGATCGCGATATCGGCCTCGCGGCGGCGCAGATCGCTGGCGTGATTGGCGACCACGATCTCCACCTGAATCCCCGGCTCCTCTTGGCGCAACCGCGCGATCAAGGGCGGCAGCAACACAGTGGCATAGGTCTCGCTGGCGGAGATACAGATCGTGCCCTCGAGCGCCTGCGACTGGCCTAAAGCGGCCAAGGACACCCGCCCCGCCGCCTCGCCCATCGCCCGAACATGGTCCAATAACTCCAAGCCACTGGGCGTCAGGGTCAAGCCGCGCCCGACCCGCTCGAACAGGACAATACCCAGTTCTTTTTCCAGCCCGTCAACTTGTCGTCCCAGCGTCGGCTGCGCCATGCCCAAGGCCCGCGCCGCCGCAGAGAGCGAGCCTTCTTCGGCGGTGACCAAAAACGCCCGCGCCTTGTTCCAGTCGAATTTCACCGCCCGCCAATCCATGCGTATTTGCATATCAGATGAAGAACTCTAGTCAATTCGCATGAGCGTGCCGCTGGGTTATTCTGCCTGTATCTCGAAGCAACACAGCAATTGGAGTGGTCATGGAAGTTTTGGTTGTCGGCGCCAGCGGTGCCACGGGGCGGTTGTTGGTGGCGGATTTGCTGGCCCGCGGACATAGGGTCAGGGCAGTGCTGCGCGCCAAATCCTCCCTGCCCGAGGCGCTGCGCCAGCACCCCGATCTCAGCCTCACCGAAGCCAGTCTTCTGGTCCTGAGTGATGCCGAATTGATGCGTCTGGTGGCAGGTTGCGATGCGGTCGCTTCCTGTCTGGGCCACACGCTCAGCGTCAAAGGCATCTACGGAGCGCCGCGCCGCTTGGTTACCGATGCCACCCGTCGCCTCTGCGATGCGATCCGCGCCAACGCCCCACAGCAGCCGGTGAAATTCGTGCTGATGAACACCTCGGGCAATCGCAACCGCGACCTCAATGAGCGCATCTCGCTGGCGCAGAAAGCGGTGATCGCGCTGCTGCGTCTGGTGCTGCCGCCCCATGTCGATAACGAGGCGGCGGCGGAGTATCTGCGGCTTGCCATCGGGCAGAATGATCCGCAGATCGAATGGGCGGTGGTGCGCCCCGATGCGCTGGTTGACCACCCCGAGATCAGTGCGATCGAGGCGCATCCCTCGCCGATCCGCAGCGCGATTTTCAACGCGGGCAAGATCAGCCGGATAAATGTCGCGCATTTCATCGCCGATTTGATCACCCGCGATGAACAATGGCAGCGCTGGCGAGGCCGGATGCCGGTGATTTACAATGACATGCGGGATCAAACCGCTAATATTTCGCAGCCACAACCCGCGCGGGTCTGACCCCGTCGCCGCAAGGAATCGGAGCCGATATGCCAAGATTGCACCAGAAAACTGCACTCGTGACCGGCGGCGCGCGCGGCATCGGCGCCGCCATCGCGCAGGCCTTTGTCAATGAGGGCGCGGCGGTCATTCTCACCGATATCGACTCTGAGGCCGGTGCCGCCATGGCCGCGCGGATCGGGGCGGATTTCCTCCCGCTCGATGTCACGCGCGAGGATGATTGGGAGGCCGTCGCCGCGCAGCATCCAAGCATTGACGTGCTGGTCAATAACGCCGGTATCACCGGCTTTGAGGGCCCGTTTGACGGCGCGCCGCCTGCCCATGATCCCGAACACGCCAGTCTTGCCGATTGGCGCGCGGTGCATGCGGTGAATAGTGACGGCACATTTCTGGGGTGCCGCTTTGCGATCCGCGCGATGCGGGCAAAGGGCACGGGCAGTATCATCAATATCTCGTCGCGTTCGGGGCTGGTTGGCATTCCGATGGCGGCGGCCTATGCGGCGTCGAAAGCGGCGATCCGCAACCATACCAAGTCCGTCGCGCTCTATTGCGCGGCGCAGGGATTGGCGATCCGCTGCAACTCGATCCATCCGGCGGCGATCATGACCCCGATGTGGGAGATGATGCTGGGCGACGGGCCGGACCGCGCCCAGCGCGAGGCGGCAATGGTCGCGGATACGCCGCTCAAACGCTTTGGCAGCGCCGAAGAGGTCGCCGCGCTGGCAGTCTTGCTGGCCTCGGATGAGGCCGCCTATATGACCGGCACCGAGCTGAATATCGACGGCGGGCTGCTCGCCGGTTCTGCCGCGACACCCGGTGGATAGGTGGCTTTGGCGCTGGGTTATGTGGTTACTTTAGGGCGCACGATTGAGGCCGAGAGCCAGTAGTCGCATGTGCCGCCGATTAAGCTCTCATAGAACCGAGGCGAGAGAGGCCAGCGCCATTCGCCTCAGCCAAGCGGGATCGCAGATAGCGCCGGTTTGCGGATTTTGCCCACTGAGGTCAGCGGCATCTCGTCCAAAATCACAATATGCTGCGGTCGTTTGTAAGGCGCCAGCCGCGCGCGCAATTGGTCCGCGATCATCGTCGCATCGGTGCTGCCATCGGTGGTGACAAAGCCCAAGACCTCCTCATTCCCCGCGACCGCGCGGCCAATCACCGCTGCCTGCAAGACGCCCGCACATCCCATCAGCGCGGCCTCGACCTCGGGCGGGTAGACGTTAAAGCCCGAGCGGATGATCAACTCCTTGCAGCGCCCGACCAGATGCAGCGCGCCGTCGGCATCCTGCCGCGCCAGATCGCCGGTGCGCAGAAACCCGTCCTCGGTGAACACGGCCGCCGTAGCCTCGCGGTTGCGGTAATAGCCCAGCATCACCCCCGGCCCGCGAAACAGCAGTTCGCCGGTGCCATCCTCGGCGGGCGCGTCAATCCGCGCCTCGCATTGCGGATAGACATAGCCGATCGCGCCATCCGTCCGCGGCGGTCCAAAGGCGGTCGAGGCCACGCCCGGCGCGGCCTCGGTCAGCCCGTAGCCGTTGTTCAGCGTCAGCCCGAAACGCGCCTCGACCTTTGCCTTCAGCGCCGGATCAAGCGGCGCGCCACCCGCCCCGATCAGCCGCAAGCGTGGCGCCTTGAGGTCGGCCTCGCCGCTCTCGATCCGGCGCAGCATCTGTTCGAACATCACCGGCACGCCCGAGAACACCGTCGCCCCCTCGGCCAGCGCTTTGAGCGTCTCATCCGCTGAGAACCGTGCCATCAGTTGCACCGTCGCTCCCGCAGAGAGCCCCGCCAAAAGCGCGGTTGAGAGCGCCATGATATGGGTGCAGGGGAGCGCCAGAAGGATCACCTCTTGCGGGGCAAACCCGCGCCGCTCGGCGGTGATCCGGGCGTTGAACATGAGATTCGTATGGCTCAGCATCACCCCTTTCGGCGTGCCGGTGCTGCCCGAGGTATAGACCAGCGCGGCGACTTGCCGCTCGGGGCTGTCCGCCACAGGTTCGGCCTGAACTGTCGGGTCCGCCAAAAGGCAAGTCGCGCGCCCCAAAACCGGCCCGCCCCGCGTGGTGCCCAGCCGCGCGCCATGTGCCGCTGCCTCGTGGGAGGCGTGATCGGTGAAGAGGGTCACTCGTGGCTGCGCATCTTCGCGGATCGCGTCCAATTCAGCGTCCGAGAGCCGCGCGTTGACCGGCACGCACCACACCCGCAGGCGCATCGCCGCCAGAAACACCGCCACCAATAGCGCGCAGTTCTCTGCCACCACCAGCACGCGGTCACCCCCCTGCACGCCGTAAGTTTGCAAGAGGGCCTCGGCCTCCGACACCGCCACATCCAAGGCGCCGTAGTCGATCCGCGCGCCGTCATAATCGACCAGCGCGATGGCATCTGTCGGTGCGGTCGAGGTCAACTCGTCAAGCCAGCGCATGGGTCACCCGATGTGGTTTCCCCATTGGTAGCCTGTTGCCGCGCCACGGGTCAAACCTGTTGAGATGGGAGCGCCCGCGCCTATTGCCTGCCCCGCATGCGGTCGGGGTTTTTGCGGCCGGAGCGTTTGCCAAAAGCGACCTCGGGCAAGACCACCCGTGCGGCGAGACTTGGAAAGCGGTCCTCGGCATTGGGAATGTCGGAGGCGCTCAGGAAATACGCCTGAAAATCCGCATGCGTCGCGGTCTCGACATTGCGCACATGCTGCACCGCGCGCTCGATCTGCCGCCGCGCCTCGACATCCATCAGCGCAACACAGGCCCCCGCGCCCGCGGCATTGCCCACCGCGCTGACATGTTCCAACGCGCAATCGGGGATCAGACCCAGAACCATCGCATGTTTGACCGAGATATGGCTGCCGAAGGCCCCCGCCAGCACGATCCGGTCAACGGAACTGACGCCCAGATCATCCATCAACAGGCGCAAACTCGCATAGAGCGCGGCTTTCGCCATCTGCACTTCGCGCACATCATTGTTGGTGACATAGATATGCCGCTTGCAGTGATAGAGCGTGACCGATGTGGTGCGCCCATCGGCAAAACAGGCGGCGCAGCCGGTCTCGTCACGGGTGCCGATGCGCCCAGTCGGGTCAATCAGCCCCGCCATGCGCATTTCCGCCACCATCTCGATCACGCCAGAGCCGCAGATACCGGTGACGCCAATGCCGCGAATGGACGCCTCGAAGTCCGGTTCATCCGACCAAAGTTCCGAGCCGATCACCTTGAAACGTATCTCTTTGGTCAGCGGATGGATACGCACCCGCTCAATGGCTCCGGGCGCGGCGCGTTGCCCGTGGGTGATCTCGGCCCCCTCCAGCGCCGGACCGGTGGGCGAGGAGGAGGCGACAATGTCTTTGCTATTGCCCAGAAAGAACTCGGCGTTGGTGCCGATGTCGATCACCAGCGTCATTGCCTCACTGCAGTGCAGATCTTCGCAGAGCATCACCGCCGCCGCATCCGCGCCGACATGGTTGCCGACTGCAGGCAGCAGATAGGCCTGCGCCAGCGGATGGATCGGCAGGTCAATGTCACGCGCCGCCACGTGCAGCGCCTTGGAGGTGGCAAAGGTGAAGGGCGCCTGCCCCAGCTCATAGGGATCAAAGCCGAGATAAAGGTGGTGCATGATCGGATTGCAGACGACCACCGCGTCGAGCACCTCTGCGGCCTCAATGCCACAACGCGCAGTCACCTCGGCGGTCAGGCGGCGCACTCCATCGCGGACCGCCGCTGTCATCTGCAGATGCGCGCCGGGATACATCATCGAATGGCTGACCCGCGACATCACATCGGCACCATAAGAGACCTGCGGATTGACCATCTTGGCATTGGCGATCACCTCGCTGCTCATCAGATCGCAGAGATAGGCCGCCAGTGTGGTGGAGCCGATGTCGAGCGCCAACCCGTAGGCCCGCCGCGCCGGGTCTACGGGCCAGAGGTCGATCACCCGCGGTGCCTGCCGCCCGTCGCCAAGGGCGATCACACAGGTCACCCGCCATTGCGCCGCCCGCAGACGCGCCTGCAGTGTCGTCATCACCGCGAAACCGATCTCGGGGATCAGGCCGTTGGCCTCGCTGATCGCGCGGATCAATCGCTCGGCATCGCCATCGGTGTGGATGGCATTCGGCGGCGCAACCGTCACATCCAGCAGCGTCACCGCGGGGTTAATGCCGTGACGCGGCGCGGCATCGAGGGGCGCCTCGGGTGCGGCGCACTCACCTGCAGCCGCATCCATGAGGAAAGACGCCAGTTCCGGGGTTTCATTCATCGAATATATCCTGCTTTGGATGGCCGAGAGCTGACACCGCCGCATATCGAGCGGGCCTGCGTGTCAGAGGCAGGCCCCGCCCTTCCAGAGGAACGATATAGGGGCAAATGCGCATAGTAAATACCGATTAAAATCACCGCGCCGACCCCGGGGAATACCGACAGTTCCGCACCAATTCGTGTGTGCTCAATACGCCGTGGGTATTTCGTTCAATCTTGACTGAACGCTCATTATGCGTATGGTGCGCCGATCAAAGCTGGAGCACCATTGATGAGCCCGCAGGATAGCCCCCCGCAGACCAATTCCTCGTCCACCAAGACACAGGTCACGACACCGCCGACCAGTGGCAAACCCGATTGGGCAAAGTCCGACCGGCAGTTGGGCCGCGAGCTGCGCGCCGCCTCGGGGCAAGTGCCAAAGCGGCGCGTCTGGCCTTGGGCCGTGGTGGCTCTAGCGGTGATCGGTGCGGGTGGCTTTGGCTATTACAGCACGCAACTCGCTGACCCCGCGTCGCAGGCCGAGGTTGGCGTTGAGGCCGCCAGTGACGCGCCGCCCGCTTTGGTCATGCAGATCAACCCTGACGAGATGCAGGTTTTGGCGCCCGTAGCCCTCGAACGTCGTGTCCGCGCCAGCGGCACGCTCGCCCCTTGGCGTAACACGCAACTGTCGTCGCAGACCGGCGGTGAGGTGCGGCAGGTGGCGGTGCGCCCGGGCGATCCGGTCACCGAGGGGCAACTTCTGGTGCAGATGGATGTCGAGACGCTGACGCTGGACCTCAACCAAGCCCAGAGCAGCGCCGCCGCGACGCAGGCGCAGCTGGATCTGGCGCTCAACCAGCTCGAGCGGGTGCAGACCCTCGTCGATCGCGGCGTCACCACCTCGGCCAGTCTGGACGAGGCGCGCAATGCCGTAACCCAAACCCGCGCCAATCTCGACACTTTGCGCGATCAGGTGGCCAGCGCCGAGCTGCGCCTGCGCCATGCCACGGTGCGCGCGCCCTTCGCCGGTATCGTCGCCGCGCGTTCGGTCGAGCCGGGCCAATATGTCGGCGCCGGCACGCCCTTGATCAGCATCGTCGATCTGACCACCGTCGAGTTGCGCGCCAATGCCGCGGTCGCCGATGGTGCGCTATTGCGGCAAGGTCAGGCGGTGCAGGTCAGCGTCGACGGCATCGCCCAGCAAAGCTTTGACGGCGTGGTCGCGCGGATCAACCCAGTGGCGCAGGAGGGCACCCGCACGGTGCCGGTCTATGTCACCATCGACAACCCCGAGGGGATATTGCTGGGCGGGATGTTCGCCACCGCGCAGGTGGTGATCGAGCGCGCCGAAGACGCGATTGCCTTGCCCACCGCCGCCCTGCGCGAAGACGCCGAGGGCGCCTATGTGCTGCGCATCACCGACGGGCGGCTCGAGCGCGTGGCGGTGGAGAGCGGTGGCACCTGGACCGGCGGCCTGACGCGGATCACGCAGGGGCTCTCGGCGGGCGACCGGGTGATCACCGCGCCCCTGCCCGGATTGCAACCCGGCGACGCGGTCGAATTGGTGGAGCGTTAAGCGATGTTCCTGACCCGTATCAGCGTCAACCAACCGGTGTTTGCCACGATGATCATGGTCGCGCTGACCGTCATCGGGCTCTATTCCTTCCAACGCCTGCCGATCGAGCAACTCCCCGATGTGGATTTCCCCGTGGTGGCAGTGGTGGTCTCTTACCCCGGCGCCTCGCCCGAGGCGGTCGAGAATGACGTGATCATCCCGATCGAAGATGCGGTGAACACGATCAGCGGCATCGACAGCGTGCAGTCAACCGCGCGCTCAGGTCAGGCGATGGTCATCCTGATGTTTGATCTCGGCATCGATAGCGCCACCGCCGCGCAGGATGTGCGCGACCGCATTGCCACCGTCGAGGCGACCCTGCCCGACACCGCCGATGCGCCCTTGTTGTTCAAATTCGACCCCGCCGAACTGCCGGTTCTGTCGCTGGCGGTCAGTGCGGATGATATGTCGCTGCGCGATCTGACCGCGCTGACCGAGGATGTGATCGAGCCGCGGCTGATGAACATCCCCGGCGTTGGCCGCGCCACTGTGGTTGGCGGCATCCCGCGGCAGTTGAATGTCGAGATTGACCCCGACCGGCTGACTGCCTTTGGCGTCGGCGTTGGCGAGGTGACCTCGGCGATCCGCGCCGAGAACCAGAACATGCCCGCCGGGGATATCGAGCAGGGACTGATCGTCCAGACCCTGCAAATCGAGGGCCGCATCGAGCAATCGGCGGATTTTCTCGATATCATTGTTTCGCGCAGCGGTGGCCAGCCGGTGCGGCTGCGCGATGTCGCCACGCTGGTCGATGGCGAGGCCGAGCGCAGCTCGCTGGCGCTACTGGACGGTGAACAGGCGCTGGCGGTCGATGTGGTCAAGACCCAAGGCGCCAATACCGTCGCCGTGGCGGAATCCGTGCGCCATGCGATTGCCAGCCTGATGGCGGATGAACTGCCCGAGGGCGTCACCATTGAAGTGGTGCGCGACAACGCCCTGCCGGTCGAGCAATCCTACCACGGGGTGCAGAATATGATGGTCGAGGGCGCCGCGCTGGCGGTGCTGATCGTGTTCCTGTTCCTCAACTCCTGGCGCTCGACGGTGATCACCGGTCTGACGCTGCCGATTGCCGTGATCGGCACGATGACGGTGATCTATGCCTTGGGGTTTACCCTCAATATCATGACCTTACTGGCACTCTCGCTGGCGATTGGCCTGCTGATCGATGACGCGATTGTGGTGCGCGAGAATATCATGCGGCATCTGCATATGGGCAAATCGCATCGGCAGGCGGCACTGGATGGCACCAATGAGATCGGGCTGGCGGTCTTGGCCACGACCCTGTCGATTGTCGCGGTGTTCCTGCCGGTGGCCTTTATGGAGGGTATCATCGGGCGGTTCTTCCTGCAGTTCGGGGTGACGGTGTCTGTCGCGGTGCTGATCTCGATGTTCATCGCTTTCACCCTTGATCCGATGCTGTCGTCGGTCTGGTATGATCCCGCCGCCGAACCTGGTGCCAAACGCGGGCCTCTGGGCCGGTTGGTGGCGCAATTCGAACGCTTCATGGTCTGGCTCGGCGCGCGCTATAGGGCCGTGCTGCGCTGGTCGCTGCGCTTTCGGCTGGTCACCATGGGCATTGCGCTGGCCGCGTTTGTCGGCAGTTTCGCGCTGGTGCCTTTGGTCGGGGTCGAGTTTATCCCGCCCGAGGACAACAGCCAGTTTCAGGTCAATGTGGAGACGCCGGTCGGCTCGTCGCTGGAATATACCGCCGGCAAGACCCGCCAGATCGAGCGTCTCTTGCGCGAGTTTGACGAGGTGATCGGCACCTATGCCACGATCAACGCCGGCACCGAGGCCAGCGGCCAGAATGCCGCCACGATCATCGCCAGCATGCGCCCACCCTCCGAGCGCAGCCGCAGCCCGCAAGAGATGACCGCGCCGGTGCGCGCCGCGCTGCGCGCGATCCCCGGCATCGACTATGTGATCGGCGCCGCCGGAGGCATGGGTGGCATTGAGGCGCCGGTGCAGGTCAATCTGTTTGGTGACAATCTCGATGTGCTGGCGCCCTTTGCCGACCGGCTGGTGCGGCAGTTGCAAGGGATCGAAGGGCTGGTGGATGTCGAAAGCAGCCTCAATGCCGCGCAGCCGGTCTTGGGCGTGCGTCTGCACCGCGATGCGGCCAGCGATCTCGGCGTCAGCCTGCAGCAATTGGGCGCCACCCTGCGGCCGATGCTGGGCGGTGAGGATGTCACCGATTGGACCGCGCCGGACGGGCGCAATTTCACCGTGCGGGTGCGGCTGCCGGCGGAGTTGCGCAATGATCTTGAGGTGTTGCGCGCCCTGCCGATTGCCCAAAGCGGCGCCACCGGCAGCCGCGAGATGGTGCGGCTGGATCAAGTGGCGGATATCGTGCCCTCCTTTGGCCCCTCACAGATCGAACGGATGGATCTGTCGCGGCAAATCACCGTCAGCGCCAATCTCGAAGGCGTAACACTGGGCGATGTGACGCCGCAGATACAAGCGGCGATGGATGCGCTATCCCTGCCCGCAGGCTACCGCGTGCGCACCGGCGGCGACGCCGAGCAACTGGCCGAGACCGCCAGTTCCACCGCCTCGGCTCTGCTTTTGGCGGTGGTGTTCATCTATCTGGTGCTGGCCTCGCAATTCGGCTCGTTCCTGCAGCCCGTCGCGATCATGGTGGCGCTGCCGCTGGCGCTGATCGGGGTGCTCTCGGGGCTCTTGGTCGGCGGTTCCACGCTGAATATGTTCTCGATGATCGGGTTTATCATGCTGATGGGTCTGGTGGTCAAAAACGCCATTCTGCTGGTGGATAACGCCAACCAGCATGTGCGCGCAGGGATGAACCTTTATGACGCGCTACTGGAGGCGGGCAGCACGCGGTTCCGGCCGATCATCATGACCACGCTGGCGATGATCTTTGGCATGCTGCCGCTGGCGCTGAACATCCATGAGGGCTCGGGCCAGAACGCGCCGATGGCCCATGCGGTGATCGGCGGGCTGATCTCGTCAACCCTGCTGACGCTGGTGGTGGTGCCGGTGGCGCTGACCTATGTCGACGGCTTCGGGCGCTTTGTCAGCCGGTTCCTGCCGAAAGGGCCGGATCATGATGAGGACAAGGTGACCGCGCCAAAACAGGGCTAAGCCGTCAGGGACGCCTGCGCAGGTGCTGCGCGGTTTCGGTCATCGCCTCGGTCATCGCGTGATAATAGCGGACGAATTCCGCCACCCGCTGCCGTGATCCGGCCTCGGTTACGGGGATCTCGCCCAGCGTCTCCTCGATATCGGCGGCGGCGCGGCGCATGCGCAACACCGAGGCTTCGATCAGATTGGGAAAGGCGCTGGGTGCGATCTGGAAGTAATCCTGCCGGTCTCCGGGTTCAGCGACGCGTTTGATCAATTGCTGGGTTTCCAACAGCCGCACGCTGGAACTGATGCTGCCACGGCTGACCTGTAGCGCCTCGGCCAGCTGCCCAAAGGACACCCGCTCCCCGTCATATAGCAACAGCGCCAGCACCCGACCGGCGATCCGTGGCAGACCCTCGGACTGCACGATGACGCCGGTTTTCTCGATGAAATCGGCCCGCGCCTGCGCGGCGCTTTTGGGCTTGGCGGTGCTGTCCACGGCTCTCTCCGGTCTTGGTCGCCTTGCCAAACTGCCATAGTTGGCGGGGCCTGTCCAATGTGTTCAGTTGATATTGAACAACATTACTTTGCGGCCAAACCACCGGTTATCGCCCTGATACACCTGCCAAAGGATGCGCCGAGATTGCCCACGCCATGCACCCGCCCGAGGGTTCACTTCGCGCAGTTTCGCCGCCTTTTTCGATCACGCCAATGATTGACGGGCCGCCGCCCATCCCCCTAATCTGCGCGCCTGACCAGCGTGGCGCGAAGGGCGCCGATGGGTAACGCCGCCGCCGGATTGATCGCAACACAGGGAGAGCGCGATGACTGAAAAAGGCTTTGCCGTCCAAGGCTTGGGCGAAATCGCCATCCGCTGCATTGAGTTCGACGCGATGATCGCCTTCTACCGCGATGTGATCGGGCTTGCACCGTTCAACGATCCGCGCGGCGGCGATATCGCCTTCTTTCGCATCTCCGAGGGCGTCGCGGGGCATACCGCGGTGCTGGCACTTTTTCGCCATGACATCGCGGCGGCGGGCGGCGTGGAGGCCGCCGAGACACCGCCCCGGACCGGCCCTGCCTCCTCGCTGCATCATCTGGCGCTGAGCCTGCCTTGGGCAGAGCAAGACGCGGTGATCGCATGGTATGAACGGCTCAAACAGCCCTATAGCATCCAGCGCTTTGACTGGGTCGGCTGGCGCGGCATCTTTACCCAAGACCCTGATGGCAATACCGTCGAACTTGTCGCCAAAGACCCGCAGTGGCGCCCTTAAGCCCCGCGAAATCACCCGCATTCGCGCCTTTCGAGCAGCGCACAAACCAAGCCCGCCTCAGCTGCCCGTGCAATTTACCGCCACAGCGCGCAACAAAATGCACATCTGAGGGTTACATATTAGAAATGCAAAGGTCATAACGCCCGAAAACCGCCCCCGCCCCTCCAGACCCGAGGAAATGCAGATGCAAAACACCGCCATGAGTGACGATCTGTCCGGCATGCTGGATATTTTGCAGGCGCTCGATGACGAGGTGGTCGTGCTCGACGCCGGTGGCCAGATCATCGCCTCGAATGCGGCTTGGGAGAATTTCTGCATCGACAACGGCGGCGACCTGAACCACTGCTCGATCGGCAGCAATTATATGGCGGTCTGCGCGCAGGCCGAGGGGCCGTCGAGCACCGCCGCGCGGATCGTGCCGCAGGGGCTGCAGGAAACCCTCGCCACCGGCAAGAGTTTCCGTTGCGAATACCCCTGCGACAGCCCGACCGAGAAACGCTGGTTCGAGCTCAGCGCTAACCGCTTTGAAAAGGGCGAGAGGCGCTATCTGGTGGTGCAGCACCGCAATATCACCCGCCGCCACGTCGAAAGCAAAGCCGTTGAGGACGCCTATATCAACGCCAATGCGATGACCGCGCTGGTCGCCTCGACCAGTGACGCGGTGATCAGCTATGATCTCGATGGCAATATCATCACCTGGAACCCCTCGGCCGAGCGGCTCTATGGCTACCGCTCCGAGGAGATTCTTGGCAAATCGCTGGAAACGCTGTTTCCCGAGGATTGGCCCAAGCGGATCACCTATTACCGCGACGAGATCATCGCCGGTCGCCTGCCCGATTTCGAGGCCACGCGGATTGCCAAGGACGGCGCTGAACGCGAGGTATGGATCAGCTGCGCGCCGATCCGCAACCCCGAGGGCGAGGTGATCGCGATCTCCAACATCCACCGCGATGTGACCGAGGTCCGCAATGCCGAACGCGCCCGCGATCTGATCGCCAATGAGGTGATCCACCGCGCCAAGAATATGCTCAGCGTGGTGTTGGCCATTCAGGGCCAGACCGCGCGCAATGCGCCCTCGCTCGAGGCGTTCAACCGCAGCTTCGGGCAGCGGCTGGCCTCGCTGGCGAAATCCACCGATCTATTGGTGCATAACGCCTGGACCAGTGTCTCGCTGGAGGCGGTGGTGGCCGGTCATCTCGAACCCTTCACCACGCTTGAAGCCGAGAGCCGCGTGACGATCACGGGCCCGCGGGTCAACCTGCAGCCCGAGGCGGTGCAGACCATCGGCATGGCGATCCATGAGCTGGCCACCAATGCGGCGAAATACGGGGTGTTGAGCCAGGAACGTGGGCAGATTACGATCACCTGGCAGGTTGTGCCTGAGGCGGAGCAGTTGCATTTTGACTGGCGCGAGACCGGCATGGAGATCGCCGCACAACCCGCCAAAACCGGCTTTGGCCATACGGTGCTCACCGCCCATGCCTCGGCGGTGCTCGAGGCCGAAGCCGCCTATCAGATGGGTGCCGAGGGCATCCTCTGGGCGATACAGATCCCGCCGGCGCATTTCACTCTACACTGACCCAAGGCACCACAAAGCCACCGCCGCGGCTATGGTTCCAGCAGCGCTATCTGCACATCGAACAGACGCAGCCCTTCATCGACCAGCGCAAAGCCGCGTGCCCCCAAGGTCCAGCGGATCGCCACCCCCTGCACCAATGAGGTCAGCAGCATCGCGATATCCTCGGCAGCTATATCCTGACGCGCGCTGCCGCCTGCCTGTCGCTCTTGGATTGCCGCAACCAGCCGCGCCTGAAACTCGCCCAGCACCCTGATGAAGACCGCGCGCAGCGCCGGATTATCAACCTGCAACTCGCGCGAGAACAGGATCGAGGGCATCGCCGGTGTCTGCGCGATCTGTGCCAGTTGCGCGCCGATCAACGCCCTGAGCCGCGCCTCGGGTGTCGCCGCCCCGGCTTCGGCCTGGCGCCAGGCGGCGGTGAGTTGCAGCGCGATCTCCTCGGCCACCGCCAGCCACATCTCGCCCTTGGTCGGAAAATGCCGGAAAATCGCCGGTTGGCTCAGCCCAACCGCGCGCGCCACATCATTGGTGCTCAGCCGGTCCGGCCCGATTTCATCGGCCAGTTGCAGCACCTCGCGCACGATCTGCGCCTTGCGGGTTTTGGCGTTCAAACGGATGGACATTGCGACTCTCTTGTTAGCAATCACTCACTAACATATACTCACCCCACCCACAACCACACGCCCCGAGTCGCGCGCCGCCAAATTGGCGCCCGCCACGCCAACCGCCGCCGCTTCGCATCCACTCTCAGTAGCCAAGGGTTAACCCTATGCGCCTCGCTCCACTCCTCGCCCTGCCGCCCGTCGCGCTCGCTGTGGCCTCCGCCGCATGGATGATCTCCACCGCGCCGGGTCCGGCGCAGATCGAGGGCGAGGCAGAGGCGCTGGCGGTGCGCACACTCACCGTCACGCCCGAGGATATCCGCCCAAGTGCCACGGTCTGGGGCAACCTGCGCGCGGCGCAAACCTGGGTGGCGGTGGCCGAGGTGCAGGGCGAGGTGATCTGGCGCCATGACGATCTGCAAGCGGGCCGGTTGATCCCAGCGGATACGCAGGTGTTGCGCGTCGATCCCGCCGATTACGCACTGGCTTTGGCGCAGGCCGAGGCCGATCTCGCCGCCCTTGGTGCCGAGGCCGCGCAACTCGAGGCCGAAGCTAGCAACACCACCCGCATTCTGGCGCTCGAGCGTGAACGTCTGGCGCTCTCCGAGGCCGATCTGACCCGCACCAACACCCTGATCGCGCAGGGCACCATGCCGCAAGCGCGGGCCAATGAGGTCGAGCGCGCGACGCTTCTGGCGCGGCGCACGGTGGCCGAACTGGAGAACGCGCTGGCGCTGGTCCCCGCCCGCGAGGCCCGTATCGCTGCGCAGCGCGCCCGCACCCAAGCCGCGCTCGCCCGCGCCCGCCGCGCGCTGGAGCGCACCACATTAACCACGCCGTTCGATCTGCGCGTTACCGAGGTCAGCGCCGAGCGCTTCCAGACCATCGCCCCCGGCCAAGTGGTGATCCGTGGCGATGCGCTCGCCAGTGTCGAGGTCGTCGCGCATCTGCCGATTGCCAGTTTTCGCCGCCTTCTCGGCAGCGCCACCGAGGGGCTGTCGCTTGAGGACATGATGCGCGACATCCCCGCCCGTCTGATTGATGTGACGCTTAGTCCGCTGGCCGATCCCTCGCAGCTTTGGGCCGCGCGGGTCAGCCGGATCGAGGGCGCCGTTGACGCTCGTGCCCGCAGCGTGCCGGTGGTGGTCACTGTCGAGGCGCCCTATGCCGGTGCCAACCCGCCGCAGCGCCTGCCCTTGGTGCCGAATATGCAGGTCAACCTGACCTTTGCCGGTGCGCCAATCGCCGATGCCTTCGCCTTGCCCGAAGCCGCGTTGCACGCCGGAATGCTGCGCATCGTTGGGCCGGATAACCGGCTGGAACTGCGCCCCGTCACGCCCGAGTTCACCCAGAACGGGCGCGTTGTGCTGACCCAAGGTCTGGTGGCGGGCGAGCGTGTGGTCTTGGATGATATCGCGCTTGCGATCCCCGGTTTGCCCCTGCACCCCGTTGAGGTCATGGAATGATCCGCTGGTTCACCGGCCATCCGACGGCGGGCAATCTTCTGCTACTGGTGATCCTCGCGGCGGGGCTTTTTGCCGTGCCGAACCTGCTGCGCGAGACTTTCCCCGATTTTCGCTCAGTCGAGGCCGAAATCACCGTGCCCTACCGCGGCGCCGCAGCCGAGGATGTGGAGCGGGCGATCTGCGCGCCGCTTTGGGACGGGGTGCAGGGTGTCGAGGGGCTGCAAACCCTGAGTTGCAGCGCACACTCCGGCCGCGCCCGCGCCGTAGCCACCATGGGTTCGGGCAATGATCCGCTGCGGTTTATCAGCGCCCTGCGCAGCGAAGTCGCGGCGATTGACAGTTTCCCTGCCCGCGCCGATCCGGCGATTGTGCGCGAGATGCACCGCTCCGATCCGATCGCCTCGGTGGCGATTTCGGGTGATTTGCCGCTCTCGGAACTGGACCTTTACGCCGAGAGCCTTGCCGACCGGATCACCGCGCTTTCGGGTGTCGCCACGGCCACGCGCAGCGGGCTTGGCACCCGCACGCTCAGCATCAGCGCCGACCGTGTGGTGCTCGAGGGCTACGGGCTGACCCCTGCCAGTTTGGCCAATGCGATTGCGGCGCAGAATATCGACCTGCCCGCCGGCACATTGGAAGGCGCGGGCCGCGATCTGACCCTGCGCGTCACCGCCGCCCGCGACAGCGCTGCGGGGCTGGCGGCGATCCCTGTGCTGGTGCTGCCCAGCGGCGCCACGCTGAGTCTGGGCGAGATTGCCACGATCACCGAGCGTTTCGAGCCGCCCCATGACCGCGCGAGCATCGACGGGGCGCCCGCGATCCTCATTGATGTCGCCAAGGCGCTGGATGCCGACGCGCTGCGGGTGCTCGACGCGGTCACCGCATTAGTCGCGCAGGAAACCGCCCGTCTGCCACCCGCCCTGCGCATTGAAGTGGTACAGGACGTGACCTCGATCATCCGCGACCGCCTGCTGATGCTGGTGCAAAACGGCGTCATCGGGCTGGTGCTGGTCGTCGTCGTGATGTCCCTCTTCTTCCGCCCCGGTTTCGCGATCTGGGCGGCGATGGGCCTGCCCGCGGCCTTTGCCGGTGCGTTCATCTGGATGGCGGTGACGGGGCTCAGCCTGAACATGATGACGCTGGTCGCGCTGTTGATGGCGATCGGCATTGTGATGGACGATAGCATCGTCATCGCCGAATCCATCGCCGTGCATACCAAGGGTTCCACCAGTGTCGCCAATGTCGCGGCGGGCGTGGCGGCGGTGGCGCCCGGCGTCATCTCGTCCTTTCTGACCACGCTGGCGGTGTTCCTGCCGCTGGCCTTTCTCGCCGGTGAACTCGGCGCGGTCTTGCAGGTGCTGCCGGTGGTCCTGCTGGCCGCGCTTGCTGCCTCCTTGATCGAGGCCTTCCTGATCCTGCCGCATCATCTCTCGGGCAGCAAAACACAGGACAATCCATCACGCTTTCGCCGCGCCTTCGACGCCGGTTTCAACGCCCTGCGCGATCAAGGCGTGGGGCGTCTGGCCGATGCCGCGATCCGCTTTCGCTGGCTGGTCTCGGGGCTGGCCATCGCCGCGCTGATCGTCACCGTCGGCGCCTTGGGCGGCGGGGTGGTCAAGCGCGAGGCCCTGCCCGAGATCGACGGCGATGTGCTTGAGGCGCGTATCTTGATGCCCGCCGGCACCCCCCTCGCCCGCACCATGGAGGCGGTGGCGCAGGTCGAGGCGGCGGTTGACCGGGTAAATACGCAAATGTCCCCCGACCCTGCCGCGGCGCCGCTGGTGATCCGCCGCATCACCCGCATGGGGCGCAACCTGTCGGCGGGGGAAAGCGGCGCCCATGTCGCCACCGTCGCGGTCGATCTGCAAAGCGCCGGCACACGGAGCCAAACGCTTGATCAGATCATCACCCTTTGGCGCGCCGAGATCGGACCGCTGGCCGGCGCCTCCTCGCTGATCCTCACCGAACCGGGCATCGGCCCGCAGGGCGTCGCAGTGGAGTTGCGCCTGAGCCATCCCGACCTCGCCACCCTGCAAGACGCCGGTCGCGCCACGCTGGCCGAACTCTCCAGCTATGCCGGTGTGCGCAACGCGATCCTTGATCTGCGCCCCGGCGCGCCGGAACTGCGACTGACGCTTTCACCGGGGGCCGAGGCTCTGGGCCTCACCGCTGCCGATATCGCCAGCCAATTGCGCGCCGCCTTCCTTGGCACGCAGCTTGAGGAAATCCGGCGCGGCGACAGGGCGTGGGATCTCGAGGTGCGCCTCTCCGACGCCGACCGTGCCAACCGCGCCGGTCTTGAGGCCTTTGAAATCGCGCTCCCCGCAGGTGGTAGTGTGCCGCTGTCCAGCGTCGCCAGCCTCACCGAGGCGCGCGGTTGGGGCAGTATCACCCAGCGCAACGGGCGCCGCACCCTCACCGTTTCGGCGGATGTCGACGGGCAGATCGGCAATGCCGATGCGATCACCGCCCGTTTGGCCAGCGGCTACCTGCCCGCGCTCGCTGCCGAGACCCCGGGGCTGAGTTTCGAGATCGGCGGACAGGCCGCCAATGCCGCCGAGACCGTCGCCTCGATCCTGCGCGGGTTTCTGATCGGGCTGGTCGGTATCTATGCCGTGCTCAGCTTCCAGTTCCGCAGCTATATCGAGCCGGTGATCGTGATGATGACCATCCCGCTGGCCTTCCTCGGGGTGGTCTGGGGGCATGTGCTGATGGGCTATAATATCTCGATGCCCTCGCTGGTCGGCGCGGCATCATTGGCGGGGATCGTGGTCAATAACGCGATCCTCTTGGTCGGCGTGATCAATGCCCGCCGCGCCGAGGGCCGCACAGCTGCCGAGGCTGCGGGCGATGCGGTGCGGGCGCGGTTCCGGCCGATCTTTGTCTCGGTCTCGACCACGATTTTCGGCATGGCGCCCTTGCTGTTCGAGACCTCGACGCAGGCGCAAACGCTGAAACCTTTGGTGATCGCGGTGGTCTTCGGGCTGCTGGCGGCGACGGTGCTGATCCTTGCCGTGCTGCCCGCCTTCTATGCCGTTCTGGATGATTTGCGCCCCGCGACAGGGCGCAAATCAGGGCAAACTCTCAAGTGATCAGGTGGCCGGCACCGGCCCGAACTGGTTTGCCTCAGGCTCGGACGGGCGGGTCAGCCACCACAGGAACACCAGCCCGACCACCAGTTGCACAAGGCCAAACAGCGCCATGAACCCCATGCTGCCCATGCTCGGCATATTGGTCACCTGCCCGCCATCGACCACCGGCGCCGAGGGCATGAACAACATGCCGATCAAGCCAAGCCCCATCGGGATGAAGATCTGCCAGCCCGGCCGTCCGGTATCTTGCAAGCGCCGGTATCCCGCCGCCGCCATCGGGCTGAGCAAGGCGAGGTAATAGATCAATACGATCCACGATCCCAGCAGTGAGGCAATGATCCCGCCGATCACCACAACCAGCACGAACCACCAATATTCCGACCGGCTCGCGCGCCCGCTGAAACCGACATATTTTTGCGTCAGACAGGTTTTAACCGAAGTTTGCAGGTCCATAAAATTCTCTCCCTTTCAATGGTTACTCTCAAATACGATCACGATTTGACCGCAGCATTGCCCGAATTCCTTTTGCAATCAAGTCGGCTGCGCTCAGGTTGCAGTGAGGCGCGGAGGGCGCCGAAAAACCAGCAGCAGCAAAAGCCCTCGCTATTCGGGACAATCAGCGCCAAGATTAATCTGATCCAAAACCCGCGCGGCGCCGTATGATCCTCAAGGCGTTGAGAAATGAAACCACGTCGCGCCACCATCTAACCCGCTGGGATAGCACTCGAAAAGGACACGCCATGCGCATTGGAACTCTCGCCATTCTGGTGCTGGTCGCCACCATCGCCTTTGTGATTTCGCCGCTATTTTCCAGCGGTTTCAACGGCTTTTCCGCCGATCAATTCCCGATCCCGCAGACCGACCCGCCGGTGCAACCTGCGGGTTATGCGTTTGCGATCTGGGGGGTGATTTACCTCTGGCTGGTGATCAGCGCCGCTTACGGCGTCTGGCGCGCACCCGACGACGCAGGCTGGCAGGCGATGCGGATCCCCTTGTTGATCAGTCTGACTATCGGCGCGTTCTGGATCGCGGCGGCAAATTCCGCGCCGGTTCTGGCGACAGTGATGATCGTGGTGATGGCGGCCACAGCAATCGCGGCCCTGCTGCGCGCGGGGCCACAGGATGTCTGGCTGCAGGCCCGCCCCGTCGCGCTCTATGCAGGCTGGCTGACCGCCGCGACCGGCGTCGGCATTGGCGTCACGCTGGCCGGATACGGGGTGCTTTCGGCGCAGGCAGCGGCGCTCTTGTGCCTTGGCGCGGTGCTGCTGGTCGCGCTGATCGTGCAGGCCGCGCGCCCCCGCGAATGGGGGTATGCGGCGGCGATTATCTGGGCGCTGGTCGGTGTGATCGTCAGCAATCTGCCGACGATGAATCTGCCGGTGCTGGCGCTCGCCGCGCTTGGCATCGCCCTGCTCGCATGGCGCGCTGCGGTGCCGTTCGTCAAATCTGAGACTCGTTAAGCCCTGCCCTGATCAAGGAAAATAGCGCCGCGGCTGCACCCCCTCGCCGCGCCCCGCAGGTCAGCCTGCGCTTTAGTGCGCCTCACCCGCTACGCCGCCATACAGACGATCAGCGGGCGCAACCGGTGCAGCACCTCCACCGTGCCCGCATGCGCCTCGAGAACCTTATCGAGATCCTTATAGACCTCGGGCGCCTCATCCGCGCCGCCACCGCGCAGGATGATCCCCTGCCGCGCAAGCTCCTTTTGAACAGCCGGAAAATCCACCTGACCGCCGCTCTGCACCCATTCGGTCACATTGACCACGCGCCCGTCCTTGCGGGTGGCCTGCCGCTTGACCCGTCGCCGCCGCCCCGCCGCCGCCGAGCGTGACATCACCCGCCCCGCGCCATGCACGGTCGAGTAATAGAGCCCGCGTGACTGGGCGCTGTCGACGCCTTGCAAGATCACCGAGACCCCGCCCATCGACGCACCTACAAACCCGCGCTGGCCGGGAAACGCAGGTGTCGCGCCCTTGCGCACCACCCAGCGGTTCTGGCCGCCGTGCTCTTCGTGCCAAGCGAAATTATGGTGGTTGTGCACCTCGTCCACTATCTCGCCGCCAAGGATCTCGACCACCCTGTCACAGGCCCAGTCACGCCCCGCATAGGCATAGCGACCGGCCAATTGCATACAGGCGATATAATCGCGCCCCAACGCCGAATTCACCGGCAGTGTTTTCGGCGCCGCATCCGCCGCATTGGGCTTATCGCCCGCCTGTTTCATAAAATGCGACGCAATTGCATGGCCCAATGAGCGCGAGCCGAAATGGACCCCGACCCAAATCCGCTCCTCCTCATCGGCGAACACATTGACATAATGATTGCCCGCGCCGATCGAACCCAATTGCGCCCGCGCCGTCGCTTTCAGATCGCCCGAAGCGCGCAGAAACGGCGAGGTCTGCCAAAGTGGATCGTCAAACAGCGCATCCTCGACGCGGGTCTTATTCGCCTGCCCGACGCCGAAGGCCAGTTGCGCATACATCTCATCCGCCAAGGGCGCGAGCCGCCCGCTGACATCCGCCCGCGTCAGATTGGTCCGCACCGCTTTGTTGCCACAGCCGATATCGAAGCCGACACCCGCCGGAGCGATCCTATCGGTTTAGACCGCCACACCGCCGACCGGCATGCCGTAGCCTTGGTGATTATCTGCCATCAACAGCATCGCTTCGGCTTCGATCCGGCAGTTTTGCGCCTGCGCCAACGCGCCCTCGCTGGCCTCGCCCATAATTACGATCTCGGGCTTTGGGCTCCGGTCTTGCATCACCATTTTGGGGTCCTTCCTGCCTCCGCACAGGCAAATCGCCCCCGCGAAACCTGCGGGTCGGCGTGCCGGTGCTGTGGCGTTCATATGTATAGGCTCTGCCGGTAAGAGCCAATGCGCTGCGAGCGAACCGCGCATCGAAGGACATGCCGGTTTTTCAGCATATGAAGCTGTTTGACTGGGTTTTAGACCTTGGTGCTGGAGAAATTAAAGAACTTTGAAGTTCAAAAACCAAACAGCCTAGCGGAAAAATGCCGAGCTGCTTGAAAACCTGCGCACATACGTTAGTTAAAGCGCCATGATCAGCAGACCCTCCCGCCCCGCAACATTCCGCGCCCGTTTTCAAGCCGCGCTCTCCCGCCCTGCCCTCGGCGGCGCGGTTCTGGCGCTGGCCCTCGCCGTGCCGATAAGCGCCGCTGCGTCCAGCGTGGTGCAGGATTGGATCCCCTCGGAACTGGTTTTTCCTGACGATATCGAAGTGGTTACCGACCGCGCCATCGGCTCGAGCATACGGATGTTTGCGATCACCACCGAGGCCGATCTCGACGCGCTTTTTGGCGACTGGATGGACAGTCTGAGCAGCACCGATTATTCGGTCAGCCTGAACACCGAAGACCGGCTCGGGCAATCCATCGAATTCTCTGGCCCGGGGATTTTCAACGCTAAAATCATCGCCGCGCCGGTCACCGATGAGGGCCGCAGCATCATCGAATTCGACGCCACGCTGAATTGAGGCACCACGGGTTATAAAGACCCGCAGGTTTTGGTTAATCGGTTTTCGTGCTCGGGTGATTTACGCGCCGCACCAGCCGCCAATCCCGGCAATGCTACCCGCTCACCATCCCCGCCACCATGGCGCCGAGGGCGACGAGATGGACCAGCATCAGCGCGTTATCCTTCCACATGGCGCCGACCGCAAACCAGCCCAAGACACCGATCAGAAACAGATAGAGGTTCCACGGCGTCCAGCCGAATCCGGTGGCGGTATAGCCCATGATCTGGATGATCGAGGCGCCCCATTTGACCGCGAACACCATGCGGTCGAATTGCGGGCGCCTCATGGCGGCGTCAGCGGACATGAGCCAAGCCTCCCGCTGCAGCGCCGTTGCCTTGTGCAGACAAGGACCGGCTACCCGGATCAATTCCAACTACCGACGCTATACGCGCGGCGCCGGTGCCGCTGCCGGCGATATGCACCATGTTATCTACAGTCATTACTCACTCCATCTCGTCATTGGCATGAATATAATCTTATGGACGCGCCGCATCGCCCGAGAATTGATCTTTCATGACAGTAGAAATACTATCTCCAAATGACCCAGCTTCCTCCCCTTAACGGGCTGCGCGCATTTGATGTGGCGGGCCGGTTCCTGAACTTTCGCGCCGCGGCCGATGAGTTGCGCGTGACGCAGGGCGCCATTGCCCAGCAGGTGCGCCAGCTTGAGGCGCATTTGGGAGTGCCCTTGTTTGAGCGACTGCCGAAGGGTCTGGCCTTCACCGCCGCGGGGCGAAGCTATCACGCGGGCATCGCCAGTGCGTTTGACGCGCTGCGCAATGCCACCGAGCAGCTCAGGCCGGAACCCGGCAAGGTGCTGATCAGCGTCACTCCGACCTTCGCGGCGAAATGGTTGATCCCCAATCTGCCCGATTTCTCGACCCATCACCCCGATATCGACCTGCGCATTCTGGCGACCGAGAAACTCTCGAGCTTTCACAGCGACGGGATCGACCTTGCGGTCCGACAGGGCGAGCCGCCCTTTGGCGCCGCGCTCGACGCTCATCTGCTGTTTGATCAAGAGGTTATCGCGGTGTCAACGCCCGATCTGGTCGCGGAGCAAGGCGTGCCGGTCACTCCGCAGGCCCTCTCGGCCCTGCCCAAACTGCACGACGCGCATGATCTCTGGCCGGAGTTCCTGAGGTCGCTGAACATCGCAGATACCGCGGGCCACGGGCTGCGCTTGAGCCAGACCTCATTGGCTGTCGATGCCGCGCTTTCCGGTCAGGGCGCGGCGCTGGTGAGCCGGTTTCTGGTGGCTGCGGAGCTTGCAAGCGGGCGTTTACTGCAGATCACACCGCAAATCTTGCGCGGCAGGCAGGATTTCTACCTGCTTGCCACGCGCAAACCCAAGCAATCACCGGCGATTGCCAAGGTCATATCATGGTTTCTCGCGCGCGCCGCTGACCGGTCGTAGCGCCGAAACCGCATTGCGCGCATCGCAGCCGTTCAAAGCGCCCATTGATACCCCGTCGCCGCCTCGGAGACCTCCCACAGCCGCGCCATCACCGGCTTGTCATAGGCATGGGGCCGCAATTCCCCCTTGCCGACGGGGCCGCCGAACCCCAGCCAGCCCGTGGGACCGTAAAGCGCACGAGGCTCCAGCCCCTCTTCGGTGGCGCACATCACCTCGGGCCAAGAGCCCTTTTCGGCAGATTGCACCAAGGGCGACAGCGACATCAGCCCAAACATGATCCGCGTGGTCAGATTGCCGCTGGTGGTGATCAGCGAGGTGCGTGACGAACCGGGATGACAGACATAGACGCCGACATCACTGCGACCTGCCGCGGCCAGCCGGTCCTGCAACTCATAGGCGAACATCATCTGCGCCAGTTTGCTTTGCGAGTACGTGCGGTTTTGGTGATAGTTCTGATCCCAGTTCATATCGTCGAACTGGATGGTTTTGATCCCCATATTATAGCCAAGGCTCGAGACCACCACGATCCGGCCCTTGGTCTCGGCCACGCGCTCGAATACCAGCCCGCAAAGCAGGAAATGGCCGTAGTGGTTGGTGCCCAGCATGCTTTCGAACCCGTCAACCGTCAGCACTTGTTTGGGCACCTGCGCGATGGCAGCGTTGCAGATCAGCGCGTCAATGCGCGGAACCGTGGCCAAGATCTCCGCCGCCGCCGCGCGCACAGAGGCCAGCGAGGCAAGGTCCATGCGGATATAGCTGACCTTGGCCTCGGCGCCGAATTCGGCCTTTAGCTGCGCCTGTGCCGCCTGCGATTTCGCGTCCGAGCGGTTCAGCATCACCACTTTCGCGCCTTTGCCCAGCAGCGTCCGCGCCGCCTGAAACCCCGCGCCGGCATTGGCGCCGGTGATCACATAGGTCTTGCCGCCAAGATCACTCAGGCGGTCCGGCGTCCAGCCTTTGGGTCCAAATCTGGTATCCGACATTATCTTGCTCCTTTGAGCGCGGGCAAAGGGCCGCGCAACTTATATCCTGAAGCTGTAAATACCTCTCACAGGCGCGCAGAAACAGCCAAGATTGTCGCAAAAACTTGCCTGATTGTCTCAAGCCGGTTGCAACGCGCGGGGTTCCTCGGTTAGATCGCCGCCATGAGCAAACAGGCCATCAAAGATATTATCGCCGCAAACGCAGCCCGTGAGGGGCTGACCGAGAGCGGCATCAAAGGCGTGCAACTGTTCCGCGCGACGCAGGCCATTCCCTGCGTTCCGGTGGTCTATGATCCCTGCATCGTGGCCATCGTCAGCGGCGAGAAAGAAGCCATTTTTGACGGGCAAAGATATGTCTACGACGATAGCAAATACCTCTGCTGTCCGATGTCGATGCCGGTCATGGCCGGAACCCCTGCCGCCGCGCCGGATACCCCGCTTTACGGCGTGCTCATCGCGCTTGACCCGCGGGTGATGTCGGCATTGGCGATGGATATGCAGATGGAGGCTTCTGCCAGCCCCGATCCGATGGTCAAAACCGATCCGCCTGCGCAGGGGATCAGGCTGGCGCGCTGGGATGATGGTTTCACCAATGCCCTGCTGCGGCTGTTGCAGCTTGCAAAGAACCGGGCGGATATGGCGATCCTTGGCGAGGCGCGGCTGCGAGAGCTATATTACGCGATCCTCAAGGGCGAGGCGGGCGGGTTTGCGCGGCAAGCCTTTGGCGCCGGAAATGCCATTGCGCGATCGATTGCGGATCTGTCGTCAAATCTGGCGGCGCCGGTCTCGATTGACGAGATGGCGGGCCGCGCCGGGATGAGCCGCGCGGTGTTCCACCGCAAATTCAAGCAGGTGACCACGATGGCGCCGATCCAATTCGTCAAATCCATGCGGCTCAACAACGCCGCGATGAAGATCGCCGGCGGTTTGGCGGTCACCGAGGCCGCGATGGACGTCGGATATCTGAGCGCCTCGCAATTCAGCCGCGAGTTCAAGCGCCACTATGGGCAGTCACCACGGCAATGGGCCGAGGCGCAGCAACTACCGCTGGGCGTGGCGTGAGTATGTCGCCGCTGAGGGTTTCCGGTGTGGCAGGCATGGCTCGGATATCCCGACCGTGGCCGGCAAATTTGATGGTTAAGCACCTATGGCCTGCAAGCACCCGCATTGTTGCGCAGACCACCAGCGGAGGGCATGGAGGGTGACGCGCCGACCGGTCACATATATCTGCGCGGCCATCCTCTTGGCCGTCATTGGTGCCCCTGCACAGGCAGCCACTCCCGAGGACGGGCGGGCGATTTTCGGCCTTGTCGGGCTGGAACTGGCCTTTCTCGAGGCCCTAGCCCTGATCGCGCTGGCCTGTGTATTCGTGCCGTTGTCGCGCGCTGTGGGGCTGGGCACGGTGATCGGCTATCTCGTCGCGGGTGTGGTCGCGGGGGCCGGCCTGTCGATTTCCTTCACCGGCGACCCTGAGGAACTGCTGCATTTCGCCGAGTTCGGGGTGGTGCTGTTTCTCTTTGTGATCGGGCTGGAGTTCCGCCCCGCACGGCTTTGGGCGATGCGCGGCACAATCTTCGGGCGGGGGCTTGCACAGGTGATGACCTGCGCGGCCCTGCTAACGTCGGCGGCATTGCTGTTCGGGCTTGAGTGGCGTGTCGCGGTGATCATCGGCCTCGGTTTGGCGCTCTCCTCTACGGCGCTGGTCATGCGCGGCATCGACGAGAGCGGCGAGCGCAATTCCACCTTTGGACAGACCGCCATCGCGGTTTTGTTGTTCGAGGATCTGGCAATTGTGCCCTTTCTTTTGCTGGTCACATTGCTCGCCCCCTCTGGCGAGGATGCGACGCTGGCTGGCAACCTGTGGGCCACCGCTATCGGCATCGGCGCCATCGCGCTGCTGATCCTGATCGGGCGTTATGCGCTTGATCCGGTCTTTCGCATCATCGCCCGCACGCGCACCCCGGAACTGATGACCGCCGCCGCGCTTGGCGTGGTGGTCTTTGCCGCGCTGATCATGGCTTCGGCGGGGTTATCCTATGCGATGGGCGCCTTTATCGCCGGTGTGATGCTCGCAGAATCCTCTTATCGGCACGAGATGGAAGCCGATATCGAGCCCTTCCGCGGCTTGTTCATGGGGCTATTCTTTATGGCGGTCGGCCTCTCGCTGGACCTCTCGGCGGTGGCCCAGAACTGGCAGGTGATCTTGCTGGCGGTGCCACTTACCATCAGCCTCAAGGGGCTTGGGGCTTACGGCGTGAACCGCGCCTTTGGAACCCCTCATCCAACCGCGCTGCGCATCGCCCTGACCATGGGCCAGCATGGCGAATTCGGCTTTGTCCTGTTTTCGGCGGCGACTTCGGCCCTGCTTTTGCCCGGAGACCTCGCTTCGGTGGTGGTGGCGATTGTCACCCTGTCGATGGCGCTCTCGTCGCAATCCGACCGCGTCTATCGTTTTGTCTCCCGCAAAACGGCGCCTGAGACCATCGACGAGGATTTCACCGATGCCGCCGGATCGGTGCTGATCATCGGTTTTGGACGGGTCGGGCAATTGGTAGCGCAGCCGCTCATCGCCGAGGGGGTGCCGGTGACATTGCTCGACCACGACACCGACCGCATCCGCAAAGCGCACCGGTTTATCGAGCGGGTGTATTTCGGTGACGGGCGGCGGCCCGAGGTGCTGGCCGCGGCAGGCGCGGGATCAGCCAAGGTGATTGTGGTGGCGACGGGCAAGCCGGAGATCACGCTCCAGATCGTCGCCACCATCCAGCGCAAGTTTCCCGATGCCGCTTTGCTGGTGCGCGCACACGACCGGATACATGCGGTTCGTCTGGCCAGCGAAGGCGTGCCCGCAGAGGCGATCATCCGCGAAACCCAACTCTCGGCTCTGGCGCTGAGCGGGCGGGCGCTGCACGCATTGGGCTATCCCGAAGACGAGGCCGAAGAGCTCATCGCCCAGTTGCGCAAGCTCGATGCGGCACGGTTGAACGAGCAGATCATCGCGGCGAGCAATGCGGAAACGCGCGATGCCGTGATCACCGCTATCGCGCCTGAGCAGATACGGCGGAGCTAGCAAAGGGGGGCGGGATTGCCCCGCGAGCGTGGTCAGGCTGCAAAGGGTTCGACCAGCACCGCCGAGAGCTTTTCGATGGGTGTCGCGCCCGCAATACTCATGGCAAAGCGGACCGTCCATCTCCGCATCGTCGCAACGGTTTCTTTGGCGGTATATCAGCCGCTATGGCGCAGCGATCATCGCGGACCGGCCACCTATCGACGTAGCAGCTCTGACACCTGTAACCGCCCTTCCCTACCGATCCACCCCTTTGAGCAGCCGCAGGCCATTGAGCACCACCAGCACCGTCCCGCCTTCGTGGCCGATCACCGCCAGCGGCAAGGGCAGATCGAAAAACAACCCGCCGGTGACCAACACGCCCATGGCGCCGATAGCGAAAGTCAGGTTCTGGCGGATGATCTTGGCGGTGCGGCGCGCCATCATATGGGCCTCGGCCAATCGCTCCATATCCTCGGACAAGAGCGCGACATCGGCGGCCTGCAGGGCCACATCCGATCCCGCCGCGCCCATCGCGATCCCGACATCGGCCCGCGCCAAGGCAGCGGCATCATTCACCCCGTCGCCGACAAAGGCCACCCGCCCCTTGGCGGCAAGCTCGCCGATCAGCCGCAGCTTGTCCTCGGCCAGCAAATCGGCGTGGATATCGCCAGCCTCAAACCCCAGTTCCGCCCCGATCCGCATCGCCACCAAGCGGCGGTCGCCGGTCAACATCAGGATTTTGCTCACGCCACTGTCGCGCAGCATGGCCAGCGCCGGAGCCGAACTCGCACGCGCCTGATCCGCGATACTCACCGCGCCAAGAAGCTGCGCGTCCTGCCCGAAATAGATGACGCTCTGCGTGTCCTCGACCATCGCCGCGAGGGCCGGATGCTCAATCGTCGCGCCCATCCGCGCCGCGATCCGCGGGTTTCCGGCCCAAAGGGTGCGGCCCTCAAAGGCGCCGGTGATCCCCTCGCTCGGCCAAGCCACCACATCCTCCACCGCCACCGGCGCAATCCCGTGATGCTTGGCTTCCGCGCGGATCGCGGCGCCGCTGTGATGCTCGGACTCCGCCTCGAGCCCGGCCAGCAGCGCGAGGAACTCCCGCGCGTCGATCTCGAGGGCGACGGTCTCGCTGACCGAGGCTTTGCCGGTGGTCAATGTGCCGGTCTTGTCAAAGGCGAATGTATCGACCGCGGCCAGTGTTTCCAGCGCCGCCCCGCCTTTGAACAACACGCCGCGCCGCGCTGCCGCGGATAGCGCCGAGAGGATCGCGGCAGGCACCGAGATCACAATCGCGCAGGGGCTGGCCGCAACCAGCAAGACCGCCGCGCGGTAGAGCGCATCATGCCAGTCGCGCCCGAGAAAGAGGAAAGTCGCAAAGGCAAGAATGGCACCGAGGAGCACCGCAACCGTATACCTCTGGCCGAACCATTCGCTGAAACGTTCCGAGGGGGCTTTGGCCGCCTGCGCCTCGGTGACCAACGTGATCATCCGCGCGACGGTGCTATCGGCGACGCTTTTGGTGACCCTTGCCTCCAGCACCCCGTCGAGGTTCACCGTTGCCTCAAAGACCTGCGCGCCCTGTTGTTTGCTGACCGGCATGGATTCGCCGGTGATATTGGCCTCATCCAGCGCGCCATGCCCCGCGATGACCTCGGCATCGGTGGGCACACGCGCACCGGGGCGCAAGACGATGATATCACCGACGGTCAGCTCTGCGACCGGAACCTCATGGACATGCCCGTCTTCGGCTTTGCGCAAGGCGGTTTCGGGGCGCAGCGCCATCAGTGCTTCGACGGCGCGGCGGGCGCGGCCCATGGCGCGCTCTTCCAGCGTTGTCGAGATGCTGAACAGGGTCAGCAGCACCGCGCCTTCGAGCGGCGCACCCACCGCCGCCGCCGCCATTGCCGCCACCACCATCAGCAGGTCGATATCCAGAACCCGCTCTCGCCACAGAACGGTGACGGCCCGCCAAGCCGCGGGCAGCCCGCCGGCCAGATAGACCAGCGTCAATCCGGTGAGTGAGGCCACATCCGCCGCGCTACCTTGCAGTGGCCAGAGGCCCAGCCCCGCCAGAACCAGCCCGAGGCCGGTTGCAATTGTCAGCACCAGCGCGCCGTCTATGGGGGATGCGGTTTTCATGTCTGCCGTCTGCGCACAGCCGCGCGGGCCACCAATGCGATGCCCAGCCAGATCGCGCAGCGCAGGGTCATGGCGAAGACGGTGCGCATCTCATATGCCCCGCCGCGCAGGACGACATAGAGGAACCCCGCAAAGACCAGCAATGTCGCCAGACAGATCGCCAGTGACAGCGGATAGGCCCAAGGCTTTGCCCGCCAGAGGCCGAGCCCCGCTGCGATATAGGCCACGCCCGCCAAGGTGTTGAACCACAAGACGAAGCCGACCACCGCCCCCATGTCGAGAGCGCCCAGCAATGTGGTGCCGCCCGACAGCAGGGTCAGCCCGCCAAAGCCGATCGCGATGCCGCCCGTGATACGCAGGGCCAAATCTGATCTATCCATCCACAGCGCCCCATCGGTTAGTGATCAATAACTAACATCTTATCGAGCGCCCCGCAACATTTGTCGGAGTGGTGAAGACGCGGCGGAAGTTATCCGCCGCGTAGACCCCGTGAGGTTTATAGGGTGACAGCCGCGGAGCAATGAAACCGGATCAGCGGCAGGTGATCTCCGACCGCGCTACGATGACCTGCGCCAGCCCGTCACTGCGGCAAAAGCGTCAATCCGAACAACACAAACAACGCGATGAAGGCGGTTTCCGCGACCAGCAGCGTGATCGCCGGATAGCCGACCTGCGCCACATCCCGCAGCGAGGTCTTCAGCCCCACCGCGCCAATCGCACAGAGAAGCGCCCAGCGGGAGATCTCTTCGGAAACGTCAATCAGCACCGGGGGAAATACGCCCAATGAGTTGAGCCCCACCACCGCGATGAAACCGGCGACGAAGGCGGGCATGATCGGTGGCCGCGCGCCACCGCTGCTGTCACTGCTACGCCCCGCGCGCATAACCGAATGGCGGATCACCAAAGAGGCCAGCAGAATGATCGGCGCCAGCATGGTCACGCGGATCAGTTTGACGATGGTCGCAACCTCGCCCGCCTCATCCGAGATCGAGAAACCCGCGCCGACCACCTGCGCCACATCATGGATCGTGCCGCCGATGAACACGCCCGCCGCCGCGTCGCCCAGCTCCAGCCAGCCGGTGAGGATCGGGTAGAAGATCATCGCCAGCGTCGACAACAGGGTAACACCGACCACGGTGAACACCAGCCGCTCTTCGCTACGCTCGTCCTGCGGAAGGATCGCCGCGATTGCCATGGCCGCCGAGGCGCCGCAGATCGCCACTGATCCCGCCGAGAGAAAGGCGAATTTTGGCCCGTGGCCGGTGACCCGTGCGAACAAGAGGCCGAAACCGATGGTCAGCGCCACGCCCAGCACGACCAGCGCGATGATCTCCCACCCCAGCGCCGCCGCCATTTCCAGCGAAATCCGCATGCCCAGCAGCACCACGCCAAAGCGCAACACCGTGCGCGCCGAAAACGCGATACCGGCAGCGCAGGGTCCATCGTCGGACAGGAAGTTCAGCGCCATACCGAACAAGAGCGCCATCAGCATCGCCGGCGCGCCGTAGTGCTCGGAGATGAATTGCGCCGCCAATGCGATCAGCGCCGCCACCAGAAAGCCGGGAAACAGCGCCCGCAGCCGGGGCACGAGGGAGAAAGGACCGGACATGTCAGAAAAACCTTTGGTAAATTGGCGGAGGCCGCGTGTCAGAGCCGCGAGACCTGCCGCCGGATGTTCAGTCAGATGCTCAGGCAGCAATATTTGATCTCGAGATAATCTTCGATCCCGTATTTCGACCCTTCACGCCCCTGCCCGCTTTCTTTGACCCCGCCGAAGGGCGCAACCTCGGTCGAGATCAGACCGGTGTTCACCCCGACCATACCGTAATCCAGCCCCTCCATCATCCGCCAGACCCGCGACAGCGTGTTGGTATAGACATAGGAGGCAAGGCCGAATTCGCTGGCATTGGCGGCCTCTAGCACCTCGTCCTCACTGTCAAAGCGGAACACCGCCGCCAGCGGGCCGAAGGTCTCGTCCCGCGCCACCGCCATTTGCGAGGTCGCCTCGGCGATCACCGTTGGCTCAAAGAAAGTACCGCCCAAAGCGTGTGCCGCGCCGCCCAAGGCGATGCGTGCGCCCTTGGCCAGCGCGTCGTCGATATGGGCGCGCACCTTGTTCACCGCCGCATCGCTGATCAGCGGGCCGATTGCGGTGCCCGCCGCGAAGCCGTCGCCGACCGGCAGTTTCGCCACCGCCGCGCTTAGGCGTTCGACAAAATCCTCATAGACCCCGTTATGCACATAGATCCGGTTGGTGCAGACGCAGGTTTGTCCGGCGTTGCGAAATTTCGAGACAATCGCGCCTTCGACCGCCGCATCCAGATCGGCGTCGTCAAACACGATGAAGGGCGCATTGCCGCCCAGTTCCAAGGACAGTTTCTTCAACTGCGCCGCGCCCTGCTGCATCAGGATCTTGCCGACCCGCGTCGAGCCGGTGAAGCTGATCTTGCGCATCTTGGGATGGGCGCAGAAGGCCTGTCCGGTCGCCGCTGCGTCCGAGGACGGCAGCACCGAGAACACCCCCGGCGGGATACCCGCCTCTTCGGCCAGCCGGGCCATCGCCAGCGCCGAAAGCGGCGTTTCACTGGCCGGACGCACCACCATCGTGCAGCCCGCCGCCAGCGCCGGAGCCGCCTTGCGGGTGATCATCGCATTGGGAAAGTTCCACGGGGTGATCGCGCCGACCACGCCGACCGGCTGTTTGAGCACCAGAATCCGCTTGTCGCGCTGGTGGCCGGGGATGGTATCGCCGTAGACGCGTTTGGCTTCCTCGGCGAACCATTCGATAAAACTGGCGCCATAAAGCACCTCGCCCTTCGCCTCGGCCAGCGGTTTGCCCATCTCGGCGGTCAGGATCATGGCCAGATCATCGGCATGCGCGATCATCAGATCGTGCCACGCCCGCAAGAGTGCCGCGCGCTCTTTGCCGGTCCGCGCGGCCCAGTCACGCTGGGCTATCGCGGCGGCGTCAATCGCGTGGTTGACCTCCTCCACCGTGCAGTCGGCAACCTCGGCGACCAGCGCACCTGTGGCGGGGTTATGCACCGCAATCCGCGCTGTGCCATCCAGCCAGAGGCCATTCGCATAGGCTTGGGTTACCAATAGATCGGGGCGGGAAAGCTGCAGCATGTTGGATATCTCGGCGCGTGAAAAATGGAAAATTCTGTGGGGATTGGAACCCGTCAGGGCCTCGCACCCCGGACCCGGCGCAAGGCCGGATCGCATTTAGGGGTGCGACGCATTCTTGAAAGGCGTGATTACTCAGCCGCTTGCTCGGCGGGCATGACCGTCGAGGGCACGCCATTGGCCATCCGGCGGGTGTCGTTGAACACCGCTTTGAGCAAGGAGACGCACATCAGAGCCATCACCACGCTGAACGGCAATGCTCCGATCACCATCGCGGTCTGGATCGCGCCGATGCCACCGATCAGCAGCAAGGCTGCGACCACGCCGCCCACGGCAACGCCCCAGAAGATGATATGCGGACGTGCTTTCGGCCCCTCGTAGCCACCGGCGTTGATCGTGTTCACCACCAGCACCGCGGAATCCGCCGAGGTCACCAGATAGGTCATCAGCAAGACCACAATCAGCGCCGCCATCAGCCAGCTCAGAAAGGCCGAGGGGATCAGCACATCCATCATCGCAAAGATCTTGCCGCCATCGGTGGCGCCGGAGATCGCGCCCGCCGCCTCGCCGGTCATCTCGAGATGCATCGCCGTGCCACCTGCCAGCGAGAACCAAACACAGGCGATCAGCGAGGGCACCGCAACCACACCGATGACGAATTCACGCACCGTGCGGCCTTTGGAGATCCGCGCCAGAAACAGGCCGACGAAAGGCGCAAAGGCAATCCACCATGCCCAGTAGAACACCGTCCAGCCGCCCTGCCAGCCGACCAGCGCATCGCCGGTCTCGGTGCCGCCTTCATAGACGGTGAACAGCAGCGCAGGCAGATCGAGGATATAGACCCAGAGCCCTTGGAACAGCGAGGTCAGGCCAAAGGTTGTTGCGCCGAAGACCAGCAGGAAGGCCAGCACAAAGAACGAGAGCACCATATTGATGTTCGACAGCCATTTGATCCCGCGGCCAACGCCCGAGACCGCCGATAGGGTCGAGGCGCCCATGATCAGCACAATCGCCACGATGATCCCCGCCGCCGAGGGCGTGCCATCGGCCAGCGTCAGATAGCCGCCCAGACCAATGCGGCTGAGCCCGTCGACCAACTGGTTGACGCCAAAGCCGAGGGCCTGCGCAACGCCAAACACCGTCGCCACCACCGCGAAAACGTCGATCGCATGGCCGAGCGGACCCGAAAGATGGCGCCCGAACAGCGATACCAGCGACGAGCGCATGGTCATCGGCAGACCGCGCCGGTAGGTGAAATAGGCCAGACAGAGACCGGCCACCGCATAGGTCGCCCAAGCGGAAATGCCCCAATGCAGGAACGACCACTTGAAGGCGTTGGTGATATTATCCGCCCCGCCGGAACTGGCCAGCCCGAGCAGAACATCGGGGTTGTTGTTGAAATTATACGACGGTTCGGCCACCGCCCAAGTCAGCATGCCGACCCCGATCCCGGCGCCGAACATCATCGAATACCACGAGAAGCTGGAAAACTCGGGCGTGTCACCCGCTAGACCCAGCTTCAGCCGCCCCGAGGCGGGCCAGAGCGCGAGAATGCCGCATACCACGACAAAAGCGCCCATGACATAGATATACCATGTGGCAAAGCTCGACAGGATATAGCCGTTGATCGCGGCCAGAACCCGACCGGCTTCTTCGGGATAGGCGACCGCCCAGATCACCACGATGGCGATGATCATCGTCGAGGTCATGGTCACAGCACGCGAAAAACCGTTGTAGAACCCTTTGTCATGGGTCGGTATCGGCAGATGCAATAGCGGAGGTTTCTTAGACATGATTTGGTCCCTGTTGCAGTTTGTTATTCTTATTTTTGGGTTGAGGCGACCCCTTCCGGGCGCGCCGCAAGACGCGCCCGAGAGTGGCCGGTGACATCTGACGGCGCGATACGCGACCTGTCAGCAATTGGATTTCAGTGGAAAATCAGGTGTTTCGGATTTTGTAATAGGTATCTTTGTAGACCATCTTGCCGTCTTTGAAGGTCATGATGTCGATGCTCTGATACTCTTCTTTGGTGCCGTCCTTATGGGTCGCGGTGCGCAGATATTCGCAATAGGCTTTGTCGCCCGCGATCCGGCAATCGAGGGTTTTCCAATGGACGTTCTCGACCTTGTCGAACAGCCCCTTGAACACGCCGCGCACGGTCTCGGCGCCCTCAAAGCGCACACCATATGCCTCGGGGCCAGCGGCGTGGTCAAAGACGATATTGTCGTCGATATAGGCCATCACCGCATCGACATCATTGGCGTTGAAGGCATCGCCCACGGCGTCAACGAATTCGCGGGTAAGTTCGGTCATTGTCTGGTCTTTCATAGTCGGGTCTTTCCTGTTGAGGCCAAGCATGGCGCAGGTTTTGTGAAAGAAATCGCTGGCCGGATCGGCCAAGGTGTTGAGTTCGTCGAAATGGTCCACATCGGGCACCACATAGACGTCAATGCGGCGCGCCTCGGTGGCGTATTTCTCGGCGTAGATACGAGCCTGACGGTGGAACTCGTCGGTTTCCTTGCCGCCCACCACCACCAGTTGCGGGGCATTGGTTAGCGGCGGGTGCTGGGTCATCGGGCTTTCGCGCTCGGCCTCTGCGGCATCCATGCGCAGCGCCGCGTTGAGCGCCTCGGTCAGCCGCACCGGCTCGAGATAGCTGAGCGGCGAGACCGGCACGCCGGTTTTCACCAGATCAGCGGGCAGATCGGCGCCATAGGCGGGCCAATCCGTCGCCATCATCATCTGCGTCAGATGACCGCCCGCCGAATGCCCCATCACCGTCAGCCGCTCGCGGTTGACGCCCAGTTCCGCCGCATGGCGGTAGACAAAGGCGACCCCCTCGCGGATTTCAGCGGAGATATGGGTGATGGTGACCTCGGGGCAAAGATCATAGCCCAAGAGCACCACATTCACGCCCGCCGCGATGAACGGCTCGGCGATAAAACTGTAGACGGATTTGTCGCCGCGCTGCCAATAGCCGCCGTGGATAAACACCAAAGTCGGGGCCTGCGCATCGCCACAATGGAACACATCAAGCAGTTGCTTGGGCCCGTTGCCATAGCGCACGTCCAGTTTGCAGGCGCGGGCCTCGCGAGTGGCGGCGCTGCGCGCGATCCAGTCAGGGACTACGGTTTCTTCATAATTCGGACGTCCGGCGCGCAGGTTATACTGCGCGTCAAACTCCGCGGGCGAAAAGCGCTGGTGATAGTTCAAAGCGTCGCTCATGCTTGCACCTGTGCTGGCTCTTGCGGTTGGGCGGCGAAAAACACGCCGCGGCAATAGGTCAGCGGCGGGTTGGCGGTATGGGTGTAATGCACCACTCGGCCCAGAAGGATCTCGTGATCGCCCGCATCCACACGCTCATGGACCACGCAGTCCAGACAGGCGGCGGCTTCGGGGAACAGCGGCGCGCCCTCGCCCTGCCGCTGCCACGGCGTGCCGGCAAAGCGGTTCTCGGTGTTGCTGGCGAAATGCATCGCCAGATCGCGCTGTTCGTCGGCCAGAATGTTGACCGCGAATGTCGAGGCCTTGGCCAGCGTCGGAAACACCCGCCCGTTTTTGGCCACGCAAACCGAGATTATCGGCGGGTCCAGCGACACCGAGGTAAAGGAATTTGCGGTCAGCCCCCAAGGCTCGCCTTGCTCGTCAAAGGCGGTGACGATGGTCACACCGGTCGGAAACGAGCCGAGCGCGCGGCGATAATCTTTCACGTCCATCTCAAATCACTCCTTCCGCAGCGCTGGCTTTTTCCAGTGCCTGCCAGTCGTCGGGGTTTCTGCCGAAAAACCGCATCACATGCGCCTGATAGGCGGGACGCGCGCTGAGCCGTTGATACCAAGCCTCAACATGCGGCAGCGACGGGCGCTCGACCTCGATGTTGAAGAACCGGTAGGCGATACAGCCCAAGGGAATATCCCCCATGGTGAAGTGATCGCCCGCCACATAGGCCTGCTCTGCCAGATGCGCGTCGAGAATGCGCAGGGCTGCAACGCTGGCATCACGCAGCTCGGCGATCTTCGCCGGATCGCGGTCCTCGGGCTGGCAGCGCACGGTGGCAAAGAACAGCTGGATCACCGGCGGGAAGGCAATCGAGGCGCTCCAGTCCATCCATTGCTCGGCCACCGCGCGTTGTTGCAGATCACGCGGATAAAGCGTGCCTTCGCCGTAGCGGCTGCACAAATAGCGCACGATGGTCAGGCTCTCCCAGAGCGGGAAATCACCGTCGCGGATCGCGGGGATCATTTTATTCGGGTTGATCTTGGCAAACTCGTCGGTATCGAGCTTGCCAAAGCTGCCACCGGCGAGCTGCAACTGGTAGTCCAGTTGCAACTCGTTGGCCGTCCAGATCACTGGAATCACATTCGAGGAATAGGGCCGCCCCCAGATCTCAAGCATCGACCAGCTCCCGCTTCTGCGCGATCGACTGGGTGCCAAAACGCGGCACCACATGCTCGAACAGCCGGTTCCAGCTGGCGAGGATCTTCTCGTAGGGAACGCCGGTGTATTGCTGCATCAGCATCAGATGGTCGAGCCCGATGGTCTCCTGCTTTTCGGCGAATTTATCGGCGACGAACTCGGCGTCACCGACCACGATGATCCCGCGCTTGTTGAGGAAATCGAACCAATCCATGCCCTCGTCTTCGGGGGTCATCTCTTCGCCGATATCCAGATAGCCGCGCTTGGTCCATTCGCCAGCCGGACGCGAGCCGCCGAGGAATTCATAATAGGCGTTGATGCTCGGGCGGATCGTGTCGATCGCCTCTTGCATGCTTTCGCCGACATAGACCGCGGTGCAGACGCCGACGCCTTCGCCCAGCGGCACCTCGCGCCCCTCGCGCTTGCCCAAAGCCTCGCGATAGGCTTCCCAGCAGGCCAGCGTGCTTTTCGGCCCCGCCGACATCGAGATCACGCCCCAGCCTTTTTCACCGGCCAGTTTGAAGGTCGGCGGCGCGTTCGACATCAGCCAGACCGGCGGATGGCCGGGCGTATAGGGCCGCGGATGCACATACATCGCTTTATATTCGCCGTCCTCGTCGTGATAACGCGGATCGAGCGGCTCGAAGAAACGGTTGGTTTCCTTCCAGCCCGGCACCGGGAACTGATAGAATTCGCCCTTATGGGTGAAGGCCTCATTGGTCCAGGCCTTGAGGATGATCTCCAGCGATTCCTGATAGAGCCGCATCACCTTGCCGTTGTCGCGGCGGTCAGCGTCGATGTTGAACTGGATCGTCGAACGCTCGTTGATGCCTTTGGCAACGCCGAAATCCACCCGCCCGAGGGTCATATTGTCCAGCATCGCGACATCTTCGGCGACGCGCAGCGGATGCCAGTCGGGCAGAATGATCGGCGCCGTGCCAACCCGCAGCTTTTTGCAATGCGCGGCGACATGGGTGCCCATCTGAATCGGGTTGGGCGGCGCATTCATGTAACCGTTATGCGCAAAATGGTGCTCGGTGAACCACGCGGTGGTGAATCCGGCCTGCTCGGCAAGCGAGCATTGTTCCAGAATCATCTCCAGCGTGCGGGTCCACGGAATGGTTTTGCCAGGGCTGAAATTGGCAATCAGATCAAATCGCAATGTATCCTCCATGAAGTTGAATTTTTGAATCATCTTCAACTTGGTTGATTTTATTGCGACAATTCAACTGCATTGCAATACAAAAGATGCATCAATGATGAAAGAATTTTATGTGTTTGTTTTCAGTATGTTGGCTCGGTTTTTTGATGCACTTTCTGCACCCGCATTCATCGCTGCACTGCGGCGCGAGAAAGGAAAACACCCGATTCCGACCCGTGCCCAGCTCCCGCCTCACGACCATCGCGCCGGTGCGGCAAGGCCGGTTTTGCAGCCGCAGAATTGTCGCGTCACCGAACACACTCACCGATTGAATCTGGGTGCCAAAAACCGCTAAATACGCCGCATGAGCACAGCAGACACAAAAGCCGACGCCGAGCGTCTTGGCGCCGAAATCCGCGAAGTTCGCAAGGCGCGCGGCATGACGTTGAAGGACCTCAGCGCGCAGCTTTCCTGTTCGGCGGCCTATCTGAGCCGTATCGAATTGGGCACGGCGCGGGTCTCGAAGGCGCTGCTTGACGAGATCAGCGCAGCGCTACAGGTCGATGCGGATTGGTTCTTTCCCAAACGGCCCGGTGCCGGACCTTTGGAATCACGCCATGTGGTGCGCGCCGAAAACCGGCGGCCTTTGTCCGGCATGTATACCCGCTCCAAAGAGGAATTGGGTTTTGAGGACGCGCTGCTGTCTTCGACCCTCTCAGGCCAATGCTATCTGATCCTCTCGCGCTTCCCCCCCTGCGAGGGGGCGCCACCCGAGCCGCCGGAACCTCTCGAAGGCTATGCCTTTGAAGGTGAGCAACACGCCATCGTGCTCAGTGGCGAGGTCGAATTGCGCCTCGGTGATGAGGTGATCGTCTTGCGCGCCGGTGATAGTTTCTCCTATCCGGCCACCATCGCCCACCGCTTCCGCAACCGCCGCTCCGAAGAAGCAACCATGGTCTGGGCCATGTCTCCGGTCCGCATCACCTGGTGAGCTAGAAATATCCGCTGCGATCAGCTCGGGGAACTTGTTTCTAGCCTTGCCTCACCAACTGCGATTTTCTGCGCCTTGCGGGTGGCGACAGGATTGATTTCGCGAAACAAATCCAGACACCACCCCGCCAACAATCCTTGCACTCAGACATAGCGCGCGATGGTCGGGTCGGCCTGTTGCGCGGCCTCGATCTCGGCGTCGAACAGGCTCAGGAATTCCTGCGCCGCCACCGACAAAGGCGCTTCGGGCGAGGAAATGATACGGATATCAAAGGGGATCGTGGCTTTGAGCGGGCGCACGATGATCCCGTGCGGCGCGTAGTGGCGGGCGGTGAACGGGTCGACAATCGCCACGCCGGTGCCTTCGCTGACCATCGCGCAGGCAGCTATCGACTGGTGCACAGTGATCCGCAGGCTTGGCTCAAGCGCGGCGTAGAGTTCCGCGCCCGAAGGGTGATGGGTCAGGAATTCGCGCTGCAGACCAATCACCGTCTCGCCCGCCAGATGCTCGGCGGTGATCACCTTATGACGCGCCAGCGGATGGCCCACGGGCAGCGCGCAAACGCAGCGGAACTGCCATTCGCGCTCGACCCGCACGGCGCTGGTCACCGCGCTCGGATCGACGATCCCCAGATCGGCAAAACGAGCGGTGACCAGATCGACAATCTGCCGCGACTGGCTGGTTTTGCACGAGACATGGATCTGCGGATGCGCCTGATTGAACCGGCGCAACACCCGCGGCGTGATCGAGATTGCCAGCGCAATAAACGAGCCCAGCCGCAACTGCCCATGCGCCAGCGTGCGAATGTCATTCGCGGTATGCGCCAGCCGCTGCATGGTGTGAAAATACTTCTGGATCTCGTCATAAAACAGCATCGCTTCGGCGGTGGCGACCAGACGCCCTTTGCGGCGCTCGAACAGCGCGAAACCGATGCTGTCCTCAAGGCTACGCAGCAGGCGGCTGACGCTGGGTTGCGAGATATGCATGAGGTTGGCGGCGGCGGTGACCGAGGCGGCTTCGACCACCGCTTTGAAGGCCTCAACCTGCCTCGGGCTGATCGTATCGCTGCGGCTTGGCTGGTCCATTTGCACGGTTCCTCCCCATCAAAGCTATAGCATTGATGAATGACTGACAGAAAAATTGCTCTTTGACTATATGGAATTTGCTTCCGATACTCCTGTGACAAGAAACGCAAAACATAGAAAATCGGGAGGACAACATCATGGTAAAGCCCCTTGTGCCGCACCCTTTCCGCGCGCTCTGCGCCACGCTTATGGTCTCGGGCGCCGCGCTGCTTGGCACCGCGCAGACCGCCGAGGCAGAGGAACTGACCGTCTATAGCGCCATGGCCAAAGGTCATTTCGCCGAGTTGATGGAAGCATTCCAAGCGCTGGAGCCGGACCTGCAAATCAACCAGTTGATCGATTCCAACGGGCCAATTATGGCGCGGCTACTGGCCGAACAGGAGAACCCGCGCGCCGATATCATCTTTGGCGCCTCGGTGCCCGGTCTGGTGATGCTCGAAGAACGCGGGATGCTGGAACAATATGCGCCCGCCGGTCTGGATCAAATCAAGGACCGGTTCCGCGACAACCGCTCGGATCCGCCGCATTGGGTCGGCACCGACGCTTGGGCCTCGGCAATCTGCTTCAATGAAGCCGAGGGTGAGCGGCTCGGGGTTGAGGCACCAACCAGCTGGGAGGATCTGCTGCGCCCCGAATACGCCGGTATGATCACCATGCCGAACCCGAACTCCTCGGCCACCGGTCTCTTGGCGATTGTCGGCTGGGCCGAGATTTTCGGCGAAGAGGGCGCTTGGGACTATATGGACGCGCTGCACGAAAACGTCACCCAATACGTGCACTCGGGCTCCAAACCCTGCCGCATGGCGGCTTCGGGCGAGGCGGTGATCGGGATTTCCTATCCGGCTCCGGGGGTCAAGGCGATCAACGATGGCGTGCCTCTGAGCGTGATCATCCCCGCCGAAGGGGTCGGCTCCGAGGTTGAGGGCGTGGCGATCATCGCCGGTGCGCGCAACCCCGATGCCGCCCGCCGGTTGGCCGATTTCGCCACCAGCTTCGAGGCGCATCAGATCCACAACAGCTATTACGCGCTGGTCGGGCGCGAGGGTGTCACCAATGACGTGCCGAACTACCCCGCCGGCGAAGAAGAAGCGCTGGTCGATGTGGATTTCTACTGGGTGGCCGAGAACCGCGACCGCATTCTCGAAGAATGGCAAGAGCGTTACGGGCGTAAGGACGAGCCGCGCTAACACCCGCGACTCAACGCACCTAAGCGCTTGATATGACACATCATCGGTCCGGCATCTGCCGGGCTGATGCCCCCGCAGGTCATGACGCCAGCGGCGGGCAATGAGCGACGGCACGCAATTCCCCAGACAATGTGAGAAGGCTGACGGCAAATGGTCACGACGGTTTCGGCGATTGAGCCCCCACAGCGCAAGATACGAATTTCGACCAGCGGCGAGGACCTGTTGTTGAGGCTTTGCCTGATCGCACTGGCCGCGTTTCTGGTGGTTGCGCTCTTGCTGCCGATCTACACGCTCTTGTCCAAAGGGGTGCAGGATGTCGACGGCAATTTCGTCGGCTTGCAAAACTTCATCGCCTATTTCAACGAGCCGCGCGTGTCGGTGGTGTTCTTCAACAGTCTGCGCATTTCGGTGGTCTCGACCGCGATCACCCTGCTGTTGGCGGGTACCTATGCTTTCGCGCTAACCCATTCGCGGATGCCCGGGCGCGGGTTCTTTCGCGCCGTGGCCTTGGTGCCGCTGCTGACCCCGTCCCTGCTGCCCGGCATTGCGCTAATCTATCTCTTTGGCAACCAAGGTTTTTTCCGCGATTTCATGTTCGGCTATAGCCTGTATGGCCCGATCGGCATCGTCATCGGCGAGGTGTTTTTCACCTTCCCGATTGCCCTGATGATCGTGCTGACCTCGCTATTGACCATCGACCGGCGGCTTTATGAGGTCGCCAAAACCCTGCGCGCCGGGCGGCTGCGGTCATTCTTCACCGTGACGCTACCGGCGATGAAATTCGGCCTCAGCGCGGCGTTCTTCGCCACATTCACCAAGGTTTTCACGGATTTCGGCGTGCCGATTGTGGTCGGCGGCTCCTATCCGGTGCTGGCCACCGACCTCTATCAAAAGGTGATCGGCGGGTTTGATTTCCAGATGGGCGCGGTGGTCGGCATTTTGCTGTTCATCCCCGCCGCCATTGCCTTTCTGATCGGGCATTTGCTGCAACGCGGGCGCGGCGCCGGCATCGACGGCAGCGCGGTGATCTATATCCCCGAGAAAAGCCGTGGCCGCGATCTCGCCTGTTTCATCTTTTGCACCGCAATTGCGGTGGCGATCCTCGGCATCCTGCTGATGGCAGTGCTCGGCTCGATGTTCCGGCTCTGGCCCTATAATCTGAGCCTCTCCCTGGCCAGCTATAATTTCTCCGAGCATGATTCCAGCGGCTGGGGCGCTTACCGCAACAGCTTGAAACTGGCCGGCGGCACCGCGCTCTTTGGCACCGCATTGATCTTTTTCGGCGCCTATCTGCTGGAACGGATGCCCGGCGCGCGGCTGTTGCGGGCCATGATCGGCTTCATTGCCATGGTGCCCTTGGCAATGCCGGGGATGGTGCTGGGCCTGTCGTATATCTTTTTCTTCAACGATCCGGCGAACCCGCTGGGCGGCATCTACGGCACGATGATGATCCTGATCCTCAGCACCGTCGTGCATCTTTACACGGTGCCGCATCTGACCGCGCTGACCGCGCTCAAGCAGATTGATCCGGGGATCGAGGCCGCGGGCGCGTCGCTCAAGGTCTCGCGGTTCAGCACCTTCGGACGGGTGATCCTGCCGGTCTGTCTGCCGACCATCCTGCGCATCGCCAGTTACCTCTTCATGAACTCGATGACCACGATCTCGGCGCTGGTGTTCCTCTATTCGGCAAACTCGAAGGTCGCGACGATCTCGGTATTGCTGATGAATGACAACGCGATGCTGGGGCCTGCGGCGGCGATGAGCGTGCTGATCGTGGCCACTTCGGCGGGCGTGGTCAGCCTGCAATGGTTGCTGATGCGCGGGCTCTTGGGCCGCACCCAGGCCTGGCGCGGCAGCGAGCGCTGAGCCTCCGCGATCCAAAGATGAGCGGCGGCACCGTGATCTGCCGCCGCATGTGAAACACCACGCCCGCAAGCGGGCAAACAACAGGGAACATAGCATGACGGCTTCGACGACTGCGGCAGTGGCGCAGGAATTCATCGACTTCTCGCAAGAGCTGGCCGAGGCAAGCCGCGCGTTGATCCGGTCGCGGTTTCGCGGCACGATTGATGTCGAGATGAAGCCCGACAACACGCCGGTGACGCCCACCGATTTCGAGGTTGAAACGCTGCTGCGCGAGATGATCGCCACGCGCTACCCCGACCACGGGGTGATTGGCGAGGAACATCCCGACAGCGCCGCCGAGGCCGAGCATGTCTGGGTGATCGACCCGATTGACGGCACCCGCTCGTTCATCGCCGGCCGTCCGGTCTTCGGCACCTTGATCGCGCTGACCCGCGCGCAGGTGCCGGTGCTCGGAGTGGTCGATATCCCGATCACCCAAGAACGCTGGATCGGTGCGAAAGGCCATGAGACGCGCCTTAACGGCAAGCCCACGCGCACGCGGGCCTGCGCCTCGATGCGCGACGCGATCCTCTTGTCCACATCGCCCGAGTATTTCGATGGCGACGCCGCAATGCCCTTTGCACGGCTGGCGGAAAGTGCGCGGTTCACCATCTATGATGCGGGCACGCAGGGTTACGGGCTGGTCGCGAGTGGCTATGCCGATGCGATGGTGGTCGCACGCTACGGGATCGTCGATTATCTGGCCGCGGTGCCGGTGATCGAGGGCGCGGGCGGCGCGGTCTGCGACTGGAACGGTGCGCCACTGAGCGTGCACTCGGGCGAGCGGATCGTCGCGGTCGGCGACGCCGCACGGCTGCCCGAGGTGTTGGAATTGCTGGAACTAGAAGAAGCAAAAGGGCTCAGAGCATGATGAATATGGTCGACAATTCCGTGAACCCATCGCGCCCCGTTGAGGTGACAGAGGCTGAAAAAGCGCTGCGCATCTCGGGTCTGTCAAAATCCTTTGGCGCGTTTCAAGCGCTGCGCGACATCGAGCTGGAGATTGAAAAAGGCGAATTCGTCTGCTTTCTCGGCCCCTCGGGCTGTGGCAAAACCACACTCCTGCGCGCCATCGCCGGGCTTGAACCGCAGGATTACGGGCTGATCGAGCAAAACGGCGAGGATGTCTCCAGCCTGCCGGTGCATCGGCGCGACTTTGGCATCGTGTTCCAGTCCTACGCGCTGTTTCCCAATCTCTCGGTCACCCGCAACGTCGGCTACGGGCTGCGCGGCACCGGCATGAGTAAAGCCCAACGTCATGCGCGTATTGACGATTTGCTGGCGATGGTCGGGCTTGAGGGGCAAGGGTCGAAATACCCCGCGCAGCTATCCGGCGGGCAGCAACAACGCGTTGCCTTGGCGCGGGCGCTGGCCCCCTCGCCGGGGCTTTTGCTGCTGGACGAGCCACTCAGCGCGCTGGATGCTCAGGTGCGGCTGCATCTGCGGGACCAGCTGCGGCAGTTGCAGCGCGATCTCGGCGTCACCACGATCATGGTGACCCATGATCAGGACGAGGCGCTGGCGATTGCCGACCGAATCGTGGTCATGCGGCAGGGCGAAATCGAGCAGATCGGCTCGCCCGAGGAAGTGTTCACCGCGCCCGCGACGCCCTTTGTCGCGGGCTTTCTGGGCGATATGAATTTCATTCCTGCGAATGTGCATGAGGGTGGCACGCTTCGGATCGGCACATTGCCGGTTGCGGGCGCCCATGCACATGGTTTCGGCTCCGGCGCGGCGGTCAACCTCTGTATCCGGCCCGCCAATATATTGGTCGGTACGGCGGCGGAGGGCGCGCCGAACCAGTTGCAAACCCGCATCGAGACGATCTCCTTTCGTGGCAACGTCCACCGGCTCGTGGTGCGTTGCGATGCCATTGACCAATCGCTGGAACTCGAGTTTCGCCACAAGGGGCAAAGCGGGTTCGAGCTGACCGAAGGCGCGCCGCTAACCGTTGCGCTGCCGCCCGAAGATCTGGTGGTATTCCGCGCCGAGGGTTGAAGCAGCGCCGGTTTTAGCGTCAGGCGCATGGTCCGGTGTGACCTCTCGAACGAGTCCATCCGCCTGAAAGGTGGTTTTCCGCGTCTCTCGATTGCGTCCACCACCCGATGCTCTTGCATCGCGCGGCTGGCCCGAACTGCCATCTCCATACAGGTTTGATTTTCACTAAACACCCTTGTATGTTCGATGCATGAAAGCACTGGAAATCCGCACCGAACCTGCCCAAAAGCCGCAACTCGGCAGGGCCGACTGGCTGCGCGCCGCCATCGCCTGCCTGATGGATGAGGGGATCGAAGCGGTTCAAATCACCCGCCTCGCCACCGCAATCGGCGCCAGTCGCGGCAGCTTTTATTGGCATTTCAAGTCGCGTCAGGAATTGCTGGACGGGTTGCTGGATGAATGGTTCGCGGTCAACGGCCAGCGCATCAAAGAGGTGATGAGTAAAGCCGACAGCCTTGATCAGGGTATTTTGTCGTTCTTTGCAATCTGGACCAACCCCGCCCATTTCAACGCCGCCTTGGAGCAAGCGGTGCGCGATTGGGCGCGGCTCGATGACCGCGTTCTTGCCAAAGTGCGCAGCGAGGACGCCAGCCGCGTCGCCGTCATCACCACGCTTTTTGAACGCTCGGGCTATGCGCCACAAGACGCCGATGTGCGTGCTCGGGTGCTGTATTTCGCGCAGGTGGGTTATTTCGCGATGAACCCAGATGAGGCGGAAAAAGACCGAATGTCGCGGCTCGAGAACTACTTTTTCGCCTTCACCGGCAGGGAGTTAGACGAAGATCTCTCCGCGTCATTCCGGCGCGATCTGGAGGCGTTTTGCTAGCGCACAGGGACAAAGACACGGGGAACAGGATGTTGAGTAACAATAGATCGCGCCGTTCCGGCGGCCGCCGCAGAGCGCAATCCGAGGCGGCAAACCCCCTGCGTGAAACCCGCTATAAGCAACTGCGGCATCCGTTCCAGCCCCAGAGCATCTTTAGCGAGGATGAGGTCGCCAATATCCACCAGACCGCCTTGCGCGTGCTCGAAGACCTGGGGATCAAGGTCTTGCTGCCCGAAGCCCGCGAGATTTTCCGCACGGCAGGCGCGCGCGTCAAAGATGACATGGTGTTCATCGGTCGCGATATCGTGGCGGCAGCGCTGAAAACCGCCCCTGCCGCGATCCGCCTGCGCGCCGCCAATCCTGCCCGCGAGCAGATATATGAGACCGGCGCGATGCTGTTCATGGCGGGCGCTGGCTGCCCCAATGCCACCGACCTGAAACGCGGGCGCCGAGCGGGCGATCTGCAGGCCTTTGTCGAGACGCTGAAACTCGCGCAGACCTATGATGTCATCCATATGCTCGGCCCCTGTGTCGAGCCGCAGGATGTGCCGATCCAGTTTCGCCACTATGAGATGATGCGCGCGCAGCTGGTCCATTGCGACAAGCCGATGTTTGTCTATGCGCGCGGCTCGGCGCAGGTGAGCGAGAGTTTCGAGATGATTCGCAAGGCGCTGAGCCTGTCGGAGGGGGATTTCACCGACGGGGTCTGGGCGACAACGGTGATCAACTCGAATTCGCCGCGGATGCTGGATATTCCGATGGCGCAGGGGCTGATCGATTTCGCCCGCGCGGGCCAGATGTCGATCATCACCCCGTTCTGTCTCGCGGGGGCAATGGCGCCGATTACCGTAGCGGGCGCCTTGACCTTGCAACACGCCGAGGCCTTGACCGGCATCGCCTTGGCGCAGCTATCGCGCAGCGGCGCGCCGATCAGCTACGGTGGCTTCAGTTCGAATGTGGATATGAAATCCGGCGCCCCGGCCTTTGGCACGCCCGAGCATGTCAAGATGCAGATCGGCGCCGGTCAATTGGCGCGCTATATCGGCCTGCCCTGGCGTTCGGCGACCGGCGCCGCCTCCAATACCGCCGATATGCAGGCCGCGACCGAGACCAATATGGCGCTTTGGGGGGCGGCCATGGCCAATGCGACGCTGACGGTCCATGCGGCGGGCTGGCTGGAGGGTGGTTTGAGCTTTGGCTATGAAAAATTCATCAATGATATCGAGGCGCTGCAGACCATGGCCGAGCTCTGCACAAAGCCCCTCGGCAGCGACGCAGAGATCGGCTTTGATGCGCTGGCTGAGGTCGATCCGGGCGGGCATTTCTTTGCCACCCAACACACGATGGATCGCTATCAATCGGCCTTCTATGCGCCGCTGGTTTCCGACCTCACGAATTTCGGCGCATGGAGCGAGGCGGGCGCCCAGACTTCCACACAGCGGGCCACGGAGATCTGGACCAAAGACCTCGCGCAGTTTCAGAACCCCACCCATGGCGCCAGCGCCGATGAGCGCCTCGCACCCTTCATCGAGACCCGCAAACAGCAAGGCGGCGCCTACCCGCAAGGATAACACCGCCGCCCGCCGCCTCAGTCGGAGCCGATTGCCTTGAGACCGCCGCCAAGCCGGGCCTGATCAAACACCCTCGATAGGGCAAGCAAGGGCAAACACCGCCCTTCCCCGCCCAATTTCAACGCCGCCAAGCCGGGCCTGGCGGCGCTTGGTTACATCAAGCTAGGCAGCCATAGGATGATGCCGGGAAAGGCGATCATCAGTCCCATCAGCATAATGTTGATCACAATGAAGGGCAGCGCGGCCTTGTAGATATCGCCAATCGTGACTTCGGGCGGCGCGATGCCTTTCATCACAAACAGCGACAGACCAAAGGGCGGCGTGATGGTGGCCATCTCCAGATTGAGCATCATGATCGTGCCGAACCAGATCGGATCCCAGCCGAGCGCATGGATCACCGGCAGAAAGATCGGGATCGTCACCAGCACAATCGAGGTTTGCTCAAGGAACATCCCCATGATCATCACCACCAGCTGCATCAGCAGCAGCAGGATGATCGGATGCACCGGCAGATCGGTGGCGAAACTGGTGATCGCGCTGGTCACACCGGCAAAGCTAAGCAACTGGCTGAACCCTGCCGAGCCGGTCAGGATGATCAACACCATGATCGACAATGTTGTCGCCGAGGCCACTGCCGAGATGATCACCGCCTTGCTAAGCCGCCCGTAGAGCGCCGCGAGTATCAGGGTGATAAAGGTCCCCAGTGCCGCGGCCTCTGTCGGGGTGGCGATGCCAAAGAAGATCGAGGCAATCACCATCACGATGATCGACACCGGCGGCAGCAGATGCACGAAGGTCTCGCGCAGGCGCAGAGTCAGGCGCACATGCGGCACCTCATAGGCTGGCGCCAACTCGGGGTTCAAGGTGCAGCGGACAACGATATAGGTGGCGAACATCAGCGCCAGCAAAAGCCCGGGCACGACGATTGCGACCAATATCTTGGCGACCGAAAACCCGCCCAGACTGGCCATGACAATCGCCAAAGTGCTGGGTGGGATCAGGATCGCCAGGCTACCGCTGGCCAAAATCGGCCCGATCGTCATGGATTTGGCGTAGGCGCGTTCTTTCATCTCGGGCAGCAAGGCCGAGCCGAGGATCGCGACGCTGCCCATGGCGACGCCGGTCAGCGCCCCCAGAACCGCGCCGGTCAGGATCGCCAATACCGCCAGTCTCCCGGCAACAAAACCGATCCAATGGTCAAGCACGTCGATCATTTTGCGTGCGATGCCGGAATGGAACATAATCGTGCCCATCAGCACGAACATCGGGATCGGCACCAAGACAAAGGTCGAAATCGAGCTTTCGATGCTCAACACGATCTGGTTAAAGCCACTGGTGCCCCCCCAGAGGTAATAGACGCCGACAAGGTTGACCAAGAGAAAGGCGAAGGCCACCGGCAATCCGATGATCAAAAGCCCTCCAAGGCCGGAGAAGAAAAGCGCCAGAAATTGCCACCATTCCATAGCTTCAGGCCTCCGCTCTGAGTTCTTGATCGCCATCGAACCCGCCACGTGCGGCCACCACCGCGCGACGCAGGAATTCAATGCCCAACAGACCGGCCCCGATCGGGATCGGGATCAGGCCAATGGCACGCGGGATTTCCAACTCCTGCACCACCATTGTGCCGCGCATGTAGGTCGTATGCAGTGCGCTGAACCCGTAGTAGCACAGTGCAAAACATACTCCCGCGCCAACCAGCGAATTGAGCACGATCAACCCGCGTTTGGTCGGGTTGCGCACCGCGCCAAGCAGCAAATCGACGGTGACATGCCCATTATGGCGCAGCACCCAGACTGCGCCCAGAAAGGTCATATAGATCATTGCCATACCGCTTAGCTGGTCGATGCCGATGATGCCGCGTCCGGCTATGGCGCGCAGACCCACTTTGAAAACGGTGGCCATCATGATGGCCACCAAGAGAAGTCCGGCAACGACCGCAAAGAAGTTGACGATGCCGGTGAAGAGCTTTTCCAGAAACTTCATCAATCTTCCTGCGTTCACTCGCGACCGAGCAGCTGTGCGACTTCGGCGGCGCGCGCTTCACCCAACACTTCGGCATAATATTGCCACTGCGAGTCATTCGCGACCTGAGTCCATTGCGCGGCAGCTTCATCCGACAGCGACAGGAACTCCATCCCTGCTGCCTGCATCCGTTCGCGCTGTGTGTCTTCGGTCTCGCGGAACCAGTCGAGCGCAAACCCCTGCGCCTCTTGTGCGGCTTCGGTCAGAATGTCCTGCACCTCGGGCGAAAGACCATTCCACACCTCAAGGTTCATCGCGAGGCTGGCGCCGCTGCGATACATCCCATGGTCAACCAGATAGCTGGTGACTTCTTCCCAACCATTGTTGGTGTAGTTATCCGCAACCGGCCAGCTGAAACCGTCGACCGTCCCGCGGTCGATGGCAAGAAAGATGTCACTCGGCGGCAGAGTGATCGGCTCGGCGCCCACATCCTCGATAAAGTGGCGCAGGATCGGCGAGACGCGGATTTTGGTGCCGCTCAGATCGTCGACCGAGGAGACCTCGAAGTTGGTGCTCAACATATGGGTGCCGACGCCGACATCACCGGCAGCATGCGCCAGATACCGCACACCTTGTTCGGCGAACATTTCAACCAGATAGTTATAGATCTCGTGACCGGGGCCACCATCAGGAATTTGCAAGGAGGAAAGTTCGGTGAAATCGCCGCCGGGCACAACACCGGCCCAATAGTTCGGCGCGCCATACCAGACATCAAAGATGCCGTTCACCAAAGCCTCGGGCTGGTCAAAGGTCGGGATCACATCGGAGGCACCGATATAGCGGATCTGCACCACGCCTTCACCGAGCCGGTTGGTGGCTTCCATGAACCGGTTGCCGATTTCGGCGGTCGCCGAGGGCCCGATGGGGAACGAACCAACCATTCTGAGCGTCACTTGGCTGTGGGCAACATTGGCGGTGGTGAAACTCGCGAGCGTGCCTAGCACCACGGCGCCCATCGTCTGAGTAAAAGGGATGTTCATTGTATACTCCTTCTGTTGGAACTTCAGCTTGTCGCGACGCACCTCGAAAACAGCGCGCCACCCGCCGAGTTGTAGAGTGAGCCTAGCAATCACATTTCAACATGTCGACACTTTTATTGGTCATGCATACACATACTGAGCTACCGCACTCCAGCTGCCGAATTCAGTAGCCATTGCAGTCTCGCTTGCCGTGATATTGTGCACCAAAGAAATGGGGTGCCCCGCCCCAACACCACCGCAAGGTCACGCCCTAGGCTCAGCCCAACAAAATAGGCGGCGAGGTTTCCCTCGCCGCCTTGTTTTCGGACCCGGTTCTTTGCCGCAAGCGTCAGTCGCCGTCGGCCACGCCTCCGGCGCGTTTGCGGGCGCGGAGGTTGCGCAGGCCAGGCAGGACCATCAGCAGGATCGCCAGCACCAAGAGCGCCAGTGTCATCGGCCGCTCGAGGATGAAGTCGAAACCGCGATAGAGTTGCATCGCGCGGGCGAAGTTGTTCTCCAGCATCACCCCGAGGATAAACCCGATCAGCAGCGGCGCCAGCGGGTAGTCGGCAAACCGCAGGATCGTTGCGACCACGCCAAAGCCGACGAGGATCAGCAATTCGGTGGAGTTGTTCTGCCCCAGATAGCTGCCCATCAAGGTGAAAAACAGGATGAAGGGGATCAGGAAGGTGCGCGGGATGGTCAGGATTTTCGCGATATAGGGGATCAGCGGCAGGTTGAGGATCAACAGCACCAGATTGCCCAAATACATCGAGATGATCACCGCCCAGAACACGCCCGGTTCATCGACCATCAGCCGTGGTCCCGGCGTCACATTGAGCGCAAGCAGCGCGCCCAGCAGGATCGCCGTGGTGCCCGAACCGGGGATGCCCAGCGTCAACAAGGGCACGAAGGAGCCGGTGCAGGCGGCGTTATTTGCGCTCTCGGGTGCGGCGACGCCTTTGATCGAGCCCTTGCCGAATTCGTCCTGCTCAGCGCCCTTGGCGATATTGCGCTCCACCGCATAGCCCAGAAACGAGGCAATCGTGGCCCCCGCGCCGGGCAAAACGCCGATGAAAAACCCTTGAATGGACTGGCGTCCGATCACCGGCGCAATGCTGCGCGCCTCCGCCCCTGAAATCCGCAGTTTGCTGATCTTGCCGCCCTCGCCGGTGGCGGCGCGGGCCGGATTCATCACCAGAAACAGCGCCTCGGGCAGGGCAAACATCGCCATCGCCAAGGTGATGAAAGAGAACCCCGACTGCAGCTCCATCAACCCGAAGGTGAAGCGCGGCGTGTTCGACAAAGCCCCCTCGCCCACCGAGCCCAGCATCAGGCCCAAGAGCGTCATCATCAGCGCTTTGGCCACCTGTCCGGTGCCGGCGAAGGCGGCGATCGCCGAAAGGCCCACCACCATCAGCGCGAAATACTCGGCCGAGTGGAACAACAACGCCACGGTCGAGAGCGCCGGTGCGAAAATCATCAGCAGGATCGCACCGATGGTGCCGCCGGCAAAGCTGGCGATGGCGGCGATGGTCAGCGCTTTGCCCGCCTGCCCCTTGCGGGCCAGCGGATAGCCGTCAAAGGCGGTGGCGACGGTGCCCGCGACCCCCGGCGCATTCAGCAGAATGGAGGAGGTCGAGCCGCCAAAAATCGCCCCGTAATAAACCCCCGACAAGAGGATCAGTGCCGAGGTCGGATCGCCGATGCCAATCGCCACCGGAATCATGATCGCGATGATCGACATCGGCCCCAGCCCCGGCAACATGCCGATGAGCGTGCCGATCACACAGCCTGCCACAACCATCATCAGGTTGAACGGTGTTACGGCTGTTGCCAGCCCGATGAGAATTCCTTCAAGCATCTTCTGGCCCCCTCACATGAACATTGCGGGCAAGGGGCGCAAGAAAATCCCCAAGACCTCTTGCACCAGATACCAGATCGAGCCCGCAGCCAGCATCGCTACGGGGATCAGGATATGGAACCGGCGTTCGCCCAGGATCAGCGATCCGAGCACCAGAAACCCTACGGTCGAACCCAGAAAGCCCAAGGGGCGCAGGGTCAGCGCATAGACCACCATCAGCACCAGCAAAGCGATGGCCTGCCCGATGTGGTAATCGCCCAGCCGTGTCAGATCGATGGCCCCCTCTTTGGGGGCCGCGCCGGTGTTTGGCTTGCGGCTGAATAGGACAATAAACCCGACAATCAGCCCCAGCACCGTCAATATCTTGGGAAAGGTCGACGGCCAGACCGGATTGCGCCGCAGGATCGGCGGCAATTGGGCGTCCATGGTGAAAAATGCGGCATAGCCATAGACGCAACACAACGCGATAAAGGCCAGCGCGATCCAACGATCAAGCGCCATCTGCGGTTCCTCCCCCCGAGAAAACTCAGTGTAGATTTTCAACTCCGGATGCCCCGCGCATTGAGGGGCATCCGGTTGCTCAGGTCACCAATAGTGACCCTGTGTCCTGCTTAAAGGAAACCCAACTCGCGCATCAGATCACCGATCTGGCGTTCCTGTGCTTCGAGGAAGCTGGCGAATTCGTCACCGGGGTTGAAGATATTGACCAACCCCATGCGCGCGCGGATTTCTTCCCACTCAGGCGTTTCCATCATTGCGCCCAGCAGGTCCTGATAGGCGGTGACTTTGTCGTCATCCATGCCCGGAGCGGCGAAGAACCCGCGCCAGTTCACGAATTGCGCGTCTATGCCCATCTCGGCAAAGCTGGGCGCGGCGTCATAGGCAGCGACGCGCTCGGGCGCGGTCACGCCCAGAATGCGGATTTCGCCCTGTTCGGCCAAGGCGATTGCCTCAGAGAAACCGGTCGACAGCGCCATGATCTCGCCCGACAGCAGGCCGGCCATGGCTTCGCCACCGGCGTCATAGCCGATGTAGTTAAAGGCCGTCGGGTCTTCGCCAGCGCCCTGCATGATGATCGCGGCGACCAGATGATCCATGCCGCCGGGCACCGAACCACCACCGATCGAGAAGCTGTTCGGGTCTTCGCGGTACATCGCTAGCGCTTCGTCCATGGTGTTGATCGGGCTGTCGGCCAGAACCACCAGGGCCGCATAGTCGCCAACCGTGCCGGCAACCAGCGTCAGGTCGCGAAAGCTCTGCGAGATCTCGCCGGTCAGGGCGCGGATCACGATCGGAGTCGAGTTGACCATCAAGGTGCCATCGCTGCTGGCCGCATTCTCGATCAGATGGGCAATCGCCACACCGCTGCCGCCGCCGGACATATTCTCATAGGTCGCATGGCCGATCAGACCGGAGTTGACCAAAGCCTCACCGGTGCCGCGTGCGGTGCCGTCCCAGCCGCCACCGGCGCCGCCGGGAATCAGGAAATGCACGGAATCCATCATTTGATGCCCGTCCGCGCTGGCGATGCCGGTGAATGCAAAGCTCGCGGTTGCCGCAGCGATCAACGTGCGACGAGTCCACCCATAGGTGCTCATTGGTAATCCTCCCATTTGACAGGCGGTCCTGTGCCGCCCATAGACTGGTCCAAATCACATCAAGCTGACAGAAGCCTGACAAGAATGTTACCTCAGGCGGCGCCTTGGCGCACGGGAAATAGCAGATAGGGGATCGGGTGCGTTACCTGTTGGTCGAAGACAATCTGGAACTGGCCGAGGCCGTCACCAAACGGCTGGCACTGGACGGGCATGCGGTGGATCACGCGACCAATCTGGCGCATGCCGAGGATTGTCTGGCCGCCGCCAGCTACGACCTGATCTTGCTGGATGTGATGTTGCCGGATGGCGACGGGCGGGACTTTCTGGCGCGCAGCCGTGCCCATCTGGAAACGCCGGTGATCATGCTGACCGCGCGCTCGCAGGTCTCGGATAGGGTCAGCGCTCTGGACCAAGGCGCGGATGATTATATCACCAAACCTTTCGATTTCTCCGAACTCGAGGCCCGCTGTCGCGCGGTCCTGCGCCGTCGCGGCGGCGCGGCGCGCAACGAGATCGCGCTGGGGCCGGTCACCTTTGACCTGCTGGCGGGCACCCTGCAGCGCGGCGATGACACGCTCGAATTGCGCAGTCGCGAAATCCGCCTGCTCGAGGTGTTCGCCCGCCACCCCAGCCAGATCATGTCGAAATCGCATCTGATGGACCGGCTGTTTTCCTATGACACCACCGTCACCGAGAATGCCATCGAGGTCTATGTGGGCCGTCTGCGCCGCCGGATCGCGCCGATGGGCCTGCGCATTGAAACCCTGCGCGGGCTTGGCTACCGGATAGAGACCGGCGCCCCATGATCCAGAGCCGCTCCATCGGGAAACGGCTGACCCTGCTGTTGGCGGCGGTGGCGGCGCTCTTGTCGGTGCTCTCTTGGGCGATGGTCACCGCATTGGCGCGCGAAGCCTCGCAACGCACGCAGGATAATGTGCTGGCCGCCTCGGCCACGACCATCGCCGAAACCCTGCGCAGCGAACAGGGCGAGGTGCGGCTCGAACTGCCCTATGCCGCCTTTGCCATGCTCGGCGCGATCAGCGAAGACCGGGTGTTCTACCGCGTCACCGCAGGCGGCGTGACCTTGACCGGCTATGACGAGCTGACCCCGCCAACCCCCGGCAGCGCGGGTCAGGTGGTGTTTGAAACCTCGGTGTTTCGCGGCGCAGCAATTCGCATGGCCTCTCTCGGGCGCGCGGTGCTCGCCGGAGACGAGCCGGTCTTGGTGACAGTCACCGTGGCGCAAACCCGCGACGGGGTCAGCGCGGTGGCCGATGATCTGTCGTCACTGGCGGCGATGCTGTCGGTGGCGTTTTTCCTGCTGGCAGCGGCGCTTTCCGCGCTGGTCGCCTATACCTCGCTCAAACCGCTGAACGAGATTGCCTCGGCGGTGTCGCGACGCGGCCCTTCGGATTTGCGGCCAGTGGTTCGCCCAGCGCCGACCGAACTGGCGCCGCTGTTGCTGGCCTTGAACCGGCTGATGGACCGGCTGCGCCAATCGATCCGGCGTTCCGAGGATTTCATCGCCGAGGCTGCCCACCGCATCCGCACCCCGCTGGCCACGGTGCGCGCGCAGACCGAAATCGCGCTCAGGATGGCGCAGACTGACACCGAGCGCGAACATCTGCGCCAGATTATCCGCGCGGTGGATGAAAGCTCGCGTTCGGCGGGGCAGTTGCTGGACCATGCCACCGTTGCCTACCGGATCGAGGATCTGGCGCGCGACACGCTCGATCTGGCGACACTGGCGGCGCGCACCGTTGCCGCGCTCGAACCCACTGCCTCGATGCGCGATATCCGCCTGCTGCTCAAGGCTGATACAGCGTGGATCGCCGGTGACGCGGTGCTGCTGGAAAACGCGCTGCGCAATATTCTCGACAATGCGATCAAATACTCGCCCGAGGATACCAGTGTGACCCTGCAAATCACCTGCGACGCCACCACCGCGCGGCTCAGCGTGACCGATCAGGGGCCGGGGTTGGGGCTGGCGCCATTCGAGCCCCTGACCCAGCGGTTCCAGCGCGGTGAAAACACGGCGGATATCGTCGGCTCCGGCCTTGGCCTGACCATTGCCGCCGAAGTGTTACAGGCGCATGGCGGTCGGCTGGAATTGTCCAACGCCCAACTCAAAGGAGGTGGCGCATGTATCACCTTGGTTTTGCCTCTGGCCTGACCCTGACGCTCCCCCTGGCTCTGACGCTCGCGCTGACCGGAATGGCGCAGGCGGCAGAGCTGGAGCTCGAAGACCACAGGGTGTTTCCCGCCCTCCAAGCAGCGACCGGCGGCATGGATACGGGCACCCGCGTCTTGCGGGTTGCCTCGACCACCGATCTGGATGTGTTCGAGCCCTATATCGCGGCGTTTCAGGCCGCGCGCCCCGAGATCGCGGTGGATTATTCGGTGCTCTCCTCCAGCAATCTGCACCGCGCGATCCGTGACGGGGTGGCATTTGATCTGGCGATGTCCTCGGCGATGGATCTACAGTTCCAACTTGCCAATGACGGCTTTGCCCAGCCGTTCAGCTCTGCCGCGACCGAGGCGCTGCCGGATTGGGCGCGCTGGCGCGATCTGATCTTTGCCTTTACCACCGAGCCCGCGGTGGTGGCGATCCATAGCGCCAGTTTTGAAGGTCTCGACCTGCCCGCCACGCGGCAAGAGCTGATCGCGGTGCTGCGCGATCATCCCGAGCGGTTTGTCGGCGCGGTCGGCACATACGACGTGCGCGAAAGCGGGCTGGGGTATCTCTTTGCCACGCAAGAGGACCGCTCGACCGATGCCTATTGGCGGCTCAACGAGGTGATGGGCAGGCTGGGACCGCAACTTTATTGTTGCTCATTACAGATGATCGAAGATGTCGCCGAAGGTCGTCTGGCGGTCGCCTATAATGTGTTGGGCAGCTATGCCGAGGATTGGCTCGACGAGGATCAAAGCGGGCGTATGCAGATATTAACCATGCAAGATTTCTCGAATGTCATGCTGCGCACGGTGATCATTCCGACCACCGCCCGCCAGATCGAGGCGGCAGGGGCGATGGTCGATATGCTGGCCGATCTGGGCATGCGCGAGCTGCAAGGCGATTGGGCCCTGCCCGCGCTCAGCCACTCGGGCCCGCGCGAGGATGCCGGTTTCGGCCCGATCCGCTTGGGTCCGGGGCTGATGGCCTATCTCGACCCGCTGAACCGCCGCACCTTCCTGACCGAATGGGAAAACGCGATGGAGCAGCGCTAGGCGCGTTTTCGGGTGTCTCCGCTGGTTAGAGGGACCGGCGCCATACGATGCGGCGCCGGTCATTTTAATGCGTGATACGGATTACAGCGTAATACGGAACCGCGCGAACCCGTCGGGGCCATCGCCCGCCGCCTCAATGCTCACACCTTCGACATCCGCCGCATAATTGCTCGCCTCGGGGCCGGTATCAAACAGCACCGAGGTCTCGGCCAAGGGCGCAAAGGACCAATTGGCGTCGGCCTGCGGATTGATCGTGCCCTGATCAACGATATAGCGCACGATGACATCGCGGTTGGTGTCCGGCCCCTCAAAAATCGTGGTCTCGGGCGTCGCACCAGGGAAGCTGCCGCCACCCCCCGCGCGGTAATTGTTGGTCGCCACGACGAACTGCATGTTGGGGGTCACCGGTTCGCCCTGATAGGCCAGATAGACGATCCGCGAAGCCTCGGGGTTGACCAACTCGCCATCCGCCGAGAAACGCGAGGGCTGCGACAGGTCGATCTGATAGCTCACCCCATCGATCACGTCGAAATTATACGACGGGAAATCGGGGTTGAGCAGCACCTGATCGGCCTCACCCGGGGTAATCTGGTTGAACATCCCCGCCGAACGCTCAAGCCAGCCCTGCAACTCGGCGCCGGTCACCAGCACCGCGCGCACCGTATTGGGATAAAGATAGAGATCGGCGACATTGCGGATCGCCACATCCCCCACCGGCACATCGGTGTAATACTGCGGCCCGCCGCGCCCGCCCGCCTTGAACGGTGCCGCCGCCGAGAGGATCGGCAGCCCCTCGTATTCGGTGCCCTCCATCATCTGCGAAATATACCAAAGCTGCGCATTCGAGACGATCTGCACCGAAGGGTCATCGGCGACCAAGGCGAAATAGCTGTGCAGCGGCGCTTCGGTGCGCCCCACCGCGCGGCGCACATAGGCCAGCGTCGCGTCATGCTCTTCCTGCACCGAGGCCTCGACCTCGGCGACGCTTTCAACCAGAGGTGTGATCGAGCGGTCGTCATTGCGCTGAGAGATCGGGCGCGCCTCGCAACTATGCGCGGCAATGCGCCATGTGTTGCCGTCGCGCTCGAGCATTAGATCGACCAGCCCCATATGGCTGCCCCAGAACCCGCCCATCACCGCCGGTTTGCCCATCAAGGTGCTGTTGGTCACATCAACACCCGGCGTTTCAGCGTAATTCGGACCAGGGAACACGCGGTGGTGGTGGCCGGTCAGCACCGCGTCTATGCCGTCAATCGCCGCCAGCGGGATCGAGGCGTTTTCCTGCCCGTCGATATGATCGGCCTCGCCAATGCCTGAGTGCGAGAGGGCGATGATCAGATCGGCGCCCTCCTCTTTCATCTGCGGAATATAGGCGCGCGCGGTCTCGACGATATCGCGGGCCATAACGCTGCCTTCCAGATGGCGCCGGTCCCAGTTCATAATCTGCGGCGGCACAAAGCCGATCAGCCCGATGCGGATCGGATGGCTTTCCCCCGCGCCATCGGTGACCGTATGATTCAAGATCACATAGGGCGGCAGCAGGGTCGCATCCTCGCGCGGGCTGGCACCGAGTTCGCGGGCGACATTGGCGCAGACAATCGGGAAATTGGCGCCCGAAACCGAATTCATCAAGAAGTTCAGCCCGTAGTTGAACTCGTGATTGCCCAGCGTCGAGCCGTCAAACCCCAGCGTGTTCATCGCTGTGATGATCGGATGGGCGTCGCCCTCGGCCATGCCGCGCTCATAAGCGATGTAATCGCCCATCGGGTTGCCTTGCAGGAAATCACCATTGTCGAGCAGTAGCGAGTTGGTCGATTCCGCACGCACGCCTTGGATCAAAGCCGCGGTGCGCGCCAGCCCGACGGTATCCACCGCACGGTCGCTGTAATAGTCATAGGGGAAGACATGCACATGCAGATCGGTGGTCTCCATGATCCGCAGATGTGCCTGATTGCTTTGCGCACGCGCCGAGAAGGGATGCAGGGCGATGAGACTGGCCGAGCCAGCCAGAAACGCGCGACGGTCGAGAATAAGGGTCATGGCAGGAACCTTCTGTTGTGGGTGATCTTATCCGTTTCTTGCGGCGGCAAAGAGGCTTTGCAGCCGGTCGTAAGGTCAAAACCGGAGACGCGGGCGCAGGGCGCGGCGTCATACATTTGGGCGGCGACACAGCGCGGATGCTGCGCGCGGGTGCGCTATGGGTCCTGTGGGCTGCAACCCACCTCGGGGCGCAACCGATTACCAAGCGGTACCTCCAACCCAGTCGCCAAACGGCACTCAACCCTGACGAAAGTGGCCGACTGCTCGCGCATCCACGCTGCACCCGAAGACAGCGTAAATCAAGATTTACTTGGCCCATGCATCAAGGCTGGCGGTTCGGCGCGGAGATCGCGATCATTCCTTGGCGCGCGTCCCCGTGCTTTGCTGTCGATCGCCCCCTCGCCCTGCACCATGTGATCCACCTGCCCCCGCGCGCCGTAACACCCCCAACGCAAAACGGAGCTTATGATGATCCAGATCGCCACCCTCTATTTGATCACCGCCGCAGTATTCCTGTTGCTCGATGCAGTGATGCTGACAACGGTGATGAAACCGCTGTTCTCGCAGCATATCGGCAGCTGGCTCCTTGAGGACATCCGCCTGCGACCGGCGATCATCTTCTACCTCTTCTATGTCGGCGGCGTGCTCTGGTTCGTATCGCTTCCCGCCCTGCGCGGCGATGCACCTATGAATGCGCTGATCGGCGGCGCGATCCTCGGCGCAATGGCCTATGGCACCTATGAATTCACCAATTACGCCACCCTGCGGGATTGGTCCCTGCAAATGGTCGCCGCCGACGTCACCTGGGGCGCGGCCCTGACCGCGATCTCGGCCTGGACCGGGGTCATGGCGACAAGGTTGTTGGTGTGATGGGAAAAATTGCCCGCCGGCATGCATCAGGCGCAAATTCCGCCCGAGCCTGCAGAGCGCGAGATCAGAGCAAACACCACCGCTCAGCCGCAATCCGATCGCGCGCGGCAGTATATAACGCAATGTGATGAATAGTGGCGGAGGGCAAGGGACTGGCGTCGAACCTTCTCTGCTTCTAGCGAATTTACCGTCGCTCAAAGCGCAGTCGAAGCGAGCCGCGTCCAACTACGGAGAACTGAGCCTGTGTTTCCTTATCCATCGGGTTGGGCAGTTCGAAAACGCACCAGTTTTCGGGCGAAAATACATGGGGAACATATAGGATCCGATATCGTCTGCGGCCGGTTCGGGAGGCGGAGCTAGCGACGCGGAGTTCGTTGGAGGTCAGTTCGAATTCGCAGCCATCCTCCAAAGTCGACTTCACCTCAAACATCCAGTCGACCGACGGTGTCTGTACGAGAAAATCGTGACCTGCCCCCCGCGAGATCCCTCACTTTAATGTAGAGTTTGCTCAACCATGAAGGAGCAAACATATGCGAAAGAGCCGTTTTACTGAGTCGCAGATTATTGGGATGATTAAGGAGCAAGAAGCA
>NZ_QDKM01000005.1 GCF_003076755.1 Pararhodobacter oceanensis
AAACCAAACCTTAGCCGAAGAACAACCATGGCCGCCAAGCGACCCGCGCGGGCCTCGCTTCGCTATGCGAAGGCTCCGCTCAGCCCGCACTACCGGCGGGAGTTACACCAACTGTTGGGACACTGCTGGTTCATGCTGAGAACCTTGGCGAGTTGCTCGTCACTGAGCGGCTGTTCGAATCTGGCACCGGCGAAATACTGGTTCCGCCAGACCACCTGCCCGCGCACCATCATCCCGCAGAAATGAAACTCGATCCAGTCATCGCTGACGGTTTTATTGGTCGCTGCCTCCACGCGGATGCCGCTGCGGCTGATGTCGATGATACGGGTGATTGTGCATAATTCGTCATAAACGATATGTAGCGGCACATTGCACATATGCCGTGTCTCGCTGCGCTGGAACCGCCTCCGCCAGAGCGCCAAAAGCGCCAGCATCAGCAGGGCTAGGGCGATGCCGATATAGGGGAGGATCGAGAAACTCTCGGTGTTGAACCGCGAGGCGAGGCGCTCGAAAATTCCGTGTTCGGTCTTGCCCAGTTCAGCGACGCCGGCTTCCGACTCGGGCAGGATAACCTCGCAGCCGAAGTGGTCATCCATGCGCCAGAGGTCATCGTGCAGCAAGGACAGGTCATCATGCACCGCCGCCGCACCGGCACCCTCGGCGCGCAAGAGCTGCGCCCTCTCGGTGAAAAGATCGGCGATCCGCGTCAGGTCGTCGGTGGCATGGATCACCAGATTGCGTTGCAGACCCGCGGCCAGATCCCCCAACGTGCGGATCGCCGCAGCGGGGTCTTCCACCGCCCCCGCGGGCGCGCCATCGCTATGAGCAGTCAACAGCATATTGACCTGCCCGCAGATCGGCAAAATATCCGCCCGCGCCACGCTGCCAACGCCCGTCAGAACCCAGATCACCCCGATGATTGCCAGCCTGCGCATATCCCGCACTCCTTGCCGGAAAAGTTGACGCAAAGGCACTTAAGAAAGGGTTAGGACGGCGGAGGTAAGTCCGTAAAACTTGATATGTCGGCGCGGCTCCGCGTCAGATTTTCACGAAGGGTTGCAGCAAGCGCGGGATCAAACTGTTGAACCGCAGGGGCGCATCGGTGACCGCCAGACAGATGCAATCCGGCCCCGCCTCGGCGGTGGGCGTATGCTCAACGCTTTGATCGGCAATCTCGATATCACCGCGCGCAAACCGCCCGCCCTCATCGCTGAACGCGCCTTGCAACACCAAGGTCAGCTCCAGCCCGCCGTGGCTGTGATCGGGCACTGCGGTGCCGCCGGGAATGCGCAACAACCGCGCCGAGGCCGCTTTGGAGGTGCCCAATATCGCCTGTTTCACGCCGCCGCCAATCGAGCGCCAGCGCACCGCCTCGGCGTCGCCGCCGATATAGGCTTGCAAGGGCGTCGGGAAGACCCCGCGCGAGACCGGCACCGCACGCTCGGCAGGTGCGCCGTTACGAATACGCGCCATCGTCGCGGCAAGACTGCCGTCAGAGACCGGCGCCCTGTCGCAACCCTCCAGCACCGCACCGCCCAGCGCCTCATAGGCCGCCAGACGCGCGCGGCACTCGTCGCAGAGCGAGATATGGGTGGCGACCGCCAGACTATAGGCCTCGGCCAGATCGCCCGCGGCATAGGCGATCAGCAAAGCATCGGTCAGATGATGTCGGATCATCGCTCGGTTCCTCAACTCATGGACTGGCGCAGCTTGCGGATCGCCAGTCGAATGCGGGATTTGATCGTGCCCAATGGCAGGCCGGTTACACGAGCAATCTCGCCGTGGCTCAGATCGCCGAAATAGGCCTTTTCGATCAACTCTCTTTGGTCATCAGGCAGGGCTTTCAGCGCCGCGCCAAGGTGTTCACTGTCCTGCTGAAGGGCCAGAGCGTCGATCTGGTCGGGCTCGGGCTCGGGCCCCCATGGCAGATCTTCGGGCTCGGGCCGCCGGTCGCGGCGCAACAGATCAATCCGCCGGTTGCGCGCAATAGTGAAAATCCAGGTCGAGACATTGGCCCGCGCGGGATCGAACATCGCCGCCTTGCGCCAGACCGTCGCCATCACATCCTGCACGCAATCCTCGGCCTGCGCGGGGGCGGCGCCGGATTTCATCAAGAACCCCTTCAGACGCGGGGCAAAATGACTGAATAGCGCGGCAAAAGCGGCCTCATCCTGCGATTGCGCAACCGCCAGCATCTGCTGCACCAAGAGCCGGTTTTCCTCACCCTGAACCAATCGCGCGCGCTCCTTATGTCGCCGGTTCCCATGCCCGAGGGGCGCGGGTCTGGCAGGTATAGTCAAGGTTTCGCTCTCGATCTGCAACATAAGCCTGTTACGCGGGTCACGCGGCACTGGATCATCGGCGCGGCGAATAATCTCGAGAAAACTTTCTGTCATCCACTTGCGGATCTGCTGCGTAAACCCTGCAACCCAAGTGGAGTTTGACCTATGCCTTTTGAATCCGTCCCGCATCCCCGCCCCAGCGTTGCCATCGTCGGTGGCGGTATCTCAGGCATGGCCGCCGCTTGGCTGCTGGCGCCGGGCAGCCGCGTCACCCTGATCGAGGCCGCGCCGCGTCTGGGTGGCCATGCGCGCACGGTGCTGGCCGGTAAACGCGGAGACCAGCCGGTCGACACCGGTTTCATCGTGTTCAACAAGGTCAATTACCCCAATCTCACCGCGATGTTCGAGGCGCTCGACGTGCCCATTGCACCGGCGAAAATGAGCTTTGGCGCCTCCTTTGATAACGGCGCTTGCGAGTATAATCTCGAGACGCTCGACAGTCTTTTCGCCACCCGTCGCAATATCGCCGATCCGCGGTTCCTGCGCATGGTCCGCGACATCCTGCGGTTCAACGCGCAGGCCGAGGGTGCTGCAAATGATCCCGATATGACCATCCGCGATTTGATGGACCGGCTTGGGATGGGTCGCTGGTTTCGCGAGCGCTATATTACCCCGTTCTCGGGAGCGATCTGGTCAACGCCGAAGGCCCAGATTATGGAGTTTCCCGCCCGCGCCATGGTGCAATTCTTCCGCAACCACGCGCTACTGGAGGCCAGTGGCCAGCATCAATGGCACACGGTCAATGGCGGCTCAGTCGAATATGTCCGCCGCCTGACCCGCGATCTGCAAGTGCGCGGCGTCGAGATCCGCACCTCGGCACCAGTCACCGGCGTGCGGCGGCTGGCTCAGGGCGTGGACTTGCGCTGTCAGGGCGGCACATGGGAGCATTTCGACGAGGTGATCTTTGCCACCCATTCCGACGACACGCTGGCCATGCTCTCGGACGCCAGCGCCTCGGAACGCGCGGCGCTTGGCGCGGTGCAATATCAGGACAACCACGCCATCCTGCACGCTGATGCCGCGGTCATGCCCCGCCGTCGCAAATGCTGGGCAAGCTGGACCTACACCGAGAATAGCGCCGCCGACCGCGAGCGGATCAGCCTCAGCTACTGGATGAACTCCCTGCAACCGATCCCGCAGGACGACCTGTTGATCGTCACCCTGAACGCGCAGCATCCCATCCGCGACGAGCTGATCTATGACAGCGCCACCTTCCGCCATCCGGTCTATGATCTGGCAGCTCTGCAGGCGCAGAAAACCCTGCAAGCGATGAACGGCGCGCGGAACACATGGTTTGCCGGCGCATGGATGCGCAACGGCTTTCATGAAGACGGGTTTGCCAGCGCTGTCGATGTGGTCGAAGCCATGGGCGCGCAGGCGCAGCGGGTCGCGGCATGAGCCATCCCGTGGAACATATCGCCGGAAAGACCTTTCACGCCCGGCGCGGGGCGCTGGAGAACCGCTTTACCTATAGCGTCGATTACCTGCTGCTCGAGCCCGAGGTCGCGCAGCCCGCCCCCGCGATCCTGTCGCGCAACCGGCGCAACCTGCTGTCGGTGCAAGACCGCGATCACGGTGGCGCACGCGGGGCCGGACGCGGCGCCTCATGGGTGCGCGATGTGCTGGCACAGGCCGAAGCACCTACGCCCGCCCGCATCCATTTACTCACCCAGCCTCGGGTCTTGGGGCATGTGTTCAATCCGGTCAGTTTCTGGCTCTGCTTGGACCCGCAGGACGCCTTGATCTGCGTGATTGCCGAGGTCAACAACACCTTCGGCGCGCGCCATTCCTACCTGTGCCACCATGATGATTTTGCCCCGATCCGCTCCGATGACGAGCTTACCGCGCGCAAGATCTTCCACGTCTCGCCGTTCCAGCCGACCGAGGGCAATTACCGCTTTCGCTTTGACATCAGCGCCGAGGCCATCGCCATTCGCATCGACTACGGACACCGCGCAGGCGGGCTGATCGCCACACTGACCGGCCCGCGCAAACCGGCCAGCACTTTGGGCTTACTGGGCGCCATGCTCCGCCGCCCGCTGGGCTCGCGCAGGGTGCTGGCGCTGATCCATTGGCAGGCGTTGAAACTCTGGTGGAAGGGCGCGGGCTATAGGCCACCCGCGCCGGTGCCCGTATCGCCGGTCTCGCCACCGCTGCACGAGAAGGCCGACGCCTGACCCCGCTGCGGTTTTGAGCGGGCACGCGCCCAAAGGCGGCGTCTCACCCCCTTGGCCCTTGCGCGAATCCCCGCATCGCGCAATGCTGATCGGGATAAGGAGGCTCATCATGACGCCCGAAATCAGCACCAAGAAAGTCGTTCACATCATCATCCAGTCCCGCGAGACCAGCCGCGCGGGCGAGGTGCGGGCGTTTATTGATGCGCTCAACGAGGATGAAAAGGCGCATCTGGTGGTGCTGGCATGGATCGGACGCGGCGCCTTCGAGCCCGAGGATTACGCCGATGCCCTCGCCACCGCCTTTTCCGAGGCGACCACACCGACCGCCGATTACCTGATGGGCATGCCGCATCTCTCCGAAAACCTCGAAGCCGGGCTTGAGGCGCTGGATATCGATGTCAGCGATGCCGAGGAAGATTTCTACGACAGGTGACGTCTGGCGGGTGACGGCGTTGGCCCTCGGAAAGCAAAAAAGGGGGCTATGCGCCCCCTCGCCCTGCGGGCTCACCCCGCAGGATATTTTTGGACAGATGACGGGGCAAGTGGCCCAATCAGCCGTGATCAGCGCGCATAAGGATCGGAAAGCGCGGGCAGGACGGTGCCGGTGCAATCGCCAAAGCCGATCGTATAGCCCGCGCCTTTACACGCGCCCTTCAGGGTCAGCGTATCGCCGTCCTCAAGGAAGCTGCGGGTCGCGCCGCCGTCCAGCGTCAACGGCTCTTTGCCGCCCCAGCTCAGTTCCAGCAGACTGCCGCGGCTTTCCGGCGTCGGCCCCGAGATCGTCCCCGATCCCAGCAAATCACCCGCACGCATCGGGCAGCCCGAGGTGGTGTGATGCGCCAGTTGTTGCGCCGCCGAGTAATACATCTGGCTGTAATTGGTCCGCGCAATCACGCTGGGCGCAGCGCCCTGCGGCGCCAGTTCCACCGTCAGATCAATGTCATAGAGCATCGGCCCCGGCTCTCTCAGATGCGGCAGAAGTTCCTTCTCGCGCGCGGGCGTGCTGGTGCGGAACGGCTCCAGCGCCTCTTTGGTGACAATCCACGGGCTGATCGTGGTCGCGGTGGCCTTGGCCTGGAACGGCCCCAGCGGCTGGTATTCCCAGGCCTGAATATCACGCGCCGACCAGTCGTTCAGCAGCACATAGCCGAAGATATTCTCATCCGCCTCCGCCACCGAGATCGGCCCTTCTGAGGGGGTGCCGACGATCGCGCCCATCTCCAGCTCGAGATCAAAACGCGCACAGGGTGCCCAACGCGGCGCATCGTCATTCGGGCCTTTCAACTGGCCCCAAGGACGGCGCACATCGCTGCCCGAAACCACCACCGACGAGGCGCGGCCATTATAACCAATCGGGATATGCAGCCAGTTCGGCGGCAGCGCATTCTCGGCACCGCGGAACATCGTGCCGACATTCACCGCATGGTTCTTACCGGCATAGAAATCGGTGTATTCGCTGACGTTGAACGGCATATGCAGCGTCACAGCGCCCAGCGCATAGAGATGCGGCTCGATCTGGTCGCGGGTGCCGCTGTCGGCGGCAAGATGGCCGAACAGCAGCTTGCGCAGATGCGCCCAGACCGCCGAGCCAGCCGACATCACCGGATTCCACGCGCCGCGATCCAAATGCGGCGCACCGGTTAGCGGCAGCAGCCCGGATTTCTCCAGCGCCGCCACATCGAGCACGAAATCGCCAATCGCCACGCCGCAGCGCGGCGCCGAACCGGCGGTGGAAAACACCCCGTAGGGCAGGTTGTTCAGGGGGAAGGGGCAGTCGGGGTCATTTGCGGTGTCGACCCAGGAACGAATGAGCGTCATAGGATGTCCTGCGTAGGGTGTGTGCTATGCACGCACCGTGATGGATGGCGCGGGCGCATGCAACCACGCGCCCGGTGAAATGCTGTCGCCTGAGATTACTTCTTACCGGGCGTGCCGTCGAATTTCTTCTCGAGGTCGGTCCAGCAGTCGATGTAATCATCCTGCAGCGGCGCCTCATTGGCGGCAAAGCCGGTCAGATGCTGCGGGAACCGGGTTTCGAACATGAAGGACATAGTGTTGTCCAGCTTGTCGGGCCCCAGATTGGCGTTCGACGCGCCCTCAAAGGCGTTGCGGTCCGGCCCATGCGGCAACATCATATTGTGGAGACTCATACCGCCCGGCACAAAACCCTGCGGCTTCGCGTCATATTGGCCGTAAATATTGCCCATCATCTCGGACATGATGTTCTTGTGATACCACGGCGGACGGAAGGTGTTCTCGGCCACCATCCAGCGCTCGCGGAACAGCACAAAGTCGATATTCGCGGTGCCCGGCTGGCCCGATGGCGCGGTGAGCACGGTGAAAATCGACGGGTCGGGATGGTCAAACAGCACCGCGCCGACCGGACAATAGGTGCACAGATCGTATTTATAGGGCGCGTAATTGCCGTGCCAGGCCACCACATCCAGCGGCGACTGGCCGATTTTGGTCTCATGGAACTGCCCGCACCATTTGATCGTCAGGGTCGAGGGCACTTCGCGATCCTCATAGGCGGCCACCGGTGCCCTAAAGTCACGCGGGTTCGCCATGCAGTTCGCGCCAATCGGCCCACGGCCCGGCAGTTCGAATTTCTGGCCGTAGTTCTCGCAGACAAAACCGCGGCACGGCCCCTCAATCACCTCGACACGGTAAACCAGCCCGCGCGGGAGGATCGCGATCTCCTTAGGCTCCAGATCAATGATCCCCAGCTCGGTGCAAAACCGCAGGCGCCCCTCTTGCGGCACCACCAGCAGCTCGCTGTCAGCGCTGTAGAAATAGCTGTCGACCATCGACTCGGTGACCAGATAGACATGGCTCGCCATCCCCACCTGCGTGTTCACATCTCCCGCCGTGGTCATCGTGCGCATGCCGGTCAGCCAGGTCAGCGCCTCGCCGGTATGCGGCACCGGATCCCAGCGATACTGACCCAACGAGACCACATCGGGATCGACATGTGGCGCGGATTTCCAATGCGGCAGGTCGATCTTGGTGTAGCGGTGCGAGTGTTTCACCGAGGGGCGGATGCGGTAGCACCAGGTCCGCTCAGGCCGTACATCGGTGAAGGCGGTGCCCGAGAGTTGCTCGCCATAGAGCCCGTATTCGCATTTCTGCGGGCTGTTCATCCCCTGCGGCAGCGCGCCGGGCAGCACCTCGGTCTCGAAGTCATTCCCGAAACCGGGCATATAGCCCTCATGGACGCCGCCGAGGCTGGGGGCGCGGGTCATTCCCTCGGGCAGGGCCGGGTCACTCATGGCTTGCTCCTTGCTTGGAAAACATTCATCTGTGTTACCGGTATTTATTGCAACTGCAACAATGTCAAGCCCACAGCCCCCGCACCCGTCGGAGGCAACCACCAGACACCGCGCTGGATGATTGAATTCCCCGAGGCTTTATGATCGGGTTCCTTACCTTGTGGAGACAGCCATGCCTGACCCTTTCAGTTTTGATCTCAACAGCTTCCTGCCCTATCGGCTGGCCGCTGCTGCCAGTCGTATCAGCCGCAAATTCTCCGAGCGTTATCGCAGTGAATTCGGCATTTCGATCCCCGAATGGCGGGTGCTGGCGCATCTCTATCAATCCGGCGATGTCTCGGTGCGCGATATCGAGGCGCGGATCGATATGGAGAAATCCAAGGTCAGCCGCGCCGCCACACGGCTGGAAACCGCCGGTTTCATCACCAAAGCGGTCAATGACAGCGACCGCCGGTTGCTGTCATTGCGCCTGACCGAGGAGGGCAAGGCGCTGGTCGCACGGTTGCTGCCGGTGGCGATGCAGTTTCAAAGCGAGATGCTCGAGCAACTCGGCCCCTTGGCCGAGGGGCTGGACGCCGGTCTGACGGTTTTGCTGCAAGACGAAAGCTGACGCTAACCCCCACGCGATACACAGGAAGCCATATGGCCGTCGACTACCCCACCCTCGCCCAAACCATCCACGCCCTGACCGAAGGCGAGGATGACGCCGTCGCCCTGATGGCCACCGTGGCCTGCGAGGTGCATCATTCGGACGACCGCTTTGACTGGACCGGTTTCTACCGCGTCACCGCGCCGGAATTGTTGAAAATCGGCCCCTATCAGGGTGGCCACGGCTGTCTGGTGATCCCGTTTTCACGCGGCGTCTGCGGCACGGCGGCGCGCTCCGGTCAGGTGCAACTGGTGCCCGATGTCGAGGCATTCGAGGGCCATATCGCCTGCGCGTCGAGCACCCGCTCGGAACTGGTGCTGCCGGTGTTCAACGGCGCCGGAGAGGTGATCGCGGTGTTTGATATCGACAGCGACCAGCCGGATGCGTTCACCCAAGAGGACGCCGAGGCCTTAACCGCGATCCTCAACGAGGTTTTCGCGCAGGTCAGCTGATACCGTCTGGCCCGTGGAAACCACGGGCCGCGCCCGACCCTCCCCCCGGGAGGGCGCATTGGTGATGCCCTTCACAGCGCAACCCACATCAATGCTTTGATGCGCAACACCCCGTTCCAAACACCCCAGCGCCCACCCCGGGGTCGGGCGCAGCCCTCCGCGCTTGACTTAAACGCGCAGATTCAAACGCATGGGGCTTTGCCAAGACGCCGCAATCGGGCATAGGTTGAGGCAGGGCGCGGAGAAGCGCCCGTCAACATCCGGACAGATCCATGACCACAGCCCCCGCGCACACCGGTTTTCTTCGCAATGCACGCGCCGTTCTCGTGCTCGGCCTGCCGCTGGTCGGCAGCCATGTCGCGCAATTCGCGCTGCATGTGGTCGATACGGTGATGCTGGGCTGGTATTCGGTCACCGATCTCGCCGCCGGAGCCTTGGGCGCGACGGTGTTTTTCGTGTTTTTCACCCTCGGCTCGGGCTATGCCCATGCGGTGATGCCGCTGGTCGCCACCAATGCCGCCGGTGACAATGACGCCGAGGTCCGCCGCGCCACCCGTATGGGAATGTGGCTGTCGCTGCTTTATGCGCTGATTGTGCTGCCGGTGTTCCTCTTCGCCTCGCCGATCCTTGGCGCGATGGGCCAAGACCCCGATGTCGCGCGATTGGGCGGCGCCTATATGTCGATGGTCGGCTTTGGCATTGGTCCGGCGCTCGTGGTGATGGTGCTCAAAAGCTACCTCGCCGCACTCGAGCGCACGCAGGTGGTGCTCTGGACCACGGTCGGCGCGGTGTTTGTCAATATCGGCATCAATTACCTGCTGATTTTCGGCAATTTCGGCTTTCCCGAGATGGGTGCGCGCGGCGCCGCGATTGCCTCGGTGACGGTGCAGGTGTTCACACTGGTGATCCTGCTCGCCTATGCCGCTTGGCTGCCGGCGCTGCGCCGCTATCACCTGCTGATCCGCTTCTGGCGGCCTGACTGGCAGGCGCTGCGCATGGTGCATGTGATGGGCTACCCGATCGGGCTGGCGCTGCTGGCCGAGACCGGTCTGTTTGCCGCCTCTTCGGTGATGATGGGCTGGCTGGGCAAGGAAACGCTCGCCGCGCATTCCATCGCTCTCGAGATCACCGCGATGTTCTTCATGGTCCATCTGGGCCTGTCGAATGCGGGCACGGTGCTGGTTGGACGCGCCAAAGGCCGCGGCGATACCGAGGCGCTGCGCGCCGCCGCCCGCGCCTCACTGGTGTTGTCGCTGGGCGTGGCGCTGTTCACCGTGGCGGTCTATGTGATCTTTGCCGAGACTATGGTCGGGCTGTTCCTTAGCCCCGATGACCCCGAGCGCAGCTTTATCATCCCGCTAGGTATCTCGCTTCTGTGGGTCGCGGCGCTGTTCCAGCTGGCCGATTCAGCGCAGGCGATGGCGATGGGCTTTCTGCGCGGCATCCATGACACCCGCCAGCCGATGCTGATCGCGGCGGTGTCCTATTGGCTGATCGGCCTGCCCATCGGCTACGGGCTGGGCTTTTTGCTCGGGCTCGAGGGGGTCGGCGTCTGGTTCGGTCTGGTGACCGGCCTCACCGCCGCCGCGATTGCCCTGCATATCCGCTTCTGGCGTGCGATTGCCTGAAGGGATTGCGGTCACGTTGGATTTTTGGGGATAGGTCGCGCTGCACTCTCGTCTCGGCGCCGGTGACGGAGGCTGGCTGAACCGTCAAGGACGGTTGCCAGCGTCGTCACATCAGTCGTCTCGTCACATCGCGCCGAAGTGGCGCGCTGCAGTCTCGCTTAGGCGTATTCGGCAGCGGCTTGTTTCGCCACATCGGTGATATCCGAGCGCGACAGACCGATATCGGCCAGATCACGATCCGACAGCATCGAGAGTTCGTCAAAGACCTGACGGTAGGCTTGGTTTTGCTGCGCTTTGACGCGCATCCGCTCGCCGAACTGGCGCAGCGAGGCCATAATGCCGGTGTTGTGGTGGTGGTTGTGAAGAATATCTGTAGCAGACATGTTTTGCTCCTTGCAGTTAAGTCAGGGTGGTTTACCCTTCCGTCTCTACATAGGCTTATGCTGCAGTTGCACAATAGCGCTGCGGCGCAATGCCGCTATGCGAGTCCCGCATGCCTGTTGGCGCTATCATCTGAATCGTTTCAACCGCTTGTTTGAAACGCCACGCCAAGCACCAGTCTCGCACTAACCCCGCTCGACCGCGTATTTATACCGCAGCTGCGCGATCCCCTCGTGTTTGTCTGCCTTGCGCAGATCATCGAGCACCGTCTCGACATAGGTCATATGCGCCTCGGCGGCCTCGCGCGCGGCTTTCGGATCGCGCGCCTGAATCGCCAGATGGATCGCGCGGTGCTGCTCCAAAAGCGTGTCGCGGGTGGTGCATTGGCGGAACAATTGTTGGCGGTTATAGAACACACCGGCCTTGAGCAGATCGAACATCACCCGCATCGTATGCAGCATGACAATGTTATGGCTGGCCTCGATAATCGCCAGATGGAACTCGGCATCGAGCGCGGCTTCATCCGCCGCATGCTGGCGGAAATGCGCCTCTTCCATCTTGGAAAACACCGCTTCGATGACCTTCAGATCGGTCTCCGAACCAAACCGTGCCGCCCGCTCCGCCGCCATCCCCTCAAGATCGCGCCGGAAGGACACATAGTCGAACACCGCCTCGTCATGGGTGGCAAAGAGCTCGATCAGCGCCTTCGGAAAGGTCGATTGCAGCATATCGGCGACATAAACGCCGGACCCCGCCCGCGAGACCAGAAGTTCGCGCGCTTCCAGATCGGCAATCGCTTCACGCAATGACGGCCTTGAGACGCCCATCCGCTCGGCCAGATCCCGCTCCGAGGGCAGCCGTTCGCCGGGGCGCAACAACCCGCGCAGGATCAACAGCTCGATCTGACGCACAACGCCTTTGGCAAGCTTTTCTTGGTGAACGGGCTGAAACGGCATAACTCTCCTCGATTGGTCAAAAGATATGACCAAACGCCCCCATCGGCAAGGTGATTTGCGCTGAAAAAAGGGGCCGGACGCAGCGCCCGACCCCCGATATTTCGCACCACCGCGCAGGCTTACAGCACGGTGTATCGCTCTGTGATCCGACCTCAGCCGTTCGGGCGAATGGTGATCTCCACCCGGCGGTTCTGCGCCCGACCCGTTGCCGTGGTATTCGGCGCCACCGGCTGCGTCTGTCCGGCCCCGCGCGCGACCACACGGCGCGAGGGCACGCCCGAGGAAATCAGCACACCCGCCACCGAATCGGCACGCCGCTCGGAAAGGCTCTGGTTGTAGCCGGCGCTGCCGGTGCTGTCGGTATGGCCGGTGACCAAGACCACCGAGTCGGGATAGCGCTGCAGGTTGCCCGCAATCGCCACCAGATCGGCGCGCAGATCGCCGCGCAGCGTCGCGCTATCGGTGGCAAAGAGGATATCCTGCGGCATCGTCACCACGATTTCCGAACCGGTGTTGACCACGCCCACATCCGAGCCCACCGCAGCGCGTAATTCCGCCGCCTGCCGGTCCAGATGGCCACCGATCGCACCACCGGCAATCGCGCCAAGACCCGCGCCAATCGCCACTTCGGGCGCGCGTCCACCGCTGCCGGTTGCGGCACCCAGCAGACCGCCGATGGCCGCGCCGCTCAACATGCCGGTGCGCTCGCGGCTGTATTCGCCGGTGTTCGGATCGGTGCAGCCAGCAATCAATGCGACAGCGGCCAGAGCGGCAAAAGCCTTGGGTGCAAACATTAAATTCATCTCCTCGAGAATAGATTTCAAAGCACAGCCTATTCAATTGACCTGGGCATAGACAGGGTCAAGTGACCGCTGCGCGCCTCACGATCCTTTGATCGGCGGAAACCTGCAAGAGGCACCCGGCTTTGTCAGTCCTCAGGCGACATCCGCCCGCGCCGCCTCATAGGCCAGCATCGCGCGTTTCACCGGCAGCCCCCAATGATAGCCGCCCAACTGCCCCGATTTCGCCAGCGCCCGGTGGCAAGGGATCAGCCAGGACACCGGATTGCGCCCCACCGCCGTGCCCACCGCGCGCATCGCGGTCGGGCGGCCAATCGCGCGGGCGATCTCGGAATAGGTGGTGACATGGCCGCTCGGCACCTGCAGCAGCGCCTCCCAAACCTTAAGCTGGAACGGCGCGCCAATCAGATAGAGCGGCGCCGGTTCACCACTGGAGGCCGCGCCAAAGGCCGCTGCCACCCAGTCGCGCAACCGGTCGGGTGCCTCGACATATGTCGCCTTCGGCCAGCGCTTGCGCAGATCCTCAAAGGCGACCTCGGCCCCCATATCCGCAGCAAACCCCATGCCACAGAGCCCACGGCCGGTGCCCATGACAATCGCCGGACCAAAGGGGCTGTCGAACCAGCCCCAGTAGATCACCAACCCCGCCGCGCCCTTGGCATACTCCCCCGGCGTCATCGCCTCCCAGCGCAGAAACAGATCATGCAGCCGCCCGCCGCCCGAGAGCCCGGCCTCTTGCGCCGCATCCAAGACGGTGAACCGCTCGGCCAGCAACCCCCGCGCGTGGTTGAGCGCCAGATACTGCTGATAGCGTTTCGGCGAGACCCCGACCCAACGGGTGAACACCCGCTGAAAATGCGCCGCAGACATTCCCAGCCGGGCTGCCAGATCCTCCAGCGACAGCCGCGCCCCGCCCGCCGCATCCAGCTCCTCGATCGCCCGCGCAATCACCCCGTAATGATAACCGCGCTCCGCCTCCGAACCCTCAGCCATTCCGCTCACCCTCTGATCCATCTCCCTGCCCCCGTCATCTGTCCATAAATATCCTGGGGGAGTCGCGCGCCGCGCGGCGGGGGCAACGCCCCCTCTTCCCATCCTTCAGGGATACCACAGCCCCGCCTGCTGCAGCGACCCGTTTCCTGCGCAAATCTGCCACAGCGCCGCCGCCGCGCAACCAATGCGCGCATCCCCTCTGGACCAGACCACAACTTGCCGCCATGGTGGCCACATCCTGCAGTCTGGTGCCTGCCATGCGTGTGTTGATTTCCTTCGCGGCCCTGTTTTCATCGGTGTTGATGCTGCAACTCGCGTTCGGCGGCGTGGTGCCGCTTGATGCGCTTTCCGGCGCTCTTCTGGGCTTTACCGGCGCGCAGATCGGCCTGTTGGGTTCGGCGCATTTTCTGGGGTTCTTTATCGGCTGCTGGTGGGCCCCGCGGCTGATGGGCGATGTCGGCCATTCGCGCGCCTTTGCCGCCTTTACCGCCGCCGGCACAATCTCGATCCTCGCGCATATGATGCTGGTCGATCCCTGGGCCTGGACCCTGATGCGGGTGATCTCGGGCATGGCCATCGCTGGTTGCTACACGATCATCGAGGCCTGGGTGCAGTCACGTGTCACCAATAAGACGCGGGGCCGCGCGATGGGCGTCTACCGCGTGGTCGATGTCTCGGGCAGTTTCGGCGCACAGTTGCTGATCGCCTTTCTCGAACCCGCAGTCTACCTGAGCTACAACCTCCTCGCCTTGATCGCATGCGCCGCGCTGTTCCCGGTGCTGCTGACCAAATCCGCCGCCCCCGCCACCGGCACGGCCCCGCGCCTGCGCCCCAAACTGGCGTGGCAACGCTCGCCGCTCGGCGCCACGGGGGTGGTGGTCTCGGGCATCACCGGCGCCGCCTTCCGGATGGTCGGCCCGCTGTATGGCCTCGCGGTCGGGCTTTCGGCGGACCGGATCGCGCTCTTCTTATCGGCCTATGTTTTGGGCGGCGCGCTGGCGCAGCTTCCGGTCGGCTATCTGGCCGATAAATACGACCGCCGCTATGTGCTGATCGCCCTCTCGGCGGCAGCGATGCTCGGCTGCGCGGTCATGGCGATGGCCACGCAAGGCGGCGTGACACTGCTGTTTCTCGCCGCCGGTTTCTTTGGCGCCACCACCTTTCCGATCTACTCGATCTCCACCGCCCACGCCCATGACTTCGCCGCGCAGGACGAGCGTGTCGAACTCTCTGCCGCGCATATGTTCCTCTATGCGCTCGGCGCGATTGCCAGTCCGGTGATCGCCTCGGCGCTGATCACCGGCTTCGGCCCCGGCGCGATGTTCGGCTTTATCGCATTGGCGCATCTGATGCTGATCCTGTTCGGCCTGCTGCGCATCCGCGCCCGCGCCGCACCCGAGGATCGCACGCGCTACGTCTATGCGCCGCGCACCTCCTTCATCATCGGACGGCTTTTGCGCCGCAAACCCGAGCGCTGAGCCTTGCCCTTGGCCCCTCGCTTGGTGCAAGTAGACCCCATGGCTGCGCAACTCGATTATCACACCATCCGCACGATCTTTGAACGGTTTCAGGCGCAAAACCCCGCGCCCGAGGGCGAATTGGATCACACCAACGTCTATACCCTGCTGGTTGCCGTGGCGCTCTCGGCGCAATCCACCGATATCGGCGTCAACCGCGCCACCGCCGAGCTGTTCAAAATCGCCGATACGCCCGAGAAAATGCTGGCACTCGGCGAAGAGGGTGTGATCGAGCATATCAAGACCATCGGCCTTTACCGCAACAAGGCCAAGAATGTGATCAAGATGGCGCAGATGCTAGTCGATGATTTCGGCGGCGAAGTGCCCAACTCCCGCGCCGCGCTCGAACTTCTGCCCGGTGTCGGGCGCAAAACCGCGAATGTGGTGCTCAATATGTGGTGGGATTACCCCGCGCAGGCGGTCGACACCCATATCGAGCGTATCGGCAACCGCACCGGCATCTGCCCCGGCAAGAACGTCGTCGCCGTCGAGCGCGCAATCGAAGACCATATCCCCGTCGACTTCCAAAAACACGCGCATCTGTGGATGATCCTGCACGGCCGCTACGTCTGTAAAGCCCGCAAACCCCTTTGCGGCGCATGCGTGATCCGTGATCTCTGCCCATACGAGGACAAAACCCTGTGACCCGTAAAACCTATCAAGTCGCCGGTATCGGCAATGCGATTGTCGATGTGATTTCGACCGTGGACGACCCGTTTCTCGAGCGGATGGAGATCCACAAAGGTATCATGCAGCTCATCGAGCGTGAGCGTGCCGAGACGCTTTATGCCGCGATGGATGACCGGCAAGAGGCCTCGGGCGGCTCGGTCTGCAACACCATTGCCGGTGCCGGAGCGCTGGGGTTGAAAACCGCACTTGTGGGCCGTGTGCGCGACGATGACCTCGGGCGCTTTTTCGCCAGCGACACCGAACGCGCCGGCACCGCCTTCGTCAATCCGCCGGTTGCGGGTGGGGAACTGCCGACTTCGCGCTCGATGATTTTCGTCACCCCGGATGGCGAGCGTTCGATGAACACCTATCTCGGCATCTCCGCCGAGGTCGGCCCCGATGATGTCGACGCCGCGGTGATGGCGGATACCGAGGTGCTGTTTCTCGAGGGCTATCTGTTCGACAAACCCAAGGGCAAAGACGCCTTCCTCAAAGCCGCCCGCGCCTGCCGCACCGCCGGTGGCCGCGTCGGCATTGCGCTCTCGGACCCCTTCTGCGTCGACCGCCACCGCTCGGATTTCCTCCAGTTGGTCGCCGAAGAAATGGATTACGTGATCGGCAACCAACAGGAATGGGTCTCGCTCTATCAGGTCAACACGCTAGACGAGGCGCTCGAACGCGCCGCCGCCGATTGCGAGATCGTGGTCTGCACCCGCTCGGGCGAGGATGTGGTGCTGATCCAGAACGGTGCCCGCGTCGAGGCACCGGTCCATAAGGTGGTGCCGGTCGATGCCACCGGCGCTGGCGATCAATTCGCCGCCGGTTTCCTTTACGGGCTGGTCAAAGACCTGCCGCTCGAGACCTGTGGCCGCATGGGCTGTATCGCCGCCGCCGAGGTGATCACCCATCTCGGCGCCCGCCCGCACCGCGATATTCTGGCGCTGTTCAAAGCCGAAGGGCTGGTCTGAACCCACTTGCAGCACACCCCGCGCTTGCCCATATAATTACCCAATCACGGAGGGCTGGATGGGCTACGTCAAAACCGGAATACTGATGGCCGCGATGACCGGGTTGTTTCTCGGCATGGGCTATATCTTGGGCGGTGCCACCGGCGCGCTGATTGCACTGGCAGTGGCGGCGGGGATGAACGCCTTCGCATGGTGGAACTCGGACACGATGGTCTTGCGCATGCACAACGCGCGCGAAGTTGACGCCCATACCGCGCCCGAATTGCAAAAGATGGTGATGGATCTGGCGCGCAACGCCGATATGCCGACGCCCAAAGTCTATATCATCCAGAATGACCAGCCCAACGCCTTTGCCACCGGCCGCAACCCCGATAATGCCGCCGTCGCCGCCACCACCGGTCTTCTCGATCGCCTCTCGTCGGAAGAGGTCGCTGCGGTGATGGCCCATGAGTTGGCGCATATCCGCAATTACGACACATTAACGATGACCGTCACCGCAACCTTTGCCGGTGCGATCTCGATGCTGGCCAATTTCGCCATGCTCTTTGGCGGCGGGCGCAACCGGCAGAACCCGATTGCGATGATCGCGATGATGATCCTCGCGCCTTTGGCCGCCGCGCTGGTGCAGATGGCGATCTCGCGGTCGCGCGAATACGAGGCTGACCGGATCGGCGCCGAAATCTGCGGCAACCCCTTGTGGCTCGCCTCCGCCTTGCAGCGCATTCAGGGTTTCGCCAGCCAGATCGATAACGCCAGCGCCGAGCGCAACCCCGCCTCGGCGCATATGTTCATCATCAACCCGCTGCACGCGTTCAAACGCGACAAGCTGTTTTCGACCCATCCGGCGACCGAAAACCGCGTCAAAACGCTCGAGAAAATGGCCGCTGAGATGGGCGTTCAATCTGCCCCAAGCCGCAGCAGCCGCAGGCCGGATCGCTCCGGCCCGTGGTCCTAAGCGTCCACCGCGCATTTGCCCCGTCATCTGTCCATAAATATCCCGGGGGTGAACTCGCAAAGCGAGTGAGGGGGCAGCGCCCCCTAGTTATCCGCCTCGCCCAGTTCCGGCGCCGGCAGGTCCGACGCACAGCGCTGCCCGTCAATGACAAAGGGCGAGCGCACGCCCTTATGCGCGCCCAGATCCAGCTCCATACCGCGCGCCTGAACCTGCGGATCGGCGAACACCTCATCCATGGTGTTGATCGGCCCCGCAGGCACGCCCTTGGCCTCGCAAGCCGCCAGCAGATCGGCCTTTGACCAGCCCACCGTCACCGCGCCCAACTCTTCCATCAGCGCCACGCGGTTGGCCACGCGGCTGGCGTTATCCAGATAATCGGGATGGCGCATCAGATCCTCACGCCCCAGCAACCCACAGAGCCGCTGGTATTGCCCGTCATTGCCGGTGGCGATGATGATATGCCCGTCGCTGCATTCAAACACCTGATAGGGCACCAGATTGGGATGCACATTGCCGGTGCGCCCCGGCGGCGTGCCGGTGGCGAGGTAATTCATCGCCTGATTGGCCATCACCGAAACCGCGCAATCCATCAGGCTCAGGTCCAGATGCGCGCCCTTGCCCGACTGGTGACGCGCATGCACCGCCGCCAGAACAGCGGTCGAGGCATAGACGCCGGTGAACAGATCGGTCACCGCCACGCCAACACGGTGCGGCTCGCCCTCACTCGGCCCGGTGATCGACATCAGCCCGGACATGCCCTGAATGATGTAATCATAGCCCGCGCGGTGCTTATAGGGTCCGTCCTGCCCGAAACCGGTGATCGAGCAATAGATCAGCGCCGGAAACTCGGCGCTCAAGCTGGCGTAATCCAGCCCGTATTTGGCCAGCCCGCCAACCTTGAAATTCTCGATCAGGATATCCGCGTCTTTCAGCAGATCGCGCACTTTCTGCTGCCCCTCGGGCGTGCGGAAATCCGCCACCACCGAGCGTTTGCCACGGTTGGCCGCATGGAAATACGCCGCCACCTTACCGCCCTCGCGGTCAATGAACGGCGGCCCCCAGCGGCGGGTATCGTCGCCCTCGGGCGCCTCGACCTTAATCACCTCGGCCCCCAGATCGGCCAGCGTCTGGCCGGTCCAGGGTCCAGCAAGAATGCGCGCCAACTCGACGACGCGCAGACCTTTCAACGGCGTGTTACTCATTCCGATGCAGGCAGCAGCGGGTCGAGGATCTCCTGAAATTCGGCGAAACTCATGTTGGAATAGGTCTCGCCGTTGATCACGAACGAGGGGGTGCCGGTGATGCCGTATTCTTCCATATTGTTCTGGTAGACCTGCATCATCGCGGTCGCCTGATCGCGGTCGGTCAGACAGGCGTTGAGCTCCTCGTCGCTCATCCCGGCGCGGCGCCCGATGCGGCGCAGGCTGTCGGCGACGTCGGCACCGCTCTCGCCACGTGCCCAGTCGCTTTGCTCGGCATAGATCATCTCGGCGACACCGAAATACCGCATCTGCCCACCGCAACGCGCGACCAAGGCGGCCCAGAGCCCGTAAGCGTCGAAATACACCTCGCGCTTGATATAGCGCACCAGACCCGTGTCGATATAGGCCTCTTTCAGATCATTATAGACGGTCTGGTTGAACCGCGCGCAATGCGGGCAGGTGAAGGAGGAAAACTCCATGATGGTGACTTCGGCCTCGGGGTTGCCCGCCTCCATCTCCAGCACCTGCGAAATGTCGATCTCGGCGCCGTCCGAGGTCTGCGCCTGCGCCGCGCCGGGTTCAATCAGCGTGCTGCCCGGAAGCGGGGCGCCACCGCTCAGCGAGGCATAGAGGTTGTAGCCACCGACCGCGGTCAGGGCCGCAGCCCCCGAGAGCAAAAGCGTGCGTCTTTGCATGAGTAATCCTTTCATTCACCACCCGATCCAACTGGATCGCGCGTATTCTTTTTCAACAAAACATTGGTGGCCAGCCGGTCCAAAGCCGATTTCAAATCTGTGTCCGCCACCCCTTGGGTCATCCCCGACACCACCCCGCGCGCCCGCTCCAAGGCCTGCGGCGAGGGCGTGCGGATATTCGCCGCCTCGAAAGGCGTCTGCGGTTCGGCAAAGCCCTCGGCCGCGGTCTGCGTCACCCTGATCCGCGAGATCGCGGCATAGCCATAGATCGCATTGACCTTCTCGCGCAGCTTTTCCAACTGCATCTGCACCAAAGGCGCCGCCGCGCCCGAGGCCAGCAAGGTCAGCGTCGCCCCCATGCCGCCCTGCGCGTAGCCAATCTTGACCGGACGGCACAACGGCGCCAGTTGCGGACCCGCGACCTCGGGCCAATGGGTCAGCAGTTTGGTCACCGCAAAGCCGCGGGTTTCCCCTGCCTTGCGAATCGGATCGCGTAGCAGCCCCGATGCGGCCTCGAACCCGCGCATCCGGCGCTTAGGCCGCGCGCTGCCTGTCTTCGCCCCCGATCCTCGGGGTTTTTTCGCCATAGAAGCCATGCGGCACCGTGCTTTCCTGTGTCTTGGCACTAGTCTAGTGAGTTACACGACCATGGCCAGAGGGGCCACGATAAAGCCGGATCAAAGGGCGTCAAGAATGCGTGACGAAATTGCGAGGAGCGAACCCGCCTTGGCGCTGCTGCGCTGGTATGACAGCGCCGCGCGGGTGCTGCCGTGGCGCGTCAGCCCCGCCGACCGCGCCGCCGGCGTGCGCCCCGATCCCTACCGCATCTGGCTCTCCGAGGTGATGTTGCAACAGACCACGGTGGCTGCGGTTAAGGATTATTTCCACCGTTTCACTACACGCTGGCCCGATGTGCAGGCCCTCGCCGCTGCCGAGGATGCCGAGGTGATGGCGGAATGGGCGGGGCTCGGCTATTACGCCCGCGCCCGCAATCTGCTGGCCTGCGCGCGACAAGTCACCGAGTTGGGCGGCTTTCCAGATGACGCCAAAGCCCTGCGCGCCCTGCCCGGTATCGGCCCCTATACCTCGGCGGCGATTGCCTCGATCGTCTGGGAGCGGCAAGAGACCGTGGTCGATGGCAATGTCGAACGGGTGGTGTCGCGGCTGTTTGCGGTCACCGAGCCGCTGCCGAAATCCAAACCGAAGCTGACAGCGCTGGCCGAGATCCTCACGCCCGCGCAGCGCCCCGGCGATTACGCGCAGGCGATGATGGACCTCGGCGCCACTATCTGCACTCCGCGCAACCCGAAATGCGACGCCTGCCCGCTCTCGGGGTTTTGTCAGGCCTATGCCCAAGGCATCGCCGCCAGCCTACCCGCCAAAACCCCGAAAGCCGCCAAACCGGTGCGACGCGGCATCGCCTATGTGGCGCTGCGCGAAGATGGCGCGCTGCTTTTGGAAACCCGCCCACCGCGTGGCCTCTTGGGCGGCACCTTGGGTTGGCCGGGCACCGAATGGCGCGCGGACTGGACCGAGCCTCTACCCCCTGCCCCACCGCTCGCCGCCGAGTGGCAGGACCTCACCGGCCTCGTGCGCCACACCTTCACCCATTTCCATTTGGAACTGACCGTCGCCATTTCCCGTGTTGCCGTGGACGCGCAGCCCAAAACAGGCGCGTTCCACCCTGAATTCAGCCCCAGCGCCCTGCCCACAGTGATGCGCAAAATCTGGGAACACGCAGCGTCAGATCCCCTATTCGCGGCGCATTTCCCGCGTTAGACTGCCGGCAGCAAAGGCTTCCGAATGCACAGCACGCGTCTGATATCCGCCCTGCCCTTCTGGCTATCGCTGGGCTTCGCCCCGTTGATCGCGGCGGGCGCGGCATGGGGCGGTTGGTGGCTGCTGCTGATCCCGCTCTATGCTTTCGGATTGATCACGATCCTTGATTTCATCACCGGATTGAATTCGGCCAACCCGCAGATCGATACGCCGGTGAGCGAGCTCTTCTGGTATCGGCTGATCACGCTGGTCTGGTTTCCGGTGCAGATGGCGCTGATCTTTGGCGCGCTGTATTGGGTGACCCATACCGACCATCTGCGCGGCTTTGAGGTGCTGGCGTTGTTTTACAGTATCGGGATCGCCTCGGGCGCGGTGGGGATCGTGTACGCGCATGAGTTGATGCACCAGAAATCGCAGCTCGAGCGCTGGCTCGCCGATCTGCTGCTCGCGTCGGTGCTCTATTCACATTTCCGCTCCGAGCATCTGCGGGTGCATCACCTCTGGGTCGGCACACCGCGCGATCCGGTCACCGCCCGCTACAATGAGGGGTTCTGGCGGTTTTTCACCCGCGTGTTGCTGGCCTGTCCGCGCTCGGCATGGCGCGCCGAGGTGGCGCTGCTGGCGCGGGGCGGCAGGTCCAAATGGTCGGCGTCAAACCCGTTCTGGCGTTACGCCACGCTGCAGGTGCTGTTTCTCGCGCTGGCTTGGGGGATTGGCGGCGGCATCGGGGTGCTGCTGTTTCTGTTTCAGGCCTTTGTCGCGGTGCTGCATCTGGAGCTGACCAATTACGTCGAGCACTACGGCCTCACCCGCCTGCATCTGGGCGACGGGCGTTATGAGCACGTCCTGCCGCGCCATAGCTGGAATGCGGCGCATCGGGCGTCGAACTGGTTGCTGATCAACCTGCAGCGCCATTCCGACCACCATTACAAACCCGACCGGCGGTTTCCGCTGCTGCAGACCTATGACGCGGGAGAGGCGCCGCAGCTGCCGCTGGGCTATCCGACGATGGTGGTGCTGGCGGCCTTTCCGCCGGTCTGGCGGCGGTTGATGAACCCCCGCGTGCGGGAATGGCGGCGGCGGTTTTATCCGCAGGTCACCGATTGGAGCGCCTATAAGTCCGGCAGCACGCCGATGCCGAAAGGCGCGCGCTAGCGACGGGCAGGCGTGACGGCGGGGGTTTTCGACAGTTGCACCGCCAGAATACCCGCCATGATGATCACCACCCCGAGGATATCCACCGGCCCCAGCCCCTCACCGAGCAGGGCGGCGGCGACGGCGACGCCGAAGAACGGGTTGAGGAAATGGAAGGTCGCGCCGCGCACCGCGCCGATCCGCTGCACCAGCAGGAACCAGACCCATGTCGCGGCCAGTCCCGGCACCAGCGTGGTGTAGAGGAACGCAAGGATCAGCCGCGGGGTCCAGGTCACGGTGATCTCTTCCAGCGCCAGCGACGGGAAGATCAGCACCACCGCGCCGACCAGCATTTGCAACCCCACCACCATCATCACATTGCCGCCCGAGGAGGCGCCGCGCAGGGAGAGCGTGGCGATCGCCAGCGCGATGGCGGCGATCACGCAGAGACCCACGCCGAGCGGATCGAGCCCGCCGGACAGGCGCGCGCCCATGATCAGGATCACGCCGCCGAAGCCGGCGACCAGACCGGCGACGGCGAGGGGTTTGAGCCGGTCACCAAGAAAGGCGAAACCGGCCAGCGCGACGATCAGCGGCAGGGTCGAGGCGATGATCGCGGCGACCGAGGCTTCGATCCACTGCATGGCAACGAAGTTGAGCCCCAGATAGATGCCGTTCTGACAGACCCCGAAAATCAGCGTCGCCCGCCATTGCGCGGGGGTCAGCCGCCACGTCTGGCCGAGGGCGCGGGCGATGGCGATGCCGATCAGACCGGAGAGAAGAAACCGCGCCGAGAGCGAGAACAGGGGCGGGGCGTCGACGACGATCATGCGGGCCGAGGTGAAGGCCGAGGACCACATGAAGGCGAAGGCGAGGCCCATTAATAGTGCTCGAAAATCCATAGCGCCCCCTCTGGCCCCAATCAGGCCACCGGCTCTGGATATCGCGGATTAAACAGGGATGCCAGACGGATCGCGGCTCGGGCTGGCCACCGCCTGTCCCGCGCGTGGGACAGGGCGGGGGACAAGGAATATCAAGGGGTTAGCTTGTTGGATTAAGGGAGTGTTAGGGATGATGGGGGTTCGTTTGATTTTCAAGTTCACTGCCAAATTGAATATCACCACCCGTACAGATCGACCACGTTTTGTGTTGTCTTGCAAATAGACAAGAACTCGATACTGTTATTCTGATTCAATTTCTGGTGGCGATGATGTTCCCGCAAACTGTACTCATCGGTCTGACTGTCGCTGTTGTGGGCTACTATCTCCAACAGCGCGCATGGCAACACAAACTACAAGAAGAAACGAGACAGCGGGAATTTGATGAATGCATGCATTTAATAGATTCCCTAAGTAAAGCTATTGATCTGCGCCTGTACTCGATAACGCACTATGCCGCGCTAATTCGCAGAGATGACTTAACAGATAGCGACATTACAGGGTACACAGATATTGTAAAAGATTGGATGCAGGAGTTTTCGTCGTTCAAATCCAAATTGTTCCATTATTACGGCAGAGACCGGATGCTCACCTTTGAGCAAAGTGTCCACAAGCAAATTGCAGATGCAAGTGGAGTTGTTTTGAGAGCTCAACGATATGGACTTCAACGTTTGAGCACCAAACACAAAGAAGAGTTTCTTGGCATCGAAGCTCGCGTCAACATCGCGCGATACACTGCTTTTAAGTTCTTACAAGATCTTAATGATGCCCTTTCAAATATGGAAGTGGGTAAGTCATCGCACTATAATAACATTGATGTTGGCAAGCTGGATATGATTTCACGCATCTATTTAATTCAAAGACTCTTAGGGCTAAAGTCATAGGCCGACATCGCAAGATTCATCCTATTGCGAACTCTTTTTGCCCATCTTGGAGCTATTGCTTCGGCAAAAGAAATAATCTCGTAGGGATCGCTTAGCGGGTAGAAACCCATCTTTGAGTAGGTCTCCCATACAGACCTTGGAAACGGCAAAGGGAACAGGCTCGCTATGAATGCCGCCTGATCTTGATCTAGCTTATCTGCCCGCATATTAAATATCAAATTTGCCGCTTCTTCGCAGCCACTCATACGATGACCTAAGTAGGCGTTGTTCAAGTAGTATGAAAAAATGTCCCGCTTTGTGAGATGGAAGTTCAAAAATATTGCAAGTAATATTTCTCGCGCTTTCCGACTAACGGTTCGTTCATATCTTGCAACTGATATTCGCACAACCTGCTGATCAATCGTACTAATTCCTCCGAATCCATTCCCTTTAACGTACCTTTTTACTCCACGTGCAATGGATCGGAACTCTGCCCCGCGATGTAAAAAGAAACGCCGATCCTCCAGATAAAGAACAGAAATTTCGATTGGAAGAAAATTTCCCTCCTGGGGCGGAAGAGATGCCTGTGAAATAAAATAATAATTTGAGTTAAACAGGACAGAACGCTTGATCGCATCCAAATCCCGATTGAGGCCAAGCAAGAACTTTTTCACCCCAACCGAAGATCTAGGGCCTCGCTGAACTGTCCGTTTCCCAATTTTCACTGAAATATCCATCAACAAGCGCGCCCAACACCAACTGCAAGCATAGTAATTGTCTTTTAGCAACCCCAACTCCTCACTCCCCCTGAAACCACCGCTCCACCAGATCGAGAATATCGTCGACGATCTCGGGATGCTCAGAGTGCCTTGCGTTGATCCTGATGATCCAGCCGTTGCGGGTCCATTCGCGGCGTAGGGTTATCCCTGAGCGCAAATGGAGGGCGCGGCGGGGGCGGCCGGGTTTGCGGGGGGTGTTGGGCGGTGCTTCGGGGGGCGGTGCTTCGGGCAGCAGCAGGGCTTCGGTGATCACCGGCTCGAGCGCGCGCCATTGGGTCTCGGGGCCCGCGCCGCGATGATCAGCCAGCGTCAGATGCAGCAGCTCGCCGAGGCCCGCGCGCAAGGCCACAGCGAGGCGGTCCATGCGGCGGGCGCTGAGCCGCTCGGGATCGGTCAGCACGCCCTCGAGTTCGGCAAAGACCAGCGCAAAGCCGCGCAGCCGCGAGTGGCCCTGTCGGGTGAGATCGGGAAACAGGGTTTCGGTGGCGGCGTCGAGGGTCTCGAAGTGCCGCGCATCAAGGCAGTGTTGCAGCAGCGCGCCCTTCTCCCAAGGGGTGATCGGGGCGCGGATCTCGTTCTCGGCGACCATCAGGGCAAGCGCCTGCGCGGTATCCTGAGGGGCGCGGATGAAGGCGGGGATGGTGGCGAAACGCCCGGGGTTGGTGGTGGGGTTGTCGGCTGGGTTCTGGGCGTGGAGGCGCTGGAAGGCGGTGAGGCGGCGCAGGCCGGAGATCAGCGCGAAGGGCAGGGTGCCGGGCTGGGTGTCGGGTTGGGCGAAGACCTCGATCGGCTGGCGCAACCCGTCGCGCAGGATCGAGGCTTGCAGGGTGCCAAGCGCGGCGGCGTCCAGCGCCAGGCGGTCGCGCAAAAGGGCGGTGGCGTCGATATCGGCAAGCGGCAGGTGGTGGATTTGGGGCATGGCGGGGCTTTCTGGCTGGGGGTGGCCAGAAGGGCGCAAGCGAGTTGACGGGTGGTGAAGGGGGCGTGCGGTGGGAGCGAAGCGCGGAGGGGCGCGGAGGGGCGCGCCCGAGCCTGGGTGGGCGCCTCACCCTTGCCACTGCGCGGCGCGCTCCAAAGCACGGATGCCGGTCGAGCCCCAAACAACATCGCCAAGGCGCCCTCCCGGGGGGAGGGTCGGGGCCCGTGCCAAGGGTGGGGCTGGGGATTTCTGGCTGGGGGCCAGATGGGTGCAAGCGGGTTGAGTGCGAGTGAAGGGGCGCGCGGTGGGAGCGAAGCAAGGAGGGGGGCGCCCGAGCCTGGGTGGGCGCAGGTTAGGGTGCCGCAAAGCGTTGCGCTTGAAAGCATGAATGTCGGTTGCGCGGTGCAGGGCATCGCCGAGGCGCCCTCCCGGGGGGAGGGTCGGGCGCGGCCCGTGGTGCCCACGGGCCGGACGGTTGATCAGGCGCGTTTCAGGACAGACAGCCAGTTCCGCATCGCCGCTCTGTTTGCCACGGGCATCAGCGCGGACCGCGCCATACACACCGCAGGGTCGCGCGTGGCTCTTTGCCTGTGGCGCGCTTAGTCAGGAATGGAAAAGGCCGCCCGATGGGCGGCCTTGGGGTCGTCAACTGAGCCAGAGATCAGGCGACAGCGTCTTTCAGAGCCTTGGCGATGGTCACTTTGACCGCGCGGTCGGCCGCCTTGGTCAGGGTCTCACCGGTGGCGGGGTTGCGCACCTGACGCTCGGGACGGGCGCGGCAGGCGACTTTGCCGATGCCGGGCAGGGTGACGGCGCCGCCGGCGGCGACTTCGCGGGTGACCACAGCGGCAATCGCCTCCAGCGCGGCCGAGGCGGTTTTCTTGTCGGTGCCCATCTCTTCGGACAGGGTCGCGACGAGTTGGGTTTTGGTCATCGGCTTGTTCATCGGTCGGTCTCCGTTTTTCAGTTGTGAGCGGCGTTCTGTGTTGCCGCTGTGTCGTCCTAAATCGCATGTATCGGCTCGCTGCGCGCCAGACAATCGCTAAGCGCACTGGAAAGCGAGAAAACGCTTAAAACCTTGGGGTTGACGCGGCGAAACTTTGGTGTCTGCCGCTACTCTGGATGGCCGCAGCTTACCCATTCAGTTGGGCCGGTCAATTCCCCATTCGGCGAAAACCCGCGTTAAAGTTGCGATTACAGGAAAGCCGTCTCGTCAAAGCTGCGCAACTTGCGGCTGTGGATGCGCTCGATCGGCATTTCGCGCAGCCGCTCCATGGCGCGGACACCGATCAGCAGATGCCGCGCGACCTGGGTTTTATAGAAGGCGCTGGCCATGCCGGGCAGTTTCAGTTCGCCGTGCAGGGGTTTGTCGGAGACACATAAAAGCGTGCCATAGGGCACGCGGAAGCGAAAACCGTTGGCGGCGATGGTGGCGCTTTCCATATCGAGGGCAATCGCCCGCGACTGGCTGAGGCGTTGCACCGGGCCGGAGTGATCGCGCAGCTCCCAGTTGCGGTTGTCGATGGTGGCGACGGTGCCGGTGCGCATGATTTTCTTCAAATCAAAACCGTCGAGATGGGCGATCTCGGCCACTGCTTCTTGGAGGGCGATCTGGATCTCGGCCAGCGCCGGGATCGGCACCCAGATCGGCAGGTCGTGATCGAGCACATTGTCTTCGCGCAGATAGGCATGGGCGAGAACGAAATCGCCCAGCGACTGCGAGTTGCGCAGACCGGCGCAATGGCCGACCATCAACCAGGCATGGGGCCGCAGCACAGCGATATGGTCGGTGGCGGTTTTCGCGTTCGAGGGGCCGACGCCGATATTGACCAGAGTGATCCCCATGCCGTCGTCGCGCAGCAGGTGATAGGCGGGCATCTGCGGCATGCGGGCGAGCGGCGCGATCACCCCGTCGGGCGAGGTGATCACGGCGTTTCCGGGGGCGATGAATTTGGTATAGCCGCTCTCGGGATCGGCGAGCGCTTGCCGCGCATAGGCCTCGAATTCATCGACGTAGAACTGGTAGTTGGTGAACAACACATGGTTCTGGAAACACTCGGGCTCGGTGGCGGTGTAATGCGCCAACCGCGCCAGCGAATAATCGACGCGCTGCGCGGTGAAGGGCGCCAAAGGCACCGAGCCGTCATCATTGCGCACGCTTTCACCATTGACGATCTGGTCGTCGATAATGGTCAGATCCGGCACGTCAAACACATCGCGCAGGGTGAATTGAACCTCACCGGTGAGGTCGATATCGCCCTGCGCCGCCATCGCGAAATGCAGCGCAATCGGGGTGCTGGACTGGCGGATGGTCACCGGTTCTTTGTGGTTGCGCATGATCAGCTTGATCTGCTGCTCAAGGTATTTGGCAAAGAGATCGGGACGGGTGACGGTGGTCGCATAGGTGCCCGGCTCGGAGACATAGCCGAAGGAGAGGCGGCTGTCGGGCCGGTCATAGCTGGTCGTGGTGATGCGGATTTCGGGATAAAAGGCACGGTAGCGCGCACTCGGCTGGCCCTCGCTGACCACCTCACGGAAACTGGCGACCAGAAATTCGGTGGCCTGCTGGTAGAGCATTTGCAAATGGGCGACGGCCTCGGCGGCGTCGGTAAAGCTGCGCGAGGGCACGGTGGGTGCCAATTGCACCGGAAGCGAACGGGTAGGTTTCATACGGCTCTCATCAATATCGGACGCCCCTCTGTGCCACAAAAGGGCGACAGATTTGTGAATATTCGACACGGTATTCGACAGATGGGGGTGGGTTTTCCATGACGCAGGATGGCAGAGGATTCTGGGGAAGGAAAGTGCCGTTAGCTGTGATGCCGCGGACGTTGACGTAGAATGGCCATGATCTGAAGCCGCGGCTTGATCCAAAGTGCCGCATCAGGGCTGAGCCATGATACCAGCGCCAAAGTGTCACTATAGTCTTTGGTGATGTTCCGCTTGAACATCGGTTCATGATGAAAAATCCGGTTCCGCAATGACGTCACCCTGTCGCATTTGGCCGATAGGTCGAGGTAGGTGACCGACGCGGGAATATCCGGAAACGCATCGACAAGTGGTGTCCAATAGTGGCGCTCATATTTGGCGAGCAGCATATTCGCCCAGAAGCCGAAGGTCAGTTCTGCCACCATACATCCATGCGACACCTGCCCTTTCTCTTGTGCTCGTTTGTTTCTGGCCCGCAAGACCATGCCTTTCGCCTTGCCGCCCACGACCGAATGGAAGGCGTCGTTCTCCCACCATGTCTTGCCGTGTTTGGCTCTGATCTTGTCAGAGACCGCATTGCGCAGAACAACCTCGGTTGTTGCTAACAGGGGGTAAAAGGCGGCGCTGACCCGCAAGTTCCAGCCGTAAAGTTCGAGCGCGGTCGACTCATTATGACCAGATGCGAGAACATAGGGCCGAAGGCGCTCTTTTGATAGGGCATCAAGTAACAAAGCCAACCTGCTGTGATTTTACGAAAAAGTGACTTACATTCTCGCCACTCAATCACAGGTAGAGTCAAGTTGAACTTGATTTGCATATGCGCGATGCGTATATTTTAAGCGTCGAAGGCAGCGACAAGCCTTCAATTTGATAGAGCCCCGCGACAGCCGAAAGGTCCTCGCGGGGTTTCGCATTTCGCGCGGCGGATCAGGCGCGTTTCGCCCCGACATGACCCAAGCCCAGCACCTCGAGCACTTTTGCCTCGATATCCGGCGCGTTGAGACCGGCGGCGGCATACATATCGGCGGGGTTGGCCTGATCGATGAAACTGTCGGGCAGCACCATCGAGCGATATTTCAGCCCGCTGTCAAACACGCCCTCTTCGGCCAGAAGCTGCGCGACATGGCTGCCGAAACCGCCGACTGCGCCCTCTTCAATGGTGATCAGCGCCTCGTGATCCGCGGCCAGTTGCAGGATCAGATCGCGGTCCAGCGGCTTGGCAAAACGCGCATCGGCCACGGTGGGGGTGATGCCACGGGCGCGCAGGGCCTCGGAGGCTTTCATCACCTCGCCGAGACGGGTGCCGAACGACAGGATCGCGACGCGGGCGCCCTCCTGGATCATCCGGCCTTTGCCGATTTCCAGCGGAATGCCGCGTTCGGGCATCTCAACGCCCTCACCCTCGCCGCGCGGAAAGCGGAAGGCCGAGGGGCCGTCGTCATAGGCGGCGGCGGTGGCGACCATATGCACAAGTTCCGCCTCATCGGCGGCGGCCATCACCACCATGCCGGGGAGGTTGGTCATAAAGCCGATGTCAAAAGACCCGGCGTGGGTGGCACCATCGGCGCCGACCAGTCCGGCGCGGTCGATGGCGAAACGCACCGGCAGGCCTTGCAGCGCCACGTCATGGACGACCTGATCATAGCCGCGCTGCAGAAAGGTCGAATACATCGTGCAGAAGGGTTTCAGCCCGCCCGCCGCCATCGCGCCGCAGAAGGTGACGCCATGTTGCTCGGCAATGCCGACATCGAAACAACGCTCGGGGAAACGCTCGGCGAACAGATTGAGGCCGGTGCCATCGGGCATGGCGGCGGTGACGGCGACGATCTTGTCATCGACCTCACCGGCTTTGATCAGCGCTTCGGCAAAGACTTTGGTATAGCTGGGCGCGTTCGACGGCGCTTTCTTTTGCTTGCCGGTCAGCACATCGAATTTCGCCGTTGCATGGCCTTTGTCGGCGGCGAGTTCGGCGGGGCGGTAGCCTTTGCCCTTTTTGGTGATCACATGGATCAGCGTCGGCTTCTGCGCGCGCTGGTGGACGATGCGCATGACGGCGAGCAATTGCTCCATATCGTGGCCGTCGATCGGGCCGACGTAATTGAAGCCCAGCTCCTCGAACATAGTGCCGCCGAGGACGGAATGCTTGAGCATATCCTTGGCGCGGTGGGCGGCGTCCTGCAGCGGCGGCGGCAGCAGGGAGAGCGCGCCTTTGGCGGCGGCTTTCAGATCGTGCAAGGGCGCTTCGGCATAGAGCCGCGAGAGATAGGAGGAGAGCGCGCCGGTGGGGGGTGCGATCGACATCTCGTTGTCATTGAGCACCACGAACAGGCGTTTGCCCAAGTGCCCGGCGTTGTTCATCGCCTCGAATGCCATGCCCGCCGACATCGAGCCATCGCCGATCACCGCAATCGCATCGCCTAGCGCGGGGTCGGGCGTGCCGCCGAGATCATGGGCGACTTTGAAGCCCAGCGCGGCGGAAATCGAGGTCGAGCTATGCGCGGCGCCGAAAGGGTCATAGGGCGATTCCGAGCGTTTGGTGAAGCCCGAAAGCCCGTCCTTCTGGCGCAGGGTGCGGATGCGGTCGCGGCGGCCAGTGAGGATTTTATGCGGGTAGCATTGATGCGAGACATCCCAGACCAGCCGGTCGCGCGGGGTGTTGAACACCGCATGGATCGCGACGGTCAGTTCGACCACGCCCAGCCCCGCGCCCAGATGGCCGCCGGTCTCGGAGACCGCGCTGATCGTCTCGGCGCGCAGCTCGTCGGCGACTTGGCGCAGCTGCGGATCACTCAGGCGTTTGAGGTCCGCCGGCGACTGCAGGGTGTCCAGAAGCGGGGTCGCGGGACGGTCGGAACTCATGGAATACCTCGAATTACTTGTCGCGGCTGATAACGAATCGCGCGGCGGATCGCAAGGATTCCGCCTTTTTGCCATAGGGGGCCAGCGCATCGCAGGCCTCGGTGATCAAGTCTTGGGCACGCGCCCGCGCTGCTTCCAGCCCCAAGAGGGAGACAAAGGTCGCCTTGCCCGCCTCGGCGTCTTTTTGCAAGCGTTTGCCGGCGGTTTCGGCATTGCCTTCGGTGTCGAGAATATCATCGGTGATCTGGAAAGCGAGGCCCAGCGCCTTGGCATAGGCGGCAAGTGGCGCGGGATCGGCATCGGCCATCAGCGGACCGGCGGTGCAGGCCCAGTTGAACAGCGCGCCGGTCTTGCCGTTTTGCAACGCGGTGATCTGCTGGAGCGATAAGGGCGTGGCGGCGGTTTCGGCGGCGATATCAAGCGCTTGGCCCAACACCATACCCGCAGCGCCCGCCGCCTGCGCGAGTTTGAGGGTCAGCGCGGCGGCTTGGGGCTGCTCGGGCTGGGCGCAGAGTTCGAACGCCAGTGCCTGCAGTGCGTCACCGGCGAGAATCGCGGTGGCCTCGTCAAAGGCGATATGGGCGGTGGGGCGGCCACGGCGCAGATCATCGTCATCCATCGCCGGCAGATCATCATGGACCAGCGAATAGGCGTGCATCGCCTCGATGGCGGCGGCGGCGTTCAAGGCGGCCTCGCGGGGCACATCATGGAGCGCAGCGCTTTCCAGCACCAGATAGCCGCGCAAGCCCTTGCCGCCGTGGATGCCATGGGCCATCGCCGCGCGCACGCGGCTGTCGGGCAGCGCCTGGATCGCCGCCGCCAACCGAGCCTCGACAGCTTGCGCGGCGGCGCTCAACTCAGCGGGGAAACTCATTGCGCGTCGAAGGGTCTCGTGCCCTCGGGCGTGCCGTTTTCGGCGGCAGTGATCTGTTCGATCCGCGCCTGTGCCTGCGCCAGCCGAGCCTCGCAGTGTTTTTTCAACTCGGCGCCGCGCTCATAGATCTGGATCGATTTATCCAGATCCACGCTGCCGCTTTCCAGCTGGCCAACGACGCCCTCCAGCTCGCGCAGGGCTTCTTCGAATGTCATCTCGGCAACTGGCTTCATGCGCCCCGCTCCATCAGTGTTTTGATATGCGCCGCCGTGCTTTGCGCCAGCGCGGCGAGATCATAGCCGCCTTCCAAAGCCGAGACCACCCGCCCCTGCGCATGGGCGTCGGCAATGTCGCAAATCCGCTCGGTGATCCAGATGAAATCCTCTGTCTGCAGGTTAAGATTGGCCAGCGGGTCGTCGGCATGGGCGTCGAAACCGGCGGAAATCAGGATCAACTCGGGTTTGAAGGCCTCGAGTTGCGGAAAGGCGGTGTCTTCCCATGCGGCGCGGAATTCCTTGCTGCCGCTGTCGGGCGCGAGGGGCAGGTTGAGGATATTGCCCGAGGTGCCGGTCTCATGCGCGGCGCCGGTGCCGGGCCAGAGCGGCGACTGGTGGCTGGAGATAAACAGCGCGCGGGGTTCGTCCCACAAGAGATCCTGCGTGCCGTTGCCGTGGTGGACGTCGAAATCCAGCACCGCGACGCGGGCAAGCCCGTGGTGGTCAAGCGCGCGTTTGGCAGCAATCGCGACCGTGCCAAAGAGGCAGAACCCCATCGGCGTAGCGCGTTCGGCGTGGTGGCCGGGCGGGCGAATGGCGGCAAAGGCGTTTGACGCCTCGCCCATGAGCACCGCATCGGTGGCGGCGAGCGTGGCGCCGAGGGCGGCGAGGGCGGCGTCCCAACTGCCCGGTGAGACATGGGTGTCGGCATCGAGCGGCGCGACACCCTCGGAGGGGATCGCTTGGCGGATGTGGTCGATATAGGACTGCGGGTGGCAGTGCAGGAGTTCCACCGGATCGGCAGGGGCGGCTTCGCGGCGGTCGAGCGCTGCGAAGGCGGGCGCCTTGAGCGCGGCGAGGACGGTGCGGAGGCGGTCGACACGCTCGGGATGCCCCTCGGGGGTGAGATGGTTGAGACAGGCGGGATCGGTGTAAAACAGGGTGCTCATACCGGCAAGCTAGGGCGAAGCGGGGCACCCTGCAAGCGGTGGCTGGGCGGCGGTGGCATAATCGGCAGGGGATGGCGCGGGGGTATGGGGCCGCGCGGAATCAAGGCGTAAGCCGCCGCGCATCGCCAGTCCGCCCACAGGGCTGGCGATCTGGTGGCCGTATGCGCTTCGCTTTTGATCGTGTGCGGATTAGGCCGGGATAAAGTGCGTCGCTCTAAGGGAGGGTCGCCACCCCGCGGACTGGCAATGCGCGGCTTGGGGCGAGGGTTGAATCGCGTCGCTGGGATAAAGCGCGTTGTTCCGCGCGAGGGGCGCCATCCCGCGGACTGGCGTTGCGCGGCTATGTGGCGAGGGTAGGGTTGAGGCGCTGGCATAAAGCGCGCTGCTCTGCGCGATGGTCGCCACCCCGTGGACTGGTGATGCGCAGCTCTGGCGCGGTGGCGGCGGACTGGCGATGCGACCCCTCGGACGGGGGAATGTCAAGCGCCACTTCGTATACAATCTGTTTGCCAAGTTAACCGCATAGAGGATAGCCTGCGCGCAAATATCCAACCCAATGGAGGACCCCATGAAAACACGCGCCGCCGTGGCTTTTGAAGCCAAGAAACCGCTGGAAATCGTTGAACTTGACCTGCAGGGCCCGAAAGAGGGCGAAGTCCTTGTCGAGATCAAGGCCACCGGCATCTGCCACACCGATGCCTATACGCTCGACGGGCATGACAGCGAGGGTATTTTCCCCTCGGTTCTGGGCCATGAGGGTGCCGGGATCGTGCGCGAGATCGGCCCCGGGGTGACCAGCGTCAAGCCGGACGACCATGTGATCCCGCTCTACACGCCCGAGTGCCGCCAGTGTAAATCCTGCCTCTCCGGCAAGACCAACCTCTGCACCGCGATTCGCGCCACGCAGGGCAAGGGCGTGATGCCCGATGGCACCTCGCGCTTTAGCTATAAGGGCGAGACGATCTATCACTATATGGGTTGCTCGACCTTCTCGAACTTTGTGGTGATGCCGGAAATCGCGCTGGCCAATATCCGCAAAGACGCGCCGTTTGACAAAGCCTGCTATATCGGTTGCGGCGTGACCACCGGCGTTGGCGCGGTGATCTATACCAACAAGATCCAGGCGGGCGACAATGTGATCGTCTTCGGTCTTGGCGGCATTGGCCTGAACGTGTTGCAAGCGGCGCGGATGGTCGGCGCGGGCAAGATCATCGGTGTTGACATCAACAACGAGAAAGCCGCCTGGGGCAAAATGTTCGGGATGACGCATTTCGTGAACCCGACCGAGATCGACGGCGACATTGTGGCGCATCTGGTGGAGTTGACTGGCGGCGGTGCCGACTACACCTTTGACTGTACCGGCAACACCACGGTCATGCGGCAGGCGCTGGAAGCCTGTCACCGCGGCTGGGGTGTCTCGACCGTGATCGGCGTCGCCGAAGCTGGCAAAGAGATTGCCACACGTCCGTTCCAACTGGTGACCGGACGGGTCTGGAAGGGCTCGGCTTTTGGCGGCGCGCGCGGGCGGACCGATGTGCCGAAACTGGTGGATTGGTATATGGACAAGAAGATCGAGATCGATCCTCTGATCACCCATACCTTCTCGCTGGAAGAGATCAACAAGGGCTTTGACCTGATGCATGCAGGCAAGTCCGTGCGTGGAGTCGTGATATTCTAATGGAACGGATCAATCGTTGGAGAGCTTTTGGCGGCTGGCAGGAAGTCTGGCGCCATGACAGTAAGACCACCGGCACGCCGATGGAGTTTTCGATCTTTCTGCCCGAGGGCGAAGGGCCGAAACCGGTGCTCTGGTATCTGTCCGGCCTGACCTGCAACTGGTCGAATGTGACCGAAAAAGGCGACTACCGTGAAGCCTGCGCGCGTCACGGGATCGTCTTTGTCGCCCCCGACACCTCGCCGCGTGGCGAGGGGGTCGCGGATGACGCCGAGGGCGCCTATGACTTCGGTCTCGGTGCCGGGTTCTACGTCGATGCGACCGAAGAGCCTTTCGCCAAGCACTATAAGATGCGCCAGTATATCGAAGAGGAACTGCCGGCGCTGATCGCCGAGCATTTCCCCGTCGATCTGAACCGGCAGGCGATCACCGGCCATTCGATGGGCGGGCATGGCGCTTTGACCATCGGGCTGCGCAATCCCGAGCGGTTCAAATCGGTCTCGGCCTTCGCGCCGATCTCGGCCCCGACCGAGTGCCCTTGGGGGCATAAGGCGCTGGGCGGCTATCTCGGTGAGGACCGCGCGGCTTGGGCCGAATATGACGCCTGCAAATTGATCGAAGGTGGCGCGCGGGTCGCGGCGCTGAAGGTGGATCAGGGCGGTGCCGACGGGTTTCTGGAAGAGCAGCTCAAGCCCGAGCTGCTGCGCGAGACCTGTGATACGGCGGGGCAGGTGGTCGAGTTGGAAATCCATGATGGGTACGACCATTCGTATTATTTCATCTCGAGCTTTATGCCCGCGCATATCGACTGGCATGCGAAGTATCTGAAGGCGTGAGCTAAGCACGATCGTCTGCGGAAGCGGGCAGAGGAGAGGGGGGCAATGCCTCCCTCTTTTTGTTGCGCATCCGTTGAAGGGGCTTTGCCCCCTCTTTGCTGCGCAAATTCACCCCCAGGATATTTAAGGCATAAAGTTTCGCAGGGGCGTCTGGCCTCTTGGAGGTGGCGGGTCATGTTGCTAGGCTTCGGCAAAATTGTAGCGGGAGTGATTTTATGCGTGTGATGGTTCTTGCGGGGGCATTGGCGGCGATGCTGGCCTCGCCACTGGCGGCCCAGAATGGCTGTGGCGGCTCATGGTCGTCGTTTATCAACGGGTTGCGCGCGGAAGCGGTGCAAAACGGAGTGCCGCCACAAACCGCGGACCAGTTTTTCGGACGGCTGCGGCAGAATAATGAAGTGCTGCGCCTTGACCGCGCGCAGGGGTTTTTCCAGCGCCCGTTTATTGATTTCTCGCGCCGGTTGATCAGCCAGAACCGGATGGACCGCGCGCGGCAGATGATGCAGCAGCAAAGCCGGTTGTTCCAGCGCTTGCAGCGCGACTACGGGATTTCGCCCGGCGTGATGCTGGCGTTTTTGGCGTTTGAAACCGATTTTGGCGCGTTTCAGGGCGATATCAACACCGCCAATGCGCTGGCGACCTTGGCCCATGACTGCCGCCGCCCGCATATCTTCCGCCCGCAGATCCTTGCTTTTGCTGAACTTTACCGGCGTGGTGAGCTGGATCCGGCGACCACGGTCGGCGCTTGGGCTGGCGAGATCGGCATGGTGCAGATGTTGCCGCGCGATATCCTCAACCTCGGGGTGGATGGCGATGGCGATGGCCATGTCGATCCGCGCCGCTCGCTGGCGGATGCGGTGCTGTCGGGGGCGGCCTTGCTGCGCCATCATGGCTGGCAGGCCAACCAGCCGTGGATGCATGAGGTGGCGATCCCCGGCAATCTGGACCTGAGCCGCACCGGTCTGCGCACGCAGATGTCGGTGAGTGACTGGCGCAATCTGGGGGTGCAGCCGCGCCACGGCAGCCTGCCCTCGGGCGGGATGCGCGCCTCGGTGATCCTGCCGCAGGGGCATCGCGGGCCAGCCTTCATGATCTTTGACAATTTCCGCGTGTTATTTGAATGGAATCAAAGCTTTACCTATGTCGCGACCGCCGCCTATTTCGCCACGCGGATCGAGGGGGCGCCGGTCTATAACGCGGGAAACCCCGAGGGCGGGCTGGATCAAAACCAGATGCGCGAGTTGCAGCGGCGGCTGGCGGGGCGCGGTTTTGATGTCGGCGGGATCGACGGGATTCTGGGCGCCGGCACGCGGGCGGCGGTGCAGGATGTGCAGCAGCAACTGGGCATGCCCGCCGATGGCTGGCCAACACCGGCGCTGCTGCGGCGCTTGTGATCCGTGGCGGTGGGCCGCGCCGCCATTAACCATGATAACGCCGTATTCCGGGGCCTGAGGGCGCGGAATGCCGCATTGACGTGAGGTTTAGGCTTGATCGCGCGGCGCCTGCCTCCCTATGCTGGTGCAAAAATCACGGCGTATTTTAACACGGGAGAGTGACGTATGGGACGTAGGGACGAATTGATCGCGAAATATGCGGATGATTTGAAGAATAAATGCGGCATGGAGCCGGATATGGCGCTGTTGACCAAGGTCACCATTGGCTGCGGCCCGTCGATCTATGACGCCGATGCCTCGACCGTGGCGGGCAGCCAGCCCGGCGAGATCGAGACGGTGAAAAACAATTTCCTGATCAAGAAGTTGGGATTGCCGGACGGGCCAGCACTAGATGAAGCGATCGCGGCGGTGATCGAGACTTATGGTAAATCCGAGCGCAACAAGTATCGCGCGGTGGTTTACTATATGTTGACCAAACATTTCGGCAAGGAATCCGTCTACGGCTGAGCCGGATTTGACTAAAATGCACCGCGCTCAATTGTTGCGCGCATAGGTTGTGCATGAGAGGGTAAGCGCAGGGCTAGGATGGCCCGGAACATACCCAGTTTCATGCGTGGTGCGAAGGGCGCGTGGGAGTAGGGGGTTTCGGGTAACCGGAACCCCCGACGCGGTTTAAGGGTCGGCTGCGATTTGCGGTGGCGCGGGCGTTGATCATTTGGGCCTCGGGCGGATTATTTGCAAATGCTAGGTCTGCGGCGCTGCGAAACCGAAGTGCTCGTAATCGCGGCGATAGGCGGCATAGGCCAGCGCGTGGCATTCCGCATCAAGGATTGCGGATAGCGGCTCTTTGGTGGGCGGCTGATAGGGCGGCGGCGCGTCATGGCCGAGGCTCTGCGCGAGATATCTGAGGTCTTCGGCAAGTCGATCTTCGCGCAAGATTAAATCCGGCTGTATCGCCTGCGCGAAACCCGCGAGATTGGCAGATTGCGAGGCCCACATTGGCCAAGGCTGCAAGCCGGTCTGCCCCGAGACACTGGCGGCGCAGAACTTCAGGAAGGCTTTGAAAGCCGCGCGGTGGTCGCCCTCAGACATGCTGGCGGGGTCTTCGGGGAAGCGCGTGTCAAACAGCCGCGCCATATGTTCGCGCACCGCCTCGAATTCGCCGCTGACGACCTTGCTACTATAGACCTCAAGCGCGCGCATCAGCGGGTGGCGGATCACGGTGAAGGCGCGAAACCCGGGGTGACCGCGCCGCCATTTGGCCAGCCGCCCGTGGTCAAAATCATGCGGCAAAGCGGTCTCCTCCACCCCGTCGAGCGTGGCCAGCCAGCGGATCACGCTGGCTTCGGGCGCGCCGCGCAGGGGCAGGAACAGCAAGGGCGTCTGCGCACCGGCGTAACAGGCGGCCAACAGCGGGCCGCGGCGGACCTCGAACACCGGCGTGCGGCCAAGATCGAAACGGTCGATCCGCGCGAGACCGGGGGCGAGGTCTTCGGGGTTGCTGAGTTTGGCCTCCAAAGGCTCGGGGTTCTGCTTTTTCAATGCGCGCGGCAATTCCGTGAGCCGCGACGGCACACCCAGCCAGCGGGCAAGACCGTTGAGCACCTCAAGATCGTTCACATCGTCATAGCTGATGTAAAACGCCGATTGGCCGGTGCTCTGCAAAGCGCGCTGGATGCCGATTTGCACCTGTTGCATGCGGCTGAGATGGGTCTCGAATTCGGCGGCGTCGAAGGCGACCTTGGTCTGGCGGCGGTTGCTGACATCACCAAGCCGCCATTGGTTGGTCGCCGCGGCGATCTTGCGCGAGACATAGCTGTCCAAAGGATTGCGCGTCAGGATGATCTTGGCGCAACCGCTGTCATTCAAAACATGCTGCCAGATGCGCGGGTCATGGTCGTGAAACAGCCGGAACCCGACCATCCGCCCGCCACCCGCGCGCGTGGCCATCATCAGCTTCCACGGGTCGGAGTCGCGCTCGGATTGACTGACGCCGAGATAGCTGTCGGTGCCGGCGCGGTTGATGAAACCGGGGTTGAAGAGTTCGCCGTGGCATTCGATCCCCTCAATCGCATTGAGGTTGGATTCCAAGAGGTTAGAGCCGGTGCGCATCTCGGCCAGGACGGTGAAATAGTCAAAAGCCATAGGTCATTTCATCCGGTGCGAGGGGTCGGGGCTGGTCGGATTGAGCGGGAAATCCCCCATCAACACGGGCTGCATCCCCTGATTGCGCAGCTCTTGCAGGAAGGTGCCGAAGCCGCCGAGATCAACCAGATCGGGCAGGCGCAACAGGCGGGCCTGCGAATGCGGCGCGATCTCGTCAAATAGCAGATGCAGCGGCTCGGCGGGGTTTTCCAGAAACTCGGCCATCGTCCAGATGCGGATGCGGGCGCGGACATCGGGGGATTGCAGGATTTCCAGCATCCGCGTCTCGATGCGCTGCAACCGCGCGGCCTCGCGGCGGACCTCGGTGCTGTCCTTGCCCGAGAGGTAGAGCGGCACCGCCCAAGCGCCGGAAATCACCGAAATCTGCGCGTTGGAATCGCTGGCCATGAATGACAGGAGGTCAAAACGGTGGCCCTGCGTGTCGGCGGGGCCGAACTGGAAACACTGGCGTTCGCCGCGGGTGGACCACAGCAGGTTGGTCAGAAATGCGCGCGGGTTGTAGTCGCGCAGGGTGGCATTGTCGGAAAGCCCGCCGGTGAAGATCTTTTCGCGACCGGCGAATTCAGCCTTATGCGGCGCAAAGAGATGGCCGTGCACGCGGCAGGAGGCAACGGCGGCGAGCCAGCCCTCGAAGTCCTGAAACACCTCGGTGAAGCCTTGGAATACGGAATAGGGCTCGGCGGTTTTGCCGTTCTCGCGGTTTTTCACCGGAAAGCGGCTGGCCATATAGAGACCGGCGCGGCCGCGGATACGTTGCAATGTGGCGCGGGCGAAATGCCGGTCGATGCGGCTGGGCTGGGGCTCGGCACCCGAGACGCCGCCCTCACGCGGGGTGAGGAAATGCTCATAAAGCCGGTCGGCGCCGTGCCAGACCTTGCGCGCCATGAAGCATTCCGAGCGCCGCAACAGTTGCAGGTGATCGTCGTAAAACACATGCGGGCGGCCTTGGTGGTCGAATTTCCCCAGCGTCGGCGAGCGGCTTTCAATGCGCCGCGCATGCAGCCGGACCAGCGTTTGAAAATAGCTCTCATCCGGGATCCAGACGCGTTTGAAATAGCGCTCATAATGCGGCGTCATCGGATCGCGCAGGATCGCATCCAGTGTTTGCCGCGTCAGACACCACCATTGCGAGCCGATATGCGGGGTCAGCCCGTCCGGCAACTCGCGTTTCACCCGCATGAGGCGCTGCGCATCGACCAGCCGATCAAACAGCCATTTGTTGCGTTTGAAGCCGATGGGGAAATGCAGGGTAAAACGCTCGTCCGAGAGACCGCCTTTGGTCCAGTTCACATCCGCCACATTGACCGATTCGATGAAATCACTGTCGGGATGGCGGCGCAGCCACGCCTCGAGATCGGCGATCGGGCGCAGCGGCAGACAGGCGCCGGACATCGAATAGACCCGCTCGACCTTGGGAAATTCATCCAGCATCTGCCGCGCGGCGCTCTGCATCGCGGCGACCAGCGACCATGTGCCCCATTCGCAGCGGTGGCGGCGCGCAAACCGCAGATCGGGCAGATCGGAGAGCGCGGTCTTGAAGGCGGCGTGATCCGTGGCACTGACGCGGGCATCGACATGGATGACTATCGGACTGCCCGAGGCGGCGACAAACCGCGCCACCTGCGCCGCGCGGTCCAGTGCCGTATGCACCAGCATGATGAAACCCAGACGCGCGCTCATGCCCAGTTTCCTTTTGACATCAGCCCCATGATTTCGAGCTGCCGCCAGTTGATGAACCGCTCGGACCATTTGTTCCACAGGTCGGTGCGGTCCTGCAGCCCCTCGGCATAGGCGTGGTATTCGCGACCGCTGGCGTAATGCTCACCGCGGGCGATTTCCTCCTGCGCTTTATCGGCCAGCGAGGCGATAAATTTGGCGTGCAGCAGGCAGCCCGAGGCTTTCTCACCGCCCAGCGTATCATAGGTCAGATTGAGCCCGCGCGGCAAAAGCATATGGGTCGAGGAGACATAGGCAAAGCTGCGGTGCCATTTGATCAGCGGCACTTTGTTGAGCGCGGGCGCGGCTTTGGGCTGGTCGGCAAAGAAGGCGCGGGCGCGCGGGCCGCCTTGGATCCACAGGTTGCGCTTGAAGCGGTTCATCGTGATCGCGTAATTGCCGCTGTCGAAATAGCTGGCGATTTCAAAGGGATTTTGCCCCTCGGCGCAGGGCTGCTCGCACACCGGCCCTTTCGGATACATATCCAAAATCAGCGTGCCGAAACTGCGCAGACCGGAATCGTCCAGCCAGTCGGTCAGCGCGCGCAGCGGGCGGGTGTCGCAGAACGGGTAGACGAAAAACTCGTCCACATCGACGACCAGCGCCCAGCGCCCGTGGGCGTATTTGCGCAACAGGGCGTTGATCCAATCCATCCCGAAACGCGCAGATTTATAGCTGGCGCGCGTCGACCAGAGCGAGACATCCGGCTGCGCGGCGAGATATTCGGCCGAGCCATCCTCGGAGCCGTTATCGACAAAGAGAAACTGCTCAACGCCGAGGTCGCGGTAATATTTGAGGAAATAGGGCAGGCGCGAACGTTCATTGCGGATGGTGGCGAACAGCAGCAGGCTGTTGGGTTTCAAGGCTTTGGTGCGGTCCTGCACGGGTTTGAGCGCCTGCGCCTTGCGACGTGCGCGGATCAGCCAGCGTTTGCGCATCCAGCGCAACCGATATGACCTCACTCCCCGCACGCTGCCTCCCGTTTACTCAACCGTGATGATCCCGTCTAACCCGTTGCGAATGAGGATCAAAATGAAAAAACCCTGTGTCTGCAGGAACGTGGCGGGATTGCCGCGGTTTCAGCGCCGCCGGAAGCCAAGATAGACGAAGGGCTGGCGCTGGCCTATGGGGGTTTCGTGTATGTGTTCAAGGCTGACCAGCGGCTCGAACCCCTCGCCGATTTCCTGCGCCAGTTCCTCGGCGGAATAGCGCATCACCGGCAGGTTGCTGCAGCGCTGGGGCCCGTCACTGGCAAAGGTGCCGATCACTGCCATGCCACCGTGGCACAGGGCCAGGGTCATCGTGCGGATATAGGCGGCGCGGGTCTCGGGATCGGTGAGAAAATGGAACAGGGCGCGGTCATGCCAGAGGTCAAAGCGCGTCTCGGGGCGCCATTCGGTGACATCGCCGGTGATCCATTGCACCAGCGAAGCGCGGGCACCGAGCCGGTCTTGCGAAACCTGCAGCGCCTCGGCCGAGAGATCGAGCACGGTGAGATCGCGCAGCCCATCGTCCAACAGCGCATCGACCAGCCTTGAGGTGCCGCCGCCGACATCCACCGCCCGCAGCTCTGCCCGCGCCCGATCCGGCAGGCCGATCTGGCGGATCACTTGCAGGGACAGGTCGGGCCTGTCTTCGAACCAGGTCAGCGCTGCATCATCGCTGCTGCTATAGACCGCGTCCCAATGTTCTTGTCTGCTCGTCATCCCCAGCCTCCGCGTGACATTAGACCCTCGGCTTCCAACTGCTGCCAGCCTCTATATAGGGTGGAATGCGGCGCCCACAAATCCGGCCCCGCCACCAGCGCGTCGTAATAGGGGGCGAAATCTTTGGGCGCGCCGAAATGCTCATGGCGGTGTTTTTCCTCGGCGGATTTGGCACTGACCTCGGGCAGGAACTTGCTGTGCAGCAACACGCCCGAGAGTTTCTCGCCGCCCGCATCGTCGTAAATCCGGTTGAGATGGCGCGGCAGCAGCGTGTGGGTCGAGTTCAGATAGAGATAGCGCCAGTGCCATTTGACCAGCGGGATTTTGGTTAATGTCGGCCCGCGCTGCGGCGTGTCGGCAAAAAAGGCACGCGACCGGGGGCCGCCCTGGATCCACAGCGCCTGCGTGTCTGGCTTGCGGGTGATCGTGTAATTGCCCGTGTCATAATGGGTCAGCACCTCGCTCGGATCCTGCCCCGGCGTGTAGCGCTGCGCGGTGATCGGGCCTTTGGGATAGAGATCGAGCATCAAGGCGCCGAACACGCTCTCGCCCTCCGCCTCCAGCCAGTCGGTGAGCGCGGGCAGGGGGCGGGTCAGGTGATGCGGGTAGATCAACAGCTCATCAGCATCGACAGTGACGCACCAATGCCCGTGGCCGTATTTCATCAACAGGCCCTGCAGCCAATCCATACCAAAGCGCGCCTCACGGTAGCTTGCCTGCGTATGCCAGAGCGAGACATCGGGTTGTTCCGCCAGCATCTCGCGGCTGCCGTCCGTGCTGGCGTTATCGACAATGAGGAAATGGCGCACACCAAGCGCGCGATAATGGCGCAGGAAATAGGGCAGCCGCGCGGCCTCGTTGCGCAGGGTGCAAAACAGCAGGATATCGCGCGGGCGGATCGCCTCGGTGCGATTGACCAATAGCGCCAACTCGCGGCGTTTGCGCAGCGCGCGGGCTAGCCGCTGTTGCCGCCGCCGCCGCCAGTTCAAGGCTTGAATTATCTGCGCCGCCGGACCCATCACTCCCCCTTTGCGGCTTCATCTTGCCCTAAATACTCGCGGGGGTGAATTCGCCAAAGGCGAAGAGGGGGCCGCCAGCCCCCTCTTTTTTCTTCCTAAAGCGCGGAATCAAGGCGAAGCCGCCGCGCATCGCCAGACCGCCCGCACGGGCTGGCGATCTTTTTGGGGGCGGCGCATCGCTTAGTCCTTATTCGGATATAGCTGCCATAAAGCGCATTGTTCCAAGGTTGGGTCGCCATCCCGCGGTCTGGCGATGCGCGGCTATCCGACAGGTGCGGCTTATTGCGCCGCTTGGCGCATGGCCATCATATCGTAGATATAATCTTCCAACTCGTCGCGCAGGTCTTCGCGGGCCAGCCCGAAGGAGAGCGTCGCCTGCAGGAACCCGGCCTTGGAGCCGCAGTCGAACCGCTGGCCCTGGAACCGGTAGCCGTAGACATTGTTGGACGTCTCGATCTCTTTGGCGATCGCATCGGTGAGCTGGATTTCCCCGCCCGCGCCGCTGGCCTGACCGTCGAGATTGCGCAGCACCTGCGGCGAGAGGATATAGCGGCCAATCGCGGCGAGGTTCGAAGGCGCGGTGCCCTGAGCGGGTTTTTCCACCATATTCTTGACCTTCAGCTTCGGACCAAGCCCGGCGTTCACGTCCAGAATACCATAGCTCGAGGTCATCTCCTCGGGCACTTCCATCGCCGCGACCATATTGCCGCCGGTCTCTTCATAGGCTTCGATCATCTGGCCGAGGCAGGGTTTGTCGGCAGCGATCACATCATCGGGCAGCAGCACCGCGAAAGGCTCATAGCCGATCAGATTGCGCGCGCACCAGACCGCATGCCCGAGACCCAGCGCCTGATTCTGGCGCACATAGGCAATCGCGCCCGAGGCCATGCAGGTCTGCTCATAGACATCCAGCAGCGCGGTCTTCTTCTTGGCTCTCAGCGTCGCCTCAAGATCGGGGGCGCGGTCAAAGTAATCCTCCAGCGCGCTTTTGCCGCGCGAGGTGACAAAGATGAACTCGGTGATGCCGGCCTCGCGGGCCTCGTCAATGGCGTATTGGATCAGCGGGCGGTCCACCAGCGTCAGAATTTCCTTGGGGATCGATTTCGTGGCCGGCAAGAAGCGCGTGCCCATGCCAGCGACGGGAAACACGGCTTTGGTAACTTTATTCTGCATCGGAAGACTCCAGCTGTACTTGTCATTTGACGGGCTTCTCCCGTCCACAAGCTCAGATGTGATCCTCAATCGGGGCGCGTTTATGGCCAGAACCCGAGAGTTTTGTGCTCATTTAAAGCAAATTCTCCGCGCCCCGCCACATTACCCCGCCGGTTTCAGCGCCACGCCCGGCGCGGTAACCAGGAAAAACGGGTTCTCATAACCGGGTTTTCCATAGCGCAGCGCTGTGTGGTCATCAAAGCGCAGCACCTGCCCGCCCGCGCCCAGCACCACGGCGTGGCCTGCGGCGGTGTCCCATTCCATGGTGCGCCCGAGACGCGGATAAAAATCCGCCTCGCCCGCCGCGACCAGACAGAATTTCAGCGAAGACCCCGCGCTTTTCGAATCCTTGACTGCGTATTGGTTAATATAAGCGTCGGTGGCGGCGTCGCGGTGGGACTTCGAGGCGACGACCAAGAGCGCGTCATTATCGGGCTGCGAGACTTTCAGCGGCGTCAGCGCGCCGGGCGTATCGGTAAACGGCCCCGCCTCTTCGACGCTGGAGCCATCGGCGCGGGTGTAGAACAGCCGCTCTTTGGCCGGTGCATAGACCACGCCGCGCAGAGGCACGCCATTTTCCACCAGCGCCAGATTAACCGTGAAGTCCCCGCGGCGTTTGACGAATTCCTTGGTGCCGTCCAAGGGGTCGACAATGATAAACCGCTCGGCCTGAATGCTGTGACTTTCCGAGAGCTCCTCGGTGACCACGGCGATCTCGGGGAAGAGTTTGGTTAACTCGGCGCGGATCAACGCATCGGCGGCCTCATCGGCCTCGGTCACCGGACTATCGTCGGCTTTGCTGCGGGCTTCGAAATCAGGACGTGCGTAGACCTCCATGATCACCGCGCCGGCCTTCAAGGCGATATCGCGAAAGCCGGTTTCAATCTGGTCGAGAAAGGAATTGGTCATAAATACCCTGTATAATCGTGGCGTGTTGATCGCGAATGGCTTTGCCCGTAGCATTGGCGGGCCGCTGTTTCACTGCGTTGCGCTGAACATGCAGACTGGCAAGGGAACCCGCAAGTGCTCAACAACAAAAGCCAAGAGAACTGGTTTGCCTCGGCGTTTACCATACTTGAGCTGATCTTCCATTCGGCGATCCGCTCGGTTCGCAAGGGCCATGGCAATGCGGTGATCGGCCTGTTGATGAATATCGCGCAGACCATGCTGTTGGTGGCGGTGTTTTACACGATGTATCTGTTCATGGGGTTTTCCTCGGGCGGCATTCGTGGCGATTTCATGCTGTATCTGATGACCGGCGTGTTCTTATTCATGTGCCACGTCAAAGCGATGGGCGCGGTGGTCGGGTCCGAGGGGCCGACCTCGGCGATGATGAAACACGCGCCGATGAATACGATTGTGGCGATCGGCGCGGCGGCCTTGGGCGAGTTATATGTGCAGGTGCTCTCGGTCTTGGTGGTGCTGTTCATCTATCACGCAGCCTGGCAGCCCTTGGTGATCCACGATCTGTTGGGCACGATCTTTATGCTATTGCTGGCGTGGTTTTCCGGTGCGGCGATTGGTGTGCTGCTATTGGCGGCGAAACCTTGGGCACCGCAGGCGATTGCGCTGGTCACGCAGATTTACTCGCGGGCGAATATGTTTGCCTCGGGCAAGATGTTTGTGGCCAATTCGCTGCCCGGGTTCATGATCCCCTATTTCGACTGGAACCCGCTGTTCCACACGATTGATCAGGCGCGGGGCTTCGCGTTTCTCAACTATAATCCGCATTACTCCTCGGTGATCTATCCGGTGGTGGTGTCTTTGGTGCTGCTGCTCATCGGGTTGATGGGCGAGTTTTACACCCGTCGTCGGGCCTCGCTCAGCTGGGGCGCGCGGCATTAAGCGCCTGCCCGTTTGGTGCGGAATTGCCGGCTGCGCGCTGTGGTGCTGTCAGGAATGTGACCCTTGCTGCGCCTGCCGCTGTGTCATGCTGGCGGGATATTGCCGCTTTTTACACGACAGGAGCATTTTATGTTACGGATTTTGATCACCATCGCCGCGCTGTGTTTCGCCGGTAGCGCTGCCGCACAGGATTTTCCCGCGGTGCATCATGTCACCGGCGTGGCCAATCACGATGTTTTGAACATTCGCGCCGAACCCTCGGCACGCGCGGATATTGTCGGCAGTTTCGGGCCGCATGAGCGCGGGATCGAGGTGGTCGGCCTGTCGCCGGACCGGCGCTGGGGTCTGGTGCGCAGTGGTGAGGGCGTGGGCTGGAGTTCGATGCGCTATCTGACGCCGCAGCGGACCGGTAGCTGGCAGGATGGCACCCAGCATCTGACCTGTTTCGGCACCGAGCCGTTCTGGAGTTTCAACCTCTTCATGCCCAGCAACCGCGCCGAATTCGAAGACCTTGGCATGGGCGGTTTCGAGGTGCGCTCGAATGCGCCGCACCATAATATCACCCGCCATCCGGCAACCATGGCGCTGCGGTTTAACGGCGCGCGGCAGGGGTTTGCGGTGATCCGGCAGGGGGTCTGTTCGGACGGGATGAGCGACCGGCTATTCGGGTTGGAAACGCAGATCTATTGGCAGGGCGCGCGCGAGGGGTTCTCGGGCTGTTGCACGCTGACGCCGTAATCCGCGCGCGGCTTGCGGCGCGGTATTGGCGCGGCGGGTTCTTGCATTTCAGCGACCGCGCGGCTTAAAGGGGCCAATAAACAAAGGCCCGAGAATGACCGCAATCTATATCGACGCCGACGCCTGTCCGGTGCGCAACGAGGCTTTGAACGTGGCGCTGCGCCATAATGTGGCGCTGGTCATGGTGTCGAATGGCGGCATCAGGCCGGTCGATCACCCGCTGGTGCAAATGGTCTATGTCGATCAGGGCGCCGATGAGGCGGACAAATGGATCGCCGAGAAATGCGGTGCGGCAGATGTGGTGGTGACCAGTGATATTCCGCTGGCTGCGCGCTGCATTGACGCGGGGGCAATTGTGTTAAAACCCGATGGCGCGCAATTGACCGCCAGCTCGATCGGCAATGCTTTGGCGATGCGTGATCTGGCCGCCGATCTGCGCGCCGCCGATCCGTTTCGCGCCGGTTCGGGCAAAGCCTTTAGCAACCGTGATCGCGGAAATTTCGCGCAGGCGCTGGACCGGCTGGTCAGCGCACGACTACGCGGATAAGCGGCAAAGCCCGGTATATTAATCGCGTTTAACGCGAAATTGACGCGGTTATTTTGTTTTACGCGCGAAATATACCAATTGGTCAAAATCGCCGGTGAATTGAAATTCGACTGCATCTGAAATAGATTCCATTAACCCATTTGCGATTAGCAATTGCGTTTTTTGCCAGTGCATGTAAGGAAAGTTTCACAACTGAATACATATCGGAGATATGGAAATGATCGACCTAGAAAGTCTGTCGCTTAAAGAGTTGAAGCAACTCCAGAAACGAGTGGAAACTGCAATTACCGAATTCAAGGATCGCGAAACCCGTCGCGCGCTTGAAGAGGTCGAAGCCTTTGCCCGTGATCGCGGGTTGTCACCCGCCGATCTGCAGGCGCTGATGCGCAAGCGCACGCGGCGTCCGGCAACGCCGAAATACGCCGACCCGAATGACCCCAGTGTCACCTGGTCGGGGCGTGGACGGCGTCCGCATTGGGTGACCGCGGCGCTGGCCGATGGTAAAACCCTCGACGATCTGGCGATTTAACCCGCGACATTCCAAAAGCGACAAAGGCGGCCAATTGGCCGCCTTTGCTCAACCCCAAGTCGGGTGAAACTTACCTGCAGGTGAGAGGGTAAATATCTCACAACCATCGGCTGTTACGCCGATTGAATGCTCGTATTGCGCGCTAAGCGATTTATCACGGGTGACGGCGGTCCAATCATCGGCCAGCACTTTGGTTTCAGGGCGGCCCAGATTAACCATCGGCTCGATGGTAAAGAACATCCCTTCCTCAAGCACCGCCTCGCGCCCCGGACGCCCGTAATGCAAGACATTGGGCGGCGCGTGGAACACCCGCCCCAGCCCGTGGCCGCAGAAATCCCGCACCACCGACATCCGCTGCGCCTCGACAAAGGATTGGATCGCATAGCCGATATCGCCGAATGTATTGCCCGGTTTCACCGCCTCGATGCCCAGCATCAGCGAGTCGTGGGTGACTTGTAGCAGACGCTCGGCTTTGCGCGGCAATTTACCGGCGACATACATCCGCGAGGTATCGCCATACCAACCGTCGACAATCACCGTCACGTCGATATTGAGAATATCACCGTCTTTCAGCGTTTTCGCACCGGGGATACCGTGGCAGACCACATGGTTCACGCTGATACAACTGGCGTGCTGATAGCCGCGGTAGCCGATGGTCGCCGAAGTCGCGCCGTGCTGGGCGACCATTTCGGTGATCAGCCGGTCAATCTCGCCGGTGGTTTGGCCGGGGAAGACATGCTCGATGATGTCATCGAGGATCTGCGCCGCGACCTGACCGGCCTTGAGCATGCCAGCGGAATCTTCGGGATTATGAATGCGTATCCCCTCGCGGGTGACGCGAGTGCTCTTGTCGTACACGGCTGAACCTCGTTGTTTTCCGCACTTAGATAGGCCGGTTTAGCGCGATTTACCAGTCTGCGGCGCGGGATCAATCAAGACCGCGCCCGTGGCATGGATGCCGGTGGTGGAAATCTGGCAGCCCAGCCCGAGCATACGCACGCCAGCGGCGCGGGCGATATCAAAAGCCTGCGCATAGGTCGGGTCGATATCTGCGGCAATGCGGATGCGGTGGACGTCATTGCGGGCCAGCAGATAGAGCATCGCGGCGGGGCGGCCCTGTCGTGCGGCCTCGGTCAGTTCCAGCAGGTGTTTGGTGCCGCGGGCGGTGACACTGTCAGGGAATTCGGCCCAGCCGTCATGCGAGGTGTCACGGGCCAATGTCACGGATTTGACCTCAAGCAGCGTGCCATCGCCAAGCTGGAAATCCACGCGGCTGTTCTGGCCCATTTTCACCTCCGCACGGAACTCGCCAGCGCTGACGCCCGGCACCGCATCGGCGCGCAGAGCCTCGCCAACGACGCGGTTGGCAATCGCGGTATCGACGACAACCAACCCCTCGCCCACCTCGACCAGCTTCCAAGACCAGCGCAGCTTGCGCTTGGGATCATCGTTGCCCTCAAGCCAGCAGGTCAGGCCCGGCGCATTCATCCCCAACATCGAGCCGGGGTTGGCGCAATGGGCGGTGATCACCTCGCCGCTGTCCATTTCCATATCGGCGAGAAAGCGCTTGTAGCGGCGCAGCAATTTGGCGCGGATCAGGGGGCGGGTGAACTCCATATCCGTGCCATAGCAAGCATTGCTGTGATTGGAAACGCCGGCGGCCTGCGCTACTGTCAGGGCAAATCAGCACGAGGGCCTTATGAGCAATCCAACCGCCGCCATGCTTGTCATCGGAGACGAGATCCTGACCGGCCGCACCCGTGACGCGAATATGCATTATCTGGCGGGGGAGTTGACCGGCCGCGGTATCCGCCTGTGCGAGGCGCGGGTGGTGCGCGATGATCACGCGGCGATTGTCGCGGCGATCCGCGAGTTGAGCGGCGCGGTTGATCATCTGTTCACCTCGGGCGGGATCGGGCCGACGCATGACGATATCACCGCCGATGCGGTGGCCGATGCTTTTGGCGCCGCGATTGATGTGCGCGAGGATGCGCGGCAGATACTGGTCGAGCATTACGCGCGCACCGGTCTGGAGTTGAACGACGCGCGGTTGCGGATGGCGCGCATTCCTGAGGGGGCGGCGCTGATCGACAATCCGGTGTCCGCCGCGCCCGGGTTCACCCTGCGCAACGTGCATGTGCTGGCGGGGGTGCCGGCGATCTTTCAGGCGATGGTTTCCAGCGTGTTGCCGACGCTGACCGGCGGTGATCCGCTGCTCAGCCAGATGATTGATGTGAACCGTGGCGAGGGCGAGATTGCCGGACCGCTGAAGGCTTTGGCGGCGCAATTTCCCGAGCTGGAGTTCGGCTCGTATCCCTATCAGCGGCACGGGGCGCATGGCACGCAACTGGTGGTGCGGGGCACCGATGCGGGGCGGCTGGCCTCGGCGATGGTGGCGCTGTCGGATCTGGTCAAAGCGCCGTGAGTGCGGCGCCCGACATCGCCAGTCTCGCGCGGTTGTTTGACGCGCTGGATGCGACATGGCCGCCGGTGACGCAGCAGGCCTGCGGGCCGTTCGAATTGCGCGATGGTGGCGGTGGCGGCGCGCGGGTCAGTGCGACGGTGCTGCGCGGGGCGTTTGATGCCGAGGCGCTGGATGCCGCCGAAGTGCTGACGCCCGCGCGATTGTTCCAACTGCGCGGCGGGCAGGAGACCTTGGATAAGGCGCTGGAGGCACGCGGGTATCGGATCAAGGATCCGACGGTGATCTATGCCGCGCCGGTGGCCGAGATCGCGCAAAAGCCGCGACCGGTGTCTTTGCTGGCCGCCTGGCCGCCCTTGGCGATGCAGCGGCAGGTCTGGGCCGATGGCGATATCGGTGACGCGCGGGTGGCGGTGATGGAGCGCGCCTGTGATCCCAAACAGGGGTTTATCGCGCGCTATCATAACCGCGTGGCGGGGGCGGCGTTTGCGGCGATTCACGACGAGATTGCGATGATGCATGCGCTCTTGGTCGAGACCGGTTTTCGCCAGCAGGGGGTGGCGCGCTATATGGTGCGCGGCATGGCCCATTGGGCGCAGGAGCAGGGCGCGCGGGTCTTTGCGCTGGCCGTCACCGAGGAAAATACCGCTGCGCGCAACCTTTACAGAGCCCTCGGCATGATCGAAGCTGGCCGCTATCATTACCGCGAGAGAGCCACATGACACAGCCCACCGCCCTTGATCTGCCGCGCGTCGATCCGCTGCCCGCGGAGACGCAGAAATATTTTGATACCTGTCAGGACAAGCTCGGCATGGTGCCGAATGTGTTGCAGGCCTATGCTTTTGATATTGATAAGCTAAATGCCTTTACCGGCATGTATAACGATCTGATGCTGGCGCCCTCGGGGCTGAGCAAGCTCGAGCGCGAGATGGTCGCGGTGGTGGTCAGTTCGATCAACCGCTGCTGGTATTGTCAGGTCGCGCATGGGGCGGCGGTGCGGGCACTCTCGGGCGATCCCGCGCTGGGCGAGGCGATGGTGATGAACTGGCGCGCGGCGAAGCTGGATGCGCGGCAATTCGCCATGCTGGGGTTTGCCGAGAAGGTGACCAAGGCGAGCGCCGAGGTGCTGGAGGCGGACCGGCAGGCGCTGCGGGATGTGGGGTTGAGCGATCGGGATATCTTTGATCTGGCCTCGGTAATCGGGTTTTTCAACATGTCGAACAGGGTGGCCTCGGCGACGGGGATGGAGCCGAACCCGGAGTATCACGGGCAGGCGCGGTGAGCTTGTTGCGCTGAAAAGACCCCTTTGATCCTGCAGACTGAGGGTAGCGCCGAACCGAGGGGCAAGCGGAGCGCCGACCCGTGGGGTCGGTTCGGTGCTGCCCGATGGTGCCCATCGGGCGGGACATGGATTGATCGCACGGCGCAAGACAGAACCGAGACCGGCTCAATCGGCTCGCAGTCGGGTGATTGCATCGAAGCTGAGCCCTGTCCGCGCGTTTGCAAACAAAGGGCAGCGCAGCCACGCGGGGCAAAGCGGAGCGCCGCCCCGAGGGGGCGTGGCGGCGCTGCCCGATGGTGCCCATCGGGCGGGACATGGATTGATCGCACACTGCAAATCGAGCTGAGACTAGGAGCCGCCTAATAGGCTCGGAATGCGTGGGTGATCATATATAAGCAGAACCTACCCTCACGCTTACAGAACAAGGGCAGCGCGGACACGCGGGGCAGAGCGGAGCGCCGCCCCGGGGGGGCGTGGCGGCGCTGCCCGGCGGTGCCGCCGGGCGGGAGGGCGCGTAGGGGCGCTGGTCGAGCGGAGCCTATCGGGCGGGACGGGCGAACGACACGCGTCACCTTGCTCTGGCTGCCGCTGGTGAATTGTGATCTACACGCAGCGCATTGACCGAGGTAACCATGCTCATTGTCTTCGACCTTGACGGCACGCTGATCGATTCCGCGCCCGATATCAACGCCGCCGCCAATGCGGTGCTCGCCGAGGAGGGGCTGCCGCCGGTGACCCTGACCCAGACCCATAGCTTTGTCGGCATGGGCGCGGGGGTGTTTGTCGAGCGGCTGGAACTTGCCGCCGCGAAAACCTCGGAGCCCGAACGGCTGGCCCGGATGCGCGCCAGCTTCCTGCAGCATTACGAGACCGCCCATGCGCTGACCCGTATCTACCCCGGCGTGCGCGAGACCCTGACCGCGCTGCAGGACGCGGGCTGGCGGATGGGGATTTGCACCAATAAACCGATCTCGCCGACCCGCGCGGTGCTGGCGCATTTCGGCTGGGCCGAGCGGTTCGAGGTGGTGCTTGGCGGCGACAGCCTGCCGAGCCGCAAACCCGATCCGGCGCCCTTGCGCGCGGTGATCGAACAGATGGGCGGCGGGCCGGCGGTCTATGTCGGTGACAGCGAAGTGGATGCCGAGACCGCGCAGGCGGCGCAGGTGCCTTTTGCTTTGTTTACCGAGGGTTACCGCAAATCACCGGTGCCGGCGATTGCCCATCAGCGCGCCTTTGACAGTTGGGCCGATCTGCCGGCGATTGCCGAGAGCCTGCTGCCAAACCCCGCCTAGAACGAGCGGTTTAGGGCGTGCTCAATCATCCGCATGCACCAAGGCCCGCAGATGGGTCATGCGCTGGGCGAACACCGTCTCGAAACTATGCGCGCGGGCGAAATCCACCGCGTTTTGCGAGGCTTTGACCACCGCGCCGCGATCCTCATGCAGCCGCTCGATGGCGCGCAGCATCGCGCCCGCACCGCCACGCCCGACCAGCCAGCCCGCATTCGAGGCGGCGTGCAAGCGGCTCCACATGGCGTTGCGGGTGCCAAGGATCGGCAGACCGCAGCCCAGCGCCTCGACATAGGAACTTAACGGCGTTGGCAGGCGGCGGGTGGAGAGAAAAATATCTGCACGTTGGCGCATACGCGGGATCAAATTCACATCGAAGGGCTGCGGCGGCAGGAGGCGCATCTGCGCGCCAAGGCCGAGGGCGGAAATCCCGTCTTGCAACCGACCGGCCAGAGGGCCGCTGCCGATGATCTCGAGTTCGAAGGGCAGGCCGCGCTGCGCCATAAGACAGGCGATGGGCAGGTAATCCAAAACCCGCGATTCCGGGGTCAGCGCGCCATACCAGAGAAACCGAAGCGGCGCGCCCGAGAGCACGCGGCGGGTGCGGATCTGATGCTCGGAGCGGCGGGCCAGCATCGGGGTGCGCATGCGGTTATCCAGATAGCGCAGCGGATTGCCATTGAGCCGCTGGTAGGCGCGCGCGGCGGGGTAGCCGTTGCAATGGATGCCGTCCGCCTGCGCCAAAGCGCGCCGCAACCGTCGCTCATGGCGCAGGTTGAACACCGCCGAGCCGATGCGGCGGCGCAGTTTCGCCTGCTGCGCGATGCCCGAGGCCATGCGGCCGCTAAGCGATTGCTCGATGGTATAGACCAGCTTGCCAAAACGCCCGCTCATCGCCTGCGGCAGGTCGAGATGCTTCATATCGTCGGCCGAGCAATAGACCAGAGCCGCCTCGTCGAGCAGCAGGTCGGGCACTGGCGCGCCGTGATCAAGGATGATCAACTCGAACCCGAGTTGCGCCAATGAGTAGCGCATCGGCTCGTCGATCCGATGCGGCCCGCGCCAGAGCACACAGCGCAGCTTACCGGGCCAGAGCAGAGAATGCAGCTTCATCCCCTCGACGAATTTCACGTCCAGCACCACTTCGCCTGCGACCACTTCGGCCAAAGGGGCAGGGGAAAGCATCAACAGCGACGTCATTTTTCAGTCCGCGTAAGGGTGGGCGCCAGAGGCTGCCCCGAGAAACCGGTGAAAGACCAGAAAACAGTGGAAAACCGCCAAAAGTCCATCCAGAATCGTATGATAGCCGGTATTGGCGGGAATGGCGCCTGCTCTCTGTGCAGATTATCGGGGTTTTGACTTGTGCAGCCGCAGGCTTGCGTCATCCTGCGGCGGTGATGCGAAAGGTGGTGGTGATGATCCGATTGATGCTGGCCTGTTGTCTTGCGCTCTGGCCTGCCGTGGCGGCGGCGCAGATTGACGTCGCCCCGCGTGAGGGACGGCGGGCGCTGGCGCTGAACCTTGCGGTGGTCAGCGGCTGGTCCACCGAACTGCCGTTCATTGACGTGATGCGCAATGGCACCCGCTGGGTCGGGCATCTGCCGGATCAATGGGGCGGGCTGGATGAGGACGCGCTGTTTGAGGCGGGGGTGCTGGACGCGGACGGCTGGCCGATGGGCGTGCCGCGGAATGCGCGGCGGCTGTCGACCTCGGTGCTGGTGGATCTGCCTGCGGGGATGACCTCAACCGCGGGGCGCTGGCATGCGACATGGGAGGGCAGCGCCTATCTGGGCTTTACCGGTGCCGCGCGCAATGTGCGGTTTGGCGATAATGCGGCGAGTTTCGATTTCGAACCCGGGCGCGGGGCGGTGATTATCGAGTTCAACCGCGGCTCGCTGCGCAATCTGAGCGTGGTGCATGAGCGCCATCTTGAGGCGTTTGCGGCGGGCGAGATATTCAACCCCGATTTTCTGGCGCGGGTCGGCGATGTCGAGCAGTTCCGCTTTATGGACTGGATGCGCACCAATGGCTCGGAGGTCAGCCAATGGGAGGAGCGCGCGCAGCTGGGTGACTACAGCTATACGCGGCGCGGGGTGCCCCTTGAGGTGCTGATCAGACTGGCCAATGAGACCGGCGCGGAGCCGTGGCTGACGCTGCCGCATCTGGCGGACGATGATTATGTGCGGCAGTTTGCCGAGCTGGTGCGCGAGACATTGGACCCTGAGTTGCGGGCGTGGTTCGAGCTATCTAACGAGATGTGGAACTGGGGGTTCCGGCAGGCGCAATGGGCCGAGGCGCAGGCGCAGGCACGCTGGGGCCGGGATAACGCCTGGGTGCAATTCGCCGCCGTGCGCGCCGCCGAGGTGATGCGGGGGATTGATGCGGTTTACGCCGAGGATCTGACGCGCCGCGTGCGGGTGCTGGGGCTGTTCACCGGCTGGCTGGGGCTGGAGAATGATATGCTAGAGGCGCCCGATTACATGGCCGAGGACGAGAGCCACCGCCCGCCGCATGAGTTTTTCGATGCGCTGGCGGTGACCGCGTATTTCTCGGGCGAGATGCATTCGGATGATAAGCGCGAGATGATCGAGGGCTGGCTGGCGCAAAGCCGCGCTGAGGCGCAGGCGCAGGCTGAGGAACAGGGGCTGACGGGTGCGGCGCGTGAGGCCTATCTTGAGGCGCACCGCTTTGATCTGGCGATTGATCTGGCGGGGCAGGAGTTGCTGGACGGCGGGGTCTCGGGCGATGCGGAGAATTCGGTGCGCGATCTGATCGACCGCACCCTGACCCATCACGCGGCGATTGCGCGGGCCTATGATCTGGCGCTGGTGATGTATGAGGGCGGCACCCATGTGGCAGTGCATCCCGAAGATCACCAGAACGAGGAGTTGGTGGCGTTTTTCACCGCGCTGAATTACGCGCCGCAGATGGGCGATCTCTATGCGGCGCTGATCCGCGGCTGGCGGACGCTGAGCGAGGCGCCCTTCACCGCCTATATGGATATCGGCGAGCCCTCGCGCTGGGGATCATGGGGGCATTTGCGGCATCTGGATGATCAGAACCCGCGCTGGGATGCGTTGATGGCGGCGACTGCGCCAGAGCGGGTGGGGCCTGATGGGGCTGATGACACCATGGAGACCGCCGATCCATGAGCCTGTCGGTGATTATTCCGGCGAGCAATGAAGCCGCCTATATCGACGCCTGTTTGACGGCGCTTCTGGCCAGCAGCGGGCTGGCTGAAATGCAGGTGGTGGTGGTGGCGAACGGCTGCCGCGATGACACGGTGGCACGCGCGCAAGCCCATGCGACGGGGTTTGCGGGCCGGGGCTGGACGCTGCGGGTGCTGGACTTGGACGGCATCGGCAAACCGGCTGCGCTGGATGCGGGCGACCGTGCGGCGGTCTACGCCTCGCGGGTTTATCTGGATGCGGATGTGGTGATCTCGCCCGCGCTCCTGTCGCAACTCGCCGAGGTGCTGGATGTGCCGCAAGCGCGCTATGCCTCGGGCACGCCAAGGGTCACCGCGCGCTCACGGGTGACGCGCGCCTATGCGCGGTTCTGGGTGCGGCTGCCGTTTGTCGCGCAGGGGGTGCCGGGCTTCGGGCTTTATGCGGTGAACGGCGCGGGGCGGGCGCGTTGGGATCTGTTCCCGCGTGTGATCTCGGATGATACCTATGTGCGGATACAGTTCACGCCGGATGAGCGGGTGAAAGTGGCGGCGCCATATGATTGGCCGATGGCCGAGGGCTTGCGCAATCTGGTGCGGGTGCGGCGCAGGCAGGATCAGGGCGTGGCGGAATTGGCCATGTTAGAGCCGGTTTTGATGGCGAATGAGGGCAAGGCCAGCCCGAGCAAGGCGTGGTTAATCGCCCGCCTGCTGCGCGATCCCTTGGCGTTTGTCACCTATGCGGCGGTGACGCTTTTGGTGCGATTGGGCTGGGGTGCTCAGGAGGGCTGGGTGCGCGGGCGCTGAGTGAAGAAACCGGCGAGTTTGGCAGCTTCAGTGTCGATATTATGCCGGATCAGCACCCGCGCGCGACCCGTCGTGCCCATGCGGCGCAGACGGTCGTCGCCGGTGGCGGCAAGCTCGGTCATCGCCTCGACCAGCGCGGCGGTATTGCCCGCGGGCACCAGCCAGCCCGTCTTGCCCGCCTGCATCAACTCAGGCACGCCAGCGATCCAGGTGGCGATCACTGGCCGCGCGGTGACCATCGCCTCCATGATCACCATCGGCAGACCCTCGGCGAACGAGGGCAGCACGAGGGCATGGGCGTTTTCAATCTCGCGGCTGACACCCTCTTCGTCCAGCCAGCCGGTCAGGGTGATATGGGCGCCGAGACCGGCATGGGAGATCGCGCGCTCAAGGGCAGGGCGCAGCTCGCCGTCGCCGACCAGCGTGAGCCGTGCGTTGACCCCGCGTTTGACCAGCTCTTCCATCGCGTCGATCAGCAAAAGCTGGCCCTTTTGCTCGGCGAACCGGCCGATGTTGACGAAACGCACCGGACGGCTCTCGGGCATCGGCTGGGCGGCGGGGTAATGCTCGGGTTCGATGCCGCAATGCACGGTCTTGATTTTCGGCCACATGCGGTAATCGACCAGACGGCAGAGTTGCGAGCGCCCGTAGGAAGAAATCGCCACGACAAATTCGGCGCGGGCGATCTTTTCCGGCAGGGCGATGGCGGCGGGTTTGTCGAATTCTTCGGGGCCGTGGACGGTGAAACTATAGGGGCGGGCGGTCAGATAACCGGCCAGCATCGCCACGGTCGCGGCATTGGTGCCGAAATGGGCGTGGATATGGGGGATGTTTTCCTCGAACATGCGGCGCGCGACATAGGCGGCCTCGAGGTAATATATCAGATGTTTGAACACACCGGCCTCGGAGCGCCAGCCGGTTTTCAGCGCCAGCGCCAGCCCCGAATGCATCCGCAGGGGCGCCTGCAGCCCGACGGTAAACAGCGCCCAGATCATCGCCAGAATGCCCTTGCCCAGCACATATTCGGTGCGCGCGGCCTCGGCCTGATCGGCGGGATCGACCAGCACCCCGTCAAAGGGGCGCATGGCAAAGCGGTGGATCTGAAAACCGCGCCGCTCAAGCGCGCGCATCTCGCGACGGATAAAGCTGTGCGAGGGCGCGGGGTAGGTATTGAGGACGTATCCGGTTTTCACAATTCACCTGTTGGACGGGCCGCCGAGATCAGGGTCTGCGGCTGGGGTCAGGGGGCGAGAGCTATTGGCCAATTCGGGCAAATTCAAGAAACACGGGCGGAAATGCCAAGGCAGATCGCGGCCCATCGCGCAAGGTCACAGATATGCCGCATTTTACGTGCATTTCATCTGCCTGATTTCATCTTTACCTTTGGGGCGTTCCCTTTTCGGCAATTTGACGCGTAAAAGCGAGTAATGTTTTGGCTGATTCCACAATGACCACTCCCGAAATCCCCGGCGGGTTGATGCGCCGCATCATGCGATCCTCGGCGTTTACCATTGTCGGATTCGGCACCCAGCAGGTGATTCGCTTTGGCTCGAATCTGATCCTTGCGCGGCTGCTGTTCCCCGAGGCCTTTGGCACGATGGCGCTGGTCACAGTGCTGCTGGTCGGGCTGACGATGCTGTCGGATCTGGGCATTCAACCGGCGATCCAGAGCAGCAAACACGGCGATGAGCCCGATTTTCTGAACACCGCATGGACGCTGAATATGATCCGCGCGGTGGTGCTGTTTCTCTCGGCCTGCGCGCTGGCCTGGCCGATGGCGTGGTTTTATGGCGAACCCCTGTTGATGCAGCTTATTCCGGTGGCGGCGATTAGCATGTTGCTGCTGGCGCTCTCGCCGACCCGCGCCGAGGTGGCCTCGCGGCATATGGCCTTGGGCCGCGTGACCTTGATGGAGGTGAGCGCGCAGCTGATCAGCGTCACCGCGATGCTGATACTGGCGTGGCTCACCGGCTCGATCTGGGCGCTGATCGCGGGCAATCTGGTCGCTGCAGCGGCGCGGGCATCGCTGGCCTGGATCATGCTTCCGGGGATTTCCAACCGGCTGCATCTGGACCGGGTCTCGGCGCGCGAGTTGATCCGCTATGGGCGGTGGATTTTCTTTAGCACGATGGCCGGTTTCATCGTGTTGCAAAGCGACAAGCTGATCCTTGGCCATTTCCTGACCATGGAGCAATTGGGCCTGTATAACATCGGGTTTTTCCTTGCCGGTTTCCCGCTGATGCTGGGGCAACTTTTGGTGCAGCGGCTGATGATCCCGATCTACCGCGCCAGCCCGCCGAGTGCCTCGGCCGAGAATTTCGCGCGGTTGCGGCGGATCCGGTTTCTACTTTCGGCGATGCTGTTTGCGGGGGTGATCCCGCTGGCTTTGGGCGGGCTGTGGATCGTCGATTTCCTCTATGACGCGCGGTATTATTCCTCGGGCGCGGTGACCACGCTGGTTTCGGTGGCGCTGCTGCCGCAAATGCTGGGGCTGACCTATGATCAGGTGGCGCTGGCCTCGGGCGATTCGCGCGGGTTTTTCCTGCTGAACGCCTGCCGCGCGGTGCTTTTGGTGACGCTGCTGCTCACATTGGTGCCGATGCTGGGCGTGCCCGGTGCGCCGCTGGCAATGGCGGCGACGGCGCTTTTGTCCTATCCTTTGCAACTGCGGTTGGCGCGCAAATACGGTGCGTGGGACGGGCTGCATGACGGGGTGATGGCGCTGGCGGCGCTGGCTTTGATGAGCGTGGTCTGGCTGCTGCACGGCGAGACTTTGGCGCAGATCTTCGCGCAAGTGTGACCCCAAGCGGCCAGATACAGGGCGCAAACTCCGCTATTTTGCCCTATTTGTGACAGGCTTTGCAGCGAGAACAGGCAAAACATATCGTGTAGGCCGCTGGAACTGGCGGTCAGGGGTTAGGCAATGGTGAATACCCGCATTCTTGAACAACGGCTGGGGTGGCGGCGCAATGCCAGCGACCCCGAAGTGGTGCCGAAAAACCGGCCGATTGCGCATGTGCCGATGTTGCAGGGCCGTGTGGATACTTCCGCGCGCGGCGGTGCTCCGGGGCCGCGGCGTCTGGCGGTGGCCGAGGCTTGGGATAATCTGCCGGTATTGGAGGATGCGCCCGATGCTTTGGCCGCGCGTGCCGGTCTGGTGCCGGCGATTGACCGTGGCTCGCTGGCGGGGGCGAGTTTTGACCAGTTGCGCACCCAGTTGACGCGGGCGCTCAAGGCCAATGACTGGCGGCGGGTCGGGATCAGCTCGGCGACGCGCGGGGCGGGGCGGAGCTTCTTCGCCGCAGGTCTGGCGGCCAGTATCGCGCGGCTGGATGCGATGCGGGTGCTGCTGGTTGATGCCGATCTGGAATCGCCGGGGCTGGCGGCGCTGTTTCATGCCGAAGCACCGGGGCCGATCGCCGAGGTGTTGAATGGCAGCCGTGCGCCCGAGACGCAGTTGATGCGCATGGGCAGCGGTCTGGCGCTGGCGCTCAATGACACGCCGGAGGAATACGGCGCCGAACTGCTGCTGGCGCCCGAGGGGATTTTGGCGCTCAGGGCGATGAATGACCTCTTGGCGCCGGATGTGATGATTTTGGACATGCCGCCACTCTTGGATGATCCGCTGGCGCAGGCGCTATTGCCGCAACTGGACGCGGTGCTGCTGGTCGCGGACGGGCAGCGCAACACCGCCCATGAGATCAGCGAATGCGAGCGGATGCTGGACGGGCAGGTGCCGCTGCTGGGGCTGGCGCTGAACAAATCCGAAGACCGCGATCCGCGCCATGCGCCGCGGCGCCGGGCGTAGAGGGGCGCTGTCATGGGACCGATCCAGAACCTGCAGGAACTGACAAGCTGGCTGCGCCGTCGCTGGCGTCTGCTGGCACTGGCGACGCTCTTGGGCGCGGTCGCCGGTCTGGTGATGGCGATGCAGACCGAGCGGGTCTATTCGGCCAGCGCGGTGATTCAGGTGATCAATCCGGTGATCGACGTGACCCCCGAAAGCGGCGCGCGCAACGGCGCGCCCGATATCACCCGGCGGGTGCAGATGATCGAACAGCGGCTGATGTCACGCGAGGCGCTGCTGGATCTGGCGGCGCGGTTGAACCTGTTTGAGGGTCTGCCGATCAGCCCGGTGGAACAGGTCGCCTTGATGCGGCAATCCTTCAGCATCTCGGCGATTGCCGCCGCGCAACAGGGGTTTTCCCGCGATGGCTCGCTGTCGGCGCTGGTCGTGCGCGCCTCGCATGAAGAGGCCGAGACCGCCGCCGCGGTAGCAAATGATCTGGCGGGGGCGCTGCTGCGCGAAAGCATCAGTGACCGGCAAAGCGAGGCCGAACAGGCGTTGCAGTTCTTCCGCGCGGAAGAGGCGCGGCTTGAGGCGCGGATCGCCACGCTGGAGGATCAGATCGCCGAGTTTCGCAGCGAAAACGAGGGGTTCTTGCCCGCCGCAATCACCCAAAGGCGCGAGGAGCGCGGGCGGTTGACCGACACGCTGCTATCCTTGCAACAGCAGATTTCGGCGCGGCGCAATGAGTTGAACGGGCAGGACAGTGGCTCACGCCGCGCGGTGACCCAGCGCCGTGTCGCGCAGCTGACCGAAGAGATCGCGCAGTTGAACCAACAGGCCGAAGTGGTCAACGCGCGGATCAACGAGATCCAAGAGGTGCTGGAAGCGGCACCGGCGATTGAACAGCAGTTGATCGCAATGAATAGGCGGATGGAGCAGTTTCAGGCGCAGCTTACCGGCGCCTCGGAACGGCGTCGCGAGGCAGAGTTGAGCGCGCGGATCGAGGTGGACCAGCAAAGCGAGCGGTTCGAACTGCTGGAGGCGGCTTTGGTGCCGGAATATCCGATCTCGCGCAGCCGCAAGAAGGTGGCGCTGATGGGGCTGGCGGGGGGCGTGATGCTGGGCGTGTTTTTGGCCTATCTGCTGGAATTCCTGCATCCGGTGATGCGCACCGCCGCGCGGGTCGAGCGCGAGCTGCAATTGCGGCCGGTGATCAGCATTCCCTATACGATGCCCGGCCATGAGCGCCGCCGCCGCCAGATGATCTGGGGGTTCGGCACGGTGCTGCTGGTCGCCGGTGGTCTGGCCACCGCTTGGGCGTTGGGGCTGTTCTGACCCTTCCGTTTTGCGCCTATTTGCGCCATAGAGCGGGAAAAGGGCGATGATCATGCAGCAAGATATTCCCGCTTGGGTCGAGGGCGAATTGGCGCCCATGGACAAACTGCGCGTGCATCAATTGGGGCTGCGCCATCCGGCGGTCTCGGTGTTTGTGGTCGCGGGCGGGCGGCTGTTGATCCAGCGCCGCGCTTTGGGCAAATACCACACGCCGGGGCTCTGGGCGAACTCCTGCTGCACGCATCCCCTGTGGGGCGAGACGCCTCTGGATTGCGCCCAGCGGCGGCTGGCTGAAGAATTGGGCATCCACGGGTTGAGCCTGACGCATCGCGGGCAGGTGGAATACCGCGCCGATGTCGGCGGCGGGCTGATCGAACATGAGCTGGTGGATCTTTATCTGGCCGACCTTGCCGCGCCGCCGGAGATCACCCTGAACCCCGCCGAGGTGATGGACACCGCATGGATCGACCCCGCGACGCTGCGTATTGCGCTGGCCGAGCGTGGCGAGGAATTCACCCCATGGCTGCGGATCTACCTGCGCGATCATGCCGAGCAGGTGTTGCCCGGGTTTTGATCCTTTGGCGTGTTGATGCGCCGGGATTTTGAGAATTTTTGGCAAGATGAAGCCGGGGGTTTCGCTTGATGCGCGATGATGGAGGGGGCGCTGCCCCCGCGGCTGCGCCGCCCCCCGGGATATTTTTGGACAGATGAGGGGTCAGGGCGCGACGAGCAGCAGTTCGGCGGTGATGCAGATCGGGTTTTGGCCCGGCGTCAGGCGGCCCTTGTGGGTGCTGCCTTTGAGGGTGACGATTTCGGCGTCGATTTGCGCGCTGCCATCCGAGAGCGTGCCGCTGGTGAGCAGGATTTCGGTGGCGTAGCTGTCGATGGGCGGCTGGCCGGTGAGGCGCGGGTGGATCAGCGAGCCGAGACCGTAAACGCGGGCCTCGGTGAGACCGGCGCATTCGGCAGCGCTGGCGAGGGCCGCGCAGAGGTCCTGATTAGGGCGCAGGGTGACGAGCGCGGCGTTTTCGGCAGGGTGAGAGACGGTTTTCACCGGCTGGAACAGGGGGAAATGCGTCTCTGTGTCGGGCGTGACCTCAAGACGCGCGCCTTTGAGACCCCAGCCGCGGGCGCGGATTGGATGGGCGAGGTGGCTCTCATTGGGCAGGATATGGCCGAAGCTTGGGCCGCTCCAATCCGGGGCGGTGAAGCTGCCGTGGCCGTGGAGCCAAGGCGCGCCGTCTTTGCACCCGACGTGCAAGCCGAGGTGGCGGATTTTCCCCGCGCCCATCTGGTGCGGGCCGGCATACCACGCGGCATGAGCGCCTGTAGGGTCTTCGCCGGGGATCAGGAAATCGAGATTGGCCAGCGGCGCATCCTCGATCACCAGCCAGCCGCCGTCGAACTGCGCGAGGGCGGCGGCGACGGATGCTGCCAGCGTATCGGCGAGGGGTAATGTCACCTCGATGGGCATGGCCTGACAGCGGGCGATTGCCCAGCGCTCGGCGGCGGCGGGGCCGGGGTGGGTGAGCATCGGCAGGCTCATGCAGGCGGGAGTTGATCGCGGGCGATCAGGCGGTCGCGGATCAGGTTTTTGGTGATTTTGCCGTAGCCGGATTTCGGCAGATCCTCCCAGAACACCACATGCTGCGGCAGTTTATAGCGCGCCATCCTCGGGCCGAGCCACTCGAGCAACTCGGCCTCGGTCAGGGGCGCTGAACAGGTGCAAACCGCCATGCCGACCTCGCCCCATTTGCGGTTTTCGACGCCGAGGACAGCGACCTCGGAGACCGCGGGATGGAGGAGGATTTTTTCCTCAATCTCGCGCGGGTAGATGTTCGAGCCGCCGGAAATATACATATCCGAGGCGCGGCCGGTGAGATAGACGAAGCCCTCATCGTCCATATGGCCGAGGTCGCCGGTCAGGAACCAGCCGTCGCGAAAGCCGCTGGCATTGGCGGCGTCATTGTTGAAATAGCCGGCGAAAACCGCGGGGCCGGTGACGCAGATTTCGCCGGTTTCCAAGGGCGCGCATTCGCCGCCATCGGGGTGCTGGATCTGCACCTGCATGCCGGTGCGGGCAAAGCCGCAGGTGCCGATCCGCATGTCGTCGCCAGAGGAATGATGGGCGGGGGGCAGCACGGTGATATTGCCGGTGACCTCGCCCAGCCCGAAATATTGCACCAGTTTCGGCCCGAGTTTTTCCAGCGCGGTGATCTGGTCGGCGCGGTACATCGGCGCTCCCGCGTAGATCACATAGCGCAGGCTGGAATGGTCGTGCGCATCAACCGCGGGGTGCTCGGTGAGGAGTTTCACAATCGTCGGCACGGTGAACATATTGGTCACGCGGTGGCGCTCAACGAGGGACCAGATCTCGGCGGGATCAAAGGTTTTGCCGGCGGGGAGGATCGTGGGCACGGCATGGGCGACCTGCGCAAGCTGGTGGATACCGGCGCCGTGGCTGAGCGGGGCGACGACCAAAGAGGCGTCGGCGCTGCCCCAATCGGCGCCGCTGGCGGGCATGAGATCGCACAGATGGTTTGTGATCACAAAGCCCATCTGCCCGTGGGTCAACACCGCGGCCTTGGGGCGACCGGTGGTGCCGGAGGTGAAGAAAAACCAGCAGGGATCATCGCGCAGCACATCCACTGCGGGGCGTGATTGGCCGATATGGGGGGCGATGAGGGCGTCGTAATCGGGGGCGAAATCCGCGTCGTAATCGGGGGCGCCGATGGCGATGGTGAAGTCGAGATGGGGGGCGCAGGCTTTGGCGTGGGCGGCGAATTCGGCGCCAACCAGCAACCCGCGCGCCTGTGAGGATTGCGCGAGATAGGCGACATCCTCGGGCGTCTGGCGGAAATTGGCCGGCACCCAGATGCAACCGGCGCGCCAGCAGCCGAACATCGCCTCGAACATCTGGTTGTTATTGGCGGATTGGACGAGGATACGGTCGCCCTTTTGCACCTTGTAGCGGGTGATCAGGAGTTCGGCGAAAGCGGCGGCGCGGGCCTCGATCTGCGCCCAAGTCCAGACCGATTCGCCCCAGATAAAGCCCTCGGCATCGGGGTGGCGCCGCGCGACCTCGGTCAGGAGATGCGACAGGTTCATCACGCGGGTGGAGACCGGCACAATGCCCTGCGAGAGGTCGATCCTCACTTCACGCGCTCCAGAATCGAGCAGTAATTCGCCACCGCCGCGCCGCCCATGTTGAACACGCCGCCCAGTCGTGCGCCGCTGATCTGCATGTCGCCCGCCTCACCGGCGAGCTGCATCGCGGCCATCACGTGTTGCGAGACGCCGGTGGCGCCGATCGGGTGGCCCTTGGATTTCAAGCCGCCCGAGGGGTTCACCGGCAATCTGCCATCTTTGGTGGTGACGCCGTCGCGGATCACGCGGTGGCCTTGGCCGCGCTCGGCCAGACCCATGGCCTCATATTCGATCATTTCGGCGACGGTGAAACAATCGTGGGTTTCGACAAAGCTGAGATCGTCGATGGCGAGACCGGCGCCGTCCAAGGCACCGGCCCAGGCTTTGCGCGCGCCGGTGAAATCGAGGATATCGCGGCGCGAGAGGGGCAGGAAATCATTCGCCTGAACGCGCGCACGGAAGGCAATCGCGCGGTTGAGCGTGGCGGCGGTTTCCGCGTCGGCGAGGACCAGAATCGCCGCCCCGTCCGAGACCAGCGAGCAATCGGTGCGCCGCAGCGGCCCCGCAACATGGGGGTTTTTGTCCGACGGCGTGTTGCAAAACTCGAAGCCGAAATCCTTGCGCATATGGGCATAAGGGTTGGCCATGCCATTGGCATGGTTCTTGGCGGCGATCATTGCCAGCGCGTCGGATTGATCGCCGTATTTCTGGAAATAGCTGCCCGCGATCTTGCCAAACAGTCCGGCGAAACCGGCGGGGACATCGGCTTCTTCGGCGACATAGGAGGCGCCGAGGAGGATGTCGCCGACCTCTGCGGTGGGTGTGGCGCTCATTTTCTCGGCGCCGACCACCAAGGCGATGCGCCCGCGACCTGATTCGATGAAATCCATCGCGCCATAGAGTGCGGCGGAACCGGTGGCGCAGGCGTTTTCATAGCGGATCGCGGGGGTGTGGCGCAGGCGCTCATCGGCCAGCGCGACCAAGGCCGCCTGAAAATCCTGCCGCGAGAAGCCGTTGTTGAAAACACCGACAAAAATGCCGTCGACATCCTCGGCACCGATGCCTGCGTGTTCAAGCGCGGGGGCGAGCACCTCGGCGATCAGATGTTCGGTGTCGGGCTGGTCGGATTTGCCGAATTTGGAGTGGCTCCAACCGACGATCTGGGCGTTTGTCATGGCGAAATCCTTTGTGTTTTGCGCGAGAATGCAACACATTTATCTGCTAATAACCAGAGGATGCGCGCATTTTCCTTGCGCGCCGGACCAGAGCCGCGCCTGCCGTGGCTGCCAGAATGTGCCGGATACGCCGGATCAAAGAGTTCACCGAATGCCGAAATCCGCGCAGACATTGACGATTGACGCCGTGGCCATCGGCCGCAACGAGGGCGCGCGGTTGCAGGCCTGTCTGGCCTCGCTGACGGGCGAGGTGCGGCGGGTGGTCTATGTCGATAGCGGCTCGAGTGATGGCAGTGTCGAGGCGGCGCTTGCGATGGGCGCGCAGGTGGTGGCGCTGGATATGAGCCTGCCGTTTACTGCCGCGCGGGCGCGCAATGCGGGGCTGGCGGCGCTGGCGGATGACCCGCCGGATTTCGTGCAATTCATCGACGGTGATTGCGCGCTGCGCGAGGGCTGGATCGCGCGCGGGCGGCAGTTTTTGCATGACAATCTGGGCGCGGCGGTGGTTTGCGGGCGGCGGCGTGAGCGGTTCCCCGAGGCGAGCCTCTATAACGCGATGATCGATGCGGAATGGGACACGCCGGTGGGCAAGGCGACGGCTTGCGGCGGCGATGCCCTGATGCGCTATCAGGCGGTGAGTTCGGTGAAAGGGTTCCGCGAGGATCTGATTGCGGGGGAGGAGCCGGAATTGTGTCTGCGGCTGCGCTCGCATGGGTGGAGCATCTGGCGGATTGATGCGGAAATGACATGGCATGACGCCGAAATGATGCGGTTTGGCCAATGGTGGCGACGGGCCGAGCGGGCGGGGCATGCCTTTGCCGAGGGGGCGGCGCGGTTTTCGACGACGCGTAGCCCGCATTGGACGCGCGAGGTGCGGCGGATCTGGATCTGGGGGCTGGCGCTGCCGCTGATTGCGCTGGTCGGGTCGCTGCTGCATCCGGCGGCGCTGCTGCTGTTGCTGGCCTATCCGCTGCAGGTGCTACGCCTGCAGGGGGCGATGGGCTGGCGCGGGGCGTTTTTCAACACGCTGGGGAAATTCCCCGAGGCGATGGGCGCGCTGCGGTTTTATGCGCGGCGGATCGGACGCGGTGAGGCGCGGTTGATCGAATATAAGTGAGTTAACGTTGCTGCATAGCGCGCAGGGCCTCCGACGGCAGAATTAACGCGCATTCGGCATAGCGTTTGGCCAGACGGCGGGGATTGCTGAGCATGCGCCAGAGCCACTCCATCGCGATGCGGCGCACCCATTTTGGCGCACGTTTCTGGCGACCGGCGAGGAAATCAAGGCTGGCACCGATCGAGGCGAAGCCGATCTGCGGGGTGAGGTCGCGGCCCAGCGCGGCGAAGGCTTCTTGCTTGGGGGCGCCGAGCGCGATGAACACCAGCCGCGCGCCGGACGCCTCGATCTCATGCAAGATAGCGCGGGCCGCATCGCCGCCGGGGTCAAAGCCCATCGGCGGGGCGATGGTGGCGGCGACCTCTAGGCCCGGGATGCGGGATTTGAGTGCTGCGGCGGCGGCTTTGAGCGCGGGATCGGTGGAGCCCATCAGCGCCACGGGCACATTGTTGGCAGCGGCGAGTTCAGCCAGAGGCAGCACCAGATCGGAGCCGGGGACCAGAGACACGGGTTTGCGCGCGAGTCTGGAAAGCCAGACCACCGGATTGCCATCGGCGCAGACCAGATCCTGCGCGGCGTAGGCACGGCGAAACCCTGCATCGCGACGCAGTTTCACCAGATGATCGAGGTTGATCGTGGCCAGCGCATAGCCCGTGCGCGCCCGCATCCGCCTGCCGACCTCGGCCAGCAGCGTCGCGCGATCCGGCATATTCACGGTGATCTGATCCGGTGGAAATGAAAACTTCATCAAATTCTCTTACTCTGAACGCATTTGACGCCAAGAATAGCCCCCAGTGTCAGGGCAGACTTTGCCGGTGAACTTTGTTATAACTTGGGCCATGGTCAATCAAAACTCCGGCAGAGGGGGCGTTGATCTGCGAGGTAGAGGGCAAAACGGCATGGAAATCCAGCTTGGGCCGGTGCCGCGGATCGGGGCGCGCGTATGATCCAGATCGGCAATTCATTTGCCCTGCTGGCGCTGCTCGGCTGGCCGCTGGTGGCGGTGATGCTGTTCAAGCGCCTGCCGCTGGAACGGGCGTTGATCTGGTCGATCCTTGCCGCCTATATGTTCCTGCCGCAGGTCAGCGAGATCAATCTGCCGGCGATCCCTGCCTTTGATAAGGTGACGATCCCCAATCTGATGGCTTTTGCGCTGTGTCTCGGGATCTGGGGCAAGCGGCCCGATATTGTCCCGCAAAGCATCGCCGGACGTATCCTGTTGGTGATGTTCATTGTCAGCCCTGCGATCACCGTTTTGACCAACCTCGAGCCGGTGGAATTTGGCGTTGACCAGTTCGGCTCGCTGCGGCTGGTTGATCCGAATGCGCTGGAGCGTTGGGGGCTGCCGGGGCTGCGGGTTTACGATTCGCTGTCGGCGCTGGCGCAGCAGGTGTTCCTGATGCTGCCGTTCTTTCTGGCGCGGGCGGTGCTGCGCTCTGAGGCGGCGATCCGCGAGATCCTACTGGCGCTGGTCATCGCGGGGGCGATCTATGCGCTGCCGATGCTCTGGGAAGTGCGGTTTAGCCCGCAGCTACACACGCAGGTTTACGGGTTCTTCCAGCACTCTTTTGCGCAGGCGATGCGGGACGGCGGGTTCCGGCCCTTCGTGTTCATGCCACATGGGCTTTGGGTGGCGTTTTTTGCCTTTATGTGCGCCATGGCCGCCGCCGCTTGGGTCCGCGACTCCAAGGTCCGTGACCGCGGCAAACGGCTGATGATACTGGGCCTGATGGCGCTCTTGGTGGTGATCTGCAAATCCTTGGGCGCGCTGGTGTTCACGCTGGCTTTCGTGCCGATGGTGCTGCTGTTCAAACCGCGGGTGAATGTCACCATCGCGGCGGGTCTGGCGGTGCTGGTGCTGGCCTATCCGCTGCTGCGCGGCTCGGGCGTTGTGCCGACCCAGCAGATGGTCGCCAGCCTCGCGCCGCATAACGCCGAGCGCGCGCAATCCTTGGAATACCGCTTTGACAACGAGGATGACATTCTGGCCCATGTCGAGGCGAAACCGCTGTTCGGCTGGGGCGGTTGGGGGCGGTTCATGGTCTATGATCCGCGCACCGGCGAGTCGCAAACCGTGGTTGACGGGCAATGGATCATCACCATCGGGCATTACGGCTGGCTGGGGTTTATCGCGCTGTTTGGCCTGCTGGCGATGCCACTGCTCGGGCTCTGGTGGCAGGCGCGCAAACCGCAGGCGCCGCCGATCCCCGTGGCGGTCAGCACATTGGCGCTGATCCTTGCGGTGAATATGGTCGATCTGCTGCCCAATGCGACGCTGATCCCGTTCACATGGCTGATGGCGGGGGCGCTGTTGGGCTATGTCGAGGACCTGCGCCACGCCAATAAAGCCGCCCGCGCCGCCAATCTGCGTAAGGCCCATGCCGGTGTGGTGCTGGGGGTGCCGACCTTGGTGCCGCCGGAACCGGAGGCGCCAAAGGCGAGGCGCTCGGTGTTGTGATCACAGACTTGCCGCCAGTGCCACCTTTCGGCCCGATTTGCGGGCAATTCTCGCCGTATAAATGTGATGATCTTCCCGCGTAAACGCTCAGTTCAGGTATGCCGATGTCCGCCACTCCCCCGCCCGAAACGTCCGAGACCGATATCGCGATTGTCGGCATGGCCGCGCAATTGCCCGGCGCCGCATCGATTGACGAATACTGGCACAATCTGCGCCACGGGCTGCGCGCGATCCGGCGCCTGTCCGAGGAAGAACTGCTGGCGGCGGGTGAAGATCCGGCGTTGATGCGGCAGGGCAATTATGTCCCTTTTGCCGCGCATTTGGAGGGGTTCGCCGAGTTTGACGCCGAGTTCTTCGGGTTTTCACCGAAAGAGGCCGCAATCCTCGACCCGCAGCACCGTAAATTCCTTGAGGTCGCATGGCAGGCGCTGGAAAACGCCGGCACCGTTCCCGCGCGGTTTGACGGCAATATCGGCGTCTATGCGGGCTGCGGCATGGGCAGCTATTTCTATTTCAACCTGTGCAGTAACCGCGATCTGGTGCGCGATGTCGGCATGTTCCTGTTGCGCCATACCGGCAATGACAAGGATTTCCTCGCCACCCGCGTTAGCCATATTTTCGATCTGCGCGGCCCCTCGGTGAATGTGCAGACGGCGTGCTCGACTTCGCTGGTGGCGCTGCATTACGCGGTGCAGGCGCTGCTCAGCGGCGAATGCGATCTGGCGCTGGCCGGCGGGGTGACCATCGAGCTGCCACAGGGGCGCGGGTATCTCTACCGCGAGAATGAGGTGCTCAGCCCCGATGGCGAGTGTCACGCGTTCGACCACCGCGCGCAGGGCACGGTGTTTGGCTCGGGCGCGGGCTGTGTGGCGCTGAAACGGCTGGAGGATGCCGAGCGCGACGGCGATCATATCTGGGCGGTGGTCAAAGGCTCGGCGATCAACAATGACGGCGCGCAAAAGGCGGGGTATCTGGCGCCCTCGGTCGAGGGGCAGGCGGGGTGCATCGCCGAAGCGCAGGCGATGGCCGACACGCCCGCCGCGACGATTGATTACATCGAGTGCCATGGCACCGGCACCTATCTGGGCGATCCGATCGAGGTTGAGGCGCTGACTGAGGCGTATCGGCAGACAACGCAGGCCACGGGGATCACCCGCATCGGCTCGGTCAAGACCAACATCGGGCATCTGGACACGGCGGCGGGCGTGGCCAGTCTGGTGAAAGTGGCGCTGTCGCTGCATCACCGCGAGTTGCCGCCCTCGCTGGGCTATGAGGCGCCGAATCCGACGATTGATTTTGACGCATCGCCATTTGTGGTGAATGACCGGTTAACCCCGTGGCAGGAGGGTGCGCATCCGCGGCGCGCGGGGGTCAACTCATTGGGGGTCGGCGGCACCAATGCCCATGCGGTGTTGCAGGAGGCGCCCGCGCGGGCGGCATCGGACGAAAGCGATTGGCCGTTTCAATTACTGACCCTGTCGGCGCGCTCAAAAACCACATTGGACGCGCAATCTGGCAATCTGGCGGAGTATCTGCGCGGTTGTGATCACAATCTGGCCGATGTCGCATGGACCCTGCAAGAGGGGCGGCATGCCTTTGACAAACGCCGTGTGGTGGTGGCCGAGAGCGCCGAAGAGGCCGCCGAATTGCTGAAGGCGGACAACCCGCTGCGGGTGTTCACCCATTCTGCGCTCGACAACCCCGATGTGGTGTTTCTCTTCCCCGGTGGCGGTGCGCAATATGCCGGTATGGCCCGCGATCTTTACGAGACCGAGCCGGTGTTTGCCGAATGGATGGACCGCGGGCTGGAAATCCTGCAGCCCAAGCTCGACTACGACATCCGCGCGCTCTGGCTGCCCGAGGCGGGAGATGAGGCCACCGCCGATGCGGCGCTGAAAAAACCCTCGGTGCAATTGCCGCTGATCATGATCACCGAATACGCGCTGGCGCAGATGTTTATCGCTTGGGGCGTGCGGCCCGCGGCGCTGCTGGGTCATTCGATGGGTGAGAATACCGCCGCCTGTCTGGCCGGTGTGATCACATTCGAGGATTGCATCGGATTGGTGCATTTGCGCGGCACATTGTTTGACACGGTGCCCTCGGGCGGGATGCTGTCGGTGCCGTTGTCACTGGCGGCACTGCGGCCTTATCTGGGCGATCTGGACGTGGCCAGCGTTAATGCGCCGGAACTGACGGCGGTCTCCGGCCCCGATGCGGCGCTTGAGGCGCTGGCCGAAAAACTGCGCGCCGACGGGATCGAAAGCCAGCGCATTGCCATCGATATTGCCGCGCATTCACGTATGTTAGAGCCTATTTTAGCCCGTTTTCGCGCCTATCTGGCGTCGATCCCGCTGAGCGCACCGCGCATTCCGGTGATCTCGAATACCACCGGCCAGCCGCTGAGTGATGCGCAGGCGACAAGCCCCGAGTATTGGACGGCGCATCTGCGCGGCACGGTGATGTTTGCCGATTGCGTGACCCATCTGGCGCAAGAGAAGAACCGCATCTGGCTGGAAGTCGGGCCGGGCAAGGCGCTGTCATCCTTAGTGCGGATGCACGGCGATGTGCCACCGCAACAGGTGCTGGCGGCGCTGCGCCACCCCGAGGAAGATATCGCCGATGACCTCTATCATATGGGGCTGTTGGGGCGGATCTGGGCCTTGGGCGGCACATTCGATTGGGCGCAGATTTGGGGCGAAGCGCGGCGGGTGAAGCTGCCGCTGCCGACATATCCCTTTGATCGGCGCGAGTATTTCATCGCACCGGCGCAGGCGCGGGATGATGTGATCACGAAAGAACCGGCGCGGATCGAAGCTGTCGCCGATATGGGCACGCGGCTGACCTTTGTGCCGCGGTCTGCCGAACTGGCGTTTGACGTCGAGACGGAGTTGGACGGTGCCGAGCCGCAGGTTTGGCTCGTGTTCACCGATCAAGAGGGGATCAGCGCGCCCCTGATCGCCCGTCTGCGCGCCGCCAAACACCGCGTGATCGAGGTGCAGGCGGGCGACACCTTCCGCCGCCGCACTGACAGTCTCTATTCGCTGCCTACGGAACGCGGGCGCGAAGGATATGACCAGTTAATTCAAGACCTTGTGCAGCGCGGCACGATCCCCACCCGCATCGCGCATTTCTGGCTGGCGGGGGGCGAAGAACGGTTTCGCGCGGGCTCGAATGCGTTTCAGGCGCATATCGAGCGCGGGTTTTACGCGCTGATGTTCCTTGGCCAGGCGATTGCCGGTGAGGGGCTCTCCGCGCCGCTGCATATCACTGTGATCACATCCGGCGCGGCGCAGGTGCGCGATGAAGCGCTGCGCTGGCCGGAAAAGGCGATGATTGCCGGACCGGCGCGGGTGATCCCGCGCGAGGCGCCGGAAATCACCGTCGCGACGCTGGATATCGAGCCGCGCAGTCGCAAGCGTGGCGGGCATGGGGATCTGATCCTGCCGCTGTTGGAGGAATTGCTGGCGGAACCGGCGAATACCGTGGCCGCATTGCGTGGCGGCAAGCGGTATGAGCAGCGGTTGCGCCCGCAGGTGCTTGAGGTAGCGCCGCAATTGCCACAGGGGGCGGCTTGGGTGATCACCGGTGGCTTTGGTGGCATCGGTTTGAGCGTGGCGGAGGCGTTGATTGGGGCCTCGGGGGCGAAGATCGCGCTGATTTCGCGCACAAAGCTGCCCGACCGCGCGGAATGGCCCGGCATTAAGGACAATCCCGCCGATCCGGTCGCGCGGCGGATTCTGGCGGTGGAGCGGCTGGAAGCGCTTGGCGCCGAGGTGATGATCGCCGCGGCAGATGTGTGCAATATCAACGAGATGCGCGGCGCTCTTGACGCGGTGCGCGCAAGGTTTGGTGGGGTCCACGGGGTGGTGCATGCGGCGGGGGTGATCGACGACGCGCCGCTTTTGGCGAAAACCGTGGGCAGCGTCGAAAGCGTGTTCGCGCCCAAGGTGCACGGGCTCAGGGTGCTTGACGCGCTGCTGCCCGATGGCGCGGTGGAACAGATCGTGGTCTTTGCCTCGACCTCGACGCTGACCGCTCCGGCGGGGCAGGTCGATTATGTGGCGGCGAATGAATATCTCAACGCCTGGGCGCGGGCGCGGGCGGGCGGAAAAACCCGTGTCTTGGCGCTGAATTGGGGCATCTGGGCCGAGGTGGGCATGGCCGCCGAGGCGATGGCCAGCCGCTTGGGCAACGGGCCAAAATTGCCCGAAACACCAGTGTTAGAGCCGCTTTTGGACGCGGCGGGCTTTGATGCGCAGATGAATAGGCAGTTCTCGGCGACATATTCCACCGATATGTGGCTGCTGGATGAACACCGCACCAAGGACGGGCGCGCGCTGATGCCCGGCACCGGCATGTTGGAGATCGCTTTGCAGGCGCTGCAGGCGCAGGGCGAGGTGGCACCGTTTGAAATTGAGGATCTGACCTTCTTTCGCCCGCTGGATGTAGCGGTGCCGCGCGAGATCAGGGTGACGCTGGAGCGATCAGATGCGGGCTATGAGTTTGCGCTGCGCTCGGATGTGACGTTGAACGGGCGCGCGGGCTATGCGTTGAACGCGCAGGCGCAGATTGACATGCGTGAGATGGAGCCGCCCGCGCCGCTGAATATCGCAGCGATTTCAGCGCGTTGTGCGCGGGATATTGCCGAGGATGTGCAAGGCATGGCCACCGGACAGGAGGCGCATCTGGCGTTCGGGCCGCGCTGGCGGGTGTTGCAACGGCGCGCTTATGGCGCGGGCGAGGGGCTTGCGCATCTGGCTCTGCCGCAGGCGTTTCACGGCGATCTGGAGGCCGGCTATATCCTGCATCCGGCGCTGATGGATATCGCCACCGGCTGGGCGATGGGGTTGATCGACGGTTATACGGGCGAGAGCCTTTGGGTGCCGGTGTCCTACGGGCGCGTGCGGGTGTTTTCCGCCTTGCCCGCGCGGATCGTCAGCCATGTGCGGATTGCCGAAGCCGAGCCGGGATTTGCGACATTTGATATTACGCTGGCCGCGCCCGATGGGCGGGTTTGCGCGGAGATCGAGCGGTTTACCATCAAGCGGATGGCGGGCGGACTGGGGACTCCGGCGCCTTTGCTGCCCTCGGAAGTACAGTTTGACGCGGTGGAGGGTGCCGACCGTGCGCTGAGCCCCGCCGAGGAGCGTCTGGCGCGCAATCTGGCGCAGGGGATCACCCCGCGCGAGGGTGGCGAGGCGTTTTTGCGGGCGCTTGGGGTGGAGCAGTCGCAAGTGGTGATTTCGTCTCTAACGCTGCCAGAGTTGATCGCCGAGGCGGGGCAGGTGATGCAGGAGGCGGGCGAGGGCGGGCAGAAGTTCGAGCGCCCTGATCTCGATGGTGCCTATGTCGCGCCGCGCAATGATGTGGAGCGTATGCTGGTCGGCATCTGGGAGGATTTGCTGGGCGTTGAGGGGATCGGGGTTGAGGATAGTTTCTTTGATCTCGGTGGCCATTCCCTGATCGCGGTGCGGCTGTTTGCGCGGGTGAAAAAGACCTGGGCGGTGGATTTCCCGATCTCGGTGTTGTTCGAGGCGCCGACAGTGGAGAAGATCGCCGCGCGGGTGGCGCAGGTGGCGGGGATCAGTGAGACCGGCGATGCGCCTGCGGCTGTGGCTCCGGTGCGGCGGTTTGAATATCTGGTGCCGATGCATGAGGGCGAGGGCGGGGTGAAAACGCCGTTCTTCCTTGTTGCAGGGATGTTCGGCAATGTGCTGAACCTGCGACAACTGGCGCAGCTTCTGGGCGCGGACCGGCCGTTTTACGGATTGCAGGCGCGCGGGCTGATGGGCGATGCGGCGCCGCATAACCGCCTGCAGGAGGCGGCGCGCGACTATCTGGTGGAACTGCGGCAGGTGCAGCCCAAAGGGCCCTATCTGCTGGGCGGGTTTTCGGGCGGCGGGCTGACCGCGCTGGAAATGGCGCATCAACTGCGGGCTGAGGGCGAGGAGGTGCAGCTTTTGGCCCTGCTCGATACGCCGCTGCCGCTGCGTCCCACGTTAAGCCGCGTGGATAAGGCGATGATTAAACTACAGGAATTTCGCCGCAAGGGGCCCGGGTATCTGGCGGAATGGCTGCAGGCGCGGCGCGATTGGCAAGAGGAATTGGCGCGGATTGCGCAGGATTCCTCGGGCGAATGCGCCAGCGGGTTCCAGAACCGCGCGATTGAGGCGGCGTTTCGCGAGGCGCTGCCGCATGTTGAACTGCGCCCCTATGAGGGCCGCGTGGCGCTGTTCCGCCCGCCGCTGGATCGTCATTGGCGGGTGACGGGCGGGCATTGGGTCAGCCGCGAAAAAGAATATGTCTATGAGGACAACCAGTGGTCGGCGTGGATGCCTGCGCTTTCGGTGCATGAGGTGCCGGGCGATCACGATTCCATGGTGCTGGAACCCAATGTGCGGGTGATGGCATCGACCCTGCGAGATTTAATTGCCGAGGCCGAGATATGAGCCGAGTTCTTTGCGTCATACTCAACTGGCGCACGCCCGAGATGACCCTGCGCGCGGCGCGCTCTGCGCTGGCGGCGATGGAGGGGATCGAGGGCGCGATCACCATTGTCGATAACGACAGCGGCGATGGCTCGTTTGAGACAATGCGCGCGGCAGCGGCGGAGTGGCCACGGGTGCAGGTGCTGCAATCGGGGCGCAATGGCGGGTTTGGTGCGGGCAATAACTTTGGCATTCGCGCCGGATTGCCCGACGGATCGCAGCCCGATTTTATCTATGTGCTCAACTCCGATGCGTTTCCGGCAGAGGATGCGATTAAGCAATTGCTGGGTCACTTGATCGCCCATCCCGAGGTGGGGTTTGCTGGCAGTTATATCCACGGCGAGGATGGGGGGCCGCACACCACGGCGTTCCGCTTTCCCTCGATTGCCTCGGAGTTTGAGGGGGCGGCAAAGACCGGACCGATCTCGCGACTGTTGAAACACGCGATTGTTGCGCCGGCGCTGCCCGAGGAAACGACGCGGGTGGGCTGGATGGCCGGTGCCAGCGTGTTGATGCGACGCGAGGTGCTTGATGAGATCGGGCTGTTTGATGAGCGGTTTTTCCTCTATTTTGAGGAAACCGACCTGTGTTTGCGCGCCACGCGGGCCGGTTGGGCGATGGATTACGTGGTGGAAAGCCGCGTGATGCATATCGGCTCGGTCAGCACAGGGATGCGCGATTGGGCGCGGGTGCCGGACTATTGGTTCGCCTCAAGACGGTATTATTTTGAGAAAAACCACGGGCGGATTTATGCCGGCATGGCGACCCTCGCGCATCTGGCGGGGCTGGGGATTTATGGCCTTCGCGTGATTTTGCAGCGCAAGAAACCCCATACACCGCCATATTTTGCCCGCGATCTTATGCGACACAGCTGGCGATCGCGTATGTCCCAGGAGAGTTAGTATGACCTCGTTTTCGTGTGTAATGATCGGCAATCAATCCTTGGTGGTTGAATGCGCCAAGCTGGTTTTGGCGCGCGGCCACCGGATCGCGGCGATCGCCAGCGACAACGCCGATGTTCTGGCCTGGGCCGAGGGCGAGGGGCTGCCGGTCGTGGCGCCGGATTCGGATTTGGACGCGCGGATTACCGGCGGGTTTGACTGGCTGTTGTCGATTGCCAACCTGAGGGTGCTGCCCGATGCGCTGCTGGCGCGGGCCGCCAAGGGTGCGGTGAATTTCCACGATGGGCCACTGCCGCGCTACGCCGGTTTGAACGCGCCGATCTGGGCGCGGCTCAAGGGCGAGGTGCAGCACGGGATCACCTGGCATATGATCGACGGCGGGGTCGATGAGGGGGATATCCTTGCGCAGGTGGCGTTCGATATCACCGAAGAGGACACGGCGTTTTCGCTGAATGCGCGCTGTTTTGGCGCGGCGATCGAGAGTTTTCCGCGGGTTTTGGACGCGCTGGAGCAAGGCGCGCCCGAGCGGCAGGCGCAGGATCTGACGCAGAGGACGGTCTGCGGGCGCAATGACCGGCCCGCAGCGGCGGCGCGGCTGGATTTCGCGCAGCCGGTGGCAGAACTGGTGCGGCTGGTGCGGGCGCTCGATCACGGTGGGTATTGGAACCCGCTGGCCTTGCCGAAAATCGAAACATCCGCGGGGGTTTTTGCGGTGACCTCTGCCGAACCGGTGGCGGGCACCGGCGTGGCGGGCACGGTTTTGGACTGTGGTGAAGCGTTAACCGTCGCTTGCGCGGATGGTGCCGTGCGGTTGAGCGGGTTGACCACGTTGGACGGCGTGGCGGTCGCGGCGCAGGATATCGCGCAGGAAGGTGAGGTGTTGCCCGCCCCAAATGCGGCGCTATTGGATGAGGTGATCGCCCGTGTGACGCCGGGCGAGGCGCGTTGGCGCCGTGTGTTAACCGGATTTGCCGCAGCCGAGGCGCCGAGCGCGCGCGGCGCGGCGGAAGGCATCGCAACGCGCGAGATTGCAGGCCTGTCGGCGCATCAGGCGGCGGCGATTATCGCCAGCTATGCGCCGGGCGGTTGGGCCTATGCCGCGGCGGAGACGCAGGATTTGTTCGCAGCGGCGCCCAGATATCTAAGCGATTGGTTGCCGATGGTGCTGGAGGGCGAAACGCTGGCGGCGCTGGAAGAGGGCATTGCAGCGACGCAGCGGAGGGCGGAGAGATCGCCCAGTTTCGCGCGCGATCTGATTGGCCGTGATCCGGCGCTTGATCCGCTGGAAACGCCTGCGTTCGGCCTGTCGGAGAGCCATGCGCGGATTGACGGCACGGCGCTTTGTGTGGTGGCGGGGCCGGAGGGGGTGAGCCTCTCGGCGGATCTTGGTAAATGCGACGCGGCGCTGCTGGAAATCTATGCCGCGCGGTTGGAATTATTGGCGCAGGCGGATCGTGAAGCACCGGTTGCGGAACTGGAGCGGATCAGCGCGCCCGAGCGGGAGATCCTTGCGACGCTGAACGCCACCGAGCGGGCGTTTGACAACCGCACGATCTCGCGCTTGTTCGAAGCGCAGGTGGCGAAAACCCCCGATGCGACCGCGCTGGTGTTTGAAGGCCAGAGCCTGAGCTATGCGGCGCTGAATGCGCGCGCCAACCGTGTCGCGCATGTGCTGCAGGAGATGGGGATCACGCCAGATACGCCGGTGGCGCTGTGTTCGAAACGCGCGCCGGATTTGCTGATCGGGGCGCTGGGGATTTTGAAAGCCGGTGGTGCCTATGTGCCGATGGACCCCAGCTATCCGGCGGACCGGCTGCGGCATTTTCTGCGCGACAGCGGCGCGCCGGTGATTGTCACGCAATCGGGGCTGATTGACGCGCTGCCTGAACATAGCGCCGAACTCTTGGTGCTGGATACCGACACGCGGCTGGCGGCGGCCCCGGAGGCGAACCCCGAGAGCGGTGCCACGCCCGAAAACCTTGCCTATCTGATCTATACCTCGGGTTCGACCGGTCTGCCGAAGGGCGTGATGGTCGAACACCGCAATGTGGCGAATTTCTTTGCCGGGATGGACGAGCGCATCGCCCATGAGGCGGGCGGTGTCTGGCTGGCGGTGACTTCGCTGTCCTTTGATATCTCGGTGCTCGAGCTGTTCTGGACCCTGTCGCGCGGTTTTAAACTGGTTCTGACCTCGGACGAAAGCCGCATGGAAGTCTCGGGCGGCGCCCTGCCAATCACCGAAAAGCGTATGGATTTCAGCCTGTTCTACTGGGGCAATGACGATGGCGCGGGGCCGAAGAAATACGAGTTGCTGCTGGAAGGCGCGAAGTTTGCCGATAGTCACGGGTTTCGCGCGGTTTGGACGCCCGAGCGGCATTTCCATGCCTTCGGCGGGCCGTTCCCCAACCCCTCGGTGACCGGCGCGGCGGTGGCGGCGGTGACGCAGAATATCGACGTGCGCTCGGGCTCTTGCGTGGCGCCGCTGCATCATCCGCTGCGCATCGCCGAGGAATGGGCGGTGATCGACAATCTGACCAACGGGCGCGCGGGGCTGGGCATTGCCTCGGGCTGGCATCCGGTGGATTTTGTGCTGCGGCCGGAGAATTCGGTGCCAAATAACAAGGCGGCGATGTTCGACACCATTGAGAAACTGCGCAAGCTATGGCGCGGCGACGAGGTGGCGTTTGACCATAATGGCGAGACGCGGGTGGTGACCTCATTGCCGCGTCCGGTGTCCAAGGAATTGCCGCTCTGGCTGACCATTGCCGGCAACCCCGACACCTGGCGCGAGGCAGGCGAGATTGGCGCGAATGTGCTGACGCATCTGCTTGGCCAGTCGATTGACGAGGTGGCGGGGAAGATCAAGATTTACCATGAGGCGCTGAGCAAGGCGGGGCATGACCCCAAGGATTTCACAGTCACGCTGATGCTGCACACCTATGTTGCGCGCAGCCGTGAGTTGGCGCGTGAAACCGCGCGCGAACCGATGAAAAACTACCTTCTGGCGGCGGCGGGACTGGTCAAACAATACGCTTGGGCGTTTCCGGCGTTCAAGAAACCGGCGGGCGCCAAAAATCCGATGGATATCGACCTGAGTGCGCTCAGTCAGGATGAGGTCGACGGGATCCTCGAGTTTGCCTTTAACCGGTATTTCGAGGAGTCGGGGCTGTTTGGCACGGTCGAGGATTGCCTGCGCCGCACCGAGCAACTCAAGGCGATTGGTGTGGATGAGATCGGCTGTCTGATCGATTACGGCATCCCGACGGCGCAGGTGCTCGAGAGCCTCTATCCGCTGGCCGAGGTGCTGCGCCGCGCAAATGCGCCGGTGGAACTGGCGGCGGATGATGTGTCGTTGGCCGCGCAAATCCAGCGCCACGGCGTGACGCATCTGCAATGCACGCCCTCGATGGCGCGGATGCTGGTTGAGGATGAGCGCGCGCGCGCGGCCCTGACGCAGGTGCCGCATTTGCTGGTCGGTGGTGAGGCTTTGCCGGGTGCGCTGGCGGCGGAGCTGGCGCAGATCAGCGGGCAGGAGGTGGTTAACCTTTATGGGCCGACGGAGACCACCATCTGGTCAACCAGCGAGACGACTTCGGGCGGTGACGGGGTGGTCGGGATCGGCGCGCCGATTGCCAATACCACGCTGCATATCCTCGATGAGGCACGGCGCGAGGTGCCGCTGGGGGCCATCGGCGAGTTGTGGATCGGTGGCGCGGGGGTGACGCGCGGTTATTGGCAGCGCGATGATCTGTCGGCGGATAGGTTTGTGGCCAATCCCTTTGGCGCGGGGCGGATTTACGGCACCGGCGATCTGGTGCGGCTTTGTGCTGATGGCACGGTGGATTTTCTGGGCCGTGCGGATCATCAGGTGAAGCTGCGCGGGCATCGGATCGAGCTGGGCGAGATCGAAAGCGCGCTGGATGCACAGCCGGGGGTGACCCAGAGCGTGGTGATCGCGCGCGAGGATGTGCCCGGCGATATGCGGCTGGTCGGCTATGTGGTGGGCACGGCGGATGCGGCTGCATTGCGCGCGGCTTTGGCGGTGCGGTTGCCCGGGCATCTGGTGCCGGCGCATATCGTCAAGCTGGAGGCTTTGCCGCTGACGCCGAACAAAAAGATCGACCGCAAGGCGCTGCCGAAACCCGGGGTGCTGCGGCCCGCGGTGATCGAGGCGCCGGTGGCGGCGAATGGCAGCGACACGCAGGAGAAGCTGGCGACGATCTGGCGCGGGGTGCTGGGCGTGGCGGAGGTGAAACCGGCGGATAATTTCTTCATGCTGGGCGGGCATTCGCTGCTGGCGGTGCAGGCGCATCGTGAAATCCGCGAGGCGCTGGCGTTGCCCGGATTGTCGATCACCGATGTGTTCCGCTTTCCGGTGCTCTCGGCGCTGGCAGGGCATATTGACGGCAAGTTGAAGCCGCACCCTGCGGCGGGGGCTCCGGCAGTGGCGGAGGCGGGCGCCGCGAAGAGCCGCGCCGATGCGATGTCTCGGCGCCGCGCGATGCGGGCCGAACGGTTGAGCCGCTCGGGGTGAGCGGCGCGGCGCTGTCCGCGCTAATGGCGCAAGTTTTCCCGCCCGCAGTGGCGCGCGGGATCTGCGCGGTGGCGCGTGCGGATGTGGCGCGATTGTTTCACGTGGAACATTCTGCGGTCAAAAGCGCGGTGCCGGCGCGGCAGCGGGAATTCGCGGCGGGGCGGATCGCGGCGCGGGCAGCGATGGGGCGCGATTTGCCGGTGGTGATGGCAGAGGATCGCGCGCCGGTCTGGCCCGAGGGCATGGCCGGTTCGATCACTCATGCGGGCGGTTGGGCGCTAGCCGTGGCGGGCACGGCGGAGAGGTTGATCGGCATTGATCTGGAGGTTGACGCGGCGCTACCGGCAGAGGTCTGGGAGACCGTGTTGACCAATAGCGAGCGCGCTGCGCTGCGCGATATGCCCGATGTGGGGCGATGGGCGCGGGTGATTTTTAGCGCCAAGGAATGCGCCTATAAGGTGCAGTATCCGCGTTCAAATCAGGTGTTCGGGTTTGAGGTGTTCGAGGTGACGCTAGAACCCGATAGCGGCGTGTTTACCGCGGTTTTTCAACGGGATATCGCGCCGTTTGCGGCGGGCGATTGCCTGCGCGGGCGGTATTCAATCGGCGGCGGGTTTATCCTGACCGGCATCGCCTAGCCAGCGGGCGGCGGCGTTTCCGGCCCAGCGTCCGGTGGCGAGGCAGGCGGTGAGCAGGTAGCCGCCGGTCGGCGCCTCCCAATCGAGCATTTCGCCAGCGGCGAAGACGCCGGGCATGGCTTTGAGCATCAGGGTGTCGTCGAGCGCGGTTCTGGGGATGCCGCCTGCGGTGGAGATCGCTTCATCCATCGGGCAGGGGGAGGTGATCGGAATTGGCAGATTTTTCAGTAGTTTGGCACGCGCCGCGGCATCAACGGGGAAGGGGCGGGCGCATTCGAGCACCAAGGCGAGCCGCGCGCCGGAGAGCCTCGCGGCTTTTTTCAGCGTGTTAACCGTGCTTTCGCCCTTGGGGCGCTGCGCGAGGCGTTTGGTGAGCGCCTCAAGGGTCAGATCGGGGAAAAGATCGAGTGTCAGGGGCGCGCCATCACGCAGGGCGCGGCTAACCGCGTAAATGCCGCCGCCCTCAAGCCCGCGTTTTGTGATCACGGCTTCGCCGCGTTGCTGCTGCGCGCCTGCGATCAGGGTGATGGATTTGAGCGGCGCGCCGAAATGCGGGGTCATATGGGCGGACCAATCGACCAGAAACCCCATATTTGCCGGTTGAAACGGGGTTAATGACACGTCACGCGCGGCGAGCATCTGCGCCCAAGCGCCATCCGAGCCCAGCCGCGCCCAGCTGGCGCCGCCCATGGCGAGGATGGTGACTTTGGGGCGCAGGATATGCGCGCCCTCGGGGGTGTCAAAGTGAAAACCGTCACCGATGCCGGTGAGCCGCCAGCGGGTGCGCAGGTCCAACCCGCGGCTGCGCAGATCACTGAGCAAATGACGCAAAAGCGGCGAGGCTTTCATGGATTTGGGGAAGACGCGGCCCGAGGAACCGGTGAAAATCTCTTGGCCGTGGGCTTGCGCCCAGAGTTTGACCTGATCCGGCCCGAACTCGCGCAGCATCGGGGCCAGCCAAGGCTCTGCCTCGCCGTATTGGGCAAGAAAGGCCTCAAAAGCCTCGTCTTTGGTGATATTGAGACCGGATTTTCCCGCCATCAGCAGTTTGCGCGCGGGGGAGGGTTTGGCCTCGGTGATCACGACCGGCAGACCGCTGCGCAGGAGTTGCTCGGCGGCCATCAGACCGGCAGGACCGGCGCCGATGACCAGCGCGACGGGCGCGTCAGCCGTCATAGCGTCGCCAGATCGCCGAATCGCCGAGTTTTTCGACAAAAGCGGCATGGGCAGCGCGTTCTTCCTCGGTGATCCGCGCGGCCAAGGGCGTGGGGCGCGGACGCGGGCGCCATGCGGTGCTGGCGTCTTGATTACCGCCGCTGTCGGTGTGCACGGACAGGGCGAAATCCGGCTGCCGCCCACCGATCAATTCAAGATAGACTTCGGCGAGGATCTCACTGTCCAGCAGCGCGCCGTGGAGATCGCGGTTGAAACCGGTAATCTCAAACCGGCGGCAGAGCGCGTCCAGCGTGGCGGGCGAACCGGGGAAACGGCGCCGCGCCATCATCAGCGTGTCGATCACATTGTCGGTGGGGAGTTCGGGCAGATTGGCCCATTTGAGTTCGGCGTTCAGAAACCGCATATCAAAGGCGGCGTTGTGGATGACCAGCGTCGCGCCTTTGACGTAATCGAGAAATTCCTGCGCGATCTGGGCGAATTTGGGCTGTTTGGCGAGGAATTCATCGCCGAGTCCGTGGACCTCAAAGGCCTCGACCGGCATGCCGCGTTCGGGGTTGATATATTGGTGATAGGTGTTGCCGGTCGGCATGTGATTATAGAGTTCCACCGCGCCGATCTCGACTAGACGGTGGCCGTCATTGGGATCAAGGCCGGTGGTTTCGGTATCGAGAACGATTTCACGCATCGCTGTTCGGTCCTGTCAATTTGTCAATCAGATCAAGCACATCGGCGCGGGTTTGATCATGGCTCAGGGTTTCAATGACATAGGTCGCGCGGGCGCGTTTCTCGGCATCGGGCATCTGTTTGGCAAGGATGGTTTGGAAATGCGCCTCTGTCATGCCGGGGCGGGCGAGGACGCGGGATTTTTGCACATCTTGCGGGGCGGAGACGACAAGGGTGGCGTCAACAGCGCGGTCGCCGCCGCCCTCGAACAGAAGCGGGATGTCGAGGAGGATAAGCGGCGCGCCTGCGTGTTGTTGCAGGAATTCCTCGCGGGACCTGGCGACGAGGGGATGCACGATGCGCTCGATTTGCTTGAGCGCAGAGGCGTCCGCGGCGATCCAGTCGCGGAGGGCGGCGCGGTCGATGGCGCCGTTTTTCTGCGCCGGCGGGTGCAGCGCTGCCATTGGCGCAACCGCCGCGCCGCCTTGCGCGTAGAGGTCATGCACGGCGGCATCGGCATCCCAGACCGGCACGCCAGCGTCGCGAAACATCTGCGCGGTGGTGGATTTGCCCATACCGATGGAACCGGTGAGACCGAGGATAACGCTCATGATGCGAGCACCGCTCGGCGCAGGGTCTCGTCAACCTCGGGTTTATGGACAAACCAGCGCTCGAAACCGGCGGCGGCTTGATAGAGCAGCATGCCGAGGCCGTCGACGCAGGGGTTGCCGCGCGCGCGGGCCTGGGCCAGCAGCGGGGTCTCTAAGGGGGCGTAGACCAGATCATTGACCACGGCCGTTGCGGGCAGATCACTGAGATCGAGCTCCAGCGCGGGGTGGCCCTGCATGCCCAAAGAGGTGGCGTTAACCAGCGTGTCGCAATCGGCGAGGGCGGTGCTGCGCTCATCCCACGCGACGGCGCGGATCGCGGGGCCAAATTCGGCGGCGAGATCGAGGGCGCGTTGGGGCGAGCGGTTGCTCAGGCGGATATCCGTGGCGCCCAGATCCAGGAGCGCGGCGAGCACCGCGCGACTAGCACCACCGGCACCGATCACGGCGACGGTTTTGGGCTGCCAATCGGGCTGCTGGCTGAGGATATTCTGGGTGAACCCATAAGCATCGGTGTTGTCAGCCTCGATCCCGTTTTCGGTGAAACTTAGCGTATTGGCCGCACCGATGCGTTTGGCCAGCGGTGTGGCGTGATCGGCGAGGGCAAGCGCCGCCTCTTTATGCGGAATTGTCACATTGGCGCCCGCGAACCCCATGCGCGGCAGCATATGCAGGGCTTCGGCGAAGTCCTGTGGTGCGATTTTCAGCGGAATATAATGGCCATTGATGCCGTAGCGGGCGAGCCAATGCCCGTGCAGGCGGGGCGAGCGGCTATGGGCGATGGGATCGCCGATCACGGCGGCAAGAGGCATGGCATTTGGGGGTAAAGGGGCGCTCATCCTGGGATATCCTTGCGTCTGGTGAGGATTGTCAGGAGCTCTAGCAGGGGGAGGCCCTGAATGGCAAAGATATCGCCCTCGATTTTGGAGAACAGGCGGATGCCCGCGCCCTCGATCTGGTAGCAGCCGACGCAGTGGCGGATCTCCTCCCAATTCTGGGCGACATAGTCTTTGACGAAAGCCTCCGAGAAATCGCGCATGGTCAGGCGCGGGGTGGCGACATGGCGCCAGACGGGTTGGCCTTGGGCATAGAGCACGGCGGCGGTGTGGAGCCGGTGGGTCTTGCCGCGCAGGGCTTGGAGTTGCGCCATCGCATCCGCAGGATTTTGCGGTTTGGCGAAGATCTGCCCCTCGCATTCCAGAAGTTGATCACAGCCCAGCACCAGCGCCTCGGGCTGCTTATTGGCGATCTTGGCGGCTTTATGCTCGGCCAGCGCGTCGGCGATATCGCGGGGCGTGGCGCCCTCGGCCTCAAGCGAGAGGCGAATCATCTCTTCGTCGATTCGGGCGATTTTCACGTCAAAATCGATGCCGGCGTTGCGCAGGAGCGTGGCGCGGATCGAAGAGCCGGACGCAAGGGTGAGGATAGACATGTGGATAACCCTGTGCGGCAGTGCGGTGCAAATTCGGGGATAAGCGGGGCGGGCGATCAGAACGCGATACTGACCACAGGATGTCAAGGGTGCGAGACACGGTTATCCACAGTGGATAGGTGAAAACCACTGCCTGTGGATAGTTCCGGGCGGCTGGGGATGTAAGGTGAAGAAAGCGCGGCAATTCCTTGTTAAACAACTGCGAATCGCGGTTTGTCGGCTGGATTGGACCTGTGTGTAACTCAGGGGATCAATGAATAATTACACTTATCCCTAGGCCCTACTTCATCATCATCTCATTTATCTTTCTTTCTTATTAATAGAAGCAGGCGGAGAGCTGGCGCCCGGAGGACCGAGGGCACTGATTGACTCGACCGGTGGATCAGCTTAGAGAACCTTCTGAGCGGAGCCGTCCGGCCACCGTATTTCCCGTTGTGACAATTGACAGATGCTTACTGGTGTCTTGGAGGGCTTCTCATGTGTGAGAACCGTGTGAATCTAGCTGATCTCAAAGCGAGAACGCCTGCGGCATTGCTGGCGATGGCTGAAGAGCTGGAAATCGATAACGCGCCGTCGATGCGTAAGGGCGAGATGATGTTCTCGATCCTCAAGGAACGCGCTGAAGACGGTTGGGAAATCGGCGGCGACGGGGTTCTGGAGGTTTTGCAGGACGGATTCGGGTTTTTGCGCTCGACTGAGGCGAATTACCTCTCTGGCCCTGATGATATCTATGTCACCCCCGATATGATCCGGCAGTATTCGCTGCGCACGGGCGATACCATCGAGGGGGTGATCCAGGCGCCCGGCGAGAACGAGAAGTATTTCGCGCTGACCAAGGTGACCTCGATCAATTTCACCGATCCCGAGAGCGCGCGCCATAAGGTGCATTTCGACAACCTGACGCCGCTGTACCCCGACCAGCGGCTGAATATGGAAATCGAGGATCCGACGATCAAGGATCGGTCCTCGCGGATTATCGATATCGTGGTGCCTCTGGGTAAGGGGCAGCGGGCGCTGATCGTGGCGCCGCCGCGCACCGGTAAGACGGTGTTGATGCAGAATATCGCGCATTCGATCGAGCGTAATCACCCGGAATGCTATCTGATTGTGCTGTTGATTGACGAGCGGCCCGAAGAGGTGACCGATATGCAGCGCTCGGTGAGCGGCGAGGTGGTGTCCTCGACCTTTGACGAGCCGGCGACGCGACATGTGGCGGTGGCCGAGATGGTGATCGAGAAGGCCAAGCGGCTGGTCGAGCATAAGCGCGATGTGGTGATTTTGCTGGATTCGATCACCCGTCTGGGGCGCGCGTTTAACACGGTTGTGCCCTCAAGCGGCAAGGTCTTGACCGGTGGTGTTGATGCGAATGCGCTGCAGCGGCCGAAGCGGTTCTTTGGTGCCGCGCGGAATATCGAAGAGGGTGGCTCGCTAACGATTATCGCGACCGCGCTGATCGACACCGGCAGCCGCATGGATGAGGTGATCTTTGAGGAGTTCAAAGGCACCGGCAACAGCGAGATCGTGCTGGATCGCAAAATTGCCGATAAGCGCGTGTTCCCGGCGATGGATATCCTGAAATCGGGCACGCGGAAGGAAGAGCTGCTGGTGGATAAGGCCAATCTGCAGAAAACCTTCCTGCTGCGGCGGATTTTGAACCCGATGGGCACCACCGATGCGATCGAATTCCTGATCTCGAAACTCAAACAGACCAAAACGAATGGCGAATTCTTCGACTCGATGAACACCTAAGACGTGAAGGCACTGCCATGGATACGATTGTTGCGCTGGCCACGGCGCAGGGGCGCGCTGGCGTTGCGGTAATTCGCGTCTCCGGCCCGCTGGCCTGGACCGTATGCAAGGCTCTGGCGGGGATCGTGCCGGAGCCGAGAGTGGCGCGGCTGTCGGTGTTGCGCGATGCGCAGGGGGAGCGGATCGATCATGGTCTGGTGCTGGTTTTCGAGGAAGGCCGCAGCTTTACCGGCGAGAAAATCGTTGAATTTCAAGTGCATGGAAGTCAGGCGGTGGTGGCGGCGATGCTGCGTGCCTGTCTTTCGGTTGACGGTGTGCGGGCGGCAGAACCCGGGGAATACACCAAACGCGCGTTTCTGAACGGGCAGATGGATCTGACCGAAGTCGAGGCTTTGGCGGATCTGATTGATGCCGAAACCGAGGGCCAGCGGCGGCAGGCGATGCAGGTGTTGGATGGCTCAGCCGGGCGGCTTGTGGATGCCTGGCGCGAGGATTTGCTGCAGTCTTTGGCGATTTTGGAAGCGGCGATGGATTTCTCGGATGAAGAATTGCCCGATGATCTGACGCCGTTGGTGGTGGCGCCACTGGACCGGGTGTTGGGCAGTCTCTCGCAGCAATTATCGGGGCGTGCGGCCGCGGAATCGGTGCGCGACGGGTTCGAAGTGGCGATTATCGGGCGGGTCAACGCAGGGAAATCGACGCTGCTGAACGCTTTGGCCGGACGCGATGCGGCGATCACCTCGGAGCGGGCGGGCACCACGCGCGATGTGATCGAGGTGCGGATGGATATCGGTGGGCTCTCGGTGACGTTGATTGATACCGCGGGGCTGCGCGAGACCGAGGATGAGATCGAGCGCATGGGCATTGATCGCGGGCAAGCGCGGGCGGCGCAGGCGGATTTGCGGGTATTCCTGAAAGCGGATCCTGAAGATGCGCCGGTTGGGGTGTCGGAGGGGGACATTGTTGTCTTGTCAAAGGCGGATCTTTGGGGTGAAGAGGGGGTGTCCGGCGTCACTGGCGAAGGTGTGGCCGCTCTGATCTCGCGGATTGAGGCGATATTGCGCGAGAAGACCAAAGGGTCTTCGGTGTTTATGCGTGAGCGGCATTTTGATAAGCTGGCGCGAGCGGTCGACTCGTTGACGCGCGCGAAAGCGGAATTGCTGTCACCGGCCAGCGCTTGGGAGATCGCCAGCGAAGACCTGCGCGCGGCGTTGCGAAGCCTTGACGGAATCGTCGGGCGGGTAGATATCGAGGATGTTCTCGGGCGGATTTTCTCGTCGTTTTGCATTGGTAAATAGGGATTGTTTCACGTGAAACACTTCGAAGTGATTGTCGTAGGCGGTGGCCATGCGGGTGTCGAGGCGGCGCTGGCGGCAGCGCGGAGTGGTGTGCAAACGGCGCTGATCACCTTTCGGAAGGCAGATCTAGGGGTCTTGTCGTGCAATCCTGCTATTGGTGGGATCGGCAAAGGTCATCTGGTGCGCGAGATTGATGCGCTTGGCGGGGTGATGGGGCTGGCCGGGGATTACGCGGGTATCCAGTTTCGCCTGTTGAACCAATCGCGCGGCGCTGCGGTTCAGGGGCCGCGTGCGCAGGTGGATCGGCGGCGTTATGCTGATTTCATTGGTCCCTATGTTGCGCGCCAAGAGAACCTGACCGTGATCGAGGGCGAAGTCATTGACCTGCTGCTTGATGGCGGGGCTCTGCGCGGCGTGGTGATGGCGGATGAGACCGAGATCAGTAGCCGTGCGGTGATCCTAACCACCGGCACATTCCTTGGTGGCGAAATTCATATCGGAAGCGAGCGGATTGCTGCGGGGCGGAAGGGTGACAAAGCCTCGGTCAAATTGGCGGCGCGTCTGCGGGATCTTGGTTTGCGCATGGGGCGCTTGAAAACCGGCACGCCTGCGCGCTTGAAGGGCACGAGTATTGATTGGGACCGGATCGGTCGGCAGTTGGGTGATGAGCAACCGGTGATGCTGTCGTTTATGAATAGGCAGCCGGTGGCGGAACAGATCGCTTGTGGGGTGACGAACACCACCATTGAGACCCATGAGATCATTCAGCAAAACCTGCATTTATCGGCCATGCGGTCGGGCAATATTTCGGGTGTTGGCCCGCGTTATTGCCCGTCGATTGAAGATAAGATTACCCGTTTTTCCGAGAAAGACTCGCATAATATCTTTCTGGAACCGGAGGGATTGGGCATCGATACCGTCTATCCGAACGGGATTTCGACGTCGCTGCCGGTGGATGTGCAGGATGCCTTCTTGCGCAGCATTCCCGGATTGGAGGCGGTGGAGATTTATCAGTATGGTTACGCGATTGAGTATGACTATATCGATCCCCGCGAGCTGGGCGAGACATTAGATCTCAAGAAAATCAATGGCTTATATCTTGCAGGGCAGATCAATGGCACAACGGGCTATGAGGAAGCTGCCGCGCAGGGGCTCGTTGCGGGGCTGAATGCTGCGCGGTTCTCTCAAGAGAAATCGCCGGTGAATTTCGTGCGAGATAGCAGCTATATCGGTGTGATGATTGATGACCTGACGACCAAAGGGGTGACCGAGCCCTACCGCATGTTTACCTCTCGCGCCGAGCATAGGCTGATTTTGCGCGCGGATAATGCCGATGCGCGGCTCACCCCTTTGGCGCTGGATTTGGGGCTGCTTGATGAAACCCGCGCTGCATTCACCAAAGCGAAACTGGAACGTTTGGCGCAGCTGGAGGCTTGCTTGCGGCAGCGCGTTGTTAGCGGTGATGAGTTGACATCATTGGGTCTAACGCACCTGAAATCCGGCGCGAAACGCAATCTTTTCGAGGTTTTGGGGTTGGCAGATTTGGACCTTGAGCGCTTCTATGTGGTTTTTCATGATGAGTTCAGTTTGTCAGAGTGGGAAGTTGCACAATTGCAGAAGGATGCGTTCTACCGGCCCTATGTTGAGCGGCATTTGAAGGAAGTGGAGCGGTTGAAGGACGAGGGAAGTAAGAGAATTCCGGCTGAATTTGACTATTCCAGGCTTCCATCCTTGTCGAACGAACAGCGCGAGAAACTGCAACGGATCCAGCCCCGGACCATTGATCACGCGCGGCGCATTGAGGGGATGACCCCCGCCGCGACATTGCTAATTTTGGCGGGTGTTAAGCAATTTGGCCGGACGCGCAATGCAGCAGCGCAATGACTTGGAGGCAAGCGTCGGGGCGAATGTTTCACGTGAAACATTGGACGCATTGGTTGATTATTCCGAGAACCTGATAAAATGGTCGGGGAAGATCAATCTGATTGCGCCCTCGACCATGGCCGAGCTTTGGACGCGGCATATTTGCGACTCCGCGCAAGTATTGCGGCTAGCACCAGATGGGCCGGTACAATGGGCAGATTTGGGTTCTGGCGGAGGTTTGCCTGGAATTGTGGTGGCAATTCTGCTGAAGGACGCCAGCCCCGGGGCGCGAACGCAGTTGATCGAATCGGATAAGCGTAAAGCGGCCTTCTTGAAGTTGATGATTGACCGGCACGCGTTGAACGCGAATGTGGTGGTGGAACGGATCGAGAAAGCACCAAGCGCGAAAGCGGACATAGTGACCGCGCGGGCATTGGCGCCGCTTGACCTGTTATTAACCTATGTCGCGCAACATATGCAGCCAATGGGCACCGCATTGTTGTTTAAAGGCAGAAACTTCCAAGCAGAGCTTGATCAGGCGAGTTTAGCGTGGCAATTCAATGTAGAGGTTGAAACCAGCCGAGTTGATCCGGAATCTCGCGTCTTGCGACTCTCGAGGCTTAGGAAAAGGGAGATTGCTGGATGAAAATTGTCGCCATCGCGAACCAAAAAGGGGGGGTGGCCAAGACCACCACGGCGATCAACCTTGCGGCAAGCCTCGCTGAAGCCGGGCATCGGGTTCTGGTCATCGATATGGATCCGCAGGGAAATGCGTCGACCGGTTTCGGCATCGGTCTCGATCAAAGGCAGTTAACGGTCTACGATTTGCTGCTCGGGGATGTGAGCGCTGAGGCGGCGGTTGTCGAAACCGAGACCGAACGCGTCTGGCTCATTCCCGCGACGACGGAATTATCCTCCTCGGATGTGCAGCTATTCAACGTCAACAAGCGCAGCTTTCTGCTCAAGGACTCACTGGCTGCCACCGGTCTAAAGGCCCAGCGATTCGATTTTGTTCTGATCGATTGCCCGCCATCGCTGAATTTGCTGACAGTGAATGCTCTGGTTGCCGCGGATTCCGTTCTGATCCCTCTGCAAAGCGAGTTCTTCGCCCTGGAAGGCCTGTCGCAACTCATGCTGACCATTCGCGAGATCCGCCAAACAGCGAATCCCGCGCTTAGGGTTGAGGGGATTTTGCTGACCATGCACGACCAGCGCAACAATCTGGCGCAGCAGGTCGAGAGTGATGCGCGCGACACGCTCGGGGATCTGGTCTATCAGACGGTTATCCCGCGCAATGTTCGTTTGAGCGAGGCGCCATCCTACGCAATGCCGGCAATTTCCTACGACTCTACGTCCAAAGGGGCGATGGCCTATAGGGCCTTTGCGCAGGAATTCTTGAGGAATAACAATAATTTGCAGAAGGTCGAAGCAGATGGCTGAACGCAGGAATGAACGTCGCGGATTGGGGCGCGGATTGTCCGCCTTGATGGCAGATGTGGGGATTGACACGCCGAATGCGAGTGAAACCAGTGGCACGACGCCGTCTCGCGCCAACCTTGAGATGATTGCGATCGAGAACATCGTCTCGAACCCGAACCAGCCTCGCCGCACATTTGAGCCTGAGGCGCTCGAGGAATTGTCCGCGTCGATCCGCGAGAAGGGCATTCTGCAGCCGCTGGTGGTGCGTCAGTCGCCTGAAAACTCTCAAATTTACGAGATTGTTGCCGGCGAACGGCGCTGGCGGGCGTCGCAACTGGCGCAACTGAGCACAGTTCCCGCGATTATTCGCAGCTTCAGCGACCAAGAGATGCTGGAAGTTGCGATTATCGAGAATATCCAGCGCGAAGAACTCAATGCGATTGAAGAGGCTGCAAGCTACCGGCAGCTGATTGATCGTTTCGGCCATACCCAAGAAAAGGTTGCGGAAGCACTTGGAAAGAGCCGCAGTCATATCGCTAACCTATTGAGATTGCTCAACCTTCCTGATGGCGTCAAGGATATGGTCGTTGCCGGAAAAATCTCGGCGGGTCATGCCCGTGCGTTGATTACCGCCGAGGATCCTCAGGCTTTGGCGGCACGGGTCTATGCCAAGGGCTTGTCGGTTCGCGACACCGAGGCATTGGCCAAGAAGGTCTCAACACCTGAGCAGGATCCGGCGAAGAAACGCGCGGATGCGCGGCAGCGTGATGCGGATACCCGCGCATTGGAAGATGATCTTTCGGCAAATCTGGGCATGGCGGTGATCATTGACCATCGCGCAGGAGGCGAGGGTAAACTGACCATTCGCTATAATTCGCTCGATCAGCTCGATCAATTGTGCCAATTGCTTTCGCAGATCAGATAATCAATCGCTGAGCAAGGCGCGCAGAACTGAATTCAGCAGGGGTCTGCCGCTGTCCGTGGTGCCAAATTGACTGCCATCAACCCAGATAAAACCCTGCTCTTGCAGCGCAGTCATCGCGTTTTCATTGATCTCAGCGCCGCTTAGTCTGCGCCAGCGATCCAGATTGGAGCCTTCGCTCAGGCGCAGGCTCATCATCAGGTATTCTGACCCCATTTCTGCCGGCGTTAAGGCGGTTTTACTGTCGTGATTCGCGCTGCCGTCACGCACGGATTGCAGCCATCGCGTCGGTGCGCGCTCGGCCTCGGTTGCCCAGCGTTGGCCATGTAAAGTTATGCGCCCATGCGCGCCGGGGCCGACACCGACATAATCACCATAGCGCCAATAGACCTGATTATGCAGGGATTCCTCACCGGTTTTGGCATGATTAGAGACTTCATAGGCGGGTAGGCCGGCGGCCACACAAAGCTCTTGCGTTGCTTGATAAAGATCAGCGCCGATATCATCAGTGGGCAGGCCAGGTAGCTTTCCTATCCGGTAACGATCGCCAAAGGCGGTGCCGTCTTCGATGGTCAACTGATAAAGCGACATATGGCTCGGTTGCAGGGCGAGGGCTTCGGTCAACTCGGCGCGCCAATGGGCTTCGTCCTGGAACTGACGCGCATAGATCAGGTCGAAACTGGCGCGGTCAAAGGCGGTGGTGGCGACGTCCCAGGCTTGATAGATCTCGGAAACGCTGTGTAACCGGCCCAAACGGCGCAAATCTGCATCATTGAGCGCCTGAAACCCCAATGACACGCGGTTGACGCCTGCGCTGGCGAAATCCTTGAACTTGCCAAGCTCCACCGATGAGGGGTTGGCCTCTAAGGCAATCTCGATGGAATTCGCGAAACCCCAGCCACGGCGGGCGGCGGATATCACCGCGTCAACCGTCTCGGGTGGCATCAAAGACGGGGTGCCGCCGCCAAAAAAGATCGATGTCAGCGTGCGCCCCGGTGTCATTGCGGCATAGCGGGTGATTTCCGCAACCAATGCATCGCGCCAAGCGACCTGGTCTACGTGCCGCACAACATGGCTGTTAAAGTCGCAATAGGGGCATTTCGCCGCGCAAAATGGCCAATGCACATAGAGGCCGAAGCCTCCATTCTGCCAATCTTCGCGCTCTTGCATGGCGAATTGTTTCACGTGAAACACTCGGCAAGCAATTTTTGCAGGGCGCGACCGCGGTGGCTGACCGCATTTTTCGCCTGATGGGACATCTCGGCAAAAGTGAGAGTATGGCCTTCGGGAATAAACATCGGATCATACCCGTGCCCATGCGCGCCGCGGGTTGGCCAGACCAACTCCCCGTCAATCCGCCCCTCAAACACCTCATCATGCCCGTCCGGCCAAGCCAGAACCAGGACCGACACAAAGGTTGCGCGCCAAGGCTGCGGCGCAGCGGCATCAATCAAAGCCTTATGCGCACGCCCCATCGCCAGATCAAAGTCGCGACCCTCGGGCGTTTCCGCCCAATCTGCGGTATAGACCCCCGGTGCACCGCCCAAAGCCTCGATGCAAAGGCCGGAATCATCCGCCAAAGCCACCAGTCCGGTCGCAGAGGCCGCCGCATGAGCCTTGATCCGCGCATTCCCGACGAAAGTATCCTCGGTTTCGACCGGCTCCGGCAGGTTGTGATCCTTTGCCGAAACCACCGTCACCCCGCGCGGCGCCAGCAACTCACGCATCTCTTCCAGTTTGCCCGCATTATGCGTGGCAAACAGCAGTTGATCGGCGGTCAGGGCGCGGGTCACAGCGCCGCCTTTTGCGCCGCGACCAACTCGGTGATTCCCGCTTCGGCCAGATCCAGCATCGTGTTCATCTCGGCGCGCCCAAAAACGCTGCCTTCGCCCGACATCTGCACTTCAATCATCCGCAGATCGCCCAGCATCACAAAATTCCCGTCGACGCCGGCCGAGCTGTCTTCAGCATAGTCCAGATCCAGCACCGGCTGACCGGCGTAAATCCCGCAAGAGACCGCGGCAACATGGTCAATGATCGGATCGGAGGAGATCACCCCTGCCTTCAACAGCGTATTCACCGCCATCCGCAGCGCCACCCAACCGCCGGTGATCGCCGCGCAGCGGGTGCCGCCATCGGCCTGGATCACATCGCAATCGACGGTGATCTGGCGTTCGCCAAGCGCCGAGCGGTCGATACCCGCGCGCAGAGAGCGACCTATAAGCCGTTGAATTTCAACAGTTCTGCCGCCTTGCTTGCCCTGCGAAGCCTCACGCCGGTTGCGCGTATTGGTGGCCCGCGGCAGCATCCCGTATTCCGCTGTCACCCAGCCCAGACCAGTGTTGCGCAGGAACGGCGGAATGCGCTCTTCGACCGAGGCGGAGCAGAGCACATGGGTGTCGCCGACTTTAATCAAACACGAGCCTTCCGCATGTTTCATCACACCGGTTTCGATTGAAACGCTGCGTTTTTGATCTAACTTCCGTCCAGAGGGGCGCATCTCGGTTTCCTTTTCCATGTTGGCTTCCAATTACACGCCCCTTCAGCGATCATGCAACCGGATCCACTCTGAAACCCACGCCAAATGACACATCAGCCGCAAAACACCCTGTTTCCAGACCTCAACGACCGCACGCGCGAAGTCTTTCGCCGCGTCGTCGAATCCTATCTGCAAACCGGTGCGCCGGTGGGGTCGCGGACCCTGACGCGGGACTTCAGCGAGAACCTCTCGGCGGCGACAATCCGCAATGTGATGCAGGATCTTGAATATCTCGGCTTGCTGGAAAGCCCGCATGTCTCGGCGGGCAGGGTGCCCACGCAGAACGGGCTGCGGTTGTTTGTCGATGCGCTGCTTGAGGTCGATCCGGTCACCGCCACCGACCGCGAGAAGCTCGAAGCCTCGCGGATGAACAACGAACGTGATCTCGGCTCGATGCTCGATAATGTCGGCCATGCGCTGTCGTCGATCACCAAGGGCGCCAGCCTTGTGTTGACCCCTAAACATGAGGCGCCGATCCGCCATATCGAATTCGTGCCGATCGCCGCCGACCGCGCGCTGGTGGTGCTGGTCTTTGCTGACGGCCAGGTGGAAAACCGCGTGTTCCGCCCGCCGCCAGGTCTGTTGCCCTCGGCGCTGCGCGAGGCGGTGAATTTTATCAACGCTTTCGCCTCCGGCCTGACGATGAGCGATCTGCGCACACGTCTGCGCAAGGAAATCAGCGTGCGCCGGCAAGAGATCGACACCATCGCCGGTGATATGATCGAACGCGGCATGGCGATCTGGGAGGATGAGGGCGGCCATAACGAGCGCCTGATCGTGCGCGGACGCGGAAATCTGCTGGATCAGACCGATTCCGACAGTCTGTTGAAGATCCGCGAGCTGTTTGATGATCTTGAGCGCAAGCGGGATATCGCCGAAGTTCTGGAACTGACCGAGCGTGGCGACGGTGTGCGCATATTCATTGGCGCCGAGAACAAGCTTTTTTCACTAACGGGTAGCACTTTGGTCGTTTCTCCCTATATGAACGCCGACAGCAAGATTATCGGTGCTGTGGGCGTGATCGGGCCGACGAGGCTAAATTACGGTCGCATTGTGCCGATAGTTGATTATACCGCGCAGTTGGTCGGCCGCATGCTGACCGAACTGGGGTCCGAGTGAACAGAGGAAGACATGGCAAAGCCACAAGAAGATATCGTAGACACACAGGCAGATGACGCATTGTCAGAGGACGCGCTGGCCGATGAGGCGGTGCAGGCTGAGCAGGCCGAGATGGACCCGCTCGCCGTTCTGGCCGAGGTTCAGGCCGAGTTCGAGGAAGAGCGCACGCAGATGCGTGACCGCCTGATGCGGGCGCTGGCCGATCTGGAAAACAGCCGCAAACGCGGTGAAAAGGATCGCCGCGAGGCTGCGCTTTACGGCGGCACCAAGCTGGCCCGCGATCTGCTGCCGGTCTATGACAACCTGAACCGTGCGCTGGAACTGGTTGATGAGGATACCAAATCCCGCAGCAAAGGGCTGGTTGAGGGGCTGGAGCTGACGCTGCGCGAATTGGTCAATATTTTCGCCCGCCACGGCATTGAAAAACTCGCGCCAGAGATCGGCGAAGAGTTTGATCCGCATCTGCATGAGGCGATGTTCGAAGCGCCGGTGCCGGACACCAAAGCCGGTCAGATCATCCAGGTTCTCAACGTCGGCTTCCGCCTGCATGAGCAACTGTTGCGCCCCGCGCAGGTCGGTGTCTCCTCGACCCCCGCGGGCTAAATACAGGCCGGGTCTTGGCGTATAAGCTGTTGAAACTAAATATAAAGGCGAGCTGGTAGCAACCGGCTCGCCTTTTTCATTGCCCCGGATGTCCGTGCCTTACTCGGGCAGCAACTCGCGCAATTCATAGAGCAGCGCCAAAGCCTCACGCGGCGACAAAGCGTCGGGGTGGATATCCGCCAGCCGGTCCTCGACCGCCGAGGATTTCGCCACCGGAGCAGGGCGCGGCGGCGTGGGCTGCATGGCAAAAAGCGGCAGATCGTCGATCAGGGTTTTCGCCCCGCGCTGCCCCTGATCGCCGCGTTCCAGCATATCGAGAACCTCGCGCGCGCGTCCGATCACCGCCTCGGGCAGCCCCGCCAGACGCGCCACCTGCACCCCATACGACCGGTCCGCAGCGCCCTTGGTGACCTCATGCATGAACACCACATCGCCCTCCCATTCGCGCACGGCGACGGTGGCATTATCGACCCCGTCCAGCCTGTCGGCCATGGCGGTCATCTCGTGGTAGTGGGTGGCAAAAAGCGCGCGGCTTTGGTTAACGCCGTGCAGATGTTCCAGCACCGCCCAGGCAATCGACAGCCCGTCATAGGTGGCAGTTCCGCGGCCGATTTCATCAAGGATTACAAACGCCCGCGACCCGGCCTGATTGAGAATCGCCGCGGTTTCGACCATCTCGACCATGAAGGTCGAGCGTCCGCGCGCCAGATCATCCGAGGCACCGACGCGGCTGAACACCTGATCGACCAGCCCGATGGTGGCGGCTTTCGCCGGCACGTAGCCGCCCGCCTGCGCGAGAATTGCAATTAATGCGTTCTGCCGCAGAAAGGTTGATTTACCCGCCATATTCGGCCCGGTGACCAGCCAGATCGCGGCCCCGTCTGCGGCAGGCTCTAGCCCCAGCGAATTGGCCACAAACGGCTGTCCGGCTTTCTGCAGTGCCGCTTCGACCACCGGATGGCGCCCGCCATCAACGTTGAAATCGCGGCTGTCATTCACCACCGGGCGGCACCAGTTGTTATGCCGCGCCAGTTCGGCGAAACCGGCGGCGACGTCGATCTCCGACAGCGCCCGCGCGGTGACCTGTATCTCCCCCGCAGCAGCCAGCAGCGCGGCGCGCATCTCCTCGAAAATCCGACGCTCGATATCCAGCGCACGGCCACCGGCGTTGAGGATACTGGTCTCCAACTCGGTCAGTTCCGGCGTGGTGAAACGCACCTGATTGGCGGTCGTCTGCCGATGTTTGAACTTTTCATTGAGCGGGGCGGAAAGCATCTTGTCGGCATGGGTGGCGGTGGTCTCGACGAAATAGCCCAAGACATTGTTATGTTTGATCTTTAGCGCCTGAATGCCGGTCTCTTTGGCGTAATCGGCCTGCATCCGTGCAATCACCGCGCGGCCCTCGTCGCGCAGCTCACGCGCGGCATCGAGATCGGCGTCAACACCCGCCGCGACAAAGCCGCCATCGCGCGCCAGCAAGGGTGGATCGGCGACCAGCGTGGCCTCGAGATAGGCGGCCAGATCCTCATGGCCGACCAGCGCCATGGCCGAGGTTTCCAGCAGGGGCGGCACCGCCGCGCTGCCGAGGATTTCCGCGATCGCTCCGGCCTCGCCGAGACCCGCGCGCAGCATTGCCAGATCGCGCGGCCCGCCACGGTCCAGCGCCAGCCGTGACAGCGCGCGGTCGATATCGGGCACGGATTTCAGCGCCGCGCGCAGATCGCCGCGCAGCCGGTCGCTGTCGACCAGCGCGGTGACCGCGGCCAGCCGCGCCTCGATCTCGCCCAGATCACAAGACGGGCTGGAAATCCGCCGCTCCAACAGTCGCGCGCCGCCCGGGGTGACGCTCTGGTCCACCGTCGCCAGCAAGGAGCCCGCGCGGCCACCCGCCAGCGCTTGGGTCAGTTCCAGATTGCGCCGTGTCGCCGCGTCGATCTGCATTGCTGCCTTGGCATTCTCGCGCACCGGCGGGGTCAGAAGCGGCATCTGCCCCTTTTGCGTCATATCCAGATAATCGACCAAAGCCCCCAGCGCCGAGAGTTCCGCGCGTTCAAAGCTGCCGAACCCGTCCAGCGTGGCGGTGTTGAACAGCGCGCAGAGCCGCTTGTTGCCATTGGTGGAATCAAACGCCGCGCGCCCGCGTTCGGCCAGCGCAAATCCCATTTCATCGGCCAATTCGCGCAGCCCCGCGGCCACATCCTCGGTGACCACCAACTCCCGCGCCCCCAGCCGCGCCAGTTCCGGCGCCAGCCGCACCCGCGGGCAAGGCATCACCCGCAATTCACCGGTCGAGATATCCGCCCAAGCCAGCGCCGAGGCGCCGCGGATATCGGCCCATGCGGTCAGATAGTTGTGACGGCGCGGCTCCAACAGCGAATCCTCGGTCAATGTCCCCGGCGTGACCAGCCGCACAACATCGCGTTTGACCACCGATTTCGACCCGCGTTTCTTCGCTTCGGCGGGGTCTTCCATCTGTTCGGCAATCGCCACCCGAAAGCCTTTGCGGATCAGGCTGAGCAGATAGCCTTCGGCGGAATGCACCGGCACGCCGCACATCGGGATCGGCGCGCCGTCATAGGTGCCGCGTTTGGTCAGGGCGATGTCCAAAGCGGCGGCGGCGGCGACCGCGTCGTCGAAAAACATCTCGTAGAAATCGCCCATGCGGTAGAATAGCAGCGCATCCGCATGCCGGGCTTTGATGTCGAGAAATTGCGCCATCATCGGCGTCACATTGGGCTGCGCGTCGCTCACTTCACTCTCCGTATTCAGCGCCGCACCCTACAAAACCCGCAGGCCCGCCGAAAGGGGTTTGCTTGGTGTTGTTTGGCCGCAGGCCGCGCGGTAAAGGTAAGGCATCACAAGGAGATCCCATGTCCCGCAAATACCGCATCACCGACGAAGAAGCGCTGGCCTATCACTTCGAGCCGACGCCGGGCAAATATGAAATCGTGGCCTCGACACCGATGGCCACGCAGCGCGATCTGTCGCTGGCCTATTCGCCGGGTGTTGCGGTGCCGGTGCAGGCGATCGCGGACAACCCCGAGCTGGCCTATGACTATACGGTCAAGGGCAATATGGTCGCGGTGATCTCGAATGGCACCTCGATTCTGGGCATGGGCAATCTGGGCGCTCTGGCCTCGAAACCGGTGATGGAGGGCAAGGCGGTTCTGTTCAAACGCTTTGCCGACGTCAACGCGATTGATATCGAGCTGGACACGCTGGACGCCGATGAAATCATCAAAGCAGTGCATCTGATGTCGCCGACCTTTGGCGGGATCAACCTTGAGGATATCAAAGCGCCCGAGTGTTTCATCATCGAGCAGCGGCTGAAAGAGATTTGCGATATTCCGGTGTTCCATGATGACCAGCATGGCACGGCGGTGATCTGCGCGGCGGGGCTGATCAACGCGCTGGAGATCAGCGGTAAAAAGATCGAAGACGTGCGGATTGTGCTTAACGGGGCAGGGGCGGCAGGGATCGCCTGTCTGGAACTGGTCAAGTCGATGGGCGCGCAGCAGAACAATTGCATCATGTGCGACACCAAGGGTGTGATCTATCAGGGCCGCACCGAAGGCATGAACCAGTGGAAGTCGGCCCATGCCGCCGAGACCGATCTGCGCACCCTAGAGGAGGCGATGGACGGCGCCGATGTGTTCCTCGGCGTCTCGGCCAAAGGCGCGGTGACGGCGGAAATGGTCGCCTCGATGGCGGATAATCCGGTGATTTTCGCGATGGCCAACCCCGACCCCGAGATCACCCCCGAAGAGGCCCATGCGGTGCGCGCCGATGCGATTGTCGCCACCGGCCGCTCGGATTACCCGAACCAAGTCAACAATGTGCTGGGCTTTCCCTATCTGTTTCGCGGCGCGCTCGATATCCACGCCCGCGCGATCAATGACGAGATGAAGATCGCCTGCGCCCATGCTTTGGCGGCGCTGGCACGCGAGGACGTGCCCGACGAGGTGGCGATGGCTTACGGGCGCAAGCTTAGCTTTGGTCGCGATTACATCATTCCGACGCCCTTTGACCCGCGCTTGATCTATACGATCCCGCCCGCGGTGGCGAAGGCCGGGATGGACACCGGCGTGGCGCGGCGCCCGATCATTGATCTGGATGCTTATCAGCATTCGCTGAAGGCGCGGATGGATCCGACCGCCTCGATCCAGCAGAGTCTCTATGCCCGTGCCCGTCAGGCGCAATCGCGGATGATCTTTACCGAGGGTGATGACGAGCGGGTGCTGCGCGCCGCCGTCGCCTACCAGCGCGCCGGTCTGGGCAAATCGCTGGTCGTCGGGCAAGAGGATGACGTGAAGCGTCGCCTCGAGACCGCCGGTCTTGGCGATGCGATGCGCGAGTTGCAGGTCGTCAACGCCGCCAATACCCGTCATCTCGATACCTACCGCGCGTTTCTCTATAAACGCCTGCAGCGCAAGGGGATGGACCAGCGCGATGTGCACCGGCTGGTGACCCGCGACCGCAATATCTTTGCCGCGCTGATGCTGCAGCACGGGCATGGCGACGGGCTGGTGACGGGTGCCACGCGCAAATCGGCGCTGGTGATGGATATGATCAACCATGTGTTTGACGCGCGCGCGCAGGATGGTGCGGTCGGGGTCTCGGCGCTGCTCTATAAGGGCAAGGTGATGATCATTGCCGATACATTGGTGCATGAATGGCCCGATGAAGAGGATCTGGCCGATATCGCGACGCGCGCCGCCGAGGTTGCGCGTTCGATCGGGCTGGTGCCACGGGTGGCTTTCGTCAGCTTCTCGACCTTCGGTTATCCGGTGTCCGAGCGTGCCGACAAGATGCACCGCGCCCCCGAAGTGCTGACCCGCCGCGGGGTGGATTTCGAGTTTGAAGGCGAGATGACCGTCGATGTGGCGCTCAACCCGACCGTCGCCGCCGCCTATCCGTTCTCGCGGCTCACCGGTCCGGCGAATGTGCTGGTGGTGCCAGCGCGGCATTCGGCCTCGATTTCGGTCAAGCTGATGCAAGAGATGGCCGGTGCCACGGTGATCGGCCCGATCCTTGCCGGTGTGCCGAAACCGATTCAGATCCTCTCGACCGGCGCCACGGTGAACGACATCCTCAATATGTCGGTGATGGCCGCCAGCCGGATCGGTGCGAATACAAAATGACGGTCTATTGTCTGGGCTCGATCAATATCGACAATTTCTACCGCTTGCAGGCGCTGCCGAAAGCCGGTGAAACGCTGGCCGCGACGGGGTTTTCGCGCGGGCTGGGCGGCAAGGGGATCAACCAGTCGATCGCCGCCCTGCGCGCCGGTGCCGAAGTGGTGCATATCGGCGCCATTGGCCGCGATGACGCCTGGATCGAGGGCGAGTTGACCCGCCACGGTGTTGCCATGGGTGCGGTCTCGCGCGTTGAGGTGGCGACCGGTCATGCGATTGTGGCGATTGACGATGCCGGCGAGAACCAGATCATCATCCATTCGGGCGCCAATAACGCGCAATCTTCCGAGATGATCCGCTTCACCCTCTCGGGCGCCAAAGCCGGTGATATCCTGTTGTTGCAAAACGAGACCTCGCATCAGGTCGAGGCGGCAAAACTGGCCCATGCGGCGGGGATGCAGGTGTTTTATTCCGCCGCGCCCTTTGCCTTGGAGCCTTTGCGCGCGGTGCTGCCCTATGTGACGCATCTGTTGCTCAATGAGGGCGAGGGCGCGGAACTGGTCGCCGCCACGGGCGTGGCGCTGGAACAGCAGCCGGTGCAGGCGGTGATCATGACCCGCGGCGCGCAGGGTGCGGATTGGATCGAGCAGGGCAAGGCGCCGCAGCACACACCGCCAATCAAGGTGCAGCCGGTCGATACCACCGGCGCCGGTGATTGCTTTGCCGGGTCGCTGGCCGCGGCGCTGGATACCGGCGCTGACCCCGCCGCGGCAATGCGCTATGCCGCTGCCGCCGCCGCGCTACAGGTGACCCGCGCGGGCACCGCCGATGCCATGCCCAGCCGTGCGGATGTGAAAAATTTTATGGATAATTCCTGAAGCGCCGCAGGAAATCACCCCCGCCTTGCCATTATTGGGTCGCAATTAAGGGTTCTTTTAGAAATGACGGCCAGACTGGCTGAAATGACCGAAAGGGACCGCCATGAACACCCGCGCCGAAACCGCCGCCTCGATGATCGACAGCACGCTGATCGACTCCGCCGACCGCGACAGCATCCGCTTGCCCGCAGGCGCAGGTCTGGCGCTGGCCGCCTTGATTGGCTCTGTGACATGGATCGGGATTTTTGCCCTGTTGATGTAAGGGCCGCCTAACCAAGGCAAGGGCAGGGCGCGTGGGGCGCCCCGCCAGAGACAAGTTTACTTTTTGCCCGCAACCCGCGCGTTGCGCGTGGCCAGCAGCTTCAAACGCAGCGCGTTCAAGTGGATGAACCCTGCCGCGTCCTTTTGATCATAGGCACCGGCGTCATCCTCGAAGGTGACATGCGCCTCGCTATACAGCGAATGCTCCGACCAGCGCGCCACCGTCCGCACCGACCCTTTATACAGCTTGATCCGCACCGTGCCGGTGACATGCTCTTGCGATTTGTCGATCAGCGCCTGCAGCATCTCGCGCTCGGGCGAGAACCAGAAGCCGTTATAGATCAGCTCGGCATAGCGCGGCATGATCGAATCTTTCAGATGACCGGCGCCTGCATCCAGCGTGATCTGCTCGATCCCGCGATGCGCTTCCAGCAGCAATGTGCCGCCCGGCGTCTCATAGACCCCGCGAGATTTCATCCCGACAAAGCGGTTTTCCACCAGATCCAGACGCCCGATCCCGTGTTTGCCGCCCAATTCATTGAGCTTGGTCAGGATCGTCGCCGGGCTCATCCGCTCGCCGTTGATCGCCACCGCATCGCCGCGCTCGAATTCGACTTCGACCATCTCGGGCGTTTCCGGCGCATCCTCGGGCGAAACGGTGCGCTGATAAACATAATCGGGCGCTTCATCGGCCGGATCTTCGAGAACCTTACCCTCGCTTGAGGTGTGCAATAGATTCGCATCCACCGAGAAGGGCGCCTCGCCGCGCTTGTCCTTGGCAATCGGAATCTGGTGTTTCTCGGCAAATTCCAACAGTTTCGTGCGGCTCGACAGGTCCCATTCACGCCAGGGCGCAATCACCTGAATTGCCGGATCCAGCGCATAGGCGGCCAGTTCAAAGCGCACCTGATCATTGCCCTTGCCGGTGGCACCATGGGCAATCGCATCGGCGCCATGCTCTTGCGCGATCTGCACCAGATGCTTGGAAATCAGCGGCCGCGCGATCGAGGTGCCCAGCAGATAGAGCCCCTCATAGAGCGCATTGGCGCGGAACATCGGGAACACATAATCGCGCACGAATTCCTCGCGGGCGTCCAGAATATGGATGTTCTCGGGCTTGATGCCCATCATTTCGGCCTTGCGACGGGCTGGTTCCAGCTCTTCGCCTTGGCCCAGATCGGCGGTATAGGTGATCACCTCACAGCCATATTCGGTCTGCAGCCATTTCAGAATGATCGAGGTATCGAGGCCGCCGGAATAGGCCAGCACAACTTTTTTGGGGGCGGACATGTGGAAAACTCCCATGAAAATAATCGCGTTTTGGCTAACCCCTTTACCGCTTGGGCGCAACACCTGCTGAACATCGGCGGGCATCTGCCTGCCTGGCAGCGGCTCATTGACAAGGCCGCGCCGCGCCCGCTTAGATTGAGCCAAATAACAGGAGGCGATGGTGCAGGGCATCCAGATTTTCACCCATGCGGTGGGCATGGTGACACGGAATTTCAACGCCGTGCTGCGTATCGCCGGTATATTGCTGCTGGTGCAACTGGTCTTGGTGTTCAGCCTTGGCGAGGCCTATTTCGCCCGCGGCATGGCCAGCGGTGAGGTGGTGGGCGAGATGATGGACGGGGCGCAGAGCTCCGGCCTGTTGCTGACCGCCAGTCTGGTGCAATTCATTTTCGCGTTGTGGATCGCGGTCGCTTGGCATCGCTATATCCTGCTGCAGCAAGAGCCTGCGGGCTATATTCCGGCGTGGAACGGCGCCGAGATCATCGGCTATTTCAAAGCCGGTCTGATCCTTGTCCTGATCCTGATCGCGGTGATGATTCCGGTGATGATGATCGGCGGCATGCTGTTGCTGCCCTTGGCGACCAATGGCCAGGCCTCGCTGCTGGCCGGTCTCCTTGGCGCGCTGCTGCTCTACGTCCCCGCCGCCTATATCGCCTACCGCCTCTCGCCGATCCTGCCCGCCGCGGCGATTGGCGAGGCGATGACGCTCAAAGACGCATGGTATCAAACCAGCCCCAGCGGCGCCGCTTTTGTCGTGCTGACGGTGATCTCGGTGCTGGCCGGTTGGCTGGTCAATATGCCCGCCTCGCTGATCGCCCCCGTTGCTTTGCCGATCGCGCTGGTCTGGGCGGCGGTGGCGCAATGGCTGGCCATTGTCGTCGGCGCGAGTATCCTGACCACGATTTATGGCCATTACGTGCAAAAGCGAGACCTCAATGCCTGACAATAGACCCGAACTTCTGCGCCCCGAACTTCTGCGCGGTGTGGTGCACCCGTGGCATCATGATATCTTCGGTCATATGAATGTGCGCCATTATGCGCCGTTCTTTGATGACGCGTCGTTTTTCCTCTATGCGGCGATGGATATCTCGATCAACTGGCTGATCGAGGAATTCGGCATCCATATCGTCTCGGCCAAGGCAGAAACCAATTTTATCAAAGAGTTGGTCGCCGGTGACGGGTTCATCATCGACGGCGCGGTCAGCCGGATCGGCCGCCGCAGCGTGACCTTTCACCAGCGCATGACCCATGTCGAGACCGGCGCGCTGCATGCGACTTACAACCTGACCGAAGTCTTCTTCGACCCCAAAACCCGCAAATCCGCACCAATGCCCGACGAGGTTCGCGCCCGTCTTTCAAAGCATTTGTTAGCGGAATAACCGCCCCCTCATCTGTCCAAAAATATCCTGGGGGTGAGGCCCGCAGGGCCGAGGGGGCAAAGCCCCCTCAGCCACATTTACAGCACGTAGCGGCTCAGATCCGCCGAACGCGCCAGATCGCCGATGCTCTTTTCGACATAGGCGGCATCGACGCTGATCACTTGCCCCGCTTGGTCCGGCGCGTGGAACGAAAGCTCCTCGAACACCCGCTCGAGCACCGTATAAAGCCGCCGCGCGCCGATGTTTTCCACCGCGCGGTTGACCTCGGCGGCGATATTGGCCAGCGCGCGAATACCGTCTTCGGTAAAGCTGACCTCGACCTCTTCGGTGCCCATCAGCGCCGCATATTGGCGGGTCAGCGCGTTGTCGGTCTCGGTCAGGATGCGGACGAAATCATCCTCGGTCAGCGCCCGCAGTTCCACGCGGATCGGCAGGCGGCCCTGCAATTCCGGCAGCAGGTCCGAGGGTTTCGCCACGTGAAAGGCACCCGAGGCGATGAACAAGATGTGGTCGGTTTTCACCGCGCCGTGTTTGGTGCTGACCGTGGTGCCCTCGATCAAGGGCAAGAGATCGCGCTGCACACCCTCGCGGCTGACATCGGCGCCGCGGGTTTCGGCGCGGGCACAGACCTTGTCGATCTCGTCGAGAAACACGATGCCGTTTTGCTCGACCGCCTCCAGCGCCGCGGCTTTCACCGCCTCTTCATCAAGCAATTTATCCGCCTCTTCGGCGATCAATAATTCGTGGCTTTCCTCCACCGTCACCCGCTTTTTCGAGGTCCGCTGGCCAAAGGCCTTGCCGAAAATATCGCCCAGATTCATCCCCTGCGCCTGCATACCGGGGATTTCCATCATCGGCATTGCGGGGCTGGGATCGGTCAGTTCCAGCTCGATCACCGTGTCGTTCAACTCACCGGCGCGGAGCTTCTTGCGGAACAGGTCGCGGGTGCCGCTGCGCGCATCCTTACCGGCAATCGCATCGAGCACGCGCTCTTCGGCATTGGTCTGGGCGAGCGCATTCACCTGTTCGCGCATCGCGTCGCGGGTGATCTGCATCGCCACATCGACAAGATCGCGGATGATCTGCTCGACATCGCGGCCGACATAGCCAACTTCGGTGAATTTCGTCGCCTCGACCTTGAGAAACGGCGCCCGCGCCAGTTTCGCCAACCGGCGGGAAATCTCGGTTTTTCCGACGCCGGTGGGGCCGATCATCAGGATGTTCTTCGGATAGACTTCCTCTTGCATCGCCGGATCCAGCTGCTTGCGCCGCCAACGATTGCGCAGCGCCACGGCGACGGCGCGTTTGGCATCGGACTGGCCGATGATAAAGCGATCAAGCTCGGAGACGATTTCGCGCGGGGTCAGATCGGTCATTTGCGGATGCTCTCCACGGTCAGGTTTCCATTGGTGTAGACGCAGATCGAGGCGGCGATGGCCATCGCTTTGCGGGCGATCTCTTCGGCGGACATCTCGGTTTCCATCAATCCCCGCGCCGCGGCTTCGGCGAAATTCCCGCCCGAGCCGATGGCGGCGACGTCATATTCCGGCTCCAGCACATCGCCCGCGCCGGTGATCACCAAGAGGTCGTCGCCGTCGGTGACAATCAGCATCGCCTCGAGGTTGCGGAGGTATTTGTCCATGCGCCAGTCTTTCGCCAGTTCGACACAGGCGCGGGTGAGCTGGTCGGGCGCGGCCTCGAGCTTTTTCTCCAGCCGCTCCAGCAGGGTGAAGGCATCGGCGGTCGATCCGGCGAAACCGGCGACCACTTCGCGGCCGCTGGCGCCGATCCGGCGCACCTTGCGCGCCGAGCCTTTGATCACCGTCTGCCCGAGGCTCACCTGCCCGTCACCGGCCACCACCACTTCACCGCCGCGCCGCACCGCAAGTATGGTTGTGCCGTGCCAACCGGGGAATGTCTGCTCCGCCATATCAATCCTCTTTCAATTCCTGATCCTATATGGCGGTGCAGGGGCGGTATCACAAGAACCCCCTCTGGCGGGGGCCGGAATGCGGCGCTAGTCTGCCGCCATGAACACCGTCCACGCTCCCATATTCCTGCCCGATCCCGAGGCCACCTCCGCCCTTGCGCAGGCGCTGGCGCCGCTGTTGCGCGCCGGTGATTGCCTGTTGCTCGAGGGTCAGATCGGCGCCGGCAAAACCCATTTCGCCCGCGCCTTGATTCAAGAGTTCACCGCCGAGGATGTGCCCTCGCCGACCTTCACCTTGGTGCAGACTTACGACGCGCCGGAGTTCGAGATCTGGCACGCCGATCTCTACCGGCTCAGCCATCCCGACGAGGCGATTGAGCTGGGTCTGATCGAGGCTTTCGAGACTGCGCTTTGCCTGATTGAATGGCCCGAGAAGCTGGGCGATGATGCGCCAAAACAGGCTCTAACCCTGCAGTTAGTGCCTGAATCCGAGGGGCGCAGGGTGGAGTTCCTCAGCCCCGCGCCGCAATGGCAGCAAAGATTGAAAGCGCTTGATGATGTTTGAAGCCACGACAACCCCGCGCGTTTTCGGCTTGCCCTGCGGCGTCGATTTTCCCGCCGCTTTGGCGCGTGGGATTCGCGCGCGGATGCAGGGCGAACCGCCCGAGGCGATGGCGCGCGTTGAGGTCATCGTCAACACCGCGCGGGTGCAGGTGCGGCTGCGCGAGGCACTGGTGCGTCAGGGTGCGGGGTTCCTGCCGCAGATCCGGCTGATCAGCGATCTCGACCCCGCCACCACGCCGACGCATCCCCTGCGCACCCGTCTGGCGCTGGCGCAGGCGGTGCGCGCGCTGCTCAAACGCGAGCCGGACCTTGGCCCCGCGAGTTCGGCGTTTTCGCTGGCTGACGGACTCTATGGTCTGCTCGATGAAATGCAGGGTGAGGGCGTCGATCTGGACGTGCTCGAGGCGTTGGATGTCAGCAATCATTCCGAGCATTGGACGCGCTCACTGCGGTTCATTCGGGTGATTGCGGATCATTTCGGGCCGGTCTCGGGCGGGCAGGGGCGGTTGCGCGCGGCGATTGCGCAACTGACCGCCGATTGGCAGGTCGCGCCGCCCGATCACCCGATTATTGTCGCGGGCTCCACCGGCTCGCGTGGCCCTTCGGCGCTGTTGATGCAGGCGGTCGCGCATCTGCCGCAGGGTGCGCTGGTGCTGCCGGGGTTTGACGCCGATCTGCCGCGCGCGGTCTGGCAAAGTTTCGACAATCCTCTGCACAGCGAGGATCATCCGCAGTTCCGCTTTGCCCGCTTGATGGAGACGCTGGGGATCGCGGCCAGTGAAGTGCGGGGTTGGACCGAGGTGGATGCGCCCGATGCGCAGCGCAACCGGATCGTCTCACTGGCGCTGCGCCCTGCGCCGGTCACCGATCAATGGCTGCGCGATGGGCCGGAGTTGGGCGATCTGCGCCCGCCGACCGAGGCACTGACCTTGATCGAGGCGGGCTCACCACGGCAAGAGGGGCTGGCGATTGCGCTGGTGTTGCGGCAGGCGGCGGTTGACGGGAAATCCGCGGCGTTGATCACGCCGGACCGGACCTTGGCGCGGCGGGTGACGGCGGCGCTGGACCGTTGGCAAGTGATCCCCGATGACAGTGCCGGTCGCCCGCTGGGCCTCTCGGCGCCGGGGCGGTTTATGCGGCTCAGCGCGGGGATGTTTGGCCGCGCGGTCACCGCCGAGGCGCTGATCACGCTGTTGAAACACCCGATCAGCCATAGCGCCGTTGAGCGCGGCCCGCATCTGCGTCACCTGCGCGAGCTGGAAATACATCTGCGCCGCCGCGCCCATGCCTTTCCAACCGCGCAATCGCTGGATGATTTTGCCGCACGCAAACCCGAGCGCGAGGCTTGGGCGGAGTGGGTGAAAACGTCACTAACATTGGCAAATGGCGATGAAGAGCGCGATCTGGGCGACTGGATCACCGCGCATCAGGCGCTCGCCCAGCATCTGGCGGCGGGCGCGGGTGGCGCGGGCAGCGGCGAGTTGTGGCTGAAACCTGCAGGCGAGGCGGCGCTTTCGGTGTTCACCGAGCTGGCCACGGAATCCGCCTATGGCGGCGAGATGCGGTTTAGCGAGTATTCTGCCTTGTTAGACACTGTTTTGGCCGGAAAAGAGGTGCGCGAAAGCGTCGAGTCGCGCCCCGATATCATGATCTGGGGCACCTTGGAGGCGCGGGCACAGAGCGCCGATATCGTGGTTCTGGGCGGGCTGGTCGATGGCACATGGCCCGCCGCGCCCAGCCCGGACCCGTGGTTCAACCGGCAGATGCGGCTGGATGCGGGGCTGTTGCTGCCCGAGCGGCAGATCGGCCTTTCGGCGCATGACTTCCAGATCGCCATCGGCGCGCCCGAGGTGGTGCTCTCGCGCGCCAAACGCGATGCCGAGGCGGAAACCGTGCCCTCGCGCTGGCTTAACCGGTTGACCAACCTGATCCTCGGACTGTCGGCGCAGCATGGCGAGGCGGCGCTGGCAGGGATGGTCGCAAGGGGCAATCACTGGCTAGAACTGGCCGACCGTTACGACGCGGATCAATCCGGGGTGCCGCTGCATTGCGCCACGCGCAACCCGCGGCCTGCGCCCGCACCGCCATTATCGGCGCGCCCGCGTGAATTGCCGGTGACGCGGATCGAGACGCTGTCGCGCGATCCATATGCGATTTACGCCGAGCATGTGCTGCGGCTCAAACCGATGGATCCGCTGGCGCCTGAGCCCGACGCGCGGCTGCGCGGCACCGTCTTGCACCGCGTGCCCGAGGAATATGTGCGCCGCTTTCCACCCGGCACCAAAGGCGATGTCGAGGCGTTTATGGCAATTGCAGAGACGGTTTTGGCCGAGGAATGCCCCTGGCAAGCGACCCGTCTGCATTGGCTGGCGCGGTTGCGGCGCACGGCGCAGGGGTTTGTGACATGGAACGAAGAGCTCGACGCCGAGCCCCGCGTCACCGAGAAAAAAGCGCGGCTGCATATTCCGTTGCCCGCCTTTGATCTGATCGGCAAGCCCGACCGGATCGACATCGGCGCCGATGGGCGGGCGCGGGTTTACGATTATAAAACCGGCGCGCTGCCCTCGAAAGCGCAGCAAAGCCGCTTCTCGAAACAGTTGATCCTGCTGGCGCTGATGATTGAAGACGGCGCCTTCGAGGATATCGGGCCGGTGCCGGTGGGGGAGGCGCGCTATATCGGGTTGGGCAAGGAATTTGCCGAATCCGAGGCCGATGTGACGCCGGAAAACCAGAGCGCCACGCGTGAGGATCTGATCAAACTGCTGGCGCATTATCTGGACCCCGAGCAGGGGTTCACGGTGATGCGCGCGGTCGAGAACGAAGCGCGGATCGGCGATTTTCATGCGCTGGCGCGGCGCGGCGAATGGCAACCGACCGATCCGAGCGAGACGATTAAAGTGGGTGACCCCGATGGATGACGCAACGCTCCGGCAGATTTCAGCGGCGGACCCGGGCGCCTCGACGTGGCTGTCGGCGAATGCGGGCTCGGGTAAGACCAAAGTGCTGACCGACCGTGTGGCGCGGCTGTTGCTGCATGGCACGCCGCCGCAGCGGATTCTCTGCCTGACCTATACCAAAGCCGCCGCCAGCGAGATGCAGAACCGGCTGTTCCGGCGGCTGGGGCAATGGGCGATGCTGCCTGACGCGGACCTGAAGGCGGCGCTACGCGATCTGGGTGAACATGGCGAGGCCGACCCCGATCTGCTGCTGCGTGCGCGGCGGCTGTTTGCCCGCGCGATCGAGACGCCGGGCGGGCTGAAAATCCAGACCATTCACGCGTTTTGCTCGTCCTTGTTGCGGCGGTTTCCGTTGGAGGCGGCGGTCTCGCCGGATTTCGCCGAGGTTGAGGAGCGCAGCCTGCAACAGCTGCGTGTGGAACTGCTAGATCGCTTTGCGCAGGGGCCGGAGGCGGTGACACTTTCGGCGTTATTGACCCGTCTCACCGAAGACGCCTTTGTGCGGATTTTGCAGGATTTGGGCAGGCATAGAGACGCTTTTGATCTAGAGACCCCCGATTTTCACGCGCTCTTTGACCTGCCGCAGGGCTATGACGAGACGCGGCTTCTGGCCGAGGCGTTTGACGGTGGCGAGGCGGACCTCTTCGCGCGGATCATCCCGCAGTTGCAGCGCGGTGGCGCCAATGATGTGAAACTGGCCACGGCGCTGGCCGAGATCACCGAGTTTGACCTCGGGGCAATCACCGCACTGGCCGGAAAGCTGCTGTTTGGTCCGACGGCGAAAACGCCCTTTGTTGCCAAGACCGGAAAATTGATCGGCAAAGCGGGGATGGCGCATGTCGGCGAGGGGGACGCACTGGCGCTTGACGATCTGGCGGCGCGGATTGAGGAAGCGCGGCCCAAGCGGCAGGCGCTGGAGACGATCCGCGGGGCCGACGTCCTGCATGAATTCGCCCATCTCTGGCTGCCCGCCTTTGACCGCGCCAAGACCGCGCGCGGCTGGCTGGATTTTGACGATCTGATCCGGCTGACGCGGCGCCTTCTGGGCGTGTCCTCGGTGGCGCAATGGGTGCTGTTCAAACTTGACGGCGGCATTGACCATATTCTGGTCGATGAGGCGCAGGACACCAGCCCCGAGCAATGGCGGGTGATTGACCTGTTGACGCAGGAATTTGCCGCCGGTCATGGCGCGCGCGAGGATCTGCGGACGATTTTCGTGGTCGGGGATCACAAACAGTCGATTTACTCGTTTCAGGGCGCCGATCTGCGCGGCTATGAGCGCACACATGCGGCGTTTAGCCAGCGGTTGGCGGATGCGGGGCAGGTGTTGGTGGCCTCGAACCTCAAGCATTCCTTCCGGTCCTCGGCGGCGATCCTGAACTTGGTCGATCAGTGTTTTGCCAGCGCTCTGGGCGAGAACGGGCTCGGTGGGGCGGCGGATCATCTGGCGTTTCATGACCGTAAACCGGGGCGCGTGGATCTGTGGCCAGCGGTGCCCAAGGCCGAGAAACGCGAGGATATGCCGTGGTATGATCCCCTCGACCGGCCCTCGGAATCGCATGAGGATATCGTGCTGGCGCAGGCGATTGCCGGTGAAATCCGCGCGATCATCGACCGCGGTGAGCAGATTGACGAGGGCGGGAAGCTGCGGCCGATCCATGAGGGGGATTTCCTGATCCTCGTGCGGCGTCGCAAGCTGTTGTTCGATGCGCTGATCCGGTCCTGCAAGGCAGAGGGGCTGGAGATCGCCGGTGCCGACCGGCTGGTGCTGGATGAGGAACTGGCGGTCAAGGACCTGATTGCGCTGCTGAAATTCCTCGCGCTGCCCGAGGATGATCTGTCACTGGCGACAGTGTTGCGTTCGCCGCTATTTGGCTGGAGCGAGTACCAGTTGTTTCGCTTGGCGCATGGGCGCGGCGAGGCCTATCTGTGGCAGGTGATGCGCCACGCGCCCGAGGCCGAAGAGGCGCGCCGCGTGCTGGATGATCTGCGCGGACAGGTGGATTTCCTGCGCCCCTATGAGTTGATCGAACGGGTGCTGACGCGGCATGACGGGCGGCGGCGGATTAGGGCGCGGTTCGGCGATGAGGTGAGCGAGGCGCTGGAGGCTTTCGTTGATCTGGCGCTGAGTTATGAACAGGGGCACATCCCTTCGCTTGACGGGTTTCTGGGTTGGCTCGAGGCCAGCGATGCCGAGGTCAAACGCCAGTCTGAATCGGCGGGGCGGCGGGTGCGGGTGATGACCGTGCATGGCGCGAAAGGGCTGGAAGCGCCGATTGTGATCCTGCCCGATACCGCGCTGCGGCGCTCGCCCAATGCCTCGGGGGTCACCGCCATCGACGGGGTGCCGATCCTGCACGCCAATAAAGCGGATGCCACACAGGCGCAGTTGGAGGCCGAGGCCGAAGCAGTGTCGCTGCGCGAGGCCGAGAATGACCGGCTGTTGTATGTGGCTCTAACACGTGCGGAAAACTGGTTAATCATTGCCGGAGCCGGCAAGACCGAGGCGCCGGAAAGCTGGTATCAACGGGTGGCGCAGGGGGTGGCGGCGATGGGGCCGGTCTCGGTGTCGACGCCCTTTGGCGATGGCGCGCGGATCACCCATGGCGACTGGCCGCAACCGGTGGGCCATGCGACGCGGTTGGCCGCGCCGGTGATCGCGCCGCTGAACTTGCCCGCCGTGCCCCATGCGCCTTTGGGGGTCGAGGTGATCTCGCCGACCGCGCTGGGCGGGGCCAAGGCGCTGGCGGGCGAGGGCGATGACACGCCCGCGGCGCTGGCACGGGGCAATCTGATCCACGCGCTGCTGGAGGTTCTGCCGCAGCTGCCCGAGACGCAACGGGTGGCGCGGGCGCAGATGCTGATGGGGGGCGCGGACCCCGAGTTAGTCGATGCGCAAGCCTGTCTGGAGGAGGTTCTGACGGTGCTTAGCACGCCGGAGCTGGCCGAAGTTTTCGCCGGTGAGGCTTTGGTCGAGGTGGCGCTGAGCGGCACATGGGAGGGGCGCGCGATCTGGGGGATGATCGACCGGCTGATCGTGACCCAAGACCGCGTGCTGGCGATTGATTATAAATCCAACCGTATGGTGCCCGCGCAACCCAAGGACACGCCCGAGGGTCTGCTGCGCCAGATGGGCGCCTATGCCCATATGTTGCGCGCGATCTACCCCGAGCGGCGCATCGAGATGGCGGTGCTCTGGACCGCGACGGCGGCATTGATGCCGCTTGACGCAGATGTGATCGCGGGCGCTTTGGCGCGGGCCGCCCTTGACCCGACACCGGTGCCTTCTTAGGTAGGTCTGAGATGAAAACTGGCGAAACCGCCATCCGATCAGGAGAAAGCCATGTCCACCGTAGCTGTGACCGATGCGACGTTCGACGCCGAAGTCCGCGACAGCGACCTGCCGGTCGTTATTGATTTCTGGGCCGAATGGTGTGGCCCCTGTAAGCAGATCGGCCCGGCGCTCGAAGAGCTGGCGGTGGAATATGCCGGTCGGGTGAAGATCACCAAGGTCAATGTCGATGAGAACCCGCAGGTCACCGCAGCGATGGGGATCCGCGGCATTCCGGCGCTGTTCATGGTTAAAGAAGGCAAGATCATTGCCAATAAAGTTGGCGCGGCCCCGAAAGCGGCGCTGGCCAGCTGGATCGACGAGTCGCTGTAAGGCGCTCGCCTGATTTCAGGCACTCGCGCGCAGTTTAGCTGCGTCTGACACCGTCTCCGGCGCAAGCCTGGAGGCGGTTTTTCGTAGGTGCTCGCCGGTGAATACCAGCATCAGCGCACCGCTCGACATCCGCCGCGCCTCGATTTGCAGGGGCTCGCCATCGGGCAATTGCATCTCGCCGGTGATCGGCAGCGCATCCGCTGCAGGGCGCCGCGCCAATGCGCCGATCCGCTGCCAAAGCTGTGTATCGGTGCCCGCGGCGCTCCAGATTTTCAGCGCCTCGGGCAGGGTGACGGCGGTCAGCAGGTCCTCGTCTGCCGCGGGCCAAAGCAGCGAGAACACGCGGTTGGTCAGCACCAGATGGCCGTTCGGCGCAAACACCGCGATCGCCGCGTCGATCTGGTTGAGCACCGCCTGACTGGTCTCCATTTCGGCGCGCACATGGCGGGTGATACGGGTTTCCGAGGTGATATCCTCGATCAGAAACGCCAGCGCGCCATCAGGGTGCGGATTGGCACTGACGCGAAAGGTCTGGCCGTCGGGCAGGGTCCAAGTCTCATCAAATTCGGCCTGCGGTGAATAGCTTTCGATATCGAGCAGGCGCCGCGACCATGCGTGGTAATCGCGCGGCTCGGGCAGCACCCGCTTGTCGCGCATCCGGTTCAAAAACCCCTCAAGCCCAGGACGAGACAGGAGAAATTCCACCTCGAGCCCGGTCAGATCAATCAGCGCGGGATTGAAGATTTGCAGCCGCCGCGTGCGGTCGAATACCGCCAGTCCGGTCGGCAATGTGGCGAAGGTCTTGGTTAATGTCTGCACGAATTCCTGTTTCACCCGCTCGGCCCTTTGCGCCTCATCGGCGGGCACGGCAAAGCCCAAACGTCCGGCAGGGTCGCTGGTCCGGTTGACATCGAACCATAAATTGCGGCCCTGCGTGGCGGGATCGACCAGGGCGAGGCGCTGCGGGTCGCCGATCTCGCCCTGCGGGAAGAGATTGGGCAGCGGCCATGTGGAAATCTCGGTCTGCGCGGCGAGGCGGAGCAGATAGGCGCTATTCGCCCAGATCACCTGCCCGTCGCTATTCTCGCGCCAGAGCATGAAGGGCGCGCTGTCGATCAAGCCGCGCAGCAGCGCCAGTTCCGCCTGCAACGCGCGGTAGCTGAGCCGGTCGAGCGCGATCATCCCGCCCTCGGCCTGCGTATCGATCAATCGCAGCCGCAGGGTGTCGCCGCGCCGCTCAACCTCGAGTTCCAGCGCCGAGGATGGGCCGGGCGTGGTGTCGGGCGTGGTATCGGGCAACAGTTTGACGCGGTGATCGGCGGCGACCTGCGCAAGTTTACTGCCCAGATCGGGGAAATCCGCGTCGAGATGGGTGAGCAGCCGCTGCCAATCGCTCTGCACCCGACCGCCGCTGGCCGCGGATAACACGGTTAACAAAGCGGCGCCGGCGTCATTGGTGTCGATCAGCTCTTCGCCGGCAAAGAGAAAGGCGGCATCCCCGCCGCCAAGGGCGGGCGCGCGGCGGCTGCGGCGGTTTTTGCGGGGCAGGGCGGCGGTGATCAGCAAGACCGCTGCGACAGTGAGCGCCGAGGTTCCCGTGAGCACCAATGCCAGCAGAAGCGTTGATAACATTTTGACCACCTTTTGCCGCAGAAAAAACACATTTGGCTTAGGTGACCCTGCGCCTTATTGGTTAAGGCGCGGTTAAGGATAAGTTGGCTAGCCGGTGGGAAAGCGCAGGTTCTCGCCCAGAGCACTGCGCGGATCGGCTTCGATAGCGCTGCGTGGCCAAGTCACCTGCGCCGTCGCGCCGAGTTTCTCGCCGGTATAGCCGCGCGGTGGTTGCGTGCCGGTATCATTGGCGAAAAACACCTCGGCGCCGGTGCGTTCGAGCAGGGTTTTGGCGATGAACAGGCCCAGCCCCATCCCCTCGTATTCCGGCCGCCGGTCGCTGCGGCGGTCGCGCAGATAGGGCTCGCCGATGCGTTTGAGCAGGTTCGCCGGATAGCCGGGCCCGTCGTCGATAATCCGCAGCCTGATCTGGCTGTCGGTCCAATCGGCCTCGACCCAGACGCGGCTATCGGCGAAATCCACCGCGTTCTGGATCAGGTTGCGCAGCCCGTGGATGATCTCGGGGCGGCGCAGGATTTGCGGCATCGATTCAGGGTAATCGGGGTTCAGGGGATCGAAGGTAAATGCAATGCCACGTTCGATATGGGGGGCGGCGGCATCCGAGATGATCACCTCTAAGGGCGCGTGGCGGACATGCATATCGTCTTTGCCCGCCTGTCCCATCGAGCGCAGGATCGTGCGGCAGCGGTCGGCCTGTTCGCGGATCAACTGTGCATCCTCGACCAGTTCCGGCGTATCACCGAGGGCGTCGATCAGCTCGGCCGAGACCAGTTTGATCGTCGCCAGCGGCGTGCCCAATTCATGCGCCGCGGCGGCGACCACCCCGCCCAGATCGGTCAGGGTTTGCTCGCGCGCCAAGGCCAGACGCATGGCCAAAAGCGCCTCGGCCAATTTGTGTTTCTCGGCGGCGATCGAGCGCGAATAGAGGCTGGTAAAGGCAATGCCGACAACCAGCGCCAGCCAGAAGCCAAAGCGGAACAGATCGGGCAGTTCCAGAATGCTGCCATCGCGCAGGCGCAGGGGCTCGAAGGACACCGCCAGCAGGGAGGCCAGCACAAAGGTCAACACGCCCAAGATCACCGTGCTGCGCAATTGCAGCGCTGTCGCCGAGATCGTCACCGGCGCGACCAGCATCAGCGCAAAGGGATTGTTCAAGCCACCGGTGAGGAACAGCAACAGCGACAATTGCGCCGCGTCAAAGGCCAGCGTCAGCAGGGTTTCGCTGTCGGAGAGGCGCTTGATCCGCGGATAGACAAAGCGGCTGAGCAGGTTGGTCAGCGCCGAAGCCCCCACCACGGCCAAGCAAAACACCAGCGAAAACTGCAGCTCCAACCCGTAATAGGCGACCAATAGCGCGGTGATCTGCCCCGCTACGGCCAGCCAGCGCACACGGGTCAGGGTTTCAAGGCGCACCCAATGACCCTGCGTTTCGCGGTTCATCAGACCCTGTTTTTCAATCGTCATAAAGCGGCCTGTTGTCGCGGTAAGGGGTTTGACCATTGTTAAGCAGCCGGTGCTGGGGCATCAAGCACAACAGTGGACCGGACATGCGAGGGGAAAAGATGATTCGAGCATATTCCATTGGTGCAGCGTCATTCCTCGCTGTGGTGTTGGGCGTGATGGGCTATCTGATGTATGGCGGCAATAGCGACGATCCGTTCGCCCCCTGCCGCACCACCGCCATGCAGGGCGGGCTGGATGCCATCGGCGGGCCGTTTGAACTGATCAACGCCCAAGGCGAGACGGTCACCGACGCGGATGTGATCACCCAGCCGTCGATGGTCTATTTCGGATATACCTTCTGCCCCGATGTTTGTCCGCTGGATATGGCGCGCAATGCTTTGGCGACCGAGATTTTGGAAGACGAAGGCCATATCGTGCAGCCGGTGTTCATCACCATCGACCCGCGCCGCGACACGCCCGAGGTTGTCGGTGAATTCGCCAGTATTTTCCATGACCGCGCAGTCGGGCTGACCGGCAGCGATGAACAGGTCCGCGCTGCCTCGCGCGCCTACCGCACCTTCTATTCGGCGCATCAATCGGATGATGATTTCTATCTCGTCGATCATTCGACCTTTACCTATCTGGTGATGCCCGGCCATGGCACCGTCGAGGTTCTGCGGCAGGATCTGACCGCCGAGCAGGTCGCGCAAACCGCGCAATGTTTCATTGAGCGTGCGTAATTAATTGCGCTTTTCACCGCGCCGGGATTTGACCTCGGCGGGTGCAATGCCTAGATCAAGTGCAAACAAAAGGGACTCGGCATGGCTGACGATGTTGCACTCGATTTGGGCCAGGATCCGTCGCTGCTTCTGGTGGATGACGATGAGGTTTTTCTCAAGCGTTTAGGCCGCGCGATGGAGCGGCGCGGCTTTGCCGTCGAGATGGCCAATTCGGTGGCTGCGGGCCGCGCTCTGGCGACCGCGAGGCCGCCCGCCTATGCGGTGATCGACCTGCGGCTTGAGGATGGCAACGGGCTGGATGTGGTCGAAGTGCTGCGCGCGAAACGTCCCGATGCACGGATCGTGGTGCTGACCGGTTACGGTGCGATTGCCACCGCCGTGGCGGCGGTGAAAATTGGTGCTACCGACTATCTGTCGAAACCAGCCGACGCCGAAGAGGTGGTCAACGCGCTGTTGCAACGCGGCGATGCGGTGCTGCCCGAGCCGCCGGACAACCCGATGTCCGCCGACCGCGTGCGTTGGGAGCATATCCAGCGTGTCTATGAGCAATGCGACCGCAATGTCAGCGAGACCGCGCGGCGGTTGTCGATGCACCGGCGGACCCTGCAGCGGATTCTGGCCAAGCGTAGCCCGCGGTAAGCCTTTGATCTGACGGGTCTATTTGCGACCGTGCTATTTGCGGCTAGGGGTCGGCTCGTCAGGCTGTTCCAGCTCGGAGCGTAGATCGCGCAAGAGCGGCAGCACGGTGCGGATACGCGCGGTGCCCAGTTTCTCGGCCAGCCCTGAAATCACCGGCGATATCGCGCGGATCGCGTCTTCGCGGGCGCGCAGACCGGCGGGGCTGATGGTGACGAATTTGCGCCGCGCGTCATCCCAATCCGGCCTGATATGCACATGCCCCGCAACCTCGAGTTTGCGCAAAGTGTTGGTCATCGCCCCGCGGGTCACATGGAACGCCTTGGCCAGTTGCGCGGGCGTGCGGTCTTCGGTGGTGCGCGCCAGATGGTTGAGCACCGAAAACTGCGACAGCTCCAACCCCTTGGGCAGATGTTTGACCACCCGCGCGCGGGCCAGTTGATCGGCCATGAAGAGTTCGGCAAACAGCGAGACCGCCAGATCGTCAGAGGTTTTCATAATCAACCCTGTGCAGATCATAAGCGCGGTCATGGGTCAGCGCGGGGATGCGTTGGCGGGCATCTGTGACCGCATCAAGGTCAAGATCGGCATAGATCACGGAGGGCTCACGGCCTGCATCCGCCAGCACCTCGCCCCAAGGTGCCACCGCCAGCGCATGGCCCCAGGTCTCGCGGCTGCGGCCGGTGCTATGCGGATGGGTGCCGGTCTGGGCGGGCGCCAGAACATAACAGCCGGTCTCGATGGCGCGGGCGCGCAACAGGGTCTCCCAATGTGCGGCACCGGTGACGGGGCTGAAGGCCGAGGGCACGGTGATGATCTGGGCGCCGGCCTGCGCCAGATCGCGGTAGAGCGCGGCAAAGCGCAGGTCATAACAGACGGTCATGCCGATGGCGCCGATGGGGGTTTGCGCCAGCACCGCGCGCGCACCCGGACGGATTGCGGCGGATTCGCGGTAGGTCTCGGATTCGGAGACCTGCACATCGAACATATGGATCTTGTCATAGCGCGCGGCGATCTGCCCCTCGGGGGTGATCAATAGCGAGCGATTGGCGAAACGGCCCTCGGGATCATCGGTTTTCACCACGACCGAGCCCGCGAGCAGCCAGATACCGGCGCGCGCGGCCTCTTCGCGCATCATCGCCAGCACCGGATCATTCGCCTCATCCCGTAGAACCTCATGCTGGTGTTTGCGGCTGGTCGAGACGCAATTGGTCACCTCGGGCGTCAGCACAATGCCAGCGCCACCCGCCACCGCCTGCCGGATCGCCGCGCGCACCGGCGCGACATTCTCGGCAGGTACATCACCGACAGAAAGCTGGAGGAGACCCGCGCGGATCAACGCTCAGGCGCCATTGAGCAGCGGATCGAGCCCGCCGCGCCGGTCAAGCGCGTGCAACTCGTCGCTGCCGCCAATATGCGCGCCATCGATGAAAATCTGCGGCACCGTGCGTTTGCCCTTGGCGCGCTGGATCATCTCGGCTTTGCGGTCGGGGTTTTTCATCACGTCGATCTCGGTGAACGAGGCGCCTTTTTGGGTCAGCAGCCGCTTGGCGGCGTGGCAGAAGCCGCAAAACGGCGAGGAGTAAATTTCGATCTTGGCCATATGCACATCCTTTTGCCTTGCCTCAAAGATGTAGTGACCCGCGCTTCACTTGTGAACCGCAATCATCGGGTTTCACCGGCTATACCGGGGATATCGCGGGGCAAATCCCTATATCTGGCGTTTTGCCCGTGCCATAACGGCCACATCTACGTGATCGGCACCGGCGGCAAAGCAGGCCTCGGCGGCGGCGGCGAGCGTCGCGCCCGAGGTCATCACGTCGTCGACCAGCAGGATATGGCGCCCGGTGATGCGCGCGGCGTGCCGTGGATGGGCGGCAATCGCGCCCTGCATATTCTCGAAACGCCCTTCGCGTGTGCGGCCATCCTGCGAGCTGGTGCGGCGGATACGGCGCAACAGATCGGGGCAGGCGGGGCGCGCGACCTCCTGCGCCAGTGCTCTGGCCAGCAGCGCGGATTGGTTAAACCGGCGCTGAAACAGCCGCGTGGGGTGCAAAGGCACCGGCGCGATCAGCGTGTCGGGCCGGATCAGCCCCGCGCAACGCCGCGCCAGCCAGCGCGCGGCAGGGGCGGCGATATCATGGCGGTCGCCGTGTTTGAGCGCCAACACCAGCCGCCGCGCGCTGTCGCTATAGACCAGCGCGGCGCGGCCATGGCTCCACGGGCGGGCGATGCGCAGGCAGTCGTCGCAGTGCACCGGCGCATCCTCAAGCGGGCCGGGCAGGGGCGTGCCGCAGTGATCACAGGCGAGCCCGTCGATAAAGGGGGTGTTGGTCCAGCAGGCGGCGCAGAGAAGACCGGCGCGGCGCACCGGCGTGCTGCAGGCCAGACAATGCGGCGGGTAGAGCGTGTTGAGCAGGTGGCGCAGGGCGATGGCAGGCAGGGTCTCGGGCAGGGGGTCTGCATGGGGTTTCGGGCTGGTGTCGGCATGGGATTCGGGGTGCGTATCCACGGGGCTGCGGCAAGTGCTCCTCTTGACTTCACCGCTGCGGGCGCCAAACACAGACCTCATGAGCATATCCACTCCCCCGACCCTGACCGACCGCGCCGCGCTGGAGCGGTTTCGCGCCCGCGCCTGCAAAAACCCTGCGTTCTTTCTGCAAGAGGACGCGGCGGATGAGGTTCAGGAGAGACTCAACGAGGTTAACAGAACCTTTACAAAGCCCGCTGTGGTGACAGGTTTTCCGCAAATCTGGCAGGATCGGCTGCAAGACGCGCGGATTGTGGCGGATGCGCCGGTGCTTGATCTGCAGGTTGGCGCGCATGATCTGGTGATCCACGCGCTGGCGCTGCATTGGGCGGATGACCCGATCGGGCAGATTATCCAATGCCGCCGCGCGCTCACGCCCGACGGGCTGTTCATCGGGGTGATGTTTGGCGGCCAAAGCCTGCATGAGCTGCGCGCGGTGCTGGCGCAGGCCGAGGCGGATGTGACCGGCGGGCTGTCGCCGCGCGTCGTGCCGATGGCGGAAATCCGTGATCTGGGGGCGCTGTTGCAACGCGCCGAACTGGCGCTGCCGGTGGCAGACGGGTTCACCCGGCAGATCCTCTACCGCGATTTTCAGCATCTGGTGCGCGATCTGCGCGGTATGGGTGAAAGCAACGCTTTGGCCAGCCGCCACCGCGCGCCGATGCGCCGCGATGTGCTGGCGCGGGCCGAGGCGCTATACCGTGAGATGTTCGCCGATGACGAGGGGCGACTGATCGCCAGTGTCGAGACGATCTTCCTCACCGGTTGGGCGCCCGCCGAGAGCCAGCAGAAGCCGCTGCGCCCCGGAAGCGCCGCCGCGCGGCTGGCGGATGCGCTGGGCGCCACCGAAACACCGCTGGAACCGGCGCCGATTGCCGCACCCAAGCCCACCAAGGATTGACCCCGCGCGCAACCCCGCTAACTCAGGGCGGATGCCACCCCCTGCGATCCAGGAAGCCCATGAAGGATGCCCATGTCTGACGCCTCGAACAGCTTGACCGACCACCCCGGCGCGGGACGCCTGCAGCATGCGCCAGCCGATCATCCGCCGGTGAAACGCGCGAAAATCGGCGTGTTGATCGCCAATCTGGGCACGCCGGACAATTACGACTATTGGTCGATGCGCCGCTATCTGAACGAGTTTCTCTCGGACAAGCGGGTGATCGATTATGCGGCGTGGAAATGGCAGCCGCTGCTGCAATTGATTATCCTGAGCAAACGCCCGTTTACCTCGGGCGCGAATTACAAATTGATCTGGAATCACGATAAGGGCGAAAGCCCCCTGATGACGATCACCAAGGACCAGACCGAGGCCCTGCGCGCGCGGATGCAGACGCAATATGGCGGCGAGGTGCAGGTCGAATTCTGCATGCGCTACGGCAATCCGGCGACCAAAAAGGTCGTCCGGCAGATGGTCGCGGATGGCTGCGAGAAGATCCTGTTTTTCCCGCTCTATCCGCAATACGCCGGTGCCACCAGCGCCACCGCCAACGACCAGTTCTTCCGCGCCCTGATGGAGGAGAAATACCAGCCTGCCGCGCGCACCGTGCCCGCCTATTTCGACCATCCGCAATATGTCGAGGCGCTGGCGCAGTCGATCGAGCGGGTCTGGCCGACGATCGAACAGGAGCCCGAGGTGCTGGTCGCCTCATATCACGGGATGCCGAAGCGCTATCTGCTTGAGGGCGATCCCTATCACTGCCAGTGCCAGAAATCGACGCGGCTGTTGTCGGAGCGGTTGGGCTGGGAGAAGGGCAAGATCCACACCACCTTCCAGTCGGTATTCGGCAGCGAGGAATGGCTGCGGCCCTATACGGTGGAACATGTCGCGGAGCTGGCAAAATCGGGCATCAAGCGGATCGCCGTGGTGGCACCGGCTTTTGCGGCGGATTGCATCGAGACGCTGGAAGAGATCGAGGGCGAGATTCGCGAGGCGTTTGAAGAAAACGGCGGCGAGAGCTTTACCTATATTCCCTGTCTGAACGATGACGCGGCGCATATGGATGCGCTGGCGGCGATTGTCAGCGAGAACCTGCGCGGCTGGATCGAATAATCGCGCGGGATTTGGTGAGGGTGGGTGCGGCGAAGATACTTACCGCACCGCCCAAAGCGAAAGGGGTCCAGCTTGCGCTAGACCCCTTTGCTTAATCGGCAGCATTGCTGATTAGGAAGCCAGAGCGGCAACCAAAACCAACAGCAGCAGCGGCACAACGACGCCACCAACCGACGACGACGAGTGAGTCACGATGACTTCAGGCTCGACGTAGGGTTCGATGTAGCCCGAAGCGACTGCTGCGGAACCGGTGACTGCAACCAGTGCAGCAAGAGCGAGTTTCTTCATTTGTCAACCTCCAGTAATTGTGCGCTTCAATCTATTCACATAGATGGCAAAAAGCGCACCCAAGACGATACCTCGTGATCTTCTCAAACCAGTTTGCGCCGCCAAATGCAACGGAGGAGTTTTCGCCCTCTACGACTTCACTGGAATGTCGTCAAATTAGCAACACCTGCATTCCAACCTGAGCAAAGCCAAAGAGTTCGGCGATATGTTCGTTATAGAGACCGATGCAGCCATTCGATGAACGCCGCCCGATTTTACGCGTGTCATGGGTGCCGTGGATGCGGTAATATTGCCAACTGAGATACAAGGCATGGGTGCCCAGCGGATTGTCCGGCCCCGGCCCGACATAGGGCGGCCATTCGGGATTGCGCGCCCGCATCGAGGGCGTCGGACGCCACTCCGGCCCTTCGACCAGCCGCGTCACCGAGCAGCGCCCGCGCCGCGTCAGATCCTCGGTCATCGGCACCGAGGAGGGATATAGCCGGTAAATACTGTGATCTTCGGACCAGTAATGCACCGCGCGGCTTTGGGTATCGGCCAGAATCGCCCCGCGCCGCAGGTTGGGGAAATGGTCGCGCCAGTTCAATGTGCGGAAACTCGAGATATTGCGGTCGGTGGTTTCCAGACCGGTGGTCTCGATCTCGGTGGAATTGGCCATGATCTCGGGGGTGGTGCCCGATTGCGCCAGCACCGCCGGCGCCGCCAATACGCCGCCCATTGCTGCCGAACCGGCCAAAAATCCTCGGCGGCTGAGCCGCAGGAAAGGGTCGTTTGCCATTGTCACTGCCTCACATCATCCGGATTTTTTGTAAAGGATAGGGTAAAAACGCTGTATTCGCAACGAGGACGCAACGCCGACACGGGCGATCACGGTGAGTTGTGTTTGAATTTTTGCCGCTGATTCGCTATGGCAAAGCAACAATCAACCGTCAGGAGTGCCATGCCCAGCCCCGTTATTCCCGCTTTGGCCGCACTTGCTGCAGTTGCCGCCTGCACCACCACCGGATCGACCAGCGCCGCGATGCGCCTTGGGCCTGATGGCCGCCCGCTGCCGGTGGTCTACCGGATTCGCGAGGGGGACGTGCCGCAGATTCAGGCGCGGATGCGCGAGTCGATCAATGCGGTGCGCGCGCAGGCCGGTGTCGCGCCGGTGGAATTGAGCGTCGAGCTGACCTCGGCCGCCGCCACTCACGCCCGCGATATGTCAATTCAGGGGCGGCCATGGCATTTCGGCTCGGACGGCTCCTCGCCGATCGACCGTGTGGCGCGGGTCGGTTATCGCGGCGAGTTTCTCGGCGAGACCCTGTCAGAAACCTATGAGACCGAGATCCAGACCCTGACCGCATGGCTTGATCAGCGCGACACACGCGCGATCCTGCTGGATCCGCGCGCCCGCGAGATCGGCTTTGCCTGGCATCAGGAAGCGAATGGCAAACTCTGGTGGGTGCTGACCACCGGCGTCTCGAATCAGCCGCAGGCACTGGCCGCCGCTGCAGGTTAAGCCGCGGCGCGCTCAGACGGGATCAGGGATAGAGGTGGATCGGCGTGCCATCGCGCACCATCGCATAAATATCCTCGATCTCGGAATTCGTCACGGTGATACAGCCCGCGCTCCAGTCGCCGCGCCGGTCGATTCCCCAGTCGCCGCGCCCGTGGATAAAGATATCGCCCCCCGGCGGCACGCCTGCGGCCTCGGCGCGGGCGATATCCTCTTCATTCGGATAGCTGATGCCGATCGACAGGTGATAGGCGCTCTGCGGATTGCGCCGGTCGATGATATAGCTGCCCTCGGGCGTGCGGCTGTCGCCCTCATATTGCTTATGGCCAAAGGGGTTCTGCCCCAGCCCGATCTCGTAGTCATGCAGCATCTGCTCATGATGCCAGAGCTCCAGCCGCCGCGCGCCCTTATAGACCCGCAACTCGGTGATCTCGGGGCCGGTATACTCCAGATACCGCGGTGCGCGGGTGCAGGCGGTGAGCACCAAAGCCACGCCCGATAGTAGCGCCGCGCGCCGTGAGATTACCGCAACCATCGCAAAACTCCTTGTAGAAACGCAGCATCACCGGAATTGGCCAGCAAATCAACGGCGCGTTCAGGATCGACCAGCATCGCCGTATGCCCCTGCTCAAGCGGGGCGGATTTCTGCCGAACCGCGCGCGCCAGATAGATCGTGCAGAGCTTCTCGGCCCAGATGTCGTATTCGGGCATATAGGTAAACCGCCGGAACGCACCGAGGCGGCGCGGGGTGCCGATGCACCAGCCGGTCTCTTCCCGGACCTCGCGGTGCAGCGCCTGTAGCGGCGATTCGCCGGGATCAATACCGCCGCCGGGCAGCTGGAACTCGGAGCGCGGCGCGCCTTGATGGGTCAGCAGCACCTGCCCGCCCCGCCACAACACGCCATACGCCCCGCGCCTGAGGCGATAGCGGCGGTGGCTTTCGGCGGGTTTTCCGTAGCGGCGAATCATCCATGACCCTCGGGTTGCGCGGCGGATCGGGCAGGCGAATCACTTATGCCCCTTTTCCCCCAGCTATGGGTTCCTATATGAAAGCCTCAATGCCAAGCCCTAGATGTTAAGGTTCCTCATGACCCTCGGTGCGCAAATCGCCTGGGACGACACCGTCCTGCCCTTTCAATTGGACCACGCGGATATCCGCGGCCGTTTGGCGCGCGTTGATGGCGTGCTGGATAAGGTCTTGTCGCAACACAATTATCCCGCACCGATCGAGGCGCTGGTCGCCGAGGCGGTGCTGCTGACCGCGATGATCGGCCAGACCATCAAACTGCGCTGGCGGCTGTCCCTGCAGGTGCGCGGCTCAGGCGCGGTGCGTCTGATCGCCACCGATTACGTGGCGCCAACCGGCGATGGCGCGCCCGCGCAGATCCGCGCCTATGCCAGCTATGACGCCGAGGCGCTCGATCTCAAGGCCGCCGCGTTTGACCAACTCGGCAAAGGCTATTTCGCGGTGATCATTGATCAGGGCGAGGATATGGCCCCCTATCAGGGCATCACCCCGATTGCCGGTGGTTCGCTGTCGTCCTGCGCCGAGACCTATTTCGCGCAGTCCGAGCAATTGCCGACCCGTTTCGCCACCGCCTTCGGGCGCTCGACGCTGGCCGGTCAAGATGAACGCTGGCGCGCCGGTGGCGTGATGCTGCAGCATATGCCGAAAGCCTCGCCGCATGCCAAGGACGCGGCCAGTGGCGAAGAGGGTCTGCTGGCTGCCGGTGATCTGGTCGAGGGCGATGACGCGGAGAACTGGAGCCGCGCGAATATCCTGTTGGATACCGTCGAAGAGACTGAGCTGGTCGGCCCCACGGTGCAGCCGACCGATCTGCTGGTGCGGCTGTTCAGCGAGGAATCGCCGCGCATCTTTGACGCGCAGCAGCTTGAGTTCGGCTGCACCTGTTCCGAGGACAAAGTGCGCCAGAGTCTGTCGATCTATTCGGCCAAGGACATCGGCCATATGACGCTGGATGACGGCACGGTCAGCGCCGATTGCCAGTTCTGCGGCGCGCATTATGTGTTGGACGCCAAAAGCGTGGGGTTCGAGGCCGAGCAGGATGGCAAAGAGTGACGCGATAACCCGCATCGAGAGGGCGCTGGCGAGATCCGGCTCCCCTTCGAGCGATTTTGACCTGAACCCCGATTTCCGCCCCAAGGATCGTCCATTGCGCGAAGCCGCGGTGCTGATGCCGATCCTTGAGCGCCCGCAGGGGCTATCGGTCTTGCTGACCAAACGCGCCTCGGGGCTCAAACATCACCCCGGGCAGATCGCCTTTCCCGGCGGCAAAGTGGATGCGGGTGACGCCAATGTCACCGCCGCCGCCCTGCGCGAGGCGCGGGAAGAGGTCGGGCTTGATCCGGCGCTGGTCTCGGTGCTGGGCGAGATGCCGAAACATGAAACCGTGACCGGTTTCGCGGTGACGCCGGTCCTTGGCCATATCTGCGACCCCTTCGATCTGGTGGTTGAGCGGGGCGAGGTTGAAGAGGCGTTTCTGGTGCCGCTCGCGCATCTGCTCGATCCGGCGAATTACGCGGTGCAGCGCCGTCAATGGCTGGGCCAATGGCGCAGTTTCTATACCGTGCCATGGGGGCCCTATTACATCTGGGGCGCCACCGCGCGGATGCTGCGGGCGCTGGCCCAGCGGGTGGAGTGAGCACATGCGGGTCAGTGGCGCATGGCTGGAGAATGAGAACACCCAAGCCGTGATGGCGCTGCTGAGTGACGCCGGCTATCAGGCGCTGGCGGTTGGCGGCTGCGTGCGCAACGCGCTGCTAAGTGAGCCGGTGGTCGATGTGGATATCGCCACCGATGCGCTGCCGGAAATCGTCACTAACCTTGCCGAAAACGCCGGTTTGCGCGCCGTGCCCACCGGCATTGCCCATGGCACGGTGACCGTGGTGGCGGGGGGGGAGGGGTTTGAAGTGACCTCGTTTCGTCATGACGAAGAGGGTTACGGCCGCCACGCCCGCGTCGCCTTTGGTGCCGATCTGATCCAGGACGCGCGGCGGCGTGATTTCACCATGAACGCGCTTTATGCGCGTGCCGATGGCACCGTTGTTGACCCTCTGGGCGGTATCGAGGACCTGCGCGCGCGCCGCCTGCGCTTTGTCGGTGACGCGCAGGCGCGGATCACCGAGGACTATCTGCGCATCCTGCGGTTCTTTCGTTTTCATGCCCAATACGGCGACCCCGCGCAGGGGCTTGATGCCGAGGCGCTGGCCGCCTGTGCAGCACATTCGGCCATGTTAGAGACGCTTTCTGCCGAACGCATCACCGCCGAGCTGCGCAAACTCCTCGCCGCAAGCGACCCCGCACCCGCGGTAGCCGCCATGGCGCAAAGCGGGGTCTTGCACCATATCCTGTCCGGCGCGCAACCGCAGGCGCTGCCGATTCTGGTGCATTTCGAAGACGGGCGCGCGGGCGGCTGGCTGCGGAGGCTGGCGGTGCTGGGCGGTGCTGCACCCGAGGCCCGCTTGCGGATGACCAAGGCCGAGATCCGCCATTTCAGCCATGTTAGAGACGCTTTGGGCGCGCCCACCCCCGCCGCCGCGCTGGCCTTTCTGCACGGCGGCGAAGTTGCCGAAGACATCATCCTCGCCCGCGCCGCGCTCTTTGAGACGCCGCCACCCGCAGGCTGGCGTGCCGATATCGCGCGCGGCGTGGCGGCGGAATTTCCGCTAAAGCCCAAAGACCTGATGCCCGCGCTCACCGGCCCCGCGCTGGGCGCAGCGCTGAAAGCGGCGCAAGCGCAGTGGATCGCGCAGGATTTCGCCCCCGATGGCGCCGCGCTGATCGCTTGGCTCGACAAGGGCTAACGCGCACTGGTCAGGCGCCGCCAATCGCCCTAGATTGCCACACGGGTTAAGGATTGGTTGCGTGTATAAATTTTTCGAAAATCTGGTGGATCCCTATACCGACTATGTCGAAGAGGACACGCCGCCGCGCCGTCTCTGGCCGTTTCTGCGCCGCTATATGGTGCCGTTTCGCAAGGTGTTTATCGTCACCGGCATTTTCTCGGTGATCACCGCTTTCGTCGAGATCGGCTTTCTGTGGTATCTGGGCCGCGTGGTCGATCTGCTCGAGGGCAGCGGTATCGACGGGTTCTGGGCCGAGAATGGCGTCGAATTGATGATCGCCGCGCTGATCCTCCTGACCCTGCGGCCGCTGTTTCAGGTGATCAATGTCGGCCTGCTTAACAACGCGGTGCTGCCCAATTTTGGCACGCTGATCCGCTGGCGCGCGCATCGCCATGTGCTGCGCCAATCGGTCGGCTGGTTCGAGAATGATTTCGCCGGACGTATCGCCAACCGGATCATGCAAACCCCGCCCGCCGCTGGCGAAGCGGTGTTCCAGATTTTTGACGCGCTGGGCTTTTCGCTGGCCTATATCATTGGTGCGGCGGTGCTGTTGATGGGCGCCGATCTGCGTCTGGTCTTGCCGCTGCTGGTCTGGCTGGCGCTCTATCTAGCGCTGATCCGCTGGACGATTGTCCGCGTCGGTCCGGCCTCGAAAGCCGCCTCGGATGCGCGTTCGGCGGTCACCGGCCGCGTGGTCGACGCCTATACCAACATCCATTCGGTGAAGCTGTTTGCGCAGGCCGATCATGAAAACGACTACGCCCGCGAGGCGATCGAAAATGCGCGCGTCACCTTTCAGAAGGAAATGCGCATCTTTACCACGATGGACCTGTCGCTGGTCTTGCTGAACGGGTTTCTGATCGTCTCGGTGGTCGGCTGGGCGATCCTGCTCTGGTCGACACAATCCGCGACGCTCGGCATTGTCGCGGCGGCGGCGTCGCTGGTGCTGCGGCTCAACGCGATGACCGGCTGGATCATGTGGGCGGTGAGCTCGTTCTTTCGCAACCTTGGCGTTGTCGCCGAGGGGATGGAGACCATCGCCCAGCCGGTGGAACTGGTCGATGCGCCAGAGGCGAAGCCGCTCGAGTTCCGCGCCGGTGAGATCGCCTTTCGGGACGTCAGCCACCACTATGGGCGCGGCTCGGGCGGGTTGCAGCATGTGACATTAACCATCGCACCGGGTGAGAAGGTCGGGCTTGTCGGACGCTCGGGCGCGGGGAAATCGACCCTCGTTAAGTTGCTGCTGCGGTTTTACGACGTGGAACACGGGCGCATCGAGATTGACGGGCAGGATATCGCGCAGGTGACACAGGACAGTCTGCGCGCGCGCATCGGCATGGTGCAGCAAGACACCTCGCTGCTGCACCGTTCGGTGCGCGAGAACATCCTTTACGGCAGCCCCGAGGCCGGTGACGCGCAGATGCTCGATGCCTCGAAACGCGCCGAGGCGCATGAATTTATCGAGACGCTCAGCGATGCCGAGGGGCGCACGGGCTATGACGCGCGGGTTGGCGAGCGCGGCGTGAAGCTGTCCGGCGGGCAGCGGCAACGGATCGCGATTGCCCGCGTGGTGATGAAAGACGCGCCGATTCTGGTGCTCGATGAGGCCACCTCGGCGCTGGATTCCGAGGTTGAGGCGCAGATCCAGAGCACGCTTTACGGTATGATGGAGGGCAAAACCGTGATCGCCATTGCCCACCGCCTGTCGACCATCGCGCGGATGGACCGGATCGTGGTGCTCGACGACGGTGGCATTGTCGAGGACGGCACGCATAACGATCTGATGGCGCAGAACGGGCTCTATGCCGCATTTTGGGCGCGCCAATCAGGCGGATTTATTGGAACGGACGAGGCGGCAGAATGAAGCTTTCACGGCTGATTAACCCATTTATGCAGGCCGAGGGACCGCCGCCGAACAGTCTGTGGCGGTTCTTTCGCTGGGCGCTCTCGGGCGCGGGGCGCGGCATATTGGTCGCCACGCTGATCTCTGCGGCGGCGGGCGTGGCCGAGGTTTTCGCGGCCTATATCATGGGCGAATTGATCGACGCGACCGCCACCGCACAGGTGGGCAATTTTGTCGCCGAGAACTGGCTGTTGTTAACCGTCTTTGCGGCGTTCTTCCTGCTGATCCGGCCGCTGACCTTCGGCCTGAGTTCGGCGGCGAATTTCGTCACCATCGCACCGAATGTCGAACCCTTGGTGCTGTCGCGGCTCAACCGCTGGACGATGGGGCAGGACATCGGGTTTTTCGACAATGATTTCGCCGGTCGCATTGCCCAAAAGCAGATACAGGCGGCGCGGGCATTAACCGAGGTGATCTCGGAATCGATCAACACCGTGGCCTTCGCGCTGTCGACGCTGATCGGCTCGGCGGCGCTGGTCGGGATGATCGACTGGCGGCTTGGCGCGGTGCTCGGCGTCTGGTCGGTGGTCTATCTGTTCATGATCCGCCTGTTCATGCCGCATATCCGCAAACGCTCGGGCGCACGGGCCGGGGCGCGGGCGATGGTCACCGGACAAGTGGTTGATACGATAACCAATATTCGCACCGTCAAACTGTTCGCCCATTCCCGCCATGAGGATCGCAATGCGCTGGAGGCGATGCAGGGCTACCGCGAAAAGGTGCTGTCTTTCGGCATTCTCTCGGCCAGTTTCCGCGTCACCTTGATGATCATCGCCGGCGTTCTGCCGGTCGCTCTGGTCGGTGGCACGCTGTATCTTTGGGCGCAGGGCGAGGCCTCGGCGGGGGCGATTGTCGCGGCGGGCGCGGTCTCGACGCGGTTGGCGCAGATGACGGGTTGGGTGTCGTTTACCTTGATGGCGATCTACGCCAATGTCGGCGAGGTCGAGGACGGCATGCGCACATTGACCGCCGCCCATGCGCTGACCGATGCGGAGACCGCGCGCGAAATGCCCTCGGTTCTGGGTGAAATCCGTTTCGAGGATGTGGGCTTTGCTTACGGGCGGCGCTCGGGCGGGGTGGAGCATCTCGATTTAACCATTAAACCCGGCGAGCGGATCGGCATTGTCGGCGCCTCGGGGGCGGGGAAAACCACGCTGGTGGCACTGCTCTTGCGGCTTTACGACACCGAGGAAGGTCGCGTGATGATCGACGGGATCGACGTGCGCGATGTCACACAGGAAAGCCTGCGTCGCCAGATCGGCATGGTCACGCAGGACACCGCGATGTTCAACCGCTCGGCCCGCGACAACATCCTTTACGGGCGCCCCGATGCCAGTGAGGCCGAGTTGATCGAGGCCGCGCGCGCCGCTGAAGCCGATGATTTCATTCAAGATCTCCGCGACGCGGCGGGGCGCGAGGGCTATGAGGCCCATCTGGGTGAACGCGGTGTGCGCTTGTCCGGCGGGCAGCGGCAGCGGATTGCCTTGGCCCGTGCGTTTTTGAAAGACGCGCCGATTCTGGTGCTGGATGAGGCCACATCGGCACTGGATTCCGAGGTTGAGGCGCAGATTCAGGAGGCGCTGACCCAGATCATGGCGGGGAAAACCGTGCTTGCGATTGCCCACCGCCTGTCGACGATTGCGAATATGGACCGCATCATCGTGCTGGACGCGGGGCATATTGTCGAGCAAGGCACGCATGATGAATTGCTGGCGCAGGGCGGGCAATACGCGCGGTTCTGGTCGCGGCAATCGGGCGGGTTTCTGGGCACCGGCGAGGACGAAAACGCGGAAGAAGGCGAGACAGCGTGACGGATTTGGAGACAGTGAGCGCGGCGGATTTCGGGCGCGGTTTGCGCGGGTTGGGCGTCAACCTGCTGCTGCGCGATCTGCGCGGCATGGCGCAGTTTCTGCAGGAGTGTTTCGGCCTGACGATCCACCGGCTCAGCGATGATTTCGCCCTCGCCAGATACGGCGAGGTTCTGGTGCAATTGCATTCCGACGGGACATTCGCCGCGCATCCGTTAACCAATCTACTGCCCGAAAACCCGCCACGCGGGGCGGGGGTGCAGCTTTATCTTTTCGGGCTTGATCCCGATGCCTGTTGCGCGCGTGCCGAACCCGCCGGTGGCATGGTGATCGAACCGCCCGCCGACAAACCCCACGGGTTGCGCGAGGCGACGATTCTGGCGCCCGAAGGCTATGCGTTTTCGCCTGCCGTGGCGCTGACATGATCACCATCGAGCGCCTCAATCTGCGCGCCGAGGGCGTGGCGCAGGGTGTCACCGTGGCGCGCGCCTTGCCCGGCGAGGCGGTCGAGGGCGCGGAAGACAGCGGACGTATCGCGCAGCCGCGAATATTGCAGCCGTCACCGCAACGGGTCGCGGCGCCCTGCAAGCACTACAAAGCCTGCGGCGGTTGTGCGTTGATGCATGCCAGCGACGCATTTGTCGCGGAATGGAAGCAGGATGTGGTGCGGCATGCGCTGGCCTTGCAGAGCATCGAGGCCGCGTTCCGCCCGATCCTGACCTCGCCACCCCGCAGCCGCCGCCGCGCCACGCTGGCCGGACGGCGGTTGAAATCGGCCGCGCTGGTCGGGTTTCACGCCCGCGCCTCGGACACGGTGACGGCGATCCCCGACTGCCAATTGCTCGACCCGGCGTTGATCGCCATGATCCCCGCGCTCGAGGCATTGGTCGCGCTGGGGGGCTCGCGCAAGGGTGAGGTGAAACTGACCGTCACCCTATTTGATCAGGGGGTCGAAGTGGCGGCAAGCGGCGGCAAGCCGTTGGACAATGCGCTGCGCATGGGGCTGCCGCAGATCGCCGGACAATATGGCGTGGCGCGTCTGGCATGGGACGGCGAGGTGCTGTTGCAGTCTGAGCCGCCCAGCCTGCCGATGGGCGCGGCAAAAGTCTCGCCGCCGCCGGGGGCGTTTTTGCAGGCCACGGCGCATGGTGAAGCCAGCCTGTTGCGCGCGGTCCGCGAGGCGGTGGGCGAGGCGCGCTCGGTCGCCGATCTCTTTGCCGGTTGCGGCACGTTTTCTTTGCCGCTGGCCAAGAATGCCGAGGTTCTGGCGGTGGAGGGCGCGGCGGAGATGTTGGCATCGCTCGATCTCGGCTGGCGCAATGCCACGGGGCTGAAGCGGATCACCACCGAGACGCGCGACCTCTTTCGCCGCCCGCTGTTGCCCGATGAATTGGCAGCATTTGACGCGGTGGTGATCGACCCGCCGCGCGCCGGTGCTGAGGCGCAGACCGCGGAACTCGCGGCCTCTGGCGTGCCGGTGATCGCCTTTGTCAGCTGCAATCCGGTGACATTCGCGCGCGACGCAAAGACCCTTGTCAGCGCCGGTTATCTGTTGGATTGGGTGCAGGTGGTTGACCAGTTCCGCTGGTCTGCCCATGTGGAACTTGCAGCGCGGTTCACGCTGACCTGAGGGCTACCCGAGATTATGACAATTCGACAGAAAGTGGCGGCATTTATCGACCGTCCGATCGTGCAAAACACGGTGATCGCGGTGATTCTGTTCAACGCGGTGCTCTTGGGGTTGGAAACCTCGCAGCCGGTGATGGATGTCGCGGGGCCGCTGATCTTGGCGCTGGATACCGCCTGTCTGGCGGTCTTTGTCATCGAGCTGGCGCTGAAGCTTTACGCCAAGCGGCTGCGGTTTTTCCGCTCGGGCTGGAACCTGTTTGATTTTATCATTGTCGGCATTGCGCTGTTGCCTTTTGCCCATGGATTCAGCGTGTTGCGGGCCCTGCGCGTATTGCGGCTTTTGCGCGTGGTCTCGGTCGCGCCCAGCCTGCGACGGGTGGTCGAGGGCTTCATCCGCGCGGTGCCCGGCATGGGGTCGGTGTTCCTGCTGATGGCGATGATTTTCTACATCGCGGCGGTGATGGCGACCAAGCTGTTCGGCAGCGCTTTCCCCGAATGGTTCGGCGATCTCGGCGGCGCGGCCTATTCGCTGTTCCAGATCATGACGCTGGAAAGCTGGTCGATGGGGATCGTGCGGCCGGTGATGGAGGTCTATCCCTACGCCTGGCTGTTTTTCGTGCCGTTTATCGTGGTCACGACCTTTGCGGTGGTGAACCTGCTGGTCGGCCTGATCGTCAACTCGATGCAAGAGGCGCATGATCAGGAAAACAATGAGCGCACCGATGTTTACCGCGACGAGGTTCTGGCGCGGTTGCAGGCGATCGAGGCCAAGCTGCAGGCCCGCGATTGAACGGGGCAGGGTGGCGGTGGATTACGCCACCTCCCCCGCGGGCCCATCATATTCAAACAGCGCATAGCTGATATCGTCGGGGAAATCCTCGGAGTCGTGCCAAGTTGCCAGTTCCCACATTAGCGCCTCGAGTAGCGCATTGCCGCGCAGATCAGCAAGCCGCGTGAGGATGCGGTTGAGCCTCTCATGGCCCAGTTCTTCCTGTTGCGGGTTGGGGCATTCGGTGACCCCGTCCGAGACCAGAATCAGCCGCTCACCGGGTTGTAGAGTGGTTTCAAAGCCGAAATATTCCGCCCCTTCCAGCAGGCCGACCGGCAGCCCGCCTTGGCCCAGAATGGTGACGCTGCCATCGGCATGTTGCAGCAGCGGATGCGGGTGTCCGGCCTGCACCAGCCGCAGCTTGCCATTGGTGCGATTGATCTCGGCATAGGCGAGGGTGGCGTAGCGGTCGGTCTCGATCTCGCCGAGCATCAGCTCATTCATCACCTTGGCGACCTGCGCCGGTGCCCGCCCCATCGGCCCGTCCGGCCCGTGTTCAACGGCGATATTGTGATCCGAAGAGGCGCCCGACAGCAGCCCCGAGAGCCGCGCGGTCAAGAGCGCCGAGGCGACCCCATGGCCCGAGACATCAAAGCCATACATGCCGGTCAGTTCCGGCGTGATCTCGAAAAATCCGACCATATCGCCGCCGACATGCCCCGAGGGCCGCAGCATCACGCTGATCGCGCCGGTGTCATAACGGTGATGCGGTTCGCGCAGCAGGGATTGTTGCAAATTGCGCGCATCGACCAGATCTCGATCCAGCGCCGCATAGAGGTTGCGCAGCTTGACCAGCGTGTCGGTGAGCAATTCATTGTTACCACGCAGGGCGCGTTCCATCGCCAAAACCCGCTCACCAGCTTTGATTCGGGCGCGCAATTCCCCCGAATCAACCGGTTTTGCCAGATAGTCATCGGCGCCGACCTCAAGCCCTTCGGCGACTGCGGCCTTGTCGGATTTCGAGGTCAGAAGGATGAAATAGGTATAACGCTCACTGTCCTGCTGGCGCAGGGTGCGGCAGAATTCAATGCCGTTCATCCCCGGCATCATCCAGTCGGAGAGGACCAGATCAATCTCATGTTTGGCAATGATTTCCAGTGCTTGCGCGCCGGACTCTGCCTGATGGACACAATAGCCCCATTTGCGCAGACCGGCGGCCAGCACCAAACGTTGGGCGCGGGAATCATCGACCACAAGCACATTGCGGATCGCCTGTCCCGAAGCGATCGGGTCGAGCGTGGGAAGTTCTGCAGCATAGGGCAACACAAAAAGAACCTTTGATAAGTTAACTGTTAGTTTGGCGCAGGGCGTCTTAAGATTTACTGAACGCAAAAATTGTTTTTATTTGGACATTCGCGTTAAGAACCGGTTAGGCGGTTGCGCGCATACTCGGACAGCAGCCAAGGGGGTGGCATGATTGACTGGTCGCATATTGATGAATTGAAGCAGGATATGGAGGACGCCTTTGACGAGGTGGTCGAGGCCTTCCTGCTGGAGGCCAGCGACGGCGTGGCACGGCTGGAGGCTACGGTTCCGGCACAAACTCTGGCGGCGGATCTGCATTTTCTGCGCGGCGCGGCACTGAACCTCGGGTTTGCCGAGTTCGCCGCGCTTTGCGGTGAGGGCGAGGCGCAGGCCAATGCCGGGCAGGCGGCACAGGTGGATCTTGCGGCGATCCGCGCCAGTTTCGAAGCCTCGCGGCAGGCGCTGGCCAGCGGTCTGCGCACCCGCGCCGCCTAGGCAGGCGCGTTCAGGGCTGGGGTGCGCTATGATGTGGGCGTGCAGCTTAGGCGTCAGACCAGCACATTGGCCAAGGTCTCGTCATCGGTGATATCGCGGTATTGAAAGCCACGGTCCTGCATACGCTGATAGAGCGCGTCGAAATTGGCCGATTCGCTGGTCTCAATGCCGATCAGCACCGAGCCGAAGTTGCGCGCCGATTTCTTCAGGTATTCAAACCGCGCGATATCATCCTCGGGGCCCAGCATTTCCAGAAACTCGCGCAGCGCACCGGGGCGTTGTGGCAGGCGCAGGATGAAATATTTCTTCTGGCCGGAATAGCGCATCGCGCGTTCCTTGACCTCGGGCAGGCGCTCGAAGTCGAAATTCCCGCCCGAGGTCACGCAGACCACGGATTTGCCGCGAATGTCCTCGGCGAGATCGGTCAACACATCGACCGAGAGCGCACCGGCAGGCTCGAGCACGATCCCCTCGGCGTTGAGCATTTCCAGCATCGTCACGCAGATCCGGTCTTCGGGCGCCAGATACACTTGCGCAGGCGTGACATCGGCCAGCGCTGCAAAGGGGCGTTCGCCCAGTCGCGCCACCGCAGCGCCATCGACGAAGCTGTCAACGCTGTCCAATGTGACCGGCGCACCCTTGGCCAGCGCGGCGGTGAGGCTGGCGCCGCCCAGAGGCTCGACAAAGCGGAATTCGGTGGCGAGATCGCGGGCTTTGAAATAGCCGCGCAGCCCCGCCGCCAAGCCGCCACCGCCCACCGGCAGCACGATCATATCCGGCGCATGGCCCAGTTGATCGAGGATTTCGGCGGCGATACTGGCTTGCCCCTCGATCACATCCGCATCGTCAAAGGGCGAGAGGAAATGCCCGCCCGCCTCGGCGCAATAGTCCTGCGCGGCGCTCAGCGCATGGTCGAAATAATCGCCGATCAGCCGGATCTCGACCATGCCGCCGCCAAACACATTGGTCTTGTCGATCTTTTGCTTGGGCGTGGTCACGGGCATGAAAATCACCCCGCGACGGCCAAAGTGACGACAGGCAAAGGCCACCCCCTGCGCGTGGTTTCCGGCCGAAGCGCAGACGAAAATCTCCTGCTCGGGGGTCTGTTCCAGCACCTTGCGCATGGCATTGAACGCGCCGCGGATTTTATACGAGCGCACCGGCGTCAGATCCTCGCGCTTGAGCCAGATATCGGCGCCAAAGCGGGTCGAGAGATAGGCGTTGCGCTGCAGCGGTGTCTGGTCAAACAGCGCGCGCAATTGGCGGGTGGCGGTCTCGGCGGAGTGGATGATGTCGCTCATCCCGAACAGATAGCGCCCGCGCGACGGATTGAAAACGATCAACTTGTAATTAGCCCCCTGCCATGAGGCCGAATGCTCGTGTATCAAGGGCAGAACTTGGGTTGGAACCGTGCATGCGCGTCTTTATTTTTGCTCTCTTAATAAGTGTTTCCGCTTGTGCGGTTCGTGAACAGGTTGATTTCGTTGAGCATCCCGCGCCGGGCGCGGTGTTGTGGCCGGTTCTGGTTGCCACCACCCGCGCGCCGGATCCGAATCAGCCGGTGCCGGGCTGGGAGCGCCGCGCACAGGTCAGCTTTGGCAGCTTCACCACGTCGATCCCGCCCGACCGTGAACTCGGCGAAATTCCGCGCCCGCGTGACCGCTCTGCGGCGGACCCCACACGGCATTTCATGCTGGCGGATGCGCAGATGTTGGATGGCGCCGCCTTCGAAACGGCGGTGCGCGCCGCTCTGGCCCGTGAGCCCGTGGGCGAGCGTGAGGCGGTGATCTATGTGCACGGGTTCAACAACACCTTTATCGAGGGGCTCTACCGCACCGCGCAACTGGATTACGACCTGCGGGTGCCGGGCGCGTCGCTGCATTATTCATGGCCCTCGCTGGGCTCGCCGCTGGCCTATGCGCATGACCGCGACAGCGCGCTGTTTGCCCGCGACGGGCTGGTCGAGATGCTGCGCCGGGTGCAGGCGGCAAGGCCGCAGCGGATCATCCTGATCGCGCATTCGATGGGTGCGCATCTGTTGATGGAGGCAATGCGGCAACTGGCGCTGACCAATGATCCGGCACTGCGGGCGATTGGCGGCGTGTTCCTGCTGTCGCCTGATATCGACGTCTCAGTGTTCCGCCAGCAGGTGGCGGCGATCGGGCCATTGCCGGACCCCTTTGTCATCGTCACCTCGCAGCGTGACCGCGTGTTGACCCTCTCGGCACGGCTCAGCGGCGAGACCGCGCGGCTGGGCAATCTACCCGACGCCACCCCGCTGAACGGTTTGGGTGTAACGCTGCTGGATGTCAGCGCCTTTTCGCAGGGGGCGGGGCATTTCACCGTGGCCTCCTCACCGGCTTTGATCGGGCTGTTGGATCAGATGCAGATGCTCAATTCCGCGCTCGCCGACGGCACCTCGGCCAGTCTGCCGCTGTTGCCGGCGACGATCCTGACCCTGCAAAACACCACGCAGGTGGTGCTGCAGCCGCTGACCGAGACCGGATCGCGGCGCACGCGGCCATGGTGGCTGCGCCGGATGAGCGGTGGGGTAAGCGCCGAGGCGGCAACCCCGCGCCGCTGACGCCCCCCGACTCAGCTTAGCGGCGTTTGCGCAGATAGACGTAATAGGCGCCCGCGCCGCCGTGTTTTTGATGTGATTCGCGCAATTCCTGCACCAGCGGCCCCAAGGGCGCGGCGCGCAGCCATTGCGGCACCTCATGCTTCAGCACACCGGCGCGCACCGGCATCGGCGCCACGTAATCCGGCGCTTTCTTGCGGCCCTTGCCGGTGATCACCAGCACCAGCCGCAAGCCGCGCGCCTGTGACGAGAGGATAAAGCCGATCAGCGCCTGATGCGCCTGCGCGACGGTCATCCCGTGCAGGTCAATCCGCGCCTCGGGCAGCAGTTTGCCGCGCATCATGTGCTTGTGCAGCTTGCGCTCCATCGCCACCGGCGCGCGGGCCAATTGCCGTGCGACCGGCTCGGCGAGATCCAGATTGATCCGCGGGTGCGCGGGGTGGGCGGTGGCTTGTTTCGCCACTTGTTTAGCCGAGCGCGGCGGCATCGCAGCGGGGATTTGCTGGGACATAGATGCAGGGGTGAAACTCGCCGCGGGCTCCGGCGCCTGCGGGTCCGGCAGCGGGGCTTTGCGCCGGTCCGGCTTGGGCGAGGGCATTGGCTGCAGCGGGGTGGTGCTGCGCGCCACCCGCTGCCAAAGCTCTTTGTCGTCGTCGGTCAAGCGACGGGGCATTGGCGCTCCCTCCTTGCGTCTACGCCCGCGCTGGGGACCTGTGTGCGACCGGTTCTAGCGGCGGCTCAGGCGCGCTCAGCCGCCGGTGGCCACCAGCCGCCAGTTCGGGTTGTCCGAACCGGTGACACGGGCAAAGGTCCAGACGTCGCGCTGTTGCTTGATCGCATTGGCGTCGCCCTCGACCACCTCGCCCTCGGCATTGCGCACCACCGAGGTCAGTTCGCCGACGAAACGCACGGTGATCTCGGCCTCTTTGCTGGCGGGGTCGAATCGCGCCTTATTCAGCGCCAATTCGCGCAGCCCGACGAAATGCGCCTCGACGCTCAGCCCCTCGCGCTCGCGCAGTTGCACAACCTCGTCAAAGCTCTCGAAGACATCGCGCGACAGCAGCGGCACCAGATCGTCCAGCTCGCCGTTCTCGAAGCCCATCAGGATCATCTCATAGGCACCGCGCGCGCCGCCGAGAAACTCGGTGACATTGAACGAGGGTTCGGCGCGTTTGATCTCGGCCAGCGCTTTGGCCGAGTCCGAATTGGCCGGCACATGGTCGGTGATATCGTGGTCTTCGCCGCCCTCGATCACCTCGAACCCTTGCCGCGCGGCTGTGGCCGGATCAATCACCGGCTCGGGCGGGCGTTCATAGCCGTCCCGCGTGCCAAGCGCGCTTCTGAGCTTCATAATCAGGAAGACCGCGATGCCGGCCAAAACGAGAAGTTGTATCACGGCAGAGTCCATGTTGTCCTCGGGGAAATCTGGGCTTGGTTTTAAGCGTTCATCGCTTATGTAGGGTGGACGACGCCGCAAGTCTACCACGTCACCGCCGAGGAATCGCCCACGTGCCCGTTCTATTACTCTTTGTTGCCCTGCCATTGATCGAGATTGCCCTGTTTATCGCAATCGGGTCTGAAATCGGTGTGTTCACCACGCTGTTACTGATTGTTCTGGGCGCCGCCGTCGGGGTGACGATCCTGCGCGGCCAGCATGCACGCGCCTTGGGGCTGATGCAGGGCGGGCTGCGGATCGAGCCGGGGGCGTTTCTGGCGCAGGGCGCGTTTCGGGTGCTCGCCGGTCTGTTCCTGATCCTGCCGGGGTTTCTGACCGATAGTCTGGGGCTTTTGCTGCTGGTGCCGCCGCTGCAGCGTGCCTTGATGCGCGCGGTCGCCGCCCGCACCACTGTGCACAGCAGCCACCATGCGCGGCGCGATGATATTATCGAGGGCGATTTCGAGGTTCGCGACGGCCCACGCGACCCTCTGGAACCCGACCGCCGGATTGATGACCCGCGTAGGCCCCGATAGTTGGCCCCGACAGTAGGACCGCTTAACCACGCAGGCCCCGATCACCGTCACGGTGGTAAGCTGGCCATGATCGTTGGGTCGCTGTTCCGCGCAGGCATTGAGCGCATTTAAAGCACCTGCTAGAACGCCCCAACAGTTTTTGACATCAGGAGAGTTTCATGGCCGAGAATGGCAACGGTGCAGCACCGCAAAATGGTGCGCAGCCCGCCGCTGCAGGCGCAGCGCCGCAGGTAAAGTTTCAGGTTTTGGCGCAATTTGTGCGCGATCTGTCGTTTGAAAACGCCGTGGTGCGTGGCGACGGCAAAATCCCTGCCGGCCAGCCGGACATTCAGGTTCAGGTCAGCCTCGACGCGAAAAAGAAAGAGGGTGCGGACAATCACTTTGAGGTGATCAGCAAATACCGCATCGAATCCAAGGTCAAAGAGACCGGCGCGACGCTGTATCTGGTCGAGCTGGAGTATGGCGCGATTTTCCTGATCGACGGTGTGCCCGAGGACCAGATGCATCCGTTCTTGCTGATCGAATGCCCGCGCATTGTGTTCCCTTTCGCGCGCCGGATCATCTCGGATGTGACCCGCGACGGTGGCTTCCCGCCGCTGAACCTCGATATGATCGACTTCATGCAGATGTATCGCCAGCAGCTTGCCGCCCGTCAGGCGCAGCAGGGCCAAGGCGACGCGCCCGCCTCCTGAGCGCGGCGGCATCACGGATACGGCCGGGCCTTCGGGTCCGGCCGTTTGTGTTTACGGGGCCGGGAATGCGGGAAAATGGCGGCGGTTTGCGGATCGAAAGCGTTTGTTAACATCCTGATGCGATGCTGCAGGGGCCCGTGTCTTGTATTGGAAGGTCGCTGTGTCACAAACCCTCTCGTCGCCCCCACCCTCGGCTGCCCTGTCGCGGCGCAAGCTCCGGCTTGACCGGCAGGCGCGCGTGGGTCTGTTACGCAACCCCAATCAACCGCCGAAACCACCGCCGCGGCGCGCCTCGCTGATGGGCAAATGGCTGAACCTGCGCTCGTCGCGCCGTGACCAGCGGGCGGCAGCAGGGCCCAAGGCGCCGCCTCCTGCGGCACTGGATGAGACGGCATATTTTGCCACCCACCCGCTTGTCGACGAGGGTCCGCCAAGGCGCGCGGAGGTGTCCGACATGCCGCGCGCAGCGGAACTGCCTGAGGTTGGTGACCCCGTGTCCCCGCAGGCAGAGGCCGCGGTTGAGGGGTCCGAGACGCTGTCGCTGGATATCGAAAAATTGATGGCCTCGGTGGAGGATCTGGGCAGCGCCCCGCCGCCGCGCAGTGCTTATGGTTCGGATATGCGCCCCGATATGGCGCCACAGCGCGGCAGTTCCGAGCGGGCGCAGGGCAAGCCGTCAATCCTGAGCGCCGCCGCATGGATCGACGATGAGGATGAGCTGACCCCGCCCGAACCGGCGCTGCGCTCCGAGCCTATGACAGACCCCGCCGCCGCCCGTAACGCGCAGGCCTCCGGCCTCTCGGCACCCTCGCGGCTGTTGCAAACGCTGTTCCGGCTGGGCGTGTTAACGGTGTTTTTGCTCGGCGGCTGTCTGGTCGGCCTCTGGGTGCTGTTGCTGTTCTAACGCCGCCCGCGTGGCATGACGTCTTCCCCACCAAGTGGCGAATTCACGTCATTGCGATCTATTCTGACGCCGCGGCATAGCGGTAAGCGGTGGGCATTCGCGCCTGAGCACTACGGCGTGACGCCCGTCACGCGGCTTTACCCCCATGGTCGCTTCGGGGTATCAGCGCTCTCTGACGCTGGCTTTTCCTTGGTGACCGCATGAAACAGCCCCGAAAACCCTCAGGCAAACAACCGCGCGCTTGGCAACGGATGCTTTCGGGCCGCCGGCTTGATCTGCTGGACCCGACGCCGGTGGATATCGAGCTTGAGGATATCGCCCACGGGTTGGCCTTTGTCGCGCGCTGGAACGGGCAGACCACCGGCGACTGGCCCTATTCGGTGGCCGAACATTCGCTATTGGTCGAGGATCTGTTTACCCGCGCGGACCCTGCCGCCTCGCCGCGCTGGCGGCTGGCGGCGCTGCTGCATGATGCGCCGGAATATGTGATCGGCGATATGATCTCGCCGGTCAAAGCCGCGGTCGGGCCGGATTACGAGGCTTTGGACCAGCGGCTGACCAGCGCGATCCACATCCGGTTTGGCCTGCCCGCCGCGCTGCCGAAGGTGATCAAGGCACGAATCAAGCGCGCCGATACAATCAGCGCCTGGCTCGAGGCCACGCAGATCGCCGGTTTCACCGCGACCGAGGCGAATGCGATTTTCGGCAAACCGCCGGTGTTCGCGAATAGCCTGACCATCCACCCGCGCCCGCCGGTGCAGGTGCGCGCGGATTTCATCGCCCGTCATCATGCGTTGATCAAAGAGATCGACGCGGAGGGGCTCTAAGCGTTAAGGGACGCGCCCGACCCTGGGTGGGCGCGCGCAACCTCACCACAAAGCGCGGCACTTCAAAGCATTGACGAAGCTCGAGCGGTGAATGCCATCGCCAGTGCGCCCTCCCGGGGGGAGGGTCGGGCGCGGCCCGTGGTGCCCACGGGCGAAACAGGGTTTGGGCTCAGCGCTTTACCGATGTCGTTACGTAATTCACCGAGAGATCCCGTGCGGAGAGCGACCAGCTCCAGCCCAGCGGGTTGAACACCATGCCCTTGCGGTCCACCGGCTCCAGCCCCGCGTTGCGCAGCAGCTCGTATAATTCATCCGGCGTGATGAATTTCGCCCAGTCATGGGTCCCGCGCGGCAGCCAGCGCATCACCAGTTCCGCGCCGACAATCGCCATGGCAAAGCTCTTCGGATTGCGGTTGATCGTCGAACAGACCATCAGCCCGCCCGCCCGCAACAGATCATGGCAGGCGCTCAGAAAGGCCAAGGGATCGGCGACATGCTCGACCACCTCCATATTCAGCACCACGTCGAATTGCTCACCAGCAGCGGCCAGATCCTCGGCACTGGTGTGGCGATAATCAATCTGCAACCCCGATTGCTGCGCATGCAACTGCGCCACCGGAATATTCCCCGCCGCCGCATCCGCGCCCATAACCTCGGCCCCCAGCCGCGCCATCGGTTCCGCCAGCAGCCCGCCACCGCAACCGATATCCAACAGCCGCAACCCTTTGAACGGCAGGGGTTCGCTGAGGTCGCGGCCAAACTCGGCGGCAATCTGCGCGGTGATATAATCCAGCCGACAAGGGTTGAGCATATGCAGCGGTTTGAACTTGCCATGCGGGTCCCACCATTCCGCGGCCATGGCCTCGAATTTGGCAACTTCGGCGGGGTCGATGGTGGTGGTGGTCATTCTGCGCTCTCCGGCTTGCGTTTTGTGCCGCGATCCCATCGTATAGGTGGCACGGCCCGTTATATAGACCGAGATATGGATAAGTCCCACGAGCAAAAGCGCGCAACCGCGTATCTTTACCCCGCCACCGAGCCCTTTGACCGGCGGATGTTGGAGGTCGGCGACGGCCACAGCCTCTATGTCGAGCAATGCGGCAACCCCCAGGGCGTGCCGGTGGTGGTGTTGCATGGCGGGCCGGGCGGTGGCTCCAGCCCGATGATGCGGCGGTTTTTCGACCCCGCCTATTACCGCGTGATCCTGTTTGACCAGCGCGGCTGCGGGCGCTCCAAGCCCCATGCCAGTGTCGAGGGCAATACCACCCAGCATCTGATCAATGACATCGAACTGATTCGCGAGACCCTCGGCATCGAGCGCTGGCTCTGTTTCGGCGGCAGTTGGGGCGCGACTCTGGCGCTGGCCTATACCCAAGCCTATCCTGAGCGCGTCGCCTATCTGGTGTTGCGCGGGGTGTTTATGGGCACCCAAAGCGAGCTTGAGTGGTTCTATGGCGGCGGCGCGGGGCGGTTTTATCCCGAGTTCTGGGCGCGGTTTGTCGATCCGATCCCCGAAGCCGAGCGCAATGATCTGATCGGCGCCTATCACCGGCGGCTGTTCTCGGATGTTTTCGCCGAAGAGGCGCGGTTTGCCAAACTCTGGTCGAATTGGGAGAACGCGCTGGCAACGGTGGAAACCCGCGGGCAATTCGACACGCCGGTGGATTACGCGCGGGCCTTTGCGCGGCTGGAAAACCATTATTTCATTAACAATTGCTTCTTTGAAGAGGACGGGCAGTTGATGGCGAACCTCTGGCGGATGAAAGACGTGCAGGGGGTGATCGTGCAGGGGCAATACGATATGATCTGCCCGCCGGTCACCGCCTGGAACCTACACCGCAAATGGGCCAGCAACACGCTGCGGATGGTGCCGATGGCGGGGCATGCGCTGTCGGAACCGGGGATCACCGCCGAATTGGTGCGGGTGATGGACGGGCTGCGCGACCGTGCGCGTCGCAGTTGATCTGACGCCCGCCAGCGGTGGCACTCAGCCTGCGCCGCGGGTGAAATTGCGCAGAAACACCGCGCCCGTGAGTGACCTCGTGAAGTATCGCTTGAAGTTTGCGCGCGCGGGGCGTATATCGCCTTCAACAGCGGCGGCTGCGAGGTCCAAACTCGACGGCGCCACCGGACGCTTGCACGGGCCGCTTGGCCCGTTTTTTTGTTTTTGGCCCCAAGGTTTTTGACCCTCGGGCCTGTGGTATCACTTCTGGAGATCGCGATGAGCGAGAGTGCAGAACCCAATGATCTGGTTGCCCGCACCGCCATTGACCGGCGGTTGGCAGCGATTGTGCGCCCTGCGGTCGAGGCCGAGGGCTTTGAACTGGTGCGCTTGCGGCTGATGGCCGGCAAGACCCGCACCCTGCAGATCATGGCCGACCGCGCCGGCGGCGGCATCGAGATTGACGATCTGGGCACGATCACCACGATGGTTTCGGCGGTGCTCGATGTCGATGATCCCTTGGAAGACGCCTATGTGCTGGAAGTGTCGAGCCCCGGCATCGACCGCCCGCTGACACGGCTCAAGGATTTCGAGGATTGGTCGGGCTATGAGGCACGGATCGAGACCGAAGAACTGATCGACGGCCGCCGCCGCTTTAAGGGTGCGCTGCAGGGTGTCGAGGGTAACGAAGTGCTGATCGAGATCGAAGATCACGGCACGCCGGTGACCATTGGCCTGCAATTCGACTGGCTGTCGGATGCCAAGCTGATCCTGACAGACGAGTTGATTGCCGAGACCTTGCGCAGCCGCAAAAGCACCGGCGATGTCAATGAATCGGACTTTGACGATATCGAAACCGACACCGCTTCCGAGGAGGAGTGATCTATGGCCATCACCAGTGCCAATCAGCTGGAACTGCTGCAAACCGCAGAAGCGGTCGCCCGTGAAAAACTGATCGACCCCGAACTGGTCGTGCAGGCGATGGAAGACAGCCTCGCGCGGGCGGCAAAGTCGCGTTACGGCGCCGATATGGACATCCGCGTGCATATCGACCGCAAGACCGGCCGCGCCACCTTTACCCGTGTGCGCACTGTGGTCGATGAGGAGCTGCTGGAAAACTACCACGCTGAACTGACCGTCGAGCAGGCCAAACCCTATCTGGAAGCGCCGGAAATCGGTGACGAGATCCGCGAAGAAGTGCCGCCGGTTGAACTGGGCCGGATCGCCGCGCAATCGGCGAAACAGGTGATCTTGCAAAAGGTCCGCGAAGCCGAGCGTGATCGCCAGTATGAAGAATTCAAAGACCGCGCGCAGACGATCATCAACGGTGTCGTCAAGCGTGAGGAATACGGCAATATCATCGTCGATATCGGCCGTGGCGAGGGTATCCTGCGCCGCAACGAGAAGATCGGCCGCGAGACTTACCGCCCCAACGACCGCATCCGCTGCTTCATCAAGGATGTGCGCCGCGAGGCCCGTGGTCCGCAGGTGTTCCTGTCGCGCACCGCGCCCGAGTTCATGGCCGCGCTGTTCAAGATGGAAGTGCCCGAGATTTACGACGGGATCATCGACATCAAAGCCGTCGCCCGTGATCCGGGTTCGCGTGCCAAGATCGCAGTGATCTCCTATGACGGCTCGATTGATCCGGTCGGCGCCTGTGTCGGTATGCGCGGCAGCCGTGTGCAGGCCGTGGTCAACGAGTTGCAGGGCGAGAAGATCGACATCATTCCGTGGAATGAGGATCAGGCGACCTTCCTCGTCAACGCGCTGCAGCCCGCCGAGGTCAGCAAGGTTGTGATCGACGAAGACGCCGCACGCATCGAGGTGGTGGTGCCCGACGAGCAACTGTCGCTCGCCATTGGCCGCCGTGGCCAGAACGTGCGTCTGGCCAGCCAGCTGACCGGTCTCGATATCGACATCATGACGGAATCCGATGAATCGGCCCGGCGTCAGGCAGAATTCGCCGAACGCACGGCTTTGTTCATGGAGGCCCTTGATATCGACGAGATGATGGCCCAGCTATTGGTGGCAGAGGGGTTCGCGACGCTGGAAGAGGTCGCCTATGTCGAAATCGACGAATTGCTGTCGATCGACGGGTTTGACGACGACACCGCGACCGAACTTCAGGCCCGCGCCCGCGACAAGTTGGAAGCGATCAACACCGCCGCGCTGGATGCGGCTCGGGCTCTGGGTGTCGAGGACAGTCTGATCACCTTTGACGGGCTGACCCCGCAGATGATCGAAGTCTTGGCCAAGGACGGCATCAAGACGCTGGAAGATTTCGCCACCTGCGCCGATTGGGAACTGGCTGGCGGCTGGACCAATGTCGACGGGCAGCGGATCAAGGATGACGGTCTGCTCGAACCCTTCGAGATGAGCCTCGAAGAGGCGCAGACGCTGATCATGACGGCGCGTATCCAGCTGGGCTGGGTCGATCCGGCAGAACTGGAGAGCGACGACGAAGACGAAGACACCGAAGAGCTTCTCGCCGAAGACGGCGAAGAAGACATCGGTTAAGGCCGGAGGCGAGCGCATGACGCGTGGCGGCCGGACCAAAGACCAAGACGAACCCGAACGGCGCTGTATTGCCACGGGCGAGTCGCAACCGCGCGGCGGCTTGATCCGCTTCGTGGTCGGGCCGGACGCCAGCGTGGTTCCCGATGTCTCGGGTAAATTGCCGGGACGCGGGATGTATGTGGCGGCGGACCGTGCCGCGATAGACCAAGCGGTCAAACGCCGCTTGTTCTCGCGCGCGGCCAAGGCGCAGGTGACAGCGCCCGACGATCTGGCGGATCAGGTTCATGATCTGCTGACCCGTCGGGTGATTGATTCGCTGTCGCTGGCGCGCAAGGCCGGGCAGGCGGTTGCGGGGTATGAAAAGACCCGCGACTGGTTGCGTAACGAAGATGCAAGAATACTCGTTCAGGCTTTTGACGGCTCTGAGCGGGGCAAGACCAAACTGCGCCCCCCTGACGGCGCACAAACCCATATCACCTGCCTTGACGCAGGTGAATTGGGTTTGGCATTCGGTCGGGAACATGTGATACATGCCGCGCTTGCCGCTGGCGGTCTGTGCACGCGTGTAGTAGAGGAAGCGGCGAAGCTGGCGCGAATGCGCGGGCGTGACGGCGGCGTGTCCGCCGGAGAGGATTGACGAGACGCATGAGCGATACTGACGGCAAAAAACCCCTTGGGCTTCGCGGGACCCCCGGTCAAGTGAAGCAGAGCTTCAGCCATGGCCGCACAAAGGCAGTGGTTGTGGAAACCAAGCGCAAGCGCGTCGTCGTGCCCAAACCGGGTGTTACGGCGCCTTCCCTAGATAACGCGGCCAAGAAAAACGCGGTCGGTGCCTCTGCTGCGCGCCGGCCTCAAGGCATTTCCGAGGCTGAACTCGAGCGCCGCCTCGCGGCTGTGCGCGCTGCGAAAGCGCGTGAAGCCGAGGATGCAGCGGCCCGTGTCGCCGAAGAAAAGGCCCGCGAAGAAGAACGCGAGCGCCGGCGCCAGGAAATCGAGGACCGCGAGCGCGAAGAGCGTGAGCGCGAGGAGGCCCGCAAGGCCCGTGAAGAAGAAGAGGCCCGCAAAGCCGCCGAGGCTGCACAGGCTGCGAAAGCCGAAAAAGCTGCCGAGGCGGTTGCCGCCCAGCCCGCGCCCGAGAAACCGGCCGAACGCGCCGACCGTGGCCCGGTCCGTGGTGGCGCTGCACCGACCCCGCGCAAGACCGACCGCGAACGCGATGATCGCAACAGCCGTGGCAAAGGCCGCAACGATGGCGGTGGCCGTCGCTCGGGCAAGCTGACGCTGAACGCCGCGCTGAGCGGTGAAGGCGGCGGACGCCAGCGCTCGATGGCGGCGATGAAGCGCAAGCAGGAAAAAGCCCGCGCCAAGGCGCTGGGTCTCGGCCAGAAGCAGGAAAAGCAGGTGCGCGACGTGCAGCTGCCGGAAACCATCGTCGTGCAGGAACTCGCCAACCGTATGGCCGAGCGTGCTGCCGATGTGGTCAAATCGCTGATGAAAATGGGCATGATGGTTTCGATGAACGAAGCCATCGACGCCGATACCGCCGAACTGGTGATCGAGGAATTCGGCCACAAGACCGTGCGGGTTTCGGATTCGGACGTTGAGCAGGTCATCGACACCGTCGAGGACAAGGACGAGGACATGCGTCCGCGCCCGCCGATCGTCACCATCATGGGCCACGTCGACCACGGCAAAACCTCGCTGTTGGATGCCTTCCGCAAGACCAATGTGGTCTCGGGCGAAGCCGGCGGGATCACCCAGCATATCGGCGCCTATCAGGTGACCACGGAATCGGGGGCTGTGCTCAGCTTCCTCGACACCCCGGGTCACGCGGCCTTTACCTCGATGCGGTCGCGCGGGGCTCAGGTCACCGATATCGTGATCCTCGTGGTTGCCGCCGACGACTCGGTGATGCCGCAGACCGTCGAGGCGATCAGCCATGCGAAAGCGGCGAATGTGCCGCTGATCGTGGCGATCAACAAATGCGACCGTCCGGCCGCTGATCCCAACCGCGTGCGCACCGAATTGCTGCAGCATGATGTTGTGGTCGAGGCGATGGGCGGCGACGTGCAGGATGTGGAGGTTTCGGCGCTCAAGGGCGACGGGCTTGATCAACTGCTCGAAGCGGTGGCGCTGCAGGCCGAGATCCTCGAACTCGTGGCCAACCCGAACCGTGCCGCACAGGGCGCGGTGATCGAAGCCAAGCTTGACGTGGGCCGCGGTCCGGTGGCGACGGTTCTGGTCCAGCACGGCACGCTGCGCAAAGGCGATATCTTTGTCGTCGGTGAGCAGTTCGGTAAGGTCCGCGCCTTGATCAACGATCAGGGTGAGCGCGTCGACGAAGCCGGTCCCTCGGTTCCGGTCGAGGTTCTGGGTCTCAACGGCACGCCGGAAGCGGGCGATGTGTTGAACGTGGTCGAAACCGAAGCGCAGGCCCGCGAGATCGCGGCCTACCGCGAGTCGGCGGCCAAGGACAAACGCGCGGCGGCCGGTGCTGCGACGACGCTGGAGCAGATGATGGCGAAAGCCAAGGCTGACCAGACCGTCGCGGAACTGCCGGTGTTGGTGAAAGCCGACGTGCAGGGGTCTGCCGAGGCAATCGTGCAGGCGCTCGAGAAGGTCGGCAACGACGAGGTTCGGGTGCGGGTTCTGCATTACGGCGTCGGCGCGATCACGGATTCGGACATCGGTCTGGCCGAAGCCTCGAGCACGCCGGTGATCGGGTTCAACGTGCGGGCCAATGCGACGGCACGGGCGGCTGCGCAGCAAAAGGGCGTCGAGATCCGCTACTACTCGATCATCTACGACCTGATCGACGACATCAAAGCCGCGGCCTCGGGTCTGCTGTCGGATGAGGTGCGCGAGCATTTCATCGGCTACGCAGAAATCCGCGACGTGTTCAACGTCTCGAACGTTGGCAAGGTTGCCGGTTGTCTGGTCACCGAAGGGGTCGCGCGTCGTTCGGCAGGGGTGCGCCTGCTGCGGGATAACGTGGTGATCCATGAGGGCACGCTGAAGACGCTGAAACGCTTCAAGGACGAGGTGAAAGAAGTCATCTCGGGTCAGGAATGCGGTATGGCGTTCGAGAATTACAACGATATCCGCAAGGGTGACGTGATCGAAATCTTCGAGCGTGAGACCGTCGAGCGGACCTTGAGCTAAGATTTGCGCCGCGCCGCTGTCCCGCGCGTGGGACAGTGGCGGGTCGTGCAAATTCAACGGCTTGGCTTGCAGCGTTAGCGAAATATTCATGATAAAGGCCCGGTAAATCTACCGGGCCTTTATTGTTTTTCGCTGTGAAAACCCTCAGGCGCCGTAGGGCACCCAGATGGTTTTGATCTGCACGGCGTGGTGCAGGAAGTCTTGGGATTGCCCCTCGGCGCCCTGCCAGTCGCGCTCTTGGCTTTCGGCCCAGACGGGTTTGAGATTTCCGGCGGACTGCGCCTTGGCGGATTCGCAAATTGCCGGATCGGCAAAGGCCCAGAGCGCGGCGACCCCGTCGTGTTTGGCCAAAGTCTCGGCCAGTTCAGCGCGCGGGCCGGTGATGATATTGACCACACCGCCCGGCACATCCGAGGTGTCGAGCACTTGGTAGAGGTCCAGCGCGGGCAGCGGGTTGGCCTGCGAGGGCACGGCGATCACGCGGTTGCCCATGGCGATGGCGGGCAGGATGGTGGAGACAAAGCCCAAAAGCGGCGCTTCCTCAGGGCAGATCACCCCCATCACGCCGAAAGGTTCCTTCATCGCCAAGGTCACATGGGCGCTTTGCGTCGAATGCACGCGGCCATCGAATTTATCCGCCCAAGCCGCCCAGTAGAAGGCGCGGGCAATCGCTGCCTGCGTCTCGGCCTCGCCCACTTGTTTGGCGAATTCGGCGGCGCGGGCGTTGAGGTTCTCGGCGAGGAAATACAGCACCTGCGCGCGGTTATGGCCGGTGACACCGGACCATTTGCCAGCTTTGTCCGCGGCTTCCACGGCGTTGCGGATGTCCTTGCGGTTGCCCAAAGGCACCTGCGCTCCGGCGACGGCGTAGGAATAGCCGCTGTCGGCGCGTTTCTGGGCGCCGCCGATATAGAGCTTGCGGGTGCGGTCGATGGCGTCGCCGCTGCCAGCCTCGGGCAGGGCCGAGGGCGCATCAACAGCTTTGCGCGCGGCACCCTTGGGGGCGGCGGGGGCGAGATAGGCCAACATGCCCTCGCGCGCGCCTTCGCGGCCAAAACCGGATTCGCGCATGCCGCCAAAGGGGGCGTTGGCGTCGAACATATTGGTGCCGTTGACCCAGACGATCCCCGCCTTGACCTGCGCGGCGATGTCCAGCGCGGTGGTGATATTCTCGGTCCAGATCGAGGCGGCGAGCCCGTAGCGGGTGTTATTGGCCAGTTCCACCGCCTCATTCGGCGTGCGGAAGGTCATCAGGGTGACAATCGGGCCAAAGATTTCTTCGGAATTGGCGATATTCGCCGCGCCAAGACCGGTGAGCAGACCGGGGGAGACAAAACTGCCCTTGCCTTCATAGGCCGGGGCCTGATGCAGCACCGCGCCTTGGGCGACCGCGTCATCGACTATGGAACAAATACGCTGGCGTTGGATCTGGTCAACCACTGCGCCGATATCGGTGGATTTGTCCAAGGGATCGCCCACGCGCAGGGTTTTCATCCGCGCTTTCAACCGGTTGGTGAACTGTTCAGAAACGGACTCCTGCACCAGAATGCGTGAGCCCGCACAGCAGACCTCGCCCTGATTGAACCAGATCGCATCGACGACGCCCTCGATTGCGGCGTCAAGATCGGCCTCGGCAAAGACGATAAACGGGGATTTCCCGCCCAGTTCCAAGGTTAACGCCTTCTCGGTGCCGGCGGTGGCGTGGCGGATTTTGCGGCCCACTTCGGTCGAGCCGGTGAAGGCGATTTTATCGACGCCCGCGTGCTCGACCAGCGCAGCACCGGCGGTGCCATCGCCGGTGACGATATTGACCACGCCCTTGGGCAGACCGGCCTCGATGCAGAGTTCGGCGAACAACAGCGCGGTCAGCGGCGTTTGCTCGGCGGGTTTCAGAACAACGGTGTTGCCCGCCGCCAGCGCGGGGGCGATCTTCCACGACAGCATCAGGAGCGGAAAGTTCCACGGGATGATCTGGCCGCAGACGCCGTGGGGGCGGTGGTCGGGGAATTCGACCTCGGCCAGTTCGGCCCAGCCCGCGTGATGGTAAAAATGGCGCACCGCCAAGGGCACATCGATATCGCGGCTCTCGCGGATCGGTTTGCCGTTATCCAGCGTCTCCAGCACCGCAAACAGCCGCTCGCGTTTTTGCATCAGCCGCGCCAGAGCATAGAGATGGCGCGCGCGCTGGTGGCCGGACAGCGCCGCCCAGCCGCTGGCGGCCTTGCGCGCGGCTTTCACCGCCGTGTCGATATCCGCCGCCGTGCCCTGCGCGACTTGCGCCAGTTCCTCGCCAGTGGCGGGGTTGATGCTGGCGAAAGTCTCGCTGCCGGAGATGAATTTACCATTAATGAAATGGCCAAATCCGCGGGATTTCAGCCAGTCCATCGCGTGGCCGGTCGATTCGGGGGCGGGACCGTAATCCATAGTGTTCAGGGCCTCGGTAACGGTGGGCATGGCGTCCTCGATTTGCTCGAAATTGGGGTCAGGCGATGGCGTGGCGGTGCGAGGCGGCGTAGCGTCCGGTGACGTAATGTTCGAGCTGGCGTTCGATATCACCCAGCATCGACGAGGCGCCAAAGCGGAACAGATCGCCGCGCAGCCAATCGCGGCCAAGCTCTTCTTTCATCAGGATTTGCCAGGCGATGGCGTCCTTGGCGGTCTTGATCCCGCCAGCCGGTTTGAAGCCGATCTTATAGCCGGTGCGGTCGCCGTAATCGCGCAGGGCGCGGACCATGGTCAAGGACACCGGCAGGGTCGCGTTCACCGGTTCTTTACCGGTCGATGTTTTGATGAAATCCGCGCCCGCCTGCATCGCCACCATGGAGGCGGCGTAGACATTCGACAGCGTGGTTAACTCACCGGTGGCAAGGATCGCTTTCATATGGGCCGCGCCGCAGGCCTCGCGCATTGCCGCGATCTCGTCGTAAAGCGCGGTCCAATTGGCGTTGAACACATGCGCGCGGGTGATCACGATGTCGATCTCATCGGCGCCTTGATCGACGGCATAGCGGATCTCGGCAAGCCGCATATCGAGGGGCATCAGACCGGCGGGAAAGCCGGTGGCGACCGAGGCCACGGGAATGCCCGAGTTCGACAGCGCGTGTTTGGCGGTGGCAACCATCGTCGGATAGACGCAGACCGCGCCGGTTTTGGGCATATCGGGCAGGCCGAGCCCCTCGACGATATGATCGGCCAGCGGACGGCGGGCCTTGGCGCAGAGCCGCTCGACGCGGGCGTCGGTGTCATCGCCGGCCAGCGTGGTCAGATCGGTGCAGGTGATCGCATTGACCAGCCACGCCGCCTGAAACTGCTTTTTGACGCTGCGCCGCGTGGTCAACGTGTTGGCGCGGCGTTCGGTGGCGGGGCGATTCACCTGCACACGGTCGAACCAGTCAACGGTCAGGGGCGTTCCGGGGTTTCGGGCGTGCATCATCGGTCCATAAGCTGGGGATCAAGCGGCGAGTATGCGCATTGCGTGGCGGCCTTGCAATCCCCCTGTCTGACCATCTGGTCAGGGTCTGCGGCGGGTCTGTGCGGGGCCGGTGCTGATCTGCTGCGGGGCAAAGCAAATTGACATCCCCGCGCGCCGATCATAACCAAGTGCAATGGTTGGAATTACCCGCGCAGCCACGTATATTAGGGTCGGAGTGACCTATGAATGAACTGCCCAAAGCCCTGAGATTTCGCATGCCCGCCGAGGCTTCGGTGATGGGGTTCCAGCAGCGGCCCGCGAAACCGCTGTTGGAGGTCGAGCGGCTGCGCAAGACCTTTGCCCATGCCGATAGCGCCGCGGTTGAGCGGGTGTCGCTGGCTCTGGGCGAGGGCGAGTTGCTGGCGCTTTTGGGGCCCTCGGGCTGCGGCAAGACCACGACGCTGCGGATGATCGGCGGCTTTGAGGTGCCGGACGAGGGGCGGGTGCTGTTCAACGGGCAGGATATCACCCATCTGACGCCGGAAGCGCGCGGCATCGGCTTTGTGTTTCAGGATTACGCGCTGTTTCCGCATCTGAGCGTGCTGGATAATGTCAAATTCGGGCTGCGCAAGCTGACCCGCGCGGCGGCGAAGGCGCGGGCCGAGGAGATGTTGGCGCTGGTCGGGCTGGAAGAGCTGGGCAAACGGCGCCCGCACCAGTTGTCGGGCGGACAGCAACAGCGGGTGGCTTTGGCGCGGGCGCTGGCGGTCTCGCCGCAGTTGATCCTGCTCGATGAGCCGTTCTCGAATCTCGATGCCAAAATGCGGGTGGAGACGCGGCAAGAGGTGCGCAAACTGTTGAAATCCACCGGCTCGGCAGGGATTCTGGTCACCCATGACCAAGAGGAGGCGCTGGCCTTGGCCGACCGGATCGCGGTGATGGACAAGGGCCGCGTGGTGCAATTTGGCACGCCGGACGAGATTTATTCCAATCCGGTCAGCGAATTTGTCGCCAATTTCATCGGCCGCTCGAATATCCTGCGCGGCACCGCCAACGGGATGAGCGTGCGCACCGCCTTTGGCGATCTGCCGATGTCGCGCGCGGCCAATGGTGCCGTCGATCTGGCGGTGCGCCCCGAGCAGATCATGCTGGAGCCCGATCCCTTGGGTTCGGCGACGATCATCGGGCGCGAATTTCGCGGCCATGACCAGATTTACTGGGTGCAGGAGGGCGATGATTGCATGATCGTGATTTCCGGCCCCGGCGCGCAATACCAGATCGGCACCCGTGTGCAGCTGCGGATCTGTGATTGCGTAGTTCCGCTTAGGGCCGGTTGAGCGGCTTTCTTGGCGCCGCCAAATGCGGTAATCTGCGGCAAAACAAGAGAGAGCAGCCCTGATGACACTGCGTGCCGGATTTATCGGCCTGTTTGCCGCGTCTTTTCTGGCGGTTGACGGCCACGCCTCGGTGGAACGGTCCCTATACCCGATGCCCCGCCCTGACAGCGCTGCACCCGTGGCGGCGCAGGTAAGCCATGGTGGCGCGTCGCCGGACCGTGCGCCTTTGGCCGGAATTGCGCCCGCCCGCTCCGCCCTGCCGCGTCTGCGGCCTGACGGTTTGGGCGTCTCGCGTGATGCGCAACTGGCGGCATGGCTGGCGGGGTTTCGCGGGCGGGCGCTGGCGCAGGGCATTCGCGGCTCTGTGTTTGACGCCGCCTTTGCCGGTGTCGAGATCAACCGCGAGATCCTGCGCCGCGAATCCGGCCAGCCCGAGTTCACCCGTCCGATCTGGGCCTATCTGGATAGCGCAGTGTCCAGCGCACGGGTGCGGGGCGGGCGCGCGATGCTGCGCGAACACCGCGCGGTGCTGGACGAGATCGAGGCGCGTTATGACGTTGACCGCGAGGTGGTGATCGCGATTTGGGGGCTGGAGAGCTCCTATGGTGCGCTGCGCGGCACCTCGCAATTGATCCCCTCCTTGACCACTTTGGCGATCCACAGCCGCCGCGCCGAGTTCTATGAGCAGCAGTTGATCGGTGCTCTGCAGATCCTGCAGGCGGGGGATGTGGATAGGCGGCATCTGGTGGGGTCATGGGCTGGTGCCATGGGCCACACGCAGTTCATTCCGACCAGCTATCTGGCCTATGCGGTGGATTTTCGCGGCGACGGGCACCGTGATATCTGGTCGGATGATCCGACGGATTCGCTGGCCTCGACCGCCGCATATCTGGCGCGTCATGGCTGGCAGCGCGGGCAGCCATGGGGTGTCGAGGTGCAGATACCGGCGCGGTTTAATCCGCGGCTGGCCAATACCGCGCGGGATGTGGGCGATTGGGTGGAACTGGGGGTGAGGCCACAGGCGGGGCTGGAACTGCCGCGCTCGGGCGAGGCGACGCTGCTGTTTCCGGCGGGCTCCGAGGGGCCGGCGATCTTGGCGTTTCGCAATTTCCACGTGATCAAGCGCTATAACAACGCCGATGCCTATGCGATCGGCATCGGGCATCTGGCCGACCGGCTGCGTGGCGGCGGCGGGTTTGTCGGCGATTGGCCGCGCGATGACCGGCCATTGAGCCGCGCCGAGCGGGAGGAGTTGCAGCGGGTGTTGCAGCGGGCGGGGCATTACGACGGCAATATCGACGGGCGGGTCGGCTCGGGGACATTGGCGGCGGTGCGCGACTGGCAGGCGGCGCAGGGGTTGGCGCCGGATGGCTATGTGTCCTTCGCGCTGCTGGAGCGGATGCGGCGGTAGGGGGTGGTGCTGGCGGTGCGCTGACGGTGCGTGCAGAGCACACACCCTACGGGGCGCGCGTGCGTGATTGGCGCCTAGGTCTCTAAGCAGCGGTTGGGGTTGGTTGGGGCCCCTGTTTCGCCCGTGGGCACCACGGGCCGCGCCCGACCCTCCCCCCGGGCGGGCGCCTTGGCGATGTTGTTTGGGGCTCGACTGGCGCTCGTGCTTTGAAGCACCGCGCATCGGGAATCGGATTATGCGCCCACCCAGGGTCGGGCGCGGCCCTTAGGGCTTGGGCGCGGTGCGAGGAGGGTGTTGAAACCACCTCGGGTGCGGCGCGGCCATTAGGGCTTTGAGCGCATCGGTTCGGCTGTTTGGTCTGGCGGCACCGCCGGGCCGCGCCCGACCCTCCCCATGGGAGGGCGCCTTGGCGATGGCTTGAGCAGCGCAGCCGGCATGCGTGCTTTGGAGCGCCGTGCGTTGTGGCGAGGGTGCGGCGTCCTCCCAGGGTCGGGCGCGGCCCTTAGGGTATAGGCGCAGGCGGGTTGTGGCGGCTTAGGAAGAAGGGGGCGCTGCCCCCTCGCCCGATGGGCGCACCCCCGGGATATTTTTGGACAGATGATGGGGGCGGGGGTTATGCGTTGGTGTCGAGCTCGGACTCCAAGAAACGCTCGAAGGCGTCGAGGTTGACCGGCTCGAATTGGCCGAAGGCCTGCATCCAGACCGAGGCGTCGCGCATCGCGTCGGGCTCGAGTTTGCACCATTTCACCCGCCCGCGTTTCTCCTGGCTAATCAGCCCCGCGTTGGCCAGCACGCCGAGGTGTTTCGAGATCGAGGCGAGGGAGGCGGGGAAGGGCTCGGCGACATCGGTGACCGCCATATCATCCTCAAGCAACATCGCGAGGATCGCCCGCCGCGTCGGATCGGCGAGGGCGGTGAAGATCGTGTCGAGTTGGGTGCTGGCATCCGTGGTCATGCGCCATTGTGGCGGCAGGCGCGGGAACATTCAACCGGATGGTTGAATGTGCAGATGCAGAAAATACCGGTGCAGGCGGCGGATTTTGGCGCGATGCGATAAGTGAAATATGAGTATTTACAATAGCTTACGTGCAAATCACCGCGCTTGACTCTGAGGGGGGTGCGCCCTAGTTTGCGCTCGACTGTCCAAAGGGCGATCAGAATGAGTGATCCGCACGATCTGGAGCGCCTGCGCGCGCTCGACGAGAGGCTCGCGAAGCTGAAGAAGGCGCAAGTGCCGGAGCCCAAAAAGGCAGACAGCCATGAGATGGCGCAGCACGCCTGGCGCATGGTAACAGAGCTTGTGGCCGGTCTTTTGATCGGCTTTGGCATCGGATTTGGCCTGGATACGCTGTTTGGCACCATGCCGATTTTTCTGGTGTTGTTTGTCTTGCTGGGCCTGACGGCCGGGATTCGCGTGATGATGCGCACCGCCGTCGACGTCCAGCGCAGAAGCATGGCAGAGGCGGATCAATCCGCCCGTGACGAAGGGGACTAGACGTGGCAGCGGAAGAGCATGGCGAAGGCCTAACGTTCCACCCGATGGATCAATTCATCGTTCAGCCGTTGTTCGGCGACGGTGCGGTTGGGGTCTTTACCATCACCAATTCGACCCTTTGGTTGGCGGTCACCGTGATCGCGGCGGCGCTGTTGTTCGTGATGGGCACCCGTGGCCGCGCGATTGTGCCGACCCGCATCCAGTCGATCGCCGAGCTGGCCTATGGGTTCATCCACAAGATGGTTGAAGACGTAGCGGGACGCGACGCGCTGAAGTTCTTCCCCTATATCTTCACCCTGTTCATCTTCATCGTGTTCTCGAACTTCCTTGGCTTGCTGCCCAAGGCGTTTACGCCGACCTCGCATATCGCGGTGACGGCGATTCTGGCGATGGGGGTGTTCCTGACCGTGACCTTTGTCGGTTTCTATATCCACGGCATGAAGTTTCTGGGCCTGTTCTGGGTCGCCTCGGCGCCCCTCGCGCTGCGGCCGGTGCTGGCGCTGATCGAAGTGATCAGCTACTTCGTGCGCCCGGTCAGCCATTCCATTCGTTTGGCCGGCAATATGATGGCCGGTCACGCGGTGATCAAAGTCTTCGCGGCTTTCGCGCCGTTGATCCTGATCTCGGGCATCGGCATTGCGGTCACCCCGCTGTCGATCATCGCCATCACCGCGATGTACGGGCTCGAAATCCTCGTGGCCTTTATCCAGGCCTATGTCTTTACCATCCTGACCTGTGTGTATCTGAAAGATGCCCTGCATCCTGCGCACTAATTCGGGTTCATCAAACTAGCCAATTTCCAATCGTAAGGAGCTACTGCTATGGAAGGCGATATCGTACAAATGGGCGCATACATCGGCGCTGGTCTGGCCTGCATGGGCATGGGCGGAGCCGCTGTTGGTGTGGGCAATGTTGCCGGCAACTTCCTGTCGGGTGCGCTGCGCAACCCGTCGGCTGCCGCTGGCCAGACCGCGACGCTGTTCATTGGCATCGCGTTTGCCGAAGCGCTGGGGATCTTCTCGTTCCTCGTGGCGCTGCTGCTGATGTTCGCCGTCTGATCCTGACTTTTCCGTGATCCTTACGGTCGGGTGGGCGCCAGCGTGCACCCGACGGTTACGGTCCATCAGGAGGACGCCCAATGGCTGAACATACCGCAGAGCACGCGACAGACGCCGGACATGCCGCAGATGCGGCCAGCTCGGGCGGCATGCCGCAACTCGATTTCGCGACCTTCCCGAACCAGATCCTCTGGCTCGTGGTCGCGCTGGTCGTGCTCTATCTTATCCTTTCGCGCGTGGCATTGCCCCGTATCGGTTCGGTTCTGGCCGAACGGACCGGGACGATCACCAATGATATCGCCGCCGCGGAAACCTTTAAACAGCAAGCCGCCGAGGCCGAGGCCGCCTATCATCAGGCACTCGACGACGCGCGCGCTGCGGCTGCCAAAGTGATCAATGACGCAAAGGCCGATATCCAAAAGGATCTCGACGTTGCGATCGCCAAGGCTGACGCTGAAATCGCCGCTCGCACAGCGGAATCCGCGGCACGGATTGATGAAATCCGCGCTTCGGCGACCGAGGCGGTGACCACGGTTGCCAAGGATACCACCAAAGAGTTGCTCAACTCCTTCGGCGTCAAAGCCGATGCGCGTTCGGTGACCGCTGCGGTGAATGCCCAGTTGAAAGGGGGTGCCGCATGATCCGTCTAATCGCCCCCCTCGCGGCGCTGATTGCCACACCGGCAATGGCGGCTGGCTGGGAAATCTCGCTGCGCAACACCGATTTTGTTGTGCTGCTGTCGTTCCTGCTGTTCGTCGGCGTGTTGGTCTATTTCAAAGTGCCCGGTCTCTTGGCCGGTCTCTTGGACAAACGCGCCGAGACCATTCGTGCCGAGCTGGAAGAAGCCCGTAAACTGCGTGAAGAAGCGCAGGAGCTGCGGGCGTCCTTCGAGCGTAAAAAGGCCGAAGTCAAAGAGCAGGCCGAGCGTATTGTCGCCAAAGCCAAGGCAGATGCCGAGGTTGCGGCGCAGCAGGCGCGGGTGGATCTGGAAGCCTCGATTGCACGGCGTTTGCGCGGTGCCGAAGACCAGATTGCCTCGGCTGAATCCTCGGCGGTGCGCGAAGTGCGCGACACGGCGATCAATGTGGCGGTTGCCGCGGCGGGCGCCCTGATCGCAAAGAACCTGAGCGCCGAAGACGCGGGTAAATTGATCGAAAGCTCGATCGAGACCGTGGAAACGCGCTTGCACTGAGCGAGATGCTGACAAGTTATGAAAGGCCCTGACCCGCGTGGTTGGGGCCTTTTGTTTTGGCGTCTCGGCGCGGCTAGGTGTAGTTCTTCGGCCCGCCGTTTTTGCGCGGCAGATTGTCAGTGACGCGAAAGCCCTCGGGGATATCGGCCTCACCTTCAAGCAGCAGATCGGCGGCGAGATGGGCGAGTTTCGGCGCCATGCCGTAGCCGATCTTGAACCCGCCATTCAGGATGAAATGCCCCGGTCTGTCGGGCCATTCGCCCAGCATCGGCGCGCGGGTCGGGCTGCGCGGACGCAGGCTGGCCCAACGCTCAAGCACCACGGCGTCTTTGAGGTTCGGACAGGCGGCGCGGGCGCGACCGATCAGGGTTTCCAACTGCTCATCGGTGTGGCTGGCGTGGCTGTAATAACGTTCCGAGGTCGAGCCGACGGCGGTGGTGCCATCGGCATGGGGCACGATATGCAGCCCGTCGATGAACAGTTGCGGCGCGTTGCGGTAATCGGCATCCAAGAGCGCGGCTTGGCCTTTGACGCCATTGCCCATCATCTTGCCCATCGCCTCGCCGAGATCCAAAAGCCCCTGCACGCCACTGGCCCAGAGCACCTTCTGCGCGCCCTCGGGCGGTTGGTCGCCGGTCAGAAACGTCGCATTCATCCGGCGCAAGCCCGTGGCCAGCGCATGGGCGGAGGCGCGGGGCGCTTGGCGGGCGGTCAGCGTGTCATAGATCGCCCAGCCGGTGGGGCTGTCAAAACTCAGCCCCGGCGTGTCACTGAGGCGTAGCACCTGCCATGTCGCCTGACCTTGCCAAAGCTCCTCGGCCCCGGCGATCCGCTCATGGGCGCGGTCCAAGGCGGCAGTGTCGGGGATCGGTTGCACGCGGCCAAGGCGGGCATAGCCGGGGTTTACGCCGCTGAACGCCGCGACCTGATCCCAGAACCCCTGCGCCATCAGCAGGCTTTCGAGTTGAAAGGCTTTCTTGGTGTTCCACAGTTCCGGCACATGCGGGGCGAGCGCGCCGACCACCCCGCCCGAGGCGCCGGCGCCGATGTGATCACGCTCGACAATTGTCACTTTGGCACCGCGCTGCGCCAGCACATAGGCGGCGCTCAGGCCAAAGATACCGGCCCCGATGATGGTGATTTCAGCCATTGCCATTCCCCGAGTGTCACGCCAAGGTCAGCGCGTTCCTAACGTGCATTTCTCCGATGAACCACCCTTCGCTCAGCTGGACCGACAGTGATTGCCCGGTCGCCACGGATTTCGACGACCCCTATTTCACCGGCGGTCTCGGCGAGGTGCGGCATGTGTTTCTGGCGGGCAACGGCTTGCCGGCGCGGATGTGCGACGGGTTTGCGGTGGCGGAGCTGGGGTTCGGCACCGGTTTGAACCTGCTGGCCTTGGCGCAAGTGTATGAGGGGGCAGGGATCTTGCGGTTTACCTCCTTTGAAGCCTATCCGATGCGCGCCGAGGATATGGCCCGCGCGCTGGCGCCCTTTGGCTTGCCGCAAACCGAGGCTCTGGTGGCGCAATGGGCGGATGCAACGGGGCCAGTGCGGGAGATTTCGCTGCAGGGCGTTGAGGCGCGTATCCATATCGGCGATGCGCGCGAGACCTTGGCGGCATGGGACGGGCGCGCGGATGCGTGGTTTCTCGACGGGTTCGCACCCGCGCGCAATCCCGAGTTATGGGGCGAGGATTTGATGCAAGAGGTCGCGCGCCATACCGCAGCAGGCGGCACGGTCGCCACCTATACCGCCGCGGGCCATGTCAGGCGCGCGCTCGAGGCCGGTGGATTTGTGATCACACGCGCGGCGGGCTATGGTCGCAAGAAACATATGACAATTGGCAGGATGCCCGAATGAGCAGCAAGAGTAACCCCAAAGCCGGTGTCTGGCTGATGCTGGCGGCGATGTTTGTTTTCGCGGTGACCGACGCGCTGTCGCGCTATATGGCCAGCGAATACAACGTCTTCATGGTGATCATGGTGCGCTATTGGTTCTTTGCGGTGTTTGTCATCGCCTTGGCCTCGCGCAGCGCTGGCGGGGTGATGAAAGCCGCGCGTTCGAAAATCCCGCTGATCCAAGGCTTCCGCAGCGTGCTGATCGCGGTCGAGGTCTTGGTGATGGTCGCGGCCTTCACCATTCTGGGGCTGGTCGAGAGCCACGCGGTGTTTGCGGTTTACCCGTTGATGGTGGCAGCGCTTTCGGGGCCGGTCTTGGGCGAAAAGGTCGGCTGGCGGCGCTGGTTGGCGATTGGCGTCGGCTTTATCGGCGTGTTGGTGATCCTGCAGCCCGGCTTCGGGGTGTTTCAGGTCGAGGCGTTGATCCCCCTGCTGGCGGCGGCGATGTTCGCGCTCTACTCGCTGCTGACGCGCTATGTCTCGCGGCATGACAGCAGCGCGGTGAGCTTTTTCTGGATGGGGGTGATCGGCGCATTGGTAACCACCGGGATCGGGGTGTTTTACTGGCAGCCGATGACCCAGAGCGACTGGGGCTGGATGGCAGCCCTATGTGTGACCGCGGCGGGCAGCCACTATATGTTGATCCGCGCCTATGAGTTCGCCGAGGCGAGCGCGATCCAGCCCTTGGCCTATTCGCAGCTGGTGTTTGCCTCGGCGCTGGGGATGTTCATCTTTAGCGAGACGCTGCGCAATAATGTGGCGATTGGCGCGGGGATCGTGATTTGCGCGGGGCTGTTCACCCTCTGGCGCGAGCGGGTGGTGAAACAGCGGGATTGAGGCGACGCTGAGGCGTTAAGGGACGCGCCCGAGACTGGGTGGGCGCGACTGCCCTCGCCACTGCGCGGTGTGCTTCAAAGCACGGACGACGCATGCGCCGCTGATGACATCGCCAATGCGCCCTCCCGGGGGGAGGGTCGGGCGCGGCCCGTGGTTCCCACGGGCCAAACGGTTGAACAGTGGCGCCTCAGTTACCAGCGCCGCCTGAACCCGCCTTTCATTAAACCACTGTAACGAAAGCACAGAGGGTTGCGCACGATACTGGGGACGCACCCTTTCCACAGCGTGGGTTGGGCTTTGCCTGACATCGCCACTGCGCCCTCCCGGCGGGAGGGTCGGGCGCGGCCCGGCGGTGGCGCCGGGCGAAACAGAGGTTTGCGCTTGGCTTACGAGCAGCTGCGTTCGGCGGCGGCGCCGAAGGCGCGGTAGCGGGCCCAAAACTCATTGTCCCGCCGCGTCGGCGACATGCGCACGCGCTGTGCCTCATCCGGCTCGGAGAAGAACCGCGCGGCGCGGCGTTGCTCGCTGCGGGTCAACGTGTTGCGGGCCACCGAATCGATGCAGCGGCAGAGCGCGCGGTTGGACTGCGCCCGGTCCGAGCGGTTGCAGGCGGTTTCCAACGGTCCGGCAATGGCCGCCGCGGGCGCCAGCAGCGCCAGTCCCAGCGTTGCGGTTAGGAGTAAATGCTTCATCTCTGCCTCGATCCGGTCTGTGCGGCATTTAACGCCGTCTTGATGCGGTGGATACTCTGACCTGATGTAGCAAAAAACCGGATTTTCAACAACCGCTAGGGATAGCATCAGCGACCTTCCCCACCGCAAGACTTACAGTCGATCCCGATGCGATCGGCCCCACCATCTGCGCGTTGCATCCGAATCACAGGCTGCTACTGTCGCTGCAGGCGGAGGCGCGGATGGCAGATTACGACTATATCATCGTGGGAGCAGGCAGCGCCGGAGCGCTCTTGGCCAATCGGCTGAGCGCCAAAGCCAAGGTGCTTTTGCTCGAGGCGGGGGGCCGCGACAATTACCTCTGGGTGCATATTCCGGTGGGTTATCTCTATAGCATTGGCAATCCGCGCACCGACTGGCTGCTGAAAACCGCGCCAGAGGCGGGGCTGAACGGGCGCAGCCTCTTGTATCCGCGGGGCAAGATATTGGGCGGCTGTAGCTCGATCAACGGCATGCTCTATCTGCGCGGGCAGGCGGCGGATTACGACCTTTGGCGGCAGATGGGCAATACCGGCTGGGGCTGGGAGGATGTGCTGGGCTATTTCAAGGCGCATGAGGATTATGCCGCCGGAGATTTGGACGCCGAACCCGGTGAGATGCATGGCGTGGGCGGTGAATGGCGGGTCGAGAACCAGCGGCTGCGCTGGGATATTCTGGACGATTGGGCCAAGGCTGCCGCCGAGACCGGCATCCCCGCAACGGCGGATTTTAACACCGGCGACAATGAGGGCGTCGGCTATTTCAAGGTCAACCAGCGGCGCGGCTGGCGGTGGAATACCGCCAAGGCGTTCTTGCGCCCCGCGCGTGGGCGGCGCAACCTTGAGATCCACACCAGCGCGCAGGCACAGGGGCTGATTTTCGACGGCGCGCGCTGCGTCGGCGTGCGCTATCTGCGCGACGGGCATCCCGTAGAGGCGCGCTGCAATGCGGAGGTGGTGCTCTCGGCGGGGTCGATCGGCTCGACGCAGCTGTTGCAGCTCTCAGGCGTCGGGCCGGGGGCGGTGTTGCAAGAAAACGGGATTGCCACGCGCCATGACAGCGATGTTGGCGAGAACCTGCAGGATCATCTGCAACTGCGCATGGCCTATAAGGTGACGGGCGCGAAGACGCTGAACACGATGGCGGGCACATGGCTGGGGCAGGCGAAGATCGGGCTGCAATATGCGCTGGCGCGCAGTGGGCCGATGTCAATGGCGCCCAGTCAATTGGGGGCCTTTGCGCGCTCGGGCCCCGATGTGGCGCGCGCCGATCTGGAATATCACGTGCAGCCGCTGTCGCTGGGCGCCTTTGGCGAGACGCTGCATAGGTTTCCGGCGATCACCACCAGCGTCTGCCATCTGCAGCCCGAGAGCCGCGGCACGGTGCGGATAGCCTCGCCCGATCCCATGCAGCCGCCGGTGATCGCGCCGAACTATCTGAGTGCCGAGGCCGACCGGCAGGTGGCGCTGCGCGCGATCCGGCTGACCCGCAGGATCATGCAGGCGCCGGCTTTGGCGCGCTACCGGCCCGAGGAGTTCATGCCCGGCGCGCAGGCGCAGAGCGACGCGGAAGTTATGCGCGCGGCGGGGGATATCGGGACGACGATTTTCCATCCGGTGGGCACCTGTCGCATGGGGGTTGATCCGCGCGCGGTGGTCAGCCCTGAGCTGCGGGTCAATGGCGTCGAGGGGCTGCGGGTGGTCGATGCCTCGATCATGCCGAGTATTATCAGCGGCAACACCAATTCCCCGACGCTGATGATCGCCGAGAAGGCGGCGGCGATGATCCTGGCGGGGTAGGGGGGCCGATGCGGCCAACACAAAGTGCGAAGGGACGCGCCCGACCCTGGGTGGGCGTTTGAGCGCTTTCCACGGCGCGGCCTGCTTCAAAGCACGTATGTCGGTCGGGATTTGACTGACATCGCCATGCGCCCTCCCGGGGGGAGGGTCGGGCGCGGCCCGTGGTTCCCACGGGCCAGAGGGTTGGGGGCGTTGCCCCCTCGGCCCTGCGGGCCTCACCCCCAGGATATTTGGGGCATAAAGTGGGGCAATTTTAGGCAAATTGTATGGGTTTGCGGATTGATCGGGTGGCTCAGACAGTTTGCGCTCAGACGGGGAGGCCGGTGAAGGATTTGAGCTGGTTCATCACGATCTGGCTTTGCACCCGGGCGACGGCGGGGTCGGGCAGCAGGCGGTCGTGGATCAACTGGTTGAGCGCGGCGAGATCGGCGCACCAGACATGCAGCAGATAATCGGCCTCGCCGGTCAGGGTCCAGACGCTGATCACCTCGGGCTGGGCCTGCAACAGACGCTCGAAGCCCTTGGCGCGTTCGGGCGTATGGGTGGACATTTGCACCTGCACGAAGGCCTGCACAGTGAGCCCGATGCGCGCGGGGTCGAGGCGGGCGGAATGGCCGGTGACATAGCCCTCGCTTTCCAGCCGCGCACGGCGACGGGCGGCCTGCGAAGCGGAGAGGTTGATGCGCTCGCCCAGCTCTTGCGCGGTCAACATGGCGTTATCCTGAATGGCTGCGAGGATTTTGGCGTCGATCTGGTCCAGCATGGCGGTTTCTCGCGGGGTTTGAGGGGATGTTGCGGATTTCCCGCATAGTCTGCCGGTTTTTACGCGGCGGGTCAAAAGCCGATCCGGCGCGCGCGGATCACGCGATCGTCGGGGGCGCGGGGTGTTCGCGGGGCGAAATTAACGCTATTGCGGCTTGATAATTATCGTCAGATCGCCATGCTTTCCACGCTGTTTGACGGTTCCGGCACCGGTTTTGATTGGAGAACTCTATGCGTTTCATCCGCCCGCATCTGCTTGCTTTGGCTTTGGCCGCGCCACTTGCCGCGCTGTCGGGGGTGACGGCGGCGGCGCAGAGCGAGCCGCGTGTCTATACGTTGGCGACGGCGAATGCGGGGGGCACCTATTATCCGGTGGGGGTGGCGCTGGCGTTACTGACCAAGATCAACCTCGCCAGCCAGTTCGGCATTGATATGGAGGCGGTGGTCTCGGGCGGGTCGGTGGATAATATCTCGATGATGGAGGCCGGCCGCGCCGATTTCGCGTTCTTGCAGGCGGTGGGTATGGCGGCGGGCGCTGCGGCCGAGGTGTCTGCGGAGGCTGAAGAGACCAGCGGCGAGACAGCCACCGAGGCGACCTCTGGCGCGGCAAACGCGGTGCAAGCGCTGACCGCGGGCGAGGATCTGCGGGCGGTCACCATGCTCTGGCCGGATGTCGCGCATTTTCTCCTGCGCGCCGATCTCGCCGAGGAGGGCACGCTGGCGGATTTGCAGAACCTGACCGGACTGGGGTTTTCGCTGGGCCCGGCGGGGTCGAGCACCGAGCAGATCAACGCGCTGATCTTCGAGGCGCTGGAGCTGCCCTATCAGGAGTGGAATCCGGTCAATGAAACCTACCGCGATTCGGTGGAATCCCTGCCCGAGGGGCGGATCGCCGGGGTGAATATCGAATCCGGTCTTGGCGTCGGCGCGGTCTCCAATCTGATGACGGCGATGGGCGACAGTGTGGTGTTGCTCTCGGTTTCGGATGCGGAGCTGGCGCGGATCTCGGAGGTCTTGCGCAGCGCCGCCACGGTGTCGATCCCGGGCGGCACCTATGCCGGTATGGAGGAGGCGGTGCAGTCGATTGCGGTGCCGAATTTTCTGGCGGTGCATGCGGATGTGCCCGAGGAGGATGTCTACCGGATCACCCGCGTGATGTTCGAGAATCTGGAGTATCTTTGCGAGGTGCATCAGGCGGCCTGTCTGTTGTCGCTGAGCATGGCGCAGGACGGTTTGCCGGTGCCACTACATCCCGGCGCGGCGCGGTATTTCGAGGAAATGGCCGATGAGAGTGATCTGATTGTCGAGGGTGACGACGACAGCTAAACGGCGCCGCGCTTCGGGGCGCGCGCGATCCATGCTAGAATAGAGGCTTTCAAGCTGGTTGCGTTTTGGCTGTCCCGCAGGGGCATTCAAGGCGCGGCAGGCGATAGTGAAAGGGTCATTCCATGGGATTTCGGGTTATTTCGGCCGTGTCGGCTTCGGTGTCTGCGTCAGCTTCAGCGTCAACCTTGGTGGCAATCGCAGTGCTTGGTCTGGGCGCGGCGGCGCTGGCTGATCAGGGCGGAGATGCGGCGGCTGAGGCGCAGGTGCAGGTGCAAGCGGTGGCCACGGCCTGCGGCACGGGCAGCAATATGCCGGTGGAACTCTGCACTTGCATCGGCACGCAGGCCTCCGCGGAGTTGAACGCGGATCAGCAGGCATTTGTGATCGCCGCCTTTGCGGGCGATGACGCCGAGGCGCAGCGCTTGCGCGGGGTGGTGCCGCCGCTGGAACTGGCCGCGGCGGCGATGTTCATGGTCAACGCACCGCGGGACTGCGCGGCGGGTGGTGACTAGGGCGCTAATCAACCGCCCGCGTCAGGCGTTGACATCGACCAGCACACGGCCCTGCACCTGCCCCTTGAGGATCGCCGCGCCAAGATCGGGCAGATCACTGAGCGTCGCGGGCTGCACCATCGCCTCGAGTTTCTCGACCGGCAGATCGCGGGCGATGCGGGTCCATGCGCGCACCCGGTCGGCATAGGGGCGCATCACAGAATCGATGCCCAAAAGGTTCACCCCGCGCAGCAGGAAGGGGATAACGGTGGCGGGCAGGTTCGCCCCACCCGCCAGACCCACCGAAGCCACCGAGCCGCCATATTGCATCTGGCCCAGCACCCGCGCCAGCATCGGGCCGCCGACACTGTCGATACACCCCGCCCAGGTCTCGGCCTCGAGCGGGCGTTTGACGGTCTCGGCCAGCTCTTCGCGCGGCACAATGCGGTGGGCGCCGAGATCGCGCAGATAGGGCTCCAGCGCGGGGCGACCGGTGACCGCCGCCACCTGATGGCCGAGCCGCGACAGCACCGAGACCGCCACCGAGCCGACGCCACCACCGGCGCCGGTGACCAGCACCTCGCCATTGCCGGGGGCGAGCCCGTGATCCTCAAGGCTCATGATCGCCAGCATCGCGGTGAAACCGGCGGTGCCGACCGACATCGCCTGCCGCGTGGTCAAGCCCTCGGGCAGCGGCACCAGCCAATCGGCATTGACCCGTGCGCGTGTGGCGTAACCGCCCCAATGCACCTCACCAACCCGCCAGCCGGTGAGCACCACCTTATCGCCCTCGCGGTAACGCGGATCCTCGGAGGCCTCGACGGTGCCGGCGAAATCAATGCCCGGCACATGCGGGTAATTGCGCACCAGCCCGCCGCCCGAGGTCAGGCAGAGCCCGTCCTTATAGTTCAGCGTCGAATATTCCACCGCGACGGTGACATTGCCCTCGGGCAGGCGGCTGTCCTCAAGATTTTGCACCGAGGCGTGGGTGTCGCCGGATTCGGCTTTTTCGACAACGAGCGCTTTGAACATTTGGCTGACCCTAACGGTTGAGTGATTTTCCGCAGTGTGGCGCGAAACCGCCCATCGCATCAAGGGGCCAATCCATCTGGCCCACAGGGGAGGGATGGCGCTGTTTCACGCAATATCTTGTGGATAAGGGTGCAGATCACGCCATATCGGGCGGGGTTTCATTGACAGGGGCGCAGCGGGGCCTGAGACTGTGCGTTCTTGCATTTGACCGGATTCTGGTATTTGGCAAGGCGCAAGGGCGCGCTATTGGCGGCGCGAGACCCGGATAAAGAGCAATATGCCAAGAAGGACAGGCACGTGCATTTTACGCGGCTCCGGCTCAACGGTTTCAAAAGCTTTGTGGACCCCACCGAATTGGTGATCCGCGAGGGGCTGACCGGTGTGGTCGGGCCGAATGGCTGCGGCAAATCCAACCTTTTGGAGGCCTTGCGTTGGGTGATGGGCGAAAACCGCCCCACCGCGATGCGCGGCTCGGGGATGGAGGATGTGGTTTTCGCCGGCACTTCGTCACGCGGCGCGCGGGCCTTTGCCGAGGTCGCACTCAGCCTTGATAATGCCGACCGGCTGGCGCCTGCGGGGTTCAACGATTCCGATTTTCTTGAGGTCTCGCGCAGGATCACCCGTGATGCGGGCTCGGCCTATAAGGTGAACGGCAAGGATGTGCGGGCGCGCGACGTGCAGATGCTGTTTGCCGATGCCTCGACCGGCGCGCATTCTCCGGCCTTGGTGCGGCAGGGGCAGATTTCGGAACTGATCAACGCCAAACCCAAGGCGCGGCGGCGGATCTTGGAGGAAGCGGCGGGGATCTCGGGCCTCTATCAGCGGCGTCATGAGGCGGAGTTGCGGCTCAATGCCACCGAGGCGAATTTGGAGCGCGTCGGCGATACCGTTGACCAGATGGCGCAGCAATTGACCGTGCTGGCGCGGCAGGCGCGGCAGGCGAAACGCTACCGCGAGATTGCCGTGGAGTTGCGCCGCGCCGAGGGGATGCTGCTCTATCGGCGCTGGCGCGAGGCGTCCTTGGCGCGCACCGAGGTGCAGACCGCGCTGAGCGCGGCGGTTGCGCAGGCGGTGACTGCCGAGCGGCTGGCGCGCGAGGCTTTGGCAGCGCGCGAGGCCAGCGAGGATGCGCTGCCGCCCCTGCGTGAGGAAGAGGCGATTGCCGGTGCGATCCTGCAGCGCTTGCAGGTGCAGCGCGACACGCTGGCCGATCAGGAGGCGCGCGCGCGTGACACCGTGCGCACCCTGATGGCGCGGATCGAGCAGCTACGTTTGGATGCGCAGCGCGAGGCCGGATTGGCGGCGGATGCGGATGAGAGCATCGAGCGGTTGCAATGGGAAGACGAGCAGCTGGCGCAGGCCGGTGAGGGCCATGAGGAGCGCTTGGCCGAAGCGGTGGATGCGGCGCGTGAAGCGTCGGATGTGCTGGCCGATATCGAGGCGCATCTGACCGAGGCGACCGAGGATGTGGCGCGTTTGGCAGCAAGGCACCAATCGCTGTCGCGGCAGGCCTCTGAGGCGCAGGCCGAGGGCACGCGCGCGGCCTCGGGCGCGCAACGGGCGGCGGATGAGGCGGCGCAGGCGGCGCAGGCTCTGGCCGATGCCGAAGAGGCGCAGGAGGAAAGCGCCGAGGCGCGCGAGGCTGCGATTGAGCTGTTGGAGGCCACCGAGGAAACTCTGATTGAGACCGAAGCAGCGCGCGGGGATGCGCAGGCGGAAGAGGTCGAAACCCGCGCCGCGCGGGCCGCTGCCGAGGGCGAGGTGACCGCGCTGGCGGCGGAATTGGGCGCGCTGGACCGGCTGATTGCCCGCGACCGCGATGCCTCGGGGGCGATACTGGACCAGATCGGCGTTGATCCGGGCTATGAGCATGCGCTGGGCGCGGCTTTGGCCGATGATTTGAATGCGCCATTGGCGGAGGGTGGCTCGGGTTGGCACGCACTGCCCGCCTATGAGACTGAGGCGGCTTTGCCCACGGGCGCGGCATCGCTGGCGGCGCATGTGCGGGCGCCCGAGGCGCTGGCGCGGCGTTTGGCGCAGGTCGGTGTGGTCGCGGCGGGCGAGGCTGCGGCTTTGCATGCGGCGCTTTCTCCGGGGCAGCGGTTGGTGACCCGCGAGGGCGATCTCTGGCGTTGGGACGGGTTGATGCAGCGCGCCGAGGATGCGCCGAATGCGGCGGCAATCCGGCTGACCCAGATCAACCGTGCTGAGGCGTTGCGCGAGGAATTGGACGAGGCCGAAGCGCGGCAGGACATGGCGCGTGAGGCGCATGAGGCGCGGCAGGCGCGACTGGCGGAACTGACCGAGGCTGACCGCATGGCGCGCGATGCCCGCCGCGCCGCCGAGCAGCGGCTGAGCGAGGCGAATCGCGCCGCCAGCCGCGCCGAGGCGCAGGCGAGCCTGTTGCAGTCAAAACGCGAAACCGCAGCTCTGGCGCTGGAGCGGATGCAGGGCGAGGCGGAACAGGCCGAGGAACGGCTGGCCGAGGCGCAGGACGCTTTGGCGGGGCTCGAGGATCTGGACACGGCGCGCGCGGGGCTGGAGAGCCTGCGCACACAGGTCGAGGCCGCGCGGATGGCGATGATGGCCCGCCGCGCCGCGCAGGAGGAATTGCGCCGCGACGGGTCTGCCCGCCGCAGCCGCGCGCAGGAAGTGGCGCGCGATATCCAAAGCTGGGAAAGCCGCAAATCCACCGCCGCGCAGCGCATCCATGATCTGGAAAGCCGCGCCGAAGCCGCCGCCGAAGAGCTGGAAGAGGCCAATGCCGCGCCCGAGGAAATACAGGCGCGCCGCGAGGAATTGGGCGAGGCGATTGCCGAGGCCGAAGCGCGGCGCAATGCCGCCGTCGAGGCGCTGTTGACCGCGGAAAGCGCGCTCAGGGCGGCGCAGGAGACCGAGCGGGCGACAGAGCGCGGCGCCGGTGAAGCGCGCGAGGCACGGGCGCGGGCCGAGGCGCGGGTCGATGCGGCGGGCGAGGCGGTGACGCTGGCCGCCAACCGGATCGCCGATGAGCTGGACGCGACGCCGCAGGGCCTGTTGAACCAGCTTGAGGTTGCGGCGGATGCGATGCCCGAAGTGGCGCAGCTCGACACCGATATCGCGCGGCTCAAACGCGCCCGCGACGGGCTCGGCGCGGTCAACCTGCGCGCCGAGGAAGACGCACGGGCAATCGAGGAGGAGCACGGGCTCTTGGTGTCCGAGCGCGCCGATCTGGAGGCGGCAATTGGCAAGCTGCGCAACGGGATTGCGGCGCTGAACCGCGAGGGGCGCGAGCGGCTGCTGGCGGCCTTTGACGAGGTGAATAGCAATTTCGCCACGCTGTTCACCCATCTCTTTGGCGGCGGCGAGGCGCGGCTGGTGCTGGTGGAATCCGATGATCCTTTGGAGGCGGGGCTGGAGATCCTCTGCCAGCCGCCGGGCAAGAAACTGTCGTCGTTGAGCCTTCTGTCCGGTGGTGAGCAGACGCTGACCGCGCTGGCGCTGATCTTCGCGGTGTTTCTGGCCAATCCGGCGCCGATCTGCGTGCTCGACGAGGTCGATGCGCCGTTGGATGACGCCAACGTCATGCGGTTCTGTGACCTCTTGGACGAGATGACCCGGCGCACCGAGACGCGGTTCCTGATCATCACCCATAACGCGCTGAGCATGGCGCGGATGGACCGGCTGTTTGGCGTGACCATGGCCGAGCAGGGGGTCAGCCAGTTGGTCAGCGTCGATCTGCAGCGGGCCGAGGCGCTGGTGGCGTGAGGGGTTAGGGGGCGTTGCCCCCTCGGCCCTTTGGGCCTCACCCCCAGGATATTTTTGGACAGATGATGGGGGCGGGGTGTTGTGCTGAGGGGCGCGCCCGAGCCTTGGGTGGGCGCAACTGCCCTCGCCACTGCGCGGGGCGCTCAAAAGCATGGATGTTGGTGGGGCGGTGAGTGGCATCGCCAGTGCGCCCTCCCGGGGGGAGGGTCGGGCGCGGCCCGTGGGAACCACGGGCCAGAGGGTGGCGCGGCGCGGAGTGAAAAAGGGAGCCCGAGGGCTCCCTTTTGGTCAGCTGCGGACCAGTTTTTCATAGGCGTCCGAGACATTGCGGGTCAATTGCCCGACCTCGAACATATAATCGCCGATCTGCGCCACCGGGGTGACCTCGGCGGCGGTGCCGGTGAGGAAGCATTCGGTGAAGGACGAGAGTTCCTCGGGCATGATATGGCGCTCATGCACGGGGATATTCATCTCGGCCAGCATGCCGATCACCGTCTGCCGGGTGATCCCGTTGAGGAAACTGTCGGGCAGCGGCGTATGCACCTCGCCGTCTTTGACAAAGAACACATTGGCGCCGGTCGCCTCGGCCACATAGCCGCGGTAATCCATGAACAAGGCGTCCGAACAGCCTTTGGACTCGGCGATATGTTTGGACATCGTGCAGATCATATAGAGACCGGCGGCCTTGGCATCGACGGGGATCGTCTCGGGCGAGGGGCGTTTCCACTTGGCGATGTCGAGCTTGGCGCCCTCCCATTTCGCGTCGCCGTAATAGGCGCCCCATTCCCAGACCGCGACCGCCATCCGCACCGGATTGCGGCTGGACGCGACACCCATATCATCGCCGGCCCCGCGCCAAGCGACCACCCGCACATAGGCGTCGCTCAGGTTGTTGGCCTTGAGCGTGGCCTCTTTGGCGGCCTCGATCTCGTCGATCGAATAGGGGATCGGCATGTCCAGAAGCTTGCCGGATTCCAGCAGCCGTGCCGAATGTTCGCGGCTTTTGAAGATCTTGCCGGAATAGCAGCGCTCGCCCTCGAACACCGAAGAGGCGTAATGCAGGGCGTGGGTCAGGATATGGACGTTGGCCTCGCGCCAAGGCACCAGTTCGCCGTCCATCCAGATAAACCCGTCTCTGTCGTCATATGCACCGGCCATAGGAGCCTCCGATTGCTTGGTTTTTAACTTTGTTGCGCATTATGGGGGCGAGCCGTGCATAAAGTTGCGCCAATCACGAGAGTCGCTAACAATATAATCTTGGAAAGTCAACAAGGCTGACATAAAATGGCGGGAGGCGAGATGATAAAGCAGAGGGCAGATATGGTTGAGACAACGACACGCGGCGAGACTCTGCTGTTCCTGACCGATGAGCAGTTGCGCAAAGGCATCGAGGCGATGTTCTTCGCCTACCGCGGCTTTACCGCCGACCCCGACCGCATTCTGGCGGATCTGTCCTATGGGCGCGCCCATCACCGCGCGCTGCATTTCATCAACCGCAACCAGGGCACCACGGTGAACAACCTGCTGAAGCTTCTGGGGGTGACCAAACAATCGCTGAACCGCGTGTTGCGCTCGTTGATCGAGGACGGGCTGGTGGAATCGCGGGTGGGCCTGAAGGACAAGCGCGAGCGGCATCTCTATCTGACCGAGAAAGGCGCGGAGCTGGAGCGGCAGCTTTCCGAGGCGCAGCGGGCGCGGATGCGGGCGGCCTACCGCGCGGCGGGGCCGCAGGCGGTGGCCGGGTTCCGGCAGGTGCTGGAGGCGATGATGGATGACAAGATCCGCGCGCAATATCTGTCACTGATGGACGCAAATTCATGAGCGATCTCACCGCCGCGCATCTGCTGATCGTCGATGATGACGCGCGGATCAGGGATTTGCTCAAGCGTTATCTGGTCAAACAGGGGTTCATGGTCACCGCCGCCCGCGATGCCGCACAGGCGCGGCGGCTGCTCAGCGGGTTGGCGTTCGATCTGATCGTGCTGGATGTGATGATGCCGGGCGAGGACGGGATCGCACTGACGCAAGCGCTGCGCGGCGCGCTGGACACGCCGGTGATCCTGCTGACCGCGCGGGGCGAGGCGCGGGACCGGATTGCGGGGTTCGAGGCGGGGGCGGATGACTATCTCGCCAAACCCTTCGAGCCGCGCGAATTGGTGTTGCGGATCAATGCCATCCTGCGCCGCGCGCCGCTGCCCGAGCAAGGCCCGCTGACCCCGCAGATGCTGATCATGGGGCGGATGCGCTATGAGATCGAGAGCGGCGAATTGCGCGACGGCGGCGAGGTGGTGCGGCTGACCCAGACCGAGGCCGCCTTGATGCGGGTGCTGGCGGCGCGGCAGGGGCAGGCGGTGAGCCGCGAGGCCTTGGTCGAACATCTGAGCCGCGACAAGGGGCTGGCGGCGCCGGAACCCTCGCAAGAGCGCGCGATTGATGTGCAGATCACCCGTCTGCGCCGCAAAATCGAGCCCGACCCGCGGCGCCCGCGCTACCTGCAAACCGTGCGCGGCGAGGGCTATATGTTGAGCGGCGGTTGATTCGCTGCGACATAAGGCGCCTCGATGCACAATGTGTAAGAAAAAGTGCAGCTTACCGCTTGACCTTGGCGCCGGTTCTTTTTAGGTAGCATCGCATGTGTGGGCCGGTAGCTCAGCGGTAGAGCAGCTGACTTTTAATCAGCTGGCCATTGGTTCGATCCCAATCCGGCTCACCATATATCCCAAAGGCCCGTGCAGCGATGCGCGGGCTTTTTGGTATTCTGGGGGTATGCGGCCGCGGTTATCCGGCTTGCAAGGTCTTCCACGCAAGGCACAGACCGGCGAGGGTGAGGAATTCCGCATCATTGCTGGCGCTGGGCACGCCCTGTGTTTGCAGCGCGCGGGCATAGAGCGCCGAGAGGTCTTGCGGCCCCGCCAGCAGCACCTGTTGGCCCAGCCAATAGGGCCGCATCGCCGCCAGTTCCGCCCCGATCAACAGCCCCGAAAGCCGCCCGCGCGCTTGCGCCGGATCGGTGATCGCCTGCAGGCCGGCCAGCGCCTGTGCCAACCGCTCGGGGCGCGAGAGGGTCTCGGAGAGGGCGGCGTCAAACGCATCAAAATCGAGCGGCCCGTCGCCCTTGAGCGCAGATTGCAGGCTGCTGTGATCACTCAGGAGCGCGCGCAATTCGCCGGTGAGGGCGGATTGAAAGCTGACGATTTCCTCGGCCGAGATATGGATCCAGCGGCTTTGCGCGCCGGTCAGACAAAGCACGCCGTCGAATTGCGGATGCTGGGCGAGGATACCCGCCACCTGCGTTTCGCCGCCCTGCATCAGATCGGCGGGGCGGGATTGCTGCACTCCGGGCAGAATATGCAGGGCGATGCGTGCGTCGCAGGTCGGCTGGCGTTGCGGCTTGGCCTCGGCGGGTTTGCAAGGCACGGCACCGGGCGTGACGGCAAAGGCACCACCCGCGCCGATATGGCCAGAGGCGAGGACCGGCAGCGGCGTGTCGCTAAGCCAAGGGCCGATCAGATCCAGCAGATGCGATTCGATATCCGCGAGGCTGTCGTGGCGCGATTCGGCGCGCGCCAGAACCTGCCCGCCCTTGCCCATCGCATAAGCGCGCTGCACCTCCGCGCCCCAATCGACGGCGATCCACTGCGGGCGAATGTCTGTGGTCATGGCTCTGCCTCCGATGCTGCGCTCGGCTGGGGGTAACATTGCCGCGGGAAAATTCAAAGCGGAGCGATGGGCAGGGTTTCCTGACTTGAAATCGCGCATTTGCGAACATATAAATTTACAAACGAACATCGGGCCGTCTGATGTTCCGGCAACCCGATTGGAACCACCGTGGCGCATACCCAACACCCAGAGCAGAGCCCTGACCCCTGCGATATGTTGATCATCGGTGGCGGGGTGAATGGCTGCGGGATCGCGCGGGATGCGGCGGGGCGGGGCCTCAGCGTGGTGCTGGCCGAGATGAATGATCTCGGTTGGGCGACCTCTTCGGCCTCGACCAAATTGTTCCACGGCGGGCTGCGGTATCTGGAGTATTTCGAGGTCTCGCTGGTGCGCAAAGCCTTGATCGAGCGCGAGGTTTTGCTGCAGGCGATGCCGCATATCTCCTGGCCGATGCGGTTTATTCTGCCTTACCATAAGGACATGCGCTTTGAGGCGGAGACGCCGGTTTCAAAGGTGTTGAGCTTTGTCATGCCGTGGATGCGCGGGCGGCGGCCGGCGTGGCTGATCCGGCTGGGGCTGTTTTTCTATGACACGCTGGGCGGGCGCAAAATCCTGCCCGCGACTACGACCCTGGACCTGCGGGAGGGGCCGGAGGGCGCGCCCTTGGACGACAGGTTCACCAAGGCCTATGAATATTCTGATTGCTGGATCGAGGATGCGCGGCTGGTGGTGCTGAATGCCCGCGATGCGCAGGACCGTGGCGCGCAGATCCTGACCCGCACCAAAGTGACCGCCGCGCACCGCGCTGAGGGGCTGTGGGCGGTGACCCTGCAAGATGTGCGGACCGGTGCCGAGCGGGTGGTGCGGGCGAAAATGCTGGTCAATGCCGGTGGGCCTTGGGTCGGGGAGATCCTGCAGGACCGTGTGCATATCGACACCAATGAGGGCGTGCGGCTGGTGCGCGGCAGCCATATCGTGACCAAAAAGCTGTTTGATCACGACAAGGCCTATTTCTTTCAGGGCGGCGACGGGCGGATCATTTTCGCGATCCCTTATGAGGGCGAGTTTACCCTGATCGGCACCACTGATCAGGATCATGGCAGCCCCGAGGAACCCGCCATCTGCACCCCCGAAGAGCAGCAGTATCTCTGCGATTTCGCCAATGGCTATTTCAAGCAGGACATCACCCGCGCGGATATCGTCTGGACGTTCTCCGGCGTGCGCCCGCTCTATGATGACGGCGCGAGTTCCGCCACCGCCGCGACGCGCGATTACAAGCTGAACGTAAAGGCCGAGTTGGGCGCGCCGGTGCTCAATGTCTTTGGCGGCAAGATCACCACCTACCGGCGTCTGGCCGAGCGGGCGATGGAGAAAGCGGCGCTGTTCTTTCCCGGTCTGCGCGGCGATTGGACGGCGGGGGTGCCTCTGCCCGGCGGGGATTTTCCCGTGGACGGTGTGGCGGATTTGCAGGCGCGGTTGCAGGCCGCGTATCCGTTTCTGGATGAGGCTTGGGCCGGTCGCCTGATCCGCGCTTACGGCACCGAGGCGGGCGCGGTTCTGGGCGATGCGCAGGCGGCGGATGATCTGGGGCGCGATTTCGGCGCGACGCTAAGTGAGCGCGAGGTGGTCTGGCTGATCGAAAAGGAATTCGCAGTGAGCGCCGAGGATGTGGTCTGGCGGCGCAACAAGCTGGGGCTGCGGATGACGGCAGAGCAGATCGCGGCGCTGGACGACTGGATGCGCGCGCGCGAGAGCTGAGGGACGCGCCCGAGACTGGGAGGGCGCCGGTGAACTTGCCACGATGCCGGGCACTCAAAAGCACTCATGCCGTTCGAGCCCCTTATGACATCGCCAATGCGCCCTCCCGGGGGGAGGGTCGGGCGCGGCCCGTGGTGCCCACGGGCCTGACGGGTGACCAGTGATGCGACAAAATCTGGTGGCAGGTGTGCAAGACCGCCAACAATCCTCACCGCCAAGCGCGAAGGGCGGCGCCTGACCCTGGGTGGGCGCCGGACCCTCTCCACAGAGCGGTGCGCTTGAAAGCATTCGTGTCGGGCGAGCAGTGAAAGCCATCGCCGTGCGCCCTCCCGTGGGGAGGGTCGGGCGCGGCCCGGCGGTGCCGCCGGGCCTGAGGGTTGTATAGGGCGAGGCGGTGGGTCCGATTAGGGGCCCGCCCCTTCGCCTCAAATATAGCCGCGTTGCTTCAGCCAATCTTCGATCTCGTCGGTCATATCCTCGACGCTGCGGCCCACGGTCTGCAGATGAATCTCGGGGCTTTCCGGCGGCTCATAGGGCGAATCGACGCCGGTGAAATTCTTGATCTCGCCGCGCAGCGCCTTGGCATAAAGCCCCTTGGGATCGCGCGCCGCGCAGACCTCGAAGGGCGTGTCGACAAAGACCTCGACGAATTCGTGCTCCTCGACCAGCGCGCGGGCCATGCGGCGTTCGGCGATGAAGGGCGAGATGAAGGAGACCAGCACGATCAGCCCCGCATCGACCATCAGTTTCGAGACCTCGCCGACGCGGCGGATATTCTCGACCCGCGATTCCTCGGTGAACCCTAGATCGCGGTTCAGACCGTGGCGCAGGTTGTCACCGTCCAGCGTATAAGTGTGGCGGCCATCGGCAAAGAGCCGCTTTTCCAAGAGGTTAGCGATGGTGGATTTGCCGGACCCCGAGAGGCCGGTGAACCACAGGACCACAGGCTTTTGGTGCTTTTGCTCGGCGCGGGCGGGTTTGTTCACGTCCAGCGATTGCCAATGCACGTTGGAGGCGCGGCGCAGCCCGTGGTTGATCATGCCGGCGCCGACCGTGGCATTGGTCAGCCGGTCGATCAGCACGAAAGCGCCGGTGACGCGGTTCTGCGCATAGGGGTCAAAGACCAGCGGTTCCTGTGTCGAGAGGTTGACCACGCCGACCTCGTTAAGGTCCAGCGAATTGGCCGCCTCATGAGCGAAACTGTTCACATCGACGCGGTGTTTGAGCGCGGTGATACTGGCCGGTGTCTGGTCGGTTTCCGTGCGCAAGAGATACGACCGCCCCGGCATCATCGGTTTTTCGTCAAACCAGACCAGCGAGGCTTCGAATTGCTCGGCGACCTCGGGGCGGGTGTCGGGGGCGACCAGCATATTGCCGCGCGAAACCTCGATTTCGTCCGCCAGAACCAGTGTCACGGCTTGCCCTGCCGAGGCGCTGGCAAGATCACCGTCTTGGGTGACGATCCGCGCCACCGTCGAGGGTTTGCCGGATTTCGCCACCACGATCGGGTCGCCCTGTGATACGCGGCCCGAGGCAATGGTGCCGCTGAAGCCGCGAAAATCGAGGTTCGGGCGGCTGACATATTGCACCGGAAAGCGCAGGGGTTTTTCGGCGAGCCCCTCATCGACCGGCACGCTCTCCAGATGTTCGATCAGGGTCGGCCCGTCGAACCACGCCAGCTTGTTTGAGCGGGTGCTGACATTATCGCCAAACCGCGCCGACATCGGGATCGCCTGCACGCTTTCAAACCCGAGGTCTTTGGCGAAGGCGTGGTAGTCGGCGGTGATCGTGTCGAAGACCTTTTGGCTGTGATCGACAAGGTCGATTTTATTCACCGCCACGACGATGTTGCGGATGCCCAGAAGCGAGGCGATGAAGCTATGGCGGCGGGTCTGTGGCAGCACCCCGCGGCGCGCGTCGATCAGCACAATCGCCAGATCAGCGGTGGAGGCGCCGGTGGCCATATTGCGGGTGTATTGCTCATGACCGGGCGTGTCGGCGACGATGAATTTGCGCTTGGGCGTGGAGAAAAACCTATAGGCCACGTCAATGGTGATACCCTGCTCGCGCTCGGCTTCCAGCCCGTCAACCAAGAGCGCCAGATCGAAATCATCGCCCACCGTGCCGTGTTTGCGGCTGTCGCGTTCCAAGACCGCAAGCTGGTCCTCATAGATCAGCTTGGTGTCGAACAAGAGCCGCCCGATCAGCGTTGATTTGCCGTCATCAACCGAACCGCAGGTGAGAAACCGCAACAGGGTTTTCTGCTCTTGCTCGGCCAAGAATGCCTGCACTTCGGCGCTGATTTCTTCGCGGCTGGGGGTGCCGCTGGTTTGAAACTGCGTATCCATCAGAAATACCCCTCACGCTTTTTCTTTTCCATCGAGCCGGATTCGTCATGGTCAATCGCGCGGCCCTCACGTTCCGAGGTGCGCGCCACGAGGGTCTCGCGCACGATCCCCTCCAGCGTGTCGGCGCTGCTTTCGACCGCGCCGGTCAGCGGGTAGCAGCCGAGGGTGCGAAAGCGCACCAGACGCTCTTCAAGCACCTCGCCGTCGCGCAATTCCATGCGGTCGTCGTCTTTCATGATCAACATGCCGTCGCGCGCGACCACCGGACGTTTGGCGGCGAAATAGAGCGGCACAATCGGGATGCCCTCTTGCAGGATATATTGCCAGACATCGAGTTCGGTCCAGTTCGAGATCGGAAACACGCGGATCGATTCGCCCTGCGCGATGCGGGTGTTGAAGATTTTCCACATCTCGGGGCGCTGGTTTTTCGGATCCCAGGCCTGCTGGGCGTTGCGGAAGGAAAAGATCCGCTCTTTGGCGCGGGATTTCTCTTCGTCGCGGCGGGCACCACCGAAGGCGGCGTCAAACCCGTGCAGGTCGAGCGCCTCGCGCAGGGCCATGGTTTTCATCAGATGGGTATGCGCGTTTGAACCGTGGGTGAAGGGGCCGACGCCGTCGCGCACGCCCTCCATATTTTTGTGCACGATCAGATCAAAGCCGAGTTCTTCGGCCATCTGGTCGCGAAAGGCGATCATCTCGCCAAATTTCCAATGGCTATCGACATGCAGAAAGGGAAACGGCGGTTTCGCGGGATAGAAGGCTTTCATCGCCAGATGCAGCATCACCGAAGAATCCTTGCCCACGGAATAGAGCATCACCGGCTTGGTAAACGTTGCCGCAACCTCGCGGAAGATGTGGATCGCTTCGGCTTCGAGCCGCTGCAGATGGGTCATAGACATGGGCGGATACGGACCTCAATTGACGAATATTGGCTATGTCTTGCGCTATCTTTGCTGATTGTCGATTGCTTGCCCCTGTTTTCCAAATGAAAAGCGCCGGTTTCCCGCAAATCGCGGCACAAGTGGGAGGATATCATCGCTTGCGGCATTTGTGTGGAACGCCGGCCAAGGCGGGGTGGCGGCGCTTTGGCGGGATTGGCGCGAAAGCGGCGGGGTTGGGAATGGTAATTGCGCAGATGGCTGGTTACGGTTTCACCAAAGCGAGGGGATAAAAGGGATAAGACGTGACAACACAGGGAGTATCCGCCACGCCTGCGCATCAGGTCTATGACGTGGTGATCGTCGGCGGTGCGATTATGGGCAGTTCCGCCGCGTGGTTCCTCACCGAGGCGGGGTTTCAGGGCCGTATTCTGGTGGTCGAGAAAGACCCCAGCTATGCGCAATGCTCGACCGCGCACACCAATTCCTGCATGCGCCAGCAGTTCTCTAACGCGCTGAACGTGCAGATCTCGCAGTTTGCCGCCGATTTCGTGAAAAACCTGCGCGCGCGGATTGGTGATGATCGGGTGCCGGAGCTGACCATTCAGAACTACGGCTATCTCTATCTGGCGGATAACGAGGGGTTCGCCGAGACATTGCGCGCCAATCAGAAGGTGCAACTGGCGGCGGGGGCGGAAACGCGGCTGTTGAGCGCCGAGGACATCCGCGCCGAATATCCGTTTATGCAGGTGGATGATATTCTCTTGGGGTCGATCAACACCAAGGATGAGGGCTATTGGGACGGCGGCACGGTGTTTGACTGGTGGCGGCGGTCGGCGCGGGCGCGGGGTGTGGAGTATATCAGTAATGAAGTGGTCGCGATGACCCGCAAGGGCGCACGGGTGGAGAGCGTGACCTTGGCCAGCGGCGAGGTGGTGGCTTGCGGGACAGTGGTCAATGCCTCGGGGCCACGGGCGGCGCGCACGGCAAAGATGGCGGGGGTCGAGTTACCGGTGGAGCCGCGCAAGCGTTACACATGGATTTTCACCGCCGAGACGCCGCTGCCGCGCGATTTGCCGCTGACCATTGACCCCTCGGGCGTGCATATGCGTCAGGACGGGCCGACGACCTATATGGTCGGCTCGCGCGGAGAGCCTGATCCGGCGGTGGAGCCTGATGATTTCGTCATGGATCACAGCCTCTGGGAGGAGCATGTCTGGCCGATTGTCGCCACCCGCATTCCGCAGTTCGAGGCGATCCGGCTGGTTACCGAATGGGCCGGACATTACGCCTATAACACGCTGGATCAGAACGCTGTGCTGGGGCCGCATCCGGAGGTGGAGAATTTCATCTTTCTCAACGGGTTCTCGGGCCACGGGCTCCAGCAATCGGCGGCAATGGGGCGCGGGGTGGCGGAACTCATCACCCACGGCGCCTATCAGACGCTCGATCTGACGCCGTTTTCCTATGCGCGGATTGCGGCGGGGCAGCCGATGATTGAACAAGCGGTGATCTGACGCGGCCGCTAGGTCGGGTATGGCACCAAGGATATGAAGGAGCGATTTATGATGAAGAAACTTGTGCTGACCGGCGCGGCGGGGCGTTTGGGGTCCTATCTGCGCGAGCCGCTGAGCAAGCTCTGCGAAGAACTGGTCTCGACGGATATCGTTGATGACATCGGCACGCTTTACCAAGGTGAGCGCTATGAGAAGGCCGATCTGGCGCAGATGAGTGAGATTGCGCCGGTGATCGCGGGCGCCGATATGGTGGTGCATTTCGGTGCGATTGGCGATGAACGCCCGTTTGAGGTGCTGCTGGGGCCGAATTTCATCGGCGCCTATAACGTCTGGGAGGCCGCCTATCAGCACGGGGTGCGGCGCGTGGTCTATGCCAGCTCGATCCATGCGGTGGGCATGCATAAAAAGCAGGATTTCATCGGCATTGATGCGCCGCACCGGCCCGATACCTTCTATGGGTTGGCGAAATGCTTTGCCGAGGATCTGGCCTCGATGTATTGGGACAAGCGCGGGCTTGAGGCGGTGTGTCTGCGCATTCTTTCGGCGGCGCAGGTCAACAACCCGCGTGCGCTGGGCTCGTGGCTCAGCTATGATGACCTGATCCAACTGGTCACCCGCGCGATCGACACGCCGACCACGGGATTCTCGGTGATCTACGGGGTTTCAAACAACGACCGCGCGCCGGTGGACAATCATCTGGCGTCCTATCTTGGCTACCGGCCCAAGGATAACGCCGAGCAATTTGCCGAACAGGTTCTGGCCGAGGCGCCACCTGCCGACCCCACCGACGCGGCGCAAATGTATCACGGCGGGCCGTTCGCTTCGGTGCCTTTGGGCGAGAGCGGCGTCGCCTCGATGAATATCATCAATGACAAGAAAGAAGTGTGAACTATGGCTGACTACGGCAAATCGGGGAGTTCGAAAGGCAACCGCAAGGAGCCACGCAACCCCTATCCGCAAAGCGGTAAGGCTGACGACAAGGCCGAACTGCTGGCGCGGATGAAAGCGGCGGCGGAGAAGGCGAAAGCCGCACCCGAGGCCGATTGATCTGCGGTCCGGTCGCTGTGGCCGGACCGTGGCGGCGACGCCCCTCAGGATAAAAAAAAGGCCCCGGCACAAGAGGCCGGGGCATAGGTTGCATCTGGGCCTTGGGGGCCCGGATGCAGGCGGTAAACCGGGGGGCGTCAGCCGTGTTTGCCCATTTCGGTGCGGATTTGCTGACGCAGAATATCAATCGGGATCAACTGGCCGTCGCGTTTGAACTGCCAATAGGTCCAGCCATTGCAGGAGGGCGCACCCTCAAGGAGGGCGCCGACCTGATGGATCGAGCCGCGATGCTCGGCTGAAACCAGCGAGCCGTCGACGCGCACTTTCGCCGCCTGTCCGCGCTGGTTGACCAGCACTTCACCGGGGCGCAACAGCCCGCGTTCGACCAGTTGGCCAAAGGGCACGCGGGGTTCGGCGCGTTTCGAGGTGGTGATTTCCAGCGCGCTTTTGTCGAGTTTGCGCACTTTCGCCAGCCGTTTCTCGGCGACCTTGCGGTAGTCGGCCTCACGCTCGATGCCGATGTAATGGCGGCCCAGCATCTTGGCGACCGCGCCGGTGGTGCCGGTGCCAAAGAACGGATCAAGCACCACATCGCCCTCATTGGTGGTGCCCAAAAGCACGCGGTGCAACAGAGCCTCGGGCTTTTGCGTCGGATGCGCCTTGTCGCCCTTCTCGTTCTTGAGCCGCTCATGGCCGGTGCAGATCGGGATCACCCAATCGCTGCGCATTTGCAGCCCCTCATTGAGCGCTTTCAGCGCTTCATAGTTGAAGGTGTATTTCGCGCCCTCGGCCTTGGAGGCCCAGATCATTGTCTCATGTGCGTTGGTCAGCCGTTTACCGCGAAAATTCGGCATCGGGTTGGATTTGCGCCAGACCACATCATTGAGGATCCAATAGCCCGCGTCCTGCAGCGAGGCGCCAACGCGGAAGATATTGTGGTAGCTGCCGATCACCCAGATCGCGCCATTCGGCTTGAGGATGCGGCGCGCGGCGGCCAGCCATTCGCGGGTGAACCGGTCATAGGCGGCAAAGCTGGCGAATTGGTCCCAGTCATCGGTGACCGCATCGACTTCGCTATTGTCGGGGCGATGCAAGGCGCCCTTGAGTTGAAGATTATAGGGCGGATCGGCAAAGATCAGATCGACGCTGCATTCCGGCAACGCGTTCATCACATCGATACAATCGCCCGCGATAATTTGGTCCAGCGGAAGCGACCCCGCGTCTGGAGCTCTGGTTCTTGTCGTCATCACTGCCTCAATCGGGCGCCATTTTTGTTTTTTCGGCGGCGCTCCGTTACCGGCTAAGATGAGTCATCTAGGCCAGCGCGTCAATTTCTTTTTGAATCAGGGCGTTATTTAGTTGTCTTAACACAACATCTTGCGGACTGGCGCGAAGCTGATTCGATGATGTGGGGTGGGTCCGAGGCGGATTAGCGCCTCGCGGTGCTGCGCGGTCGGGTAGCCCATGTTGCGATCCCAGCCGAAATCGGGGTGTTCAAGGGCCAGTTCGCGCATGATCCGGTCACGCTCGACCTTGGCGAGGATCGAGGCGGCGGCAATCGACAGGGAGCGCGCGTCGCCCTTGACCACGGTTTGCGCGGGTTGCGCCATGGCGGGGGGCAGGCGGTTGCCGTCGACCAGCGCGAAATCGGCGGCGGGGGCAAGGGCCTGCAGAGCCTTGTCCATCGCGAAGAGGCTGGCGTGGAGGATGTTGAGCTGGTCGATCTCGGCGACCGTGGCATGGGCGATGGACCAGGCGAGCGCCATCTGTTTGATCTCCGCCGCCAGCCTGAGCCGCGCGGTCTCGTTGAGCCGTTTGCTATCGTTGATCCCCTGCGGCAGGCGCGCGGGGTCAAGGATGACGGCGGCGGCGGTGACCGGACCGGCGAGGGGGCCGCGGCCGACCTCATCAACACCGGCAATCCGCGCGAAGCCCCGCGCCTTGGCGGCATCCTCGAGGGCGAAATCGGGGGCGGGTTTGGTGGCGGGTTTGGGGAGGTCACTGGGCATGCGGGTATCAACCATGCACGGCGATAGGCTGCAAGCGGGAAGGGCCACGCCGCTCTCCCGTTCGGCACCGCTCTTCTGTTTGGCCCGGCGGCACCCCGGGCCGCGCCCGACCCTCCCCATGGGAGGGCGCCTTGGCGATGCTGTGTGTGGCTCGGGCGACATTTCAGCTTTCAAGCGCCGCGCTGTGTGGTGAAGGCAGTGGCGCCCACCCAGGGTCGGGCGCGTCCCTATGCGCGTTGCGAAGGGCTTTGAAACACGGTGCGCTCCAGGGGATGCCAGCCTCCTGAAAGCGAAACGAACCCAGTTCAATGCGCCCTCTTACCGGCAACGCATAAACCACAGCCCCCAGCAGAGCCACATCCCCACCCTTCCCACCCGTGGGAACCCACGGGCCGCGCCCGACCCTCCCCCCGGGAGGGCGCATTGGCGATGGTCTTCACCGCGCGGGCGACATGCGTGCTTTTGAGTGCGGCGCGTTGTGGCGAGGGCAGGGCGCCCACCCAGGGTCGGGCGCGACCCTTTGCACCACGGGGGTGGCGAAAGGGCGGACCAGATGGCCCGCCCGTATCCTCAGTTGCGGTAGCCTGCGTTATAGAGGCATTGCGCGTTGAACAGCCGGTCGCCGTCGCGGGTGCGCAGGCGGCAGTTCTGCGGCATATTGCGGAACCCGCTGTCGCGCAGGCAGCTGGCCCAATAGCCCTGAATGCTGCGCCCGTTCTGGCGATAGCGCATCAGGCAGCTGGTCGGCAGCCGGTCGCTATGGCCATAGGTCGGCGGGCTCGGCACGAAGGGCGGGTTGTTGTGGCGCGGCGGCTGGCTCCAGCCATTGGCGCGGGTGAAACCGGCGTCCCAGAGGCATTGCGCCACATAGCCGCGACGGTTGCGGCCATTGACCCGAAAGTTCCGCTCGCAGCGCTGCGGCAGCCCGTGGTAATTGCCCCGGTTCAGGCAGCGTTTGTTATAGACCTGAATGTTGCGCCAATCGACACGGACGGTCTCCATACAGGAATCGGGCAGCGCCGAAGAGCCGTAGTAGCGCGGCGTGTGGTGGTCATCGATGGCATTGACGATGGCACCGACAATCACCGCTCCGGCAAGGAATCGCAGGATATCCTCGGCATTGGCGCGGGCGGGTTTGGTGCTTGCCGCCATGCCTGCGAACGCAATCGCGACAGCGGCAAGCATGACGGTTAAACGTCTGGAATTCTGTCTGAATCTCGGCCCGTTGGCGGGCAATACATAGGTCATGGAAAGGCCTTTCGGTTGGCAATTGAGGGCAGGGAGCGGGCGGCAAATAACGGCTTCGCCCGTATCTCTGCGCAATCCTGCGCCTGCCCCCCGTGACAGGCAATAACGGGGCCGCGTTATTGGATAACCAGCGCCGCGCAGGGCCAAAGCGGGGGGCCGATATTGCATAGCAGGCCTGCCAGCGGCATGTTCAGCAGCAGAGCAATCAATTCGCATTCCAGTTTACAAGGACCACCCGCTATGAAGTTTCGACCGTTCCTCTTGACCCTAGGCGCATCGCTGATGCTGGCACTGCCGGCCTCGGCCCAGTGTTACGCCGAATACCGCGCCCAGCAGATCGGTGCGGTGATCTTTCACACCGGCGTGGCGACGATTTCCGACGCCGCCTGCGGTAACAATGCTGCGGCCTATAATGAACTCGTCGGCAGATTGCAGCGGAATGGCTGGACCTTGGCCAATGTTTCGTCCACGTTCAGAGAGGATGGACTAGCGTCGAGACGAAGCCGTGCAGGACAATACTACCTTAGATACTAACCTGACGCGCGTTGGCTCGCGCGCCATTGTTCTGGGCTTGGCGGCGATTGTCGCGATCCTGGCGGTGGCGGCGGTTTTGCTGTTCATCAACCTGCCCGACACCAATGCGTTCAACGCGCGGGTCGAGCGGATATTTATTGAAAACACCAATCTGAGCGAGCAGGCCGAGTTGCGTCTGCTGGAGATACTGGCGCAATCGGGGACAACGTTTTCCGAGGTTCTGGTCAGCTATAGGATGGTGATTTTTGTGCTTTTGGTCTTTGCCAGCGCGCTGTTGATCACCTCGCTGGTCTTGGTGCTGTCGCTGATCGGGTTGAACCGGCGCTTGGCGACGGTGCAGAAGGCGGGGATTCAAGTGTCCTCGCTGGTGATCAGCCGCGCCGAGCGCAAGGTCTATATCAACGATCTGGAATTCAACCTGACCGAAGCCGCGGTCGAGACCCTCGCGGTGCTGGCCGAGGCGCGGATGGATGGCGATATGCTGTCCGGCACGCAGCTGGAATCGGTGATTTCGGGGCGGCGTGAGGCGGATTGCGAAGAGGCCGCCGGCGCGACGCGGATCAAACGGCTGCGCGATTCCCTTGGCAACCAGATCGTTACCGAGCTGTTGGTGCGCAATATCGCGCGGCAGGGCTATATGCTGACGGTGGAAAAAGACGTGATCCGGATGATCTGAGGCGGCAGGGATGCTGCCGCCCCGATTGGGTGTTTTGCGCGGTTATTGCGCGGCGATGCGGATCTCGTCCTGCGCTGCCAATGTCTCCAGATGATCGGCAATCGCGGCGGCAATCGCGGCTTTATTCTCGATCGGTGTCACCCCGTCGGGCCGCACCATCAGCGCGCGCTGCTCGGTGCCGCGAGTATCCTCACCACGGGTGGCAACGACAAGGCTGGCACGGTCAAGCCGTTGACCGGCGACGCGGATCAGCTCTTCCTCCGAGACGCCCTCAAGGTATTTGAACGCAATCGAATGCATCGCAGGCGCGGCTTTCATCGCCAGATCAATCACCTTTTCGGTGGGCTCCAGCTCCAGCATCAATGACGACTGCCCCGAGGTGATCTTGCCCGCCACCGCCTGTTTCGGGCGGTAATCGGCGACACCCGCCGAGAAGATCGCCGCCCAGAGGCCGGAATTGGCGCGCGCGACCACGGTGTCGCGGTAGGCGTCAAAGGTGCGGGTGACGGTCAGTGCCAAGGGCGCCTTGGGCCGCCATGCGCCATCGCCAAGCACCAGTTCGGCCTCGGCCCCGCGCCAGGTCAGTTCTTCGGCGATCTGCGCGCCCAAGCGGCCACGGAAGCGGTTGACGATACGGCGCACGCCGTCGATCGGCACCGGCGTCGGACCGGCGGTGACCATGATGCGTTTGCCAGCCAGCGGCGAGGTGCTGAGCGCGCGACCGACAGCGATGCAAAGCGTCTGCGTGTCGGGCAGGTTATGCTTGCCATAGGCGTCGCGCGGGGCGACAAAATGCACCCCCTGCGCGGCCAGCCGTTTGGCGTTATCCACCAGTTGCGCGTTATGCATCGTGCCATGCATGGTTGGCGCGACCAGAATTTGGGTCTCGCCGCGCTCCATCCGGCCAAGTGCCGAGATCAGCGCCGAGGTCACCACCGTATCGCCAATGCCATGGGCCATTTTGGCAATCGTCGAATGGGTGGCGGGGGCGAGGAGATAGGCGTCGAAAGGCGCGCCATCGCTGAGGTGCTCGGCCTGATAGGTCAGACCGGTGATCACCGGCGAGAGCGTCGCCCATTCCAGCGCCTCGCGCGCCACATAGCGCAGCGCATCCTCGCTGGCGAAAGCGACGACTTCGGCGCCGTGACGCCGCAAGCCGCGGGCCACTTCGGGGGTCTTCATCGCGGCAATGCCGCCGGTGACCAAAAGCGCAATGCGCCGCCCCGCCAAGCGAGTGGAGGCGGGGGGCACATCATGGTCGCCCATGTCGGAAGGGGTCGGTGCAGAAAAGTCCCAGTCGAAGTGACTCATCGGCGGGCCTCTTCACGCTCGGTCTCGATGATCTGGGCGACGCGGCCCCAATGGCGATGGACGCCACGGGCGCGGTCAACGCGGGTGTTCAGCGCTTCGAAATGGCGCGGCAGAAAGCGGCTGCGCTTGCCCATCTCATTGGCGATGCTGTCGACCACGGTGATGTCAAACAAATCGGCATGCTGGATTTCCAGCGCCGGAATATAGGGGCTGCCCTCGGTGAGGGTGGGGGTTTCGCGGTGGGCCATCCAGGGGAACATCTCCAGGAAAATACGGTAGCTGGCCACATCATAGGAGGAATCGGCGCCATGCCAAACCCCGTTCAGCTTAACGGCGGCAAAGTAGTGTTTGACGGTCGGACGCTGCAGCGCCAGCCAGCCGCTGGGCATCAGCTTGCCAAGCACGCTGGTTTCCATCGGAATTTCGGCAAAACCGGCCTCGAGACCGGCGGCACGCATCAGCGCGACCTGCAGGTTGGTCTTGGTGGTGCACATGCCGACACCGCGCGACAGCGTGTCCGAGGCGCGTTCTTGCCAGGCGCCAAAGCGGTAGGGGAAACTGTGGACAAAACGCAACACCGCTTCGGCGGTGCTGGCCTGTGTGGCGCGGCGCAGACGGGTCGCCTGACGCTGGATATCGGGGTGATCAATGTCACACAGCGTCTCTGGCTCGGGCAGAATCGCGGGCGGCGTGGCATTCGCCTCGGCCGAATCAGCAGCGATCAGGGCTTTGGTCATCGCCCGACGCAGGCTGCGGTTGCCGGGGGCCGTCCAGGCGGGGGCGCCAAGGTCGATGGTCCAGATCCGCGCCGGCAGATCGACCGCGCTCAGGGTCTGGCCGCTGGTCTCGAAATGGTTGCCGGGTCCGAACCAGTCACGGGCGCCGGCGACACGGCCATCGAGCACGATATGCAGGGGCCGAATCCCTTTATTACTTAGGGTTGCGCCCGGAATCAGCTTGTGGATCACCCCGGCGTTGAACACTTGCGGACAGTCATCATCGAGAAAGAGTCCGAGAGTTGAATCGCTAAATTGGTCGAGCAATTCAGGGTTGTGCTGCATCGCAATCGTGTTTGTCATAAGTCCCCCAACAAGATTTATTTTACGGTGTAGGGCGCCGGTACTTTTGATACGGGCAGCTCGTGAACTGGCGCTGTCACCACAATACCGCCGTAATTCGCCCAAAAAAAGCCATATTTTACATTTGTTCAACAAAATCACCGGGCGAGGCCTATTGTTCATGGCTCAAATGGGGGTGGTTTCCGTTACGTCGCCCTCAGGTCGGGGTAAGAAAATTACTTGAAACGTTGATGAGTTGCGGCAATCCTGAAGACAGGCGCCTCACGGTTAACTGACACCGGCGGGAAACGGCGGGTCTGGGGCGCCGGTCTGGGAGGGCCATTCATGGAATTTCTACAACTGCTGTTGAGCGGGCTCGCCAACGGCTGCGTTTACGGGCTTGTCGCTCTGGGCTTCGTGCTCATCTACAAGGCGACCGAAGCGGTGAATTTCGCACAGGGCGATTTCATGATGCTGGGCGCCTTTGTGATGGTTGGTCTGGTCAATCCGCAGTTCCTCGGGCTGAACTTCTGGCTGGCGGTGCCGCTGGCGCTCTTGGTGATGGGGGTGTTCGGCTATCTGCTGGATCTGGCGGTGCTGCGCTTCATGTTTGGCCAGAGCCAGATCGCGGTGGTGATCCTGACGATTTCCTTGGGCTTTGTGATCCGCTTTGTCGCCGGTCTGATCTGGGGGCATGAGCCGTTGAACCTGCATTCGCCGCTGGCCTTTGGCGATCTGCGGCTCGGTGATGTGGTGATCAGTTTCGCCGATATCTCGGTGATCGTGGTCACCGTGTTGATGACCCTGTTCCTCTGGCAGTTCTTTCAGCGCACCAAACTGGGGCTGGCGATGCAGGCGGCGAGCCAGAACCAGATGGCGGCCTATTACATGGGCATTCCGGTAAAGCGCGTTCAGGGCGCGGTCTGGGCCTTGGCCGGTGTCGTCGCCTGTGTGGCGGGGATCCTCTATGCCTCGAAGGGCACGCTGGATATCTCGGCCGGTTTCATCGGTATCAAAGCCTTTGCGGCGGCGGTGATCGGCGGTTTCGGCAGTCTGCCCGGTGCCTTGATGGGCGGGTTGATCGTCGGGGTGATCGAGCCTTTCGCCTCGCGCTATCTGCCCGCCGGTTACAGCCAGATTGCCCCCTATGCCCTGCTGATCATCGTCTTGGTGTTCCGCCCGAACGGTCTGTTCTCGCAGGTCCGGATAAAGAAGGTCTGACATCATGAGATTTCACTTCAAAACCCATTATGATCAGGACATTAGGCTGTTTCCCGACTGGTGGAACTTCTCGCTTTATGCCGCACTTCTGGTGGTGCTGATCGTGCTGCCGATGGTGATCGACAGTTTCTATCTGGGTGAGGTCACCAATGTGTTGATCTGGGCCGTCGCCGGTCTCGGGCTGATGCTGCTGACCGGACAGACCGGGCAGGTGAGCCTTGGCCATTCGGCGTTTATGGCGCTGGGCTGCTATACCTGCGTGAACCTGATGGAAACCGGCATGCCGTTTTTGCTGGCGTTTGTGCTGGCGGGGATCATCACCGGCGTGATCGGCGCGGTGATCGCGATACCGGCGCTGAAATTGCACGGTGTTTATCTGACTATCGCAACGCTGGCGCTGGCGATCTTGGCCGATGATATCATCGTTATTCTGGATCACTGGACCGGCGGGGTGAACGGCTATTTCGCGCCGGAGATCTGGATTTTCGGCATTGAGGTCAACCGCTGGATCAACCCCGCTGCGTGGTATTATCTGGCGCTGGGCACGGCTTTGGTGGTGACTTTGCTTTACCGCAACCTCTTGCGCTCGCCCTTGGGCCGCGCCTTTGCGGCGGTGCGGGATAGTGAGATTTCGGCGCAGGCGATGGGCGTCGATGTGGCGCGCACCAAGACGATTGCCTTTGGCCTGTCTTGCGCCTTTGCGGGCTTGGGCGGCGCGCTGATGGGGCTGTTTGCGGGGGCGTTTAACAATGAGACCTTCAACTTCCTGATCGCGATTCAACTGTTGATGATGATCATCATCGGCGGGCTGGGGTTCATCCACGGCGCGTTTCTGGGCGCGATTGTGATCGCCTTCCTGCCGCAGCTTTTGTCGATCTCCACCGATTTCTTGGGCTCGTCCTCGATCCCCGGATTGGAGACCGGCGTCTTCGGGATGATCCTGATCGCGTTCATCCTGTTCGAGCCGATGGGGCTTTACGGGCGATGGCTGAAAATCCGCACATGGCTTGAACTCTTCCCCTTCGCGCGGCGCGATATGTTCCGCCGCCAGAAAACCTATTTGAAAACGGAGCGCCTGAGATGAGCCTCCTTGAGCTGGAAAATGTGACGCTGAAATTCGGCGGCGTTACCGCGGTGAACAACCTGTCGATGTCGGTCGAAGAGGGCGAGGTCTTCGCGCTGGTCGGCCCCAATGGCGCGGGCAAATCCACCGTGTTCAATATGATCTCGCGGTTCTACCGCCCGTTTCGCGGCTCGATCCGCTTTGACGGTAAGGACCTGCTGAAGCAAAAGCCGAATCAGGTGTCGAGCCAAGGCATCGCGCGGACCTTCCAGAACATCGAATTGTTCGAACGCGCGACGGTGCTGCAAAACCTGCTGGTCGGGCGGCATCGGCACCGCAAGACCATGCTGCTGGAGGAAATGCTGTTTATTGGCCGCGCCCGCGCGCAGGAGCGCGAGAACCGGCTGGCGGTGGAGGAGGTGATCGATTTCCTCGATCTGCAAGCCTACCGCGACCAGCATATCGCCGGATTGCCCTACGGGGTGCGCAAAGTGGTGGAACTGGCGCGCGCATTGGCGACAAAACCGCGGCTGTTGCTGCTCGATGAACCGGCGTCGGGCCTAAGCGTCGAGGAAACGCAGGATATGCGCTGGTGGATCGAGGATATCCGCCGCCAGATGGGCATCACCGTGCTGATGGTCGAGCATGACATGGGGCTGGTCGGCAAGGTTTGCGACCGCGTGCTGGCGCTGGCCGATGGCGCGGAACTGGCGCAGGGCACACCGGCACAGGTGCAGGCGCATCCGGCGGTGATCGAGGCGTATCTGGGCACCTCGGCGATTTCCAAGACCGCGAACGCACAGGGAGAGCGGGTATGAGCGCGCTTTTGGAAGTTCGCAATCTCGAGACGTTTTACGGCCCGATCATGGCGATCAGGGGTGTGTCGCTGGAGGTGCATAAGGGGCAGGTGGTGACGGTTCTGGGCGCCAATGGCGCGGGGAAAACCACGCTGTTGAAAACCATCTCCGGCATTATGGACCCTGAAAAGGGGCAGATCGTCTTTGAAGGCGAGGAAATTCAGGGCCGCGAGCCGCATCAGATCGTGCGCCGCGGCGTGGTGCAGGTGCCCGAGGGGCGCGAGGTGTTTCCGCTGCTGACGGTTGAGGAAAACCTCTCGCTCGGCGCTTATACCCGCTCGGACCGTGCGGAAATCGCCCGCGACCGCGATCTGGTCTATAGCTATTTCCCGATCCTCAAGGACCGCCGCCAGCAAGAGGCGGGCACGCTTTCAGGCGGGCAGCAACAGATGCTGGCGATCGGGCGCGGGTTGATGCTGCGACCCAAGATCATGCTGCTGGATGAGCCGAGCCTTGGCCTCTCGCCGCTGTTGACGCAGGAAATCTTTGAAATCCTCAAGCGGCTGAATGTCGATGAGGGGGTGACAATGATGCTGGTCGAGCAAAACGCCGCGGTGGCGCTGGATCTGGCCGACACCGGCTATGTGATGGAGTTGGGCCGCATCGTGATGGCCGATACGGCGGAGAAACTCTCGGCCTCGGAGGATATCCAGAGCTTTTATCTGGGCCACGCGAATGAGGGGGCGCGCGGTGAGCGGCGCTGGAAGAAAAGGAAGACCTGGCGATGAATGCACCGACCGAAACGCTGCTGAAGGGTGTGCGGGTCAATGCGTTGCCCGACCAGAGCCCCGCCCATATCGACGGGCATACCACCGTGCCGGCACTGCTGCGCGCGCGCTGTCTGGCGAATGCCGAAAAGACCGCGCACCGCGAGAAAGACCTCGGCATCTGGCAGGCCTACACTTGGACCGATTACCTGAACCACGCGCGCTGGATCGGCATGGGGCTGCGCGCCCTTGGCCTGCAACGCGGCGATGTGATCAGCATCCTGTCCGAGGACAATAAGGAATGGATGTATTGCGACATGGCGGCGCAATGCATGGGGGCGGTGTCCTCGGGGGTCTATACCACCGATGCGGCGGGGCAATTGGCCTATCTGGTCAATGACAGCCAGACCAAATTCCTGTTTGTCGAGAATGACGAGCAACTGGATAAGTTTCTCGAGGTCGAGGACCAGATGCCCAGCCTGATCAAGGTGATCATCTTTGATCCCGAGGGGCTGCATGATTTCCAGAACGACAAATGCATGTTGCTGTCCGATCTTTATGAACTGGGCCGCGCCAATGATGATGAGGCGGTGTTCAATGCCGAGATCGACGCGGTAACACCCGAAAGCGTTGGCGTGTTGATCTATACCTCGGGCACCACCGGCCAGCCCAAAGGCGTGATGCTGACGCAGGAGAATATCCTCGCCGGTATGGCCAGCGGGCTTTACAGCCTGCCGTTCGACCAGAGCGCCGAGCAACTGTGTTTCCTGCCGCTGTGCCATATTCTGGAAAAGCTGGTCTCGCTCTATACGCCGCTGATTGTGTCCTCGACGGTGAATTTCGCCGAAAGCCCCGAGACGGTGTTCGACAATCTGCGCGAGGTTTCGCCGCACGGGTTTGTCGCGGTGCCACGGGTGTGGGAAAAGATCTATTCCCGTGTTCTGGTGATGGCGCAGGAGAGCACCGTGATCGGGCGCTGGGCCTTTGCGCAGGCGATCAAGGCCGGTCATGCGCGCGCCGCCTATACGATGGAGAACCAAGAGGTGCCATCAAGCGTGGCGCTGCGTTACCGGATCTGGGATTTTCTGGTGCTGGCCAATCTGCGGCGGCTTCTGGGGATGAACCGGATGCAGCGCGGGCTGACCGGTGCGGCGCCGATCTCGCCGGAGCTGCTCAAGTGGTATCACGCGATCGGCGTGCCGCTGTTCGAGGGTTTCGGCATGTCCGAAACCGCCGGTGTCGCCACGATCAACCTGCCGGAGGCGAATAAGACCGGCTCGGTCGGGCAGACCATCCGCGGTGTCGATGTGCGGATTGCACCGGACGGGGAAATCCAGATCAGGGGTCTGGTGGTGTTCAAAGGCTATCTGAACAAGCCCGAGCAAACCGCCGAAACCTTCACCGAGGACGGCTGGCTGAAAACCGGCGATGTCGGGCGGATTGATAACGAGAGATTCGTCACCATCACCGGACGGATCAAAGATATTATCATCACTGCCGGCGGCAAGAACATCACCCCCGCCGAGATCGAGAGCAGCCTGAAGTTCAGCCATTATATCTCGGATGCGGTGGTGATCGGCGACAAGCGCAAATATCTGACCTGCCTGATTATGATTGATCAGGAGAACGTCGAGAAATTCGCGCAGGACCATAAAGTGCCCTTTGGCGATTTCCGCAGCCTGTGCCGCGCGCCCGAGGTTGTCGAGCTGATCCAGCGCGAGGTCGAGCGCACCAATAAAGAGTTCGCGCAGGTCGAGCAGATCAAGAAGTTCCGGCTGATTGATGTGCTGCTGACCGCCGAGGACGAAGAGTTGACGGCCACAATGAAACTAAAGCGTGCGAGTGTCGAAAAACGCCACAAGGCGTTGATTGATGATATGTATTGATCTGAGTCTTGGACTCGTTATGGGGAGGAAAACCATGAAAAAACTGACAACTCTGATGGCGGCAGCGGCGGCGACCACGCTGGCGGTGGGCGCGCAGGCGCAGACCCGCGGTGTCACCGATGACGAAATCCGCATCGGCGGCGTGCATGACCTGTCCGGCGTCTTCGCCGCGGTCTCGACGCCTGCGGTCTCGGGCGCCAATCTCTATTTCGATATGGTCAATGAAAACGGCGGCGTGCATGGCCGGATGATCAACTATATGACCGAGGATCACGGTTACCAACTGCCGCGCGCGACGCAGGCCTATAACAAGCTGATCGAGCGCGATCAGGTGTTCGCCATGCTGCTCAACCTCGGCACCCCGCATAACCTGGCGCATTACCCGCTGATGGAGCGTCGCGGCGTGCCGAATGTGGCGCCCCTGACCGCCGCACGGGCGATCCTGCCCGATCCGCCCTTGATGAACTTCTCTTCGTTCTCAAGCTATTACGACCAGATCGCGCAGGGCATCGAGTATCTGCACAATGAGAACGGTCGCGACACGGTCTGCGCGATGTATCTGCCGACGGATTTCGGCGAAGAGATCGCGATCTCCAGCCGCGAGACCGCCGAGGCGCTGGGTCTGACCTTTGCCGATGAGACCACGCATCGTCCTGATGATCAGGATTTCGTCGGTTCGGTCAGCCGGTTGCGCGCTGCCGAATGCGATATCGTGACCATCGCGCTGGGCGTGCGCGCCTCGATCACCGTGGTCGGCACCGCCAAGCAGCTGGGCTGGGATGACGTTGATTTTCTGGTCTCCTCGGCCGGTTTCCTTGAGCCGGTGGCAATGGTTCCGGGCGGGGTGACGGACGGGCTCTATGGTGCCTCGGGCTGGCAGGATCTGCGCGCCCGCGCCACCGAAGAAGCGCCCGCCGCCTTCATCGCCGCCTATGAAGAGCGTTATGGCCAGCCGGCAAGTGGTTTCGCCATGCTCGGCTATACCGCCGCGCAGCAGATGGTGATGGCGCTGGAGGCCGCAGGGCCGGATCTGACCGTCGAGAGTTTCATGGACGGGATGCATTCGCTTGATTACGACGATGCGCTGTTGGGGACGCATGTGAACTTCACCCCCGAGGATCATCAGGGCGCAAATGATGTGTTCATCAGCCAGGTGGGTGATGGCCATTGGAACACGCTGGCCACGATCAGCGGCGAGTAATTCGCTGGACTATGGCGGGAGAGGGGGCCTGAGGGCCCCCTTTTTCATGCGCGGCCTATGACGAGAAGCGCATTGCCAGTCCGCGGGATGGCGAGCCGAGCGTGGAGCGGGGCGCTTTATAGTGGCTAGGTTCGGCCCCCTTTTGCACGATGCGACCTTGGCGGCACAGACCAAGCCGCGCATTGCCAGGCCGCGGGATGGCGAGCCAAGTGTGGAGCAATGCGCTTTATGGTGGCTAAGTTCGGGCGACATTCAAGCGACGTGCCAACAGCAACCAGATCGCCAGCCCCGTGGGCGGTCTGGCGATGCGCGGCGACTTCGTCTTGATTCCGCGCAGGGCGGTATGCGGCGGTTGCGGTATTGGACCAATAGACAACGGCTAGTCAGCCAGTCCGCGGGGCGGACTGGCGATGCGCGGCGGCTCCGCCTTGATTCCGCGCGGGCGAGGGCGGCGGGGCGGCGCGAAACCGCCCCACGCGCGTTACTCCGCAGGCATCGCCGGGGCTTCGACCAGCAGGGGCTGCGGCAGGTGCACCAGCATTTCCTTGGGGCAAATCTGCACGAAATTCGCCTTTTCGATATCCCAACGCCGCAGGATCTCGGCGCCCTTGGCGCTTTCGGTCTGCGCCACATGCCGCTCGATCAGGGCTTTCAACTCCTGCTCCCAATGCGCGACACTCACCGGACAGGTGACCAGCGTTTCCATATTGATCAGCGGGGTCGAGACCCCCTCGGGATCATAGAGATAGGCCATCCCGCCGGTCATACCGGCGCCGAAATTCGCCCCGATCGAGCCCAGAATAACCGCCGTGCCGCCGGTCATATACTCGCAACCGTTCGAGCCACAGCCCTCGATCACCACGGTGGCGCCCGAGTTGCGCACCGCGAAACGCTCACCGGCGCGGCCTGCGGCAAACAGCTCACCCGCCGTCGCGCCATACAAAACGGTATTGCCGATGATCGTGTTCTGCGCGGCGACCAGCGGTGAGGACATGCGCGGACGCACCACGATCAGCCCGCCGGACAAGCCCTTGCCGACATAGTCATTGGCATCGCCGTAGACCTCGAGTTTCAGCCCGCGCACGGCAAAGGCGCCCAAGGACTGCCCCGCGCTACCGGCCAGTTTCACCGTCAGATGATCCGATTGCAGCGCGTTATTCATCCCGAATTCGCTGACGATATGGCTCGAGGCGCGGGTGCCGACGGTGCGATGGGTGTTGCGGATCGCATAGCTCAGCTGCATCTTCTCGCCCTCGCCAAAGAAACGCGCGGCGTCGCGGATGATCTCGCTGTCCAGCGTCTCGGGCACCGCATTGCGCGGCTTGTCGCGGTCATAGCGGATGTTGCGGGTGCCATCGACGGTGATCAGCATCGGGTTCATATCGAGGTCATCGAGATGCGCCGAGCCACGGCTGACCTGCGCCAGCAGATCGGCGCGCCCGATGATCTCGTCAATCGAGCGCGCACCCAATTCGGCGAGAATCTCGCGGACCTCCTGCGCATAGAAGGTGATCAGATTGACCACTTTATCAGCGCTGCCGGTGAATTTGCTGCGCAGGAAATCATCCTGCGTGCAGACGCCGACCGGACAGGTGTTCGACTGGCATTGCCGCACCATAATACAGCCCATGGCGATCAGCGCGGCGGTGCCGATGCCGAATTCCTCGGCGCCGAGCATCGCGGCAATGACAATGTCGCGGCCGGTGCGCAGCCCGCCATCGGTGCGCAGGGTGACGCGGTCGCGCAGGTTGTTCATCGCCAAGACCTGATGCGCCTCGGTCAGCCCCATCTCCCATGGCAGACCGGCGTATTTGATCGAAGTGCCGGGCGAGGCACCGGTGCCGCCGTTATGGCCGGAGATCAGGATGATATCCGCCTTGGCCTTGGCGACACCGGCGGCAATCGTGCCAACGCCGGACGAGGCCACCAGTTTCACCGTCACCTTGGCGCGCGGGTTGATCTGTTTGAGGTCATAGATCAGCTGCGCGAGGTCTTCGATGGAATAAATGTCATGATGCGGCGGCGGCGAGATCAGGGTCACGCCGGGGGTCGAATGGCGCAGTTTGGCGATCAGTTTGGTCACCTTCATGCCGGGCAATTGCCCGCCCTCGCCGGGTTTGGCACCCTGCGCGACCTTGATCTCCAATTCTTCGCAGTTCAGCAGATATTCCGCAGTGACACCAAAGCGGCCCGAGGCGACCTGTTTGATCTTGGCGCTGGCGTTGTCGCCATTGGGCTCAGGGGTGAAATCATCGGGGCTTTCGCCGCCCTCGCCACTGTCGGATTTCGCGCCGATCCGGTTCATCGCAATCGACAGGGTGCGGTGCGCCTCGGGCGAGAGCGCGCCCAGCGACATGCCCGGCGTGACGAAGCGCTTGCGGATGGCGGTGATCGATTCCACCTCCTCCAGCGGGATCGCGCGGCCTAGCGGCTTGAAATCCAGCAGATCGCGCAGATGAATCGGCTGGTTGGCGCGCATTGCGGCGGAATATTTGCGCCACATATCATAGGAGGCGCGGTCGCAGGCCGATTGCAACAAATGCATGGTCTGCGCTTCCCAAGCGTGTTTCTCGCCCGAGCGGCGCGCCTTATAGAAGCCCCCGACCGGCAGCGGGGCTGCGGCACTTTTCCATGCCTTTTCATGCACTTGATCGGCTTTGCGCTGCAACCCGTGCAGGCCGATACCGGAAATGCGGCTGTGCATACCGGGGAAATATTCGGCGACCAGCGCGCGGCTGAGACCGACGGATTCAAAGTTCAACCCGCCGCGATAGGAGGAAATCACCGAAATCCCCATCTTCGACATGATCTTCAGCAGGCCAGCGTCAATCGCATCGCGGTAGCGCAGAATCGCATCGGTCAGCGAGCCTTCGATCAGCCCGCGCTCGATGCGTTCGGCAATCGTATCCTGCGCCAGATAGGCGTTGACCGTGGTCGCGCCGCAGCCGATCAGCACGGCGAAATAATGCGGATCGACACATTCGGCGGCGCGCACATTGACCGAGGTAAAGGTGCGCAGCCCTTTGCGGGTGAGCCATGAATGCACCGCGCTGGTCGCCAATATCATCGGCATCGCCACGCGGCCCTCGCCCTGATGTTCATCGGTCAGCACCAGATGGCCGGTGCCCGAGCGCACCGCGTCTTCGGCGGCGGCGCGGATGCGTTCCAGCCCCTGCCGTAGCATGTCCTCGCCACCTTCGGCGGGGTAGGTGCAGTCGATGAAACTGACGCTATTGTTGAACTGCTCGACCATCACCTTGAATTCTTCATTGGCAATGAACGGGCTTTCCAGCACCAGAATCTCGGTCTGCGCGCTGCTTTCATCGAGCACGTTTTTCAGGTTGCCGAAGCGGGTTTTCAGGCTCATCACCCGGCTTTCGCGCAGGCTGTCAATCGGCGGGTTGGTCACCTGAGAGAAGTTCTGCCGGAAGTAGTGGCTGAGCGGGCGGTAGGTCTGGCTGAGCACCGCCGAGGGGGTGTCATCCCCCATCGAGGCGATCATTTCCTTGCCATCCTCGGCCATTGGCGCCAGCACCTGCTCGATTTCCTCGATCGAATAGCCGGCGGCGATCTGGCGGCGGCGCAATTCATCGCCGCGGTGCATCGGCTGCTCGGGCACGGTGATCAGCAGGCTGTTGAGGTTGATCACCTTCTCGATCCAGTCGCCAAAGGGCTGCGAGGCGGCCAGCTTGTCCTTCATCTCGGCGTCATGGAACAGCCGCCCTTCCTGCATATCGACGGCGATCATCTGGCCGGGGCCAAGCGCGCCTTTTTCGACCACAGTCATCTCGTCGACCGGCACCATTCCGGCCTCGGAGCCCGCGATCAGCAGCCCGTCGCCGGTGACCACATAGCGCATCGGGCGCAAGCCGTTGCGGTCGAGCCCGCCGCAGACCCAGCGCCCGTCGGTCATCGCCAGCGCGGCAGGTCCGTCCCAAGGCTCGATGACAGCGTTGCAATAGGCATACATATCCTGCCACGCCTGCGGCAACTCGACGGTGGATTTCGACCACGCCTCGGGGATCAGCATGGTTTTCGCCATCGGCGCATTGCGGCCGCTGCGCACCAGCACTTCGAACACCGCATCCAGCGCGCCCGAATCCGAGGCACCGGCGGGGATGATCGGTTTGATATCCTCGGCCATCTCGCCAAAGGCGGACGAGGCCATGCGGATTTCATGGCTGCGCATCCAGTTGACGTTGCCCTTGAGGGTGTTGATCTCGCCGTTATGCGCCAACATGCGGAAGGGCTGCGCCAGCCACCACTGCGGGAAGGTGTTGGTCGAATAGCGCTGGTGATAGATCGCAAAGGAGGATTCGAACGCGGTGTCTTGCAGGTCGGGGTAGAAAACCGCGACCTCCTCGGCCAGCATCATGCCTTTATAGATCACCGAGCGGCAGGACAGCGAACACAGATACAGCCCCTGAATTTGCGCGGCGGCGGCGGCTTTCTCGATGCGGCGGCGGATCACATAAAGCTCGCGCTCAAAGGATTCTTCGCCCAGCCCTTTGGTGTCCTTGATCAGGATCTGCTCGATCTCGGGGCGGGTGGCGTTGGCCTTGTCGCCCAGCACCGAGGTATCAACCGGCACATGCCGCCAGCCATAGATATTATAGCCCATGCGCAGCACTTCGGTCTCGACAATGCTGCGGCAGCGTTCTTGGGCGCCGAAATCGCTGCGCGGCAGGAACACCTGACCGACGGCGATCAGCGCGTCTTTGTCGGGCTCATGGCCGGTGCGGCGGATCTGGTCGTGAAAGAAGGGCACCGGGATTTGCACATGGATACCGGCGCCATCACCGGTCTTGCCATCGGCATCAACCGCACCACGGTGCCAGATCGCTTTCAGCGCGTTGATCCCCGCCTCGACCACTTTGCGGCTGGGCTTGCCGTCAATCGAGACCACCAGACCGACGCCGCAGGACGAATGCTCATCCTCGCTGCGGTAAAGGCCGGTCTCGGCGATACGGGCGCGTTTTGCTTCCTCGGCAGCAACCCAGGAGGCGTCATAGATAGGGGTGTCAAAACGGGTCATGCTTGGCCTTCCTTGTCCGAAATCCCGAGTTGCGCCAGTATCTGCGCGCGCGTTAGCCGCTCGCGCTCGCCGGCATAGGCAAAGCTGTCGGGTTTGTGGTCGATATAAATCTCGCGGTTGAAGCTCAGCCCGCTGGCGTCATCGAGCGCGCCGAGGCAAAGCTCCAGATTGTCCGCCATCGGGTCGTCCAGTGTGACATGGTAGTAGAGCGCCGAGCCGCAGGTGTCGCAATTGGCGCGCTCTGCCCAATCCGAGCTTTGCATGCGGCGGATATGTTCGGCGCCCTGCCAAGTGATATTCGCCATGGGCATGGTGATCCCCAGCAGCGCCGAGCCGGTCCAGCGGCGGCACATCTCGCAGTGGCAGGCGCCGAATTCCGCGCTGGTCAGCGTCGCGCTGAAGCGCACCGCGCCGCACATGCAGCCGCCGGTTCTGATGTCCGGTGCGGCTCTCATTGCGCCGCCACTGCATCGGCCTGCGCCAGATAGTCGAGCATCGCATCGGCGGCCTCGCGCCCGTCGCGGATCGCCCAGACCACCAAAGAGGCGCCGCGCACGATGTCGCCAACGGCAAAGACACCGGGCAGGGCGCTCATATGGGTTTTGTGATCACAGCGGATCGTGCCCCAGCGGGTCACGGTCAGTTCCGGCGTATTCCACAGGGTCGGCAGGTCCTCGGGCTCGAACCCGAGCGCCTTGATCACCAGATCGGCTGGCTCGATATAATCAGCACCCTCAATGAGTTCCGGCGCGCGGCGACCCGAGGCATCGGCGACGCCAAGGCGCATACGCTGCACGATCACCCCGTCGACCTGCGCCTCGCCGGTAAACCCCGCAGGCGCGGTCAGCCAGACGAAATCGACGCCCTCTTCCTCGGCATTCTGCACTTCGCGCTGCGAGCCGGGCATGTTCTCGCGGTCGCGGCGATAGAGCAGTTTCACGCTACTCGCGCCTTGGCGCACGGCGGTGCGCACGCAGTCCATCGCGGTATCACCGCCGCCGATCACCACCACCCGCTTGCCGCGCGCATCGAGCGCGCCATTGTCAAACGCCTCGACCTCATCGCCAAAGCTGTTGCGGTTCGATGCGGTCAGGTAGTCAATCGCCTTCTCGATCCCCGCCAGACCCGAGCCCGGCCCGCCGAGATCGCGCGAGGTATAGACGCCGGTGGCAATCAGCACCGCGTCATGCTTGCCGCGAATGGCGTCAAAGCTGATATCCTCACCGACATTGCAATTGAGCACGAATTGCACGCCGCTGGCCTCAAGCTGTTCGATCCGGCGCATCACCACCGGCTTTTCCAGTTTGAAGCTGGGAATGCCGTAGGTCATCAAGCCGCCCGCGCGGTCATAGCGGTCGTAGACGGTGACCTGCACACCGGCTTGACGCAGACGGTCGGCGGCGGCCAGACCACCGGGGCCAGCGCCGATGATGCCGACGGATTCGCCGCGCTCTTGGCGCGGTTGCACCGGCTGCACCCAGCCCTGCTCCCATGCCGTATCGGTGATGTATTTTTCGACCGCGCCGATGGTGACGGTGCCATGACCGGATTGCTCGATGACGCAATTGCCCTCGCAGAGCCGGTCCTGCGGGCAAATCCGGCCGCAAATCTCGGGAAAGGTATTGGTCGCCTGCGACATCTCATAGGCCTCGCGCAGCCGTCCGGTGGCGGTCAGCATCAGCCAGTCGGGGATATTGTTGTGCAAGGGGCAATGGGTCTGGCAATAGGGCACGCCGCATTGGCTGCAGCGGCTGGCCTGTTCTTCGGCTTTTTCGGCCGCAAATTCGCGGTAGATCTCGTCAAAATCCTCGCGACGGTCCTCGGCCTGTCGCTTGTCGGGCATCTGGCGCGCGGTCTGCACGAATTTGAGCATCGGTTGCTGTGCCATTCTCGGGTCCTCCCTGTGTGCTGCGCTGGATAATTGCACGAGGTCGGGCAATATCGGTCAACATAGTTTACCTAATTACCCATATTTATACTTGGCCCAGAGTGCCGCGCAAGAAAAAACGTGATAATAGGTCAGCATATGATACCCAATTATCGCATTTCGCTTTCCCCAAAAGCCTGTAGTCTGCGCCAAACCTTTCAAAACGCGGTTTTCCATGACTTTGTTTCATTTGATTATTTTGGCCGTCATCCAAGGCGTGACCGAGTTCCTGCCGATCTCCTCCTCGGGGCATCTGATCTTGCTGCCGGAACTGACCGGCATGGCGGATCAGGGGCTGGTGATCGATGTGGCGGTGCATGTCGGCACTTTGTTCGCGGTGATGCTGTTTTTCCACCGCGATATGGCGCAGATTTTCCGCGGATTGCCCGAGTTGCTGCGCGGGCGTGCCGAATCAACCGGCGCGCGGATGGCGCTTTTGCTGATCATCTCGACGATTCCGGTGATGGTCGTCGGCCTGCTGCTGAAAGTGACCGGATTGGTCGATCAGTTCCGCAGCATCGCGGTGATCGGCTGGGCGATGCTGGTCTTCGGGATCGTGCTCTATATCGCTGACCGGCGCGGCGCAGAAACCCGCCAAGCCGAGGGCTGGACCTTGCGCGACGCGGTGATCCTGGGGCTCTGGCAGGCGGTGGCACTGATCCCGGGCACCTCGCGCTCGGGCATCACCATCACCGGCGCGCGAATACTGGGATTCGAGCGGCAGGAGGCGGCGCGGCTGTCGATGCTGATGTCGATCCCGACGATCATCGCCTCGGCGGGGCTGACCGCACTGGGGCTGGTCGGATCACTGAGCGCAGAGGTGCTGATCGACGGCAGTATCGCCGCCGCGCTGGCCTTTGTCGCCGCGCTGCTGGCGCTGAGCCTGATGATGCGGCTGCTGCGCTCGGTCAGCTACACGCCCTATGTGATCTACCGGATCATTCTGGGCGTGCTGCTATTGGTATTGGCTTATTCCTGAGAGCGCAGGCTGGCGGCGGATTCGTTGATCGCGGTGTATTGGCCGGTGGGGCGGAAGCGCCAGAGGTAATCGGGCAGGATCAGTTCCATCGGCGTCGGGGTGATGCCCAGCTCTGCAAAGCCCTTGGCGCCCTCAGAGACCACATTGTCGCGGCCCAAATTCTTGATCTGGTCCAGCGTCAGCGTGGAATTGGTGAACAATCCGGCAGTGAGGAACTGCGCCGCGCCGAGCAGCCTTGCGATGATCCGCGCGACAAAACCCGGCAGGTTGACGATCACCCGCTTGCGGCGGATCTCGTCAAGCATGCGCTGCATCAGCTCGCGGAAGGTCTCGATATCCGGCCCGCCGAGTTCATAGACACCGGCCTCGACCTGACCCATCGCCGCTTTGGCCGCTGCCTGCGCGGTGTCATCGACATAGACCGGCTGGAACCGCGAGTCGGCGCCTGCAATCGGCAGCACCGGCGCGAAACGCACCATTCCGGCGAAGCGGTTAAAGAACTGGTCCTCGGTGCCGAACATGATCGACGGGCGCAGGATCACCGCAGAGGGGAAATGCTCCAGCACCGCGGCCTCGCCCTCGGCTTTGCTGCGCGCATAGTCGCTGTCGGAATTCGCATCGGCGCCGATCGCCGAGATATGCACCAGTTGCGGCACCCCGTGCAGCGCTGCAAACCGCGCCACCCGCGCCGCGCCTTCGACCTGCACCGCGTCAAACGAGTTCTTGCCGCTTTCCAGCAGGATGCCCGCGCAGTTCACCACCGCATCGGCACCGGCAATCGCCGCGCTCACCGAAGCGTCATCGCGGATGTTGCACAGGATCGGCTCGACCTGACCGACATCGCCGTAGGTGCGCACATACATGCGTTCATTGGGCCGACGGGTCGCCACACGCACACGCCAACCAGCCCGCGCCATCCGCCGGGCCACATAGCGCCCGACAAAGCCCGAGCCGCCCAGGATCGTGACCAGTTTTGTCATCTCGCCCTCCGAAGTACATCGCTTAAGTGCATCGCTAAAGTGCATCGCTTATCTTCGGTCAATACCTTCCAGCGCGCAGGCAAACAAGCCCAAAGCAAGACCGGCGCCCAGCCGGTGACGCGACATCTTTGCGCGGCGTCGACGATATCTTTGACCGCGAGGAGGTTTTTTGAAAGATCGCCGTTGACACCCACGCGCGTCAGGGCTAATCACCCGCTCACGCAGCCTGCCCAGGTGGCGGAATTGGTAGACGCGCTAGCTTCAGGTGCTAGTTTCCGTAAGGAAGTGGAGGTTCGAGTCCTCTCCTGGGCACCATTTGCAAGATAAGACTTCGGTAAAATCTGTGTTTGTTTTAACCCGCCGGTTGTGCGGGTTTTTTTTGTGGTTTGGTGGGCTGGAAATCATTGGGGATTTTGGCAAGCGCCCGTTTGCTCTCAATCCTTTGAGCCAAGTGCGAAGGGACGCGCCCGACCATGGGTGGGCGCTTGCAAGCCTTCCACAACGCGCTGCGCTTAAAAGCATTGGTCGCGTCCGAGCCGCACGCCACATCGCCAAAGCGCCCTCCCGGGGGGGGCGCGGCCCGGGGTGCCCCCGGGCCAAACAGAATTCTAGCGCCTCAGAACAACACCGCCGGCAGCCAAGTCGCCAAGGCGGGGAAACCCGCCAGCAGCGCTAGACCCAGCATCTGCAGTCCGACAAAGGGGATCACCCCGCGGTAGATGTCGGTGGTCTTGATCTCGGGCGGGGCCACCGAGCGTAGGTAGAACAGCGAGAAGCCAAACGGCGGGGTCAGGAAGCTGGTCTGCAGGTTGACCGCGATCATGATCCCGAACCAGATCGGCGAGATGTCGAACATCAGCATGATCGGGGCGACAATCGGCAGCACCAAAAACATGATCTCGATGAAATCCAGCACAAAGCCGAGCACAAAGATAACCAGCATCACAAACAGCATCGCCGAGAACACACCACCGGGCATGCCGTGGAGGAAGGCCTCGACCAACTGGTCACCGTCATACATGCGGAACACCAAAGAGAACAGCGAGGCGCCGATCAGGATCAGGAAGATCATCGAGGACATCATCAGCGTCGAATGCATCGCTTCGCGCATCAGTTTCAGGTTGAGCTTGCCCTGCAACGCGGCCAGCAGCACCGCACCGATGGCCCCGATGGCGGCGGCCTCGGTGGCGGTGGCGAGCCCCATCAGGATCGAGCCGAGCACCGCACCAATCAGCGCCAGCGGCGCCAGCAGCGCCTTGAGTACGCGGCGGCCAAGATGGGCTGCATCCTCTTCGGGTTCCAGCGCAGGGCATTTCTCGCCACGGAAAATCGCCACATAGATCATGTAAAGCGCATAGAGGCCGACCAGCATCAATCCGGGGATGAAGGCACCGGCGAAGAGTTCCACCACCGAGATCGGCTCGGGCGCGAAATTGCCCTTGGCCATCTGCGCCTGTGAATTCGCCCCCTGCAGGATATCGGCAAGCAGGATCAGCACCGTCGAGGGCGGTATGATCTGGCCCAAAGTGCCCGAGGTGCAGATCACCCCGGCGGCGAGCTTTTTGTCATAGCCCGCGCGCATCATCGCCGGCAGGCTCAGCAGCCCCATAGTGACCACGCTGGCACCAACCACGCCGGTAGAGGCGGCCATCAAGGCGCCGACAAAGATCACCGAGAGGCCCAGGCCGCCGCGCATCCGTCCGAACAAGGCGCCCAGAACCAGCAGCAAGTCCTCGGCGATCCGCGAGCGCTCGAGCACCACGCCCATGAACACGAATAGCGGGATCGCGACAAACACAAGGTTGGTCATAATCCCGTAGATCCGCGACGGCACGCTGTTCATCAGCGCGAGGTCGATAATGTCAAAGCCCCAGCCGAATACGGCGAAACCGATAGCGACACCGCTGAGGGTAAAGGCGACCGGATAGCCGAGCAGCAGCACGGCGATCACGGCGGGAAACATCAGAATCCCGATCAGTTCAGGTGCGATCACTGGTCATTCTCTTTGTCGTTCGAGGTGCCGTGCAGGCTCAGATAGCTGCGGATCACCATCGAGACGCCATGCGCTGCGAGGGGAATGCAAAACAGCACCAGCACCGATTTAATCAAATAGACGCCGGGCATGCCGCCGACATTCAGCGTGCCCTCCCAGCGTTTCCAGGAATCCAGCACATAGGGATAACACAGCCAGGCAATCGCAATCACTGTGGGGAACAGCAGGAACAAGGTGCCGTATAGATCCACCCGTGCCTTTCCGCGAAGGCTGAACGCGCCATAAAGGAAATCCACCCGCACGTGGCGGCCAAGCAGAAACGCCGGACCAGCGGCCATCATGAAGGCGACGGCATTCGCCCAAAGGTAGAGATCCTGCATCCAGCCCCAGCCGACGCCCAGCGTATAGCGCAATACGGCGACAGCGGCGCAGGTCACAACGGTGAGGCCAATCAGCCATGACAGCGCGTGGCCCAATAGATCTACGCTGCGGTCGATCCGGTCGGCAATCGTGGCAAGCCTGTTCATCCTTCACTCCCTTTGAAATCTGGTCATGCGCCGGTCACGTCACTGTGACGCCGGCGCGATCGCGGCGGGTTAGGCCCATCGGGCTAAGCCGCGCGGGATCGACAGAGTGCAGGATTTCCGCGCCCTGTCGAACCCTTTTTGCATCACCTCTGCCCAATTGCGGGCAGAGTGTTAGTTGCCACTCAACGCGCCGTATTCATAATCGAGCGCCCGCGCCTGCATCACCGCGCGTTCGCTGATATCGGTGTTGCTCAGCGATTTGTCGCGGAAGGTCAGCAGGCTGTCGAGGATCTCGCGGCTCAGCGGGTCTTGCGAGGCGAGATCGTTGAGCATTGTGCCGGTGGTATTGGCCAGCGAGACCAGCGTGTCGTCGCTGAAACGGCGCAATTCGACGCCTTCATCGACCAAGGCGCGCAGCGCTTCGGGGTTGCGCACCATCATCTGGTTGAGAACATAATTGTTCATCTTCTCGGCACCGGCGGCGACGATTGCTTGCAGATCTTCAGGCAGGTCGTTCCATTCATCAAGGTTGATGAACAGATCATTGATCCCCGAGGGTTCCTGCCAGCCCGGATAGTAGTAATAGCTGGCGACGCGGTGGAAGCCGAAGGCCATATCCAGATAGGGGCCGATCCATTCGCAGGCGTCGATGGCGCCCGATTGCATCGACGGCAGCAGCTCGCCGCCTGGCAGGTTGACAATGGTGGTGCCAAGCTGGTTGAGCACCTCGCCGCCGAGCCCCGGAATACGCATCTTGAGGCCGCTGAGATCATCGACCGAGTTGATCTCGCGGTTGAACCAGCCGCCCATCTGGGTGCCCGAATTGCCCGCGACGAAGAACTTGCAGTTCAGCTCGTCATAGGCGCGCTGGGTCAGCTCTTGGCCGCCCGAGGCGAACCATGCGTTCTGCTCCTGTGCGGTCAGGCCAAAGGGCATGCCGGTGACGAATTGCAGCGCCGGAACCTTGCCCTTCCAGTAGTAGGAGGTGCCAAAGCCGATCTGTGCGGTGCCATTGCTGACCGCGTCGATGGTCTCGAAGGCGGGGACCACTTCACCGGCGCCAAAGACCTGCACATTGAGCCGTCCGCCCGAGGCCGCGTTGACGAATTCGGCAAAAATATCTGGTGCAATACCGTAGATCGGATAGCCCTTGGGGTAGGCATGGACCAGACGCCAGCGCCGTGTGTCCTGCGCAATGGCGGGGGCGGCAGCGGCGCTGCCCAGCGCCGCGACACCGGCGCCCTGAATAAACTGACGACGTTTCATACATAGTCTCCCTGTTGTTCACTGGGGCGCGTATTGTGCGCGACCCATCGCTCCCGTGCATACAGCATGTGACATTTTGTATTATCTGTGAATACGCTAAATTATTAATTTTCGCCCCATGCGCGCCGTTTGCACGGGTTTTCTGCCCGTCAAACACACTGCTTTGTGGGTTAAGTTACTAATTAATAACAATATGTATGGGATTCGGCATCTGTTTCAGCGTCCCGATTTGCAAAGATCTATGCGGTTTGCGCTCCTTTCGCCAGCCCCTCCGCGCGCGGATTTAGCTTTTCTAAACTGCAAGCCAGTTTCCCTCGCTTCCCCGAGGTCAGGCGGGGCCGTAACACTAAAGGTAAGTCGGGTCTGCATCTTCACAGGCCTGCTGTTTGTGACGGTGGCCATAGGGCCGACCGAAGGAAAACTCACGGAGGAAAGCAAATGGTTGATGTGCGTCAAGTCAGGGGTGGGGACGGTCTGACCGGCATCCGCGAGGAAGTCGACGCGATGCTGGATGCGGTGGTCGAGAACACCCGCCAGGCGACGGTGTCTTTCTTTGATAAATATGCCGAGAACCCCGATCCGAAGATTCTGGCCGCATGGCTGGAGCCACGGGCATGGCGCGAAATCGACTATGTGTTCCTGCTCAATGAACAGATCCGCCGCTACGGCATGCAGTTCTCGCGCAAGCATATCACGCTATTGGCCAAACAGTCGTTCCAAGAGGCCGAGCATTACGAAGACGTCGGCCGGGTGATTGAATCGCTGGGCGGCACGGTGCCGACCTCGGTGCCGGAATCGGCGAAGCCGTGGAGCGACTTTCTCTGGGAGTGCCTCGACCGTCACCCGCTGGCCGCGATTGCCGCGTGGAACCTGTCGGAAACCTCGGCCTCGGGCAGCTTTGAGCCGACCTTTGAAGCGGGCGAGAAATTCGGCTTCGATACGGTGGTGAAAGTCTACAAAAAGATCGCCATCGACGAGAAATTCCACGTCGGTCTGGGCACCCAGATCCTGGCCGATTACGCGAAAACCGACCACGACCGCGAGGAAATCCTGCGCGCGATGCGCGGCATGCGCGACATCGCGTGGAAGACTTTCACGCCGGAATCGGTCGCTGAAAGCATGGCGGCGCAGTAACCGCCGCACCGCAAACGGGGCCCGCCGCGCACCGCATGCGGGACCCGTCGCTGACGCTTGCCTCCCTATAGCGTCGCACTTGCCCTTCGCCAAAACTGTCCGGCGAAGGGCTATTTCACCCAGCATTGAGGATCGCCATGATAATGGAAGACAGCATCGTTTCTGCCGCGCAGCTCGAGGTCGAGATCGCGCAGATCACGCAGGAAGCCGAGGGCGTGGTCTCGCTGATCCTGCGCGCGCCCGATGGCACGGCGCTGCCGACATGGCAGGCAGGAGCCCATATCGATGTGATCCTGCCGAACGGGCTGGTGCGGCAGTATTCGCTCTGCGGTGACGCGCAAGATTGCAGCACATGGCGGATTTCGATCCTGCATGAGCGCGAGGGGCGCGGCGGCTCGGCCTATCTGCACGGGCATATCAAAGCCGGCGACCGCATCCGCGTCTCGCAGCCGCGCAACAATTTCAAACTGGCCGAGGCCGAACATTACAAATTTGTCGCCGGTGGCATCGGTATCACCCCGATTCTGGCGATGATTCATGAGGCCGAGGCAGCGGGTAAATCCTGGTCGCTGCTCTATGGCGGGCGTTCACGCAACACGATGGCGTTTCTGGACGACCTCGCGCGGTTTGGCGACAAGGTGACAATCGCCCCGCAAGATGAGGTCGGTCTGCTGGATCTGGGCGGCTATCTTGGCGCCGATGACGATGGCGCCCATGCCTATGTCTGCGGTCCCGGCCCGCTGATCGACGCGGTCGAAGCGCAATGCGCGTCTTGGCCTGCGGGCAGGCTGCACCGCGAGCGATTTGCGCCCAAGCAAAAGATCACCGCCGAGCCCGGTGGCTTCGAGGTGCAGCTGGCGCAATCGGGTGAGCGGATCTATGTGCCGCCCGATGAAAGCCTGCTCGACGTGCTGCAAGACGCCGGTCACGAGGTCACCAATTCCTGCACGGCAGGGATTTGTGGCACCTGTCTGGTCAATGTTCTGGCCGGTGAGCCGGATCATCAAGATGACGTCCTGTCCGACGCAGATCGCGCCTCGGGCAAGATGATGCTGGTCTGTGTGTCGCGCTCGAAATCGGATCTTCTGGTGCTCGACCTGTGATGTAAAACCCCCGATCCGGCGATGATTTTTATACCTCCTCCCCTCCGCGGGAGGGGGTTTTCGGCGTTCCCTAAATTCCAGAGAAACACCAGAGACACGCTTTGAAATCAATGGCTTATGCAGGTTCAAAACTGTTGACAGGCTGGATGGCTGTATGCAGAGTCACCTGAATTGCGTGTAATTTGATAGTCAGTGTGCGCAAATTGAGCGAGTGGAAAAACACCGCCATCCCCACCAACACGAGGAAGACCATCTATGAAATTCTTCAGCAAACTCACTGCGGCAACCGCGCTGGTTTCGGCCATGGCGGTTGTTCCGGCCGTCGCCGCCGAATTCGAGTTCAAATTCGCCAATGTCGAAGCCCCGCAAAGCATCGGTGGCCAAGCGACACAGGCCTTCGCCAATTGTGTGCAAGAGGGCAGCAACGAGCGGATCAATATCACCATCTTCCCGTCGGGCGCTTTGGGCAACCAGACCGACAATCTGGAATCGATCCGCACCAATCTGATCGACTTCACGCAGGTGGTGTCGCCGATCGTCACCGTGGATCCGCTGCTGTCGGTGTTCACGCTGCCTTATATCTTCCGCGACCGTGACCATGTCGACCGCGTGATGCATGGGCCGGTGGGCAGTTTCGTCGCCGAGCGTCTGGCTGCGCGCAATGTGATTGCGATTGGCTATTGGGAAGGCGGTTTCCGCCAAATCACCAACAATGTGCGCCCGATCCATACACCCGCCGATCTGGAAGGTATCAAGCTGCGCACGCCCAGCGACCTGAGCCGCATCATGCTGTTCCAATCGCTCGGTGCGAACGCCTCGGCGCTGCCCTGGTCCGAGGTCTATTCGGCGCTGCAAACCGGCGTCTATGACGGGCAGGAAAACCCCGCACTCTATGTCGAGGATGCCAATCTCTTCGAGGTGCAGAACTACCTGTCGTTCACCTCGCATGTCTACGGCGTCAGCTATCTGGTGATGTCCGAGCAAGCCTACGACTCGCTGCCGCAGGATCTGCGCGTGGTGGTGCGGGAATGCGGGCGGATCTCGGGTGAGGAATCGGTGGCCTACGGTGCCCAGGCCGATGCCGAGGCCGAAGAGCGGGCGATCGCGCGCGGCATGGAGGTGAACACCGCCGATGTCGCTGCTTTCATGGCCGCCGCGCAGCCGCTGCATATGGAAATGATCAGCAACACAATGTCGGACGAGGATGCCGAGACCGCGCGTGCGCTGCTGACCAGTATCCAGAACACGCATTGATCGGAATCCGCTGATTAACGGTTTGGGAGGAAAGTGAACCATGTGGATATTCGACAAACTACTCGAAGTCGCAGTGGGGGCGTTGATCGTCATCGCCACTGTCGTCGGTTTCGCCGAGGTGGTCTCGCGCTATGCGCTGGGCGGGTCCATTGGCTGGTCATATGAGTTTTTGCAGATCGTTTTGGTCTACATCACCTTTGTGGGCGGGTTCTTGGCAACGCGGACCAGCAGTCATCTGCGGGTGACGGTCATCGTCGAGGCGCTACCGCGGAATATCCGGTTCATCTGCTTTCTGGTGGCAAAGTCTGGCATTGCCATCACCACCGTCGTGATGACGATCTGGGGCTGGGAATACGCGTTCCGTTTTTCCGGCTCCGCCACTGATATCCTGCGGGTGCCGGTGGTCTATCTTTACATCGTCGTGCCGATCTGCGGGTTTGCGATGACCCTTCAGGTGATCGCGGATCTCGTCTTGGGCATTTGGAAATTCTTCACCGAGGGCGAGGCCGAGACGTTTGACTTCACGCTGCCCGGCTTTGGCGAGGAAATGGACGCAGAAAAGGGTCTTCAGACATGATGTTCGCGGCTTTCGGAGGCCTGTTGGTCGCGATTGGAATCGGCATGCCGATTGCCTTCGCCCTGTCCACCATCTCGATTATTATCCTCTGGTATGCGGATGTCAGCATGCTGGTCGCGGTGCAGCGGATTTACCAAGGCACCAATAAATTCCCCTTCCTTGCGGTGCCCCTGTTTATCTTTGCGGGTTCGCTGATGAACCAAGCGGATATCTCGCGCCGCTTGGTTGATTTCGCTGCGACGCTGGTCGGGCGGATGCGCGGCGGGCTGGCGGGGGTCAATGTGATCACCAGCATGTTGTTTGCCGGTATGAGCGGCACCTCGATGTCCGACACCGCAGCCGTCGGCGGGATCATGATCCCCAATATGATCAAACGCGGCTATGACCGCGCCTTTACCGCCGCCGTCACCGCTGCGTCCTCGACCATCGGTGTGCTGCTGCCGCCGAGCCTGCCGATGGTGGTCTTGGCCTCCTATATGGGGATCTCGACAGGGGCCTTGTTCATCGCCGGCGTGGTGCCGGGGCTGTTGGTCGGTTTCGGCCTGATCATCGCCGCTTGGATCATCTCGGTGATCCGCGAATATCCGGTGGAAGAGAAATTCGAACTTGGCCGCTTTCTGCGCGCCTTTGTCGCCGCGATCCCGCCGCTACTGATGCCCTTGATCATCATCGGTGGCATTCTGGGTGGCGTGTTTACTGCCACCGAGGCGGCGGGGATTGCCTGTATCTACGGGATCATCGCCGGTTTCTTCATCCTGCGCACGCTGAACATGCTCAAGCTCTACTATGCGATCCGCGACGCCGCGATCCTGACCGGCGCGACGATGTTCGTCACCGCCACCGCGCATGTGCTGGGCTTTACCTTCACCTTTCAGCAGTTCAGCGCCACCATCACCGGCTATTTCAACACCGCCGATATGGGCCCGCTGGCCGTGCTCTTCACCCTGTCGCTGGTGATGATCCTTCTGGGCATCTTCCTTGACGGGTTCGCGATGATGTTCATCGTCGTACCGCTGTTCCTGCCGACCGCGATCTCGGTGGGCATCGAGCCGATCCACTTTGCCATGGTGCTGATCATGTGCTGGGGGCTTGGCCAGCAGACACCACCGATGGCCTCGGCCCTGTTCCTGACCAGCCTGATGGCCCGCGTCGATGTGATTTCGATCACCCGCGCCAATCTGTGGTTCATTCTGGTGATGGGTGGAATTCTCGGCCTCGTCATCCTGTTCCCGTATCAAACGGTGCTTTGGCTTCCGCAAAAAGCCGGTCTTCTCTGAGCGAGAAATCCGGCCCACTTCCCTGACTGATAGGAGTTTACCATGAAAGTCGCCGCCTATGTTGATGTCTCGTATACCCAGACCGAGGGTATGACGACGGCGCTGATCAACAACCAGTTCCACTTCCCTGCCGGGCTCGATATTCTGGGCAAGCGCGAATATTTCAAAGAGCATTACGACTGGATCCGCGCCGGTATCATGCGCGAGCCGCGCGGTCATAATAACCAGTTCGGCGGCGTCATCGTTCCGTCCTCGACGCCCGAGGCCGATATCGGGGTGATCTGGATCGACTGCGTCGGCTACGGCGATATGTGCGGACATGGCACGATTGCGACCTCGACGCTGATGGCCTCGAACAACCTGCTGCCGCGTCAGGACGGTGAAAGCCGCCTGCGTCTGGAAACCCCCGCCGGTATCGTCACCTCCGAGGTGTTCACCGAAGGCGACCAGATCACCGGCTGCCGGTTCCAGAACGTGCCCGGCTATCTGGCCGAAAAGGATATCACCGTGACCGTGCCCGAACTGGGCGACATCCAGGTCGATATTGCCTTTGGCGGCAACTACTTCATCACCGTCAAGCTCGATCCGGCGGTGAAGCAGGTCAGCCCCGAGAATTCGGCATGGCTGGGCCATATGGGCAATGTGATCAAGAACCAGATCAACGCGCGCTTCCAGCTGACCCATCCCGAAAAGCCGCATATCACCGAGATTGACCTGGTCACCTTCTACCACGAAGTACCGGGCGATAACGCCGATTACCGCTGGGTCCATGCCTACCGCGATGGCAGTCTCGACCGCTCGCCGGGCGGCACCGGCACCTCGGCGATGCTGGCGATGCTGGAAGGCCGCGGGTTGATCAAGATGAACGAGAAGGTGCGCGCGCAGGGTATGTTGGGCCTTGGCACCTTTGAGGGTGAATTGATCGGCGAGACCAAGATCGGCAACCACCGCGGTGTGGTCTCGACGGTCAAGGGCCGCTCGAAGCTGATCGGTTTCGGCAAATGGTTCATGGACCCAACCGATCCGGTGGGCCGCGGCTACGACGTCGCTCAGCTGTAACCATGAATAATGCCGCGCCCAAAATCCGCCGGCTGTCGGAGGCCCTCAATATCGAGGACCTCCGCACGCTCGCCCGCCGCCGAATCCCCAATTTCGCGTTTGAATACGTCGATGGCGGGGCCGAGGATCAGGTGACCATGGCCGCCAACCGCAACAGCTTTCGCCAGATCCGTCTGGTGCCACGGCAGCTGCGGGATGTGTCGCGCATTGATCTTGCGACACAGTTTTTCGGGCGCGGCGTCAAACGCCCGTTTGCGATCTGTCCGACCGGCTACAACGGCATGCTGACCCACCACGGCGACCTGAAACTGGCGCGCGCGGCGGCGAAATTCGGCATTCCGTTCATTCAAAGCACGATGTCGACCTCGTCAATCGAAGAGATCGCCGCCGAGATGAAGGGTGGCGAGCATTGGTTCCAGCTTTACGTGCTCAAGGACCGCGCGATCAGCAAACGGTTGATGGAGCGCGCCCATACGGCGGGCTGCACGACGCTGGTGATCACCACCGATGCGGTGATCCTTGGCAACCGCGAGAGCGATCGGCGGAATTTCTCCAAGCCGCAGGTGCCGACATGGCGCAACAAGATCGACACCGCGCTGAAGCCGCGCTGGATTTTCGATGTGCTGGTGCCGCATGGCATCCCGATCTTCGGCAACCTGACCGAGTTCCTGCCGAAAAGCCAATGGTCGGCGGCGGATGGGGCGCGGTTTATCTCGGAGCAGATGGAGCGCGCGCTGAATTGGCAGCGCATTGAAGAGCTGCGCGCGGATTGGCCCGGAAAGCTGGTGATCAAGGGTTTGATGCATCCCGAGGACGTCAAACGCGCGGTTCAGGCCGGGGCCGATGGCGTTGTGGTCTCGAACCACGGCGGGCGGCAGCTTGACGGATCAGCCACGCCTCTGGACCAGATCGCGCAAATCAAAGACGCGGTCGGCGACAGTTGCGAAATCTACGCCGACAGCGGGTTTCGCCGGGGCTCGGATGTCGCCAAAGCGCTGTCTCTTGGCGCGCGCGGCGCCTTCTTCGGCCGCGCCACGCTTTACGGGCTGGGCGCTGGCGGGCAGGCGGGGGTCGAGGCGGCGCTGGGCATGTTGTCCAATGAGCTCGAGACCTGCATGGGCCAGATCGGCTGCACCAGCATCGACGGGCTGCGCGAGATCGAGATGGTCCGCGATTGAGCTCGATTGGGCGCGTGCCCCGTGAGCGCGCGCCAATATGTGCGCGTGCCCGCTCCACACCCGTCTTAGACCTTGAACGCTTTGGGCCGTGAGAACGACATAATCCAGTCGCGCAGTTTCGGGCTGAAGGGTTTCGAAAAACTCGACCGGTCCCACGCCAGATAATAGGCGTCCTGTAAGCGTAGCCTATGGTCAATCGGGATGATCAGCCGTCCTGTGCGCAGGTCTTCCGAGATCATCGCTATCTGCCCCAGCGCCACGCCGCGTCCGCTGATCGCCGCGTCAATTGCCACCGAGGAATGCGAAAAGGTCAGTTCCCGCAGCGGCGCACGCGGAGTGACGCCCATGCTTTGCGCCCAATCGCTCCATGTCGGTGCGGGCGGCAGGGTCATATCCCATTCGATGCCCAGAAGTGGCTGTTCGAGCAGGTCTTCGGCACTATAGACGCCGGAATGCGCCAGAAACGCGGGCGCGCAGACCGGCACCACGGAATCGGTGAACAATTCGACAAAATGGTCATGGCCGGCAATGCGGCGGCTGTAGGTGATCCGGTAATCGACGCCTGAATTCCCCAGATCCGGCTCAACATCGCTGCTGACCAGCCGCACATTCGCATCGGGGAATTTCGCCTGCCAGTCGCACAGGCTGGGGCCGAGCCATTTGTTCGCCAGAGAGGGCAGCGTCGACAGGGTGATCGTGCCATACCCGCGGGCTTGGTCGATCTTGTCCTCGGCGCTGCGGATCAGGGTAAACGCCTTGGCGATATCCTCGTGATACATCTGCCCCCAAGAGGTGAGCCGCATCTGGTTTCCGGCCCGCTCGATCAGTTGCAGCCCGAGATGCGCCTCAAGCTTGCGCAACTGCTGGCTGACCGCGCCGGAGGTCACGCCAAGCGCCTCGGCGGTCTCGCCGACGCTGTGGAGGCGGCCAAACAGATCGAACGCCTGCAGGGCCTTGAGCGGCGGCGGTTCGCGGCGCGGAGCGGCATCGGCTTTGTCTTGCGGCATGTCTCCTCCTGTGGCGCGCGACAATGCACCCTCGGCAATTAGGCGACGCGCGCGGGGTAAGTTCAAGCGGATTGTCGGGTAACCCGCTGGGCGCCCGCAAACCGGCCCCATAAAGCGCGAAACGCCACCGCATATCTGCGGTGACGTTGGTGTTGCTAACCTGCGCTCAAGGACCGGCTACGCCGCGTCCTGTTCCTCCATGATACGCGCGAAAATCGCCGCATCGGTGACGCCTTCCGAGCCGATCAGCAAAACGCGGGCCGACATATCGAGCCCCAGATCCACCGCCAAGGTCTCGTCCTGACGCGCCGCGATCAGCGCCGCCAGACCGGCGACTGCGCTTTCACCGGCCTCGACCGGGGTGTCGCCAGCCAAGGGGCGGGCCAACAGGCGCACGGCAGGGGCGACGAGTTCCTCGGGGATGGTGACGAAATCGCTGGCCTCTTCGGTGAGGATTTCCCACGCGAGTTCCGAGGGTTCACCGCAGGACAGACCCGCCATCAGCGTTTCTTCCTGAATCGCAAAGGCGGTCGGTTTTCCGGCCTTACCGCTTTCAAACAAACAGGCGGCAAGCTCGGGCTCGACAATCACCACCCGCGGCGCGTCCTCGCCGTAATGCTGGCGCAGCGCGGCGGCGACACCGGCGGCCAGACCGCCGACGCCGCCCTGCAAGAACACATGTGTGGGCGCGGCGTCGAGCGCGTCGCATATTTCCTGCACCATCACGCCGTAGCCCGCTTTCACATCACGCGGCGGCTGCGAATACCCCTCCCACGAGGTGTCGGAGACCACAAACCAGCCGTTCTCTTGGGCTTCGGATTTGGCCAGATCGACCGAATCATCATAGTCGCCTTCGATACGGATCACCTCGGCACCAAGCGCGCGCATCGCCTCGGCGCGGCCCTCGGAGACCAGCGCGTGGATATAGATTTTGCACGGCGCGCCAAAGCGTTGGCAGCCCCAGGCGAGCGAACGCCCGTGGTTGCCATCGGTGGCCGAGACCAGCGTGATCCCGGCGGCTTCTTCCTTGTGTTTGCCGTTGCGGATATCGGCCAGCGCCACCTCGCGGCCCAGTTTGCGGCTGATCTCGCGCTGCAACACGCGCAGACCGGCATAGGCGCCGCCAAGCGCCTTGAAGCTGCCCAGACCAAAGCGCGGGCCTTCGTCCTTATAGTAGATATCCGCGACGTCGATCTCCTTGGCCAGCGCCGAAAGCGTCACCAAAGGCGTCGGCGCGTAGCCCTCCCATTGGGTGATCTCGGCAGTGGCGGTGGCGAAGGCTTCGCGGCTGATCACTCGCTCGGAGGCATCGCCGCTGCGGCGCTCATAGGGGATGTGACGGACGCCGGTGGCGGGGAAACGTTCATGCATGTCATAGATCCTTTCGGTTGCGCAGTCGCAGCGTGAGCGGCGGGGTTGCGCCAAACTGTGTGCAGGGGGTCTGCGATTGTCGACCTACTGTCGTAACGATTTGCCGCAGGGTAGCGCCCCGCAGCGCTGGCGCCAAGGCCGCCTGTGTGGCGGCCTTGGCTGGAAGCTTTAGGCGAAGGGATGGCGGATGCAGATGTTTTTCACCTGCTGGTAGGCCGAGATCGCCTCGAGCCCTTTCTCGCGGCCAAAGCCCGAAAGCTTGTAGCCGCCGAAGGGGAACTCGACATCCAGACCCACGCCAAAGCTGTTGATCCAGACCTGCCCGACGCGCAGACGCTCGGCGGCGGCCAGCGCGTTCGAGATGTTCTGCGTGTGCACACCGGCAACCAGCCCGAAGGGCGAATCATTGGCGATCTGCACGGCCTCTTCGGCGGTGTCGAAGGGGATCACAGTGAGCAGCGGGCCGAACACCTCTTCGCGCGCGACACGGGCGGTGTTATCGACACCGGCGACGATGGCTGGACGCACGAAAGCGCCATTGGCGAGGGCTGCATCGCCGGGCAGATCGGCGCCGAGCAACAGCTCGCCTTCCTTGGCGGCGATCTCGTAATACTCCTCGACACTGGCCTTTTGCGCGTTGCTGACCAGCGGGCCCATGTCGGGGTCGTCGATGCCGGCGCCCAACGTCATACCCTTGATTTTGTCGTGCAGCTTCGAGACCACTTCGTCATGCACCGAGCGCTGCACCAACAGCCGCGTGCCGGCGTTACAGACCTGTCCGCAATGGGTGAAGACACCGCCCAGAACCATCGGCATCGCGGCGTCCATATCGGCGTCGGCAAACAGCAATTGTGCTGATTTTCCACCGAGTTCCATGTTCGACGGGATCGCATGCGAGGCCGCGGCTTCAAGCACTCGCTGGCCGGTCGGCACCGAGCCGGTAAAGGTGATCTGGTCGACACCGGGGTGACGCGCCAGCAGGTCGCCGACCACGGAGCCACGGCCGTTGATCAGGTTGACCTGACCCTCGGGCAGACCGGCTTCGCGGCAGATCTGGATGAAATTCCACGCCGACATCGGGGTTTCCGTCGCCGGTTTGATGATCACCGAACAGCCCGCCGCCAAGGCCGGTGCGACACCGCGCGCGATCAGCTGGAACGAGTAATTCCACGGGATGATGTGCAGGCTGACCCCGATGCCCTCTAAGGTGGTCCAATCCGAGTAATTCGGCCCCAAGGGGATCGAATTGCCCTGCATCTTGTCGACAAAACCGCCGTAGAATTCAAAGAACCGCGCCGCGCAATCGACTTCCCAATAGGCGTCGCGCAGGGGTTTGCCGCTGTCTTCGGTCTCGATCCGCGCGATCTCGTCGCGGCGTTCCAGCATCAATTCACCGATCCGCTGCAGGATGCGCCCGCGCTCGAACGGGCGCATGCGGCCCCATGCGCCCTCGTCAAAGGCTTTGCGCGCGGCGTTCACCGCCATGTTCACTTCGACCTCACCGGCCATAGCGAAATGGCTGAGCAAAGCGCCGGTGGCGGGGTTGCGGGTTTCGCCGACACCGCCGCTGGCCTCGGTGAGGGTGGCATCGCCAATGGCGAGGGGGATCATTGAGTTGGTCATACTTGGTCTCCTTTCATCACTGCATAAAGCCATGACGCGAGTGTATGCAAGATAATTATTACTGTCGACAATGTTTGACGGATTGGCAACAAGGTGGTATCAACATTGAAACTTTACGGAGAGCTGAGATGAACCTGGAACTGGACGGCAAGCGCGTTCTGATCACTGCCGCCTCACGCGGGCTGGGCCGGGCTGCAGCCCTGGCGCTGGCCGCCGAGGGCGCCAGTCTGGCGGTCGCGGGGCGCAATATTGCGGCGATGGGCGATCTGCTGGAGGAGTTGCGCGCCGCCGGTGCCGCGAAGGCGGTGGCGGTGCATATCGACCTTTCCGACCGCGACACACTGGCCAAAGGCGTTGCCGAAGCGGCCAAAGAACTCGGCGGTATTGATGTCTTTCTGGGCAACACCGGCGGCCCTGATTCGGGCCCCTTTGTCGATGTCCCGCGCGCCGCATGGGAAGAAGCCTTGGGCGATAGCCTGCTGCCGCTGGTCGATCTGACCCATGCGGTGCTGCCGCATATGCAGAAAAACGGCTGGGGCCGGATCATGTATGTGACCACCGTCGGCGTGAAGATGGTGCAGCCGAATATGGTGCTGTCCGATTCGATCCGGCTGGCGATTGTCGGCATGGCGAAATCGCTGTCGATCGAGGTCGCGCATGAGGGGATCACGGTCAATTGCCTGTGCCCCGGCCCGTTCAAAACCGACCGTATGGAGTATCTCGTCACCTCCTCGATGGAGCGCGACAACATCGACCGCGCCGCCGCCGAGGCGCTCTGGCTGGATGAGGTTCCCGCCGGTCAGTTCGGCGATCCGGCGGATTTCGGCGCCATGGTGGCGCTGCTCTCGTCAAAGCGCGGCAGCTTTATCACCGGTCAGGCCATCGCTCTCGATGGCGGCAAATCACGAGCATATTGAGGCAAATCATGAAAGATCAAACCAACATGACACACACCGAGACGACGGAAATCGACGGTGGCGCAGCGATTATCAGCTGGTTCCGCGCGGCCGGAATTAACCATGTGTATTCGGTCTCGGGTGGGCCGATCAATCCGATCTACAAAGCCTGCGCCGAGCAGGGTGTGCAACTGATCCACACCCGCCACGAGGCCGCCGCTGGCTATATGACCGAGGCCGAAGGCCGCGTCACCGGCCAGCCCGCGGCCTTGGTCGTCACCCTTGGACCGGGGGTCAGCAATGCGGTGACACCAGCGCTGGTCGCGCAGATGGCGGGCACGCCGCTGTTGATCGTCGGCGCGCAGGCCGCGACCCATAACAACCAACGCGGCGCGGGGATGGATTATGACGTGATGCCGGCGATGACTTCGGTCACCAAATGGGCGGGCCGCTGCATCGATCCTTCGCGGTTGACCGAGTATCTCGACATCGCTTGGCGCAAGATGTGGGCGGGCCGCCCCGGCGCCGTGTTCCTTGAGGTGCCGACCGATGTGCTCCACGCCAGTTTCACCCCGAAAGCCGCGCCGCAAGCGCCGGTGAAACCGGGTACCGCAGGCATTTCGCCCAAGGATCTGGAGGCTTTGGTCGCGGAACTCAACGCCGCCGAACGTCCGCTGCTGCTGCTGGGGGATGAGCTGTTCTTCAACCGCTGCGGCAAGCTGGAAGCGCTGATCGATGAGGTCAATCTGCCGTTCATGACCCTGCGTCTGGCGCGCGGCATCGTTGACGAGCGGCATCCGAACTGGGCCGGTCCGGGCTATGTGCCCTGCAACGAGACCCTGCGCGACGCGCTCAAAGAGGCTGACCGCGTCTTTGTTCTCGGCCATCATTTCGAGTTCGACCTCGGCTTTGGCGACGGGCTTGGCGAGGACGTGCGGGTGATCCAGATTGCCTCGGACCCCGAGCTGTTGCACCGCAACCGCCGCGCCGATCTGGCGATTGCCGCGAGCCCGGCTTGGGCAGTTTCTGCCGCCCATGGTGCCGGGATCAAAGCCAAAGACGGCGCTTGGACGAAGAAGCTCACCGCCGCCTGGCAAGCCGAGCGTGCCGCGCAACTCGGCGAGGGCGACGCCAATGGCATCCATCCGGTCGCCGCGATCGACGCGGTCAGCGATGCCGCACCGGAAGAGACGATCTTTGTCACCTCCCATGGCAACGTCGACTTCTGGGCCGATGCCCGCCTGCAGATCAACGCGCCGGGCCGCTATCTGCGCGCCGGCCAGTCGGGAACGCTGGGCGCCGAGGTGCCTTACGGCGCCGGTGCGGCGATGGCCAACCCCGATGTGCCGGTGGTGGTCTTTGTCGGCGACGGCGGCGTCGGCTACCATGTCACCGAGTTGGACACGCTTGAGCGTCAGGGCCGCGCGATGATCATTGTCGTGCTCGATGACGAGATGTGGGGCGCGATTTCGTTGCCGCAGGCGCAGCAATACGGCGAGACCTATGCGATGAACCTGCCGCGCCGCGACTGGACCAAGGTTGCCGAAGGTCTGGGTGGCAACGGCTATATCGCCCGCTCGCAGGACGAGATCGGCGAGGCGGTCAAGGCGGCGATTGCTGCGGGCAAACCGGCGATCATTCAGGTGCCGGTGCGCAGCGTGATCAGCCCCTACATGCAGTTCATTTCGTAATCCCTTAGCCAACATATCGCGCGCGCCACCCGCAGGCGGGCGCCCTCAAACACAGACGGAGAGAGCAATGAAAATCTGGAAAGATGGCGATAAAACCGGCGTCACGCCACCGGCGCATTTTGGCGACCTGAAGGTGCTGGATGTGGTGCCCTTTGGCGACGGCGATTTCAGCGTGCAGATCTCGCGCGCCCCCAAGGGCGGTGGCGGCGAGTTGCACCATCACGATACATGGTCGCAGGTGTTTTTCATCATGGAAGGCGCGCTGACCTTTGACACCGGTTCGGAACGCTTCACCCTGACCCAAGGGCAGGCGGTGCTCTTCGAGCCCAAAGACCCGCATTACACGCTGAACGAGCAGGATGGTGATTGCGTCGCCATGGTCATCACGGTAAAACATTGATCGGCGATCTGCATACATTTGGCGTATGATCTGGTCAAAGCCGGTTGTCCGCGTGTGTGGTTAAAGGAAGAATGCGTCACATGACCAAAGTTGCTCCTGCCGTCTCATCGACCGCAAATATTATTTCTGTGCTCGAAGACGAGATCTTGAACGGCACCCTCGCACCCGAAGACCGGCTTGACGAACAGGGGCTGGCGCGACGCTTTAATGTGTCGCGCACGCCGATCCGCGAGGCGCTGCGGCATCTGGCCTCCAGCGGTCTGGTGGATATCAAACCCAATCAAGGCACCACCGTGCGCCGGTTGACCACCTCGGATCTGATCGAGATGTTTCAGGTTTTTGGTGAGCTCTGCGGGCTCGGCGCGCAATTGGGCGCCCGCCGGCTGAGTTCCGCCGAAATCGACAAGCTGCGCGCGCTCAATCAGGTCTGTGCCGATGCCGCCGAGGAAGATGACGCCGACAAGTTTTTCCGCGCCAATCTCGAGTTCCACGATTTCCTCGATGCGCGGTCAAAGAACAATTACCTGCTGTCCGAGATCCACAAGATGTCGAAGCATCTGAATGCCTACCGGCGCTTCATCACTCTGCAGCCGCGGCGGATGATGCGCTCGGTCGAGGAGCACAACCAGATCATCGACGCAATCGGCAAGGGTGACGAAGAGGCGGCGCATATCCTGATGCGCAAACACGTCAACCTGCTGGCCGGATCGGCGACGGATGTGCTGATCGCGCTGGAAAACAAGCACGGGCCGAGCGACGGGTAGGTTGCTGCGCCCTAGGCATGGAAAAACCCGCGTCCTGATGGAGGCGGGTTTTTTGTTTGTTATCAATGTTATGAGATAAGGGACGCGCCCGACACTGGGTGGGCGCGTGCTGCGCTTGAGCAGGGCGCGCGCTCAAAAGCATCCAAGTCATGCAAGCGGTGAGCGACATCGCCAAAGCGCCCTCCCGGGGGGAGGGTCGGGCGCGGCCCGTGGTTCCCACGGGCCAAACAGTGGAGTTTCGCGCTCAGAACGCCCAAGCCCCCTCACGCCAATTCCACCAGCAGATCCTTCGCGTCGATCTGCCCGCCCGGCACCACATGCACCGCCTTCACCACCGCGTCGCGCTCGGCGTAAAGCCCGGTTTCCATCTTCATCGCCTCGACGGTCAGCAACAGGTCATTGGCCTTCACGTCGCGCCCGACCTCCACCGAGACACTGGCCACCACGCCGGGCATCGGCGCGCCGATATGCGCGGGGTTGCCCGCCTCGGCCTTGGGTCGCGCTTTGGTCGCAGATTTGACCAGACGGTTGGGCACCCGCACCACCCGCGGCTGGCCGTTAAGCTCAAAGAACACCCGAACCTCGCCGTCGTCATCGGTCTCGCTGAGTGCTTGCAGGCGGATTTCCAAGGTTTTGCCGGGGTCGATCTCGGCGGTGATTTCCTCGCCCGGTTCCATCCCGTAAAAGAACGTCCGCGTCGGCAAGGAACGCACCGGCCCATAGCTGCGGTGACGCCCCATATAGTCGAGAAACACCTTGGGATACATCAGATAGCCGTTGAGATCCTCGTCATCCACCGCGCGCCCGTCCAACTTGGCGCTGAGCTCCGCGCGGGTGGCCTCAAGATCCACCGGCGGCAGCGATTTGCCGGGGCGCTCCAGACAGGGGCGCTCGCCCTTGAGCGCCTTGTCCAAAAGTGCGGGCGGAAAACCCCCCGGCGGCTGGCCGAGATTGCCGCGCAGCATGTCGAGAACGGAATCCGGAAACGACACCTCGCGTTTGGGGTCTTCGACCTGCGCGCGGGTCAGCCCCTGCGTGACCATCATCAGCGCCATATCGCCGACCACCTTTGACGAGGGCGTGACCTTGACGATATCGCCGAACATCTGGTTCACATCGGCATAGGTCTGCGCGACCTCGGGCCAGCGATCCTCGAGCCCCATGGCGCGGGCCTGCTCTTTGAGGTTGGTGAACTGGCCACCGGGCATCTCATGCAGGTAAACCTCGGAGGAGGGCGCGGAGGAGCCGGATTCAAACGCCGCGTAATGGCCCCGCACCCCCTCCCAATAATCGGAAATCTCGCGCACCGCAGCGATATTCAGCCCCGTACAGCGCTCGCTATGCGCCAGCGCCTCGACAATCGAGCCCAGCGGCGCCTGCGAGGTGTTCCCCGCCAGCGCATCCATCGCGCAATCCACCGCATCGACACCGGCATCGGCGGCGGCGAGGATCGTCGCGCTGGCCATGCCGCCGGTGTCATGGGTGTGGAAATGGATCGGCAGCCCGACCTCTTCTTTCAGCGCGCGGATCAACACGCGGGCGGCGGCGGGTTTCAACAATCCGGCCATATCCTTAAGGCCCAAGACATGCGCGCCAGCCGCCTCCAACTCGCGGGCCATGCCGAGGTAATACTTCAGATCATATTTGGCGCGGTCGGGGTTCAGGATATCGCCGGTATAGCAGATCGTGGCTTCGCACAGCTTACCGGCGTCAATCACCGCATCCATCGCCACGCGCATATTCTCGACCCAGTTCAGACTGTCGAACACGCGAAACAGATCAACGCCGGTCTCGGCGGCGCGGGCGACAAAGGCCTGCACCACATTGTCCGGGTAATTGGTGTAGCCAACCCCGTTCGAGCCGCGCAGCAGCATCTGGGTCATCACATTGGGCAGGGCCGCGCGCAGATCGCGCAGCCGCTGCCACGGGCATTCCTGCAAGAACCGATACGCCACATCAAAGGTCGCCCCGCCCCAGCATTCGACCGAGAAGAGCTCGGGCAGATGCGCGGCATAGGCAGGGGCCACGCGGATCATATCGCGGCTGCGCATACGGGTGGCCAGCAGGGACTGGTGCCCGTCGCGCATGGTGGTGTCGGTGATCAACAGCCGCTGTTGCTGCTTCATCCAATCCGCCACCGCCTGCGCCCCGTGTTGTTCCAGCAGGTTGCGGGTGCCCATCTGCGGGGTGACGCGGGGCTTGGGCGCGCGCGCCTCTTTCAACGCCGGATCAGGGCGCGGGCGGTCCTTGGTCTCGGGGTGCCCGTTGACGGTGATATCGGCGATATAGGTCAGCACCTTGGTGCCCCGGTCGCGGCGCTTGGCGAAATCAAACAGCGCGGGCGTCTGGTCGATGAATTTGGTGGTGTAGTCATTGCTCAGGAAGGTCGGGTGTTTCAGCAGGTTTTCGACAAAGGCGATATTGGTGGAAACCCCGCGAATGCGGAACTCGCGCAGCGCACGGTCCATCCGCGCAATAGCGGTCTCGGGCGTCTGTGCATGGGTGGTGATCTTGACCAGCAGACTGTCGTAATAGCGGGTGATCACCCCGCCCGAATAGGCGGTGCCACCATCCAGCCGCACGCCCATGCCGGTGGCCTCACGAAAGGCGGTGATGCGGCCATAATCGGGGATGAAATTATTCTGCGGGTCTTCGGTGGTGATCCGCGTTTGCAGGGCATGGCCGCGTAGCTCGATCTCGTCTTGCGAGGCTTTGCGCGTGGCCTCAGCCAAGGTTTTACCCTCGGCAATCATGATCTGCGCCTGCACGATGTCGATGCCGGTGACCTCCTCGGTCACCGTATGTTCGACCTGCACGCGCGGGTTCACCTCGATGAAATAGAAGCGCCCGGTATCCATATCCATGAGGAATTCAACGGTGCCGGCGCATTCGTAATTCACATGTTTGCAAATCTTATAGCCCAGCTCGCAGACCTCGGCGCGCTGCGCGTCCGTCAGATAGGGGGCGGGCGCGCGTTCGACGACCTTCTGGTTGCGCCGCTGCACCGAGCAATCGCGCTCATAGAGGTGATACATATTGCCGTGTTTGTCACCAAGGATCTGCACCTCGACGTGGCGCGCGCGCAGGATCATCTTTTCCAGATAGCCTTCGCTGTTGCCAAAGGCAGCGGCGGCCTCGCGGCGACCCTCCAAGAGCTTTTCCTCCAGCTCCTCGGGGCCTTCAATCGCGCGCATCCCGCGCCCGCCGCCGCCCCATGACGCCTTGAGCATCAGGGGATAGCCCAACGCCTCGGCCTCGGCGCGGATCGCGTCGAAATCATCGCCCAGCACATCCGTGGCGGGGATCACCGGCACGCCCGCCTCGACGGCAATGCGCCGCGCGCTGGCCTTGTCGCCGACCTGCCGCATGGTCTTCGCCTGCGGGCCGATGAAAGTGATTCCGTTGGCGACGCAGGCATCGACGAAATCGGGGTTTTCGGCCAGCAGACCATAGCCCGGGTGGATCGCATCGGCACCGCATTCGCGGGCAACGCGGATGATCTCGTCGATGCTTAAGTAAGCGGCGACCGGCCCCAGACCTTCGCCGATCCTATAGGCTTCATCGGCCTTGAACCGGTGCAGGGACAGCTTGTCCTCTTCGGCAAAGACCGCGACGGTGCGTTTGCCCATCTCGTTGGCGGCGCGCATGATGCGAATGGCAATCTCGCCGCGGTTGGCGATCAGGATCTTGGTGAATTCGGTCATCAGCAGTCTTTCCTGCGTTGGAAGGCATGGCGCGCGAAAACCCCGCAGAGCCTGCGCCCACAGCCTTGCAAGGCATTGATAATCTTGAGGTTAGCTGGCGGCAGCAACCGGTTTCAGCGGGGCAAGGGGGTGCGGGCGACCGAGGTTTTTGCCAAGGATCGCCCGCCCGCCATCACTGCCCGCCATCATCGGCCCGCAGCTGCGCTTAACCGCGGGCGAAAATCCGCCCGAGACTGTTGCGCAGCACCGCCCAAAGCAGCGTGAGCGCGTTCAGCTCGTTCTTTTTCTGCCGCGCGGGGCGGGCAGGGGCAGCAGCGGGGGCCTCACCGGCATTGGCGGCAGGTGCAGCGCCGGCTTCTGGCGCCACCGCGGCAACGGGTTGCGCCTCGGCAGCGAGTTCGGCGTTCAGGTTCTCGGCGAAATCGCGGGTGATCTGCGCCGCCACGGCGTCGACAATCCCGCCACGGGCAAATTGCGCCAAAGTGCCGCTGATCGTGTAATCGACCACCACTTTGACCAGCGTTGCAGCACCACCCTCGGCCTCTTCGAGGTGATAGTTCACCTTCCCCTTGGCCCGCGCGCCGTGCTTTTTATCGCTGCCCAGCCCGTTGATCAGCCCGCTTTGCGCCGCTTCATCGGGAATGATCGTCGCCTCGCCGGTGAAATTCGCTTTCACCGGACCCAGTTTGACGGTCATCTGGCCGGTCACCTTGCCGTCGACGGGCGGCGCTTCGAGCGAGGCGCCCGGGATGCAACCGACAATCTTCGGGATGTCCTGAAAAGCCTCCCAGACCTTCGCGCGGGGCTGGTTGACGGTGAATTGTTGTTTGATCTCGGGCATATTAGGCACTCGCTTTCGTTAGTTCGGAGGGCTTTGCGGTAAGTTAGGCGGCGATCACTCCTCGACGCCGCACCAGTCCATCAGGCAAAGCGCCATCACTTTGATCGAAGTGATGTAGTCGTCGATCGACACATATTCGTCGTTGGAATGCATCACCGCGGTCGAGCCGGGGCCGAAGATCACCGTCGGCGTATCGGCGTATTCATTGAGGAACCGCGTGTCAGCCGCGCCCTGACGGCCCGAGATTTCCGGCTGTTTGCCAGTGATCTCGGTATAGGCCGAGGACACCAGATCAACCACCGGATGATCGACGGGGATTTCCGACGCCTGCGCGTCATAGCCGACAAACCGCACCACCGGCGGGTGGTCGCGCATCCACTCATCGGTCTCGGCCAGCGCCGCGATCTTGTCGACGAGGCTTTGCTTGACGCCCTCGTGATCCTCGCCCGGCACGGTGCCGATCGAACCCTTCAGCAGCGCGGTATCGGGGAAGGCGCTGGGATAGTTGCCGGCCTGAAACGAGCCGATGATACAGGGCAGCGAATCCACCGCGCTGGGATAGAGCGGATGGGTCACGGTGGCGATGCGCTCGGCCTCCAATTCGGCGACCGCAGCGGCGACCTTATTGCCCAGATCAATGCCGCTGATGCCGTTATAGCGCTGCTGGATACCGGCGGGTTTGCCCTGCACCGAAATCTCGAACCAGATGCGCCCGATACAGGCCGGCTGCACCGCCAGATCGCTGGTCTCGCCCGAGATACCGGCGTCGGCCTTATAGCCGCGCATCACCGTGTCCAAAGTGCCGTGGCCCGAGACTTCCTCGTCGATCACCACGTTGATATAGACGTCGCCCTTGAGCTTGACGCCCATCTGCTTGAGGTATTCGACCGCCAGAATATGGCTGGCGACACCGCTTTTCATATCCGCCGTGCCGCGCCCGTAGATGCGGCCGTTTTCGATTTTCGCCGACCACGGATCATCGCTCCAGCCTTCGCCTTTGCCGACGGGGATCACATCGGTATGGCCGTTGAGCAAAAGCGAGCGCCCGCCGCCGGTGCCTTTATAGGTGGCGACGATATTGGGGCGGCCCTCATAGCCCATGGCGACCGGACGATAGCCCGGGTGTTTCTTGAGCTCGTCCCAATCCGTCTCCCACATGTCGACATCAAGGCCGATTTTGTTCATATAGTCGGCGACGAACTTCTGGATCGCGCCCTCGTCGCCGGTGACGCTGGGGATCGCCACCATCTCTTGCAGGAACGCCACCGCATGGTCGCGCTTCTGGTCAATGGTGCTTAGGATTTTCTGCCGGTTTGCGCTGCTCATCTGGGTGTCCTCATTGATCACTATGCTGGCGGTGTTGCTGTTGCGGCCCCGCGCGTGGATAGATGTCGCAAGGGGCACATGTGAATCAGACCATAAACACGGCCCTACAATATGTCTACAACATCTTTATTATTGCATACAGCAATCCGCTGAACTAGGCTGAAGGCAGTTTAACTGTCGGCTCCCGCCACGACTGCGGGCCTTTAACTGCGGAGATTCAGGTGCGCCCAGCCCCCTTCAGCTATCATAAAGCCGAGCGCCTCGATCAGGCGCTCGCCCTGCTTGCCGAGTTCGGCGAGGATGCTCGCCCGATTGCCGGTGGCCAGTCCTTGGTGCCGATGATGAACCTGCGTCTGGCGCGGCCCTCGCATCTGGTCGATATCAATGCGCTGGACCTCGACACGATCGAGCTGCGCAGTGATCACCTGCATATCGGCGCCTTGGTGCGCCATGAGCGTTACGCGCGCGAGTCATTGATTGCGCAGCATTTTCCCGCCTTTGCCGAGGGGGTGGAATGGATCGGCCATCCGACGATCCGGCGGCGCGGGACCTTGGGCGGCAGCATCTCGCATGCCGATCCGACCGCCGAACTGCCCGCGCTCTGCGTGCTGCTCGGCGCCGAGATCATCGCCCAATCCGCCGAGGGCAGCCGCCGCATTCCCGCCGCCGAGTTCTTCATCAGCGCCTATGTCACCAGCCTTGAAGCGGGCGAGATGGTCACCGGCATCGACCTGCCGCTGCCCAAGGGCAAGAGCAGCGGCGCCTTTGAGGAATTCGCCGAGCGCAGCGGTGATTTCGCGATCATCAGCGCCGGTGTGACCCTAGAGCATGACGGGCGCGCGATTACCGATGCCCGCGTCGTCTGGTCCGGCGTCGATCTGGCGCCGGTCATGGCCGAGAGGGCCGGTGATCTCTTGCGCGGCAAACCCCTCAGCGCGCCTGAGGCCGAGGCCGCCGCACAGGCAATGAGCGCTGGGATCACGCCCTTGGATGACCCGATGGCCAGCGCCGAGTTCCGCCACAGCCTGATTGTCGAATTGACCCAACGCGCGCTGACCCGCGCCTGTGAAAAAGCGATGCAAGCGTCATGAGCAAAACCACCATCACCGCCAACGGCCAGACCAAAAACCTGAGCCTCGAGCCCCGCCGCCTGCTCGCCGATGTGCTGCGCGAGGATTTCCGCCTGTCCGGCGTCCATATCGGCTGCGCCCATGGTGCCTGCGGCGCCTGCACCGTGCATGTCGACGGGGTGCCGCGCCTGTCCTGTCTGACCTTCGCGGTGCAGTGCGACGGCGCTGAAATCAACACCGTCGAAAGCCTCGGCGGCGATGATGCGCATCACCTGTTGCAACGCGCCTTCCGCGAGGAACACGGGCTGCAATGCGGCTATTGCACGCCCGGATTTCTGATGACCATGGCGCCCTATGTCGAAGAGATGGCGGCGCAGGACCGGATGCCCGAGGACGCGGAAATCCGCCACGCGATGAGCGGCAATATCTGCCGTTGCACCGGCTACCAGAGCATTGTCGCCGCCGTCCGTCTGGCGATCACCCAACGTCGCAACGGGGAGAGCACCCAATGAACGCCCCTATTCCAAACCTGAGCAAGCGCCAGATCGGCGCCCGTGTGCAGCGCTTCGAGGACACCCGCCTGATGTCCGGCGCGGCGAAATATATCGCCGATATCACCCTGCCGGATATGCTGCATCTGAGCTTCGTGCGCTCGCAGGTTGCGCATGCCAAAATCCTTGAGGTGGATACATCCATGCTCGAGGATCTCGATTATCCGGTGCAGGTGTTCACTGGCAAAGACACCGACGGATTGTCGCTTAAGGCCAATCAGGACCTGCCCGGCGTGCAGCGCTCGGAACAACCCCTGCTGGCGCTCGACCGGCTGCGCTTTGTCGGTGATCCGGCGGCGGTGGTGTTGGCCGATGACCCCTATCTCGCCGAGGATGCCGCTGAATTGGTGTTCATCGACTTCGACCCGCTGCCGGTGGTCGCCACCATGGAACAGGCGTTGGCCGAGGATACCACGCCGCTGTTTGATGGCTGGACCGGCAATAAATTTGTCGAGCGGCAGATGAAAGGCGGCGATCTGGAGGCGGCGCGCGCGCAGGCCGCGCATGTGATCCGCCGCACCTACCGCAACCAGCGCCAGACCGGCGTGCCGATGGAAGGCCGTGGGGTGATTGCCGATTACGACAAGGGCACGCGGGTGCTCACGCTTTGGTCGTCGACGCAGATGCCGCATCTGGTGCGCACCTATATCTGCGAGGAGTTGGGCCTGCCGGAATCGCGTATTCGCGTCATTGCCCCTGATGTGGGCGGCGGCTTTGGCGTCAAGGGGCAGGTCTTCGCCGATGAGGTGCTGATCGCATGGCTGGCGATCCAGACCGGGCGGCCGGTGAAATGGGTTGAGGACCGGCGCGAAAACCTGATCGCCTCGATCCACGCCCGCGACCATGAGCACACGCTCGAGGCCTATGTCTCGGCGGAGGGGCGGCTGTTGGGCCTCAAAGCCGATATCAGCACCGATGTCGGCGCCTATTCGACCTTTCCCTTCACCGCTGGCGGCGACCCCGGCATGGCCGCCAAAGTGATGCCCGGCCCCTATGATTTTCAGGCCTATGAAGCGACCTTCCGCGCGCTGGCCACCAATAAATGCCCGCTCGGCACCTATCGCGGCGTGGGGCGCCCCTCGGCGGTGTTCTCGCAAGAGCGGCTGATGGATGTGATCGCGCAGGAAATCGGCATGGACCCGATCGAGTTCCGGCTGAAAAATGTGGTCAAGGAGTTCCCTTATAAGAACGTTCTCGGCTTCACCTATGATCCCGGATCATACGAGGAATCGCTGCTGAAAATGCGCGAATTGCTGGCCGAGGATATTAAGGCGGCGGAGGCCTCGAAAGCCTCGCCTGACAGCCGCATCGGCGTCGGCATCGCCTGTTTCATCGAGCAAACCGCCCATGGCACCGGCGATTTCACCAAGCGCCGCTCGCCGATTGAAACCGGCTATATTTCGGCGCGGGTCGAGATGTCGACCGATGGCGAGGTGCTGATCGGCTTGGGGCTGCAAAGCCACGGGCAGGGTCTGGAAACCACCTGCGCGCAGGTCGCCGCCGATGCGCTGGGTGTCGGGCCGCAGCGGGTGTTTGTGCGCCACGGCGACACGCTGACCTCGCCCTATTCGGTGGGCACTTGGGGCAGCCGCGGCGGGCCTCTGGGCGGCGGTGCGGTGCATATCGCGGCCAACAAGATCGCCGATAAACTGCGGCTGATTGCGGCGCATATCCTGCAGGTCGCTGACCCCGCAACGATCCAGCTGGATGAAAACCGCGCCTCGGTGATCGGCGATCCGGCCCGCTTTGTGCCGATCCCCGAACTGGCGCGCGCGGCCCTGCGCAACGTTGACCGCCTGCCCGAGGGCATGACGCCGGGTCTGACCGAGGAATTTTCGCTCGATGGCCCGAAAGACGGCACCTATGCCAACGCGGTGCATGCGGCGATTGTCGAGATCGACGTGAAAACCGGCAAGATGAAGCTGCGCCGCTTTGTTGTGGTCGAGGATTGCGGCACGATCCTCAATCCGATGATCGTCGACGGGCAGGTGCGCGGCGGCGTGGTGCAGGGCATCGGCTCGGCCATCATGGAGCATATGATCTATGACGAAGAGGGGCAGCCGCTGACCACCACTTTCGCCGATTACCTGATGCCGCTGGCCACCGAGATGCCCGAGATTGACGTGCATCACATCGAAACCCCGACGCCGCTGACGCCCTTGGGCGCCAAAGGGCTGGGCGAGGGCGGCGCAATCGGCCCGCCCGCCGCGATTGCCAATGCGGTGGCGAATGCTTTGGGTGTCGAGGTCGAGGCCACGCCGCTCAATGCGCAGGCGATCTGGCGCTTGGCCAAGGCGACCCGCAGCGAAGGTTAATCCACTCCCGCCGCCGCCCTGACGATGGGCGGCGGCGAGCGCGGCTCACTTCGGCTCGGTCTCTTCCTTCTCGCGTTTGTCGGCGGGGATGGGTTTTACCGGTTTGATGATAAACGGGATCACCGCCAGGATTGCCAGCAGCAGCACCGTGGCCAGCACCGCCGTCGCGATCATTCCCAGACCCGCCAACACGCCGATCCCTGCGGTCGCCCAGATATTTGCCGCGGTGGTCAGCCCCTGCACCGTCTGCGTCGATTTGCGCACGATGATCGCGCCGGCACCCAGAAAGCCAATGCCCTGCACCACGCCCTGAATCACCCGCGACAGGTCCTTAACCTCGATCCCCGCCTGCAGCGACCCAGCCACAAAGGCCGCCGAGCCGACCGCGACCAACATATGGGTACGCAGCCCCGCGTTATGGTGTTTGACCTCGCGTTCATAGCCCAAGAGGCCGCCCAGAAGCGCGGCAAAGAACAGCCGCATGCCGACGGTGACGAAGGTATGCAGGTCGGGGATATCGGAAAATTCGCCGATTATGGAGGTCCAGATGTCTTGCCACATAGGGGTTTTTCGAAATTGTTAGGGTTATCATCAACTTTGCGCGTTTGCCCGCGCGGCGCAAGCGAAACGCGCAGGACAGCCGCGGATCGCCACGATATGCGCGCAAAAACGCGCATGGCTGCCCTCGAAATCCCGCCGGTGATATGCCAGAACAAAGCCAGTTTGCGCCATAGCACCCGAGGGGGACAGCAGCATGATCGTCATTTCGGCCGAGCACGTTCAACAACATCTACCGATGGCGCAGGCCATTGATCTGGTCACCGCCACGATGATTGATGTCGCCGAGGGGCGCGCGATCCTGCCCCTGCGCAATGTCATCGAGATCGGCGGCGACAACCGGATCGGGATCATGCCCGGCGCGCTCTCGGCGGGTGGGTTGTATGGCGTGAAAATCCTCAGCCTGTTTCCCGGAAACCCGGCCAAGGGCCTGTCCTCGCATATCGGCGCGGTGGTGCTGTTTGATCCCGAGACCGGCGCGCCGACGGCAATGGTCAACGCCGATATGATCACCGCGATCCGCACCTCGGCGGCCTCAGCGGCGGCGACACGGGCCTTGGCGCGGGCGGATGCGACACGGCTCTCGGTGATCGGCACCAGCGAGCAGGCCGAGTTTCATATCGAAGCGATCGCGCAGGTGCGCCCGATTGCCGAGGTGCATATCGCGGGCCGCAGCCACGCCAAAGCCGAGGGCTTCGCCGCCCGTATGGCCGAGAGGTTCCCCGCGCTGACCTTCCACGCGGCGCCCTCGATCCAAGAGGCAGCATTGCGTGCGGATATCCTCTGCACGGTGACCTCGGCCACCGAATCCATCCTGCCCGCAGATTGGGTGCAGCCCGGCACCCATGTGAATGCGGTCGGCGCCTCGGTGCCCTTCTGGCAAGAGATCGACAGCGCGCTGATCGCCCGCGCGGTGACCTTTGTCGACTATATGCCCTCGGCCTTGGCGCAGGCCAAAGATGTGATCGACGGGCTGGCCAAAGGGCTGTTTGATCAGGCGCATCTGCGCGGCGAGATCGGCACGCTGTTCGCCGGTCAGGTTGTGGGGCGCAGCAGTGACGGTGAGATCACGCTCTATCGGTCACTGGGGGTGGCGGCGCAGGATCTGGCCTGCGCGGATCACGTGCAAAAGGCGGCGCGAGCGGCGGGGGCGCAGGATCAGCAACTGTAACCCCGGCCCCTGCGCGCGTCACAACAAAGCGCGGATTTTTGCCAAAGTGGCGGCATTGACTGCGACGCCCTCGGCCTCGGCCCGCTTGCGGGCGGCGCTGCGCGCATCGCCCGGTGTGCGCACCCCGTCCTGCGCGTGCATCTCGCCGACCAGCGCCTGAATGCGGGCGGCGAAATCGCCCGAAGAGGTCACCTCGGGATCAATCGCGATAAAGAACTGGCCGGTTTTCGGCGGCCCGCCCGCGGTGCCCGAGAAGGGGCTGGCATCAACGCCCAAACTGGCACCGGTCATTGCCGCCGCCATCACCTCGACCAAAAGCGCCACGCCGACGCCCTTGTAACCGCCCGAGGGCGCCATCGAGCCCTGTAGCGCCACGGCGGCATCGGTGGTCGGCTGCCCGTCCGGCCCCAGCCCCCAACCCTCGGGGATCGGCTTGCCCTCGCGGTTGTGCTTCATGATCTCGCTTTTGGCGATCACACTGGCGCTCTGGTCGATCAACAGCGCAATCCCGCCCTTGCCATCGGGCGCGGCAATCGAGAACGGGTTGGTGCCGACGACCTTGCCGGTGCCACCGACCGGCGCAATCGAGGCGGGCGCATTGGTGAACCCCAGCCCCAACAGCCCCTCGGCCGCCAGTTGCCGCGTGTGATAGCCCAAGACCCCGCAGTTATACGAGTTGCGCACCGCCAAAGCCGCGATCCCTTGGCTGCGCGCGAGGGGCATCAATTCGGCGAAACCGGCGGCAATTGCGCTATGGGCAAAGCCGGTGGCGGCATCGGCGACGATCACCCCGGGGCGCGGGCGGGTCAGCAGTGGCACGGCGGCCCCGTCAACCTTGCCGCAGGTGACATGCTCGCAATAGACCGGAATATAGGCGAGCCCGTGGCTGGCGATCCCCTCGGCCTCGGTCGCGGCGGTGGCGATGGCCAGCGGACGGGCGTTCTGCGCCGTGGTGCCGACCGCAAGCAGCGCGTCATAGGCCAGTGTTTCGATTTCGCTCAGGCTCAGTATCTCGGTCTCGATTGCGCTCATCAGGCGGTCCTTTCGGGTCAGGTGGTGGCGAAGAGACAGGCGCGGGTGGGGCGCAGGCTCTTCGCCACAGGTTACGTCGGCGGCTTATAGCGGCGGGTTATTCTGGCGTGAAATTCTCGGCAAAGAACCGGTGCCAGTTGTTGCCCATCAGACCAGCGGTCTCTTCAGCGTTGAAACCGATCTCGCGCAGACCGGCCTCGATATTACCAAAATCGCGGTTGTCGCGGAACCACTCGGGCATCGGCGGGAAACCGGGGGCGGCGGCCGAGCCTTCGCCATAGTCGATTTCCTTGCTCCAGCGGCCAACGCGCATCCATTCGACCACCGAATCGGGCTGGTCCTGACACAGATCGCTGCCGATGCCGAAATGCTCGGCGCCGAACTGCTCGGCGGCGCGGGCGATCATCTCGCAAAAGCTGGTCAGCGTGCAGGCGGATTTGTCCTTGAGGTGATGCGGATAGAGCGAGAAGCCCATCATGCCGCCGTTTTGCGTCACCGCGCGCACCACATCGTCACGCTTGTTGCGCAATGCGGGTTGCCATGCGTGCAGATTGGCATGGGTGACGGTGATCGGACGCGTGGACAGATCGGCAGCCTCGATGGTCGAGCGATCCGCCGAATGGCTCATGTCGATGACCAGCCCGACGCGGTTCATCTCTTTGATCACCTGTTTGCCCATGCGGGTGATACCGGGATCCTCGGCCTCGTAGCAGCCGGTGGCCAGCAGGGACTGGTTGTTATAGCTCAGCTGCATGAACCGCGCGCCGAGCTTGTGCAGCACCGCCACCAGACCGATATCATCCTCGATCGGGCTGGGGTTCTGGAAGCCAAAGAAGATCGCCGTGCGGCCGGTCTCGCGGGCTTTTGCCACGTCGCTGGCCCATTCGCCGTGGAAAATCAGGTCGGGATATTGCTCGAACCAGCGGTTCCACTGCTCGATATTGAGCACCGTCTCGCGGAAATTCTCGTGGTAGGCGATGGTGACATGCACCGCATCCACGCCGCCCTCGCGCATCTGGCGAAAGATCTTCTCCGACCAATTGGCGTATTGCAGATTATCAATCCGGTAGTTCGTCATAGTATCCTCATCTCTGGCGGTGCGGCGCGCGTGCATAGGGCCAAAGGGCTTTGGCCTCTGGCAGCGGATGCAACCGGCGATACCCGCCCCACCCGAGGGTGTCGGAGGCAGCAGGTTCGGATCACAGCGCGCAGCACAGCCCGTTTTGCCCCTGAACGGGCAGGGGGAAGTCTGGACTCCCAATAAGCCTGCGCGCGAATATTAAATCAAACGCAAAATAATTGATGATTATTCAGAAAAACTGAAATCACTATGTCCCCGCAGGTCGCTCGCTGCCGCCTGCAGGATCGCCTTGGCGAAATCGCGCACCACCGGTGTCGGGCGGATGCGGTCCGAGGTCACCATCCAGACCTCGCGCTGGATCGTCGCATCGGGCAGCGGCAGGAACACCAGATCGGCGATATCCTCGGGCACCGCCAGACGCGGCAGCACGGTGACCCCGACACCAGCACGGATCAGCGCCAGCAGCGAGGCGGTATTGGGCACCTCCAACCGCGCGCCCAAGAGCACCGGCTGAAACTGCGGATCAGTGATCTGTGCGCACAGCCCGTTGGTGATGAACTCCTCGCGGGCGATCGCCTCCCATGTCAGCGGCAGCCCGGCGCGCGCCAGCGGCGTATCGGCGCGGCAAACCACGCCGAAAGGATCGCGAAACAGCGGTTTGCGCGCCAGCCCCTCGGTCGGCGGGATGCTGGCCAGCCCGATATCGGCGCGCTCGTTCTGCAAGTCGCGCTGCACGGCGGCGCTGGTCATATCATGCATCTCGATCCGCACGCCGGGGTGATCGGCCAGAAACGCCTGAATGATCGGCGGCAGGATCATCGCCGCCACTGAGGGCGTCACCGCCAGCCGCACATAGCCCGCCTGCGAGCGCGACAGACTGTCGATCGTGGCCAGCGAGCGCTCGAAATGCGCCAGCGCCAGCAGCGCCTCCTGATAGACCTGTTCGCCCAGCGTGCTGAGCCGTGACTTGCGGCTGGTCTCGAACAGGGGCGCGCCGATATGATCCTCAAGCTGCTTGAGCGTCATCGACACCGCCGAGGGGGTGCGGCCCAGCGCCGCCGCCGCATCCGACAGCCGCCCGTGATCGACCACCGCCTGAAAACACCGCAGCATTTCGATCTTGATCGCCATGACAAAGGCTCCTGCAGCCGCCGGTTGGGGCATCCTGTGCCCGCGCTCAACCTAAGCGCGGTTGGCCCGCAAGTCGATGCTGCGCAGGCCGGTTTGGCAGCGGGCAAATCCGCCAAATCCGCGATCCGCCTCTCTGCAGTGTTGCAAAGCGTCGCAAAGCAGCGCATCAAAACCCTCCATCAAGTCAGATCGCTGGGGTGACCGGCGCTGCGCTGCCCGCCCTTGTCCGCCACCGGACCAGCCAAGGAGAACCCCGTGCCCGTCACCTTGCAAAACCCGTTTCGCGGCGCCGGATTGCCCGGGCTGACCGAGTTTCCGCGCAGCAGTTCGCAGGTGGTCGGCGCGCTTTTGGCGCTCTGTCCGGTCTATGAGCGCACGCCGCTGATCGACGCCGCCGCGGTGGCCGCCGATCTCGGCATTGCCGGTCTGCAGATCAAGGATGAACGCCAGCGCATGGGGCTGGGCAGTTTCAAGGCGCTGGGCGCGGCCTTTGTCATCGCCCATGACGCCTCGGAAGTGGTGCGCGGCGATGCTTGGGAGCAGGCGTTGCGCGGGCGCACCTATGTCGCTGCCAGCGCCGGCAATCACGGGCTTTCGGTGGCTGCGGGGGCGCGGGTTTTCGGCGCGCAGGCGGTGATCTATCTGGCCGAGACCGTGCCCGAGGCTTTCGCCCGCCGTCTGCGCGATATGGGCGCGCAGGTGGTGCGCGCGGGTGCCAATTACGAGGCCTCGATGGAGGCCGCCGCGCAGGCCGCCGATGCCAATGATTGGACGCTCTTGTCCGACAGTTCATGGCCCGGCTATATCGAGGTGCCGACGCGGGTGATGGAGGGCTATGTGCAGCTCGCCGCCGAGATTGTCGCGCAGATGGTCACCCCGCCCAGCCATATCCTGTTGCAGGCCGGTGTCGGCGGGCTTGCCGCTGCCGTCGCTGTCAAAGCCCGCGCGGCATGGGGCGAGGCGCCGAAAATCATCGTCGTCGAGCCCGATCAGGCGCCCGCCCTTGCCGATAGCATCCGCGCCGGCGCTCTGGTCGAGACGCAGGGCGGGGTGTCGAATATGGGGCGGCTCGATTGCAAGACGCCCTCGCTGGTGGCGCTGGCCGGACTGGCGCGCGACGCCGATTATTTCGTCACCATCAGCGATGCCGAGGCCGAGCGCGGCGTCGCGGTGATGGCGCAGCAGGGGTTCGCCTCGACGCCTTCGGGCGCGGCGGGGCTGGCGGCGCTGATCGCCGGTCTGCCCGAGATCGGCCCCGAGGCGCAGGTGCTGGCGATCCTCAGCGAAGGCCCCGAGGATGCCTGAGGCGGCAGCCCCCGCAGCCACACCTCTGCCCGCGCGCGGCTTTCCGCCCGCGGAATACCAGCGCCGCGTCACCGCCCTGCAAGCATCTATGGCGCAGGCGGGGATGGAGGCGCTGCTGCTGACCACCCCGCCCGATATCTACTATACCACCGGCTTTCTGACCCGCTTCTGGGAAAGCCCCGCGCGCCCGTGGTTCGTGGTCGTCCCTGCCTTGGGCGCCCCTGTCGCGGTGATCCCCGCGATTGGCGCCGATCTGATGGCGCGCACATGGGTCCGTGACATCCGCACATGGGAGGCGCCCGATCCGCAGGACGATGGCGTCAGCCTGCTATCCGAGGCTTTGGCCGAACTGGTGCCGCCATCGGGCGCCATCGGGGTGCCGATGGGGCTGGAGACGCATCTGCGCATGCCCTTGGGCGATTATGCGCGGGTGATCCAGCGCCTTGCCCCGCGCCGCATCCTCGATGCCACCGCCACGGTGCAGCGGGTGCGCGAGGTGAAATCCGACGCCGAGATCGCCAAGATCCGCGCCATCTGCGGCATTGCCGATCAGGCCTTCGCGCAGGTGCCCGAGTTCGCCGCCGCGGGTGTGCCTTTGGATCAGGTGTTTCGCGATTTTCAGGTGGCGCTGCTGCAAGCGGGGGCGGATTGGGTCAGCTATACCGCAGGCGGCGCGGGGCAGGGGGGCTACGGCGATGTGATCTCGCCCGCCGAGGCCGTGCCGCTGCGCAAAGGCGATATAGTGATGCTCGACACCGGCGCGGTGCGTGACGGGTATTTCTGCGATTTTGACCGCAATTATGCCGTCGGCCCACCCTCGGATGATGCGCGCCGCGCCCATGACGCGCTCACTCATGCCACCGAAGTCGCGCTCGCCACCTTGCGCCCCGGCATGCGCGCCGCCGATCTGCACCGGATCCTCTGCGACGCCCTAAGCGCCAAAGGCGCCACGCCGCTGGGCGGGCGCTTGGGCCACGGTTTGGGGCTGACCCTGACCGAATGGCCCTCGCTCACCGCGCGGGACCAGACCGAGCTGCGCGCGGGCATGGTGCTGACGCTGGAACCGGGGGTTGAGGTGGCCAAGGGCAAGATCCTCGTGCATGAGGAAAACATCGTGCTGCGCGACACGGGGCCGGAGCTCTTGTCACCTCGCGCTCCCGCCATCCTTCCGGAACTGGCGCTATGAGTCAGCCCTATCGTCTCACCGGTCCGATTGGCCGCAAGACCCTCGGGCTGATTGTGTTGCAGGTCGATGAGACCATCGAGCAGGACTTCCGCCGCCTCTTCCCCGACCCGCAACTCGCGCTCCATATCAGCCGCATCCCCTCGGGCGCCGATCTCAACCCCGACACCATCGGGCAAATGGCTGTGGACCTGCCCCGCGCCGCCGCCCTCCTGCCGCCCGCCGCCGCGTTCGACTCTGTCGGCTACGGCTGCACCTCGGGCACCACATTGATCGGCGCCGAGGCCGTCGCGGGGATGATCCACTCCGCCTGCAATACCGCACAGGTGGCCGATCCCCTGACTGCCGCGCTGGGCGCCTTCACCCATCTGCGCACCCGCTCTCTGGCCATTGTCTCGCCCTATATCGAGGCGGTCGCGCAGCCGATCCGCCGCGCTTTTGAGGGCGCCGGTTTCCACATCCCTGCCACCCTGTCCTTCGGCGAGACCGTCGAGGCCAATGTCGCGCGCATAGATCCCGCTTCGATCCACGCCGCCGCGCTACAAGCGGGCCGCACCGAGGGCGTCGAAGCGGTGTTCATCTCTTGCACCAATCTGCGCACGCTGGATATTCTGGACGATCTGGAGCAGAAACTGGGCCTGCCGGTCATCAGCAGCAATCAGGCGCTGGCTTGGCAGATGGCGCGGCACTGCGGGCTAACACTGCCCAAGGGCGCGCCGGGCCAATTGCTGCGCGCCCTAACCGAGTGAGCCGAGATGGACACAAAACCCTGCTGCACCCCCGAGATTGACCCGATGGCGGCATTGACCGCGCGCTGCGAGGCGGCGCTGGCAGAGGTCACCCCCGCCACGCCGGAGGTGCAGGCGGAATTGCGCGACGCACTGGTCGAAATCCCCGGCGGGTTCTTTGACATGGGCACACGGCGCTCGACCTATCCCGACGATGGCGACAGCCCGCGCCGCAAGGTGCATCTGCGCCCCTATCTGATCGCGCCGACCTCGGTCACCAATGCCGAGTTTGCGCGGTTCACCACAGCCACCGGCTACCGCACCGTTGCCGAGGCGGAGGGCTGGAGCTTTGTCTTCCACCTTCTACTCGCTGACCCCGAGGCGCATCCGACCAGCCCGCCGGGCCTGAACTGGTGGCGGCAAGTTCATGGCGCGTCATGGCAGCACCCCGAGGGGCCGGGCAGCAGTATCACCACCCGCATGGACCATCCGGCGGTGCATATCAGCTGGTTTGACGCACAGGCCTATTGCCGCTGGGCCGGTCTGATCCTGCCCAGTGAGGCGCAATGGGAACGCGCCGCCCGCGGCGGGCTGGCGCATAAAAAATACCCCTGGGGCGATACGCTGCTGCCGCAGGGCCAGCACGCGATGAACATCTTTCAAGGCAGTTTCCCGCAGCAGAACACCGCCGAGGACGGCTATATCGGCACCGCGCCGGTGCGCGCCTATCAGCCCAACGCTTACGGCCTCTACAATATGACCGGCAATGTCTGGGAATGGGTGAGCGACCGCTTCGGCCCGCATCCGGCACCGATCAAGGGCAAGCCCGACCGCGAGCCGCAGGGCGCCGCCACCGGCCATGCACGGGTGCAGCGCGGGGGCTCCTATCTCTGCCACGACAGCTATTGCGACCGGTATCATGTGCATTCACGCACCCGCAACGACCCCGAAAGCTCCACCGGCAATATCGGGTTTCGCGTCGCCGCGCCCGCCTAGACGCGGGGTAAACCCGGCCCGAATGGCCGCCCGAGTTGCCTGACAGCAGCGGATCGGGCAGAAAGCGCTATCGCCGCGCGGGCTAGGCGATTACACCCGCCGCGATCAAACCGCGAATAGGAAACGGGGCCGAAAGGGGCGCTATGGCAATTCATCTCTATAAAAACGACCTGCCCGATGATCTCGATCTCGGCGCGGTGGTGGCGATTGATTGCGAAACTATGGGGCTGAACCCGCAGCGCGACCGGCTCTGTCTGGTGCAGCTATCATGCGGAGACGGCAACGCGCATCTGGTGCAGATCAGCCCAGACCAGAGCGAAGCGCCCAATCTGACGCGGCTCTTGGCCGATCCGCAGGTGCTTAAACTCTTTCACTACGGCCGCTTTGATATCGCCGCGCTTTATCACCGCTTTGGCGTTTTGGCGGCACCGGTCTGGTGCACCAAGATCGCCTCGAAACTGGTGCGCACCTATACCGACCGCCACGGGCTGAAAAACCTGCTCAGCGAACTCCTCAACGTCGATATCTCGAAACTGCAACAATCCAGCGACTGGGGCGCGGCGGATATCTCTCAGGCGCAGCGTGACTATGCCGCCTCGGATGTGCTCTATCTGCACCGGCTCAAGGAGCGGCTGCAATTCATGCTGGTGCGCGAAGACCGCGTGGCCCTCGCGCAGGCGTGTTTCGACTTTCTGCCGCAGCGCGCGCTACTGGATATCGCCGGCTGGTCCGACACGGATATCTTCTCGCATTAACCCACGGAGATCAGGGGCATGGCGCGTCTCATCAGGCAAGGATCACGGCAGGGGGCACGCGCGACGCGCTCGCGGTATTCACGGCTGATCGGCGTGCTCAAGATCGTGCTGCCGCTGACCGCGCTGGTGCTGCTGTCGCTGGTGTTCCTGCTGGCGCGCACGATTGACCCGACGCAGGGGATCTCGATGGCCTCGATTGATGTCGAGGACCGCGCCCGCGATCCGCGTCTGTCCGGCGCGCGCTTTGCCGGTGTCACCGAGGACGGGGCGGCGCTGACCATTGTCACCGAGACCGCGCGTTCCGACCCCAATGCAGCGATGCGGCTCGAGGTCACCGGCTTGGATCTGAGCCTTGAGGGCGCCGAGGGCGAGACGCTGATGGCCCATGCCGAGTCCGGCGTGGTTGACCGCGGCGCCGGCAGCTTCGAGATGAGCGGCGGGCTGCGGCTGAGCGCGACACCGGGCTATGATCTGCGCACCGAACGCATCGAGGGGCTGCTGGATTCCACCCATATCCGCGCCCCGGGCGAGGTCTCGGGACGGGCGCCTGCGGGGGAAATCCACGCCGGAAACATGGTAATGCGCGTCGATTCGCCCATGGAACAGGGTTATGTGCTTGTTTTCGGGGGCGGTGTGCGGTTGATATATCAACCAGAGAACTGAGGAGCGCCGAATGATCCATCCGATGCCGCGACCCGTCCTGACCTACGCCATGGGCCCTGTATTGAGCGGCTTTCTCATGGCGGTGCTGGCTGCGGCGCTGATGGTCTCGCTACCGGCACAGGCGCAGGATGTGCAAATCCGTTTCGGCTCGTCGCTTCGGCTGGAGGAAAGCGCGCTCGAGGTCACCGCCGACTCGCTCGAGGTTGACCAGACCACCGGCGCCACCGTGTTCACCGGCAATGTGCTGGCCGCGCAGGGCGATATGCGGATTTCGGCCAATCTGCTGCAACTGGTCTATGAAGCAGGCGCCACCGAAGGCTCGCGGCGGATCGGCACGCTGACCGCCACCGGCGACGTTGCCATGGTGACCAGCGAAGAGGCGGTCGAGGCCGAACGCGCGGTCTATTCGATGCGCGCCCAGACCCTCGAGATGACCGGCGATGTGATGCTGGTGCAGGGGCCGAACCTGCTCTCGGGCGAGCGTTTCATCGCCGATCTGCGCAATGGCACTGGCCGTATGATGGGCCGCGTGCGGACGATTATCCAATTTGATTGATTTCCCCCTATGACTGACCATGCGACGCCAGACAGCGGGCTGCAGATTGCAGGCCTGCGCAAAGCCTACAAACGCCGGCCGGTGCTGCGCGGCATCGACCTGTCGCTGGCCCGTGGCGAGGTGGTGGCGCTTTTGGGGCCGAATGGCTCGGGCAAGACCACATGTTTTTACTGCGTCGCCGGTCTGGTGCCCGCCGATGCGGGGCAGGTGTTGATCGACGGGCGCGATGTTTCCGGCTGGCCGATGTATCGCCGCGCGCGCCTCGGCATCGGCTATCTGCCGCAGGAAATGTCGATCTTTCGCGGCATGTCGGTAGAGGATAATATCAACGCGATTTTGGAACTCTCGGTCCCCGACCGCACGCAACGCGCCGCGCGGCTGGAGGAATTGCTCGAGGAATTTTCCATCACCCGCCTGCGCAAATCCCCCGCGATGGCGCTTTCGGGCGGTGAGCGGCGGCGCACCGAGATCGCCCGTTGCCTCGCCTCCAACCCCTCGTTTGTGCTGCTTGATGAGCCTTTCGCCGGTGTTGACCCGATTGCCGTCGGCGATATCCGCGCGCTGGTCGGTGATCTGACCGAACGCGGCATCGGCGTGTTGATCACCGATCATAACGTCCGCGAGACCCTTGAGATCGTTGACCGCGCCTATATCCTGCATGATGGCAAAGTGCTGATGAGCGGCACGCCCGAAGAGGTTGTGCAGGACGAAGACGTGCGCCGCGTCTATCTGGGCGACAGCTTCAAGTAGCCCGCTGCTGGGGCAGTTACGGCGGCGAGAAAGGGGCATTATGAGCCTGACGCCACGGCTTGACCTGCAACTCAAGCAGCGCCTCGCCCTGACGCCGCAATTGCGCACGCGGCTGGCGGTCTTGCGCATGTCGCCCTTGGAGCTGGCCGAAGAGGTCGCCCGCGAGGCCGCGCGCAACCCCTTCCTGCTGCACAGCCCGCCCGCTGCGCCCGCGCCCTCTGATGGCATGGTCGCCGAGCAGATCGCCCCTGCGCTGGGCTTCCATGAAGACCTGCGCCTGCAACTCTCGCGCCAGGACCTGCCGCCCAAAACCGCCGCCGCCGCCGACTTCCTGATCGGCGAATTGCGTGACGACGGGTTTCTGGATGTGACGCTGGCCGAGCTGTCCACGGAACTCGCGCTGCCGCTGGCGCTGCTCGAGGACGGGCTGCGCGCCCTGCAAGCCTGCGAACCGGCGGGGATCGGCGCGCGCACCCTGCCCGAATGTCTGCATCTGCAATTGCGCGCCAAAGGGCTGGGCGAGGAGGACGCCACCCAGACCCTCGCCCATCTCGACGGTTTTGGCCGTCGCGACTGGCCGGCGCTGCGCAAGGCGCTGTCCCTGCCGCTGCCCGCACTCAAAGCCCGCGCCACGCTGTTGCAAAGCCTGACCCCGCGCCCCGTGCCCGAGACCATGGCAGCCCCCGCCCAGCATCTGCGCGCCGATCTGCGGCTTGAGCGCAACAGCGACGGCACGCTCAGCATCCTGCCCGAGCGCCGCGCCCATCCCGCGCTGCATCTCGACCGCGCCATGGTCGCCCGCGCCAGTGACGACGGCTTCGCGCCTGAGTTGCTGGAGCGCGCCCGCGCCCTGATCGCTGCGCTCGAGCAACGCGGCCAGACGCTCTCCCGAATCGGCGATTGGCTGGCGCTCAATCAAGCGCGGTTTTTCGCCGAGGGGCCGAAGGGTTTGACCCCCTGCACCCGCGGCGATCTCGCCGCCGATCTGCAATTGCACCCCTCGACGATCAGCCGCGCGGTTTCGGGCAAGGCGATTGATGTGGACGGGCGTCTCTGGCCGCTCTCGGTGTTCTTTTCCAGCGCGATCAAAGGCGCCGATGGGCCGGTCGCGGCGGGCGCGGTGAAAAAGCGTCTGGCCGAGCTGATCGCCGGTGAACCCGCGGGCCAGCCCCTGTCCGACGAATCACTTGTCGAAAAACTGAATGCGGAAGGCGTTGACATCGCACGTCGAACTGTCGCCAAATACAGGCAAGGCCTGCGCATTCCCTCGTCGGCGGTACGGCGCCGCTTGGCCAAAGCCAGACGGGGCGCCGACACCGGGGAATGATCCGCAACGACAGGCCGAGATGGCGGAGACCCTCGGGGCCGTTTTGACCCCGCTGGCTCCGCGCCAAAGAGGAGAGGCCTATGCGGTATCAAATAAGCGGAAAACAGATCGACATCGGGGAAGCCCTGCAGACCCATGTCGAGACCGAAGTCGATGAGTTGATGGCGAAATATGCCCAGCGACCGACCGACGCCCAAGTCGTGTTTTCCCGCGATGCCCACCATCATGTTTGCGAAGCAACGGTTCATCTTTCCAGTGGTCTGACGGTGCAAGCCCGCGGTCAGGCCAACGAAATCTACAATGCGTTCGAATCCTGTGCCGAGCGGATGGACAAGCAATTGCGTCGCTACAAACGGCGATTGAAGGACCATTACAAAGATCGCCGCTCGCCCGTTGAATTCGCGGGCGCCCCGTCGTATATCCTCGCCGCAGAAGACGCCGTGAACGGCGACGAGCCGGATTCGCTGCAGCCGATGATCATTGCCGAGATGGAAACCCGTATTCCGTCGATCTCGGTCGGTGAGGCGGTGATGCAGATGGAATTGGGGCAGTCAGATGTTCTGGTGTTCCGCAACGAACGACACGGCAAGATCAACGTGGTGCACCGCCGCAACGACGGCAACATCGGTTGGATCGATCCGGACTAACAGGACAAGGCCAGTGGTGGCACGCCGCCATTGGCCCGCCTACAGAATGACTCGAGCAGGAGGCCTGAATGGAACTGGCTGATTTGTTGACCCCGGGCGCAATCCGGGTGTGCAATGCTGTGAAAAGCAAGAAGCGTCTGTTCCAGGACCTTGCCGAAACCGCCCGACAGGCGCATCAGATCGACGACTCGCTGGCGATTGACGCGCTGCAGGAACGCGAGAGCCTCGGCCCCACCGGCGTGGGCCGTGGTGTGGCGCTGCCGCATGCGCGGATTGACGGGATCGAGCGGGTGAAAGGCGTGTTCATCCGGCTGGATCGCCCGCTGGATTACGGCTCGGTGGACCGCGCGCCGGTGGATCTGGTGCTGGCGCTCTTCGCCCCGCGCGAGGCCGGGGTCGAGCATCTCAAGGCGCTGGCCCTCGTGTCCCGCACCCTGCGCGATCCGGCGATCTGCGCGAAACTGCGGGCGAATGACGATCCCGACAAACTCTTCGCGATCCTCTGCGAGCATCCCGAAACCAAAGCCGCCTGATCAGGCGGCCACGGGTTTAACCGGTGGTATAAGCCCTGAAGGCTGCGTGTCCGATGATGCTTGGCTTGAAATCACCCGCCTGAACCGCTGTCTGCAACACCCGCGGAGCAAAGCGATAAGGGCCGCGCCCGACCCTGGGTGGGCGCCGCTCCCTCTCCACAGCAGACTGCCCTCCAAAGCATCCATGTCGTCCGAGCAGCGAATGACATCGCCAATGCGCCCTCCCATGGGGAGGGTCGGGCGCGGCCCGTGGTGCCCACGCGCCAGACGGTTGAACAGCGGCGACTCATCTACCAGCGCCTGCCACCATTCCGCGCCAACCGAAGCGCCAAGCGTCGGTCGCTGCCCGCGGTCCCCATGCGCCAGACGGCTGATCAATGGCGACCCAGTTACCAGCGCCGCCTGAACCCGCCGTTCAATAACCATTCGAAAGCCCTAAGGGCCGCGCCCGACCCTGGGTGGGCGCCCGCTCGCTCGCCACAGCAGATCACGCTCAAAAGCACTCATGTCATGCGAACAGCGTGCGGCATCGCCAATGCGCCCTCCCGGGGGGAGGGTCGGGCGCGGCCCGGGGTGCCCCCGGGCGAAACAGCAAGTCCGCCCCTAAAACGGCACCTTCGCCTTAAAACTCATCGCCGCTCCCGTCGCTGGATGCCGCAGCCGCAATTCCTCGGCATGCAGCATCAACCGCGGGAACGCCGCCGCCGCGCCGCTGGCATAGAGCGGATCGCCCAGAATCGGATGCCCCAGCGCCAGCATATGCACCCGCAACTGGTGGCTGCGGCCGGTCAGGGGCTTCAGGATCACCCGCGTGTTCTCGCCCTCCTGCCGCGCCACCCGCCAGTCGGTCTGCGCCGCTTTGCCGGTCTCATGACAGACCATCTGCCGCGGCCGGTTCGGCCAGTCGACAATCAGCGGCAGATCCACCCGCCCGCGCGCCTCGGCCAGATGCCCCGCAACCAGCGCCACATAGCGCTTCTGGGTCTTGCGGGTCTCGAACTGCTTGCCCAGATGCGCCTGCGCCTGTTTGGTCAGCCCGAAGATAATCACCCCCGAGGTGTCCAGATCCAGCCGATGCACCAGCAGCACATCGGGGAATTCCACCCGCAGCCGCGCAATCAGACAATCCGCACGGTCCGCGCCACGGCCGGGCACCGACAGCAGACCGGCGGGCTTATCGACCACCAGAATATCGTCGTCGGCATGCAGGATCGCGGCAGCATCCGGCGGCGGGTTGTAGATAAACCTACGCGCGGCCTGTTCATCCGCGGCGTGTTCACTCTGGGCTTTTTCACTCATAGCGCCCGCATATCCCGCGCGCGGGGCTCCCGTCCAGAGGCTCAGTCCAGCGCCCGCAGCAATTTACGCTCCAATGGCGCCATCACCGAGCGCAGGGTCGAACCGCGTTTGACCAATTGCCCCGCCGGTCCGAACAGCGCGTAAAGCCCCTGTTTGTGGCGCAGCGCGGGGATTTTCTCGATCCGGTAGCGCGGCGTCTCGGCGGCATGGCGAAACACCGAGAACACCGCCCGCTCGCGCAGACAGGAAATCCCGTAATCGCGCCAGATCCCCGCCGCCACAAACCGCCCGTAAAGCCGCAGGATCTCGCCCAGCTCATGCCGGTCAAAGCTGGTCTGCTCGGGCATAGGGGCGGGGTGCGGGCGAAGCGAATGCAGGGTCATCGCCTCAAACTGCCGCCGGTGGCCGGCAAAAGCAAGTGTTTCGCGCCCGCAGCAATCGCAGGCGCAAAATTCCCGCCCTCAGTGCCAGTGCCGCCACAATCGCGCCGCATATGCGCCATATTTCGCGGATACTCTGCGCCTAAGCGCCGTGTATCTCCGCCGGGCCCCCACTCGTCGGGTCAAAGATGCGCGGCGCAAGTTATGGTGCCGGGTGCGCCTTGGCGGCCCGGCACCGGTTTTACCCGCAGCTTACCGCCACCACCTGCTGGCCGCCGCTTGGCGCCAGTTCGATGTTCAGCCGGTCGGGCCGGTTATCCATCGTCACCGGCGAGCCGCTGGTGTAAATCCGCACATCGCCCTGATGGCTAAACGGCTGCGGCAGTGGCGCGCCGACCAGATGCTGCAACTGCGCGGCCCCGCAGGCATCCACCGGATCCGCATTATCCGCGCGCTCTTGCGGCAGTTCGGTGGTGCAACCCGCGATCAGCGCCAGAACGGCCATCCCCAAGATCACTCTCATCTCGATACTCCTTTGCACAAAGCGGTTTCTGCCCCTGCCAAGACTGGACAGAGCAGCTTCGAACCCATATCTCGCATGGATGAGCCAGAAAAAACACGACCCCAACAGCAAATTGATCGCCGACAACCGGCGCGCCCGCTATGATTATTTCATCGAGGATGATCTCGAATGCGGCGTGGTGCTGTTCGGCTCCGAGGTGAAATCCCTGCGCGAGGGCGGCGCCAATATCGCCGAAAGCTACGCCAGCGTTGAAGACGGTGAATTGTGGCTGATCAACGGCTATATCGCCCCCTATCTACAGGCGAAAACCTGGGGCCATGACGAGCGCCGCAAGCGTAAGCTACTGGTCAGCAAGAAAGAACTGGCGAAACTCTGGGCCGCGACGGCGAAACAGGGGATGACGCTGGTGCCCTTGCGGATGTATTTCAACGACCGCGGGCGGGTGAAGCTGAAGATCGGCATCGCCAAGGGCAAAAAGAACCACGACAAACGCGAGACCAGCGCCAAACGCGACTGGGACCGCCAAAAGCGCCGGTTGCTCAAAGAAAACGGCTGACGTCTGCTCTAAATCCCGACAATTTATCTAAAACCGCCCTCATCTGTCCAAAAATATCCCGGGGGAGAGCCCGAAGGGCGAGGGGGCAGCGCCCCCTAACCCCGCATCACGCAGGCGGCGCGTCCAACACCGTGCCCACCGGCAGGTCCAACCCGCGCAACAGCTCGTCGGCCTCCATCACCCGCTTGCCCTGCCGCTGCGCGCGCAGGATCTCCACCGCGCCGCTGCCGCAAGCAATCACCAGCCCGCCGAGCACCTCACCGGCGGCACCATCCCCCGCCACCACCCGCGCCTTGAGCAGCTTCAGCCGCCCCGCCGGCGTCTCGCACCAAGCCCCCGGAAACGGCGACAGCCCGTTGATCAACCGCGCCACCTCTTCCGCTGACCTCCGCCAATCCACCCGCGCCTCCGCCTTGTCGATCTTATGCGCATAACTCACACCCTCGTCGGGCTGCACTTCCGGCGTCAACTCCGGCAATTGATCCAGCGCCCGCACGATCAACTCCGCGCCCATCAGCGACAGCCGGTCATGCAGTTCTCCGGTGGTCTCCTCGCCACCAATCGCCAGCGTCTCGCGCAAGAGCACCGGCCCGGTGTCCAGCCCCGCCTCCATCTGCATGATGCAGACGCCGGTTTCCGCATCCCCCGCGATGATCGCGCGGTGAATGGGCGCGGCGCCACGCCAGCGTGGCAGCAGCGAGGCGTGAATATTCAGGCACCCCAAGCGCGGCGCATCCAGCACCGCCTGCGGCAGGATCAACCCGTAAGCCACCACCACCGCGACATCCGCCTGCAACGCGGCAAACTCCGCCTGCGCCGCCGCATCGCGCAACCGCTCAGGGTGGCGCACCATCAGGCCCAGTTCCTCGGCCCGCGCCTGCACCGCTGTCGGCCGGTCCTTCTTGCCACGCCCCGCCGGACGCGGCGGCTGGCAATAGACGCAGACCACCTCATGTTCGGCGTGCAAAGCCTCCAGCACCGGCACCGAAAACTCGGGGCTGCCCATGAAAATCACCCGCATGTCCGCCCCCCTTTAGCCCGGCTTACCGGCGAATTTCTTCGCCCGCCGCAGTAGCATATCGCGTTTGGTTTTGCTTAAGTGATCGAAATACATCACCCCGTTCAGATGGTCGATCTGGTGCTGCACGCTGGTCGCCCAAAGCCCGACGAAATCGCGCTCTTCGACCTCGCCGGCCTCATTCATAAACCGCACCGTCACCGCCCGCGGGCGGGAAATCTCGGCATGCACACCGGGCAGATTGGGGCTCGCCTCCTCATGGCTGCGCGGCTGCACCGAGGCGTGCAACACCTCGGGATTGGCCATCCGCACCACTTGCCCGCGCGCCGTCGAGGCATCAACCACCGCCAACCGCAGCATCACCCCGATCTGCGGCGCGCCCATGCCAACGCCGGGCATCGCCTCCATCGTGTCGATCATATCGTCCCAGACCACGCGCACCTCATCGGTGATCGCATCGACCTCGGCCGCCGCAGTGCGCAGGCGTTTGTCGGGCCATGGAATACATCTGCGGATCATCGGCGCTCCTGACGGGTCAAAAATCTGCCCGCAGCTACCATTCGCCCGCCGCTGCGTCCACCGAGCAATGCCCGAGAGCAGGGGCCAAAGGGCTTACCCCCGCGCCCGCTCGCGCTTGAGTTTCTCCATCCGCCGGGTGATCAACTGCCGCTTCATCACGCCCAGATAATCAATGAACAGCTTGCCGTTCAGATGGTCCAACTCATGCTGCGCGCAGGTCGCCCAGAGCCCGTCGAACTCGTCCTCATGCAGCTTGCCGTCCAGCCCCAGCCAGCGCATCTGCACCCGTTCGGGGCGCGTCACCTCGGCGTATTGATCGGGGATCGACAGGCAGCCTTCCTCATGGGTGTTGGTCTCTTCCGAGGTCCAGATCACCTCGGGATTGATCAACACCATCGGCTGCGGCGCCTCGCCCTCTTCCTTGACGCAATCCATCACGAACAGCCGCTGCAACACGCCGATCTGCGGTGCGGCAAGGCCAACGCCGGGCGCGTCATACATGGTTTGCAGCATATCCTCGGCCAGCGCGCCAATCTCGGGCGTCACCGAGTCAACGGGGGCGCAGCGCTTTTTCAGCCGCGGGTCGGGATGGATCAGGATCGGGCGCAGGGTCATGGCGATCAGATAGGGGATCACCGGCGCGGGTGCAACGGTTTCGGTGCATTTATGCGATTTGCCACGCCTAGGGCTTGCGCCTGTCGATTTGCGCGGCACACTGCGGCCAAATCTAGGAGAGCCATATGAATTTCGACGAGATCATCGAGCGCCGCGGCACCCATTCGGCAAAATGGGACGCGATGGAGACTGTTTACGGCGTCAGCCCTGAGGACGGGTTGCCGATGTGGGTCGCCGATATGGACTTCAAGCCGCCGCAGGTGGTGCAGGACGCGCTGGCGCGGATGCTTGAGCACGGGATCTACGGCTATTTCGGCGGTGATGCCGAGTATAAAGACGCGATCCGCTGGTGGATGCAAAACCGCCACGGATGGGAGGTTGATCCCGCCCATATTTTCACCACCCACGGGCTGGTCAACGGCACCGGCCTCTGCGTGCAGGCCTTCACCCAGCCGGGCGACGGCGTGGTGCTGTTCTCGCCGGTTTACCATGCCTTCGCCCGCGTGATCCGCAGCGCCGGACGCGAGGTGGTGGAATGCCCGTTAACCGAAGTTAACGGCCGCATGGTGATGGATTTCGCCGCCTATGACGCGCAGATGAGTGGCCGCGAGAAAATGCTGATCCTTTGCTCGCCGCATAACCCCGGTGGGCAGGTCTGGACGTCCGAGGAATTGCGCGGGGTCGCCGAATTCGCCAAGCGTCATGATCTGGTGCTGGTCTCGGATGAGATCCACCATGATCTGGTGATGCCGGGCCATACACACACGGTCATGCCGCTGGCCGCGCCCGAGGTCTCGGACCGTTTGGTGATGATGACCGCCGCGTCCAAGACCTTCAACATCGCCGGCGCCCATACCGGCAATGTGATCATTGCCGATCCGGTGCTGCGTGAGAAATTTGCCAGCGTGATGAACGGTTTGGGCATCTCGGCCAACTCTTTCGGTCTGGCGATGATCACCGCCGCCTACAGCCCCGAGGGCGCGGCTTGGGTCGATGCGCTGGTCGAATATCTCGATGAAAACCGCAAGATCATGGAGCAGGGGATCGCCGCGATCCCCGGTGCCAAAGTGATCCCGCTACAGGCGACCTATCTGGTCTGGGGCGATTTCACCGACACCGGAATGGAGGTCGAAGAACTGCAACGCCGCGTGCAGGAAGCCGCAAAGATTGCCGCCAACCACGGCGAATCCTTCGGCATGGGCGGCGAGCGTTTCCTGCGCTTCAATGTCGCCACCCCGCGCGTCCGCGTGGTCGAGGCGGTCGCGCGCATGCAAGCGGCGTTCAGCGATCTGCAGTAACCATGTTCAGAGCCCTCGCGCGCGGTATTAGCGCCGCGCGCGGGGGCTGTGATCACATCGCAATCGGCCCGTTCAACAGCCCGCGCGGCGTCTCGCGTTCCTCGGCGTAATCGCGGATCGGATCGTCGCTCACCGGTGTTTCGCGTTTGAACTCATAGCGCATCAAATCGCCGTCCTCATCGGCGGCAATGATCAGCGCCTGGCTCAGATGCCGCGGCCCGTCATAGATATCGACCAGCCCGCGCAGCCCCGGCACGCGGGTGCGATCCACGGCGAACCCCTCATCGCCAAGATCCTGAATCGGATAGACCTCTTCGCCGATATGCACGCAGAGCCGCGAGCCTTTGCGGGCCTCGCGTTTGCGCGCCATTTCCAAACCACGACGGACATCTTCCGGCAAAAATTCCAGCATCTCTTGCTCCTGATTCTCTCTTATATGGTCGTCGCGCGGCGGGGCAAAAACAAGATGCAGGCGGGACACACTCGGGGTTTTTTGGCGGCGCGCGGCCTCTCTGTGCACCCCTGCACAATAGCTGCGCTTACCCCCCGATTGACGAACAGACCGGCGATCCCATCTTTACCACCATAGCAAGGAGTTTCTTATGGGACAGTTAATCGACGGTCAGTGGACCACCGGCTGGTATGACACCAAGGCCACCGGCGGGGCGTTCAAACGCACCACCGCCAAGTTTCGCAATTGGATCACCGCCGATGGCAGCGCCGGCCCCTCGGGCGAGGGTGGCTTTCCCGCCGAAAGCGGGCGCTATCACCTCTATGTCTGTTACGCCTGCCCCTGGGCGCATCGCACGCTGATTTTCCGCGCGCTGAAGGGGCTCGAGGATCATATCTCGATCTCCGCCGTGCATCCCGACATGCTCGAGAATGGCTGGACCTTCGCCACCGACTACCCCGGCGCCACCGGCGATGACCTTTTCGGTGCTGATTTCATGCACCAGATCTACACCCGCGCCGACCCTCAGGCCTCGGGCCGTGTGACCGTGCCGGTGCTCTGGGACAAACAGCGCGGCACCATCGTCTCGAATGAAAGCGCCGAGATCATCCGCATGTTCAACTCGGCCTTTGATCAGGTCACCGGCAATACGCTGGACCTCTGGCCCGAAGACCTGCGCGCGGCGATCGAGCCGATCAACGACCGGATTTACAACACGTTCAACAACGGCGTTTACAAAGCCGGTTTCGCCACCTCGCAAGAGGCTTATGAGGCCGCGGTGATCCCGCTGTTCGAGACGATGGACTGGCTGGAGGCGCATCTTTCCGAGAACCGCTTTCTGATGGGCGATAGGCTGACCGAGGCCGATTGGCGGCTGTTCACCACGCTGGTGCGCTTTGATGCGGTCTACCACGGGCATTTCAAATGCAACCGCCGCCGCGTGGTCGATTACCCCAACCTCTGGGCCTATACCCGCGCGCTTTACCAAGTGCCGGGCGTCGCCGGGACGGTGAATATGGACCACATCACGCGGCATTATCACTACTCGCACGAGACGATCAATCCGCACCGCATCGTGCCCATCGGCCCCGATCTCGACTTCATGGCCCCCCATGATCGCGGCGCAGCGCTACCCGCCTAAGCGACTGGCAATGCTCATAAAAAACGCCCGGCAATCAAAGCCGGGCGTTTTTCATTTAACCTTTGACCGCGCCGTCACGTATCCAGATTGGACACGCTCAGCGCGTTGCGCTGGATGAATTCGCGGCGGGGTTCAACCACATCGCCCATCAGCTTGCTAAAGATATCATCGGCCTCGGCGACATCGTCGATATGCACCTGCAACAGCGTCCGCGCCTCGGGGTCGAGGGTGGTTTCCCACAGCTGGTTCGGGTTCATCTCGCCCAGACCCTTATAGCGCTGCATGGTCAGACCCTTCTCGCCCTCGGCCAGAATCGCCTGCAACAGGTCCAGCGGGCCGTTGATCTTCACGCTGCGGTCACGGCGCACCAAAGTGGTGGTGTCGCGGTAAACCTCTTGCAGCGCGCCAGTATAAGTCGCCAGCTTCTGCGCCTCGCCCGAGCGCAACACCGGCCCGTCCAACAGCCGCTGTTCCTCGACGCCGCGCAGAATCCGCGACAGCCGCAGCCCGTGATCCTGTGTCGGACGCCCCTGCCAGCCCTTTTCATATTCCGGTGCGATCAGGTCCAGACGCGCGGCCACGGCATCGGCGACGCCCTGCGCATTGCTGTCCATCTGCCCCGGCAACAGCGCGCCGGCAATCGTCGCCTGCTCAAGGATATTGCGCGGGTAATTGGTCGGGAAGGCGCCCAGAATACGCTGCACCTGCCGCGCCTCGGTGACCACGCGCATCAGGTCGGCACCGGCAATCTCGTCGCCGGATTTCAGCCGCAGGATCGCGCCCTCGATCCCCTGTTCGACCAGATAATCATCCAGCGCCAGCTCGTCTTTCAGATAGACCTCGGACCGGCCCCGCGCGACCTTATAAAGCGGCGGCTCAGCAATATACAAATGCCCCGCCTCGATCAGCGAGGGCATCTGCCGGTAGAAAAACGTCAGCAACAGCGTGCGGATATGCGCGCCGTCCACGTCGGCGTCGGTCATGATCACGATCTTATGGTAGCGCAGTTTGCTCAGGTCGAACTCATCACGGCCAATACCGGTGCCCAATGCGGTGATCAGCGTGCCGATCTCCTGGCTGGCCAGCATCCGGTCAAACCGCGCGCGCTCGACGTTGAGGATCTTACCCTTCAACGGCAGCACCGCCTGATTGTTGCGGCTGCGGCCCTGTTTCGCCGAACCACCGGCCGAGTCACCCTCGACGATGAAGATTTCGGATTTCGCCGGATCGCGCTCTTGGCAATCGGCCAGTTTGCCGGGCAGGCTGGCCACATCCAGCGCGGTTTTGCGCCGCGTCAGGTCACGCGCCTTGCGCGCCGCCTCGCGGGCGAGCGCCGCCTCGATGATCTTGCCGACGATCTGTTTGGCGTCCTGCGGGTTTTCCTCGAACCACTCCGAGAGTTTCTCGCCGACGAGGTTCTCCACTGCCGGACGCACCTCCGAGGACACCAGTTTGTCCTTGGTTTGGCTCGAGAATTTCGGGTCCGGCACTTTCACCGAGAGCACGCAGGTCAGCCCTTCGCGCGCGTCATCGCCGGTGAAATTCACCTTCTCGCGCTTGGCGATCCCCGAGGATTGCGCATAAGAGTTGATCGTGCGGGTCAGCGCGCCGCGAAAGCCCGCCATATGGGTGCCGCCATCGCGCTGCGGGATATTGTTGGTAAACGGCAGCACCGTCTCATGGTAGCTATCGTTCCACCACATCGCCACCTCAACGCCGATATCGTCGCGCATGCCTTCGATATAGATCGGCTCGGAGAGCACCGGCGATTTCGAGCGGTCGATGAAACGCACAAACTCGCGCACCCCGCCCTCAAAGCAGAATTCGGTGCGCAGGGGCTCGGCGGGACGCTCATCCTCGAGGACGATTTTCACGCCCGAGTTCAGGAACGCCAACTCACGCAGCCGGTTTTCCAGCGTTTTGAACACATAGTCGAGGTTCGAAAACGTGCCGTCATCGGCGCTGGTTTTGACGCTGGCCAGAAACCGCACTTCGGTGCCGGACTGGCCGTTTGCCGGGCCGACCTCGCGCAGATGCTCGACGGTATCGCCACGCTCGAACCGTGCGACCCATTCCTTGTCATTGCGCCAGATACGCAGTTCCAGCCAGTCGCTCAGCGCGTTGACCACCGAGACGCCAACCCCGTGCAAACCGCCCGAGACCTTATAGCTGTTGCTGTCGAATTTACCGCCCGCATGCAGCTGGGTCATGATGACCTCGGCGGCGCTGACGCCCTCTTCCTGGTGGATCGCGGTCGGAATGCCGCGGCCGTTGTCGCGCACCGAAACCGAGCTATCGGCGTGGATTTTCACCGTCACCGAGGTCGCATGGCCGGCCAGCGCCTCGTCAATACCGTTGTCCACGACCTCATACACCATATGGTGCAGGCCCGAGCCATCATCCGTATCGCCGATATACATGCCCGGACGTTTGCGGACAGCATCCAAGCCTTTGAGAACCTTGATAGAATCCGCGCCATAATCTTCGCGCGGGGCGGGTACTGCAGTCATGCTATAAATCCGTGAATAACCTCCACGACTTGTAGCGGTTTTTGCCGGGGTTGTCACGCCTTGGCCACAAGATTTAGGGGGTCTCGGGCTTTGGTCGGGCCACTGCGCTGGTCACTGCGCGGGCTTCCGCGCGGGCATGGTCGCGGATCAGGTGAAAGGGATCACCAGACCGACCAGAACCAGCAGCACGCCAGAGACCATATTGAGCCGCTGCATCGCCTGCGGGCTTTGCAACAGCCGCCGCGCGCGGTCCAAAAACAGCGCCAGCCCCAGATTGCCCAGCATCGGCACAATCGCCGACACCGCGATGATCGCGGCGATATCCAGCGCGGTGATGCGGGTCAGGTCAAAGAACCCCGGCAGCACCCCCATATAGAACAGGATCGCCTTGGGATTGCCGGTCACCGCCGCCAGCCCGACCAGAAATCCGGGCAGGACACCGGGCCGCGTCATCCGCCGGTCGGCGGTCAGGGTTTCCGCCGGTTTGCGCCAGATCATCACCCCCATGATGATGAACACGCCCGCCGCCACCCAGCGCAAGGCCTCCAGAAACCCGCCGTAAACCGAGAGGATCCACGCCAGCCCGAAGACCGCGCAGAGCGGCCAGATCAGATCACCGAGCGCCACGCCCACCGCCAAGGGCCACGCCCCGCGCATCCCGCCCGACAGCGAGCGCGCGATCAGCGCCACCCAGACCGGCCCGGGCACCGCCCACAAAAGCGCCATCGCGCCCGCGTATATCAAGAGCTCCTGCGCCGAGAGTGTCATGCAGAGGTTAACTTTCCGTTGCCGTCCAAACCCCAAAAGGGATTATGCGCCAATTCCCAGACATGCCCGTCAGGATCGGCGAAATAGCCCGAATACCCGCCCCAAAACACCGCTTCGGGACGTTTGAGCAGCTCGGCCCCCGCCGCCTCGGCCAGCGCGAACGCCGCATCGACGCCTGCGCGATCGGCGTAATTCTGCGCCAGCGTCACCGCACCCACGCCCAGTTCCGCCCCCGCGCGCCCCTGATCCGCAGCCAGCGCCTCCAGCCCAAAGAGCCCCAGCTTCATCCCGCCCAGATCATAAAACGCCACGCTCTCGGTCTGCTCGTCCGGCGTCCAGCCCAGCCGTGCATAAAACGCCATGCTGCGCGCCAGATCCTGCACCCCGAGGGTGATCAGGGTGACACGTTGCGCGGGCAGGGCAGGGGGTTTGGAACTCATCACAGCGGGCTTTCGCTCAGGGTGGAGGCGCCACCGGTTTCACGCAATTCAAACACCTGCGCGCGGGCCCCCAATGGCGCGAATAACTCCGGCCCGGTGCCGGTCATCACCGCCTGCGCCCGCAACGCACAGATCGCGTCATAGAGCGCGATGCGCCGCCCCTCGTCAAGATGCGCCGCGACCTCATCGAGCAGCACAATCGGCGGCGTGCCACTGTCCTGCGAGAGTGCGCGCGCATGGCTCAAGATCAGCGCGATCAACAGCGCCTTTTGCTCACCGGTCGAGCATTGCGCGGCGGGCATATCCCGCGCCGCCCAATAGGCGCCCAGATCGGCGCGGTGCGGCCCCGTCAATGTGCGCCCCGCCGCCATATCGCGGGCGCGCCCCTCGGCAAAGGCCTGCGCCAGATCGAATTCACTGCGCGGCGCATCGTCCAGTAGCGTCAGATCGGCTTGCGGAAAGACGCTGTCAGGGTCGGCAGCCGCGTGCAACCGGGTCAAAGTGGCCAGCCGATTGGCGGTGATCTGCGCGCCCGCCTGCGCCATACGGGTCTCGAGTGCGCCATACCACGCCGGATCGCGGATCTCGTCACGCAACAGCCGGTTACGCTCGCGCATGGCCTTCTCATATTCCAGCACCGCCTCGGCATGGTCGGGATGAAACCCCAGCACCAGCCGGTCGAGAAACCGCCGCCGCCCCTCGGCCCCCTCCAGCCACAGCCGGTCCATCACCGGCGTTAACCAGAGCATCGGGCAAAGCCGCCCAAGCGCGGTCTGCGTCGCCGTCTTGCCGTTGATCCGCACGCTGCGCGGCGCGCCGGGGCGGGCCTCGGTCTCGATCTCATGGGGGGTGCCATTATGGGTCAGCGTGGCGCTGATTTTCCAGCCCAGCCCCGCAGGCCGCCCGATCAGATCCTCGCCCAAAGCGCGGCGCAATCCACGGCCCGGCGACAACAGCGAGATCGCCTCCAGCAGATTGGTCTTCCCCGCACCATTATCGCCAAACAACACCACCGGCCGCCCGTCAAATGCGGCAGAGGCAGCAATATGCGAGCGGAAATGCGACAGGCGCAGGGTGGTCAGATGGGTCAAAGCACGAGGTCAGACACGCATCACACGCGCATCGGCATCACAACATAGACCGCGCTGGCGTCGGAGCCTTCGCGCACCAGAGCAGGATCGCCCGAGGAGTTGAACATGAAGACGGCGTTCTCGCGGTCGATCTGGTTGGCGATTTCCTGCAGGTATTTGGCGTTGAACCCGATCTCCAGCGCCTCGTCACCGTAAGCCACGACCAGTTCTTCCTGCGCGTTGCCACTGTCCGGCGAGTTCACCGAGAGGGTCAGCTTGTCTTCCTCAAGGTTCAGCTTCACCGCGCGCGAGCGTTCCGAGGAGACCGTCGCCACCCGGTCCACCGCTTTGGCGAATTCCGTGGCGTCGACTTCCAGCCGCTTGGTGTTGCCGGCGGGGATCACCCGCGTGTAATCGGGGAAGGTGCCGTCGATCACTTTCGAGGTCAGCGCCAGATCAGGCGTGGCAAAGCGCACTTTGGTTTCCGAGACCGAGATCGCGATATCGGCGTCGTCATCTTCCAGCAGTTTACGCAGCTCATTGACGGTTTTGCGCGGCACGATCACCCCGGGCATGCCCTCGGCATTCTCGGGCAGGGCGGCGTCGATCCGTGCCAGACGGTGGCCATCGGTGGCGACACAGCGCAGCGCGCGCCCCTCGTCGCCATCGGCCACATGCATATAGACACCGTTCAGGTAATAGCGCGTCTCTTCGGTGGAAATGGCGAATTTCGACTTCTCGAACAGCCGCCGCAAATCACCCGCCTTGGCGGTGAAATTGCTCTGGTATTCCGAGCTCGCCATCACCGGAAAATCCTCACGCGGCAATGTCGCCAGCGAGAATGTCGAGCGCCCCGCCTCCACCGACAGCCGTCCGGTGCGCTGGTCATCGGTCAGCGACACCAAGGCGCCATCGGGCAGTTTGCGCACGATCTCATGCAGCATCACCGCCGAGACGGTGGTGGCGCCGGCGCGTTCGACCATCGCATTGGCGCGGTCGACCACCTCGATGTCCAGATCGGTGGCGCGAAAGCTGACGGTATCACCCTCGGCTTCGATCAACACATTGGCCAGAATTGGAATGGTGTTGCGCCGCTCGACCACGGACTGAGCCTGTGACACGGCTTTTAGCAGCGTTGCGCGCTCGATGCTCAGTTTCATCGCGGTCCCCTCCGACAGGTCAGGCCGGTGCTGACATCCGCCAGCCCGGCCTTTTTAAAATTCATTGTCATTTGTTTGCGGCCCTTTGCGGGCAACGTCAAGTTAGCTTTCCAAAAGACGCCGCAGCAAATCAAGGTCTTCGGACAGTTGCGGGTCGTTTGTGCGCAATTCTTCGACTTTGCGCACCCCGTGCATGATCGTGGTGTGATCACGGCCACCGAATCGCCGCCCGATATCGGGCAGGGACCGCGTGGTCATCTGTTTCGACAGATACATCGCGATCTGCCGCGGGCGGGCAATCTGGCGCACGCGTTTCGGGCCGATCATATCCGACAGGCGGATGTTGTAATGCTCGGCAACCTTGCGCTGGATCTCCTCAACGGTGACCTTGCGATCCGACGAGCGCAGAATATCCGCCAGACAATCCTGCGCCAGATCCAGCGTCACCTCACGCCCGACCAGAGAGGCGAGCGCGAACAGACGGGTCAGCGCCCCTTCAAGCACGCGCACGTTGGTGGTGATCCGATGCGCCAGAAACTCCAGCACGCCGGTGCCGATATGCACATCGCCGTAGGTCACATTGTTCAACTCGACCTTCTGCTGCAGGATACCGAGGCGCAATTCATAGTCGGTCGGATGCAGGTCCACCACGAGGCCCGAGGAGAGGCGGCTCTTGATCCGCTCTTCCAGTCCCTTGATCTCCCCCGGCGCGCGGTCAGCCGAGATCACGATCTGTTTGCGCTGGTCCACCAAGGCGTTGAACGTATGGAAGAATTCCTCCTGCGTGCTTTCCTTGCCGGCGATGAACTGCACGTCATCGACCATCAGGATATCAACCGAGCGGAACAGGCTCTTGAAGTCCATGATCTGGCGTTCGCGCAGCGCCTGCACAAACCGGTACATGAACTGCTCGGCAGAGAGATAGAGCACACGCGCGCCCGGTTGGCGGATCTTCAACTCATGGGCGATGGCGTGCATCAGGTGGGTCTTCCCGAGCCCCACGCCCCCATAAAGAAACAGCGGGTTAAAGGTCACCTCGCCGCCCTCGGCAACACGGCGCGCGGCGGCATGGGCCAGTGCGTTCGGTTTGCCGACAACGAAATTGTCAAAGGTGAACCGCGCATCAAGTGCGGCCGATTGCACATCGCTTTCCACCTGCGGCGGGGCGGCGGCGGTGCTGGCGGGCGGGGTGATCTGGGCGCCATCGGCGGGCGCGTCAATCGTGCGCTGCACCCGTTCGGCAGCCGAGGCCGCAGCGCGCGGCTGGACATCGATCTGGATGCGATGCGTCACCATCCCGTGCTGGGTCATGCTGCGCAGGATCTGCTCGGCGAAATTGCGGTTCACCCAATTGGCGATGAAGTTCGTCGGCGCGGAAATCCGCGCGACACCGTCATCCACCGTGGCCAGTTCCAGCGGCGCAATCCAGGTGATGAAGTTGTTTTCACCGACTTGCCCGCGCAAGTGTCTTCGTACGTCGCTCCACGCTTCTATCGTCATCCTGTCCCGACCCATTATCCACGCGGCGTTAGCGCGCAGTGTTCTTGTTTTTGCGGCCCGGTTCTCCGGGGCATAGATTGCGGCAAGACACAAAACCCCGGTGCCTGCAGGTGGTGCGGCATCAAAGGTGCGGGAGGAAAAGGCACATCGCAGCGCGTCAACTGACGCGGCGTATAAAACACACGCCCCACGCAAAGCGCGTGGGATCAAGGACTACTCGGACCGGCTCGGAACCCCCCCAGGGTTCGTGAATCGCAGGTTCAAACTAGCAAGCCGCGGGCGGCGGCGGCAACCGAACAACGCGCTTGACACAGATCGGGGGGGAAGGAATCAAACGGGCGTGGGTTTCCTGCCACAGGTCGCGAAAAATCGTTGCAAATTGCCATGGGAACGCAAAAAGGCGCATCCGAAGATGCGCCTTTCACGCTGCAATGCAGCAGCGACTCACTTGAAAAACATCCTGAAATCAGACGTTCAGCGCTTTCACGCGGGCCGAGAGGCGCGACATTTTGCGCGCGGCGGTGTTCTTGTGCAGCACGCCTTTGGTGACGCCGCGCATCAGCTCGGGCTGGGCCGCAGCCAGGGCGGCTTTGGCGGTGTCGGCGTTGCCGGTGGCAATCGCTTCTTCGACGGCGCGCAGATGGGTGCGGATACGCGAACGGCGGGCTTTGTTGATTTCAAAGCGGGCGTCGTTCTGGCGGGCGCGTTTTTGGGACTGACGGGTATTGGCCATGGTCTGGGCTCTTTCGGATCTGTTTCAATTGCAATTGCACACAGACCCACCGATTCCTAAAGGAACAGGTCATCTCTTGCCGAAGCGGGCCCACGCGCATGTGACGCGGCGTATAGGCCAGCGCGGGCAGAAAGGAAAGCGCAAACCGCCAGCGGCGCGGCCATGGGGCGATTTCCCTCAATGAAATGCCAGATTTCGGCGCGAAACCGCTAAATCCGCCCCGAAATGCGAAAGGCCGGGCGCTCAGGCCCGGCCTTTCCACGGGTTTCACCCGAATCAGCGGTCGCGGAACTGCGCTTCGCGCTTTTCCAAAAAGGCATTCATGCCCTCTTTCTGGTCTTCGGTGGCAAAGAGTGAATGGAACACCCGCCGCTCGAACAACAGACCTTCGCGCAGCGTCGTTTCATAGCTGCGGTTCACCGCTTCTTTCACCACTTTGGTGGCAATTGCCGATTTCGCGGCGATCTTTTCCGCCGCCGCCATCGCTTCTTCGATCAGCTTTTTGGCGGGCACCACGCGGCTCACCAGCCCCGAGCGCTCGGCCTCTTCGGCGTCCATAAAGCGGCCGGTCAAATGCATATCCATCGCTTTGGATTTGCCGACAAACCGCGTCAGCCGCTGGGTGCCACCGATACCGGCGACGACGCCCAGATTGATCTCGGGCTGGCCGAATTTCGCGGTATCCGCGGCAATGATAAAATCGCACATCATCGCCAATTCGCAGCCACCGCCCAAAGCATAGCCCGCCACGGCGGCAATCACCGGCTTGCGGGTGGCGCAGATCGCATCGGTCTCGGGGGTGAAATAGTCGCTCTCGAACATATCGACAAAGCTCTGCTTGGCCATTTCGCTGATATCAGCGCCAGCGGCAAAGGCTTTGTCGGATCCGGTGATCACCAGACAGCGCACTTTTTCATTGCGGTCGGCGCATTTCATCGCATCGGCCAATTCGGTCAGAAGCTGCGCGTTCAATGCGTTCAGCGCTTCGGGCCGGTTCAGCCGGATCAGAGCGACGTAATGCTCGACCTCAACAGTAATGGTCTCATATGCCATCAGGATGCCTCGCTCCTTGAATTCAGCGCCCACCTCTACCACTCCAATTGCTGGGATCAAGCTATCTCTGACATTGCGGGCAGTAGTAGGTCGAGCGTCCCGATTGCACGATGCGCCGGATCACGCCCGCGCAGCCCTCGCTGGGGCAGGGGTGGGATTCGCGGTCATAGGTGCGGAAATTATGTTGAAAATAACCCAATTCGCCGCCCGCCTGCCGAAAGTCCTTGAGGCTCGAGCCGCCCGCCTCGATCGCCTCCATCAGCACCTCGCGGATGATCACCACCAGCGCCTCCAGCCGCGCCATGCCGATACGCCCGCCCGCCCGCTCGGGGTGGATACGCGCCCTGTGCAGCGCCTCGCAAACATAGATATTGCCCAAGCCAGCAACGATTCGCTGGTCCAAAAGCAGGGTTTTGATCGGCGCTTTCCGCCCCTTCAGCGCCGCCTGTAGATGCTGCGCCGAGAATTGGTTGCCCAAAGGCTCCGGTCCCAGATTGCGCAGCAGCAGATGCCCGTCCATTTGCGGCGTCGGCGCCAGATCCAGCGCCCCGAAGCGCCGCGGATCATTGAAGGTGACGCGCACATCCCCCTCCATATGCAGCACCACATGATCATGTTTCAGCGCCGCCGGATGGTGATGATGGAACACCCCGGGCACAAAGGGCGCCGCCAGCCCCGAGATCGTCATCCGCCCCGACATGCCCAGATGCACCAGCAAAGTCTCGCCGCTATCGAGATCAATCAGGATGTATTTCGACCGCCGCCGCAGCCGCTCGACCCGCGCATTTTGCAGCCGTTCGGCCATGCCTTCGGGGAAGGGCCAGCGCAGCCCCTCGCGGCGCACCTCGGCGCTGGTGATCACGCGGCCCTCCATCGCGGGGGTCAATCCGCGGCGAACGGTCTCGACTTCGGGTAATTCGGGCACTTCGGGCTCCGGCGTCGCATTGTGCTTGGCCTCTATCCTCGGATAAGGAAGAGCAACACGCAAGATCCACCGAAGATCGGCAGAGGATGGCAGCATGAGCCAAGACAGGCGCGAAGAAAACCAGCGCACCACGCATTTCGGCTTTCAAACCGTCGATGAGGACGCCAAGGCGGGCATGGTTCATGAAGTCTTCACCAATGTGGCGTCGAAATACGACATTATGAATGACGTGATGTCGATGGGCATCCACCGCATCTGGAAAGACGCGATGATGGACTGGCTGGCGCCGCGCCCGTCGCAGCATCTGCTGGATGTGGCGGGCGGCACCGGCGATGTCGCCTTCCGCTTTCTGGAGCGCGCGGGCGACAGCGCACAGGCCACGGTCTGCGATATGACCGCCTCGATGCTTGAAGCCGGTCGTCAACGCGCCGAGGCCGCGCAGAAATCCGAGCATCTGGAGTGGGTTGTCGGTGACGCGATGGCGCTGCCCTTTGCCGACAACAGCTTTGACGTCTACACAATCAGCTTTGGCATCCGCAACGTCACCCGCATTCCCGACGCACTGAGTGAGGCCTACCGCGTGCTGCGTCCCGGTGGCCGTCTGATGGTGCTGGAATTCAGCCAGCTACCCAATGACGCGATGCAAAAAGCCTATGATCTCTATTCCTTCAATGTGATTCCGGTGATGGGCAAAGTGATCGCCAATGACCGCGAGTCCTATCAATACCTCGTTGAATCCATTCGCAAATTCCCCGATCAAGAGCGTTTCGCCCAGATGATCCGCGAGGCCGGATTCGAGCAGGTCAAATACCGCAATCTGACCATGGGCATCGCCGCCCTGCACTCGGGTTGGAAGCTCTGACATGCGCGGCCCACACAACATCTGGCGGTTGATCCGCACCGGCGCCACATTCGAGCGCACCGGCGCCATGCAAGTGGTGTTCGAGGCCGCCAATGTCCCGCCGCGTCTGCGCGTTCTGGCGCGGGTGCTCGGCTGGCCGTTCAAATTCCTCGGGTTGCGCGGTGATCCCGAACTGCCGCCAGTGACCCGCGCGCTCTCGGCGCTGGGTCCGGCCTATATCAAATTCGGTCAAATCCTCTCGACCCGCCCCGATATCGTCGGGCCGGAACTGGCCACGCAACTGCGCTATCTGCAAGACCAACTGCCGCCGTTCCCCACCGCGCAGGCCCGCGCGATGATCGAGGCCGAGCTGGACGCGCCGGTCGATACGCTGTTCTCGGAGTTCTCGGAACCCGTCGCCGCCGCCTCGATCGCGCAGGTCCACCGCGCCCGCGTCAAAGCCACCGGCGAGGATGTCGCGGTGAAAGTGCTGCGCCCCGGGATCGTGCGGGCGTTTCGCCGTGATATCAACGCTTTCTACCTGATCGCCAGCCTTGTCGAATGGGCGCTGCCCTCGGCCCGCCGGTTGCGCCCGAATGATGTGATCACGCATTTCGAGGGCGTGGTGATGGGCGAATTGGACCTGCGGCTGGAAACCGCCGCCGCCGCCGAATTCGCCGCCAATACCGAGGGCGACGCCGGATTTCAGGTGCCGAAACCGGTCTGGAACCTCTCGGGCCGCGAGGTGATGACGCTGGGCTGGGCCGAGGGCGCCTCTTTGGGCGACAATGCCGCGATTGACGCTCTGGGCGTTGACCGCGCCGAGCTCAGCGAGCGGGTCTTGCAATTGTTCCTCAAACACGCGCTGCGCGACGGGTATTTCCACGCCGATATGCATCAGGGCAACCTGAAAGTCGCGGCGAATGGCGATCTGATCGCCTATGATTTCGGCATCATGGGGCAGATCGACGAATACACCCGCCGCGTCTATGCCGAGATCCTCTTCGGCTTTATTTCCAAGGATTACCGCCGCGTCGCCGAGGTGCATTTCGAGGCCGGCTATGTCCCCGCCGACCGCGATATCGACGAATTCGCCCGCGCCCTGCGCTCGGTTGGCGAGCCGATTTTCGGCATGGATGCGACCCATATCTCGATGGCGCGGCTGCTGAACTATCTGCTCGAAGTGACCGAGCGTTTCGGCATGGAAACCCGCACCGAGCTGATCCTGTTGCAGCGCACCATGGTGGTGGTCGAAGGCGTCTCGCGCTCGCTCAACCCGTCGATCAATATCTGGAAGGTCGGGCAGCCGGTGGTCGAGGATTACATCCGCACCAGCCTCGGCCCGAAGGCTTTGGCGCTGGATCTCAAACGCACCGCGCTGGTGCTCAGCCGCTTTGGCCCGCATTTGCCGAAAGCCGTTGAAACCGCGCTTTTGCGCGCCCGCACCCCCGAGGTGCGCCAGCCCGCGCCGCGCGATTATACGCCGGTGGCATGGTTTCTCGCCGGTGCCGGTCTGGCTTGGGCGGGGATGCTGACGGTGTTGTTTCTCTTTTAACCCCCGTCAGCGCCCGCCCCGATGAACCAAGCCGCCCCGTTGACAGGGCGGCTTGTAATTACGCGGGTTAAATCTGCGCCTCTGCCACCGCAGGCCGCAGGCCGGTCACCGCCGAACTGTCGATCCAGAGATCACCGGGCATCACCAGCATCGTCGCGCCGTTTTCATAGCGCGCTTCGAGAACCGGCACATAGGCGGCGACGGGCTGGGTATCCATCACCTCGCCGTTCAGCCGCGAATCAATCTCGAATGTATAGGCGCCCTCGGGCAGGGGCACACCCTCAGGCCCGACGCCATCCCATTGATAACTCAGCGTATCTGGCGCCAACACCCGGCTGTCAACAATTGCGCCGTCACGGTCGCGCACGATCAAAGTGACCGCATCGGCCCCCAGCGCCGGATCCGGCGTCAGTTCGATCGGCGCGCCGGTGAATGTCACGCCGCCGTAAATCCGCGCCTCCATCCCGACCCAGGTGCCCAGCCCGGCCAGCCCCGCCTGACTCAGCATCGAGGTCAGCAGTTGATTGGTATGGCTTTGCTGCTCAACCCCCGAGAATGTGGCGAGTTGCACGGCGAAATCGGTGGAATTCATCGGGTTCAGCGGGTCTTGGTTGCGCATCTGCACGGTCAGCATGTTGAGGAATGTCTGATAGTCCGATTGCTCGCCCGCTGCGGCGGCGGTGCTGGTGGCTTGGGTGGTTGTGGCGGTGGTGGCTGAAACGTCCATATGCGGCTCCTGTTATAAGCGCAGATCAAGGTGGTCATCGGGCATCTCGGGCGCAGATGGCGCCGCGCTATCGCCCTTATCCGGCGGGGTTTGCGCCGCGGCGGGTTGCGCGCTCTGGTGTCCCGCCTGTTGGCCCATTTGCTGACCCGTTTGTTGTCCGGTCTGTTCTCCGGTGGCGCCGCCGCCCGATTCACCGGCGAACCTCACCGATAGATTGTCATGGCCAAGCAGGCGCAGATCCTGCTCCAGCGCGGTGATATGCTGGCGCATCAGCACCAAGGTTTCGGGGCGTTCGACCTGAATGATCAGCGTGCTTTGGGTCTCGGTGCCGGTCAGCCGCATACGCACGCGACCCAGTTCCTCGGGCGCCAGCGCGATCTCGAAGCCGCGGGTATTGGCGGCGGGCAGATGCGGCGCGAGTTGCTGGGCGATGCTCTGGATCACCGCCGGGCTGGCTCTGGTCGCGGGCGTGGCGGGGTCAAGCGGCATCAGCGTTTCCACCGAGAACCCCGCCGCCGTCACAGCGGACAACGCGCCAAGCGGTGCGGGGGCAGGGCCGTCGTTCGAGGCCAGCGCGGCGATGGCATTCGGCATCTCAGGCGCGGTGGGTGCTGCGGTTGGCGGGGCGGTTGTTGGCGTGACTGCGGTGGGGGCCTCGGTCGGCAGCGCTTTGTCGGCAAGACCCTTCACCTTCGGCACCCCTCCGCCGATGCCCAAACGCAGCATATCCGCCTCGGTCAGTTGCGCGGTGAGCGCGGCGCCCGCAGTGCTCTGCGCCGTGGACGTGGATGCGGTCGGGGCTGCAGTCCCTGCAGCCCCTATCGTGGTGGCGCCTATAATAGATGTGATGAGCGGGTCTTGCGCGGCGCCCGCCAATGCCCCCGACTCAGCCCCAACACCGGCCCCAACTCCGCCCGAGCCCTGCAGCGACAAACGCCCGAACCAGAGCGCGGTTGCCCGTGTTTCCACACCCTCCCGCGCCGCCTCCGCTTTCTGCGCCGCGCCGGCTTTTTTCGCGCTCTTTTCTGCGGTCTGTTGTGTGACCTGCTGTTCGGCTTTGGGATCGGACGCCTGTTTGGCCTCCCCCATGCCAGCCCCCTCAGCGACACCCGCAACGGCAGGCACCACGGGCAAACCCGCCAGCGCCTCAAACCCCGTCACCGGCCCCTCGGACACCGTATCAACAGCACCCTCGCCAGCCACCTGCGGCTCGGCATCGGCCAGCGCCTCGACATCCCCCTGATCCTTGGGCGCCTCCACCTCCGCCTGCTCGGCCAGAGCCGTCGCATCCTCGGCACCATCCTGCGGCGCCGTCTCCGCGCGCAGGGCCGTCATCAGCGAGGTAAACTCCGCCCCGCCGTTTTTACCCTCCGGCAGCGGCCCCCCCGCACGCGGCGGCGGCAAATTCGAATCAATCGGCAACATAGCGACCATAAACCTGTCCCCTTCACTGGGTTTTCTTAGGTTTAGCAGCAGAAAGTTACCGCTTCTTTACCGGCAGCGCAGAAACTGTCCCTATCAAACAGGAGTTCCCATGACCGTGATTCTGCCTTCCCTGCCGCCACAAATACCCGGCACCACCGCTGTAACCCCTGACAATCCCTCACGAATCCGCCAAAGCGCCGAGGCATTGGAAAGCGCCTTTCTGGCGGAAATGCTGAAAAACGCCGGTGTGTTCAAACCCGGCGAATCATTCGGCGGCGGCGAGGGGGAGGCGCAATTCACCTCGTTTATCGCCGATGCCCATGCCCGCGCCATGGTCGCCCGCGGCGGCATCGGGCTGGCCGATCACATCGAGCGCACGCTGATCGCGCGGCAAGGCGGTGGCGTATGAGCCGCTCGTCGAAACCCGATCTGACGCGGATGTTAACCCTGCTTGAGCAAGAGCGTAAGGCCCTGCGCGCCTATGACCTCGACCGGCTCTCGCGCCTCGCCCCGCGCAAAGAGGCGCTGCTGGCACGGCTTGAGGCGGGGATCGCCCCGCAGGATGGCGCCGAATCGCTGGTTCATGCGGTGCGCGACGGCGCGCGCGAGAATGCACAGCTATATCAGGCCGCGATCCAGGGGTTGCAGGACGCGCGCAGCCTGATCACCCGCTGCACTGCCCCGCCGGATGACCGCACCTATAGCCGCGATGGCGCCCGTCAGGTGATCGATCCGCCCGCCGGAACCGTGCAACGGCGCGCGTGACTCAGCGGTCTTCCGGCGAATCCGCACCCCCGGCGATTCGCCACCCGCGGCCAGCCCGTAACTGTCTCGCATTTGAGTGAAAAATACCCGGTAGGGCGTTGCGCGGTTAAGGTCATGTTAGGGATTACCGGCGAGGTTGAGGGGGCACCAATACGGTGGCGCGGCTGGCAGGAAACCTGAATAGCCGTAGGTCCAGAATGGGCGTGTTTGCCGCAAGATGCGGCAGTGAACCGGCGTGAATGCGCCCAATCTCTAAGGAAAAATAATGTCCTCAATCATGACCAACAATAGCGCAATGGTTGCGCTGGCAACCCTGCGCAACATCAACAGCAACATGGCCGAGACCCAGAGCCAGATTTCGACCGGTAAGTCGGTGGCAACGGCCAAAGATAACGCTGCTGTCTGGGCGATCTCGAAAACCATGGAAGCGGATGTGCAAGGTTTCAACGGGGTGAGCGACGCGCTCGCGCTTGGCTCTTCGACGGTTGCGGTGGCCCGTTCGGCCGCTGAAACGGTCACTGAACTGCTGACCGAGATGAAAGAGAAAATCGTTTCGGCGCAGGGTGAAAACGTTGACCATGCCAAGATCCAGGCCGATATCGCCGGCTACGCAGCGCAGATCGACGGTGTCGTGAAAGCGGCGCAGTTCAACGGTCTGAATCTCGTTGAAAACGGCAGCACCGACACCACTGTCCTCTCGTCTATGGACCGTGCAGCTGGCGTTGTGACGGCAAGCTCCATCGACGTGGTGGCTGCTGATCTTTCGGCTGCGACCCTGGGCGTCGACGCTGCCGGCATTGATGTGACCGCTGGCGGCACGCAGGCGCATCTGACCTCGGTCGAAGCTGCGATTGCCACAACCATCGACGCTGCCGCCGCATTCGGTTCGGTGCAGGGCCGGATCGACATCCAAAGCGAGTATATCTCCAGCCTGACCGACTCCATGCGTTCGGGGATTGGCTCGCTGGTCGATGCCGATATGGAAGAGACCTCGGCCAGATTGCAGGCGCTGCAGGTTCAGCAGCAGCTGGGCATTCAGGCGCTGTCGATCGCCAACCAGGCGCCGCAGAACATCCTCTCGCTGTTCCGCTAAAATACTGGCCGGAGCCTTCGGGCTCCGGCCTCTTTCGCCCATCCTCCCGTTGACCGTCTTCTAACCGCCGCCTCCCGTCTTCTCTTCGCCATCTTCCATCCCATGACTCGCACCATGAGGCTCTGAAATGAACGTCGCAGCACATGCACAATCGGCCTACGGGTCGACGACAAGAATTCTCAAAACCCCGCGCGACATCGAATATGATGTCTTGGCCCGCATCACCGGACGCCTGCAAAAGCATCTGCCGCAAGACGCCAAACGCCTTACGCCCGAGTTGGTCGCCGTTCTCGATGAAAACCGCCGCCTCTGGACCACGTTCGCGACGGATCTGGCCGATAAAGACAATGGGTTCCCGCAAGACCTGCGCGCGCAGATGTTCTATCTGGCGGAATTCACCCTGCAACACACCCATAAGGTGCTGGCGGGCAAGGCCTCGGCCGATGTTCTCGTTGAAATCAACACCTCGGTGATGCGTGGCTTGCGCGGCCAGGGGCAGGCTGCATGAGTGGCCTCATTCTAAAACTTGCCCCGCATGAGCGGGTGCTGATCAACGGCGCGGTGATCGAGAATGGCGACCGGCGCAGCCGTTTCTCCATCGTCTCGCCGCATGCCAATATCCTGCGTCTGCGCGACGCAATCCACCCTGAGGATGCCAGCACGCCGGTCAGCCGCGTTTGCTATATCGCGCAGCTGGTGCTGTCGGGCGATACCACCGCCGAGGAGGCCGAGCCGCAATTGCTGCGCGGGATCGAACAGCTCAGTCAGGTGCTCACCGATCTCGACAGCCGCAACCTGTTGAACCGCGCTTCCGAGGCGGTGATGAATGGTGAATTCTATCCGGCGATGCGCCATCTGCGGGCGCTTTTGCCGCGCGAGAAACGGCTTCTGGCCGTGACACGGCAATGAGCTATCAACCGGTCATCCCTCTCGACGGTTTTGTCGGCTGGCGCTTTTTGCAGCGCACTTTGCCCAGCCAATCCGCCGCCCATGCCTCCACCCCGATGGCGCAGCGCGACGAAGCCTATGTGCGCGAGAATATCGGCGCGATCACCTCCGCGCAGGAGCTGGTCGCCGACCGCCGCATGCTGCGCATCGCGCTGACCGCTTACGGGCTCGCCGAGGATCTGCCAAACCGCGCCTATATCGAGAAAGTGCTGGAAAGCTCGACCAAAGAAGAGGGCAGTTTCGTCAACCGCCTGACCGACAAACGCTATCACAAACTCGCCGAGGCCTTCGCCTTTGGCGACCGTCTGGTCCCGCGCACGCAATTGCCCAGTTTTGCCGATGACCTGATCGCGAAATTCCAGAACCGCAGTTTCGAAGAGGCGGTGGGCGCGCAGAATGACAATATGCGTATGGCGCTGGCCCTCGAACGCGACCTCTCCGAGCTCGCCGGTCAAGACAGTTCCGAATCGGCGAAATGGTTCACCATTCTCGGCACCCCCAGCCTGCGCCGCGTCTTCGAGACCGCCTTTATGCTGCCCAGCAGTTTCGGCACGCTCGATATCGACCGGCAGGTGGATATCCTGCAATCGCGCACCGAACGGCTGACCGGCAGCGACTCGATCTCGCAATTCACCGATCCCGAGGCGATGAATGCCTTGACCGAACGCTTCTTCCTCGCTGGTCAGGTGCAGGCGATTCAGGCCCAAAGCGCCGGTAGCTCGGCCCTGAGCCTGCTGCAAAACGGCCAAGCCTCGCTCAACGCGCTGCTCGGCCGCTAACACCCGCCGCATCCGCTAAGGGGCTATCTGTTCGGCGGGGGCGATGATCGCAGGGCAATTGCAGCCACGCCAAGGGGGCAACTCAACGCAAAATGCACCAAGCGCCGCTTCGATACCCGGCGTTTCATCCCCAAACCATAAAAGCCAAAGGCCGCGACAAACCATGTCGCGGCCTTTGCAATTCTCGCTATAGCACCGCTTAGACGACGCGCTCGACCATCAGCTTTTTCACCTCGGCAATCGCCTTGGCGGGGTTCAACCCCTTCGGGCAGGTCGAGGTGCAATTCATGATCGTGTGGCAGCGATAGAGTTTGAACGGATCATGCAGATCATCCAACCGCTCACCCTGAGCCTCATCGCGCGAATCGATGATCCAGCGGTAGGCATGCAGCAGCGCCGCAGGGCCCAGATAGCGATCCGAGTTCCACCAATAGCTGGGGCAGGCGGTCGAGCAACAGGCGCACATCACGCATTCATAAAGCCCGTCCAGCTTGGCGCGGTCGTCGATCGACTGGCGCCATTCCTTCGCCGGCGTGTTGGTCTTGGTTTCCAGCCAGGGCATGATCGATTCATGCTGCGCGTAGAAATTCGTCAGATCGGGGATCAGATCCTTGACCACCGGCATATGCGGCAGCGGGTAGATTTTGACGTCGCCCTTCACCTCATCCATGCCGAAAATACAGGCCAGCGTGTTGCGCCCGTCGATATTCATCGCGCAAGAGCCGCAAATCCCCTCACGGCAGGACCGCCGGAAAGTCAGCGTCGGATCAATCTCGTTCTTGATCTTGATCAGCGCGTCCAGAACCATCGGCCCGCAGCTATCGAGGTCGATGAAATAGGTATCGACGCGCGGATTTTCCCCGTCATCGGGCGACCAGCGGTAAATCCGGAAGGTGCGCAGGTTCTTCGCCCCCGCCGGTTTCGGCCAGGTCTTGCCGGTGCGGATTTTCGAATTCTTCGGGAGTGCCAGTTCCACCATTGTCGCCGCCTCCTTAATACACGCGCGCTTTGGGCGCGATTTTCTTCGGATCAATGCCGCCCTCGTCCAGCGAGGTCAGCGGCTCGGTGACCACTCCGCGGTAATCGAGACGCACCTGATTGCCCTCGACCCAGGCCAGCGAATGCTTGCGCCAGTTCACATCGTCGCGGTCGGGGTAATCCTCATGCGCATGGGCGCCGCGCGATTCCTTACGCGCCTCGGCGCCGTGGATCGTGGCCAGCGCGCTCGGCATCAGGTTTTCCAGCTCCAGCGTTTCCATCAGGTCCGAGTTCCACACCAAGGAGCGGTCGGTGACCTTTAGATCATCCATTTTCGCCGCCACCTGGGTCATCTTCTCGACCCCTTCGGCCAGCGTTTTATCGGTGCGGAACACCGCCGCATCGGCCTGCATCGTGGTCTGCATCTCCAACCGAAGCTCGGCGGTCGGGGTGCCGCCATTGGCGTTGCGCAAACGGTCGAACCGCTCCACGGCTTTCTCGACCGCGGCTTTCGAGCTTTCGCGGTTGGCCGAATTCGGGTCGATCAATTGACCGGCGCGGATCGCCGCCGCACGGCCAAAGACCACCAGATCGATCAGCGAGTTCGAGCCCAGACGGTTCGCCCCATGCACCGAGGCGCAGGCGGCTTCGCCCACCGCCATCAGGCCCGGCGCGGTGCGCGTCGGGTTCTCGGCATCGGCGTTCAGCACTTCGCCCCAATAGTTCGTCGGCACGCCGCCCATGTTGTAATGCACCGTCGGCAGCACCGGAATCGGCTCTTTGTTCAGGTCAACACCGGCAAAAATCCGCGCCGATTCCGAGATCCCCGGCAGCCGCAGCGCCAAAGTCTCGGGCGGCAGATGGTTCAGGTGCAGATGGATGTGGTCCTTATTCGGCCCCACCCCGCGGCCTTCGCGGATCTCCATGGTCATGCAGCGCGACACCACATCGCGCGAGGCCAGATCCTTATAGGTCGGTGCATAACGCTCCATGAACCGCTCGCCTTCCGAGTTGGTCAGATAACCACCCTCGCCGCGCGCGCCCTCGGTGATCAGACAGCCAGCGCCGTAAATCCCGGTCGGGTGGAATTGCACGAACTCCATATCCTGCAGCGGCAGACCCGCGCGCGCCGCCATCCCGTTGCCGTCACCGGTGCAGGTATGCGCCGAGGTCGCCGAGAAGAACGCCCGCCCGTAACCGCCGGTGGCCAGCACCACGGTCTTCGCGTTGAACTGGTGCAGGGTGCCGTCGTCCAGCTTCCACGCCAGCACGCCGGTGCATTCGCCGTCATCGCTCATCAACAGGTCGATGGCGAAATATTCGATGTAGAACTCGGCCTTTTCCTTCAGCGAGCGCCCATACAGCGTGTGCAGCATCGCATGGCCGGTGCGGTCGGCGGCGGCACAGGTGCGCTGCACCGGCGGGCCTTCGCCAAACTCGGTGGTATGGCCACCAAAGGGACGCTGGTAAATCTTGCCGTCCTCGGTGCGCGAGAAGGGCACGCCGTAATGCTCCAACTCGTAAACCGCTTTCGGCGCCTCACGGGTCAGATATTCCATCGCGTCCATATCGCCCAGCCAATCCGAGCCTTTGACCGTGTCATACATATGCCACTGCCAATTGTCGGGGCCCATGTTCGACAGCGAGGCGGCAATGCCCCCCTGCGCGGCCACGGTATGCGAACGGGTCGGGAAAACTTTGGTCACGCAGGCGGTCTTTAGCCCCTGCTCGGCCATGCCCAAAGTGGCACGCAGACCGGCACCACCGGCGCCGACCACGACCACATCATAGGTATGTTGTTCAATAGGATATGCAGACATTTTTGGGTCCTCAGGCGCTGAACAGGATTTTGGCGATCGCCAGAATACCGGCGGCGGCCAGCGTATAGCTGAACAGCTTGGTCAGGATCAAAAGCGCGACGCGCGCGCCCGTGCCATGGATGTAATCTTCGATCACCACTTGGATGCCGATGGAGAAATGCCAGCAGGCAACGCCGATGAACAGCGCCGCGGTCAGCGCGTTGCCGAACTGCCCATAGGTGGCGATCAGCGCCTCATAGCCGCCGCCCAATGCGCGGCCAAAGGGGATCAGAAACAGGATCGTCAGCGGCACCAGCGCCAGCGAAGTCAGCCGCTGGATCCAGAAATGATGCGCGCCTTCACCGGCGGCACCCGAGCCCTGAACGCGCGAATAATCGGTTCTATAAGCCATTTTGCCCTCCCTCAGACGATCAGTAGCGTCAGCAATGTCAGCACGACCGAGCCGCCGATGACAAACCAGTTGCTGCGGGCGACGGTGTCGAGCTCAAAGCCCTTGCCGCTGTCCCAAAAGAAATGCCGGATGCCATTGCAGAAATGGAACCACAGCGCCCAGAGCGAGGCGATCAGCACCAATAGCCCGAACCATGACGACAGCAGCCAGTCGGCGCTGGCAAAATATTCCGGCGAATAGGCGCCGGCGACAAACCACCAGGTGATCAGCGTCAGACCGGCGATCAGCCCGACGCCGGTGATCCGCGTGAGAATGGAAATCACCGTGACCAGCGGCAGGCGGTAAACTTGCAGATGGGGGGAAAGTGGCCGGTTGCCCCGGTTCGCATCAGCCATGACGGACCCTTTCGTTGTTTGGCAGGTTGACCCCGGACAGAAAGACCTCGGGCCAACGGCTTCTTCGGATGCATAGCGGATTTTTCGCCCAAGTCACGCGGACAATTGCTCAAATCAGCCTTGTATCCCATGGAATACCGAAAAACACGGTAAATGTGATCACGCGCTGAAAAGCTGTGATCACAAAATCAAAATCTCTTTCCAAACCCCGCAGGTGAATCCACCGGCACGCCCGCGGCTGCGAGGCTTGGCCAAGCGACTCCTTCGCTGCTGTTAGCTGCAGCGGGTGAGTCTCTCGCCTCTTAAGCGGGCATTAACGCCCAATAATCCAGATCAAGCAAGACATCGGCGTGGTATTTCCCGTCCGCGCCGCGCAACTCGGGCTGCGCGCCATTGGTCGCCACCAGCCGCAAACGCACCGCCGCCACGCCGGGCGCTTTGGTTTCGGCCACATCCAACACCTCGGACCAAGCCTTCACCGTCATCCCTGAGAAACACGGGTTGGCATGGGCGCCCGCGTTGATCGCGGCGATCATCTGAGCATTGGCCAGCCCGTTGAACGACAGCGCCCGCGCCAGCGAGATGATATGCCCGCCGTAGATCAGCCGCTGCCCGTCGGGCCGGAATGTCGCGTCGAAATGCACTTTGGCGGTGTTCTGCCACAGGCGGGTGGCCAGCATATGCTCGGCCTCCTCCACGGTGACCCCGTCCACATGGTCGATCACCTCGCCAATCGCGTAATCCCGCGCGCGGTAGGGCTCTCCGGCCTGTGCGAAATCATAGGCGCTGAAATCCAGCCCCGCAGGGATCACCAGATCCTCCGGCGCGACCGCTTTTGCCAGTTCGGGGATCACAGTGTCGGGGGCAGGGGCGCCCAAATCCTTTTTGCGCACCATCACCCAGCGCACATAGTCCAGCACCGCCTCGCCGCGCTGGTTGCGCCCGGTGGTGCGCACATAGACGACGCCGGATTTCCCGTTCGAGTTTTGCTTGAGCCCGATCACCTCGGACGACGAGCTCAGCGTATCCCCCGCATAGACCGGCGCCAGAAACCGCCCCTCGCCATAGCCCAGATTGGCCACCGCATTCAGGCTGATATCCGGCACCGTCTTGCCAAACACCGTATGAAACACGATCAAATCATCCAGCGGGCTTTGCGCCAAGCCACAGGCCCGCGCAAATTCATCCGAGGAATACAGCGCCCCGCGCGAAGGATAGAGCGCATGATACAGCGCCCGCTCCCCGCCCGAGAGCGTGCGCGGCACCGCATGCGCAATCACCTCACCAATCTTGTAATCCTCAAAAAACCGCCCCGCATTCGTCTTCATACCGCCCGCACCCCGCAATCGGGGCCCCTCATCTGTCCAAAAATATCCCGGGGGTGAGCCCGAAGGGCGAGGGGGCAGCGCCCCCTCCCTGTTTTTTACTGCGCGCCCAGTTTCATCGCCGGATCATAAGTCCCCGGCACCTCTTTGGTCACCGCCTGTCCGCAACGCATCACGCCACGCGCCGCGTCGAAGGTCATCACCGGCGAGCCATACAGCTCCCAGCCCTTATCCAGCGCCAGCGAGATCTTGTGGCAAAACTCCGAACTGTCGTCCTCGGTCAGCAATCGATACAGCTTCATTTCACCCTCCAAACGGCGACGGGCCGATCAGCCCGTGGATCCAGCCCACCGCGCCCATCACCAGCACAGCACCAAGCGCCGCGCCGATCTCCTTGCCGGTGACCACTTTCACCTCGCCCTGCCAATAGGGATCGGCGCGGTTGATAAAGCCGACGCTGATCTGCGCCCAGAGAAACAGCCCGCCGAACAGGATCAAAGACGCCAGATCCCCGCGCACCAGAAGATGCGCCAAGGCCCAAAGCCGCACGCCCCAAAGCTGCGGATGGCGCACCCAGCGGGTGATATAGGTCTTCATCCCCGCCGCGGCAAAAAGATAGAACACCAGCAACATCAACAGGTTGTTGACATGCTGCATGCCGCCCGAGGTGTGCCAGACCACATCCACCGGCGCCCAGCGGTAGCCCAGCACCATCAGCACAATCGCCACGCCCGAGAGCGCCGCGACCAGCCCGCGGCCCGAGGCGCCCATCGCTGCGCGCCGCGCCGGTGCGATGCGTTTGAACAGATGCGCGCCGCTCCACAGCAGCACGCCCAGAATTAACAACAGATAGCCCATGATCACATCGCCCCTTGCAGTGCCTTGATTGCTTCGGCGCGGGATAGCACCTGCCGCGCGGTGACAATATGCAGGTTCTCGACGATTTTGCCATCCACAACCGCCACGCCCTGACCCTCCGCAGTCGCCGCGTCAAAGGCCGCGATTTGCCGCTGCGCCAGATCAATCGCCTCGGCATCGGGGGCGAAAATCTCGTTGGCGATGGCCAGTTGCGCGGGGTGGATCAAGGTCTTGCCGTCAAAGCCCAGATCGCGCCCCTGTTCGCATTCCGCCCGCAGCCCTTCACCGTCCTTGAAGGCGTTATAGACCCCGTCAATCGCCACAATCCCCGCCGCGCGCGCTGCCATCAGACAGGTTTGCAGCGCGTATTGCATCGGCAGCCGGTCGGCGCGGGACCGGCAGCCCAATTCCTTGGCCAGATCATTGGTGCCCATCACGAAACCCGCCATACGCGGCGCCGCAGCAATCTCACCGGCGTTCAGAACGCCTTGCGGGGTCTCCAGCATCGCCCAGATTTTCGTTTCTGCCATCTGCGGCATGGCATCAAGCCGCGCCGCCAGATCCTCGATATCCGCCGCGGAATTCACCTTGGGCAGCAGGATCGCCTCGGGCCGCGCTTGCGCGATCACCTGCAGGTCCAGCTCGGCCCAGTCGCTCTCAAACCCGTTGATCCGCACCAGTTTGGCGCGCGGGCCGTAATCCGCCGCGCACAGGGTTTTGGCCAGCAATTCGCGGGCGTTGGCTTTTTCTTCGATGGCCACCGCGTCTTCCAGATCGAAAATGATCGCGTCGCAGGCAAGGCTGCGGGCCTTGTCGAGCGCGCGCTCTTTCGAGCCGGGGATATAAAGGACCGAGCGGAACGGGCGGCTGTCCATGAGAGACTCCAGTTGAAACAAAGTTGCGCGCAACCCAGCAAATTCGGTCACATTTGGCAAGTGGAAAATTCTGCACTGCAGAGAGTTCGCAGGGTTAAGCCGCTGTTTTCCACGCAAGCGCAGGCTGATCCCCGATCATCAGCACAGGAGTCGCCATGTTTACGCCCATCGGAACCCTCGCCGCCAGCCTTGTCGCCACCAGTTTTGCCGGTGCTGTGCTGCCGGCCAGCGCGCAAAACCTGCCCTGCGCCCCGCGCGAGCAGGTGCTGGCCTATGTCATCGACCAGCGCGGCGAGGCGCGGCTGGCGCGGGGGGATGCGGCGCGCGGCGCCAGTGTTGAGCTTTATGCCGCCGAGTCTGGCACTTGGAGCCTGATCGTCCTTTTGCCCGACGGGCGCGCCTGTCTCTTGGCCCATGGCGAAGGGTTCACCGCCACGCAGGGGTTGCAACCGGCACGCGGGGCCCCCGCCTGAGCGCAGGGCCGCACAGGGGCAGGCGCAGGCAGGGGGCTAACACCAGAAAACCCCGAAATGGGGGCCAAAAAATGGGCGATATCGGGGCGGCTTCACACACTATACTATAGGGGCGAAAAATCGCGCGAAAATTCTACGTAGAATTCCCCTCAAATCGCCCCGATCCCGCACCCCTGAAACCACCCCGAAACCGCCCTCAAATCCGCGCGAAACCGGCACAACTGCCGCCACCCGCCCGTGCCCAACCCGCCAAATCCGAGTGTGACAGCGTTAACAGCGCCATAATCCGCCACGCCTGCGCGCCGCGAGGCTTGCGCGCGCGCTTGCAAGGGCTTACGCATTGCGCAAATCACAACCGACCGGAGAACTCCTATGGCCAGACCCAAAATCGCCCTTATCGGAGCAGGTCAGATTGGCGGCACGCTCGCCCATCTTGCTGCGATCAAGGAACTCGGCGATGTCGTCCTGTTCGATATTGCCGAAGGCATCCCGCAGGGTAAGGCGCTTGATATCGCCGAATCCGGCCCGGCCGAGGGCTTTGACGGCTCGTTCAAGGGCACCAATGATTACGCCGATATCGCCGGAGCCGATGTCTGCATCGTCACCGCTGGCGTGCCGCGCAAGCCGGGCATGTCGCGGGACGATCTGCTGGGCATCAACCTGAAGGTGATGAAATCGGTCGGCGAAGGCATCAAGGCCCATGCGCCCGACGCTTTCGTGATCTGCATCACCAACCCGCTGGACGCGATGGTCTGGGCGCTGCAGCAATATGCGGGTCTGCCAGCGAATAAAGTCGTCGGCATGGCTGGCGTGCTGGATTCGGCGCGCTTCCGTCATTTCCTCGCCACGGAATTCAACGTCTCGATGCGTGATGTCACCGCTTTTGTTTTGGGCGGTCACGGCGACACCATGGTGCCGCTGGCGCGCTACTCGACCGTTGGCGGCATCCCGTTGCCGGATCTGGTCGAGATGGGCTGGACCACGCAGGAAAGCCTCGATGCGATCATCCAGCGCACCCGTGACGGCGGCGCCGAGATCGTTGGCCTGCTGAAAACCGGCTCGGCGTTTTACGCGCCCGCCACCTCGGCGATCGAGATGGCCGAAGCCTATCTGCGCGACCAGAAGCGTCTGCTGCCCTGTGCCGCCTATGTGGATGGTGCGCTGGGTCTTGAGGGCATGTATGTCGGCGTGCCGACGATCATCGGCGCCGGTGGCATCGAGCGCGTTGTCGACATCAAGATGAATGCCGACGAGCAGGCGATGTTCGACAAATCGGTCGACGCGGTGAAGGGCTTGGTTGACGCCTGTAAAGGTATCGACCCGACGCTCGCCTGAGCCCTCCTATAGTCTATGTGAAACGCGCGCCCCCTGTGGCGCGCGTTTTGCGTTTGAGGGATGGTGCGTGCCAAGCACACACCCTACGGCTGCCGCAGGCTTTGCGCGCTGAACGGGCAGGGCGCGCGGCATCATGCTTAATGGGCGGTAAACCCGACAAGCCAAGCCCTTGATTTCACCTGTCCTCCATTTGTCCCACGCGCGGGACAGGCACTCTCACTTCTTGACAAGCCGCCGCTCTCTCTGCCTCATTCCCTCAATATAAGGGGATGATGATGCCGGAATTTACCGAAGAACTGATCGACCGATTGACCCGCTATTGCGCCATCGACAGCCAGTCCGACGCCAGCAGCCCCAGTAGCCCCTCCACCGCGATCCAACTCGATATGCAGCGCCTCCTCGTTGAGGAACTGACCGGGATCGGCGCCCAGGACGTGACCCTCACCGATTACGGCACCGTCCTCGCCACCATTCCCGGCACCGACCCCGGCCCAACCATCGGCTTCCTCGCCCATGTCGACACCGCCCCGCAATTCAACGCCACCGGCGTCAAACCCCGCGTGATCCGCGGCTATAATGGCGGCGCGATCACCTATCCCGACGCGCCCGACCTCAGCCTGACGCCCGAGGACTTCCCCTATCTCGGCGAGAAGCTCGGCCATGACATCATCACCGCCTCAGGCACCACCCTTCTGGGTGCCGATGACAAAGCCGGCGTCGCCATCCTGATGACCGCCGCCCGCCATATGCTGATGAACCCCGATCACCCACGCCCAACCCTGCGGCTGGCTTTTACCCCCGACGAAGAGATCGGTCGCGGCGTCGATCCCCGCTTGCCCGAGGATCTCGGCGCCGACTTCGCCTATACCTTCGACGGCGGTCGTGTTGGCGAGGTGGAATACGAGACCTTCTCCGCCGATCTCGCCCTGGTCACCATCACCGGCGTCTCCATCCACCCCGGTTTCGCCACCGGCAAGCTGGTCAGCGCGATCCAACTGGCAGCGAAACTCCTGCAAACTCTCCCGCAAGCCACGATGACCCCCGACACCACCTCAGGCCGCGACGGTTTCATTCACGCCACCGATATGGAGGGCGACGCTGCCGAGATGAGGCTCACCTTCATCCTGCGCGATTTCGAGCGCGACGGCCTCGCCGCCAAGGGTGCCCTGCTGGAACAACTCTGCGCCGCCATCGCCGCCAGTGAACCCCGCGCGACCATCACCTGCCAGATCACCCCGCAATACCGCAACATGCGCTATTGGCTCGAGGACGACATGACCCCCGTAACCCTCGCCCATGACGCCGCCCGCGCCCTCGGTATCGAGCCGGTCTCGATCCCGATCCGCGGCGGCACCGATGGCTCGCGCCTCACTGAAATGGGCGTGCCCTGTCCGAACCTCTTTACCGGCATGCAAAACATCCACGGCCCGCTGGAATGGATCTCGGCCCAAGACATGGCCCGCGCCACCGAGTTCTGCCTGAGCCTCACCCGCCAAGCTCTCAAATAACCGCTAATCGACTCTCTTCTCAGGCGCGGCCGCCGATTCCCGCCCGGCAAACCCAAGACCGCGCCGATTCCCCGGTGATAAGCGCCAGATTCGTCCCCGATTCCCACCGATTCTCACGAACTGCCCTGCGATTCGTCGAGGTGCACACGGAAAACCACCGGATATCCCCCTGCGCTGTGCAGATGCAGCATATATCTCAAACTATTAAATCCAAATATATCAACATCTTGAGGCGGCTTCTCGGCAAAACCGCAAGTTTTCCGCAAGATTTCCATTTTTCCCTCTTGCGAGTTTTTGGTGTGGGGCCTAGATACTGCCTCACCAAGACGAAGACGACGCGGCGCCGGAGACGGGACGCAGAGACGGAAGCGAGGGGCAGGTCGGAAACGGTCTGGTTGGATGCAGGGACGGCAGGGCGGCCTAGGAGTTTAGGCGGTGCTGCGGATTTTGTGTCTGGTGCTTTTTGAAAATTGAAATTTTGAAGGGATATGTGGGCGGTTTGGTTCATACGATGGATCGGACGTTTGCATATCAGTCTCTTAGTCTTCGGA
>NZ_QDKM01000006.1 GCF_003076755.1 Pararhodobacter oceanensis
TTTGCCTACCTCAAGGCCACACTCGAGGCCATCGCCGCAGGCCATCCAACCCGCCGCATCGACGACCTGCTCCCATGGAACTTCAGCCCGTCAAGCTGATCCTGAGTGCCCTGTAGGCACCGCTTACATTGGTCTCGGGCTCGACCGGATAGACGACCGGAGGTGCCACGGTGATCGGCGTGCGCCCGCCGTCAGCCAGAGCGGCAGTGGCAGTGCCGGCTACAGCAACAGCGCAAATGGTGGAAAGGAGTTGTTTCATTGGGATCCCCCGAACGGATTACTAAGTGCAAAAAGTAAAAAATATCGAAGTAAATGTTTGAGTCGCTAACGATCGAAAATTCCGACGTCAGCCGGTCAACCATTGCCAATATTTCTACACCCGCAGGGGGACCGATCAACTTTTTTTCGCCATATTTCGCGTCGAAAGCCGAGACCTGTGTTTTTGCGAACACATCGGTTGGTTGGGCGCTGGGGCCAGTATATACAGGGTGTGCGTGCTTTCAGGCGGGGGATTTGGGGGCTTGGTTTGGGCGCTGCGTGTCGATTTTAGGTTGAGTTGTGCAAATTAGCTGCAACTAATGATTGCGCGCGGTGCTGCCCCAGAAACCGTCAGAAATCGCCACACCTCCGAGCGTGATGACGGCAAGCCACAACTTCGCATAAACTGAGTATATCGCGATTATTGAGGGGGGGCTTATAATGCCCCTTATAAATTATACTTCCGCATCGGTAGCGTATCTCTAAAACGGGATCGCTTTAAGTTCATTGCCGCGAAGTAACAAATACATGCAGTTGTTGTATGCGCTCGATCCATGAAATCCAATGCATGGGGCGAGCAGCCGGGAAACACCCTCGCGCGCTGGCATTGAGCAGGGTAGGGGGCGTGATTAACGCAAAATTATCAAACTGCTTAGGTCTCGCAGCGGGCAACGCCATCCAGCACTTGCGAGGCGCAGCGGCACCCGCGCCAGTGGGGCCTGCGTGTAGGTCTTGGCGGCCATTCCCATACGCTCGCTTCACCGGAGCTGCGCGAATATCGCGCTATAGGCGTTTCAATCCACCGATTGCGCCGTGACCTTTGCGCGGGATTTTAGCCTTTGGCCGTTATATTTAAGGCTTTGCGCCCGTATCGGGCAGGGGCGCAAAGCGGCGTTTCGAGGTGTCAGGCAACCTCAGGGCGCGCCGGAACCTGCCGTTTAGTCAACAAAGGCGCGCTCAACCACAAAGACGCCCGGCGCGCTGTTCGAACCCTCTTGCATGCCCGCGTCTTCGCAGAGCGTGCGGCAGTCTTTCAGCATTTCCATCGAGCCGCAGATCATCACCCGGTCAACCTCGGGATCGAGCGGCGGCAGGCCGAGATCCGAGAAAAGCCGCCCCGAGGTCACCGCATCGGTGATTCGCATGCGCCGCGGATGGTCCTCGCGGGTGACGCAAGTATAGTGGTGCAGCCGCCCCGCCGCGCACTCGCCGACCAGCGGATCTTCCAGCGTTTGCGTGACAATCTGCGTGCCGTAAGCCAGTTCGGCGCTCTCGCGGCAGCCGTGCAGCAGCACCACGGTGTCGAATTTCTCATAGGTCTCGGGGTCGCGCATCAGCGAGGCAAAGGGTGCCACACCGGTGCCGGTCGAGAACATATAGAGCCGTTTGCCCGGCAGCAGCGCATCGGTGACCAGCGTGCCGGTGGGTTTCTTGCGCATCAGCACCTGATCGCCCGGTTTGATCTTTTGCAGGTGCTCGGTCAGCGGCCCGTCGGCAACCTTGATCGAATAGAACTCCAGTTCCTCATCCCAGGACGGCGAGGCGATGGAATAGGCGCGCAGCACCGGTTTCTCGGCATTCGGCAGGCCGATCATCACGAATTCGCCGGAACGGAAGCGAAAGCTCGCGGGGCGGGTCATGCGAAAGCGGAACAGGCGGTCGGTGTAATGCTCCACCTCGGTGACGGTCTCGACGAATGTATTGGCCGGGATCGGAAACGGGGCGGTGGTTTGGGCGGAATCTAGGGACACGGCGCACCTTTATGGCTGGAATCGGGGTGGGTTGGTTGCGTCTTCTGCATCGATCTATAGCAAAATAACGTTCGTGCACAAACAAAAAAGACGCGGCAGCGGGAGGCCCCCATCCCCCGGCATGGCAGTGGAATCACGGGGTCCGCAGCGCTTTTCCCGCTGAAAACAGGCGGAAATGCCGGTTTTCTGCAAGGGTGCTAGCGCGAACAACAAACTTCTGGCCGGTGGAAAAATTTTCTTGTGCGAAGGGGAATGCTCTGCCAGATTGAAAAATAACTTGTGTGCGTCCAATAATTGACGCGCCCCATAGAATGGATGCCAGACCATGCCAGCCTTCCTTCGCCCCGCCACCCTCCAAGAGGCGCTCGCCCATCTGGCGCAGGCGCCCAAGTTGCGCATTCTCGCCGGTGGCACCGATGTCTACCCGACGCTGGGCGATGAGGTGGCGCGGGTGGCACTGATGGATATCACCGGCATCGAGGCGCTGCAGGGGGTCACGCTGAGTGACAGCTCGCTGCGGATCGGCGCGCTGGCGACATGGACCGAGGTGCAGCGTATGGAGCTGCCGCCCGCCTTCGCCGCCCTCCAGCAAGCGGGGCGCGAGGTTGGCTCGCCGCAGGTGCAGAATTCGGGCACCGTGGTCGGCAATATCTGCAACGCCTCGCCCGCCGCCGATGGCACCGTGGCGCTGCTGGCACTGGACGCCGAGGTCGAGATTGCCGGACCGCAGGGCACGCGCGAGATGCCCTTGGCGGATTTCGTTACCGGTGTGCGTCAGGTGGCGCTACAGGCGGGCGAATTTGTCACCGCCGTGCATATCAAACGCCCCGACGCGGCGGCCAAATCGGCGTTTCTGAAACTGGGCGCGCGGCGGTATCTGGTGATCTCGATTGCCATGGTCGCGGCGCTGATCGAGTGCGACGCGCAGGGTAAGATCACCGGCGCTGCCATCGCGGTCGGCGCCTGTTCACCGGTGGCGCAGCGGCTGCCGGCGCTGGAAAAACGACTTATCGGGTTGGGCAAAGCCGATATCGCAGGGGCGCTGCGCCCCGAGGACTTCGCCGGGTTGGCGCCGATTGGCGATGTGCGCGCCGAGGCCGCCTATCGCAGCGCCTCGGTGCCGGTGTTGGTGCGCCGCGCCATCACCCGCGCGCTGGAGGCTTGAAATGAGAGACGCCGTGGAAAAAACCGCTTCGCAAGTCACCCTGTCCCTGACCCTCAACGGCCAGTCACGCCGCGCGGATCTGCGCCCGCAAGCAAGGTTGAGCGCCGCGCTGCGCGAGGATTTCGGCTGCGAGGATGTCAAATCGGGCTGCGACGCGGGCGATTGCGGGGCTTGCACGGTGCTCTTGGACGGTGCGCCGGTTTGCGCCTGTATGCTGCCCGCCACGCGCGCCGAGGGGCGGGTGGTGGAAACCGCGCAAGCGCTGGCGGCTGCGCCCGATCAGCCCGGCGCCTTGCAGCGGTCGTTCCTGCGCCACGGTGCCGCGCAATGCGGGATTTGCACGCCCGGAATGCTGGTCTCGGCCGAGGCTTTGCTGCGCCGCACCAAGAACCCGAGCCGCGCCGAGGTCGAAGAGGCGATCTCGGGTGTGCTGTGTCGTTGCACCGGCTACGCCAAGATCGTCACGGCGATCATGGAGTGTCACAGCGAAGCGCCCGCCAAAACGCCCGAACCCGCAGCCGTGGGCGCGCGGATCGAGCGGCTTGACGGGTTGCCGAAGGTGCTGGGTAGCGACCTTTTCGGCGCCGACAACTGGCCCGAGGGCACATTACTGGTGCGCGCCATCCGCAGCCCGTTTAACCATGCCAGCTTCACCCTCGGTGATCTGGCAGCCTACCGAAAATCCCACCCCGAGCTGCGCGCCATTCTCACCGCCGATGATATCCCCGGGCGCAACCTGCACGGCGTCATCCCTCAGCTTGCCGACCAGCCGGTGTTTGCCGAACGCACCACCCGCTTCAAGGGCGAGGCGGTGGCCATCATCGTCGGCCCGCGCAAAGTGGTTGAGGCGCTCGATCTCGCCGATTTCCCCGTCGAGTGGCAGGAATTGGACGCCGCGCTGACCGTGGATCAGGCGCTGGCCGAGGGCGCCGCCGCGCTGCACGAGAGCCGCGCGGGTAATATTCTGGTCAACGGCCTCGTGCGCCGTGGCACGCCGGAAACTGCCCTCAAAACCGCCGCGAGTATCGTCGAAGGCCAATTTTCCAGCGGCTTTGTCGAACACGCCTATATCGAGCCCGAGGCCGGTTTCGCCCGCCGTGTCGGTGACCGTATCGAGATCGCCGTGTCCACCCAAGCGCCCTATATGAACCGCGACGATCTGGCGCTGATCATGGGGCTGCCGGTCGAGAATATCCGCATCCTGCCCACCTCGGTCGGTGGCGGCTTCGGCTCGAAGCTCGATCTGACCGTGCAGCCCTTCATTGCACTGGCGGCTTGGGTCACCGGCGCGCCCTGCGGCATGGTCTATAGCCGCAAGGAATCGATGCAGACCTCGACCAAACGCCACCCCTCGCAGATCACCGCGCGGATCGGCGCCGACGCCGAGGGCAAGCTTTTGGGCATGGACTTCACCGGTTATTTCAACACCGGCGCCTATGCCTCTTGGGGGCCGACGGTGGCGAACCGCGTGCCGGTCCATGCCTCGGGCCCCTATAGCGTGCCGCATTACCACGCCAAATCCATCGCCGTGCACAGCCATTGCGCCCCCGCCGGTGCCTTTCGCGGCTTTGGCGTGCCGCAAAGCTCGGTGGTGCAGGAAAGCCTGTTTGATGAACTCGCCGATGCGCTGGGCCATGACCGGCTGGAATTTCGCATCACTAACGCGCTGACCACGGGGCAGGCGACGGTGACCGGGCAGGTGTTTGCGCAGGGCGTCGGCATCCGCGCCTGTCTTGAGGCTTTGCGCGAGGATTGGGCCACGCGCCGCGCCGCCTGCGCCACCTTCAACGCCGAACAAGAGGCCAGCGGCGGCACATTGCGGCGCGGCGTTGGCGTCGCGGGCATGTGGTATGGCTGCGGAAACACCTCCTTGCCGAACCCTTCGACAATCCGCGTCGGGCTGACCGCCAAGGGCCAACTCATGCTGCATCAGGGCGCGGTGGATATCGGGCAGGGCTCGAACACCGTAATCACCCAGATTTGCGCCGAAGCGCTGGGCCTGAGGGTCGCGGATTTCACCCTTGTCGGCGCCGATACCGACCTGACGCCGGACGCGGGTAAAACCTCGGCCTCGCGGCAGACCTTTGTCTCGGGCGCCGCGGCCCTGCGCGCGGGCGCGGCACTCAGGGCGCAAATCCTGCGGTGGTTGAACGCCGGGGATGACGCGCAGCTGACGCTGAGCGGCAGCGTCATCGCCGCCGGTGACGCGCGGCTCGATCTCGCCGCGCTCAGTGATGAAGCCAACGCGCTGGGCTATGTTTTGATGGCCGAGGAAACCTATGATCCGCCGACCAGCCCCTTGGATGAAAACGGGCAGGGCGATCCTTACGCCGCCTACGGCTGGGGCGCGCATCTGGCCGAGGTCGAGGTCGACACCGAGTTGGGCCTGATCCGCACCCGCGATCTGGTCTGCGCCCATGACGTGGGCCGCGCGATCAACCCGACGCTACTGGAAGGCCAGATCGAGGGCGGCTCGGCGCAGGGGCTGGGCTTTGCCCTGATGGAAGAATTCCACCCCGGGCGCACCGAGAACCTGCATGATTACCTGATCCCCACCGTTGGCGATGTGCCGCGGGTGCGCTCGATCCTCATTGAGGACCCCGACGCGCATGGCCCTTACGGCGCCAAGGGCATCGGCGAGCAGGTGCTGATCCCCACCGCCCCCGCGATCCTCAATGCGGTGCGCGATGCCACCGGCGCGCGGCTGCGCGATCTGCCCGCCACGCCCGACAAAGTGCTGCGCGCCCTCAACGCTGTGGAGGCCTGAGTAATGACCCAAGACACGCCCGAAACCACGCCGGAAATCACCACCCCGCCCTCGATCCCGCGCCGCGCCAAACGCGAGCAGCCCGAGAAAATCCGCTGTGATGCCTGTCCGGTGCTCTGCTTCATCGCTGACGGCCGCGCCGGTGCCTGCGACCGCTACGCCAATGTCGGCGGCACCCTCACCCGCGTGGACCCGCTGGTGATCCTCGACCGCACGGTTGAGGCCGGTGGCGAGGTGGTCAGCTTTCTCGATGACAAGCGCGAATGGGAGGGCGATATCGTCCAGCCGCCGGCGAGTTTCATCACCGCAGTCGGCGCCGGCACCACCTATCCCGACTATAAACCCGCGCCCTTCATCGTTTCCAGCCAGATGGCGGGCGTCGATATGGTGACCGTGGTGACCGAGGGGATATTCTCCTATTGCGGGGTCAAGCTGAAGATCGACACCGACCGCCACCTCGGCGACGAGACCGCTGCGGTGCGCTATCAGGGCGAGGTCGTCGGCCATGTCACCTCGGGCGAATACGGCAGCCAGATGATGAGCCTCGGCGGCGTCCATCACCTGACCGGCGGCTCGAAAAAAGAGGGCCGGATGACCTGCGAGGCGCTCTTAAATCTGTGCAACCGCCAGCCGGTGGAATTGCAGATTGATGAGGGCGTTAACATCATTGTCGAGGCCGGAAAAGCGCCGGTGATCGAGGGCCAGCGTGAAGAGCGGATGCGCGTCGGCTGCGGCTCGGCGGCGATCGGCATGTTCGCCCAGCAATGGTTCCGCCATGTCGATGATGTGGTGGTGGTCGACGACCATATCACCGGCGTGTTGTCCGAGCATCAGGCGGGCAAACTGCTGGATGTGCCGCCGACCGGCATCAAGATCAAAGGCAAGCGCAGCACCCCGGGGCGGTATTTCCGCGTCGCCGAGCCGGGGCAGGGCTGGGGTGGCACCAATCTGGATGATCCGCTGGCGATCATCGACCGGTTTGATGCGAAAACCGCGACGCCGGGGATGAAGCTGTTGATGATTTCGACCACCGGCGATCATTCGGATTATTTTGTGCTTGATGATGATCTGACACCGCAGCGCGCCGAGATGCCGCAAGCGGTCCGCGACACTGTCGAGCGGGTCAAGGAAAACTGCGAACCGGCGCTCTGTTCGGTGGTGTTCATCGGCGGTGCAGGCGGGTCCCTGCGCGCCGGTGTCACCGAAAACCCCGTGCGGCTGACGCGCTCGGTGCGCGATACGCTGACCCATGTCACCTCGGGCGGGGCCGAGGTCTATATCTGGCCCGGCGGCGGCATCACCTATATGGTGGATGTCACGCAAATGCCTGAAAATTCATTCGGTTACGTGCCGACGCCTGCGCTGGTTGCACCGATTGAGTTCACCATGCGGGTCAGCGATTACGAGGCGCTGGGTGGGCATATGGACTCGATCCGCCCGCTGGCCGAGGTCGGCGGTGCGCAGCGGCGGCTCAATCAGGGCGAAGAGGCGGGCGCATGGCCGGTGCAACCCCATCACTTCGGCTGGACACGTTAGCATGATGCAGGCCCCGCACCACCGCATGCTGCCCGACGGGCGGCGGCTGCATCTCGGGCATGGGCCGATTGACCTGATTGTGCAGGCCGAGGGTGCCCCTGACGCGGTGGCCGAAGGCTACCGTCGGGCCGTGGCGCGGTTTGACGGGCTACTCGAGGAATTGGTCGCCGAATTGCCGCTACTGCGCCGACCAGTGCAAGGGGACGACTGCCCGCTACAAGGACCAATCGCAAAGCGCATGTGGCAGGCGGCGCGGGGCTGTATGCCCGAGGGCGCGCCGCTCTTTGTCACCCCGATGGCCGCCGTCGCCGGTGCCGTCGCCGAGGCGGTGCTCGCCGCAATCAGCGAGGTGCCCGGTCTCACCCGCGCCAGCGTTAACAACGGCGGCGATATCGCGCTCTACCTTGCCTCCGACGCCCCCGATTGGCGCCTCGCGGTGGTGGTTGATCCGCAAGATCCCGCCTCGCCCGGCGTGCTGCGCATCGGCCCCAAGCATAGCTGCCGCGGTGTGGCGAGTAGCGGCGCCAAAGGCCGCAGCCATTCCCTCGGCATCGCCGATAGCGTCACCGTGCTGGCCAAAACCGCGCCCGAGGCCGACGTCGCCGCGACCCTAATCGCCAACGCGGTGGACCTGCCCGACCACCCGGCAATCACCCGCCAACCCGCCTGCGTCCTCGCGCCCGACAGCGACCTCGGCGCGGCTTTGGTGACCACCCATGTCGGCGCGCTGACCGCCAAAGAAATTACACAAGCCCTTGACGCGGGGGAAACCTTGGCAGAGTCACTGCTAGCGACGCGTCGAATTCACGGTGCCGCGCTTGTTTTACAAGGGCGGGTGCGGCTGGTTGGCGATCTGCCGCTGCATACCCATGGCCAAGTCCACTCAGTTAGAAAGTTGCACAATGTCTGACATCAAGCTCCGCAAACAGGCGCTGTTGACCGAAGAAATCTTTCACGAAGGCGGCGCCATTGCCGACCTGCCCCTGCGCCGCGTGGCCATGGTCAGCGTGATCGAAAACCCTTTCGCGGGCCGCTATGAGGCTGATATCGCTGGCTTTATGAAGACCCTCGAGCCTTTGGGTCTGGCGATGGCGCAGCGGATGATCGCGGCGCTGGGCGGCGATGCCTCGGTGGTTGAGGGCTATGGCAAGGGCGCGATTGTCGGCGCCGGTGGCGAGTTGGAGCACGGCGCGCTCTGGCATGTGCCCGGTGGCTACGCGATGCGCGAAACGCTGGATAACGCCAAGGCCATCGTGCCTTCGACCAAGAAAGTCGGCGGTGTCGGCACGCGGCTGGATGTGCCGATCACCCATATCAACGCCTCCTATGTGCGCAGCCATTTCGACGCGATGGAGGTCGGGATGCACGATGCGCCACGGGCCAATGAACTGGCGCTGATCCTTGTGATGAGCACCGGCGGGCGCATCCATGCCCGGGTCGGCGGCTTGGCCAAAGAGGAAATTTCCGCCCATGACGGGTTGAGATAACGACAACGCCCAAAAGGGACGTTAAAAAAGCCCGGAGCAACCGGGCCATTTTCAACTAGGAGAGACATAATGAACTGGAAGACCATGTTGGCCGCAGTCGCGGGGATTGGCCTGGCGCTACCGGCAGCGGCGCAAGAGCGCGAGTTTCGGCTGGGGATGATCACCCCGCCGGTGCATGTGTGGAACCAAGAGGTTGCCGCACTTAGCGACACGCTGATGGAGCTCTCGGACGGGCGCTTTTCGGTCGTCGCCTTCCCCTCGGGGCAGTTGGGCAATGAAGCGACGATGATGCAGCAGATGCAGACCGGCGCGCTGGATATGGCGTGGCTGACTTCCGCCGAAGTGACCACGCGGGTGCCCGATATGGCCGCCCTACACGCGCCGTTCTTGGTGAACAACATCGCCGATGCCGCCCGCGTTTTGCGCTCGGAGCCCGCACGCGAGATCCTCGGCGGTCTGCCCCGCGCCACCGGCACCGTTGGCCTGTGCTATGCGATGACCGGCATGCGCCAGTTGATGACCCGCGATGCCGTGGATTCAGCCGAGGATCTGGGCGGCATGCGCTTCCGCATCACCCCCGCACCGGCGATCCGCACCTTCTTTGAGATGTTCGACGCCGCGCCTGCGCCGATGCCGCTGACGCAGGTCTATGACGCGCTCGCCAACGGCCAGATCGACGCCATCGACATGGATTTCGAGTCGATCATCAACTTCCGCTACTATGAGCATGCGCCCAATATGATGGTCACCAACCACCATATGTTCGGCATGGTCGCGCTGGTTTCGGCCCGCGTCTGGGCCAGCCTGAGCGAGGATGACCGCGCGATCATCTCGGAGGCCGTGCAACTGCATTGCGACCGCACCATCGACCGTTTTGTCGAGGAAGAGGCCGGTAAACTCGAGCGTCTGCAAGGCATCGAAGGCGTCAATGTGACCGAGAATGTCGGCGCCGAGTTCTTTGGCGATATCGTCACCCGCTGGGACGCCCATTGGGAAGAGCAAACGCCCTACGTCGCGCGTCTGCGCGAGCTGGTCGCCAGCTTCTGAACCCAAGCCACCACCGCGGGCGCAGCTTCGGTTGCGCCCGTAACGGTGCGCTGAATGTCTCCCAACGTGGAGGGTGCGATGCTATTGATCAGAGCGCTGCGGCGTCTGTCTGATATTCTAAGCCGGATCGAGCGGGGCATGCTGATTGTGCTGACCGCAGCGGTGGCGATTTTCGTGTTGATGAATGTCACCTTCCGGCTGTTCAATGTGACGCTGGCCTGGGCCGATGAACTGGCGATCCTGTCGATGACGCTGGGCGGTTTTGTCGGCGCCTCCCTGATGTTGCGCGCGCGCACCGATCCCGCGGTGCTGTTGCTGCATGAGACCGGTGGCAAGGCGCTTGTCAAAGGGCTGCGGATTGCGATCTCGCTGATTGCCAGTCTCTTCGGGCTGGTGCTGCTCTGGCTGTGTTGGCGCTGGTTCAACCTGCCCGCGCTGGCTGCGGTGGGGTTCAATATCGGCGATTTCGAGATGACGACGTTCAACTTTCTTTACACCGAGCGCACGCCGGTTCTGGCGCTGCCGTATTTCTGGTTTTTCCTGATCATGCCGTGGTTTTCCCTGACCCTGAGCGTCCATGCGCTGACCAATCTGGCCGAGGATATCGGTCTCATCGAGGCGCGTCCCTTGGCGCATGAATACACCGCAGGCGAGGGCTAAGCCGATGACAATGTTTGCTTTTCTTGCTCTTCTGGTGATCGGGCTGCCGATCGGGCTGATCCTGTGCATCGGCGCGCTGGTGTTCATTTACGAGACCGGAAATCCCTTGCTGCTCGACAGCTATCCGCTCAAACTCTTCTCCTCGCTCGACAACTTCGGCCTCTTGGCGATCCCGCTGTTTATCCTCATTGGCGAGTTGATGAACGGCGCCGGGATCACCACGCGGCTGGTGCGGCTGGCCTCGGCCTTTGTCGGCGCGCTCAAGGGCGGGCTGGCCTATATCAATCTGCTGGCGAATATGATGGTCGCTTCGATCCTCGGCTCGGCCACCGCGCAGATCGCGATGATGAGCCAAGTGATGGTGCCCGAGATGCAGCGCGCCGGTTATGACAGGGGCTTTGCCGCTGGGCTCACCGCTTTTGGCGGGCTCTTGGGGCCGATCATCCCGCCGTCGATTGTCTTTGTCGTCTATGCGGTTCTGGCACAGGTGGCGGTCCGCGATATGCTGATTGCGGGCATCCTGCCGGGGATCCTGTTAACCACGCTTTTCGTGCTCACTGTCGCCGCGCTGGGCTGGCGTTACAACTACCCCAAGGGCGAGCGGTTAAGCTGGCGCGCCCGCTTTGCGGCGCTGCGCGATGCGCTGCCGATGCTGGCGATTCCGGCGGTGATCATCGGCACGATTGTCGGCGGTTTCGGCTCGCCGACCGAGGCGGCGGCCATCGGTGCGGTGGTCGCGGCGCTGATCGGCATGTTCTACACCGGCTCGCTGAAATTACGCGATTTCCCCACGATCCTTTTGCGCACCGGCCTCAGTTCGGCGCTGGTGCTGTTTCTGGTCGCCGCGGCGGGGGTGTTTTCATGGGTGCTGATCTTTGGCCAAGTGCCGCAGACCGCGGCCGCATGGATCCAGTCGGTCGCCACCACGCCCACCGCCTTCATGCTGCTGGTCTTGGTGATGCTGCTCATTGTCGGCACAGTGATCGACGGCATCCCCGGTCTGATCATGGTGGTGCCGATCCTCTTGCCGATTGCGACCGAGGTCTACGGCATCGACCCGCTGCATTTCGGCGTCGTGGTCTCGGTCAACCTGATCCTCGGATTGCTGTCGCCGCCGGTGGGCATCGGGCTTTATGTCGCCGCCTCGGTCAGCGGGGTCAGCGCGATCCGCGTGTTCTGGGTGGCGCTGCCGTTCTTCTTTGTCGCCTGTCTGGCGCTGGTGGTGCTGGCGCTGGTGCCATGGCTCAGCCTCGCCTTTGTAGGCGGTTAAAGCCCTGCGCCGTCCCGCATCAGGGGCGGCGCACTAGCTGATCTTGCGCAGCAATCGGACCAGCGTCGCCTGTTCACTGTCGGACAGCGGCGCCAGCGTCAGACGGGTGATCTCCTGCCCCAAGGGCAGCACCCGTTTGGTCACCCGCTCGCCCTCGACGGTCAGCCCGACCAGATGCATGCGGTTGTCATCGGGCGATTGCGTCTTATCGACCAGCCCGCGCTGGAACAGCCGCTTGACCACCCCGTTGATCGTCGAATTGTCCATCGCGGTCAGCCGCCCGAGCGCGTTTTGCGAGGTCGGACCGGCCTCCAACAGCTTCGATAAAGTGGCGAATTGCTGCGCGGTCAGCCCCTCCAGCATATGCGCCGAAAAGATGCTCAGATGCCGTTGCTGGGCCTTGCGCAGCAGAAATCCGGCTTGCTGGTCAAGCACATAGCGGCGGCGCCCACGCGGGTGGGGCGCTGCCTTTTCATCGTCAGGGTCCAGCGTGTCGGGGTCGGTGTTGTCAGACTCGCGCACAGCGCCTCCTTGGGTTTACCGCAACCCATCCTTACCGCTGATCTCGTCTTTTGTCAGCCCGCCAACGCGCGGCAGGGGCCGACCGGAATCCGCCACCGCCACCGCCACCATGATCTCATTGGCGCGCGGCGCGTCATTCAGGCTGACCACCGTGGCGTCGAAATGCGAGCGCACATAGGCCGCATCCTTATGCCCCAGCGGCACGTCCAAAACCTGCCCCGGTCCGCCCATTTTCTTGGAGGAGGGCACCAGCGCCGCGCCTTTCCCGACCGCCGCCCGCAAAGGGGCCCCAAGCCGCGGGTGCAGGATCGCGGCGGCATGTTCCAACTCGCCATTCTCGCCGACCATCGCCGCTTTGCCGTAGCTTTCGGCGGCCTCGGGCGCGATGCCAAGCGCCTCAACCGCGCGCCGTCCCAGCAGATCGCCCATCTCGGCACCGATCTCCATCAGCGCCTCAAGATCATCCTGATACTGCCCCGCCAGCGGGTTCTCGATCACCGCCACCGCCGTGGCCTTGCGCGTGGCAGGGCTGATCTCGCGGCCCATTTCCAGATGCGTTTCCTCAAGAAACACCGCGATTTTACGGATTTTCGCTTGCATGATATCCCCCCTTATACGCTCGGCACACGCGCCGCAGGCGGCGTCGAGCGCGAGCGGCCAGTGCGCATTTTGCCGTCGATCATCACCGCGCCAATGCCCGGAATATTGCCCATCGCCATCGCCTCGAGCACATTCTTACCGCTCGAGCCTTCGGGCTTGTCCATGAACACGATATCCGCCGGACGCCCACGCGCCAGCAGCCCCTGATCGATCCCGCGTTTGCGGCTGACATTGCCGGTGGCGCAGCAGATCGCCTGTTCGGCGGGCAGTCCGCCAAAGCTGGCCAGCAGCGTCACCATCCGCAGCATGCCGTTGGGCTGCACGCCCGAGCCTGCGGGCGCATCGGTGCCCAAGAGGAAATCCGCCAGACGGCCATTCGCAAGCGCCGCTTCCATCGCCACAATCGCCGATTTCTCGTTGCCGTTGTGCACCGCTTCCAGCGCGCCCTTGGCGTGTTTGCACAATTCGCGCACCGCTTCATGCGGGATCGAGGTCGGCCCACCGTTGATATGGCTGACCACATCGGGCTGCGCCTCCAGCACATCCTCGGCGGTAACCAGATGCGAGCCGGCAATCGACGGCCCGCCGGTGTGCATGATCGTCTCGATGCCCAACTCGCGGCACCAGCCGGTGACCCGCGCCGCATCCGCGCCCTTGGCCACCGTGCCCAAGCCGATCTCGCCAATCCGCGCGATTCCGGCGGCTTTCAGGCTGGCATAGAACTCACGGTCGAAATCAAGTTCCGGCACCGGCGCACCGGCGATCACCTTGGCGCCAATCGGGCGGAAGTTCTGAAAGCAACGCTGCGCCACCATCGCCAGCGCGCGCACGCCCTCGGCATCCTTGGGGCGGCCCGGCAGATGCACCTCGCCTGCCGACAGAAAGCTGGTGACCGCGCCATTCACGTTCATCTCGATCCAGCCAAGCTGGTTCTGGCGCGGCGTCCAATCGCCGAACACCGGATGCGTGTGGCTGTCGATCAGCCCCGGCATCACCGCACAGCCCTGCGCGTCGATCTCGCTATCGACGTCACCGGCCTCGAAGCCGACGATCACCCCGTCCTCGATCAGCAGACAGTCACTGTCCACAATCGGCTGGTCCAGATCACCGCTCAGCAACAACCCGATGTTGCGGATCAATTGCCGGCCTTGCGCCGGAAGGTCCTTTGATTCAGCCGCCATGATATCACTCCAGTTTGTTTGTGTAGAAACGATATCAGCGGAAACCCCCTCGCGGCAAGACAGAAATCTCGCCGCGGGTTATCGGGGGCAAAAGGGGTCATTTGCAGTTAAAAACGGCTCATTCGGCGGGTGACTGGCTGCTGCGTTCGCTCTGCAACCGTTTCACCGCCATGCCCGGCGCCGCGCCCCAGACCGCGATCCAGCGATAGAAGATCGGCGTCAGGAACAGGGTAAACACGGTGGCAAAGCCCAGCCCGCCGACGATCACCCAGCCGACCGCAATCCGCGCTTCGGCACCGGCGCCCGAGGTCATCACCAAGGGCAGGCCGCCAAAGACCGTCGAGACCATGGTCATCATCACCGGCCGGATCCGCAGCCGCAGCGCATCGCGGATGGCGCTGTCGATATCCTGCCCCGCCTCGCGCAACTGGTTGGCGAATTCGACAATCAGAATGCCGTTCTTCGCCATCACCCCGATCAGCATCACCAGACCGATCTGGCTGTAATAATTCAGCGAGCCGCCAGTGATCGAGATCGCCATCAGGGCGGCGGCCAGACCAAAGGGCACGGTCAGCATAATCACCACCGCGCTGGCGAAACTCTCGAATTGCGCGGCCAGCACAAGGAACACCACCAGAAACGCCACGCCAAAGACCATGATCATCCCCGACTGGCTGTCGGATAGCGTCGCCGCCTCGCCGGTGAAAATGATCCCCATGCCGTCGGGCAGGGTCTGATCGGCAATCTCCGACAGCGCGCCCATCGCAGTGCCCAGATCAACCCCCGGTCCGAGGTTCGCCTGCACCGAGACCGCCAGCGATCCGCCCTGCCTCGAGATCGACGACTGGCTGACCGTCGAAGACAGGCTCGCCGCCGAGGACAGCGGCACATAGCCCCCCGCAGGCAGGCGCAGATAGATCGATTCCAGATCATAGGTGTCGTTGATCGGCGGCCCGCCCGGCACCACGCGCACATCGACTTCGGTGTCATCCGAGAACACGCTGACCGCGGTCACCCCGCGCACCATGGCGCTGATCGTGCGCGAAATCTCGGATTCGGTCAGCCCGAACACGCTGGCCATATCGGGATCGACATGGACCTCGAATTGATGCTGCACCGAATCGCCGGATAGCTGCGGGTTCACAAAGGCCGCATTCCCCTCCATCACCGCGACCAACTGGTCGGCGGCCTCGATCATCGCCTCGATATTGCTGCCGGTGACGGCAAATTGCAGCCCGCGACCGGCGCCGCGAATGTTCAGCGAGTTGGTCGAGCGCCCGAACACCATAATCCCGGGCACCGCCGCCAGCTCGCTGTTGATATCGCCCATGATCTCGGCCTGCGAGCGGTCGCGCGTGTCCCAATCGGGCAGGCGCACGATGATGAACGCCGCAGTGCCACCGCCGACACCGATGATGCTCTGCACTGCCGCCACTTCGCCGCTTTCGCGGAACGGCGTCAGGATCTCTTCGACCAGCGCGGTCTGGGTGTCGACATATTCGGTGGTGGTGTCCGAAGCGCCGCGCGCGAAGATCAGAAAGAACCCGCGGTCCTCGGCGGGGGTGACGCTGGACGAGAGGGTGCTCGCCGCACCCAGCGCGATGATCACCAGCCCGCCAGCCGTCGCCAGCACCACCAAAGGCGTGCGGATCGACCAATCCATCACCCTATCAAACCCGCGCGCCAGCCAGCCGGGTTTGCGCGTAGTGGCCGCTTTGGCATCGGGCTTGCCGGGGTCGAGAAAGGCCGCCATCACCGGCGCGAGGGTCAGCGCGGTGATCGACGACAGCGTCACCGCAAAGGCCAGCACAAAGCCGAACTCGCTAAACACCCCGCCCGCCTGTCCGGGCAGGAAAGAGATCGGGATGAACACCGCCGCCAGCGTTGCGGTGGTGGAAATCACCGCAAAGAACACCTCGTTCGCCCCCGCCGCGGCGGCGGCAAAGGCGCCCATCCCGTCCTTGCGTTTGCGCACGATATTCTCGATCACCACAATCGCGTCATCCACCACCATGCCGGTCGCCAGCACCAGCGCCAACAGGCTGATGGTGTTGACCGAAAAGCCGGTGATCCAGATCGCGCCAATGGTGCCGACCAGCGCCACGGGGATGGTGACGGCAGGGATGATCGTGGCGCGCGCCGAGCGCAGGAAAGCAAAGATCACCGCGATCACGATCAGCGTCGCCAGCCCGATCGAGCGCACCACTTCATTGATCGAACCCTCGATAAACGTCCCGTCATCCGAGGTGACCAAGAGTTCCACACCCTCGGGCAAGGTCGCGCGCAATTCCTCCACCGCCTCACCCACCTGTTGCGAGATCGACAGCGTATTGCCCACCGACTGGCGGGTGATGCTCAGGCTGACCGCGCTCTGCCCGTTAACGCGGGTGTAAAACCCGCTGTCCTCGGGGGTCACGCGCACGAAAGCCACATCCGCCACGCGGGTATGGGCGTTGATCGGGATCTGGCCGATCATCTCGGTGGTGACCTCGGCATTGCCGACCCGCAGCGCCAGCGTTTGCGCATCGGTTTCCAGACTGCCCAAAGGCGTGTTGTCGCGCAGCGCGGTCAGCGCGTTGGAGACATCGAATATTGTCAGATTGCGGCTGAGCAGCGCCGCCATATCCAGCGTCACGCGGAATTCATTGGCGCGGCTGCCCTGCACGGTGACCTCGGCGATCCCGTCAATCGCCGACAGCCGGTCATAGATCGCCCCCTCGGCCAGTGCGGTCAGCGAATCGAGACTGGCATCCCCCAATAGCGCCAGCCGGATGATCGCATCGGCGTTGGTATCGGCTTTGGTCACTCTCGGGTCGTCGATATCATCGGGCAATTGCCGCTGGGTCGCGGCAACAATCTCGCGCGCTTCATTGGCGGCGACATCGACATTGGTGCCCTCGGACAGATCAATGGTGATCCGGCTCGATCCGGTGGATGAAGAGGATTCCATATAGGACAGCCCCTCTAGCGCGCTCAGCGCCGCCTCGAGAACCTGCGTCACCTCTTGATCCACGGTCGAGGGCACCGCGCCCTCATAGGTGGTGCGCACCGAGAGCACCGGCCGGTCAACATCGGGCATCTCGCGGACATCGACACCGGTCAGCGCGGCGAGACCGGCAATCAGGATCAACAGATTGATAACAATGCCGAAAATAGGTCGCGAGACAAAGAGATCGGCGATCCCTTTGCCCGCCTTGGTTATCGTCCCGCTCATGTCGGTGCCTCGGCACCGGCACGCCGCCGCGCCCCATCCCGCATGCCACCACGTGGCCCATCTCCGGCGCCATCCGGCGTTGCAATCCGCGCACCGGCGCGCAGTTTATGCGCGCCCTCCGTGACCACCGGCGTGCCCTCGGCAATCTCGCCGTCGATCCAGACCGTGGTGTTGCGCCGGTAAAGGATCGTCACCGGCACCTGCACAGCGACGCCGCCCTCATCGACCCAGACACTGGACCCGGCGCGCGACCATGTGATCGCGGTCGAGGGCAGGGCGGGCAAAGGTGCGCTTTCATGGATCAGGCTGATCGAAAACGTCATTCCGGGCCACAAGACACCGTCGGGGTTGTCGATCCGCGCGCGTACGGTGACGCTGCGGGTGACACTGTCGATGCGGCTGTCAAAGGACACAATCTCGGCGTCAAACACCCGTCCGGTAAAGCTGGAGGTCCGCGCCAGCACCTCGCGCGCCTCGCCAAGCAGCGAGATCGCCCGCTCCGGCAGTTCGAATTCCAGCAGCAGCGCGTCCGCCTGATCAATGCTCGCCACCACGGTATTGGCGGTGAGCACATCGCCGATCTCCACGCGGCTCAGGCTCAGGCGTCCGGCAATCGGCGCGCGGATGATCCGGTCATCCAGCGCCACCTGCGCCAGCCCGACCGCGGCCTCGGCCAGACGCTGCTCGACCCGCGCCTCCGAAAGCGCCACCTCGCTGACCGAGGAATTGCCCCGCGCCTGCAACTGCTCGTAACGGCTGACGGTTTCGCGCGCGACATCGAGATTGGCCTGCGCGATCTCGAGGTTCAATTGCTGCGTGCGCGCATCCAGCCGCAGCAGCACTTCGCCCGCTTCGACATCGCGATTACTCGCCAGATGGCTCTCGATCACCGTGCCGGCGGTGCTGCTTACTACATCGGCGCTGCGCAGGGCGCTGGCGGTGCCGATGGCCTGCAGGATGGTTTCAAATGGCAGCATCTCGAGCGGCGTTGTCACCACCGTGGTCGCACGCCCGCCACCCCGTCCACCACCTGGTCCGCCACCCGGCCCACCACCGGGTCGGCCGCCCGCACCACGCGCCGCCTGAGGGGCGCCGCCGCTGGCCGAAGGCTCCGCCTCGGGGCTCTGCCCGATCAGCGCGGCAACGGGTGTCGGCACCCCGAAGGTCGCCGCATAGGCACCCGCGATAATCGCGATCGCCATAATGAGATTGAGCAGTTTCCGCATCGGAATAAGCGCCTTTGGCCAGAGTGGTCCTGAGGTTATACGCGATCGCGCGCGGTTTCCGTCGAGGTTTATGCAACATCCTCAAAAAGTCTAGCCGATTGCCGGTTGATTGACGGTTGATTAACGCGGCTGTGATAGGCGGCGGCGCGATCCGCGGCGCTTTGCCCCGCGCCCCCTCAGGTGTCGTCAGACAGCGCCGAGGGGATCAGATCACCCAGCCCCATGGCGCGGTTATAGGCGTCAAACCCCAGCCGCGGCACCTCGGCGGGCAGACGTCCGGCGGTTTGCATCTGCTGGTAAACGTCGCGCAACAGGCTCGAGACCGCAAGCAGCGCCGAGACCGGATAAATCGCCAGTGCAAACCCCATTTCCGACAGTTCCGCCGCCGAAAGATAGGGCGTTTTGCCGTCCTCGACCATATTCGCCACCAGCGGCACGCCTTTGAAATGCGCGGCCACGCGCTGCAATTCCGCCAGTGACTGCGGCGCCTCGATGAACAGTATATCCGCGCCCGCCTGCAGGAACGCCTCGCCGCGCCGCAGGGCCTCGTCCAGCCCATGGGGCGCGCGGGCATCGGTGCGGGCCATGATCAGGAACTCGGGCGAGCACCGCGCGGCCACGGCGGCGGCGATCTTGGCGGCGGCGTCCTCAATCCCGATCACCGCTTTCGAGGCCATATGCCCGCAACGCTTGGGAAAAACCTGATCCTCAAGCTGGATACAGGCCACTCCCGCCTGCTCATAAAGCCGCACCAGCCGCGCCACATTCAGCACCCCGCCATGGCCGGTATCACCGTCCGCAATCAGCGGCAGCGGCGCCGCGGCCTCGGCCAATGCGCGCGCCCGCTCGGCCATTTCGGTGGCGCTCATCAAGCCGATATCCGGCATCCCGAGGCTCGCCCCCGAGACCCCGAAACCGGTCATATACAGCGCCTCGAACCCCGCCTGCGCTGCCAGCCGCGCCGATACCCCGTCATAGACCCCCGGCGCCATCAGCGTCGGCCCCTGCGTGAGCCGCTGTTTCAACGAGATCGGCATATCGGCCCCTAAAGCGATGAGGTCAGGCCGGTCTGCGCCAGCCAGCCGGAAATCAGATCAAGGCATTCCTGCAGCTTTTCGGGCTGGCCCTTATAGTAATGCGTCGCGCCCTTGATCACATGCATCTCGCGCCGCGTCTGCGCCGCCGCCTCATAGACCATCCGGCTGTGCGAGGCCGGCGCCCCGTCATCGGCGCTATTCTCGATCACCATCAGGGGCACCGAGATCTTCGCGGCGCTGACCACCGCGTCGCAGCGACTGTCATCCACCGACCATTGCGACAGCCAACTGCGCAGGCTGGAATAGCGGCCAATTCCCACCGGATTGACATTCGCCGCCTCGGGATTGCCCAGATAGCAGGTCTGCGGCACACGGTCGTTGGGATCGACATTCGGATCGAGCCAGCGCAGATCGGCCATCGTCCGATGGGTGACAAAACTCCGCTCGAACTCGGCCCCGCCCGCAGCGTTCAGCCGCTCCAGCTCGTCGCGCGCCCAAGCGGTGATCCTGCGCATCCGCGCCAGTTGCGCAGCGCGGAATGTGGCAATGAAATCAGCCGAATAGGGCGGCGGCGGCGCGCCCATCGGGTCATAGATATCCAGCTCGGGATCGCGGGTATAGGGATCGGATTCGTCGATCACCGACGGGTCGAGCCATTCGCTGAGCGTGCGCGCGCGGCTGGCATGGGCGGCGACCATCATCACCCCGTCGGCCGGGATCAACCCCGCCTGCGTCAGATCATAGAGATCGCCCGCCGGCGTATGGGTGATATCGGGGCTCTCGGCCTGCGACTGGTAGAACAGCGACAGCGAGGCGCCCCCCGACCAGCCCAGCAGCACGACTTTTTCATAGCCCAGCACGTTCTTGGCGTGGTCGATATAGGCGCCCATATCGCGGGCCACTTTCTCCATGATCAGGCTGGCATCGAACCGCGCATAGCGACTGTTGCCGCAGATCACATGAAACCCCGCCTCGGCCAGCGCAATCGGCACCGGCAGCAATTGCAGCGTCGTCGCCGGATGCATGATCAGCAACACGGTTTTCGCCGCCACCCCCTCGGGGCGCAGCAATTGCCCCTCAAGATTAACCATGCCTTGGGTGCCGACAAACCCGTAAGTCTCGGCGTTTTTCAACGCTTCGGGATACTGGATAATCAGCGGCAGACGGGTGAACTTGTGTTTTTGCCGGTCGGTCATAGCGGATCAATTCATCATATTGGGAAGGAACAAAGACAGCGCCGGAAACGCCAACAGCAGCGCCAACCGCAGGAAATCGGCGGCGATAAAGGGGATCACCCCGCGATAGATCGTGCGGATCTGCATCTCGGGCACGACGCTGGCCAGAACAAAGATATTCATCCCCACCGGCGGCGTGATCAGGCTGATTTCGGTGACCACCACGATGATGATGCCAAACCAGATCGGGTCCAGCCCGTAGAATTGCACCAGCGGAAAGAACACCGGAATCGTCAGCAATATCATCGAAATACTGTCAAGGATCATGCCCAACACCAGATAGGCCAGAATGATCAGCGCCATCACCAGCCAGACCGGATAGCCATTGCCAGCGACGAATTCGCCGATCTGGCGCGGCATGCCGGTCATATTCAGAAAGTTGGAAAACACGAAGGCGCCGATCAACACCACGATCAGCGTCGCCGACATCACCGCGGTCTCGTAGAACACATCGACCAACTGGCCAAAGCCGATGGTGCGGCGGAACAGGGTCGACAAAAGCGCCCCGAAGGCGCCGACGCCCGCCGCCTCATTCGGGGTGAACAGGCCAAAATATATCCCGCCGATGACCAGCGCGAACAGCAAGACGATCTCCCAGACACCCAGCAACGCGCTCCATTTCTCGCGCCAGCTGACCACCGGACCGGCCGGCCCCGCCTGCGGTGCGCGGCGCACGACGAATGTCACCGCGAGGTTATACATCACGATGCCCATCACTCCCGGGATCACCCCGGCGATGAACAGCGCCGCGATATCGGTCTGGGTCAACACGCCATACAGCACCATGATCACGCTCGGCGGGATCAGGATGCCCAAAGTGCCGCCCGCCGCAATCGCTCCGGCGGAAAGTTCGGGCGAATAGCCGAGCCGTTTCATCTGTGGCACGGCGATTTTCGCCATCGTCGCGGTGGTCGCCAGCGATGAGCCGCAGACCGCCGAAAACCCCGCACAGGAGACAATCGTCGCCCGCGCCAGACCGCCGGGCCGATGCCCCAACCAGGCATAGGTCGCATCATACAAACGCCCCGAGAGGCCCGAACGCGAGATCAGATTGCCCATCAACAGGAACAGCGGGATCACCAGCAGCGAATAATCCTGCGTGGTGTGGATCGTCGCCTGCGCCGCCGAGATGAACGAGGGCCGCCAGCCGATCACCAGTCCAAAGCCGACCAGCCCGACCAGCATCATCGCAAAGGCAATCGGCACCCGCAAAAAGATCAGCAAGAGCAGCGCGGCAAATCCGAGAAAGGCGTCAATCATCGGCACCGCCCGATATTGGCAAGGGGGCGCGCAGGGCGATCACGAATTGCCCCGCAAGGATCAGCGCGGTCAGCGCAATCGACCCCGCCGCCAGCAGCGAAAACGGCCCCAGCGGCACCCGCAGGAACATCGTCGCCTCGCCATAGCGCATCGAGCCAAAGGCCTTTTGCGCGACATAAAAACTCAGCGCACCCAGCGTCACCGCGCAAAGCAGACAGACCGCCGCATCCAGCATCCGCCGCGCCCGCACTCCCAAGCCCGAGTCGATCAGCCCGACGGTAATGTGCACCCCCTGCAGCGTCGCCTCCGGCAGGCCAAGGAAAAACAGCACCATCAGCAACAGGCCGGTGACCTCATAGGCGCTGCGCAGCGGGCTGTCGAAAATATCGCGCCCGATCACGTCAATCACGGTGATCATCATCAGCGCAAAAAGCACCAGCGCAAGGCCGGTTCTCAGCAACCTGCGGGGCCAGTCACCCCGCAGATTGTCACTCTGGTTCGCCGCGGCCATTCAGCCGCCCCTATTCGGCAAGTTCGGCATTGAGCCGCGCAACCTCGTCGCGGTAAGCGGCCAAAGCGGCGCGCCCGTCAACGCCCAGATTGGCGGCGTTTTCAAACCATTCCTCTTCGATCGGGGCAAAGGCGGCTTCGATCTCGGCGCGGAATTCCGGTGACATATCAACCACGTCGACGCCTTCCTCCGCGACATACTCACGCCCCGCCGCATCGCCGACATCCCATGACCGGCCAATCAGCCGCGCCCCGGATTCGCCCGAGATCTCCATGATCGCGGCCTGATCCTCGGCTGAGATTTCGGCCCATGCCTCACGGTTGATCGCAAAGTGGAACACGAAGTTATACAGCCCGCCGGGCACATCGGTGGTATAGGGCAGATAGCGCGCCAGAGACATATCGCGCACCGCATTATAGGGCACGAAAATCCCGTCAACGATGCCGCTCGAAATCACCTGCGAGACCTCGGTAAAGGGCACCGACATCGCCACCGCCCCCAGCGAATCCGCCAGTTGCCCGATGGTGTCACCGGGCACCCGCATCTTCAGCCCCTCAAGATCGGCGGCGCTGATCACCGGCCGTTCCGAGTTATGGATCATCCCCGGCCCATGGGTGGACACGGTGACCACAACGACCTCGTCATTCTCGCCCGCGGCGGCCAGATATTCTTGGTAAATGCGCCAATAGGCGACCGAATTTGCCTCGGCGGAATCGCCCAGAAACGGCAGTTCGGCGACACGGTGCAGCACGAAAGGCCGCTGCTGGATGCCGGGCGAATAATAGCCCGCATCCATCACGCGGTCGCGGATCAGATCATGAAACACCACCGGCGAGCCCGGCGGCGAGGCCAGAAATTCGACCTGCACGCGGCCCTCGGTGGCCTCTTCGACCATCTCGCCCCAGACAAAAGTGCCATCGCGGTTAAAGTCGGCCTCGGCGCTGCCATACCAGCCAAATCTGAGCGTTGTGTCGGCGCCCGCTGCGGATGTAAACGTGAACATTTGCATCCCGAAAAAAAGCCCGGCTAGGGCAAATCGCGTATTCATAGAATCCTCCCTGGATTTAATGTCATGCGGGCGAAGCCGCGCTCTGGTCAAAATATGATCGTCTCTATCACTGGCGCGGGTGGCGGAAACTGCCGGTCCATTGATCTTTATCTGCATTCGACACCCCGCCCGTCGCGGCGTTCATTCCGCGAGTTTCGCCATCAAATGACGCGGCGCCCGCTTGGTCTTGGTCCATTCTTCCAGCATCGGCGCCGAAATGTCATGCAATTTTTTGGCCAGCTCATCCGAGAGCGTGCGATAGGCCAGCTCGAGCCGGTGACCGTTGGGATCGAAGAAATAGATCGAATGGCAAATCTTGTGATCGGTCGGTCCGACCACCTCGACGCCCATCGCTTCCAGCCGGGATTTGGCGGTGTTCAGGTCGTCCAGACTGCCGACATCCATCGCCAGATGCTGCACCCATTCCGGCGTGTTCGGGTCGCGGCCCATCTCGTTTTCTTCGGGCAGTTCAAAAAACGCGACATGGCTGCCATCGGGCAGTTGAAAGAAGATATGCATGAAGGGTGCGGATTCGCCGGTGGTCGGGTTTTCATCCTCGGCAACCGCAAAGGTATAGGACATGCCCAGTGCTTTTTCGTAAAAGTCGACGGTCTCTTTCGCGTCTTTGCAGCGGTAGGCCACATGGTGAATCGACTGCGGTAACATCAGTTTCTCCCTTACTGATATGGTTCTCGATTTGATAATATTCGATATCTAAGAAGTAGCAAAGATTTTTATCTGGAACGGTGGAATTTCTTGTAGAATGTTGATGTGGCGCGTGAAAATCTGACGTGGCAGCAAAGGGCAGGGGCGCGGGTTGTGGTGGCCAGTATGATTCGAACAGGGGTTTCCGGCAAGAATTTTGCCGGAGTTTGCGCCAGTCTTCCGGCTGCCCTGCCGCGGGTCGCGCGGTATTTTGCAGCCGCGACCCAAGCAACACCAAAGGGGTTTTCTCGACAATTTTATCAATTTCCCCGCGCCGCCGGTTGCGCCGAACCGTCCCCACGCCATAGCTTAGATATCAAAACTTACCGGTGTCAGGCCAAGCGTCAGACCCCGTGCCCGACCCCGCAGATCCCAGTTTCCAGACCCTTAGGAGTGTTTCGATGACCATCATTGCGCTGGCCGCCTCAAGCCGCGACCAATCCTTGAATGTCGCCTTGCTCGACGTGATCCTCACCGCGCTCGACGGCGCCGCCGGACAGGTCGAACGGGTGGATTACAGGCTTTTCGAGGACACGCCGCAGTATTCCGCCCGCCGCGAGGCGGCAGAGGGCCCGCCGCAGGGGATGAAAGACCTTGCCGATAAAATAAGCGCCGCCGACGGTTTGATATTCGTCACACCGGAATACAACCACGCGATTCCCGGCAGTTTTAAAAACGGCATCGACTGGTTGAGCCGTATCTCGGTTACCCTGATGGCGGTGAAACCGACGCTGATCGGCGGCGCCTCGGCCTCGCCCTACGGCGCATGGCGCGGGATGAAATCGCTGCGGCCAAGCATTGAACTCTTGGGTGCGTTGACAATGCCCTATATGATCTCGATGAGTGGTGTCGGGTCAAAAGCGGATATCGAGGCCCGGTTTCAAGACCCGATGGCGCGGGTGCGGATCGACGCGGCCTTGAACGCATTCCGCGGACAAATGGCGGCAAAGCAATGACTTACCGCAAGCGTATTTAGCGCTGCGCATACGCCGCCGAACGGTTCGTCGCACGGGGGCGCAGTCGCAGGCGCAAAGGAGATCACCGGTTTGGTAACGATCAAAGATATTGGCCGCAAAATCGGGATGTCGCATGCGACAGTCTCGCGCGCGCTCAATAATTCGCCATTGGTGAACCCCGAGACCTTTGAACTGGTGCAGCGCACGGCCAAGGAAATGGGGTATTTCCCCGATAACGCCGCACGGGCTTTACGCGGCTCGGCGTCGAATATTGTCGGCTTTGTTTTGCCCGATATTAACAACCACTTCTATTCGCGAATAGCCAGCGTTGTCGGGCGGCATGTGGCGGACCGCGGTTTGCAACTGGTTCTGGCCACCAGCGATGAGGATCCGGCCCGCGAAGAGCGCCATTTGGTCGAACTCCAGCGGGCGCGCGCGCGGGCGATCGTGATCACCCCGACAAGCGCGTTAACCAAATTGTCGCTGGATATTCTCAGGGCGATTCCAACCACCCAGATGGTGCGCCGCAATCCGGCTCTGGCCACGGATCTGATCGCCGCGGATGACGGGCAGGGGGTGGCACAGGCGGTGCGGCATCTGCTGTCGCGCGGGCATCAACGCATCGCCTATATCGGCGGCGGGCCCGAGACCCTGAGCACCGGCAGCGAGCGGTTGCAGGGCTATCTGTCAGCGATGCAAGAGGCGGGCGTTGCGGCCCATACGCATTATGACCTCGGCCCGCCGCAGCCCGAATTCGGCCGCGCCGCAACCGAGCGTCTGTTGCGCGATCCTGATCGCCCCGAGGCCATCGTTCTGGGCTCCTCGCAGCTGACCATCGGCTTTCTGGACGCGGTGCGCGCGGCGGGTCTGTCGGTGCCCGAAGACCTGAGTTTCACCGGCTATGATGACCCGGACTGGTTCGCCCATTGGGGCGCGGGGATCACCACGGTCGGCCTGCCGATTGACCGGATCGCCAGCACCGTCGCCGCACTCGCCAGCGGGCAGAAAGCCGATGCCGCGGCCCAAAACGCTGTGCAAATCGAGACGGATGCGCAGGGCCAGCGTGATTTTCGGTTTGCCTGTGCGCTGATCGAACGCGGCACAGTGCGGCGCATTTAAGGGCGCTTAACCGGCCTCGCTGTCACCGCGCAACCCCGCCTGCCGCTCGCGGTGGCGCACCAATGCGGCGATCGTCGCATTGACCGGCGCTATGGTGCCGAACCGGCGCGCAATCGGGTCGATGGCGCCGTTGATCACCTCGATCTCGCTGCGCCGTCCGGCCTCGATATCCAACAGCACCGAGGGTTTCGCCGCGCGCACTTTCTCGCCGAACGCCATCGCATGGGCGACGGGATCGCGGACCGTCAGGGCGACGCCCGCGGCCTGCGCGACGGCAAAGGCCTCGGCGGCGGCGGCTTGGGCCAGCGGTGCCAGTTCGGCGCTCGCCATCACTTCGCCGACGCGCAAACCGGTCACCCCGCAAAGCCCGCTGAAGGCGGCGTTGCAGATCAGTTTCTCCCATTGCATCGCGGCGATATCCGCCACGGCCTCGGCCCTGATCCCCGCCGCGCGCCAGAGCGCCGCGATCCGCGAGACTTGCGCCGCATCCAGCCCGCGATAGGCGCCGATGGTCAGGCTGCCGCTATGGGCGTGATGGGCATGGCCGGGGGCCTGGATGCTGGCGCCAAAGGCCGCGGCGATACCCACCGCAAGCCGCTCGGCGCCGACAATTCCGGCGAGTTGATCACTGGTGCCAAGCCCGTTCTGGATGGTTAACACCAGCGTCTGCGGCGCCAGCAAAGGCAGCGCGTCGCGCGTCGCTTGCGCCGCATCCATGGATTTGGTGGCGACGATCAGCAAGTCCAATGGCGGCAGGGTCTCGGCGTGCTCGGGCGGCATCGCGCAGGTCTGCAGGTGCACCACCCGATCCCCGCTGGCGCCCGAAAGCCGCAGCCCATGGGCGGTGATTGCACCCAGATGCGCGCCCTTGCGATTGAGCGCAATCACCTGCGCCCCGGCCTCGGCAAAGAGCGCCGCATAGACCGATCCCATCGCGCCGCAGCCCAAAATGCCGATCCGCGCCGGTTCGACATCCGCGCCGATCATTCCCCCCGCGCCGCTCATTCAAGCAACCCCTGGATATGCGGCCTAAGCCCTTGTTTTTGCTCCAACCCAAACCCCGGCGCATCGCTGGGGCTGATCCTGCCGTCCTGCAATCGGCACTGGGCGGAATAGCCGCCGAAGGGCTCGAACACCCTGGGATAGGCCTCGCAGCCGCCCAGCCCCAGCGCGGTGACGATATGCAGATTGATCAGATGCCCGCCGTGCGGCATGATCTGCGCGCGGCTATGGCCCGCCGCCTCCAGATCGGCGATCATACCGGCGTATTCACCCAGCCCATAGCTCAGCCCCGCGTCCATCTGAAAGATATCCCGCAGGGGCCGCGCGCCGCCAAATCCGATCAGATTGCGCAGGTCCTGACGGCTGAACAGGTTCTCGCCGGTGGCAATCGGCGTTTGCAGCGCCTTGGTTAACGCCGCATGGGTGCCAAGATCCAGCGGATCGCCCATTTCCTCAAGCCAGCGCAGCCCGTAGCCGTCCAGCCGTTGCCCCCAGTCCAGCGCCGCCGCACGGTCAAACCGCCCGTTGGCATCCACCGCGACATTGCCCGCGCCACCAAGGATGCCAATCGCCTGTTCGACGCGCGTCAGATCCTGTGCCAAGGCCGCGCCGCCGATCTTCATTTTCACCGCGGTAAAGCCCAGATCGAGATAGGATTTCAGCTCATCCGTCAGGGTGCGCGTGGTGTCGCCGCTGTAATAATAGCCGCCCGCCGCATAGACATCGCAGCCGTTGCGATGCGGCGTGCTGCCAAAGGCGCGCGAGATCGTCATCCAGGCCGGCTCATCCCCCAGTTTCGCCGCCAGATCCCAGATCGCCAGTTCCAGCGCCGCCACCGCCGAGGCGCGGTCGCCATGGCCGCCGGGTTTCTCATCGCGCATCGCAGCAGCGCGGATTTTCGCCGGATCGGGCGCGCCATTCGGCCCTCCGGCCAGTGTCTCGGGATCGGCGGCGAGCAGGCGCGGGATAAAGCGGCGGTTCAACAATCCCGGCTGGGCGAAACGGCCAATCGAGTTGAACGCGAGCCCCGCCACCGGCCTGCCATCGCGGATCACATCGCTGATCACCGCGACCAGCGAGACGTCATGCGAGGCGAAATTCACCACCGCATTGGCCAGCGCGCCGCTCAAGGGCACCGAGACCTCGCGGATATCGATAATGCGGGCCTGCGTCAGACCCGTCGCCATCTGCGCCATGGGGATCCTTTGGATGCTGCGCGTGTTTGCTGCGTGATGCCGCGATCTGAACACGTGTGCAAAATCAAGTCAACAACCCAGTCGCCGCTAACCGGCAGGGCGTTGCACGCGATATAAACCTGAGGTAGAAATCCGCCCTGCGATATTCCGCATTACGCGAGCCGGGTCAAGGCTAGGCTTTAACCATGGCTTTGCGTTTTGCAAAGGATTAACCTGTCTGGAAAATCACGCAGGGCTCTCACGCTGTGGAGCCGCGCGCCGCAATGAGGACATGCGGGGGGGAACAGAATGTCACGCATTGACACTATCGAAGCGCAGGACACCAGCGCCGATCCGCAAGAAGAGCGTTTGGCGCGATTGATCCGGCTGGCGGCGCGGTCGTTCAACCGGTCGCTGCAGATCCGCCTGTCGGTTCATAATGTGACCTTCAGTCATTGGATCTTTCTGCGCATTCTGTGGCAGGAGGACGGGCTCTCGCAGCGCGCATTGAGCGAGCGCGCGCATCTCAAAGAACCGACCACCCATACCGCGCTGCTGCGGATGGAGGAGCTGGGCTATCTTGAGCGCCGCAATGTCGAGGGCAACAAGCGCCGCCAGCATGCGTTTCTGACGCCCGAGGGCTGGGCGCTGCGCGACAAGCTGGTGCCGCTGGCGATCGAGGCCAATGAGGTCGCGGTCGAGGGGTTGAGCCTGCAGACCCAGCAGGTGTTGCGGGATGCTTTGGGGGTGATCATCGACAATCTGGCCCGCGACGAGATCGAAGCCGCCGAACGCGGTCTGCGGGTGCCTCCCACCCGCGCCACCAGCGCGGTTTAAGCGCGGGGCGCCGGGGCCAGCCACTGGCAGGTTGGCACTCCCCGGCTACCAGTGACTGCGCCGAACTTGCAAAACGCGACAGGGTTCAGCGCCGCTTGGCCCGTCCGGCCAGATCTTCCACCAGATCATCCAGCGCGCGGATTTCGCGAAGCGGCAGGTCGTCGGCATCCTCGGGCCGACGCAGCCTGAGCCGCCCCGCCTGCCAGATCCAGTCGTAAATCTCGGCCCCCGCGCGGTCCCGCACCGGCACGCGAAACCCGGGCGATGGTGGCGGGCGCTGCGCCCCCAGAACCCGCAGATGCCCCGCAAGCTGCGCCCGGTCCAGCGGCATCAACACCACCTGCAAAGCGGTGGGATCCAAGGGCGCGGCGGGGGCGGGTAAGGGCGCGTCATGCAGCACCATCGCCACCCCGATCGCCGGCGGATAGCCCGCCTCCTGCGCCATCACCAACCCCTGCAGCCACCCCTGCGGCGTCTCGATCTCGACGATATCTCCAGCGCGCAGGCTCATAGCGAATAGCTTTCCAGCGTGGAGGGATGGAACAATTCATCCACCTCCAACAGACGCGGGCTCAACCCCTGCGCATGGTGGTGGCGCAGGAAATACGCCAGTGTCGCGCGGTTCTCGGCCACGCCGTAAGACCATATATCCGCCGACATCCGCGCCGAGATCGCCAGAATATCCTCGACAAAGGGCATCGTCACTTTGGTCGCCGAGGTGTCCGCCAATGCCGCCTGCGCCGCCTGTTTCGACAGGGTGAAGGCCTTGAGCAAAGCGCCGGGCAACCACGGGTGCTGCGCGGCCAGTTCACGGCGCAGCCCGAGGATATGCATGATCGGAAAATGCCCGCTCTCCGCATGCCAGTCCCGCGCCGCCTGCAGCCCGTCACGCCAGAGCCGCCGCACCATCGGGTGGCCCTCGTGAAAGCACGCCGGCCAGCGCGGGCCGATAAACCCGTCAATCGCGCCATCAACCAGCATCTGGTTCAGCGTTGCCCCCTCGGGTGCCTGTTCGACGGTCACATCGGCGGGCAGGTCGAGCCTGATCTTCTCGGGCCGCCCCGGCGCATTCATCCCGCCGCGCAGCCAGGTGATCCGGTCGGGCGTCACCCCGGCCTCGGCCAATATCGCCCGCACCCAGACATTCGCTGTTAGCTGGTATTCGGCCAGCCCGATACGCTTGCCAGCCAGATCAACGGGGCTTTCGATCCCGCGATCCTCGCGCACATAAACCGACGAGTGGCGGAACGCACGGCTCAGAAACACCGGAATGCCGATATAGGGCGGGTCCTCGCGGGTCAGCGACACGCAATAAGAGCTCAGCGACAATTCGGTCACATCGCAGGTGCGGTGCCGGAAGGCGTTGAAAAACATCTCTTCGGGCGACTGCAGCAGAAACAGCGGATCGACCCCGTCGATCTGCACGCGGCGGTCAAACAGCGGGCGCGTGCGGTCATAATCGCCCATCGCAATCGAGAGTTTCAGCGTCACATCATCACCTTTGGAATTGAAGGGGTTGCACCGCGCCGCTGCGCGCACCGGCCAGCGCGGCAAGGCAGATTTCCAGCGACGCCCGCCCCCATGCGCCGTCTTGCAAGGGCGCGCGGCCGTGGCGGATCGCGGCATAAAGCGCGTCAAAGACCTCGGCGCGCGGGGTGGTGATCGGGGCGGGGTGAAAGCTGCGGCGCTGGGCATCGCTCAGCTCAACGCCCTCGGGCGTCAGCCGCAGATCGCCCTGCGTGCCAAAGACGATCACCTGCCCGAAATGCTCATGGGTTTCGGGCTGCGGGCAGTCCTCCAGCCGGGTGAACCGCCGTGCACGCCGCGCCGCCGCCTCATCGGCGGTAGCGTGCAGCCGTGGGTGGGTGGCGCGATGGCGGTCGGGCTTGCGGATACCCAGTTCCGAGATGCCCTCCATCAGCCGGTCGCCGTCAAAATGCCCATGGCCGGAATAGGTCAGCGTGGCGAAAATCCCGCCGTCGAAATCCACCAGCATCGCATAGGCACCCTCGACCCGCCGCGCTGGATCCCAAGCCCCGCCGGTGCGCGCGGTGACCCGTTGCGCGGGCACGCCCGCCAGCCGCCGCACCACGTCAATCTGGTGGATCGCCTGCCCAAGCACCGCGCCGCCGCCCAGATCCCCCGCCAGTTCCGCAGCCCGTCGCGGACGATAGAGGAAATCGGTCGCATAGAGCGCATGGATCATCTTCACCGCGCCAATCGCCCCCGCGGCGATCATCTCGGCGGCCAGCCGCACCGGCGCGTCGAAACTATGGCTGGGGCCGACAATCAACTGCCGCGCCTCCGCCTCTGCGGCATCAATCATCGCGTGGGTCTCGGCCAGCGTCACCGCCATCGGCTTTTCCACCAGCACATGTTTGCCCGCGCGCAGGGCGGTCAGCGCGTGGTCGCGGTGCAGGTGATGCGGGGTGCAGATATAGATCGCCTCGATATCGGGATCGCCCGCCAGCGCCGCGATATCACCATAGATGCGCCCGCCAAAGGCGCCCTGGACGGCGCGGCAACTCTCATCATCGGGATCGGCGGCACCAACCAGCCGCAGGCCGGGATGGGCCGCGATGGCCCGCGCGCTCAGGGCAAAGCCGCGGCCCAGCCCGACCACGCCAAGGCGCAGGGGGTCAGAGATCGACAACAAGATGCCCCGCCGCCGCGCGCGACACGCAAATCATGATGTGGTCCTGCTTTTGATCCTCCATCAACACCCTGTCGCGGTGATCGACCGCCCCCGCCAGCAGGCCGCATTTGCAGGTGCCACAGGTGCCGCTCTCGCAGGAACTCACCGTCGGATGACCGGCATCGCGCAGCGCCTCAAGGATCGAGCGGTCGGCGGGCACCAGTATCTCTTGGCCCGAGCGTTGCAGCGTCACCATGAAGGGCTGGTCATCGGCGCGGACCACGTCGACGGGTTTGAAATCCTCGAAATGCACCCGCCCCTCGGGCCAATGGCCGGTGACCGCGCGGACCTCCTCCATCAAGGGCGCGGGGCCGCAGCAATAGATATGTTCCGCCGTCGGCTCGGCGCAGATGTCCCAGAAATCAAAGGCATTTTCGGGATCGCCCGCGTCGCAATGCAGGGTCAGCCGCGCGCCGCATAGCGCCTGTAATTCCGCCGCATAGGCCGCGTTTTGCGCATCGCGGGCGCAATAGACCAGCCGGAAGGCACGGCCCTCGGCGGCCAGTTGCTGGGCCATCGCATAGATCGGGGTGATCCCGATCCCGCCCGCAATCAGCAGCGCCGGATGCTCTGCACCCAGCGCAAAGGCGTTCTCGGGCGGCGCGCCGTCCAGCATCTGCCCGACCTGCGCGGCGTCATGCATCGAGGCCGAGCCGCCGCGCGACTGCGGCTCGCGTTTCACCGCCACCACATAGGCCTCGGGCGCCTTGGCCGGATGCACCAGCGAATAGCGCCGCATCGCGCCCGAGGGGGTCTGCAGGGTGATATGCGCCCCCGCTTCGGCTGCGGGCAGCACGCGGCGATCCGCAGCGGCAAGGGTGAATTCCATGATCTGCGGGGTCAGCGCACGCCGCTGGAGGACGTCAAGTTTCATCAATCAGGCTCCGCTGAATAGATTTAGCTTAGATATCTAATATTATCTTGTCAAGCGCGGGCGGCTTTGGCAGAGTTTTCGCAGCCATAGGAGATGAACATGCTGTCAGTGCAGGAAAACGAGGTTTTGACGCAGGTCTCGAAGGGCACGCCGATGGGCGATCTGATGCGCCAGCATTGGACGCCGGTCTGCCTGTCCGAGGAGGTTACTGAGCGCGATGGCACGCCGCTGCTGGTCGAGGCGCTGGGCATGCGGATGGTGGCCTTTCGCAACACCAAGGGCGAGTTGGGCCTGCTGGATGAGCGCTGCCCGCATCGTCTGGCCTCCTTGGTCTTGGGGCGCAATGAGGACTGCGGGCTGCGCTGTCTCTATCACGGCTGGAAATTTGACGTCGCGGGCAATGTCGTGGCGATGTCCTCCGAGCCCGAGGGCAGCCCCTTGATGAGCAAGGTCAAACACCGCGCCTATCCGACGGTGGAGGCGGCGGGGTTTGTCTGGGCATGGCTCGGCGATCCCGAGACCGTGCCCGAATTCCAGCCCCCCGCCTTTTGCCCGACCGGCACCGAGCGCGTGTCGATCCTGAAAATCCGCATTCCGGCAAATTGGGCGCAGATGACCGAAGGCCAGATCGACAGCGCCCATTCGTCCTCGCTGCACTCCTCGGATATGGTGCCCGCGCGGGTCGATAGCGCCGGTGCCACCGACAGCAAATGGCTGCGCCCCTCGACCGATAAATCCCCGCGTATGCAGGCCGCGACCACCGATTACGGGTTTCAATATGTCGCCATCCGCCGCCCGATCAAACAGGCCGCGACCCATGACTATCTGCGCATCACCCAGTATATCGCGCCCTATACCTCGCTGATCCCGCCCAATTCCTCGTATAATGTGGCGACGGTGATCGTGCCGGTGGATGACGGCGCCTCGATGTTTCATTTCATCGCTTGGGGCGATCCCGAGGACACCCCCGATACGCAATCATGGCGCGCCTTTGCCAGCGCCGTGCCGGGCGAGGATCTGGATCCGGTGACATGGGCGACCTATGGCACGATGGAGAACCGCTTCCGGCAGGACCGCGACTTGATGAAAGAGGGGAATTTCACCGGCATCAAAGGCATTCCCAATCAGGATATCGCGATGTGGGTGTCGATGGGCACGATCGTTGACCGCAGCGATGATGTGCTCGGCGCCTCGGATATCGCGATTGTCGAATTCCGCCGCCTGATGGTCGATGCCGCCATCGCCATGGCCAATGGCGCCCCCGCACTCGGCACCGCCTGCCGCCTGCCGCAGGCGCAGATCGCCTCGTATCAAGGCGTGGTGCCCAAGGGCAGCGACTGGCGCGCGATCTGGCAGACGCCCGCGCCCTGAGGTCTAGCCGTCGTCATCCCTGTCGATCAGCGCTTTCAGACTGTCCAGATCGCGTTGCAGATCCTCGCCCGCGCTGCGCTTTTTAGCCGCGCCGCCGGTGTATTTCAGCGTCACCTCCGCCAGCCATTGCCACCGCCGATGTTGCGAAATGAAAGTAAACCGGCTTTACTCCGCGTCACAGAGATGGGGGGAGGCTCCATGAGTGATATTTTGATTGCCGAGGACGAGCCCGCGATCCTCGATCCGCTGCGTTTTATCCTCGAGCATGCGGGGTGGTGCGTCGAGTCCGTCACCGATGGCGAGGCGGTGCTGGCCAGTATCCGGCGCGCGCGGCCACGGCTGTTGCTGCTTGATATCATGCTGCCGCGGCTCAGCGGGCTGGAGGTGCTGCGCATCCTGCGCGATGATCCGCATCTGGCCGATATCTCGGTTCTGGTGCTCACCGCGCGCGGGCAGAAACAGGACCGCAAGATGGCGCTGGACCTGCGCGCCGACGGCTTCATCACCAAGCCCTTCGACAATGATGAGCTGCTCGCGGAAGTCTCGCGGCTGCTCAGCAAAGACCGCGCGCCATGAGCGCCCCGCGTCCGGTTCCGGCCCGCACCGAAGTGCGCCGTCGCTGGCAGGACGCCGGATTTGTCATCCCCGCCTTTGCCGCGCTACTGCTGACGCCGCCATTTCTCAACCTGTTTGCGGTGCGCCGCCTTCTGTTCGGCATCCCTCTGGAAGTCGCCTATCTGTTCACCATCTGGACGGCGCTGGTGCTCTGCGCGGTGGTCCTTTCGCGCCGTCTACCACGCCAGATCGACCCCGAGCCGGTGGACAGCCCCCCGATCGACAAAAGCGCGGAGCCCGATAAATCCTGATGCTGTCACCGGATTTCGTCATTCTGACGGCGGTGGCCTATGTCGGTTTGCTGTTCGTCATCGCCTATTTCTCCGACGCCCAAACGCGCCGTGGCAAGGCCGGATTCCTGCGCTCGCCCTTGGTCTACACGCTGTCGATCTCGGTCTATTGCACCAGTTGGACATTCTACGGCGCGGTCGGCACGGCGGCCCGCGACGGGCTCGAGTTCATGGCCGTCTATATGGGGCCGACGCTGGTGTTTGTCGGCTGGTGGTTCCTGTTGCGCAAACTGGTCTGGGTCTGCCATTCGCAGGGCATCACCTCGATTGCCGACCTTCTGTCCTCGCGGTTCGGCAAATCCAGCAGCCTCGCGGTTCTGGTGACGCTGATCGCCATGGTCACGATCACCCCCTATATCGCGCTGCAACTCAAGGCGATTGCCACCTCGATCCAGACCGTATCCAGCGCCCGCGGCCATGGCGACCGGCTGGCGGGGCTCGATGATGTCAGCCTTGCGCTGGGCGCGGCGGTGGGCATGGCGCTGTTCTCGATCTTTTTCGGCACTCGCAACGTCGATGTGCGCGAGCAACATCTCGGCGTTGTCGCCGCCATCGCCTTTGAAGCCGCCGTCAAACTGCTGGCGCTGATCGCGGTCGGGTTGTTTGTGGTCTTCGGGATGAGCGGCGGCTTTGGCGATGTCTACGCCCGCGCCGTTGAGGCGGGGTTTGATATCCATGAGCGCGAGCCCTTCGGCAGCCGCTGGATCGCGATTCTGATCCTCTCGTCCAGCGCCATCCTCTGCCTGCCGCGCCAGTTCCATATCACCGTGATCGAGAACTCCAACGAGGAACATCTGCGCACCGCCGGCTGGGCCTTTCCCGCCTATCTGCTGTTGATGAGCACCTTCACCCTACCGATCGCCTATTACGGGCTGGCGACGATGCCCGCAGGATCGAACCCCGATATGTTCGTCCTCACCCTGCCGATGGCGGCGGGGCAGGACGGGCTGGCGCTGTTTGCCTTTATTGGCGGGTTTTCCTCGGCCACCTCGATGATCATCATCGCCTCGATTGCGCTGTCGATCATGGTCTCCAACCATATCGTGCTGCCCCTCGCGCTCAGCCGTGGCGACAAGCTGGTCGAGACCGGCGAAAAGGGCATCGCGCGGTTGCTACTGCGCTCGCGCCGGATCTCGATTGCGGTGATCCTGCTGATGGGCTTCCTCTATTTCTGGTTGACCGGTGAAAGCGACGCGCTGGCGCCCATCGGGCTGATTTCCTTCGCCGGTGTCGCGCAATTCCTGCCCGCGCTTCTGGCCGCGCTTTATTGGCGGCAGGCGCATGTCTACGGCGCGCTGTCGGGCATTCTGATCGGCACCGCGACGTGGGCATGGACGCTGTTTCTGCCCAGTTTCACCAGTTCTTCGCTGACCATCGCCAGCCTTGTGGCCCATGGCCCATGGGGGCTGACCGCCCTGCGCCCCGAGGCCCTCTTTGGCATGGAGGGGCTCGATCCCTTGGTGCATTCGGTGTTCTGGAGCCTGTTTTTCAACGTCACCGCGCTGATTTTCGTCTCGCTTCTGGCCAAGCAGAACATCATGGAGCGGGTGCAATCCGGCGTTTTCGTCGATATCTTCCGCGCCGATCAGGGCGCACAAACCCGCGTCATTCGCGGCTCGGCCACCACCGATGAGATATTTTTCGTCGCCGAGCGCGTGCTTGGCTGGCACCGCGCACAAACCCTCTTTGAGGCCGCCAATATCCCGCGCGGCGATCACGCGCTCGATGTTGCGGTCTCCTCGGAATTCATCGCCCGATTGGAACGCGAGCTCGCCAGTTCCATCGGTGCCGCCTCGGCGCATGTGCTGCTGACCAAGGTCGGCGCCGATGACCGGATTTCATTAGAGGAGGTGATGCAGATCGCCGGTGAAACCCAGCAGGCGATTGAATATTCGCATGAGCTAGAGGAAAAATCCCACAAGCTGCGCCTCACCGCCCAACAGTTGCAAGAGGCCAACGCACGGCTGCATGAACTCCACCGGCAAAAGGATGATTTCCTCAGTCAGGTCAGCCATGAGGTGCGCACGCCGATGACCTCGATCCGCTCGATCTCGCAGATCCTCTTGCGCGAGCGGGATCTCGACCCCGACCGCCGCAGCCGGTTCATCCAGACCATCCACCAAGAAAGCGCCCGTCTGACGCGGCTTCTCGACGGTATCCTCGACATGAGCGCTTTGGAGCACGGCGAGGGCACATGGGACATCCGCCCCATCGACGGCGAAACCGTGCTCGCCCGCGCCTTTATCGTCTGCGAGGCGCTCGCCCGCCAGCACGCCATCGCTGTCGAGCATCACCCGCAGGTGCCAGACGCGCAGATCCTCGGCGATCCCGACCGGCTCTGTCAGGTGTTCATCAATATCATCGCCAACGCCATCGCCCATAACGACGCCAAAGCGCCGGTGGTGCAGGTGCTGTCACGGGTCGAGGGCGGGAAATATGTGGTCGATATCGCCGATAATGGCAAAGGCATCTCGGCGGAATACCACAGCAATATCTTCGATAAATTCATGCGCGTGCAGCCCTCGGATGCGGGCGCGGCGGTGCCCTCGGGCCTCGGGCTGGGGCTGAACATCAGCTATACGATCATCCAGAAGATGAACGGCAGGCTGGAACTTGTCGATGGCCCGCTCGAGGGGGCGTGTTTCCGTATCACCCTGCCGCTGAGCGAGGACGAACCCGCCTAACCCGTCGGGGATTGCATCATTGTCGCCGCCTCTTCCTGCCGGTGACTGCACCCCTCGCGCACACACAAAAGGCAACTCGGCCCCACCGGCACCCGCGCCTGCGGATCGTCCAGATCCAGCCCCTGCCCATACACCGTGCGCCCCGCATGCAAGAGATCGCAGGCCAGCATCACCGAGAACACCAAGGGTTGTTCCTGCCACGCCTGCACGCGTTTCTTCACCGTCTTGGCGATCAGTAAAAACCGCGCGCCATTGGGAAACTCGGAAATCTGCCGCTGGATGCCCGAGGTGCCAAACACCGAATAAATCGGCCAGAGCGAACAGCCGAACCCCGAACTCGGCAGCGACAATCCGGGCAGCGGAAAGCGTTTGGTCAACCGCCCCGAGATATCCGAGCGCAGAAAGCCAAAGGGCACCCCCTCCGCCCCCTCGCGCCGCAATGTCACCAGCCGATGCGCGACCTGTTCGAAACTGGCGGTGTAGCTGTGGCTCAACAGGTCGATATCATAACGCTGCGCCTCGGCATCGGTCCAAAACTGTGCATAGGGCATCACCATCGCCCCCGCCACATAGGACGACAGCGCCCCCTGCGCCAGCGCACGCGCCTCGGGCGATGACAGGTCCAGCCGGTCGCAGGTCGCGTCAATCTGCGCCGCACCGGCCTGTTGCGCATAGAGCCGGCACATCTGGAATTGCCGCGTCGCCGCCGTCGCCGAGCCGCGCAGCCACAGGGTCTTGGCGTCACCATCATAGCGCGCCGGACGCGGCCCGCCCGAGGCTATCACCTGTGCCGGCATCTGCGCCCGAACCGCGCCGGTCCAGCGCCGACAGGTGACGCCGAACTGCGCCTCCAAAGCCGCCGCCATGGCTGATTCGCCAAACGCCCCCTGCGCCTCGATCTCGGCGCGCAGCGCCTCGGCCAGCAGTTCCAACTCGGGGAAATGGTTGTTGCTGTTGATCAGCGCATCCTCGACCTCGCGCAGCGGCGACAGGGTGCGGCGCTCGCGCGATTCCATATCGAAATACGACGCCAGCCCGCGCACCGTCTCCGACATGCTGCTCGCCTCGCTCGAGATCAGCCCGCTGAACCGCTGCCGGTCCTTGGGCGCCAGATCCTCCATCTTACTCAGGATTTCCGCGCTCGAGCGCATCGCGGTGATCCGGCTGAGCACCTCATGCAGCATCTGCGACAGCATCGGGTCCGACGACAGCCGGTTGGCATAGGCGTCAAGCTCGGAATTGGCGTCGGTATAGGCGGCGTGCAGCTTGGTCAGCGCCCGCGCCACCTCGGGAAATCTGGCAACCAAATCATGCAGATCGGCCTGTTCCAGCGCCAGCCGCTGCAACAAGGGATCGTTCAGAACCTCTTGCAGCGCATTCAGCGTGCGCTGCTCGGGATCGCCGGACAGATCCTCAACCCCCAGCCCCAGATGCTGGGCAATCGCTTGCAGCAGACTGCCGCCGATCTCGCGCTTGTTGTTCTCGATCAGGTTCAGATAGCTCGGCGAAATCCCCACCGCCCGCGCCAGCCCCGCCTGCGTCAGCTTCAGCGCCATCCGGTGCCGCCGCACCCTGATCCCGATCGGTGCCCGCATCGCCATCCTCCCCGCTGCAATCTTGTCAACAATTGACAGATCACACCCCGCATAAGTTCAATGATTAACAGATTTATGCAGTGTAATCAAATTGATATTGATTAGATTTTCAATGTGTCCCTAGTCTTTCGGCGGGAGAAACTGGTGTTTACACCGCAAGGGAGGACAGTGATGACAAAGTTCACAATGAACAGGCGTGGCTTGCTCAAGACCGTGGGGGCAGGGCTGACAACAGCGGTGGCCTCGCCTCTGGTGCTGACCAACCGCGCCTATGCGCAGCAGTTTTGCAACAATCCTGGCGACAATGATCCGATCATCGGTTTCAACGTGCCGCAGACCGGCACCTATGCCGAAGAGGGGCTCGAGCAACTCAAGGGTTACGAGCTGGCCGTTAAGCATATCAACGGCGAGGGTGACGGCGGCATGATCAACACCATGCAGCCGACTGCGCTCAAGGGCAACGGCATCCTCGGCAAGCGGCTGCGCTATGTCACCGGCGACACCCAGACCAACACCGACGCCGCCCGCGACGGCGCCCGCCGGATGATCGAACGTGACGGCGCGGTGATGGTCACCGGCTGCGTCACCACCGGCGAGGCTGTGGCGCAACAGGCGCTCTGCCACGAGTTGGGCGTGATCTATATGTCCGGCCTGACCCACGGCAATGACACCACCGGCAAGGACAAGCGCCGCTACGGGTTTAGGCATTTCTTCCAAGGCTATATGTCCGGCGTCGCGATCGCGCCGCTGCTGGCCGAGGAATATGGCCGCGACCGCCGCGCCTATCATTTGACCGCCGATTACAACTGGGGCTGGACCCAGGAAGAATCGATCATGGCGGCGACCGAAGCATTGGGTTGGGAAACCGTGCGTGCCGTTCGCACACCGCTCGGGATCGGGGATTATTCGCAGTATCTGACGCCGGTGCTGAACTCGGGCGCGGATGTGCTGATCCTCAACCACTATGGCCACGACATGGTGAATTCGCTGCCGCAGGCGGTGCAATTCGGCATGCGCGACCGGATGGCGAACGGCAAGCAGTTCGAAATCATCGTGCCGATGTTCTCGGAACTGATGGCGGTGGGCGCGGGCGATGCGGTGAAGGGCATCATCGGCACCCAGAACTGGAACTGGCAGCTTGACGACGCGGGCTCGCGCGCCTTCACCCAGTCCTACGGCGCCGAATACGGCGAGCCGCCCTCGCAGTCGGCGCACACCGGCTATGTGCAGACGCTGCTCTACGCCGATGCGGTCGAGCGGGCCGGCACTTTCTACCCGCCCGAGGTGATCCGCGCGCTCGAGGACTTCGAGTTCGACGGTCTCGGCAACGGCCCGACGCTCTATCGCGGCTCGGACCACCAGTGCTTCAAAGAGGTGCTTGTGGTGCGCGGCAACGAGGCGCCGACCAGCCGCTTTGACGTGCTCGACGTGGTCGGCAAGACGCCGCGCGAGGATGTCATGTATGACCCCGCGATCTTTGGCGGCGAGCTGGGCCCCTACGAGCCGAATATGTGCTGATCGCAGCACTCTAACTGGCGCCATAACAGGCACGACTGACGCATGAGGCAAAGGGCGGCGCGGGACATTCCCGCGCCGACCGTCCCCTCTGTGCGCAAGAAATTTTTCGCCCGGATATTTGCCGGAATGATGCGGGAGTTGAGGGTAAAATGGACGCGATACTTGCTCAATTGCTCAACGGTCTGGACAAGGGCGGCGCCTATGCGCTGATCGCCCTCGGCCTGACCTTGGTTTTCGGAACGCTGGGCGTGGTCAATTTTGCCCATGGCGCCCTGTTCATGCTGGGATGTTTCTGCGCGGTGGTCTTCCGCTATCTCTTGACCATCGAGACGGTGACCGTCGATCCCACGCAGCTGTCGCCTTGGGGCGCGCCGGTCGAGGTGCGCACGCCCTTGGTGCAAAGCTGGCTTGGCGATTGGGGCGCGTTTCTGGTCGATTACTCGGTGCCCCTCTCGGTGATCTTTGCCGTGCCGGTGATGCTGGTGATCGGCATCGTCATGGAGCGCGGGCTGATCAAGCATTTCTACAAACGCAGCCACGCCGAGCAGATCCTTGTCACCTTCGGCCTTGCCATCGTGCTGCAGGAAATCGTGCGCAGCTTCTTTGGCGCCAATCCGGTGCCGCAGCCGATCCCCGCCGATCTGCGCGTTGCTGCCGATGTCGGCGTCTGGTTCGGGATGGAGGCCTATAGCGTCACCTATCCGACATGGCGGCTGGTCTATCTGCTGTTCTCGGCCGGTGTGATCGGCGCGGTCTTTGCCTTCATGCGGTTCACCACCTTCGGGATGGTGGTGCGCGCCGGTATGGCCGACCGCGAGACGGTGGGCATTCTGGGCATCGACATCGACCGCAAATTCACCATCGTCTTCGGCCTTGCCGCGGTCGTCGCCGGTGTCGCGGGGGCGATGTATACCCCGCTTCTGGCGCCCAACTATCACATCGGGATGGATTTTCTGGTGCTGAGCTTCGTCGTCGTGGTGGTCGGCGGCATGGGGTCACTGCCCGGAGCGGTGGTGGCAGGCTTCCTTCTGGGCGTCCTGCAGAGCTTTGCCTCGATGAATGAGGTCACCTCGATTTTTCCGGGGATCGACCAGATCATCATCTACCTCGTCGCAATCATCATTTTGCTGGTGCGCCCGCGCGGCCTGATGGGTCGTTCCGGCGTCATGGAGAGCTGATCCGCCATGTTTTCACTATCTCGCAAAGACTTCACCTTGCTGGCGGTGTTTTCCGTCATCGTCATGACCATGCCGATCTGGCTGCAGCCCTTGGGCGCGGCCTACCCGGGGCTGATGCAGAAATTCGTCATCTATGCGATTTTCGCCATTGGGTTTAACATCCTCTTCGGCCTCACCGGCTATCTCAGCTTTGGCCATGCGGCGTTTCTCGGCGTCGGCTCTTATACCGCGGTCTGGTCGTTCAAACTCCTGTCGATGGATATGATCCCGGCGCTGTTCTTCGCCGTGGTCTTCGCCGGTATCTTCGCGCTGTTCATCGGGTTTTTCAGCCTGCGGCGCTCGGGTATCTATTTCTCGATCCTGACGCTGGCCTTCGCGCAGATGAGCTATAGCCTCGCCTATTCCGTGCTCACCCCGATCACCAATGGCGAGACCGGCCTACTGATCGCCCGCGATGATCCGCGCGCGATTGATACGATGCTTGGCGTCGGGCAATCCGCCTCTGGCATGCCGATGCCCTCGCTGATCGGCATTGAGCTGGGCGGCTACGGCGGGTTTTATATCTGCGCGCTGGTGCTGATCGCCTGTTTCTTTCTGTCGCAGAAAATCTTTGCCTCGCCCTTTGGCATGGCCCTGCGCGGGATCAAATCGAACCCGACGCGGATGATCTACACCGGCTTTAACACCAAGCCCTATATGCTGACCGCCTTTGTGATCTCGGGCATGTTCGCCGGTCTGGCCGGTGGCCTTCTGGCGGTGACCGATCCGATTGCCGGTGCCGAGCGCATGCAATGGACGGAATCGGGCAACCTTGTGTTGATGACCATTCTCGGCGGCGTCGGCACGCTGCTTGGGCCGGTGATCGGTGCTTGGGTGATCAAATATTGCGAGAATATCTTCTCGGCGATCAACACCCAGATGCTCAACGGGTTTTTCGAGTTCCTCCCCGACGGGGTGCAAAGCGTCGCCGTCACGGTGATGTCGAAATTTGTCGGCGAAGGCTGGCATCTGACGCTGGGTCTGGTGTTCGTGCTGATCGTGGTGTTCCTGCCCGGCGGTCTGGTCGAGGGCGCCGAAAAGCTCCGCCACCGCTTTAGACGCCGCTCCGACACCTATGACCTTGCCGCCGACGCACAGGAGAAACGCACATGACCGCGCAAGCCAAAGCCGTCGCCCCTGACGCCGTTCCGGGCAATATCGTCCTGCATGTCGCGGATGTGTTCAAGAATTTCGGTGGGCTCAAGGCGCTGTCCGATATCGACCTTCAGGTCGAAGAGGGCACCACCCATGCGATCATCGGGCCCAATGGTGCGGGGAAATCCACGCTGTTGAATGTGATCATCGGCCGCCTGCCGCCGACCAGCGGCGCGGTGGTCTTTGATGGCAATGTGCTGACCGGCATGGCCCCGCATGAGATCAACCAGCTCGGTATATCTAGGGTGTTCCAGACCCCCGAGATCTTCGCCGATCTCTCGGTCCTGAACAACGTCATGGCGCCCGCTTTCGCCCGCCGCGACGGGGCGTTTCGGGTCAATATGTTCCGCGCGGTGATGGATGAGGCCGAGATCCGCGCCGAGGCCGAGGGGCTGCTGCGCGAATTCGGCCTTTATGCGCGGCGCGAGGATCACGCCGGTGCCCTCTCGCGCGGCGACAAACGGCGGCTGGAACTGGCGATGTGCCTGATCCAGCGCCCGCGTCTGCTGCTTTTGGACGAGCCCACCGCCGGCATGTCGCGCCATGACACCAACACCACCATCGAGCTGCTGAAATCGATCAAAAGCCGCGGCATGACCATCGTGATTATCGAGCACGATATGCATGTGGTGTTTTCACTCGCCGACCGGATCTCGGTGCTGGCGCAGGGCCGGTTGATCGCCTCGGGCCCGCCGCAACAGGTCAAGGATGACCCGCGCGTCAAAGAGGCTTATTTGGGAGTGCCTGCAGAATGAATATCGCTGTCACAGAAAAAACCCCCGCCACTGCCGCAGCCAATATCGGCGCCACTACCGCCGATACCGCTGCCGCCAATACCGCCACAAAACCCGCCGGAGACGCGTTCTTTTCGATCCGCGACATCCATGCTTATTATGGCGAAAGCTATATTGTGCAGGGCGTCTCGCTAGAGGTGCGCAAGGGTGAAATCCTCGCACTTTTAGGGCGCAACGGGGCGGGTAAAACCTCGACCCTGCGGGCGATCGCGCGGCTGGATGATCCGGCAATGACCCGCGGCGAAATCTGGCTTGAAGGCCAAGCCGTGCACCCGATGAAAGCCTTTGAGGCCTCGCGCGCCGGTATCCAGCTGGTGCCCGAGGACCGCCGCATCATCCCCGGCATGACCGTCGAGGAAAACCTGATCCTGTCGCAGGTCTCGCCCGGTCGCGGCTGGGAGATCGAGGAAATCTACGAGCATTTCCCGCGGCTTGCCGAGCGTCGCCTGCAAGAGGGGATCACCCTTTCGGGCGGCGAACAGCAAATGCTCGCCGTCGCCCGCGCGCTGGCCCGCGATATCAAACTGCTGCTGCTGGACGAGCCCTATGAGGGCCTCGCACCGGTGATCGTGCAGGAAATCGAGCGCATCGTGCAAAGCATCAAAGAACGCGGCATCACCACGATCATCGTCGAGCAGAACGCGGTGGCGGCGCTGCGCCTCTCGGATCGGGCGGTGATCCTTGACTCGGGCGAGTTGGTCCATACAGGTGGAGCCGCCGAGCTTTTGGAAAACACCGAATTGCGGGAAAAATACCTTGCCATTTGAGCGGCTAAAATATGTGGTGAGCACCACAAATACGACTGTCTAAAAAGGGGGGCACAGACCTGATATGCCTAAAGATATGAACTTCGACACCTACCCGCAAAAACCCCACGGCGGGGTGCTGGTGGATCAGGTTGTGCCCGCGGGGCAGCGCGACGCCGAAATCGCGCGCGCCCGCAATCTGCCCTCGATCCGCGTTGATCTAGAGGCTGTCATCACCATCGAAATGATCGCCACCGGCGTCCTTTCGCCCAACACCGGCTTTATGAATGAGGCGGATTATAACTCGGTGCTCTCCGAAGGCCGTCTTGCCAATGGCACGATCTGGCCGGTGCCGCTCAGCTTCGCGCCGGTGGGCAGCAAGAACGCCGAGATCATCAAGACCCTGAGCGTCGGCGATGAGGTGGCGCTGACCGATAGCAACAATGATCCGGTCGCGATCCTGACCCTCAGCGATATTTTCGACTATGACAAGGACGGGCGCGCGCAGAAACTCTTCGGCACCAGCGACCGCAGTCATCCCGGTGTGGACTCGATCTATCGGCGCATGGGCGACACCTCGCTGGCCGGTCCCGTCACGCTGCTCAAGCGCGCCGACTGGGGGCCGTTCGAGAAAATCCGACAAGAGCCCAAAGACACTTGGCGGATGTTCTACGACGAGCGCAAGTTCTCCTCGGTCGCGGGGTTCATCACCGGCGCCAACCCGCTGCACCGCGGCCATGAATACATCCACAAAAACGCGCTCGAAGAGGTCGACGGGCTGTTTGTCCAGCCCCTCGTCGAGATGGCGAAACGCGAATATGTGCGCCATGAATTTCGCATGCTCGCCTATCGCTCGGTGCTCGATACCTATTACCCCGACACCCGCGCGATGATGGCGCCCCTGCGCGTGACCTATATTTTCGCCGGTCCGCGCGAGGCAATCCTGCATGCGCTGATCATGAAAAACTACGGCTGCACCCATGCGCTGATCGGGCGTGACCACGCCGGTGTCGGCAGTTTTTATGACAAATACGCCGGTCACTCGATCTTTGACAATTACAGCGCCGAAGAACTGGGCATCGACATCCGCCTGTTCCATGAGGTGTTCTACTGCGCCCGCTGTTCCTCCCATGCGACCGAGAAAACCTGTTCGCATGACGCGCAATACCGGCTGGGCATCTCGGGCACCGGCATCCGCGAGATGCTGCGCCACGGCATCCTGCCCCCGAAAGAGGTGGTCCGCCCCGAGGCCGCGCGGATCGCCATTCAGGGCGTCCAGCCCAAGGGCGTTGACGAGGCGGGCGAGGGCACGCTGCCGGTCGCCAAAGTCGTCCAGAGCATGTATCCCTTCTACCGTGAGCATACCCGTTTCGGCGGCCCCAAACGCGCCACGCCACTCGCCGCCGAGGACCTCACTGTGCGCGATCTCGAGGCCGCCAGTCTCGATGTGCGCAGCAACGCGCATATGGTCTACAGCGATGTTTATAATGAATATAGCAGCCTCGCCGACCACAATCTGAGCCTGCAGCGCACATGGATCACCGAGGCCCGCGCGACGATCAAGGCGCATCAGGAAATGGTGCTCTCGGACCTTGAGGAAAAACTCGCCATGGCGCCTGCCGAGGCTTCGGATGAGTTCATGTATCAAGACAAGTCCGAGACCGAGCGCGAGGTGGTGGCCGCCAAGCTGCATCTCGACGCGGCGCCGCCGGTCACCGCCGAGGACACGCTATCGGCCAAGGTCTGGAACCCGCTGCCCTACCACCGCTACCGCGGCATCGACGACTAAGGCGGCGGCTAAGGGGCTGCCCCTGATCGCCAACAAAAAAACCCGCCCAATCGGGCGGGTTTTTCACTCCGTCAAGACGCTGACAGATCAGAAGCGGCGGACAACACCGACGCGGAGCAGCGAGGTCGAGGCCGAATAGGTGTTGGCACCCACGGTTTCCGAACCAAAGAAGTAATGCTCCAGATCGCCGCGAACGCTCCAGTCGTTGTTCATCGCATGCTCGACGCCGACACCGATGGTCGGGCCGTTGAAGCGCGCGCTGCCATTGACGCCGTTGTCGGTGAAGCTACGCGCATCGGTGGCGTAACCGGCGGTCATGAAGAACATCGTGCGGTCAACCGCATAGCCGAGGCGACCGCGCACAGCGGCGAAATTCTCGACATTAACCGCGCAGACACCGCCACAGGTGCTGGTGGCTGACAGGTTCGAGAAGCTCAGCGCCGCTTCGACACCCATCACGGTGTTGTTGTTCTGCCAGTTGTAACCGGCCAGCACACCCAGCGATCCGCCGGTGGCGTCGGGCAGGGCGTTGCCGCTGGTGCTCGAGGTCTGGGCACGGGTATAGGCCAGGCCGACGCCGACATAGGCCCCGTTCCAGTCATAAGCGGAGGGGATCACCGGCACCACGGCGGGCGGGGTGTATTCAATCGGGCCCGAGGCCATAGCGGCGGTCGAGGTTGCAGCGAGAACTGCGGAAAGCACTAGTTTTTTCATGTCCGTGCACCTTTCATTATCGTGAGCCACAAAAGCCCAGGTTCGGCTCCTGCATTTACACATCGGATCTGTAAATGAGAACAGCCCAGCACTGGAATGGTTCCCCACTTTACCGTGAAAAGCGGCTTTCCGCTCAGATAAATTCCGGCATGGTGAAGGGTGTGGCGGTCACGGGATCGTGAGTTATCCACAACATATTGTGGTCATTGGATTTCTTGCCAGTTCACGCGATGTTGCAATATTTCAGCCCTTGCACGGCGGATCTGGCGATGTGGCGGGACTGACGCACGCGACGCCGCCAATACAGTGGTTGCCGTCGCGGCAGCGGGTGTTCCGCCCTCGCGGCAGACCGTTCACGATGCGCGAATCACCTCGGTGCAGCGCAGATCCGCATCGAACAGCCCGTTGGCGAAGCCCCCGCGATGGCCTAACCTGCGCCCCATGGCAGAGTTATTGATCATCTATCACAGCAAAACCGGCGGCAGCCGCCAGATGGCCGAAGCCGCGGCGCAGGCCGCCCGCGATGAGACCACCACCACGCTGTTACCCGCCGCCGAGGCCGGCCCCGAGGATATGTTGCGCGCCGATGGCTATATCTTCTGCGCGCCCGAAAATCTGGCGGCCATTGCCGGGGTGATGAAGGATTTCTTTGACCGCTGCTATTATCCGGTCTTGGGCCGGATCGAGGGGCGGCCCTATGCGCAGATGGTCTGCGCCGGATCGGATGGCGAGAATGCGGCGCGGCAGACCGCGCGGATCGCGCAGGGCTGGCGGCTTAAAGAGGTGCAGAAACCCCTGATCATCTGCACCCACGCGCAAACGCCGGAGCAAATACTGGCAGAGAAAACCATCCCCGACGCCCAACTCGCCCAATGCCGCGAGCTTGGCGCGGCGCTGGGCGCAGGGCTGGCGCTAGGGGTGTTCTGAACGAAAAAGGGTGGCGCTGCCGAAACAGACGCCACCCCAATCCGGCTTACGCCATCCCAACCCGTCAGGGGTTCGCGTGCAGTGCCGCGGTCACCTCGATCAGCACCGGCGCATTGCGCGGCAGGCTTTTGACCCCGATCACCGCGCGCACATGGCGACCGGCATCGCCGAGCGCCTCGATCAGATAATTCGACGCGCCATCCGCCACCCGCGAAATATCCTGAAACGTGTCGTCATGCGCCACATAGCAGGTCATCCGCAGGATCCGCCGCAGGTTCTGCAAACCGCCCGCCGAATGGTTCAGCCAGGCCAGCGCCTGTTCCGCACAGATCCGCGCCGAGGCGACGGCGGTCTCGGGATCGGTCTCGGCGCCGACGCGCCCGACATGGGCCAGCGCGCCATCGCGCTTGGCGATCTGCCCGGCAACAAAGGCGGTGTTGCCCTCGATCGAGACCAGCTCATAGGGATAGACCGTCCCCTCGGGCACTGGCAGGCTGCGCGCCAGTCTGGCGATATCCGGCATATCGGGCGTCACATCGGTCGGGGTGGGGTTAAGAATTGCCACGGGTCTCTCCTTGCAGTGCAACCGCGCCGGGGCCGTATTTTTGCAACGCCCAGACGCCGAGTATTCCAACCGCCGCCACAGCGTTCAGCATCAGCGTCGGGGTGATCAATAGGGCCGCCGCCACCAGCAGCAGGCCACGGCTGGTCCATGCCAAGGTGCGCCCGCCCAGCCAGCCGGTCAGCATGATCGACAGGCAGATGATCGCCACCAAGGACCGCGTCAGCACGAGGATCAGCTCCAGCCATTCGCCCTGACCCAGCAGCACCGGATTGGCGACAAACAGGAAGGGGATCACATAGGCCGGAATGCCCAGCGCAAAGGCGCGCCAGCCAACGCTCGAGGCACTGGTGTCGGCAATCGGTGCCGCGGCAAAGGCGGCGACAGCCACCGGCGGGGTGATCTGGCCGAGAACGGCGTAGTAAAAGACAAAGAGATGCGCGGCCAAAGGATCGGCGCCAAGGTTCACCAAGGCAGGCGCGACCAATGTCGCCTGAATGATATAGGCGGGTGTCGTCGGCATCCCCATGCCAAAGATGAAGGCCGCGATCATCGCCAGCGCCAGCGCGGTGTAAAGATTGCCATTGGCAAAGGACACCACAAGGCTGCTGAACCTAAAGCCGAGGCCGGAAATCTGCACGATGCCGACGATAATCCCCGCCGAGGCACAGGCCACCGCCACCGTCACCGCCGCCCGCGCGCCAAGGTTCAGGCCTTGCGCCAGCACCGCCGGCGAAACAAAGGTCGAGCGCCGCAGGAAGGGCGTCGCCAGCGTCGCGACCACGCCATAAAAGGCCGAGAGGCTGGGCGTGTAGCCCATCATCAGGAAGGTCATGATCACCACCAGCGGCAGCAAAAAGGTCCAACCGGCCTTGAACTCGCGCCAAGTGGTGCCCTTCACGCTGCGCTCCAAGGGCTGCAGCCCGTGCTTGAGCGCTTCCCAATGCACTGCCACGAACAGCGACACAAAGAACAGCACCGCGGGCAGAACCGCTGCGGTGATCACCTCTTGATAGCTGATCCCCAGAATCGCCGCCATCAGGAAGGCCGCAGCGCCCATGATCGGCGGGGTGATCTGGCCACCGGTCGAGGCCACTGCCTCAACGGCTCCGGCGAAATTCTTCGGGTAGCCGAGTTTCTTCATCATCGGAATGGTGATCGCGCCGGTGGTGGCGACATTGGCCACCGAAGAGCCCGACATCGTGCCCATCAGGGCGCTGGCCACCACTGCCATTTTCGCGGGGCCGCCACGGGTCGAGCCGGTCGCCGCTTTGGTGACATTCACAAAGAAATCACCGCCGCCGATGACCTGCAGAAGCGCGCCAAAGACCACGAACAGAAAGATGAAATTTGTCGACACGCCAAGGGCGACACCAAAGATACCCTCAAAGCTGAAATACATCTGGTCAACGAATTCGTTGATATTCACGCCGCTATGGGCAAGGGGCCGCAGAAAGCTGACATGCCGCAGATCGGGGCCGAAAAACCCGTAGAGAATGAAAATGATGCACAATAGCGAGATCGCCATGCCCAAGGCGCGGCGGGTCAGTTCCAGCACCACAAGGATGGTGCCAAAAGCGACGAACAGCTCCATCGGGGTGGCGGCGCGGGTCCATGGCGGGCGCACCACAATCGCGGCGTGATTGACCACCAGATAGCCGACGCAGACCACCGAGAGCGCGATCAAAGCGGCATCCACCGTCTTGCGCAGGCGGCTGCCCTCCATGCCATAGATCAGATAGCCGATCACCAGCGCCAGCAGCAGATGCGTGCCACGCAGGATCAGGTCGGGCAGCAGCACCATCGGTGAGGCCGCAACGATATGGAACAGGGCCATCAGAACCGCCAATGCGGTCGCCGTTTGCTTGAGGGTAATAGGCATTTCAATCAACTTTCGCGCAAGATGCAGGCAGCAGCGCCCGCGCCAGTATCGGGGCGGGCAAAGACCAACTGTGCAAAAACCATATGAGAAAACGCGCGGGCAGGTGCCAATGGACCTGCCCGCGCGGAGAGGGGGATCAGTTCAGTTGTGCGTCGTCGACCGCGATGCCCTGCTCGTCATAGAAACGGGCAGCACCGGGGTGGATCGGCACGAACATGCCGCGACCGGCAGTGTCCTCGTTGATATATTGCAGCAGCGCATGGGTCTGCTGGAACCGCTCGAGGTTGTTCCAGATCGACGAGGTGACGCGGTAGGCGGTCTCGTCATCCATGTCGTCATTGGCAAACAGGAAGGTGGTGGTGCCCACGCTCAGCGCCGGCTCGGTCTGGCCTGCATAGAGGCCCACCGGCAGGTTGACCGCGGCGAAACCGGCACCGTGCAGCTCCAGATATTCCTGCACGTGGTCCTCATCGAGCGACAGCACGCGGATCGGGCGCGCGGTCTCGGTGGCCAGCACCGTCGAATGCGGATAGAGCGCCACCCACATCACCGCATCCAGTTGCCCGTCGCGCAGGGCGTTCTGGCTCTCGGCCCAGCTCAGGTGATGGACCTGACCGCCATCGGCCTCAAGGTCCTCGATCGTCATGTCATAGATCGCCAGCAGGTTGTTGAAGGCGTTCCACGAGGTCTGGCCGGGCTGACCGGCGCTGATCTGGCGACCGACAAGATCCTCGACGGTGTAGATATCCGAGGAGGCATCAACCCAGATCTGGATCGCGCTGGGGAAAAAGCTCATCAAGCCGCGCACGTTCTGGATCGGCGCTTCCGGTGTTGCCGGATCGCGGCCCGCCCAGGCGTCGGCGGCATTGCTGGCCGAGGTGATGCCCAGATCGGCGTCGCCCGCCGAGACCCGCAGCAGGTTCGGACCCGAGCCACCCGGCTGCACGCCGATGATGCTGTCGGGGAAGGTCTCGCGCATCAGATCGCCAAGGCCGGTGGCGACGACGTTAAAGGTGCCGCCGCTGGGGCCGCCACCGATGTTGAGGAAATCGGGATCTTCGGCCATCGAGGGCGTTGCCAGCGACAGGCTTGCGGCCAGCGCAGCGGTGGCGGCGATAACGGCACGACGGTTGAACGAATGGGTCATTATTGGAGTCCTCCCAGATGAATGATGCAGATAATCAGGCATAAAAATTCGCCCGTTTCCAACTTCAATATGCCGCAAGACGATAAAACTCGCCCAGTTATAGGTTCACTCTATAATAAAATAACCAGCGCCACAGGCCGCCACACCTCTAGCGACACCCCTATATGCACCTCACATCCCGCGCCTCACCGCACCCACTGCGGGCGCAGCACATCCTTCATATGCTGCACGAAATTCTGCGCGGTCGGCGAGAGCGAGCGCCCCTCGCGCGTGATCAGCCCCAATTCGCGAAACAAGGGCGGGTTCAAGAGGGTGCGGAACACCACGTCATTCTCGATCGTGTTCACCGCCATCTTCGGCAGCGCCGCGATCCCGACATTGGTCTTCAGCAGCGCCAGCACGGTGGCGATATTCGACACCTCCACCCATGGCGCGGTGATATTCTCCGGCACCTCGCGCAGCGTATCCAGCAGCGGGCGCAATCCGGTATCGGCGGCGAACGAGATGAACGGATATTCCGCCAGCGCATCCCAACCCACCGGCCCGGCCTCGGCGGCCAGCGGATGCGAGCGATGCACCACCGCGCCGAAAGGATCGCGGATCAGGGGCTCGAAATGCAGCCCCGTGGTCTGCGCAATCCGCCCCGCAACCCCCAGATCAACCTCGCCACTGAGCACCCGCTCATAAACCCCGGGCGAGTTGTCATCGCGCAGGGAAATGCGGGTTTTCGGATAGGCCGCCGAAAAGCTCTTGATCGTCGAGGGCAGCACAAAGGTCGCCACCGAGGGCAGCACCGCCACCGCGACGCTGCCCTGCGAGCCCTCGGCCACCGATTGGAAATCCGCCAGCGTCGCGTCCAGCTCGCTGAGGATTCGCTCGATGCCGGGCAGGAAATTCGCGCTGGCTTTGGTCAGGGTCAGCATCTTTGTCGAGCGGTCAAATAACCGCAGCCCCAAGGCGGTCTCTAATTGTTTGATCGCCACGGTGATCGAGGGCTGCGACATCTTCAGCACCTCGGCGGCGCGGGTGAACGACCCGGCGCGGGCGACGGCGACAAATGCGCGAAGTTGGGTGAGCGTGACCTTCATGCACGATCTATACCGCGTTTCACTTGGCAAAGTCAGCAGGGCGAAGCGCGGTTATTTCCCCCCTGCAGGCGAGGATACAAGCTCGGGGCAGGGCGCCCGACCGGGCATGAAACTTGCGCCCAACGCCGCGCAAATAATTTGATCAAATTCTATTGCCGCGCCCCCCGCGCCGGATTATTCTCCCCCCAAATCCCGCCATCGGGCCAGCCGGAGACATCTGATGACCAAGATCACCAACCACCTGCCCACCGCCGAACTGCAAGCCATTGATGCCGCGCATCACATGCATCCGTTCAGCCAGAATGACGGGTTCCAGCGTAAGGGCGCGCGGATCATCACCCGCGCCGATGGCGTGATGCTGACCGATAGCGATGGCGAAAGCATCATCGACGGGATGGCGGGCCTGTGGTGCGTCAATATCGGCTACGGGCGCAAGGAACTGGCCGATGTCGCGGCGCGGCAGATGCAGGAGCTGCCCTATTACAACACGTTTTTCCAGACCAGCCATGTGCCCGCGATTGCTCTGGCCGCGCGGATTGCCGAACTCGCGCCCGGTGATCTGAACCATGTGTTCTTCGCCGGCTCCGGCTCCGAGGCCAATGACACCAATATCCGCATGGTCCGCCATTACTGGGCGCTCAAGGGCAAGCCCGAGAAATCGGTGATCATCAGCCGCAAGAACGGCTACCACGGCTCGTCGATGGGCAGCGGCAGTCTGGGCGGCATGGCCCCGATGCATGCCCAAGGCGGGATGCCGATCCCCGATATCGCCCATATCGACCAGCCCTATTGGTATGGCGAGGGCGGCGATATGACGCCCGAGGATTTCGGCCTCGCCCGCGCCCGCCAGCTTGAGGCGAAGATCCTCGAGATCGGCGTTGACCGCGTCGCCGCCTTCATCGGCGAGCCGGTGCAGGGCGCCGGCGGGGTGATCATCCCGCCCAGCACCTATTGGCCGGAAATCCAGCGCATCTGCGATCACTACGGCATTCTGCTGATCGCCGATGAGGTGATCACCGGATTTGGCCGCACCGGCCAGTGGTTCGGCAGCCAGACCTACGGCATCCGCCCGCATATCATGACCATCGCCAAGGGGCTGTCTTCGGGCTATGCGCCGATCGGTGCCTCGGTGGTCTGCGATGAGGTCGCCGCGACCATCGCGCAGGATGAATTCAACCACGGCTACACCTATTCCGGCCATCCGGTCGCCGCCGCCGTGGCGCTGGAAAACCTGCGCATCATGGAGGAAGAGGGCGTCGTTGATCACGTCCGCGATGTGGCCGGTCCGCATCTGGCCAAACGCTGGCACGCGCTGGCTGATCATCCGCTGGTCGGCGAGACCTCGCTGATCGGGATGATGGGCTCGCTGGCCCTGACCCCCGGCACCGGTGCGCGCGGGCGTTTCGCCGCCGCGCCCGGCACCGCCGGTTTCATCGTGCGCGAGCGCTGTTTCGCCAATAATGTGATCGTGCGCCATGTCTATGACCGGATGGTGGTCTCGCCGCCCTTGGTGATGACGCCCGACCAGATCGACATGATGATCGACCGGCTGACCACAGCGCTGGATGAGGCCCATGCGCAGATGCGCGCCGACGGGCTGCTGGTCGCGGCCAGCTAATGGACCTGCTGACCGCCAATGACCGCGCGGGCGAATACCCGCGCAGCTATTACGCCGAACACGCCACCCCGCTGCCGCCATTCGCACCGGCACAGGGGGCGCTGTCTTGCGAAGTCTGCGTCATTGGCGGCGGTTTCACCGGCCTCTCCGCCGCGCTGCATCTGGCCGAACGCGGCTATGATGTGATCCTCGTGGAGGCGCAGCGCCTCGGCTTCGGTGCCTCGGGCCGCAACGGCGGGCAGGTCGGCATGGGCCAGCGGCTCGATCAGGACACGCTCGAGGGTATGGTCGGCCAAACCGCCGCCCGCGCGCTGTGGGATATGGCACTGGAATCCGTCGCCCTGACCCGCGAACTGGCGCAGACCCATGCGCCGGAGGCGGGGTTTAAGCCCGGCATCATCCACGCCGCGCATAAAGCGAAATACGTCGCTGACGCCCATGCCTATGCCGAGAAACTGGCCCGCGATTACAATTATGACCAGATCCGCCCGCTTGATCAGGCGCAGCTACAGGAGTTGCTCAACTCGCCCGCCTATTACGGCGGCGATATCGACATGGGCGCAGGCCATCTGGACCCGCTGCGCTATGCCCTCGGGCTGGCCCGCGCGGTGCAGGCGGCGGGGGTGCGCATCTATGAGGGTTCGCGCGTTACCAGCCTGACCACCAGCGACCCCGCGATTGTCAAAACCGAAAACGCCGTGATCACCGCGCGCTTTGTCGCACTGGGCTGCAACGGCTATCTCGGCAATCTCGCGCCTGCGGTCGCCGCAAGGGTGATGCCGATCAACAATTACATCGCCGCGACGCGCCCGCTCACCGAGAGTGAGCGCGCCAATGTGATGCCCAGTGACCACGCCGTCGCCGACACCAAATTCGTGGTCAATTACTTCCGGTTTTCGCCCGACAACCGGCTGCTGTTTGGCGGCACCGAAAGCTATGGCTACCGCTTTCCCGCCGATATCGCAGGCAAGGTCCGCCGCCCGATGGCGCAGATCTTCCCTCAACTCGCGGATATCAATCTCACCCACGCTTGGGGCGGCACGCTGGGGATCAGCTTCAACCGCATGCCCCATTTCGCGCGGCTCGCGGGGAATATCCTCAGCGCCTCGGGCTACTCGGGTCACGGCGTCGCCATGGGCACGCTGGGGGGCAAGCTGCTGGCCGAGGCGATCTCGGGGCAGGCCGAGCGGTTTGACCTGATGGCGCAAGTCCCGACCCCGGCCTTTCCCGGCGGCGCCAGCCTGCGCTGGCCGCTTCTGGTCGCCGCGATGCTGTGGTTTTCCCTGCGCGACCGGCTGTGACCCGCTGTCACCGGCAGTGATTCGCTTGTGAACAACCCCGCCTCCCAAGGCGCACCGGCAAAGATCCGCCCGTTGCTGCGCAAGCAAAAGTGGCGCCTGGGCAACACAGATCACCGGATTTCACCCTGAAAACACAAGAAATTGTGGTTTTTGAGCCGCACCCCACAAGCGGCGATGCGGGGTCGGCGGGTTTCCGCTTTCCCCCCGTTGCCTGCGCGCCTACCACTTTAGGCTGCTGCTAACACACATGTCGGGGGACGGTGTGACTCATATAAATCGCCGGGCGCTGCTGTCCGGAATGGGAGCGTTGTGTCTGTCTGGCACCGCGGTCCTGAACACTTCTTCACGCGCTGCCGCGCAGACTGCTGCCATTCCGATGCCGCCGGTGCCGCGTTTGACCCGCGCGCATGGGCTGGTCTCGGTGCATGCGGTGCAGACCACGCGCCCGCAGGTCGCGCTGACCTTCGATGATGGTCCGCATCCGACCCATACGCCGGTGCTGCTGGATATTCTCGCGCGCTATAACGTCAAGGCGACCTTCTATGTGATCGGCTCGATGGTGCGGCGCTATCCCGAGATCCTGCACCGGATCGTTGCCGAGGGCCATGAGGTGGGCAACCACACATGGACCCATCCGACGCTCAGCCGTCTTGGTCATGGTGGTTTCCTGCGCGAGATCGACCGCACGCAGGAAATCGTCTGGCGCACCGTTGGCGTGCTGCCGGTGACCATGCGCCCGCCTTACGGCGCGATCACCGGACGCCAGAGCCATATGCTGGCCGGTGAGCGCAATATTCCGACGGTAATGTGGTCGGTCGATACCAGCGACTGGCGCCGTCCCGGCTCGCACGTGGTCGCCGACCGGATGATCCGCGGCGCCCGTCCCGGCGCGGTGATCCTGGCGCATGATATCCACGGGCCGACGGTGCGCGCGGTGCCGCAGGCGATCGAGGGGATATTGGCGCGGGGGATGGAGCTGACCACCATGTCCGAGCTTCTCGGCTGGCAACACTGGGGCCCCCGCGGCCTGCGCTATGTGCGCCAAGGGGCAGCGGATAACTGGCGGGGGTAGGGGGGCTTCCCCATCGCCACGACCGGCTCCCACCACATCGTCCACCCCTTTGGCCCGTGTGGAACACGGGCCGCGCCCGATCCTTCGAGAGTAAGCACCACCATCCCGTAGCGCACCGCATCGCCCCACCCCTTGGCCCGGGGGCACCCCGGGCCGCGCCCGACCCTCCCCCCGGGAGGGCGCCTTGGCGATGCCCGTCACCGCCCAACCGACATCCGTGCTTCCAATCGCCCCGCGTCGTTCCAAGCACACCTGCGCCCACCCAGTGTCGGGCGCGTCCCTTTGCGCTTGGTTCGGATCTGCCAATAACGCGCCCAAGCGAGAGCCATCGATAGTAAACACCTCCGTCCCGTAGCGCACCTCATCGCCCCACCCCTTTGTCCCGGCGGCACCGCCGGGCCGCGCCCGACCCTCCCCATGGGAGGGCGCTTTGGCAATGTCCTTCACCGTCCAACCGACATCCATGCTTTCAAGCACACCGCCTTGTGGCAAAGCCAGAGCGCCCTCCCAGGGTCAGGCGCGACCCTCCACGCTTGGCTCCGAGCGGGGGCTGTTAGGGAAATCACCCTGAGTCGTTCCCGAGCAACACCACCCCCCGTCACGCCCGGCGGCACCGCCGGGCCGCGCCCGACCCTCCCCATGGGAGGGCGCCTTGGCGATGGCCGTCACTGTTTAACCGACATCCATGCTTGCAAGCCACCGCGTCGTTCCACGGGCACCTGCGCCCACCCAGGGTCAGGCGCGGCCCTCCACGCTTGGCTCCAACCCTGCGCCACACCGCCCCGTCCCCCTGCAACCAGCTTCGGAAATACCCGCATCCCGCCGCCGCAAAGTGCGTCTTTTTTCGAAATTCTGTCATACGGGCTTCACAAACGTGGTTTATCGCATCAGAGTGCAGATATTCGCGCTTCGGGTCACCGATGTGCGGGCGTTTGTCAGGTGCAGAAGAAACCTACATTACCATGGGGATCAGATTATGATGAAACACAGTCTAATGGCAGCCACCGCGCTGGGCATGACCCTGTCGGCTCAGGCCGCACAGGCGCAGGTGGAACTGCAGTGGTGGCACGCAATGGGCGGCCGCTTGGGTGAATTGGTCGAGGAAATCGCGACCAACTTCAACGAGAGCCAGTCCGACTATGTCGTGCGGCCTTCGTATCGCGGCAACTACACCGAAACGATGACCGGCGCGATCGCCGCGTTCCGGGCCGGTGAGCAGCCGCATATCGTGCAGGTGTTCGAGGTTGGCACCGGCACGATGATGTCGGCCGAGGGCGCGATTGTGCCGATCTACCAGCTGATGGCCGACAATAATGTCGAGTTCGACCCCGAGGCCTATCTGCCCGCGGTCGTCGGCTATTACACCGACCCGAACGGCAATATGCTGTCGTTCCCGTTCAACTCCTCGACGCCGATCCTCTATTACAACCGCGACGTCTTCGAGGCCGCCGGTCTCGACCCGGATCAGGCACCGACCACTTGGGCCGAGATGGAATCCGCCTCGCAGCAGATCGTGTCCTCGGGCGCGGCGACCTGTGGCTTTACCACCCGCTGGCCCAGCTGGGTGCAGATGGAGAACTTCCTCGCCTATCACAACCTGCCGCTCGGCACGCAGCAAAACGGTTTCGCCGGATTTGACTCGGAACTGGTGCTCAACCAGCACGAGCCCTTGGTGCGGCACTGGGAGAATCTGGCGCGCTGGCAGTCCGAAGGCCTGTTTAGCTGGGCCGGTGGTGGCGCTGGCCCCGATGCCGGACCCAAGTTCTACTCGGGTGAATGCGCGATGATGATGGAAAGCTCGGCCGGTCGTGCGGGCGTCATGGCAAATGCCGACTTTAGCGTTGGCTACGGCATGCAGCCCTATTACGCCGATGTCGAAGGCGCACCGCAGAACTCGATCATCGGTGGCGCCACGCTGTGGACCCTCTCGGGTCATGACGCAGGCGATTACGCCGGTGTCGCACAGTTCTTCGCCTTCCTGTCGCTGCCGGAAAATCAGGCCTGGTGGCACCAGAACACCGGTTACCTGCCGATCACCCATGCCGCCGCGGAGCTGACCCGCGAGCAGGGGTATTACGACGAGAACCCGGGCGCCGACACCTCGATCCTGCAGATGAACCTGAACCCGCCGACCGAAAACTCGCGCGGCCTGCGGTTCGGCAACTACGTGCAGATCCGCGACATCGTCTCCGAGGAAATGGAATCGATGATCACCGGGTCGAAAACCGCACAGGAAGCCGCCGATGCGGTGGTCGAGCGTGGCAATCGCCTGCTGCGCGACTTCGAAGCCGCGATGCAGTGATCTGACGACTTGACCTCTCCTCCCGCCCGGCGACATGCTCGGGCGGGAGTTTTTGACTGACAGGCCCGAAATGCAAACCAAACGCATGACCTTTAACAGCCGTTGGTTGCCCTATGCGCTGCTCGCACCGCAGGTGATCATCACGCTGGTTTTCTTTGTCTGGCCCGCCAGTCAGGCATTATGGCAATCGATGCTGCGCCAAGACCCCTTCGGGCTGCGCACCACCTTTGTCTGGTTCCAGAACTTTGAACGTTTGTTCGAGGATTCGCATTACCTCGCGTCGATGAAAACGACGCTGATCTTCTCGGTCTCGACCACCCTTCTGTCGATGTCCGTGGCGCTGTTGTTCGCGGTGATGGTCAACCGGATGATCCGCTCGCAGAACGCTTATTCGACATTCCTCGTCTGGCCCTATGCCGTGGCCCCCGCGATTGCCGGTGTGCTCTGGTGGTTCATCTTTAACCCCTCGGTCGGCATCCTGCCCTATATTCTGGAAGGCTTCGGCTATGACTGGAACCACCGGCTGGATGCGGGCGATGCGATGATCCTTGTGGTCGTTGCCGCCGCATGGAAGCAGATCAGCTATAACTTCCTGTTCTTCCTTGCCGGTCTGCATTCGATCCCGCAGTCCTTGGTCGAGGCCGCCGCGATTGACGGCGCCAGCCGCACCAAGCGGTTCTGGACAATCATCTTCCCGCTGCTCTCGCCGACGACCTTCTTTCTGATGGTGGTCAATGTGGTCTACGCGATGTTCGACACATTCGGCGTGATCCATGCCACCACCGAGGGCGGACCGGCGCAGGCGACCAATATCTTGGTCTATAAAGTCTATCGCGACGGGTTTGTCGGCAACAATCTGGGCTCCTCGGCGGCGCAATCGGTGATCCTGATGGTGATCGTGATCGCCCTTACCGTGGTGCAATTCCGCTGGATCGAGCGGCGGGTGAACTACTGATGCATACGGCACAATTGAAAGGCGCGGATCATGGTTGAGAATGACCGCTGGGGCACGCTGTTTGCCCATATCATCCTGATCCTCGGCGTTGCCGTGGTGGTGTTTCCGGTCTATGTGGCGCTGGTTGCCTCTACGCATGAGGGCGGCACCTTCCTGCGCGGGGTGATGCCACTGCTACCGGGCTCGCACGGCTGGGAGAATTACTCGACGGTGATCATCGAGGGCCGCTCGAACGCCGGTGCGCCGCCAATCGGGGGCATGCTGTGGAACTCCTTCGTCATGGCGATGGCCATCGCCATTGGCAAAATCGCCATCTCGCTGCTCTCCGCCTTCGCCATCGTCTACTTCCGCTTTCCGTTCCGCATCTTTTTCTTCTGGGTGATCTTTGTCACCCTGATGCTGCCGGTCGAGGTGCGGATTGTGCCGACCTTCGAGGTGGTCGCGCAGCTTAATATGCTCAACACCTATGCGGGGCTTTCGATCCCCTTGATCGCCAGCGCCACCGCGACCTTCCTGTTCCGGCAGTTCTTTATGACCGTCCCCGAAGAAATGCTCGAGGCCGCCCGTGTTGACGGCGCCGGTCCGATGAAATTCTTCAAGGATATCCTGATGCCATTGAGCATCACCAATATCGCGGCGATGTTTGTGATCATGTTTATCTACGGCTGGAACCAGTATCTCTGGCCGCTTTTGATCACCACCGACGACAGCTATTACACCATTGTGATGGGCATCCAGCGCATGGTCACCGGCGGCGATAGCGAACCCCTGTGGCATCTGGTGATGGCCACGGTGGTGCTTGCCGCCCTCCCACCGATCCTTGTGATCCTGTTTATGCAGCGGCTCTTTGTGAAGGGCCTGACCGAGACGGAGAAATAACCCATGGCGCGCATCGTGATCGACGATCTGCACAAGGTCTATGCCGGGGGCGTAAAGGCGGTAACGGGCGTCAGCCTCGATATCGCCGACGGCGAAATGATCGTGCTGGTCGGCCCCTCGGGCTGTGGCAAATCCACCCTGCTGCGGATGGTGGCGGGGTTGGAAACCATCACCAACGGCACGCTGACCATCGGCGACCGTGTGGTCAATGATCTGGAACCCGCCGACCGCGATATCGCGATGGTGTTCCAGAACTACGCGCTCTATCCGCATATGACGGTGCGCGGCAATCTCGCCTACGGGCTGAAAAACCGCGGTGTCTCGAAACCGGATATTGAGCGGCGGGTGAATGAGGCGGCGGCGATGCTGGAGATTGCCGATTTCCTCGACCGCAAGCCCCGCGCCCTGTCGGGTGGCCAGCGCCAGCGCGTCGCCATGGGTCGCGCTTTGGTGCGCGAACCCGCGGCGTTTCTGTTCGATGAACCGCTGTCGAACCTTGACGCCAAACTGCGGGTGCAGATGCGCGTCGAGATCCGCCAGCTTCAGCGCCGGTTGCGCACCACCTCGCTCTATGTGACCCATGACCAGCTTGAGGCGTTAACCATGGCCGACCGGCTGGTGGTGCTCAACGGCGGGGTGATCGAACAGGTCGGCACGCCGATGGATGTCTACGCCAAACCCGCCTCGGTGTTTGTCGCCGGTTTCATCGGCTCACCGGCGATGAATATGATCGACGCCGGATATCTGCGCGATCACGGCAGCATGCCCGCCGAGATGCCCTCGGGCACCGATATTGTCGGCGTGCGCCCCGATGATCTGCTGCTGGCCAAACCCGAAGGCCCGCATCTGGCGCTGCAAGGCACCGTCGCGCTGTTGGAACCGGCCGGCGCCGAGAGCCATATCTACGTCACGCTCGACGGCAATAGCGCGCCGTTGACCGTGCGCGTGCAGGGTCTGCCCTCGGTGCTCGAAGGGCAGGGGGTGCCGCTTTACGCGCCGCTCTCGGCGCTGCACCCGTTCAACAAAGCCAGTGGCAAACGCACGGATTGACCGGTCAAAAGCCTGCACTTTCCCTGTTATGACGCCCAAATTCGGGCGGCGCGCGCGCAGTGCCGCCGTGCCGCCCGACCCCAGGTCAACGCCTGATACAAAACTGCAACAGTCACGCGCCGACACCCGCCCGAGTTGAATATCCCTCACCATCGACTGGGGGGAATGCGCGGAAACGCGGAATAGGGCAGATACATCGCACAACCACAGGGTGAGGCGCGGCAAGCCACACGCGCGCGGATCCATCCGGCTGGAATAGATTTTCCTGACATTCCCAAGGCTTGCACCCAGCTTTGATCCGCATAGTGCACAGGGGCCAACCGCCACCAACAGAGTTAACGCCACCCCTGCCACCACCCACAGCGCAGCAAATCAGCCCCGCCCAAGCCCCTCACCGAGACGCATATGACTGTTGAATCCGCGCCCGCCAAATGCTTCCATGGCGCAAAATCGCAAATTGCAGATCGTGACGTTTGCATGTTCGCGCGGAGTTGATTACCAAGTATCGGGAGTCCTCGTGATCGCAATAACAAACGGCAGAAGACAAAAAGGATCGGTGCGCATGACGCAGGCTTCGGTAGCTGCAAGCCCCTCGCAAATCGGCCTCACGGCACCTGTCCGGCATCTGCTGGCGCGGCTTCGGCATTTGCGCCCCGGTGCTCTGGCCTGGCTTACCGGCGCGGCGCTGCTGCTCTCTGCCTGTTCCGACAGCTATGTGAATTTTCCGGTCACCGCCGAAGGGCAGGACGATCTCGATGAAAACGTCGAGGTGATCCGCCTTGATATCACCAATATCGAAAGCTTCACGCTGCCCTCGCGCGGCCATGAGGCCACCAGCCTGCCCAGCGGGCGCAACTGGAACTATCTGGTCGGCACCGGCGATATCCTCTCGGTGATCGTCTTTGACCACCCCGAGCTGACCCTGCCAGAAGGCGAGCGTTCTGCCGGCAGCGGTTTCAGGGTGCAGAGCGACGGCACCATTAACTATCCCTTTGTCGGCGCGGTTGCCGCCCGTGGCCGCCCGCCCGAGCAGATCCGCAATGATCTGACCCAGCGTCTGGCGCGGTTCATTCCCGACCCGCAGGTCGATGTCCGCGTCGCGTCCTTCAACTCGCAGGGCATCGTTGTCTCCGGTCAGGTCAACACGCCGAACCGGCAGCCCCTGACCACCGTGCGGCTGACCCTGATCGAGGCGATCAACGCCGCTGGCGGCGCCACCGATGCCGCCGATCTGCGCGAAGTGACGGTGCAGCGCGGCGGCCATGTCTATCCGGTCGATGTGCAGGGCTTCCTTGAGGCCGGTCTGACGCAAAACAATCCGGTGTTGCGCAACGGCGATGTGGTCAGCGTGCCGCGCCGCCGCGCCGAAGAGGCCTATCTGCTGGGCGAGGTTGCGCGGCCCGACGCCATCGACCTCTCGCTCGAGCCGATCACCCTGACCCAGGCGGTCACCCGTCAGGGCGGGCTGGCGGATTCGCGCGCCGATGTGCGCGGGGTCTTCGTGTTCCGCATCCATCAGGGGCGCACGCGGGTGTTCCAGCTCGATACCAGCTCGCCGACCGGATTGCTGCTGGGCACCCGTTTCGTGCTCGAGCCGGGCGATGTTGTCTATGTGATCCGCTCGCCGCTGCAGCGCTGGAACGACACGATTACGCGGCTGCTGCCCTCGGTGCGGGCGATCACCGCCGCGGATACACTGGGCGATTGATCGGGACCGGACTATGAAAATCGACAGTATTCTGGTGGTCTGCGTCGGCAATATCTGCCGCTCGCCTCTGGGCGAACGCATGTTGCAAAGCGAACTTGACGCGCTCGGTGCGCAGATCAGCGTCTCTTCGGCGGGCATCCATGCGCTGGTCGATCACCCCGCGGATGAGGACGCCTCGGCGGTCGCCGCCGAACACGGCGTCTCGCTCGACGGCCATAAGGCACGCCAGTTCACCGAGAAACTGGGCCGCGCCCATGATCTGATTTTGGTGATGGAGGCAGGCCATAAGGCCGAGGTGGTCAAACTCGCACCCGCACTCTCGGGCAAGACCTTCCTGTTCGATCAATGGAGCGGCAACAAAGGCATCGCCGACCCCTACCGCCACTCACGCGAGTTTCATGAGGCGGTGTTTGCGCAGGTCCGCGACGGTGCCAAAGGCTGGGTGGGCAAGCTGGTCAGACCGGCGCGCAAGTAACCGCCGCGGGTCCTTGACCGCTTACACCCGCCACGCTCTCACTGGATCAAATGCCGCAGCCCCTGCGTCACATCGGTGCGCAGCGCCAGCCGCAGGCCCGGCTCGTCGCCTGCCTGTAGCGCCGCGAGGATCATCCGGTGATGCGGCGGCGGCGAGTTGCGCCTGAGCCGCGCATAAAGCGCCCGCATCGTCGGCCCCAATTGCAGCCAGATCGTCTCCACCATCGCCAGCATCGCCGGACTTTGCGCCCGCAAATACAGCGTGCGGTGGAACTCCAGATTGCTGCGCACATAGGAAATAGCATCGCTGCGCATCACCGAATCGGTGTTGATCGAATTGATCGCCTCCATCCGGTCGATCAGCGCCGAATGCGCGCGGGGCAGGGCGCGGCTGCCCAGTTCCGGCTCCAGTAGCGCGCGGATCGAGGCCAGTTCCTCAATCCGGTCGCGGGTCAGTTCCGGCGTTGCCACCCGCCCCGATCCCGACATCGACAGCGCCCCCTCGGCAACCAGCCGCTGCACCGCCTCGCGCGCAGGCGTCATACTGACTTCAAAGTCACGCCCGATGCCGCGCAGGGTCAGCGCCTCGCCCGGCGCCAATTCGCCATGCATGATCCGCGCACGCAGGGTGCGATAGACGCGGTCATGCGCCGGAAGCGTCGAGGGATCTGCGGTTAAAGGGCGGAAAGCGCGTTGCATTTTCAAATGTGATCACAAGCCCCCGATGGCGTCAAGTGGCGTCGAAACGGTAGCGATGCAGCGCCGCGCCATGGGTCTTGAGCCAGCCCCGCGCCTCGGCGTAATCGGGATAGAGCCGCGCGACCACCGCCCAGAAGGCGGGCGAATGGTTCATCTGCGCCAGATGCGCCACCTCATGTGCCGCCACGTAATCCAGAATCGCCGGCGGCGTCATCACCAGCCGCCAGGAAAACATCAAATCCCCCGCCGGCGTGCAAGAGCCCCAGCGCGAGCGCGTGTCGCGCAGGGTCAGTTTGCCCGCGCGCCGCCCCAAAGCCTGCGTATGCACCGCCACCCGCGCCGCCAACCGGTCGCGCGCGCTCAGCGTCATAAACGCCTGCACCGAGGCCGCCGCGCGCGCTGCCGGCACCAGCAGCGCCTCGCCGTCCAGTTGCGCATGGCGCAGATCCGCCGCGGTGATCCGCCGCAACACGCCCTCAAAGGGGATCTGCGCGCCCAATTCCACCGCCACCGGCCCTTCGACGCCCCGCAGCGCCTCGCGCAGCCAGTCCTGCCGCTCGGTGACAAATCCCTGCGCCAGCCGCATCGAAGCGCCCTTGGGCAGGGTCAGCACCACCGAGCCGTCCAGCCGCGAGACTTTCAGCGCCAGCCGCCGCGCCCGCGCCGAGCGCCGCACCTGCACCGAGACCTCGGGCGCACCGGGCAGGGTTATCACATCGTTTTGCTCGCGCATTTCAGGCCCTCCGGACCATTTACCCCCTGCCACGCCGATAGCGTTCAGGCACAAATCCTTTGACAACCCGTGTCACATATGGCAACGCGCGTCGATCCAAAGATAGGAAGGGGACCTGCATGCCCAAAGAAGAATGGGGTGTCAAACGTCTGTGCCCGACGACCGGCAAACGTTTTTATGACCTGAACAAATCTCCGGTGATCAGCCCTTACACCGGCGAGGTCGTCAATATCGACGTGCCCGGTCGTAAAGGCAGCTCGCCGACACCCGCCGCCAAGGTGAAAGCCAAAGTCTCCGAAGAGACCGAGGCCGATGACGTGCTGCTCGACGATGATGATGTCGATGACGTCGCGGTGAATGTGGATGACGATTTGCTCGAGGACGAGGATGACGATACCGTGTCCCTCGACGAATTGAGCGATGTCGCCAAAGAAGAAGACGAAAGCTGATCTGACCGGCTTTGTCACGCAACATAAGCGGGCGCCCGCTGCGCCCGCTTGAAGCCCGCCGCCTTACCCGCTGCCTTACCCCGCCGCTGACCCCGCAACGCGGTCACAAGACGCGGGCAAAGAAATGCGAAACGGGGTAAAGATTTCGCTTGAACTCCGCGCTGCGAAATCCTAAACCGCAGGCGCAGCCGGGAACGGCGGCACTGATGGGGCCTTAGCTCAGCTGGGAGAGCGCCTGCATGGCATGCAGGAGGTCAGCGGTTCGATCCCGCTAGGCTCCACCAATCTTTCAAAAAAGCTCCGCTCCGGCGGGGCTTTTTGCGTTTCCGCAGTCTGACGCATCCCGCAGGGCCTCCTCCGGCCCATTCCGCGCGCGCGCCCCCGAATTCCCCAAAATCCGCAGCAAATTCCCGCCGATTTCCCCGCGAATCCCCCGCGAATCGGCCATTTTCACCCCCCTACCGGTAAACCGTATTCCAACCGGCAGGGCTTTACCGGAATGGGCGCGCCTAGCCGCAGCTTTCCTTGGAACAACCTGCCCACAACCCGACCCACACGCGGATAACCTCCCTCAATCCTGCGGGTATATTGCGGTTTACTGGGAAATTTTCCTAAATGCCGGCATCTCATCCTATGGAGCGCATGATGCAGCATTTTCCCGTCTTCCTTGATCTGGCCGACCGCATGGTGGTCATTGCCGGCTGTGGCGAGTTTGCTCTGGCCAAGCTGCGTCTCCTGCTCAAGACCGACGCCAAGCTCACCGTGATCGCCACCGCGCCGGAGCCCGATCTCGCCGCGCTGATCCAAGCCGAGGGCGTCACCCTGATCCAGCGTCCGGCGCGTCCCTCGGATCTGACCGGCGCCGCTTTGGCCTATGGCGCCCATGGCACCGCCGCCGAGGATGCCGCTTTCGCCGCCATGGCCCGCGCCGAGGGGGTGTTGGTCAATATCGTCGACAATCTCGAGGCCAGCCAGTTCATCACGCCCGCAATCGTTGACCGCGATCCGGTGACCGTCGCCATCGGCACCGAGGGCGCCGCACCGGTGCTCGCCCGCGCGATCAAAACCGATCTCGAGGCCACGCTCTCGCCCGGTCTCGGCGCGCTGGCCCGCGCGGGCAAACGCTTCCGCCCGCATGCCGAGGCGCTGCCCTTTGGCCGCCGCCGCCGCGATTTCTGGTCCGAGTTCTATTTCGAAACCGGCCCGCAGGTTCTCGCCGAGGTCGGCGAGGAACTTCTGGAGCATGTGCTTCACGACATGCTGCGCCGCCATCTCGCCGCCGAGGACCCCGAGGGCCGTGTCGATCTGGTCGGCGCCGGTCCCGGCGATCCCGAGCTGATGACCCAGCGCGCGCGGCGTCTTCTCGACCTCGCCGATGTGGTGATCCACGACCGGCTGGTGCCCGAAGCGATCCTTGAACTCGCCCGCCGCGAAGCGCTGTTCATCGCCGTGGGCAAAGAGGGCTTCGGCCCCTCGACCCCGCAGGACGAGATCAACGCCCAGATGATCCACCACGCCCAATCCGGCGCTCTGGTGGTCCGGCTCAAGGGCGGCGATGCCAGCATCTTTGGCCGCTTGGACGAGGAAACGCAGGCGCTGACCGAAGCCGGTGTCGACTGGGCGGTCACCCCCGGCATCACCGCCGCCTCTGCCGCTGCCGCCGCGATTGGCCGCAGCCTGACCCAGCGCGGGCGCAACTCGGATCTGCGCATTCTCACCGGCCATGACATTCAGGGCTTCGCCGATCACGACTGGCACAGCCTCGCCGCCCCCGGTGCCGTCGCCGCGATCTATATGGGCAAACGCGCCGCCCGCTACTGGCAGGGCCGCCTGTTGATGCATGGTGCCGATGGCGCCACGCCGGTGACGCTGGTCGAGAACGCCAGCCGCCCCGACCAGCGCATCATCACCACCACGCTCGACCGGCTCACCGCCGATCTGGCGCAAGCCGCCCCCAGCGGCCCGGTGCTGACCCTCTTCGGCCTCGCCCCCGCGCGCGCTGCCGCCACCATCCCGACCCTGCTTGAGGAGTTCGCCTGATGTCCCGCGAAAGCTTCCCCCAAATCGTCACCGCCAATGCACTGATCGAGGGCGATGTCGTCTATCTGACCGAAGCCCACGGCTGGACCCGCGAACTTAGCGAGGCGCTGGTGCTGACCAATCCGACCGACGCCGAACTGGCGCTGGCCGAGGGCGACGCGCAGGTCGCGCAGGTGGTCGGCTGCTATCTGGCCAATGTCCGGCTCACCGCCTCGGGTCCGCAGCCGGTACATTTCCGCGAGGACTTCCGCCGCCGTGGCCCGTCGAATTACGCCCATGGCAAACAGGCCGAAGGCAGCGCCCACACGCCTGCCGACACGCCCGCCGACACGCCGACTGCCGCCAAAGCCATCTCTGCCGCCTGAGGGAAACGCCATGTATGTCTATGATGATTTCGACACCGAGTTCCTCGCCGAGCGCAACCGCCAGTTCCGCGCGCAGGTCGAGCGCCGGATCAACGGCTCGCTGACCGAGGATGAGTTCAAACCCCTGCGGCTGATGAACGGCCTCTATCTGCAACTCCATGCCTATATGCTGCGCGTGGCGATCCCCTACGGCACGCTCAACCCGCATCAAATGCGCAAACTGGCCGAGGTCGCGGATCGCTGGGACAAGGGCTATGGCCATTTCACCACCCGCCAGAACATCCAGTTCAACTGGCCGAAACTGGCGGATGTGCCGGATATCATGGATTCGCTGGCCGAGGCCGGTATCCACGCGATCCAGACCAGCGGCAACACCATCCGCAATGTCACCTCGGACCATTTCGCCGCCGCTGCCGCCGATGAAATCGCCGATCCGCGCCCGGTGGCGGAACTGATCCGCCAATGGTCCACCGACCATCCCGAGTTCCAATTCCTGCCGCGCAAATTCAAGGTCGCGGTGACCGGTTCCGAGATCGACCGCGCGGTGACCAAAGCCCATGATATCGGGCTGCGCATGGTGCGCCGCGACGGTGAGGCCGGGTTTGAGGTGATCGTCGGCGGCGGTCTCGGGCGCACGCCGATGATCGGCAAAGTGCTGCGCGAGTTCCTGCCCGTCGCGGACCTGCTGCCCTATCTCGAGGCCATCGTGAGCACCTACAACCTGCTCGGGCGGCGCGATAACAAGTTCAAAGCACGGATCAAGATCACCGTGCATGAAAACGGCATTGAGCGCATCCGCGAGCTGGTCGAGGCGCGGTTCATCGACAACCGCCCCAAGTTCGACGCCGAGGCCACCGAGGCCCAGCTTGCGCGGATTGAGGCGATGTTTCAGGCCCCCGATCTGCCCGCCGCCTGCGATCTGCCCTATCAGGCCGCCTATGCCGCTGACCCGGCGTTCCGCGCTTGGGCCGACACCAATCTGCACCCCCATCGCAACCCCGATTACGCGATTGTCACCATCAGCCTCAAGGCCCATGGCGCCACCCCGGGGGATGCCACCAGCGACCAGATGCGCCTGATCGCCGATCTCGCCGAGGCTTACGGGCACAGCGAAATCCGCATCAGCCATGAGCAAAACGTGATCCTGCCGCATATCGCCCGCGCCGATCTGCCCGCGCTCTACAAGGCGCTGCGGGTGCAGGGGCTGGCGGTGGCGAATGTCGGGCTGATCTCGGATATCATCGCCTGCCCGGGGATGGATTATTGCGCCTTGGCGACGGCGCGTTCGATCCCGGTGGCGCAGGAAATCGCCACCCATTTCGACGCACTGAAACTCGAGCATGATATCGGCCCCTTAAAGATCAAAATCTCTGGCTGCATCAACGCCTGCGGGCATCACCATGTCGGCCATATCGGCATTCTCGGTCTCGACCGTGCGGGTGTCGAGAATTACCAGATCACCCTTGGCGGTGATGGCTCCGAGGATGCGGTGCTCGGCACCCGCACCGGTCCGGGCTTTGCCTATGACCAGATTGTGCCCGCTATCGAGCGGATCATCCGCGCCTATCTCGCCCAGCGTCTTTCGCCCGCGGAAACCTTCCTCGCCGCCTACAAGCGCCTTGGTTTGGCACCGTTCAAAGCCGCGCTTTACGATCAGGAGGGTGCCGATGCCGCGTGATACCTCGCCCATCAACCTGCCGCGCAAAGCCGATGCGCAGGGGGTCTTGCGGCACGCGCTCTCGGGCGCGCTGGGTCGCATTGCCATGGTCTCCAGCTTTGGCGCCGAAAGCGTGGTGCTCTTGCATATGGTGGCGCAGATCGCCCCCGCGACGCCGGTGATCTTCATCGACACGCTGATGCTGTTCCCCGAGACGCTGGCCTACCAGCGCGAGGTCGCGGAGCGTTTGCAGCTTAGTGATCTGCGCATCATCCAGCCCGACCCCGAGGCGCTGTTTGCCAAAGACCCCGACGGCATCCTGCATCTGGCCGAGCCCGACGCCTGCTGCGATCTGCGCAAGACCCAAGTGCTGGACAAGGCGCTCACCGGCTTCGACGGCTGGATCACTGGTCGCAAGCGCTTTCAGGGCGCCTCGCGCGCCACTCTCGAACCCTATGAGCGCGACGCCGCGACGGGGCTGATCAAGGTCAACCCGCTTGCCGATTGGGATATCGCCCGCATCCGCGCTTACCGCGAGGCGCACGACCTGCCACCGCATCCGCTGGTCGCCAAGGGCTTCCAGTCGATCGGCTGCGCGCCCTGCACCTCGCCGGTGGCGGCGGGCGAAGACCCCCGCGCCGGACGCTGGCGCGGGCAAGAGAAAATCGAATGCGGCATCCATGTGCAGGATGGCCGCGTGATCCGGGGCAAGGACCTGGTGGGCCAAGAATTGCCCGGCACAGAATTGCCGACCAAGCTAAGGGGAAAAGTCGCATGAGCATCATCGTCACCGACAGCGGTTTCGCGCCCGACGGGTTCAACGGCACATGGTTCGATCTCGCCCCCGATGTCGATCTCGAGGCGCTGGAAGGCCAACTTGCCGAGACCTCCGCGATCCGCATCAGCTTTGGCTCCTTCGCCGATGGGCGCGGGTTCTCCTTGGCCTCATGGCTGCGCGCCAAGGGCTTTGAGGGCCGCCTGCGCGCCTGTGGCCATGTGCTCGCCGATCAATACGCGATGGCGCGGCGCTCGGGGTTTGACGAGGTCGAGATCGACGAGGCGCTCGCCGCCCGCCAACCCGCCGAACACTGGCGCGCCCGCGCCGATTGGCAGACCCATGACTACCGCAAACGCCTGCGCAGGAGCGCCTGATGAACCAACATATCCGCCCCGATCTGCAAACCGTCACCGCGGTGCGGCACTGGACCGACAGCCTGTTTTCCTTTCGCGTCACCCGCCCTGCAAGCCTGCGGTTTCGCTCCGGTGAATTCGTCATGATCGGCTTGCCCAGCGCCGAGGGCAAACCGGTGCTGCGCGCCTATTCCATCGCCTCGCCGTCTTGGGATGACGAGTTGGAGTTCTACTCGATCAAAGTCCCCGATGGCCCGCTGACCAGCCGGTTGCAGCACATCCAGCCCGGCGATCCCCTGATCCTGCGCCCCAAACCCGTCGGCACGCTGGTCCATGACGCGCTTTTGCCCGGCGAGCGGCTTTGGCTCCTCGCCACCGGCACCGGTTTCGCCCCTTTCGCCAGCCTCCTGCGCGATCCCGAGACATGGGAGAAAAACGCGCAGGTGGTAATGATGCACACCTGCCGCGACTACGCCGATCTGGCTTACGGTCAGGAACTGGTGAACTCGCTGCAAGCCGACCCGCTGATCGGCGAATTGGTGGCGGATAAACTGCGCTATTACCCGACGACGACTCGCGAGACCTCGCCCTATATGGGACGGATCACCGAGACGCTCGCCTCGGGGCAGGTGTTCCGCGACCTCGGGCTCGAGGCGCCACTCGACCCCGCCCGCGACCGCGCCATGGTCTGCGGCTCCTTGGCGTTCAACAAGGATATCTCGGCGCTCTTGGAAGGGTTTGGCCTGCGTGAAGGCTCGAATTCCGCCCCGGCTGATTTCGTCATCGAAAAGGCTTTCGTCGGCTAACCCAAGGTGCGTGCAAAGCACACACCCTACGGCTGGCGCACGCGTCCCTCCGCAGCGCCGGAGCCGCGTCTGTAAGCGATCTCCATCGCACGCACCCCTCAAGCCCGGCCCCACCCCGGGCCGGGCCGCGCCCGCCCCTCCCCCCGGGAGGGCGCATTCGCGATGCCATTCACTGCGCAACCGGCACGAGTGCTTTGAGGCGATCCGCATTGCGGCAAGGACAGTGCGCCCACCCAGGGTCAGGCGCGTCCCTTCTCACGTCTCCTCACACTTGGCCCTGACAGGCAAGCGCGACGGGGACGTGCCGACCGCAGCCTCATTCGCTCACTGTCCTCGCAACCGCCGTAAGCCATAAGCTTCGCATTTAACCCTTACGCCCGGGCCAACCCCGGGCCGCGCCCGACCCTCCCCGCGGGAGGGCGCACTGGCGATGACATTCGCCGCTCATCCGGCATGAGTGCTTTCAGGCGATCCGCGTTGCGGCAAGGACAGTGCGCCCACCCATGGTCAGGCGCGGCCCTTCTCGCGTCGCTCCACACCTAGCTCTGAAGGGCAAGCGCGACGAAGAACCCGCCGCCGCTGCACCTACTCACCGCCCTCGCAACCGCCGTAGGGTGTGTGCTTTGCACGCACCCCAACAGCCCGTCACCGCGTGCGTTTTGCCGGGGCGGCGGGGGGTTGTGGCGGCATCTGTCCTGCCAGCATCGCCCGCGCTTCGGCCAGATGCGCGCCCTGCGGGAAGGCTTTGAGATAGGTCATCGCCGCCTCTCGCGTGCCCGAGGCGAGGACCTGTTGCCAGGCCTCGGCATCGGTTGAGGCGACCTGCGGCGCGGCCCCACCAGAGCCACCGGTCCCACCACCAGCAGGCACCTGCGCGCCGCCGGAGCCGCGTCGCGCCAGCCAGTTGCGCGCATCGGCGGCATGCAGGCCCTCGGGATAGGCCGAGAGGAAATCCGCCACCGCCTCGAATGTGCCCAGAGCGCGCGCCTGCGCCCAGGCCTCGGCCTCATCCGCGGGCGATTGCCCCCCAACCGGCGGCACCTCCACCGGCACTTCCTCGGGCGCGACCTCCACCGGCGGCATCACCACCTCCGGCAGCTGAACCTGCGGCACCTCAACCGCCGCGGCCTGCTCGAACCGCTCGGGCGTCACCATCGCCAGCCCCGCCAGCACCCGCGCCTCGATCGCCGCCGCGCGTGGCGCCTCGACACCGATATTGGCAATCGCGGCCCAGATATGCAGCCCGCTGGCGCTCGCCTCATCGCTGATCAGATAGAGCAACTGCCGCGCGCGCATCTCGCCCTCGATCTCGCGCATCTCATGGCTGCGAAACTGGCGCATCACGCTGGAGCCGATCCGCATCCGTTCATCGGTCATCCCCATCGGCTGGCCGCTCAACCGCGCCAACTCGCTGGCGAATTCCGCGCTTTCCACCGGCGCTGTGGTGAGCGCCGCGCGCTGGGCGTCGGTGAACACCCGCAGCACCACATCCGAGCCAAGGCCGGTCTCGGCATCGACATTGGTCAGCCAGATTTCCTGCCGCTCCGCCTCGTCGCGGTCGCGGCGGATCCGCATATCGGCGGGCGCCTCCAGCCGCAGACCAAAGCGCTCGATCACCTGCCAGTCCTCGGCGGCGACTGCAGCCGTGGCGGCGGCGGCCAGCGCCTCGGGGCTGCGCGCGGCTTCGGCCTCGGCCTGCGCGCGGCGCATCTCGGGTAGCGCCGCGGCCATCTCGGCCAGCCCCGCCTCGAACCCCTGCAGACAGGCCTCCGATCCCTCCGGCATCGCCAGCTCCAAAGTGCCGGTGATCGCTTCCATCACAATCGGCGCGCTGCGCGTCGGCGTGGTCACCACCGCCAAGAGCAGCGCTCCGGCCTCGGGCGCGCAGCCCTGCGTGACCATCGCCTGCGCCCGCATCGGCCCGGCCGCGCCCATCGGTCCCTCGGCCGCCAGATAGGCGGCGCCGCGGATCACCGTTACCGGCACGCCCGCATGTTCGCCGGTCTCGATGCTGTCGATCGCCGAGAACAGCCCCTGAACCGAGGCAACTGCGCCCGCAACCTCGCGGCCGATATCGCCCGCGATCAGCGCGGTATGCGGGCTGTCGGGCGCGGCCTCATGGGCCAGCAAAACCCAGTGCAAGCCGCTGTCATCAAGGGTGGTCGCCAAAGTCGCCTCGGGGAGCGTCGCGCTGGCATAGGGCGCAAAAAGCGGCGTGTTCGCGGGCGCGGCAGCCTCGGTGTCAGCGGTATCTGGCAGGGCCTCGCTCGACTCGGTATCGCTCGGCGCGGCAGCGCTGGCATCCGCCGTGCTCGCCTCGGCCTCGGGCGCTCCTTCCGCACCAGCCCCCGCCTCGCCCGTCTCCTCGATCTGGGCGGCAAAGCGGGTCACCATATCGCCCATGAAGCCGGTCAACTCGGCGGGGCAGGGGGTGGCATCCTCGGGCCATGACAGCGCCAGCGGTGCCAGCATCGCCTCAAACCCGCCCGCAGGCGCATTATCGGCCCGCGCCGTTGCGGCAATCGCCAAAGCGCCGCGCCCGTCAACGCAGCTTTGGGTCAGTATCACCCGCACCGCCGCGCTTTGCGCTGCCGGATCGCTGCTGCCATCCGGCGCGCCGGTGCTCGCGCCCTCGACGATCCACACCGGAATCCCCTGAAACTCGCCCGCTTCGATCGAGGCGGTGCGGGCCAGCACGGTCTGCATATACCGCCCGATCGCCACCGGACTGGGGGGCAGGACATCCATCACCAAAAGGGTCAGCGGCTGCTCCGGCGCCGCGGCACTGGCCAGCCTGACATGGGCGTTACGCGCCGTGCCTTCCTGCTCTGCAATCACCATCCCGGCACCGGGGGTCAGGGTGACCAACCCGTCCAGCAACTGCAGCGTGCGACCTTCAGTGGCACTCTCTGCGCTCTCCTGCGTGACCGCCCCAGAAGCATCCGCTGCGGGTTCCTCTGCGGCATCCCCTGCCGCATCCCCGGCGACATCCCCGGTGACACCCTCTGTGGTCACCGCAGCCCCCTCCTCGGCACCCGCCTCGGAGGTTTCGCCCGCAGCAACCTCACCGGTGGCGCTCTCTTGCGCCTGTGCGGCGGCAGGCACAAACGCCAGCAACGACATGGCAAAAAGCGACGCCCCGAGCACCGAAGCGGTCACCCCTTTTGGCGCCCCCCTTGGCACCCCCCGGGCAGGGCGCTTCAGGCGGTGGGCAGAGAGTGGCGAGGCAAGGCGGAGGCTCTGAAAAACCGGCTGCGACAAAGGGCGCGAGGCATGTGACATAAAATAATCCTTCTGAATCGTCTCGTTCAGCAATGCCTCCGACGATATCACCCGAGTGCCATTTGCCTAGTGCTGATTGCCGCGCCGCTGTTCAACAGTTGCACAGCCGAACCCCCGCCACCGAGTCCCACAGCCCGACAGCCACCGCGAAGGCATCGCGGCCTGAAACCGGCCACCAAGCCCCTATCGCCTGCCAACCGCCACTCGCTACCGGCCGCTAAGGCCACGCCGCCTGCCACCCACGACCAAACCCCCGCCACTTGCCGCCTGCCATCAAGCCCCCGCCGATTCAGACCCGATGCTGAACCGCGCAGAGGCGCTCCGACACTCGCCCGACCCATGCCCCCCAGCACCGCTCCCCCCTTGCACCGCGGCCCCGCCGGCGGTAATCGGGCGCGTCGCCAACCGGCGGCCAAGTTTCCGCGCTCCTTGCAAAACCGGATGATCTGATGACCCAATCCTTCCTTTTCCGCTCCCATCTCCCTGGCATCCTTGCCATGGCCGCGATTGTCGTGGCCTCGAATATCCTTGTGCAATTCCTGCTCGGCAATTGGCTGACATGGGGGGCGCTGACCTATCCGCTGGCCTTTCTGGTCACCGATGTGATGAACCGCGTCTATGGCGCGGCGGCGGCGCGGCGCGTCGTTTGGGCGGGGTTTGCCGTCGGCGTCACCTGCTCGCTGATCGGCACCCAGATCCTGCTGCAGGGCGATGGCTACAGCTTCCCCGCGGTGACCCTGCGCGTGGCACTCGGCTCGGGGCTGGCGTTCCTGTCGGCGCAGATGCTCGATGTGGCGCTCTTTGACCGGCTGCGCGACGGCGCGTGGTGGCGCGCGCCCCTGGCCTCGACGCTGGTCGGCTCGACGCTGGACACCGCGCTGTTCTTCACCATCGCCTTTTCCGCGACGCTATCCTTCATCGAACCCGGCAACGACACCAGCTGGGCGACCGAGGCGCTGCCGCTTCTGGGGCTGGGCCCGATGGTGCCGCTCTGGGTGTCGCTGGCTGTCGCCGATTGGAGCGTGAAACTGGCGCTGGCCCTGCTGGCGCTGGCCCCGTTTCGCGCAATTGTGCGCAGGTTAACCGCCTGAGCCGGTGAAAAATCTTTGACAAACAGAATATCTGTGCCACCATACCCTTACAGTTCAACCAGTTGAAAGGAGGTGGTCCAGTGTCGAGAGTGATATTGGAGAGAGGTGTCGGGACAGTCAGAGGGAGCGTAAGCTGACGGCAGCCCGCAGGGCACGCTACCCAATTGATTGGGCCTGTTTCTAACCGGCTCCATCTCCTGAAGCTCGTGAGGGCCGCTCGTTGATCGGGCGGCCCTTTCGATAGGATAAGACCATATGCGCATCAATGACGAGATCACCATTCAGGACTGGGAACTGACCGAGAGCTTCACCCGCGCTTCCGGTCCCGGTGGGCAGAATGTCAACAAAGTCTCCACCGCGGTCGAACTGCGGTTCGAGGCCGCGCGCAGCCCCGCGCTGACGCCTGCGGTCAAGCAACGGCTCAAACGGCTGGCAGGTCGCCGCTGGAGCGCCGATGGCGCGCTGCTCCTGCGCGTCGAGGACACCCGCAGTCAGGCCCGCAACCGCGAAATCGCCCGCGAACGCCTCGCCGAGATGATCCGCCAAGCGCTGGTCGCCCCGCGCCGCCGCATCGCCACCAAGCCGACCTACGGCAGCCAAAGACGGCGGCTCGAGGGCAAGACACGGCGCGGCGCGATCAAATCCCTGCGGGGTCGAGTTGACGGCGAGGGGGAGTAGGCGCATATTCCTGTGGATAACGCCGCAAAACCTGTGGATAAAATCACAAAAGACCCCGCAACAGGGGCATTCGGGCGACAGGCACAGATATGAAACTCAACGCAATGACCACTTTCCGCGACTATGTCGAGCCGGTGTTTCGCCGGCCGAATTACGTTCAAACCGGCGCGCTCTGCCTGCGCCAGACCGAGGCCGGGCGCGAGGTGCTTCTGGTCACCTCGCTCGGCGGCAAACGCTGGATCGTGCCCAAGGGCTGGCCGATGAAAAACCGCACGCTGGCCGAGGCCGCGCAGCAAGAGGCATGGGAGGAAGCGGGCGTCAAAGGCCGCGTCGAGGACAGCAGCCTCGGCACCTTCTCCTATCGCAAACTGGTCAAGGGCGGCATTCCGGTGACCTGCGACTGCGAACTCTTCACCCTGCAAGTCGATGAGATCGCCGAGGATTGGCCCGAGCGCAAGATCCGCAACCGCGCCTGGATGACCATCAACCAAGCGATCGAGGCTGTGTCCGAAGAGGGTCTGCGCGAAATATTACGCGCGCTGTAAAGCCAAAAACGTTGTTCTTGGCGGGTAAACAGGCTAGGGCGCTTCGCAAGTGACATGCGAACCCAAGGAGACAGCGATGTCTGCGCCAGTCGACCCGAATGCCAAGGGCATCAAGACGCTCGACAAAGACCTCGGTCGGATCACGCTGCTTGAACAAGCCGCGAGCTTTACCTCGCGCCCCTTGGTCGGTCCCGGCGTTGCGCTGATCTTCATCATCATTGCCGGATTGGCCGCCGCCACCATTATGGGCGCGACGCCCGGTGCTTGGGTGGTGGTGATCGCTGCCACCGTGGGCGCCTATATGGCGCTGAATATCGGCGCCAATGATGTGGCCAACAATATGGCCCCGGCGGTTGGCGCCAATGCGATCACGCTGGGCGGCGCGCTGATCATCGCCGCAATCTTCGAGACTGCCGGTGCGCTTCTGGCCGGTGGCGATGTCGTCGGCACCGTCTCGCGCGGGATTGTCGCGCCGGAAAGCGTCTCGGATCCGCAGGTGTTTATCTGGGCGATGATGGCGGCCCTTCTGGCCGGCGCGCTCTGGATCAATCTGGCCACATGGGTCGGGGCGCCGGTCTCGACCACGCATTCGATCGTTGGCGGGGTGATGGGCGCGGGCATTGCCGCCGCCGGATTTGCCGCCGTGAACTGGCCGGTGATGGCGAAAATCGCCGCCAGCTGGGTGATCTCGCCGCTGCTCGGCGGGATCATGGCCGCCGCGTTTCTGGCGGTGATCAACAACCGGATCATCTACCGCGAGGATAAAATGGCCGCCTCGCGCACCTGGGTGCCGATCCTGATCGGCGTCATGGGCGGCGTGTTTGCCACCTATATGGCGATGAAGGGCCTCAAGAAAATCGTCAGCCTTGATATGTCGCAGGCGCTGCTCATCGGTGTCGTGGTGGCGATTCCGCTGACCCTGATCATGCGCCCGATCATCCGCCGCCAGTCGCGGGGGCTGGAGAACCGCACCAAATCGGTCAAAGTCCTGTTCTCGATCCCCTTGGTGTTCTCGGCGGCGCTCCTGTCCTTTGCCCATGGTGCCAATGACGTCGCCAATGCGGTCGGCCCGCTCGCCGCGATTGTCCATGCGGTGGCCGAGGGCGGCGCCAGCGACAGCGTCGAAATCCCCTATTGGGTGATGATTGTCGGCGCCATCGGCCTCTCGGTCGGGTTGATGCTCTTTGGCCCGAAACTGATCAAGGTCGTCGGCTCCGAGATCACCCGTCTGAACGCGATGCGCGCATGGTGTGTGGCGCTTTCGGCGGCGGTGGTGGTGATCATCGCCTCATGGCTCGGCCTGCCGGTCTCCTCGACGCATATCGCCATCGGCTCGATCTTTGGCGTCGGTTTCTACCGCGAGTGGTATCACGAGAAAATCCTCAAGGTGAACCGCGATATGTCCTCCTTGCCGGTCGAAGAACGCACCCGCCGCAAGGTCGTCCGCCGCTCGCATATGCTGACCATCATGACCGCATGGGTGGTCACCGTCCCCGCCACGGCGGTGCTCTCGGCAGCGCTGTTCTTTGCCGCGACCCTGCTCGCTGGGGTGCAGTAAGCACCTCTGGCTTTGATCAGATGCGCCAGACGGGGAGGGCGGTCGTTGCACCGTCTCGCCCCGACGGGTCGCCACTGCGCAAAGAGAATCGCGCGGATCACCGACAGACCTAACCAGTAGCCCGCGCCCTACCGCCCCAGATGCGGCGTGCCGCGTTTGGCGGCCAGCGTGATCTGGCGCTGGCGTTCGCGGAACCTCTCGCGGCGCGCATCGTCAAACTCATCCACGCAATGGTGACACTGCACGCCGTCCTCATATTCGGCGCGTTTGGTATCCGCAGGTTCCAAGGGGCGGCGGCAGGCGTGGCACATCAGATGGCCGGTCGGCTGCAGCCCGTGCCCCACCGCAACGCGCTGGTCAAAGACGAAACACCCGCCCTGCCAGCGGCTCTCCTCTTCCGGCACTTCCTCGAGATATTTCAAAATCCCGCCCTTGAGGTGGAAGACCTCCTCGACCCCCTGTGACAGTAGGTAATTGGTCGATTTCTCGCAGCGAATACCGCCGGTGCAGAACATCGCGATGCGCTTGTTGTGAAACCGCTCTTTATTCGCCTCCCACCATGCCGGAAACTCGCCGAAACTGCGGGTCTCGGGGTCAATCGCGCCGTCAAAGCTGCCGATCGCCACCTCGTAATCATTGCGGGTGTCGATCACCGCGACATCCTCCTGCGCGATCAGATCATTCCATTCCTGCGGCGCCACATAATGGCCGGTGCGGGCAAGCGGATCGACATCGGGCTGGCCCATGGTGACAATCTCGCGCTTCAGCCGCACTTTCATCCGGCCAAAGGGCATCTCGGCGCTCTCGGCCTCTTTCCATTCCAGATCGCCGCAGCCGGGCAGGGTCTTGATATGCGCCAGCACCGCGTCGATGCCTGCGCGCGGGCCGGCAATCGTGCCGTTGATCCCCTCATGCGCCAGCAGCAGCGAGCCTTTGACCCCCTGCACGGCGCATAGCTCCAACAGCGGCCCCCGCAGCGCGGCAGGGTCAGGAAAGCGGGTGAAATGATAAAGCGCGGCAACAATCAGCATAGGGTCTTTTGCGCCACAGCGCGGCGATCATCAAGAGGGGGAGATCATCAAGAGGTGGCGGGCCGGATAGTCACGCCAACAGCCATTCCACGCCGAGGGTGATCAGGATGAAAAACACCGCCGCCTTGGCCCAGAACAAGACCTTCGAGCCCAAGGACATCCGGTCGCTGCCCAGATCAATCGCAAACCGCCCCAGCCCCAGAAACCCGCCCTCGGGATAGGCGGTCGCCGGTTGGAACAGCGGCACATCACGGGCGCGAAACAGCGTGATCAGCGCCGCGCCGCTGGCAAACCCGCCGAGATGCGCCCAGAAAGCGATCAACACATCCGAGGGCATCGCCGGTGACAGCGCCGCCAGCAGATCCAGCGCCACCGACAGCCCGACAAACACCCCCGCCGGCACCAGCACCGGCACCCGAAACGCCACCAGCACCAGCACCCGCGCGCGTGGATGCAGCAGCAGATACGCCCCCATCAGCCCCGAGATCGCCCCCGAAGCGCCGATCACCGGCACCTGCGGGCTGGCCGAAAACAGCGCCTCCGCCCCCGCGCCGCCCATCCCGCAGAGGATGAAGAACAGCCCATAGCGCCAATGCCCCATGCAATCCTCGATATTGTCGCCAAACACCCACATCGCCAGCAGATTCCCCGCCAGATGCAGCGGCGTCGCATGCAGGAAGATATAGCTGGCCATGGTCGAGATGATCTCAAACGCCCCGCCCGGTGCTTTGATCCCGCCGACCAGATGCAGATGCGCGGGGGTAAACGCATAAGCCTCCCAAGGCACCCGCAGCACAAACACCAACAGACAGGCGATCATCAACAGCCAGTTCACATAGGCGAAACGGATATGGCGGGTCGGGTTGTGATCGGCAACAACAAGCATAGGCGTCCTGTGAGTGCGGGGTAAAACTCACCCGAGAATTGCCCCAAGGCAAGACAAAACCGCATATTGCCACCTTTACGCACGTGCCCAGCACGGGCCGCGCCCGACCCTCCCCCGGGAGGGCGCGCTGGCGATGCCCTTCACCGCGCAACCACCATCAGTGCTTTCGAGCGCAGCCCATCGTGACGAGGACACCTGCGCCCACCCAGGGTCAGGCGCTGCCCTTACCACCTCGCACGCTCCACTTCCCCGTCACGCCCGTGGCTACCACGGGCCGCGGCCGACCCTCCCCACGGGAGGGCGCATGGCGATGTCCTTCACCGCGCACCCGACATCAGTGCTTCAAAACCCAGCGCGCAGTGGCGAGGACAGGCGCCCACCCAGGGTCAGGCGCACCCCTCCGCACCCTTCCGCGCAAACCCATCCACCGCCGTAGGGTGTGTGCTCCGCACGCACCGCGCCAGCCCCAACCACCCGCCGTTTTGCTTCTTTCCCCCGCAGGCCCTATGTTACCCCTGCCGCGCGGATATCGGCCCGTCTCGAGGGGCGCCAGCGATCTCCGCCGCATCCGCTATTGCATTCACGCCGGTTTTGCGGCGTCATCCCGGGGCAGGGCCGCCGCCCTCCGCGCCGGATGAGAATTGGGGAGCTTCGATGTTCAGAGATATCGCCGATGACTTGGATAACTACTCCCTGACCCCGGACACATTCCTTGATGTGCCCTTTGTGCCGACCGATGAAAGCGCCGTCGAGGCGATGCTCAGCCTGGCCAAAGTCGGGCCCAATGACGTGCTCTATGACCTCGGCTCGGGCGACGGGCGCATCCTGATCACCGCCGCCCGCGACCGCGACACCCGCGGCATCGGCATCGAGGTTGACCCCCAGCGCATTGCCGACGCGATGGATGAGGCCAGCTGGGCCGGTGTCGAATGCCTGGTCGATTTCGTCGAGGAGGACATCTTCACCGCCGATATCCGCGAGGCCACGGTGGTGACGATGTATCTGCTGGAAACCGTCAACCTGCAACTGCGGCCCAAACTCCTTGACCAGTTGCGGCCCGGCACGCGGGTGGTCTCGCATGCCTTTGATATGGCCGATTGGGTGGCCGACGACCGGCTGCGGGTGGCGGGGTCGAATATCTACCTGTGGATCATCCCCGCGCAGATCGAGGGCGAATGGCAGTGGGATATGACCGATGGCACCACCTACCGGCTGGCCCTGAAACAGCGGTTTCAGGAGATCACCGGCAAGGCGTTTCTTGGCGATCAGGAACGCAGGCTTGAACGCACGCGGCTGCGCGGCAACCGGCTGGAGGTGGCGATCCGCGCCGAGGGCGCCGAAAGCCCCGATTTTTTCCTGCTCGAGTTCGAAGAGAATATGCTGATCGCGGTCGATCTCTGTGCGCCTTTCTAGGCACTCCGCCGCCCTCGCACCCTCCACCCCGGCCAAACCTCGCCCATTTGCGCCCATTTTTCTTGACTCCACCGCGCGGGGCGCATACCTGACGCTGTAATTCCCCCGGATGCCCCCTTGCGTCCGGTCCCTTCGCTTTTGCGGGGATCGCCATCCGTCAGCGCGTTGCGCCCACGGATGCGTTACCCCGTGGCACGACTGGCACGCCCGTAAGGCCCAAACGAGAGGACTGCCATGTTCGAGAATCTGTCAGAACGCCTTGGTGGCGTCTTTGATCGCCTGACCAAGGCGGGCGCGCTGTCGGCCGAGGATGTCACCGCCGCCCTGCGCGAGGTGCGGATCGCGCTTCTGGAGGCCGATGTCTCGCTGCCGGTGGCACGCGATTTCATCAAACGTGTGCAGGTCAAAGCCACCGGCGCTGCGGTCACCAAATCGATCACGCCGGGCCAGCAGGTCGTTAAAATCGTCCATGACGAGCTGATCGCCACCCTGCGCGGCGATGAAGACCCCGGCAAACTGAAAATCGACAACCCGCCCGCACCCGTCCTGATGGTCGGTCTGCAGGGCTCGGGTAAAACCACCACCACCGCCAAACTCGCCCGCCGCCTGACCGAGCGTGAGGGCAAAAAGGTGCTGATGGCGTCCCTCGACACCAACCGCCCCGCCGCGATGGAGCAGCTGGCAATCCTCGGCACCCAGATCGGCGTCGATACGCTGCCGATCGTCAAAGGCGAAAGCGCCGTCCAGATCGCCAAACGCGCCAAACAGCAGGCGACGCTGGGCGGTTATGACGTCTACCTTCTGGACACCGCAGGCCGTTTGCACATCGACGAAGTGCTGATGGATGAGGTGCAGGCGGTGCGCGACGCGGTCACCCCGCGCGAGACGCTTCTGGTTGTCGATGGTCTGACCGGTCAGGACGCGGTCAATGTCGCCACCGAATTCGAGGAAAAAGTCGGCGTCACCGGCGTTGTCCTGACCCGGATGGACGGCGACGGACGCGGCGGCGCGGCGCTGTCGATGCGCGCCGTTACCGGCAAGCCGATCCGCTTTGTCGGCCTTGGCGAGAAAACCGACGCGCTGGAAACCTTCGAGGCCGAGCGCGTCGCCGGCCGTATTCTGGGCATGGGCGATATCGTCGCGCTGGTCGAGAAAGCGCAGGTCACCCTTGAGGCCGAACAGGCCGAACGGATGATGAAGCGCTTTCAAAAGGGTCAGTTCAATATGAACGACCTGCGCCAGCAGCTCGAGCAGATGGAGAAGATGGGCGGCATGCAGTCGGTGATGGGCATGATGCCCGGCATGGGCAAAATGTCGAAACAGGCCGAGGCCGCTGGGCTCGACGACAAGATGCTCAAGCGCCAGATCGCGCTGATCCAGTCGATGACCAAACGCGAGCGCGCCAATCCCGCGGTGCTGCAAGCCAGCCGCAAAAAGCGCATTGCCCGCGGCGCCGGTCTGGAAGTCTCCGAGCTGAACAAACTTCTGAAAATGCACCGGCAGATGGCCGATGTGATGAAGAAGATGGGCAAGGGCGGGATGCTCAAACAGGCGATGAAGGGCATGTTCGGCAAAGGCGCCGGTGGCGCCGCCGATATGGAGGCGATGAAGCAGCAACTCGCCGATCCCGAAGCGATGAAAGCCGCGCAAAGCGCCATGCAGCGCGGCGCCGGTGGTCTGCCCGGCATGCCCGGAATGGGTGGCATGGGCGGCCTGCCCGGTGGTCTCTCGGGGCTCGGTCGCAAAAAATGATCATCGCGCGCGCGCATAACTCTGCGGTGACAATGTCACTCGCTGCCCGCCATGCGGGCGGTGTTGCAGGGCTGCGCGCCCGCAGCGCGGGGGGCTGCCAATGACCCCCGCCAATACCCAGATTTCTACCGTGGCCGAACGCTTCGAGGCGCTGATCCCGCGTCTGGAAACCGAACGCCTGATCCTGCGCGGCCACCGTCCCGCAGATTTCGACGCCTTCGCCGCCTATGCCCAAACGCCGCGCTCCACAGGCACCGGCGGCCCGCTGGATCGCAACCTCGCATGGCGGTCGTTTTGCAATATGACCGGCCATTGGGTGCACCGCGGCTACGGCTTCTGGGTGATCGAAGACAGGGCCAGCGCCCGGCCCCTCGGCGCCTGCGGCCTGTGGTTCCCCGAAGGCTGGCCCGAGCGCGAGATCGGCTGGATGCTCTGGACTGACGCCGCCGAGGGCAAGGGCATCGCCCATGAAGCCGCGCTCGCCGCGCGCAGCTACGCCTATGATGTGCTCGGCTGGGACACCGCCATTTCGCTGGTGCTCGACGATAACACCCGCTCGGCGGCGCTGGCGCGGCGCATGGGCTGTGTGGCCGACGGCAGTTTTGAGCACGCCCAATACGGCGCCGCGACGATCTGGCGCCACCCCGCGCCCGCCGATCTCGCCGATGGCGGTATGGAGGCCTATGCATGACCTTCCGCCCCGCACCCAGTTTCCCGATTGTCCGCCCCGCCAAGGAGACCGTATGACCGACGACCCCACCGCCCGTGCGCAGCAGTTGCTGGTCGAACATCGCGCCAGTATCGACCGGCTCGATGCGATCCTTGTCTACACGCTGGCGGAACGCTTCAACCAGACCCAGGCCGTGGGCCAGTTGAAAGCACAGCACGACCTGCCGCCCTCGGACCCGTCACGCGAAGCGCGGCAGATCGAGCGGTTGGAATGGTTGGCCAAAGAGGCCGATCTCGACCCGGAATTCGCCAAGAAATTCCTCAATTTCATCATCTCGGAGGTGATCCGTCACCACGAGCAACTTCAGACCTAACCAAATTGGCGCCCCCGCAAGGGTGTCTTCACAGCCATCCAAGGAGATTTCATCATGGCTACTAAAATCCGTCTGGCCCGTGGCGGCTCGAAAAAGCGTCCCTTCTATGCGATCGTCGTCTGCGACAGCCGCATGCCGCGTGACGGCCGTTTTCTGGAGAAAATCGGCACCTATAACCCGCTGTTGGCCAAAGACAGCGAAGACCGTGTGAAGCTCGACCTCGAGCGCGCGCAGGCCTGGCTCGACAAGGGCGCGCAGCCGACCGACCGGGTGATCCGCTTCCTCGAGGCCGCCGGCGCCCGCACCAAAGTCGCGCGCAACAACCCGAACAAAGGCACCCCGGGCAAGAAAGCCCAGGAGCGCGCCAAAGAGCGGGCCGACAAAGCTGCGGCACCTGCCGAAGAGTAAGAGTGGTTGCGGGCGCGTTGCGCCCGCGACGGGCAGGGGGGCTTTGCGCCCCCCTCTTTGCCTGCGGCAAATTCACCCCCCGCAGGATATTTTCGGACAGATGACGGGTGCGGGAATGGCCAAAGACAGACTCTGTGTGGGCGCGATTGCCGGAGCCTTCGGGGTTCGCGGCGATGTGCGGCTGAAAAGCTTTTGCGCCGAGGCGGCGGCGATTGCGCGCTATGCGCCGCTCTATTCCGAAGACGGCACGGTGGAATATACCGTGAAACTGGGCAAGCCGGTGCCCAACGGCTTTGCCGCGCGCTTGGGCGGGATCACCACCCGCGAGCAGGCCGAGGCACTACGCGGGGCGCGGCTCTATGCCGACCGCGAGAAATTGCCGGATCTGCCGGACGATGAATTTTACCACAGCGACCTGATCGGGCTGACCGTTCTGGATACCGGCGGCACGGTGATTGGCCGCGTCAGCTCGGTGCAGAACCACGGCGCCGGCGATCTGCTGGAACTGCAGCGGCCCGGCAAGGGCAATGCGCTGCTGCCCTTCACCAAGGCGATGGTGCCGACGGTTGATCTGGCCGGTGGCCGGGTGATCGCCGATCCGCCCGAAGGCCTGTTTGAATGACGACGGGCAGGGCAGCACCCGAGGCCGCCGCTGATCTCGGTTCTGTGCTGGTGGTCGGCGGCACCGGCATGCTGCGCGCGACCACCTGCGCGATTGCCCACCGCGCCACCGCGCTGACCCTGATCGCGCGCAGCCCCGAGGCGCTGGCCGCCGACCTCTCGGCCACATGTCCCACGACGCCGATCGCGCTGGACCTGACCGCCGAGGGTGCCGTGGCGCGGATCGCGCAGATCAAGGGCGGTTTCGACACCGCCGTTATCTGGCTGCATGATGATGCCGTATCCCTGTCGCGCCCGCTCGAGGATCTGCTGCGCCCCAGCGCCCGCTTGCTGCGCGTGATGGGTTCGCTGGCGATGGACCCCGCAGTGCGCGCCACCCGCGCCCCCGATCCGCGCCAAGATATCACCCGCCAGCTGGTGATCCTCGGCTGGCACCCTGACGCGGCGGCCCCCGATGGCCAGCGCTGGCTCAGCCACGCGGAAATCAACGCCGGTGTCCTCGCCGCGCTCAACGCCCCTGCCCTTGAGGCGCTGATCATCGGAGGCTCCGGTGGCTGAGCGCGCGCCCTGGACCGCCAAGGTCATCACCCTCTTCCCCGAGGTTTTTCCCGGCGTCCTCGGCGCGTCCTTGACCGGCAAGGCGCTGACCGCAGGGCAATGGGCATTGCAACCGATTGACCTGCGCCCATTTGGCGAGGGCAAACACCGCAATGTTGATGACACGCCCGCCGGTGGTGGCGCCGGTATGGTGCTGCGCGCCGATGTGCTGGCCAGCGCCCTCGATGCCGCCGCCGAAGACACCCCGCGCGCGGATTGGCCGGTGATCTACCTCTCGCCGCGCGGCAAGCCGATGGATCAGGCGACCGCCCGCCGCCTCGCCGCTTGCGAGGGCGTGACCCTGCTTTGCGGACGGTTTGAAGGCGTCGATGAGCGCGTCTTGGAAGACTACGCGATCGAGGAAATCAGCCTTGGCGATTTCGTCATGACCGGCGGCGAGATCGCCGCGCAGGCGCTGATTGACGCCACCGTGCGGCTGCTGCCCGGCGTCCTCGGCAATGCGGAGTCCGCCGAAGAGGAAAGCTTTTCCAACGGGTTACTCGAGCACCCGCAATACACCCGCCCCGCCGAGTGGCGCGGCCGCGCGATCCCGCCGGTCTTGCAATCGGGCAACCATAAGGCCATCGCCGACTGGCGCCGCGCGCAATCCGAGCAGTTGACGCAAGAGCGCCGCCCCGATCTTTGGGCCGCGCACACCGATAAAGGCTAAAGTGGGTCGCGATTAACGGGATTCGCGTATTTGCTGTTGGAGTAAGGCAGCGTTTGCAAAGCAAACGCGTTCACGCCAACAGCGAAATTCAATTGAACGCGACCTGCCCTAAAGCTGCGCGAAAACCCACATGGCGCCGATCAGCAACGGCTGGTGGACAAGGTAAATCGGCAGGCTGTGCCGCCCCGCGAATGCCAGCGCCCGGCCCATTGCGCCACCCTCCGAGCGCCAGCGCCCCAGCCACGGGCGCAGCAGATGCGCCGCCGCCATCCCCAGCAAAAACGGCCCGAACCACGGGAAAATCGGCTCCAGATCCATGCTCAGGGGCAGGGTCTCGGCAAAGCCGATCCAGGCCAGCGCGCGGGCGTTGAACGCCTCGAATTGCAGCAGATAGGGCAGCGCCCAGACCAGAGCGCCGCAGGTGACCAAGCCCCAGACCGGCACCCGCAGGAACGCCAATCCAAGGACACGGCTGAGCGCGATGATATGCAGGATACCAAAGAAGACAAACATATGCGGCATGGCGATATAGGTCGCCACCGTGACCGCCAGCGCCGCCAAGGCGACCAGTCCGGTGCCGCGCCAAAAGGCCCGCGCGCGAAACCCGTCGCTATGCGCCAAAATCAGGCTGAGACCGGCGAGGAACACGAAACTCCCCGCCACCAGCCGCGCGAAACCCGACCAATAGGGATTGGTGATCGTGCCCGGCGCGAGATGGCCGAACATCTCCAGATCAAAGGTGAAATGGAACACCACCATGCCGATCAGCGCCACGCCGCGCGCGATATCGACCGAGGGCAGGCGGGAAGCATGGGGCGTCACGGAGGAACCTTTGGGGCAGGAGGGCGAGAGGTGCGCGGAGGGCGCGGCACGGGGGCGATTTTCGGCGTCAGGCCACTCTGCCCGTGGCGCGGGAAAATTACCAGCCGCGCAGGCACAGCGCCGTTAAGGTTAATACTTTCCGAATGCGACAGGCTAACCCGTTGATATTGCACGTCCCGCACCCTGTCCCACGCGCGGGACATCCGCCCATAGAAACCCTACAGAAACGGGGTGCTTGATTCGCTTGACCGCCCCCCTGCAAGGCCCTATACCGCGCTCGTCTGGGGTCGGAATCGGCCACCGGGCCAGTTCCTGTGTGGCGCACCGCTTTCTTCGGCGGGTCCAAGGGTCGCGCAGGACCGATCAAGCAATGTCGATCTTATCTCTGGCGGGCTGCCCCGGAAACACACCGGCGCGGGACCCGATAGAAGGCACAGAGCTCTGGAGCGCGCACATCTTCACGGACCAACCGTGAGCGAACATAGGAGAGATCAGATGAACCTGATCGCACAGATCGAAGCCGAGCAGATTGCCGCGCTCGGCCAGGATATTCCGGACTTCAAAGCCGGCGACACGATCCGTGTCGGCTATAAAGTGACCGAGGGCACGCGCTCGCGGGTGCAGATGTTTGAAGGCGTTTGCATCGGCCGCAACAACGGGTCGGGCATCGCCGCCTCGTTCACCGTGCGCAAGATTTCCTTCGGCGAAGGCGTCGAGCGGATGTTCCCGCTGTATTCGACCAATGTCGACAGCATCACCGTCGTGCGTCGTGGCCGCGTCCGTCGCGCCAAGCTGTACTACCTGCGCGAGCGTCGCGGTAAGTCGGCCCGTATCGCCGAAATGTCCAACTACCGCGCCCCGCGCGCCGCGAAATAAGGATCCTGATCATGAAAGACGCGATTCATCCCGAGTACCACACGATCAACGTCAAGCTGGTCGACGGCACCGTGGTTCAGATGCGCTCGACCTACGGGTCCGAGGGCGACACGCTGGCGCTGGACATCGACCCGTCGGTGCACCCGGCCTGGACCGGCGGCACCTCGCGCCTGATGGACACCGGCGGCCGTGTGTCGAAGTTCAAGAACAAATACGCCGGCCTCGGTTTCTAAGAGACCAACCGCGTGGAATTACAGCGCCGTCCCGTTCTGGGGCGGCGTTTTGCATTTGCGGCGGGATTATGCGGCGTATTCCTTGCGTTAAAGGCGGCAATGGCGCTTTCAAGTCGAAACCCGCCGACTTATAGTCCGCGCGAAATTCATCAAACTGCGGGGCACTTGCGTGGCGCATATCATCGTCACCGGCAACGAAAAGGGCGGGTCGGGCAAATCCACCACCGCGATGCATATCGCGACGGCTTTGGCGCGCATGGGCCATAAGGTCGGGGCGCTGGATCTGGATATCCGGCAGCGCAGTTTCGGCCGGTATATCGAAAACCGTCTGGCATTCAGCGAGCGCGAGCAGCTGGATTTGCCGACGCCGCAATACCGCAGCCTGCCCGAGGTCGACCCCGCCAGCATCGGACCGGATGAGAATATCAACGATTACCGCCTGTCCGAGGCGATCTCGGGGCTGGATGCCGAGGTGGATTTCGTCGTCATCGACTGCCCCGGCAGCCACACGCGGCTGTCGCAGGTGGCGCATTCGCTGGCCGATACGCTGATCACGCCGCTCAATGACAGTTTCGTGGATTTTGACCTGCTGGCGCGGATTGAGCCCCTGACCAACAAGGTGCTCGGCCCGTCGATCTATGCCGAGATGGTCTGGCAGGCGCGGCAGTTGCGGGCGCAGGCGGGGCTCAAGCCGATTGACTGGATCGTGGTGCGCAACCGTCTGGGCGCGCAGCAGATGCATAACAAACGCAAGGTTGGCGACGCGCTGGATCAGCTGTCAAAGCGGATCGGATTCCGCGTCGCGCCGGGGTTCAACGAGCGGGTGGTGTTTCGCGAATTGTTCCCGCGCGGGCTGACCCTGCTGGATCTGCGCGACGTCGGCGTCGAGACGCTGAACATGTCGAATGTGGCCGCCCGGCAGGAGCTGCGCGATCTGCTGACCGCGCTGCGCCTGCCCGGCGTCACGGTCAGTGTTTGAACAACCGGTTTTTTGGCAACGTCGTCGGCACGGTTTTATGCATGTCGTCGAGCCGCTCGAGCATGCGGTCATTGTCATCGGCAAAGAGGTTGAACGGCAGTCTCATCGCATTGCCGATTCGGTCGAGGGTGCTGGGCTGGGCGGCCATATTGGTCTCCGATGGTTAATCATGTCTTGAGCAAGAGTGCTGTCCGCCTGTGGCAAGACTGGGGCGAAGCTGCGGTGGTTTGGCGTTAACTATTTGGTTTGATCACGACGCGGCGGCTTGCGAGAGGCGCCTAGATCGGGGTAAAAGGTGAACATTTAGGGGTGGAATACGTTGCCCCCAAAGAGGTGCCGATGCTCTCGCTTGTCTGGTTCAAACGCGATTTGCGGGTTGCCGACCATCCGGCGCTGGCCATGGCTGCGGCGCAGGGGCCGGTGCTGCCGCTATATATCATCGAGCCGGAATATTGGGTGCAACCAGAGGCCGCCGCGCGGCATTACGGGTTTGTCACTGAATGTTTGGCGGATTTGCAGCGCGATCTGGTGGCACTGGGGCAGCCCTTGTTGCTGCGCGACGGTGATGCGGTGACGGTGCTGGAGCGGTTGCGGGCCAAGCACCGGTTCACGCAAATTATTTCGCATAAGGACAGCGGTAGCGCTTGGGATCGTGCGCGCGACCAGCGGGTGGCGGCTTGGGCGCAGGAGGCCGGTCTGCGCTGGCTGGAGCTTGATCCCGATGAGGTGCCGCAGGCCGAGGTCACGGCGCTGCCCCATGTTGCCGAGGGGACCGGCGCGTTGCCCTCGGCACGCTCGCTTAAGCTGCCCGAGGATCGCTGCGATTTTCGCCAGAAGGGCGGACGCGAGGCGGGAGTGGCGGCGCTGCAAGGGTTCGTCGAGGCGCGGGCGCCGCTCTATCCCAAAGCGCAGGACTCGCCGGTTCTGGCCGAGCGCGGCTCGTCGCGGCTGTCGGCCTATCTGGCTTACGGTGCGCTCTCACAGCGCGAGGTCGCGCAGGCCGCGGCAGAGGTGAAAGCGGCGCGGCGCGGGCAGGCGGACTGGGTGCGCGGGTTGCGTCGGTTCGAGCGGCAGTTGGCGGCGCGCGGTGCAGGGGCGTCGCCCGCGGGATCGCAAGACGCGGGCTGCGAGGGGCCGCAGTATGGGCCGGACGTCGACCGCGCGGTGCGGTTTGCGGCGTGGTCTGCGGGCGAAACCGGTCTGCCGTTTGTCGATGCCAGCATGCGCTATTTGCGCGCCACCGGTTGGCTGAATGCACGGATGCGCGGGTTGCTGTGGTCGGTGGCGCGGTTCCATCTGGGGCTCGATACGCGCGCCGCGTTGCATCTGGCGCGCAGTTTCACCGATTACGATTCGGCGCTGTTCTGGCCACAGATCCGGCAGATTGAGGGGGCTGGCAGGCCGATGATCCTCGATCCGGTCAAACAGGGTTTGCTGCAGGATCCGTCAGGCGCGTTCATCCGCCGTTGGCTGCCGGAACTGGCGGCGCTGCCGGATGCGGCATTGCACCGGCCTTGGGCCAGCGCGCAGGCGCGGCGGCATCTGGCGGGGCGCTATCCCGAGCCGGTGGTGGATCCGGCCAGTGCGGCAAAGCAGGCGCGGGCAGTGTTGGCGCGTCAGGCCAAGCCGCGCTCGACACCCATCGCGCCGCGCCGCGCGCCGGTAGCGGCAGGGCAGATGTGTCTCGATCTGTGAACCGCCGATACCCCGCTGCCGATTGTTCGCGTTTACCAAAGGCAGCTTATGCTGGGGCAGATCAATGCCGGCCTCGCGCCAGTTGTTTCAAAGGCGTTAAGGCCTTAACTGTATTCCATAGCATACAGACGCGCGGGTGATGAAACCGGCGATAATATAGAGGGCGTAGCATGGCGGCACGGATAGATAGGCACGGCTTGCAGGTCGATGCGCATTTGGCGGAGTTCATCGAGGGGCAGGCGCTCGACGGGATCGGGATTGAGGCGGGGGATTTCTGGCAGGCGTTCTCGCAGATTGCGCATGAACTGGCGCCGAAGAACCGTGCTCTGCTGGACAAACGCGAAGAGCTGCAAGCGCAGATCGACGATTGGCACCGCACCCATAAGGGCAAGCCGCATAACGCGGGCGCCTATAAGACCTTTCTTGAAGAGATCGGCTATGTGCAGCCCGAGGGCGATGATTTCGAGATCGAGACCACCGGTGTCGACCCCGAAATCGCCAGCACCGCCGGCCCACAGCTCGTGGTGCCGATCACCAACGCCCGCTATGCGCTGAATGCGGCGAATGCGCGCTGGGGCAGTCTCTATGATTGTCTTTACGGGACCGATGCGATGGGCATGCTGCCGCCTGCGGGGGGCTATGACCGTGGCCACGGGGCGCGGGTTGTGGCGCGCGCGCGGGTGTTTCTGGACGAGGCATTTCCGGTGCAGGGCACCAGCCACGCCGATGCGCGGCGCTACCATGTGCGCGACGGGCAGCTGTTGGTCGATGACCAGCCGCTGATCGATCCGGCAAAATTCGCGGGCTACACCGGCGATCCGAAAGCACCGGATACGGTGATGCTGGTCAACAACGGGCTGCATGTGGAGCTGGTGTTTGACCGCGCCCATATGATCGGCAGCCGTGATCAGGCGCTTCTGGCCGATGTGCGGCTGGAAAGCGCGCTGAGCGCGATTATGGATTGCGAGGATTCGGTCGCTTGTGTCGATGCCGAGGATAAGGTGCTGGCCTATAGCAACTGGCTGGGGCTGATGCGCGGCGATCTGTCCGAGGAGATCAGCAAGGGCGGCAAGACTAAGACCCGCAAATTGCTGCCCGACCGCGAGATCACCGCGCCCGATGGCAGCAAGAAGATGCTGAAAGGCCGCGCCCTGATGTGGGTGCGCAATGTCGGCCATCTGATGACCAATCCGGCGATCTTGCTGGATGACGGGCAGGAGATCCCCGAGGGGATCATGGACGCCGTGGTCACCGCCGTGATTGCGCTGCATGATTTGCAAAAAACCCAAGGTCCGCGCAACTCGGTGATGGGCTCGATGTATGTGGTGAAGCCGAAGATGCATGGCCCCGAAGAGGTGGCATTCGCCAATGAGTTGTTCACCCGCGTCGAGGCGGCGCTGGGGATGGCGGCGAATACGATCAAAATGGGGATCATGGACGAAGAGCGGCGCACTTCGGTGAACCTCAAGGCCTGTATCCGCGCGGCGAAACAGCGGGTGGCCTTTATCAATACCGGCTTTCTCGACCGCACCGGCGACGAAATCCACACCTCGATCGAAGCGGGTGCCTTCAGCCGCAAGGATTTCATCAAGAACAAGCCGTGGATCAAAGCCTATGAGGATCGCAACGTCGATATCGGGCTGGAATGCGGCCTGTCGGGCAAGGCGCAGATCGGCAAGGGCATGTGGGCCGCGCCCGATCTGATGGCGGCGATGCTGGACCAGAAGATCGACCATCCGCGCGCGGGTGCCAATACCGCTTGGGTGCCGAGCCCGACGGCGGCGACGCTGCACGCGCTGCATTACCATAAGGTCGATGTCTTCGCCGTGCAGGAAAAGCTGCGCAAGGGCGGGCGGCGCGCGCATCTGGAGACGCTTTTGGAGATCCCGCTGGCCTCGTATCGCAAATGGTCCGAAGCGCAGGTGATGGCTGAGGTCGAGAACAACGCCCAGGGCATTCTGGGCTATGTGGTGCGCTGGATTGATCAAGGCGTCGGCTGTTCGAAAGTGCCGGATATCCATAATGTCGGCCTGATGGAAGACCGCGCGACCTGCCGGATTTCCAGCCAGCATATCGCCAACTGGCTGCACCACGGGGTCGCCAGCGAGGCGCAGGTGATGGAGGCGATGAAGCGGATGGCGGCGGTGGTTGACCAGCAGAACGCCGATGATCCGCACTATCAGCCGATGGCGCCGGGGTTTGACGGGATCGCTTTTCAGGCGGCCTGTGATCTGGTGTTCCGCGGCCGTGAGCAGCCCTCGGGCTATACCGAGCCGGTGCTGCACGCGCGGCGTCTGGAATTGAAAGCGCAGCGCGGCTGAGCATCGGTTGGACCGGGGGTTTTGCACCCCCGGACCCCTGCAGGATATTTAAGGCATAAAGTGGGGGCGGTGGCATTGGCTGCCGCCCTTATCCATTACGGGGTGCCGTGGCGTCGGGGCATGAGCGGGGCTTTTGTTTCGCGCGGCAACCCGTTAGGTTCCGGGTAATAGATGAAATCTCAGGACCAGTTATGCCGCGTAAACGCCCGGTTGTTGGGGTCATTGGCAATACGGCCATGCTCAACGATACCTATGCCGTCCATGCGGGGGGCGTGATGAATTCCGCCGCCATTGCCGAGGTCACCGGCGCCCTGCCGCTGTTGATCCCCACCGATCCGCGGTTTGTCTCGGTCGAGGACCTGCTGGAGACCTGCGACGGGTTCCTGCTGACTGGTGGGCGGCCGAATGTGCATCCCGAGGAATACGGCGAAGAGCCGACCGCAGCGCATGGCGATTTCGACCGGGGTCGCGATGCCATCGTGTTGCCTCTGGTGCGCGCCTGTGTGGAGCGCGGGCAGCCGTTTTTCGGCGTTTGTCGCGGGTTTCAGGAGGTCAATGTTGCGATGGGCGGGACGCTTTATCCCGAGATCCGCGATCTGCCGGGGCGGATGAACCATCGGATGCCGCCCGATGGCACGATTGAAGAGAAATTCGCCCTGCGCCATACGGTGAGGTTCACCGAAGGCGGGGTGTTTCATCAGTTGCTCGGCGCGGTCGAAGTGATGACCAACACGCTGCACGGGCAGGGGATCAAGACCCCCGGCCAGCGGATTGTGATCGACGGTTATGCGCCTGATGGCACGCCCGAGGCGATCTATGTCAAGGATGCGCTGGGGTTCACCCTCTCGGTGCAGTGGCATCCCGAGTATAACGCCGGCAAGGATCCGGTCTCGCGGCCCCTGTTTGCCGCCTTTGGCGCGGCGGTGCGCGACTGGCAAGCGGGCGGGCGCGGCTGAGCCGCGGCGGGCGGCAGAAACATACTGTTTCGCGCGCAATGTGAACCCTCAGGCTGTTTCGGTCGACAGATGAACACAGAGCCCCGCTGAGGGGCGGTTCATTTGACCGGAGATCTTGCATGTTTTTCCCGATTCTACGCGCTGTCGCGGTGGCTCTTTTACTGGCGCTGCCCGCCGCCGCCGATACCTATAGCTTTCAATCCCGGATCAATGGGCTCTATGTCGGCGTCGATGGCGCAGGCGTGTTGTCAGCGCAGGTTGGCGCGGCGGATGCTCTGGTGCTGGAAATGGTGCCTCTGCGCGGGCGACAGGTCGCGTTCCGTGATCCGCAGAGCGGGCGCTATCTGCGTGCCGGTGTCGGCCAGCAGACCTATCTTGCGGTGGCCTCGCCCCATATTCGCGGCTGGGAAACCTTCGAGATGATTGGCAGCGGCAGCGATATTGCGCTGCGTTCGGTGCAAAACGGGCTTTATGTCGGCACCGACGGGCGCGCGACGCGTTTGCGCGCCGCTTGGGCGTCGCGCGGTGCCGGACAGGAGTTTCGCATTACGCGCCGGTCCGGCGAGGCCCCGCAGATGGAGCCGCAGGCGCCGCGTCAGGATCTGGATTTCGCCGGTGGCTGGGTGCTGGAACGGCTCTATGAGGGCGGGCGCCGTGTGGCGCTGGGTGATCCGGCGTTGCGACAGGCGCAGCTGCAGATTGGCCGCCGCGGCGGGGTCTCGGGCGACAGCGGCTGCAACGGGTTCGACGCGCGCATTCTGGTCGGATCGGCGCGCTATGTGGTCGAGGATTTCCTGATCACGCGGCGGCGCTGCCAGGGTGAGACCGGCGAGGTCGAGCGTCTGCTAACGCGGGCGCTGGGGGATGCGGCACAGTTCAATCTTGTCGGCGCGGGGCGGATGGAGATCCGCGATGCCAGCGGCAGGCTGCGCGCGCGTTTCTTTCGCGGCTGAACGCGGGTAACAGGCGGCGCGCGGGAGGCATTCACGCGCCGTCTGTCATTTATGCGCGGTCAGATCGCCGAGGAATGGCCGGTCTTCGCCATCGCATAGGCGTCGAAATGCGTGGCGATCATGCGGGTGAGCGGGCGCCCGGCCTCGAGTATCGTCAACCCCTGCGCATCATGGCGCAGGAAGCCGTCGAATTTCTCGGCCACCGGCGCGAACATCGCGTCGAGCGCGGCGCGCGAGATCGGGTGATCACGGGTGATCTCGGCGCTGCTGACGGTGAAATCACACATCAGCGCCTCAATGATCCGCGCGCGCATCTTGTCATCGGCGCTGAATACATGGCCGCGTTTGGTGGCGAAAGAGCCCGCACGCACCGCTTTCATCCAGGCCGAGGTGGCGCCGTTCATCTGCGCGAACCCCTGCGGAAAGCGCGAGATCGAGGAGGCGCCGAGGCCGACCAGCGCTTGCGCCGCGTCATCGGTATAGCCCTGAAAATTGCGCCGCAGGGTGCCCTGCTTTTGCGCCACGGCGAGCCCGTCTTCGGGGCGGGCGAAATGGTCGATGCCGATGCTTTGATAGCCGTCCCATTCAAACAGCCGCTGGGCGGTGTCAAACAGGCGCAGGCGTTCCTCTGGGCGGGGCAGGGCGTCGGCGGGGATCAACTGTTGGCGGCGCGCCATCCACGGCACATGCGCATAGCCGTAAAGCGCCACGCGGTCGGGCGAGAGCGACAGGAGTTTTTGCACCGAATCCGCCATCCGCGCCTCGCTCTGATGCGGCAACCCATAGAGGATATCGGCGTTCAGACTGGCGACGCCGCGGGCGCGGATCGCCTCGACCGCGTCGCGGGTGAGGTCATAGCTTTGCTCGCGGCCGATGGTGGTCTGGATCTCGGGGTCGAAATCCTGCACCCCGATCGAGGCGCGGTTCATCCCAGCGGCGGCCAGCGCATCAAGGCGGGGACCGTCGATCTCGTTGGGGTCAATCTCGACAGAGAATTCGGCGTCTGCACCCAATGGCACCACATCAAAGATCGCCGCGGCCAGATCGCGCATTGCCTCGGGCGGCAATAGCGTCGGCGTGCCGCCGCCCCAATGCAGCCGTGACAGGGTCACGCCCTCGGGCAGGTGGCGCTGCAACAGGCGCAGCTCGGCCTTGAGCTCTTCGACATAGGCAAGCACCGGATCGAGCGAGCTGGTGCCCTGCGTGCGGCAGGCGCAGAACCAGCAGAGCCGGCGGCAGAAGGGCACATGCAAATACAGTGAAATCCGGCTGCCAGGCGCGATCTGGTCCAGCCAGTGGCCGAACACCTCGGGGCCCACAGAGTCGGAGAATTGCGGTGCCGTCGGATAGCTGGTGTAGCGGGGCACACGCGCGTCAAATAGGCCCAAACGGGCGAGTTGCGATTCATAGGTCATTCGCATACGTTGTCCGTAAGCCACGTGCGTTCCATGACCTAGATCAACCGATGACAAAAATGACCGCCGCAGCTATGAAATTCACCCATGTCGATTGCGGCGACTGCCCGATCCGGCATCGTGCGGTCTGTGCGCGCTGTGATGGTGACGAGCTGGATCGCCTCAATGAGGTGAAATACTATCGCAGTTTTCAGGCCGGGCAGACGGTGGTCTGGTCCGGTGACCAGATGGATTTCGTTGCCTCGGTGGTCTCGGGGATCGCGACGCTGACCCAGACGATGGAGGACGGGCGCCGCCAGATGGTCGGTCTGCTGTTGCCGTCGGATTTCGTCGGCCGTCCGGGGCGCGATACCGCTGCCTATGATGTGGTCGCGACAACCGATCTGGTGATGTGCTGCTTTCGCAAGAAACCCTTTGAGGAATTGATCCGCACGATGCCCAATGTCAGCCAGCGGCTCTTGGAGATGACGCTGGATGAATTGGACGCGGCGCGCGAATGGATGCTGCTCTTGGGGCGCAAGACCGCGCGCGAAAAGATTGCCAGTCTGATCGCGATTATCGCGCGGCGCGATGCCTCGCTCAAGCTGCATGAGAACAACGAGAATGTGGTGGTTGATCTGCCGCTGACCCGCGAGGCGATGTCGGAATATCTGGGTCTGACGCTGGAAACCGTCAGCCGCCAGATCAGCGCCCTGCGCAAGGACGGGATCATCCAGATCCAGGGCAAGCGGCATATCACCATCCCCGCCTTCGACCGTCTGCTCGAGGAAGCCGCCGACGATAGTGACGGGGGGTATCTGGTCTGATTCGCCTGCAAATTTGACGCTTGGCGGCGGTGTCGGTTTCCTAAGAAGCGATGAAGGCGCCGGATGGGCGTGATTGTTCGCAAGGCGGGGGTATTCCCCAACCCATGGGCGAAAACCCGTTGGAAATTCCCGCGCGCGCCCTATTCTCGCCCCAGTTGCAGCCGAGCTTGACGGTTCACGCCACCACTGCCGCTTGCGATGGTTAGATCAGGGGATTCGAGAGAAGATGCCGAACGCTCACCTCAGGGCCACGCACTGCGATGACGTGATCCACCAGTTCTGGTCCGAGGTCCAAGACGAGGTGGCGCTGCCGCGCAGCCTGCATGGCGCCGATCCGGGGGCAAATCCGGTGGCCCCCAGCGTGATGCCTGCCATGGCCGGACGGTTGCTGGTTGCGGCGGTGCTGGTGGTCGGGGTCACTCTGGCCGGTCAATCCCTGTTTCGCGCCCATCTTGCGCCCACGACGGGCGCTTCTAGTGCGGCCAGCATTGGCGCGTTTGGTGGTCTGCGCGCGGCGCTTTCGGGTGGTGCGCTGCTCGACGAGATGCCACCGGAGCTGATGGTCTATGGCGAGGCGCAATTTCACAATTTCCGCCGCGGCATCACGCGGTTTACCGATGCGGAACTGCTGCAATATGCGGCGGCCACCACCCGCGATATGCAGGGCGTGTCGCAGGTGATGACGCCCTATCTGCTGGATGCGCTGTTCCTGACCGATGCCGAGATCGCCCACCGCGGGCTGCGGCGCCCACAGATCACCGCCTCGCTCGCGGCGCAGCGCGCCAGCTATCAGAGCGGGCTGTAACTGCACCTCTGACGGCGTGATCTGCCTTTGCGCGGAATGGTATGCCCGCGCGTCTGGTGAGGCCGCACCTTCCCCCTCCTGCCCTTGAAACGTCTCAAACCGGGCTATTTGTCGCCATATCCCAAGGGTTTACTGAAGGGATCGCGCAGGGAGATGCGCGCAATACAAAGTTTAGAGGAGTAGAGACCATGAGCAGTAAGCGTCATCAACGGGCCCAACGTCGCAGCCGTGACCGGATTCGCGCCTATCTTTACGGATCGGATCGGGAAGGCGCCTCGCGTCTCACGGCATCCTTTGCCGGTGGCGGATCAGGCGCGGTGAGCTGCGGCCAGCGCTAAGGCAAATCCGTCGCGCTTTCCGGTGTGGTCCTGTCCGGCGTCGCGCCTATGTTACCGGTCTATTTCGCCGGTAGCGCGCCGACAAAGGATTTTGCCAGACCCATCAAAACCTCGCGGCGTTGATCGTCGACCAACGCCTCGTCACTGACATCGACAAATCCCGACATCACCCGTCCGGTGAAGGCCATCGGCTGCGCGCCCTCAACGGCCAGCGCCTGCGCGATATTGTCCTTGCCGACACGGAACATGCCGCCACCCTTATGGACGCCGCAGAGCATATTGCCGTCCATCATGAAACAGAGCCCGCCGAACATCTTTTTCTCGGTGATGCCGCCGGTCTCGGTCAGCGCGTCGCGCAGCAGATCGGCTAATCCCTCGTCATAGGCCATCGCTTCGCCGCCTTTCGCTGTGATCCCGCAGGCTATGCCCGCAAGTCACTGCCGCGCAACCCCGCGGACTACGGGACGCGCAGAGTGATTCGCGGCGCGCAAGCTGCGGTTAATGCGCCAGAAAGATCGCCCGCTGCGCGTTTTCCAGCACATTGCGAGTGGCGCCGCCAAGGATCGCCTCGCGCAGCCGCGAATGGCCATAGGCACCCATCACCAGAACACTGGCATCGACATCCTCGACATGGCGCATCAGCACATCGGAGACCCGTGGCGTGGTTTTAGCCAGCACCGCGACTTCGGCGCGGACCCCGTGGCGGGCGAGCATCTGCGTCAATAAGCCGCCCGGGTCCGAGCGCTCGGGGCTATGCACCGGCGGGTCGACGACGACCACCGAAACATGCTCGGCAGCCTTCAGGAGCGGCAGCGCGCGGCGCACCGCCGAGAGCGCCTCATTCGACTGGTTCCAGGCCACCACCACGCGTTGGCCGAAGTTTTCTTGCAGCTTGGAATCGGGCAGAACCAGCACCGCGGCCTGCCCCTCAAAAAGCGCTGATTCTATCACAGCCTCTTGAGTTGGTTGGGAATTTTCGCCGTAGGGTTTGCTTTGCACGACCAGATCCGAGAACCTTGCGCGCAGCCCGACCAGCGCCTGCAGCCCGCCAAATTGCACCACGGCGGATTCCGCCGCCCAGCGCAGCGCCTGCCCGTCGAGCATCCGTCGCGCCGCCGCCTCGAGAACCTCGGCATCGGATTGCGCCCGCTCCAGCGTTTCCTGCAGCAGGATCGGCGAAGCACCCATATAAAAACCGCCCGCCGGTGTCATATCGACACCCAGCATACAAGCGGATAGATGGGCCTCGTAAATGTTGGCAAGACTGATGGCAGCCGGCAGAGTTGCGTCCATTTCCGCATCACTGCCCAAAAAAGAGATGATGGATTCAAAGCTCATTAATGTTTCTCCCCGAGGCTGGATGAATCGGACGACCTACTTGGCATCCTGCCCGGGAAATATTGCGCAAACATTGATATCTATCAAATACAAGCACCGTCAACTTGACTTGAATCAAGGTTTTCACAAACCGTGTTATGGATAAGCAGGCTGGCACAACGGCTCTGACTAGCGACAGTGACCGCAGACCAGCCATAAAATAAACGAAGGGACGCACACAATGTGGGATTACGCCAAGCTGATCGTGCTTGCCGCAGTGACGGTGGTCGCCGCCTATGCGGCATCACAGGCTCGCGATCTCGCCTATCTGGTGCACATGATCATCATCATGGGTGCCGGAGCAGGATTTTTCATCTGGCAGATCCGCCGTATGGACGAGACGACGACGCATAACCAAGGGGAATATCTGGACGGCGTGATCCGCTACGGCGTGATTGCCACCGCTGGCTGGGGGGTCGTGGGCTTTCTGGTCGGTGTGATCATCGCCTTCCAGCTGGCCTTTCCGAACCTCAACTATGAGCTGCAGCAGGGGTTGGCGAACTTTGGCCGCCTGCGTCCGCTGCACACCTCGGCGGTGATTTTCGCCTTTGGCGGCAACGCGTTGATCGCCTCGTCGTTCTATGTGGTGCAGCGCACCTCGGCGGCGCGGTTGTTTGGCGGTAATCTGGCGTGGTTCGTGTTCTGGGGCTATCAGGTGTTCATCCTGCTTGCCGCAACCGGCTATGTGCTGGGCTCCACCCAAAGCCAGGAATACGCCGAGCCCGAGTGGCTGGCCGATCTGTGGCTGACGATTGTCTGGGTCGCCTATCTGGTGGTCTTCATGGGCACGCTGATCAAGCGCCGCGAGCCGCATATCTATGTGGCGAACTGGTTCTACCTGTCGTTCATCATCACCGTGGCGATGCTGCATGTGGTCAACAACCTGCAGATCCCCGTCTCGATCTGGGGGTCGACCTCGATTCCGGTCTGGTCGGGTGTGCAATCGGCAATGGTGCAATGGTGGTATGGCCATAACGCGGTGGGCTTCTTCCTGACCGCCGGTTTCCTTGGCATGATGTATTACTTCATCCCCAAGCAGGTCGAGCGGCCGGTCTACAGTTACAAACTGTCGATCATCCACTTCTGGGCGCTGATCTTCCTCTATATCTGGGCCGGTCCGCACCACCTGCATTACACCGCGCTGCCCGACTGGGCGCAGACGCTGGGCATGACCTTCTCGATCATGCTGTGGATGCCGTCATGGGGCGGGATGATCAACGGTCTGATGACGCTGTCGGGCGCATGGGACAAGCTGCGCACCGATCCGGTGGTGCGGATGATGGTGGTTGCCGTGGGCTTCTACGGGATGGCCACCTTCGAGGGTCCGATGATGTCGATCCGCGCGGTCAACTCGCTGTCGCATTACACCGACTGGACGATTGGCCATGTGCATTCCGGTGCGCTGGGCTGGAACGGGATGATCACTTTCGGGATGCTCTATTACATCGTGCCGAAACTGTGGAAGCGCGAGCGGCTCTATAGCCTGAGCCTGGTGAGCTGGCACTTCTGGCTCGCGACCATTGGCATCGTGCTCTATGCGGCGTCGATGTGGGTGACCGGTATCATGGAGGGGCTGATGTGGCGTCAGGTCGACGCGCAGGGCTTCCTGGTGAACTCCTTTGCCGACACCGTGGCGGCGAAATTCCCGATGAACGTGGTGCGCGGTATTGGCGGGCTGATGTTCCTGAGCGGCGCGTTGATCATGTGCTATAACCTGTGGAAAACTGTGACCAGCGTCGGCGAGGCAAAGCCCGCCGCTGCCGCCACAGTTGCCGCCGAATAAGCGGAGGGTGAAATGGGTATTCTAGATCACCATAAGAAAATCGAAACGCATGCCACCCTGTTGCTGGTTCTCAGCTTTCTGGTGGTGACCATCGGCGGCCTCGTGCAGATCGTGCCTCTGTTCTATCTGGAGAACACGATCGAAGAGGTCGAGGGCATGCGCCCCTATGCACCGCTAGAGCTCGCCGGTCGCGAGATCTATGTGCGCGAGGGCTGCTATGTCTGTCACAGCCAGATGGTGCGTCCGATGCGCGACGAGGTCGAGCGTTACGGCCATTATTCGCTGGCGGCGGAATCGATGTATGATCACCCGTTCCAATGGGGCTCGAAGCGCACCGGGCCGGATCTGGCGCGTCTGGGTGGCCGCTATTCGGATGAGTGGCATGTGGCGCATATGGTCAACCCGCGCGATGTGGTGCCCGAGTCGATCATGCCGACCTACGGCTATCTGCTCAACACCAACATCGACGGGCGCTATATTCAGGACCTGCTGGAAACCTACCGCATGGTCGGCGTGCCCTATACCGACGAGATGATCGAGAACGCGCGGGCGGATTTCCTCGCGCAGGCCGATCCCGAGGCGGATCACTCCGGCTTGCTCGAGCGCTATCACTCGGCGCAGACGCGCAACTTTGACGGCCAGCCCGAGCTGACCGAAATGGATGCGCTGATCGCCTATATGCAGATGATTGGCACCTTGGTCGACTTCGACACTTTTGTCGTCGACGCCAGCCGCTAAGGGAGGACGTGTTATGGAAACTTACACGCTATTGAGAGGGTTCGCGGACAGCTGGTTCCTGCTGTTCATGACCCTGTTCTTCCTTGGCATCGTGGTCTGGGCCTTCCGTCCCGGCAGCCGCGCCGTGCACAAGGAAACCGCGTCGATGATCTTTCGCAATGACGACAGACCGGCCGTGGACGAGGCAGACGCCTCGGACGCGGATGCGGGTCAGAGACAGGGGGCATAAGCATGGCCGCTCAACACAACAAGAAACCCAAAGGCGATCCGGAAACCACCGGCCATTCCTGGGACGGGATCGAGGAGTTCGACAACCCGATGCCGCGCTGGTGGCTCTGGTCCTTCTATATCACCATCGCCTGGGCGGTGATCTATATGGTCTTTTATCCCGCATGGCCGCTGATCAACTCGGCGACCACCGGCATTCTGGGCTATTCCACCCGCGGTGAAGTCGCCGCCGAGATTGCCCGCGTCGATGCCGAAAACCAGGTCTGGTATGACCGGCTGATGGAGGCCGATCTCGCGGCGATCCGCGACGATGCCGAGCTTAACCGCTTTGCGGTGAACGCAGGTGCGGCGGTGTTCCGCGCGCAGTGTTCGCAGTGCCACGGTGCCGGTGCCGCAGGGGTGCAGGCCGGGGGCTTTCCGAACCTGCTGGACGACGAATGGCTCTGGGGCGGCACCCCCGAGGACATCGAGATCACCGTCACCCATGGCATCCGCAACGAGGATTATATCGACGCGCGCTGGTCTGAAATGCCGGCCTTCGGGCGCGACGAGTTGCTGAGCGATGAGGAAATCGATCAGGTCGTGCATCATGTCCTCAATATCTCGGGGCAGGCGCATGATGCGGCGCTGGCCGAGGCCGGGGCCGAGGTGTTCGATTACAACTGCTCGTCCTGTCACGGGCTCGACGGCGAAGGCGACATCTATGGCGGTGCGCCCCCCCTGAACAACGCGATCTGGCTCTATGGTGGCGATGAGGAGACGATCCGCGAATCGGTGGTCAACGCGCGCTTTGGCATCATGCCCGGCTTTGCCGAGCGTCTGCCCGCAGCGCAGATCCGCGCGGTGGCGACCTATATCCACCAGTTGGGCGGTGGCCAGTAACCCGCTTGCAAACCCAGAGGCTCCGGGCAACCGGGGCCTCGACACCGGCACTTCAGGTGCCCGATGGCGGCACGAGGGCCGCGTCAGATTACAACCGGCAGCGCCAAAACCGCGCGACAGAAGACCGGCTCAACCCGCGAGCGCCTATTACCACCGGCAGCCCCTGCGACAGATGGTCCCGAAGACCGGCGCGCGGATGCCACAGGGTCAATCAGGGCAGGCGCAACGCCGCTACCGACCTGCCGCGACCCTCCGGTGTGCCGCTATGTCACAGTTAATATTCGCCGCTGATCCATATTTTTGCCTCAGGCCGCAAAACTTTGACCGAGGTCAAGGCTCGATGGCGAGCCGCGTGGAAATCACGCTGTTAGTTACCCAATAGGAGCGCAACCCGTGAGTTCGTCCCAAGAAGAACTGTATTCCAAGCGTGAGCCGATTTTCCCGCGTCGGGTCTACGGTGCGTTTCGCAATCTGAAATGGTATCTGATGGCGATCACGCTGGGGATCTATTACCTTACGCCGTGGATCCGCTGGGACCGTGGCCCCGAGATGCCCGATCAGGCGGTGCTGATTGACCTCGCCAACCGGCGATTCTTCTTTTTCATGATCGAAATCTGGCCGCATGAATTCTATTTCGTCGCCGGTCTGTTGATCATGGCGGGGATCGGGCTGTTCCTGTTTACCTCGGCGCTGGGGCGGGTGTGGTGCGGCTATGCCTGCCCGCAGACCGTCTGGACCGACCTGTTCATTCTGGTCGAACGCTGGATCGAGGGCGACCGCAACGCCCGCCTGCGCCTGCACCGGCAGAAATGGGGCGCCGAGAAGATCCGCAAATACGGGTTGAAATGGATCGTCTGGCTGTTGATCGGCCTCGCCACCGGCGGCGCTTGGGTGTTCTATTTCACCGATGCGCCGACGCTGCTGCGCGATCTGCTGGCCTTCGAGGCGCATCCGATTGCCTATATCACCATCGTTTTCCTGACCCTGACCACATTTCTGTTTGGCGGCTTCTTCCGTGAGCAGATCTGCATTTACGCCTGCCCGTGGCCGCGGATTCAGGCGGCGATGATGGACGAATCGACGATCACCATCGCCTACCGCGACTGGCGCGGCGAGCCGCGCGGCGCAAGGCGCAAGGGCGGCGAGGATGAGAACCTCGGCGATTGCATCGACTGTATGGCCTGCGTCAATGTCTGCCCGATGGGCATTGATATCCGCGACGGGCAGCAGCTGGCCTGTATCACCTGCGGACTCTGCATCGACGCCTGCAACGACATTATGGACAAGGTCGGCAAGCCGCGCGGCTTGATCGGCTATATGGCGCTGACCGACGAGACCCGCGAACGCGCCGGCGAGACGCCGCGCTCGGTCTGGCGCCATGTGTTCCGCCCGCGCACCATCGTCTACACCGTGCTCTGGAGCGGGATCGGGCTGGGCCTATTGGTGGCGCTGTTTGTGCGCGCCGATGTCGATATGTCGATCTCGCCGATCCGCAACCCGACGCATGTGGTGCTTTCGGATGGCTCGGTGCGCAACGCCTATGACATCCGCCTGCGCAATATGTTCCTTGAGGCGCGTGATTTCACCCTTTCGGTGGCCGATCACGAGGGGATCACCCTGACCATCGAGGGCGTCGAAGGGCGCACGGTGACGGTGGGGCCGGATGAGCAACTCAACCAGCGGGTCTATCTGACCTCGGCGCCCGATGCGCCCGAGACCCGGGAGCTGGTGACGCCGGTGCGGATCTGGGTGGGCGTGGCCGATGAAAACGATCGCATATATGGTGAAACAGTCTTTAACGGGCGGGCGCAGTGATGGCATCTTCTGGAACCAAGGAATTGACCGGCCGCGGGGTGTTGATCATCACCGTTTCGGCCTTTGCAGTGATCGTCGGGGTCAATCTGTTGATGGCCTATTTTGCGGTTAACACCTTCCCCGGGCTTGAGGTGCGCAACTCCTATGTCGCGAGCCAAGGCTTCAATGACCTGCTCGAGCGCCAGCGCGCCTTGGGCTGGGCCACCGAGGCGGGGTTGAGCAACGGGCAATTGCGCGTCGAGATCACCACTGCCGAGGGCACCCCCGCACCGCTGGCCAGTCTGAGCGCCACCTTGGGCCGCCCGACCACCGCGCGCGAGGATTTCGATCCCGAGTTGCGTTTTGACGGGCAGGCCTATGTCGCCGATGTCGATGTGGATTACGGCAACTGGAACCTAGTGCTGCAGGCCATGGCCGCGGATGGCACCGAATTTCGCCAGCGCATCGGTCTGGTCCACCACCGCTGAGGGCAAGTAGATGAGCGACACACCGGTATTCTCCAGCGTTTCGGCCTGTCCCGCCTGCGCGGTCACCCCTGCGGTGGTCGAGCGGGCCAGTGCCGCCGCAACCGACGCGGGCGGCAGGATCATGCTCTCGGTGCCGGATGCCCATTGCGCGCTCTGTATCTCGACGGTGGAAAGCGACCTTGAGGCGATGGTGGGGGTGCGTTCGGCGCGGCTGAACCTGACCCTGCGCCGCGTCTCGGTCGATGCCGAGGCCAGCGTGGGTGCGGCGGATGTGATCGCGCGGCTCAAGACGCTGGGCTACGCCGCCTATGAGCTGGACCCCGGCACGCTGTCGATGACCCAGACCGACAAACAGGGCCGCGATCTGTTGATGCGGCTGGGTGTGGCCGGGTTCAGTATGATGAATATCATGCTGCTGTCGGTGGCGGTCTGGTCCGGTGCCACCGATGCCACACGCGATCTGTTCCATCTGATCTCGGCCGCGATTGCCGTACCGACGGTGGCATTTTCCGCGCAGCCGTTCTTTCGCCGTGCCTATGCGGGGCTGCGCATGGGGCGGATGGATATGGATTTCCCGATCTCGCTGGCGATTGTGCTGGCGACGTCGATTTCCTTTTACGAGACGCTGAAGGGCGGGCAGCACGCCTATTTCGACGCGGCCGTCATGCTGACGTTTTTCCTGCTGGCGGGGCGTTATCTGGATTTCCGCACCCGCGCGGTGGCGCGTTCGGCGGCGCAGGAATTGGCCGCGCTGGAAGTGCCGCGCGCGATCCGGCTGACCGGTGACGCGGAAGAGACCGTCTCGGTGGCCGATCTGGCGGTTGGGGATGCTGTATTGGTGCGCCCCGGTGGCCGTATTCCGGTTGACGGGGTGGTGGTCGCGGGCACCTCGGAAATCGACCTGTCGCTCCTGACCGGCGAGACCCTGCCCGAATTCGCCGGTCCCGAGACCGTGGTCGCGGCGGGGGCGGTCAATCTGACCGGCCCGCTGACCCTGCGGGTGACGGCGGCGGGCAAGGACAGCTCCCTGCACCGGATGGCCGATCTGGTGGCGGTGGCCGAGAACGCGCGCAACAAATACACCACGCTGGCGCAGCGCGCGGCGCGGATCTACTCGCCCTCGGTGCATCTGCTGTCGCTGGCGGCGTTTTTCGTCTGGCTCTGGATCACCGGCGGTGATGTGCGGTTCTCGCTCAATGTTGCCGCCGCAACGCTGATCATCACCTGCCCCTGTGCTCTCGGGTTGGCGGTGCCTGCGGTGGTCACCGCCGCTTCGGGCACGCTGTTCCGCGACGGTATGCTGATCAAGGACGGCTCGGCGCTGGAGCGTCTGGCGCAGGTCGATACGGTGGTGTTTGACAAGACCGGCACGCTGACCATGGGCACGCCCGAGCCGGTCAATCTGGACGCGCTCGGCCCCGAGGCGCTGCAGGTGGCGGCGGCTTTGGGCGTGGGCTCGTCGCATCCTCTGGCGATGTCACTGGCAGCCGCGGCGCGGGCGCGGGGCGTGGTGCCGGCAGTGCTGGAGGATATTACCGAAGTGCCCGGCCACGGGGTGCAGGCACAGTGGAACGGGCAGCGCGTGCGGTTGGGCCGCGCCAGTTGGGTCGGCGCCGAGGCGCTGGAGGTAACTGCCGCCTATCTGGCGATTGGCGCGGCGCCAGTGCAGCCGGTGGAATTCGCCGACCGCTTGCGTCCCGGGGCGGCCGAGGCGGTGGCGGCGTTTCAGGCGCGTGGCAAACAGGTGAAGCTGATTTCCGGCGATGTGGCGGGCGCGGTCGGCGATCTGGCGGCACGGCTGGGGATCAGCGACTGGCAGGCCGAGGCGCTGCCGCAGGATAAGGCCGATGCAATCACCGCCCTGCAGGCCGAGGGGCATAAGGTGCTGATGGTTGGTGACGGGCTCAATGACACGGTGGCGCTGACCGCGGCGCATGTCTCGATCTCGCCGGCCTCGGCGCTGGATGCGGCGCGGGTGGCCTCGGATATCGTGCTTTTGGGCGCGTCGCTGGCACCGCTGCCCGATGCGCAGCGCACCGCCACCCGCGCAGTGCGCCGCATCCGCGAGAATTTCGCGATCTGCTTTACCTATAACATCTGCGCGGTGCCGATTGCGCTGTTCGGCTTTGCCTCGCCCTTGCTGGCAGCCTTGGCAATGTCGGCCTCGTCGATTACTGTTTGCCTGAACGCGCTACGGCTCAGATAGGCCCTGCGCGCAGGGCGCAATCTATCGCCCGCGCCTGCGCGTTTCGCACCAGACCCGCCGGAGGTTCCGGCAGAAGGACGGCACAAGATGGAAGTTCTTGCGGTATTGATTCCGGTGTCCCTGTTCTTGGGGATGGGCGGGTTGCTGGCCTTCTGGTGGACGCTGAAACGCGGCCAATACGACGATCCCGAAGGCGATAGCCGCCGCATCCTGCGTGGCGATTACGACGACCACCCGAAACCCTGAGCAGCGGGGAAGGGGGAGTGCCCGATTGCGCGGATGATTTGCCGCCGCGGGCTTGACCTTTGGCCGCCGCGCACTCTTATTACCCTGAACCGAGTGCCAAAAAAGGAATCTGATATGTCATTTACCCTGCCCGACCTTCCCTATGCCCATGATGCGCTTGCCGCGCTGGGGATGAGCGCCGAAACGCTGGAATATCACCACGACCTGCACCACAAGGCCTATGTCGACAATGGCAACAAGCTGATTGCCGGCACCGAGTGGGAAGGCAAATCGCTGGAAGAGATCGTCAAAGGCACCTATCAGGCCGGTGCGGTGGCGCAGAACGGTATCTTCAACAACGCGTCGCAGCATTGGAACCACGCCCAGTTTTGGGAAATGATGGGGCCGGGTGGCAAGTCCATGCCCTCGGAGCTGGAAGCCGCGCTGACCGAGAGCTTTGGCTCGGTCGATGAGTTCAAGTCGCAGTTCTCCGCGGCCGGTGCCGGTCAGTTCGGCTCGGGCTGGTGCTGGCTGGTCAAGAATGCCGACGGCTCGCTGGCAGTGACCAAGACCGAAAACGGCGTCAACCCGCTGTGCTTTAACCAGACCGCGCTTCTGGGCTGCGATGTGTGGGAGCATTCCTATTACATCGATTTCCGCAACAAGCGTCCGGCCTATCTGACCAACTTCCTCGACAATCTGGTCAACTGGGAAAACGTCGCCTCGCGGATGTAAGCGCTGGCGGTAATCGCTGACGGTCTTTGGACCGGTGAAATTGAAAGGGGGCCTCGGCCCCCTTTTTGCTATTCCAAGAACAGCGGGGGCTTTGCCCCCTCACGCGCGCGGCGCGTTCACCCCCAGGATATTTGCGGCATAAAGTGGGGGCGGTCAGGGCGCTGGCTGGGTTTGGGGCGGTGTTGGGCAGGGGCCAGCCTCGTCTTGGCCTGCGGCCAAGTCATCCCCGGGATCGGCGGGGGTGACCACGCGGTGATCGAGCAGGAGTGTGCGGCCAAAGCGCACCGCCAGCAGGATCACCGCGGGCGCGGTGAGCGGGCCGGAGATGCTGTGCAGCGTGGCGGCGCAGCGGATGTCGGCGCTTTGCAGATCGGCGCGGGGTTCGGATTGGATATGGGCGGCGACCCAGGCGCGCAGCCGCGAGGCGGTGAGGCCGGTTTTCGCCATCGCTTCGGCCTGGGTGAGGGCGCGGTTCAGGCAGAGCGCGGCTGCGCGGTCCGCGGGCGCGAGGGCCTGATTGCGCAGGGAGAGCGCCAGCCCGTCGCTGTCGCGCAGGGTGGCGGTAGCAACGATGCGCACAGGGATATGCAGATCGCGGCAGGTCTGGCGGATCGCGGCGAGTTCCTGAAAATCCTTCTCGCCGAAACAGGCGACATCGGGCTGGATGATGTTAAGGAGCCGCGTGACCTCGGTGGATCTGGCGCGGAAATGCTTGGGGAAATAGCGCCCGAGGAGGGATTTGCCCAAAGTGACCGGCTCGACGATGGTTTGCGCATCCGCGGGCGCGAATTCGGCGGGCTCGGGCACAAATACCGCGTCAACACCGCTGGCTTGCAGTTGCGCAGTGGTCTGGGTGTCGGGGGGCTCGGTGAGGCTGGCGATCACCCGGCTGCACTCGGCTTTCGCCTGCGCGATCAACGCCAGATGACCAGCGTGGAGCCCGCGGCTCAGCGGCACCAGCGCGACGCTTTCGCCCTGCGTGCGGAACCCTGCGCTTTGCGCGCGGATGTCTTGGAGGCTGCGCGTCACATACATGGGCGGGGTCCGGTTGGCGGTGTTCGGCCGGTGATAGCGCGACAGGCCGCGGGCGGCAATCGGGCTGAGCGGCGGGGCGATGGTATCGATGGGTTTGGCGCCGCGCGGGTCGTTTTCGCGCGCACTTGGGTCGGGTGCATTTGCTCGCTGCGGGCGCGGACCTGCGAAACCTTGGCAAGGATTGAAATCGGAGTGCGGCGTGATGAATACCCCAGTGAAAACCCACGTGAAAGCCCTTGTCGTTGGCGGCGGTGCGGTGGGCACCGGCATTGCCTATCATCTGGCCAAAGCGGGCTGGGACACGATGCTGGTCGAGCGCGACGAGTTGACCTCGGGCTCGACATGGCATGCGGCGGGTCTGCTGCCGCTGTTCAACATGTCCTATGCGACCACGCATATCCATAAATACTCGGTCGATTTTTACAAAAGCCTTGAGGCAGAGACCGGGTTGAACGCCGGTTTTGCCGTGGTTGGCAATCTGCGTATGGCGCAGACGCAAGAGCGGATGGATGAGTATATGCTCTATTCCTCGGTCGCCGAGACGGCGGGGGTATATCATGAATTCCTCACGCCCGCACAGATCAAGGAGCGCTGGCCGCTGATCAATACCGAGGATCTGAAGGGCGCGCTCTATCATCCGCAGGACGGTTATATTAACCCTGCCGATGTGACCCAGGCGATGGCCAAGGGCGCGCGCCAGCACGGTGCCACCATCGAGCGTAAGGTGCAGGTGAATGGATACCGCTGGACCGGCGAGGCCTGGGTGGTGAGCTGCGAGCGGATGGCGGAGAAGGGCGGGCGGCTGGTGCCTTCGGGCGAGGTGTTCGAGATCACCGCCGAACATGTGGTCACCGCCACCGGCAACCATGCGCAGCGCACCGCAAAGCTGTTGGGCATCAAAATCCCCGCGATCCCCGTCGAGCATCAGTTCATCGTTATGGACAAGGATCCGGCGCTGGTTGAGTGGCGCAAGGCGGGCAATCCCGAGCATCCGGTGATCCGCGATGCCGATGCGCAATCCTATGTGCGCGAGGAGCGCGGCGGCTGGATATTGGGCGTCTATGAGCAGGGCGCACCGGCGCGGTTTGACTATGCGGTGCCGGATAGTTTCCGCGCTGATCTGTTCCAGCTGGATCTGGAGCGGATCGAGGATCAATACGCGGCGATGATCGCGCGGATCCCGTCCTGCGAAGAGAGCGGTCTTAAGGATGATTTCAACGGGCCGATTTGCTATACGCCGGACGGCAATCCGCTGGTCGGCCCGGCACCCGGACTGCGCAATATGTGGCTGGCCGAGGGGTTCAGCTTTGGCATCACCGCTGCCGGTGGCACCGGCTATTATCTGGCGCAGATGATGACCGAAGGCGAGGCCGAGATCGATATGGCCAGCCTTGATCCCAAGCGTTACGGCGACTGGATGACCACGGAATATGCGGCGCGCAAGAATGAGGAAAGCTATGCGCATGTCTATATTCTGCACCACCCCGATGAAGAGCGCGAAGCCTGTCGTCCGCTGCGTACCACGCCGGTTTACGACCGGCAAAAGGCGCTGGGCGCGCAGTTCGGGCAGGTGAATGGCTGGGAGCGGCCGAATTATTTTGGCCCCTTGGATGCGCCGTCAAATTTCGACCATGACGGGCGCTCGTTCCGGCGTGGCGACTGGTGGCCATACGTCGAGGCCGAGGCGCGGGCGATCCGCGAGGGGGTCGGCATGATCGACGCCACTGCCTTCACCAAACATCTGGTGCGCGGCCCCGGTGCGACGGCGTTTCTCGACCAGTTCACCTGCAACAAGCTGCCGAAGGTGGGGCGGATCAATCTGACCTATGCGCTGACCAGCCATGGCACGACGCGCACCGAATACACCATCGTGCGGCTGGCAGAGGATGAATATTATCTGGTCTCGGCAGGGGCCTGGACCGCCTATGACAGCGATTTCCTGCGCAAATCCGCCGAGGATTTCATGGCGGCGGGTGGTGGTTACATCGACATTCATGATGTGACCACACAATGGGGTGTGTTTGCCGTGGCGGGGCCGAAGTCGCGCGATTTCCTCAATTCTTTGGTGCGCGATGCCGAGCCCGAGACGGTGCTGTCGAACAAGCGGTTCCCGTGGTTGTCGATGCGCGAGATCGAGTTGGGCATGTGTCCGGTGCGGGCGATCCGCGTGGCCTATACCGGCGAGCTGGGTTGGGAGCTGCATCATCCGATCGAGATGCAGGCCTATCTGTTCGACCAGTTGATGGCGGCGGGTGAGGATTTCGGGCTGAAGCTGGTCGGCGCGCGGGCGCAGAACTGGTTGCGGCAGGAGAAATCCTACCGTGCGTTCGGCAATGAGTTGGGCCGCGACGGCACGCCTTTGGAGGCCGATCTGCCGCGGTTCATCGACCAGTCCAAGGCGTTCCACGGCAAGGACGCGATGAATGCCACCGGTGTGCGCGGGAGATGCGTGACGGTGCTGATTGACGGGCCGGAGGATGCTGATCCATGGGGTCGCGAGGTGTTGCTGGTCGATGGGCAGAAGGTGGGCCGCCTGACCTCGGGCGGTTGGTCGGTGGCCTTTGGCAAGCAGATCGGCATGGGCTATGTGGCGCCGGAATATGCGGCGGTGGGCACCAAGTTGAAGCTGCGGATGCTGCGGCAGGAATGGGACGCGGAGGTGGTTGAGGACAGCCCCTATGACCCAACGAATGCGCGGATCAGGGTCGACGGGTAGGGCCGCGAACTCTGCGCGGCGTAAAGGCGAAGCCGCCGCGCCTTTCCAAGCTGCGGGACGGGAGCCGAGGGGCAAGCAACGTGCTTTTTCGCGCGTTCCGTATCCTTGTACTGAACCGCGCGCCCACATTAGCAATTCGTCTACTTGAGGAGCGGCCCGCGGGCACGATCTACAACCGAGCGCATCGCCAGACCGCGGGATGGCGACCCGAGGGCGGAGCAGGGCGCTTTATGGTGCGGACTTCATCCATCATTTGAGCGATGCGCTAACGGAACCCGATCGCCAGCCCTGGGGGCGGTCTGGCGATGCGCGGCGGCTTCGCCTTGATTCCGCGCAGCGCGATGTTCGACCCGTGGTCGGCAGCCCGCGGTCTGGCAATGATCGACCCTTGGTCGCCAGCCCGCGGTCTGACGCTGCGGGGTTTGTCGTCAGCGGTTGACTTCGGCGGCTTTGGCTGGGTTTCGCGCTCGGTCTCAGCCCCCTGACAGGTCCAGTTTCAGCCGCAAAAATCCGCTGCGGGTCAGTCCGCGGGGTTCGGGGGCGAAATGGGCGATGTCATGCAGATGTTGTTGCGCCGCGGGTCCGGTCTCGTAGACCGCGCTGGTATTGGGCATCGGCGTGAACCGCAGGCCGCCCTGCGGCGCGCTGCGCAAAGACGCGGTGTCGGCGACATATTTACACAGGATATCGCGCACCACCGCGCCCCCCGCCAGCACCACATTCGCTGGTCGCGCTCCGGCGAAATTGCCCGCACCACCGGCGCGGTGGCTGTTGGTGCAAAGAACATAGCGAGCCTCGGGATCAATCGGCGCGCCATCATAGGTCGCCGCCACCACCCGCCGCGCATCGGCGTTGATCACCTGTCCCGCCGCGTCGAAACGTGCGGGTTGCGACAGATCCAGCGTGACATCGAGCGGGTCGATCACTTCGAAATAATAGCCGGGAAAATCCCCGTCGCGCAGCTTGGTGCCGGTGCTGCCCGGTCTGATCCGGTTGAAGGCCGAGGCCGAACGCTCGAGCCAGTCGATCACCTCGGCGCCGCTCAGGCAGAGCGCGGCGATGGTATTGGGAAACGCATAGAGATCGGCGACATGGCGCAGCGCCAAGGGGCCGGCGGGCACATCGGTGTAACCGGCAGGGCCATTGCGGCCACCGGATTTGAACGGTGCCACCGCCGAGAGCACCGGCAGACCCTTGAGATCGGGATCGCTGAGCCGTTCGGCGACATAGGCGCGCTGGGCTTCGGCGACCACGCGCAGGGCGTTGAACGCGCCGAGGTGGGAGAAATAACTGTGCAGCGGCTGCGCCGAATGCCCGACCGGACGGCGGATCGCGGTCAGCGTGTCGTTATGCGCCTCGGCCACCACCTCATGCACGCGGTGGTAATGCGAAACGGGATTTTCGGGCTCACCCGTCTGCGCCGCGATGGGCTCTTGCGGAGCGCTGTCCCGCGCCTCGGCCACGGGGCGCACCTCGGAGCGGGTGCCGATCACATCCCAGCGCCCGCTGTCACGGCTGAGGAGCAGGTCGATCACCCCGATATGCGCGCCCCAGCAGCCACCCATCACCGCCGGTTTTCCGGCAATCGTGCCGGCGGCGACATCGACACCGGCCATCCCTTGGAACATCGGCGAGGGGAACACCAGATGGCTGTGGCCGGTGAGCAAAGCGTCGATGCCCTGCACCCGCGCCAGCGGCACAGCGGCGTTCTCCATCCCGTCGTAATGGCGCGCGGCGCCGATGCCGGTATGGGCCAGCGCGATGATGATATCGGCTCCGGCCTCGCGCATTTCGGGCACGAAATCGCGGGCGGTGGCGATGATATCGCGGGCAAACACCCGCCCGTCGAGCGCGTGATGATCCCAATCGACCACCTGTGGCGGGGCAAAACCGATCACCCCGATGCGGATCGGATGGGCGTAACCGCTGTCATCAACAATCTGCCGGTCCAAGAGCTCATAGGGTTTGACCAGCGTCCGGTCATGGCGCGCCGAGGCGCCCTGTTTGACCGACAGATTGGCCGAGACCACCGGAAACGCCGCGCCGCTTACCGCTTTGCGCAGGAATTCCAGCCCGTAGTTGAACTCATGATTGCCCAGCGTGATCGCGTCGAACTCGAGCGCGTTCATTGCCGCAATCACCGGATGGATATCGCCCTCGCGCAGCCCGCGCTCATGGGCGACGTAATCGCCCATCGGCGTGCCTTGCAGAAAGTCGCCATTGTCAAACAGCACCGAGTTCTTCGCCTCATGCCGCGCCCGCTCGATCAGCCGCGCGGCATTGACCAGACCCACGTCATGCCATGGCCGGTCGGCGTAATAATCATAGGGCAGCAGATGCTGGTGCAGATCCGTGGTCTCAATCACCCGCAGGTGAACTGCGCGCTGACCAGCCTTAAGGCCGCCAAAGGAATTGGGATTAAACAAGGCGTATCCTCGAGTGTTCACGGTTTCCAATCCCAACATAACCGGTCACGGAACGCATCGCTCGGGCATGCTGGCACTCCGAACGTGATGCGGGCAATCCATGGCATAAATAAGACAAAATGCTGTCCCGCGGTTGTCCATTAAGCACATCTTTAGGTTGTGTCGCAACAGATTCGCAGTGGTTTTCGCCAGTGCGGGCTATTTTCCTCGGGCGCGGAATGGCCTAGAACGCAGCACCTGTGAAAGGAATGACAGTGCAGCGCGAGATCGTATTTTCGGCGGAATGGGACGGGCGGCGCGCGGAATTGCGCAGGGATTCCGCCAGTATAGAGGCGCTGCAGGCTGAGCCCGGAACGCTTGTCTTGCCGCTGTGGCGGGGCCGTCCGCTGGTAGATGGGGACGCGCGCGAGGGATTGGCATGGCTGGCGCCCGATCATCCGGTTTTGCGCCATGCCCGCGACGCCTGGATCTATCTGGGCGATCACGCGGGGCACGCACGTTTTGCCGCCGATGTCTCGTCCTGGGTGCCGGTGGAGCTGGACACGGCGGCCTTCGGCGGCTTCATCGACCCCACGGAATACCAGCATCCCGATCTGCCCGAGGGGCAGGTGTTTGCCGAATTGCGCGGCTTGATGGTGACGCTGGAGGCGCCGGATGCGGCCATGGCCTCGACCGCGCGCGGGTTGATGAACTGGCACCGCTCGCACCGGTTTTGCTCGAGCTGCGGGCAGCCCAGCGTGGTGGCGCAAAGCGGCTGGCAGCGGCTGTGTCCGTCGTGCAACGCCTCGCATTTCCCGCGCACCGATCCGGTGGTGATCATGCTGGTGCTGCGCGGCAATCGGGTGCTTTTGGGTCGTTCGCCGCATTGGCCCGAGGGGATGTATTCGGCGCTGGCGGGGTTTGTCGAGCCCGGGGAAACGCTGGAAGCCGCGGTGCGCCGCGAGGTGTTTGAAGAGACCGGCGTGCGCTGCGATGATGTCCGCTATGTCGCGGGGCAGCCGTGGTCTTGGCCCAATTCCTTGATGCTGGGGTTCGTGGCAGAGGCGCAGGATGAGGCGATCACGCTGGACCCTGTGGAACTGGAAGATGCGCGCTGGCTGTCCCGCGAAGAGATGGTCGATGTGATGGCCGGTGTGCACCCGGATGTGCGGCGTCCGCGCGCTGGCGCGATTGCCTATGAGTTGGTGATGCGCTGGCTTGCGGGCACGATCCGCTAGGCCGCGGGTGAGGATCACTGCCAGCCAGAGGTTTGACCGCAGCCGCGAAGAGGTGCTGGCCGCGCTCCGCGATCCGGCGCCTCTAGAGGCGGTGATGCGCGAGATGGGGGCGCAGGTCACGCGCACCGCCGAGCCGCCCGCGCCGCGCTGGGAATGCCAGCTGATCTGGCGCAACCTGCCGCAGAGCCTGCGGGTGAGCCTTTCCGAGCCGCAAGTGGGCGCGGTGACGGCGATTCTGGTTAATGCCGATCACGCCACCGCGATCCTGCGCATGGCGCTTGCCGATCTGCCCGAGGGGCGCTGCCGGATCGATGCCGAGGTGCAGTTGCAGGCGAAGACCCTATTCGCCAGGTTGGCGCTGCGCTCGGCGGGGTTGATGCGTGGGCGTGCCGAGGCACGGCTGATCCGGGTGATCACCGCGCTCGGGCAGGGGTAGCGCCCAGATCATCCGCTGATCAGCCCGCATCCCCCGCCGCAATCGTCGCCTGCACCGCCCGTTGCCACGCGGCATAGCGCGCGTCGCGGGTGGCGCTCTTCATCTGCGGCTCGAAACGGCGTTCCAGCGCCCAGCTTTGCGCGAAACCCTTGGCGTCGGGCATGATCCCCGCCTTATGCCCCGCCAGCCACGCGACGCCCAAAGCGGTGGTTTCCAGCACATGGGGGCGGTCGACCGGCGCGCCCAGAATATCGGCGAGAAACTGCATGGCAAAGCCGCTGGCGCTCATTCCGCCATCCACCCGCAGCACGCCCTCGCTGGGTGCTGCCCCGCTCGAGGCCCAATCGGCGCGCATCGCCCCCGCCAGATCGCGGGTCTGGAAGCCGACGCTCTCCAGCGCCGCGCGGGCGAATTCCGCCGGGCCGGAGTTGCGCGAGAGACCGAACACCGCGCCACGGCTCTCGGGCCGCCAATAGGGCGCGCCCAGACCGGTGAATGCGGGCACGATGATCACCTCTTGCGTGGGATCGGCCGCCTCGGCCAGCGCTTGCGTCTGCGCCGCGTCATCGATCACCCCGAGCCCGTCGCGCAGCCATTGCACCACCGCGCCGGCGACAAAAATCGCCCCCTCCAGCGCATAGGTCACCTGCCCGTCGAACTGATAGGCAATCGTGGTCAGCAAGCGGTTCTGCGAGGGCACCAGCGTCGCGCCGGTGTTCATCAGCGCGAAACACCCCGTGCCATAGGTCGATTTGAGCATGCCCGGCTCAAAACAGGCCTGCCCGATGGTCGCCGCCTGCTGGTCGCCTGCCACGCCCAAAATCGGGATCGGCGCGCCAAACAGCGTGGTCTCGCCGAACTCGGCATTGCAATCGCGCACCTCGGGCAGCAGCGCCATCGGCACGTTGAACAGCTTGCACAGCTCCTCATCCCAGCCGCCCTTGGCGATATTATAGAGCATCGTGCGCGCGGCATTGGTGGCATCGGTGGCATGGGTGCGGCCCTGCGTCAGCCGCCATATCAGGAAGCAATCGACGGTGCCCATCGCCAGTTCCCCGCGCTCGGCACGCTCGCGGGCGCCCCCCACATGGTCGAGCACCCACCCCAGTTTGGTGGCGGTGAAATAGGGATCGAGCAACAGGCCGGTGCGCGCGGTGACCTCGGGCTCATGACCGGCGGCTTTAAGGTCCGCGCAGATTTCGGCGGTGCGGCGGTCCTGCCAGACAATCGCGCGGTGGATCGGTTCGCCGGTCTCGCGGTCCCAGACCAGCAGCGTCTCGCGCTGGTTGGTGATGCCGATGGCGGCGACGGGTCCGGCCTGTTCGAGCGCGGCTTGGCAGGTCTCAAGCGTGGTATCCCACAGATCTGCGGGATCATGCTCAACCCAGCCAGAGCGCGGATAATGCTGGGCAAATTCGCGCTGGGCACTGGCTTTGACGCGCAGATCCTTGTCAAAGACAATCGCGCGGCTCGAGGTGGTGCCCTGATCAATAGCAAGGATATGCATGGCGGGGTGCTCCGTGACTTTTGTGCTATCAAGCCCGCCACATGGCGCAAGGTCAACACCCGCCGCATGGGTTGGCCACCTGCCGTCGCGGCGTTGGTTTCGCGCGTGACATCGCCGGAAACATCTGGTTTTCTCGGCCCCAGCAACCGCAGGGAGGGCGCCGATGACCAGCGAATTTCAACCCGTCTCGGGCTTTGTGCTGCCGCGTTTTGCCGGTGTCGCGACGTTCATGCGCCTGCCGCATGTGCCGTTGGAGGACGCGAGGATCGGGCAGGTGCAGGTCGGGCTGATCGGCGCGCCTTGGGACGGCGGCACCACCAATCGCCCCGGTCCGCGCCACGGCCCGCGGCAATTGCGCGACGCCTCGACGATGATCCGCGCGCAGCATGGGATCACCGGCATCCGGCCGTTCGAGGCGATGAATTGCGCCGATCTGGGCGATGTCGCGCCCAATCCGGCGGATCTGCAGGACACATTGGCGCGGATGACGGCCTATTATGCGCGGGTGCGCGCGGCGGGTATCCTGCCGTTGACGGCGGGCGGCGATCATCTCTGCACCCTGCCGATCCTGCGCGCGCTCGCGCATGACCGGCCCCTAGGAATGATCCATTTCGACAGTCACACCGATCTGTTCCACAGCTATTTCAACGGCCAGATGTATACCCATGGCACGCCGTTTCGCCGCGCCGTCGAGGAGGGGATTTTGGACCCGAAACGCGTCTGCATGATCGGCATTCGCGGCACCGCCTATGACAGCGAGGACCGCGATTTTGCCCGCGCCGAGGGCATCCGGGTGATCCCGATCGAGGAGTTCCACAAGCGCGGCACCGAGGATGTGATGAGTGAGGCGCGCGAGATTGTCGGCAGCGGCGAGACCTATGTCAGCTATGACATTGATTTCGTTGATCCCGCCTTTGCCCCCGGCACCGGCACGCCCGAGGTTGGCGGGCCGAATTCATGGCAGGCGCTGGAATGCGCGCGGCTCTTGGCGGGGGTGAATATCATTGGCGCTGATCTGGTCGAGGTTTCGCCGCCGTTTGATCCCTCGGGCGGCACCGCCTATCTGGGCGCCTCGCTGATGTTCGAGATGCTCTGCGCGATTGCCGTTAGCCCCGCCGTTTCCAAATCTTGAGGATGTCTCAATGACCAAGACCGCACTTGTCACCGGCGCCGCGCGCGGCATCGGGCTGGCGACCACCAGATTGCTGCTTGAGGCCGGTTGGCGCGTGGCAATGATCGACCGCGATGCGCCGGAGCTGGAGGCGGCATGCGCTGGATTGGACGGCGCGCAAGCGTTTATATGCGATGTCTCGGAGCCCGAAGCGGTGGAGGCGATGGTGGCCGAGGTGCAGGCGGCATTCGGCAGCATCGACGCGCTGGTGAATAACGCTGGCGTGGCGGATTTCGGCCCGATTGCCGAGACCGATTTCGCCCGCTGGCGCCGCGTCATGGCGACCAATCTCGACGGGGTGTTTCTGGTCTCGCAGGCCTGTGCACCGGCGCTGCAGGCGGCCAAGGGGGCGATTGTAAACATCGCCTCGATCTCGGGGCTGCGGGCCTCGACACTGCGGGTGGCTTACGGCACCTCGAAAGCGGCGGTGATCCAATTGACCAAACAGCAGGCGGCGGAACTGGGCGAATACGGGGTGCGGGTGAACTGCGTCTGCCCCGGTCCGGTGCGCACCAAACTGGCGATGGCGGTGCATTCACAGGAGATCATCGACGCCTATCACGACGCGATCCCGCTGAACCGCTACGGGTCGGAGCAAGAGATTGCCGAGGTGATCGTGTTTCTGTGTTCCGAGAAAGCCAGCTATGTCACCGGCCAGATCATCGCTGCGGATGGCGGGTTCGAGAGCACCGGCGTCGGGCTACCGGCACTGCGGCGGTAGGGGACTATCTGGCCCGTGGGAACCACGGGCCGCGCCCGACCCTCCCCCCGGGAGGGCGCTTTGGCGAGGTCATGAGTTGCTGGGGCGACATCGATGCTTTCGAGCGCGCCGCGTTAATCATTCGTGGTATGCGCCCCCCCAGTGTCGGGCGCGTCCCTCTGCGCCATGCATTTGGTGTTTCGCCAGAAGTCTAAGGGGGCTTTGCCCCCTCTTGCCTGCGGCAATTCACCCCCAGGATATTTTTGGACAGATGAGGGGGCGGCTCCGGGCCGTCAGACCAGCACGTCGATAGCGGCTTGCTCGCCGATGCCGAAGACCCGCTTGTAGCGGGCGATTTCATCCTCGGGACCCATGGCTTTGTTCGGGTTGTCCGAGAGTTTCACCGTCGGGCGGCCATTCGCCGAGATGGCTTTGCAGACCAGCGAGAAGGGCGCGAGACTGTCGTCGCGGGTCAACCCGCGGAAGTCATTGGTCAATAGCGTGCCCCAGCCGAAGCTGACTTTGACCCGACCGGCGAATTGATGGTGCAGCTTGATGATCTTATCCACATCGAGCCCGTCAGAGAAAATCACCAGCTTGTCGCGCGGATCCTCGCCGCGCTCTTGCCACCAGCGGATTGCCGCCTCGGCGCCGGTCGCCGGATCGCCGCTATCCACGCGGATACCGGTCCAGCCCGCCAGCCAGTCGGGCGCATTGTTCAGGAAGCTCTCGGTGCCGTAGGTGTCGGGGAGGATCACCCGCAGGTTGCCGTCATGCTCTTCGTGCCAATCCGAGAGCACATTATAGGGCGCGCGGGCCAGCGCTGCGTCATCCTCGGCCAGCGCCGCATAGACCATCGGCAGCTCATGGGCGTTGGTGCCGATCGCCTCGATATCGCGGCGCATGGCGATGCGGCAATTCGAAGTGCCGGTGAAGGCCGTGCCCAGCCCCTCGAGCATCGCCTGCACGCACCAATCCTGCCAGAGGAAGGAATGCCGCCGGCGGGTGCCAAAATCGGCCAGCCGCAGCCCGTCGAGTTGGCGCAGTTTCTCGACCTTCTCCCAGACGCGGCTCATCGCGCGGGCATAGAGCACCTCGAGCTCGAATTTGCCCATATCCTTGGTCACCGCGCGGCTGCGCAACTCCATCAGCACCGCCAGTGCGGGGATCTCCCAAAGCATCACCTCGGGCCAAGCGCCCTCGAACGTCAGCTCATATTGCCCGTCGCGTTTTTCCAGATGATAGGGCGGCAGTTTAAGCGTCTCGAACCACTCCATAAAATCGGGGCGGAACATTTGGCGCTTGCCGTAGAATGTGTTGCCGCGCAGCCATGTGCTCTCGCCGCGGCTCAGCGACAACGAGCGCACATGGTCGAGTTGCTCGCGCAATTCGCCCTCGTCGATCAACTCGGCCAGACGGATGGATTTGGTGCGGTTGATCAGGCTGAAGGTGACGCGGGTGTCACGCTTGTTGCGAAAGATCGACTGGCACATCAGAAGTTTGTAAAAGTCGGTGTCGATCAAAGACCGGACGATCGGGTCGATCTTCCAGTTGTGATTATGCACACGGGTTGCGATATCGACCATGCCGGCCCTCCTGCCGTTATTGGGCGCGTTTGCCCCTCATAGCGAATGGGAGCACCGGCTGCAAAGCCCGAAACGGGCGGAAAGGGCGTGAATGAGCAGGCCAGACATCGGGATATTGGGCGCCGGAGCCTTTGGCACCGCGCTGGGCGTGGCTTTGGCGCAGGCCGGACGGCGGGTGGAGATCTGGGCGCGCGACGGGGCGCAGGCCGCGGCGATGGCAGATCAGCGCGAGAATAAAGCGCGGCTGCCGGGCGTGGCCCTGCCTGAAGGTTTGCAGGCCACGGCGGATCTGGGCGCGGCGGCACAGGCGCCGGTGGTGCTGCTGGCGGTGCCGACGCAGCGGTTGCGGAGCGTCGTTGAGGCGCATGAAGAGGCGCTGCGCGGGCGGGTGTTGATCGCCTGTTGCAAAGGGGTCGAGATGGGTAGCGGGCTGTTGCCGACGCAGGTGCTGGCCGATGTCCTGCCCGAGACCACGCGCGGGGTGCTGACCGGCCCGAGTTTCGCCGCCGATATCGCCCGCGGCAAGCCGACCGCGCTGACGCTGGCCGCCGAGGGGGCGGGCGCCGCGGCGCTGCAGGCGGATCTGGCGACGCATCATCTGCGGCTCTATCTGAGCGACGATCTGGTTGGTGCGCAATTGGGCGGGGCGCTGAAGAATGTGATTGCAATTGCGGCGGGGATCACCATTGGCGCGGGTCTGGGAGAAAGCTCGCGCGCGGCTTTGATGACCCGCGGGTTTGCCGAGATTTCCCGTCTGGCACAGGCGCGCGGGGCCAATCCGCAGACCCTGCTCGGCCTGTCGGGGTTTGGCGATCTGGTGCTGACCTGCACCTCGGATAAATCGCGCAACTTTCGCCACGGAGTCTCGATTGGCGCCGGTGCCGAGCCCGATCCGGGCCAGACCGTCGAAGGCGTGATGACCGCCCATGCCATGGCTGAGGGCGCCGATCCTGACGAGATGCCGGTGATCTGCATGGTCTCGGCACTGTTGAAGGGCGAGGTGGCGCTGCAGGAAGCGGTCGATCTGCTGCTGTCGCGGCCCTTGCGGTTCGAGAGGGGTTGAGGCGGGCAGCGGTTGAACTGTCTCGCCCGTGGGCACCCACGGGCCGCGCCCGACCCTCCCCCCGGGAGGGCGCATTGGCGATGACGTGGATGGCTCGAACGACACCTCTTCTTTCGGACGCGCGCGTTGTGGCGAGGACAGCTGCGCCCGCCCAGGGTCGGTCGCGGCCCTAAGTGCTTTGCGTGAGCGGAGTAAGGGAAGGGTAGGGGGCTGTCTGCCCCCTTTTGCCTGCGGCAATTCACCCCCGAGGATATTTTCGGACAGATGACGGGGCATGAAAGAGGGCAGGGGAGGCGGCATTTTGGCGCGCGGCGCAAAAGTCACAGAGGGTGCTTGCAACCTTTGGGAATGTTTCGTTTTTCTGGACCTGCGCCGCCATGCGCGGTAACGTGAGCCGAAACGGGGCGCAATGATCCCGGAAAATGAGGCAGTCCATGGCATTCCCTGAGCGGTTTTCGAACCTGCCAGAATACGCATTTCCGCGCCTGCGCGCGCTGTTGGATCATCACCAGCCCGGTGGTGACCCGATCGCCATGACGATTGGCGAGCCACGGCATCCGATGCCGCCCTTTGTCGGCGATATTCTGGCCGCTGAGCTGGGCGGATTCGCGCGCTATCCGGCGAATAACGGCACGCCCGCGCTCTTGGAGGCGATCTCGGGCTGGCTGCAGCGGCGCTACGGCGTGACGCTGGGTGAAGAGCGTTTAATGGCGCTCAATGGCACCCGCGAGGGGCTGTTTAACGCCGCGATTGCGCTCTCGCCCGAGATGAAAAACGGCAAGCCGCCGCTGATCTTGATGCCCAATCCCTTCTATCAGGTCTATGCGATTGGCGCTTTGACCGCGGGTGCCGAACCGGTGTTTGTGCCCGCCACCGCCGCGACCGGGCATTTGCCGGATTTCAAATCGCTGCCCGCCGAGGTGCTGGAGCGGGTGACTGTGGCCTATATCTGCTCGCCGGCCAATCCACAGGGCGCGGTGGCTTCGCGCGACTATTGGGCCGATCTGCTGGCGTTGGCGGAACAGCATGATTTCCGCATCTTCGCCGATGAATGCTATGCCGAGATTTACCGCGCTGCGCCGCCGCCGGGCATTCTGGATGTGGCGCAGGAGGTCGGCGCCGATCCCGAGCGGGTGGTGAGCTTCCACTCGCTCTCGAAACGCTCGAACCTGCCCGGGTTGCGCTCGGGCTTTGTTGCCGGTGGGCCGCAGTCAATCAAGGCGATCCGGCAGTTGCGGGCCTATTCCGGCGCGCCCTTGTCCGAGCCCCTGCAGGCGGTCGCCGCCGCGGTTTGGGATGACGAGGCGCATGTGCTGGAAAACCGCGCGCTCTACCAGCGTAAATATGAAATCGCCGATGAGATCCTGGGCGGGTTGAATGCCTATGCGCCGCCCGAAGCCGGGTTCTTTTTGTGGCTGCCGATCGCTAATGGCGAAGCGGCGGCGTTGAAACTCTGGCGCGAGACCGGCGTGCGTGTGCTGCCGGGCGCCTATTTGTCGCGTGACGTGGCGGGCGAGAACCCCGGCGCGGGCTACATCCGGGTGGCTTTGGTCGCCCCGGAAGATGAAACCCGCCGGGGTCTGACCCTGTTGCGCGACTGCCTTTATGCGTGAGGACAAGATGGCATCCTATCCCAGCCCACAACGCGAACCCCTGCTCGACAGCCGGTTGCAAGAAGTCCTCAGCCAGCGCGGCAAGGAGCTGCTGGGCCTGTGCCTGATCGGGCTTGGCCTGCTCTTGGCGCTGGTCCTTGGCTCCTATGCGCCCGAGGATCCCTCGTGGTGGGCGGCGACCGATGCGCCGGTGAACAACGCGCTGGGCCGCACCGGCTCGGGGTTGGCGGGGCCGTTGATGTTCATGATCGGCAAGGCCTCATGGGGTCTGGTGCTGGCGCTGGGGCTTTGGGGGCTGCGGTTGGTGATCCACCGCGGCGAGCAGAATATTCTGGGCCGCACCTTGTTTGTGCCGATTGCCGTGGCTCTGGCCGCGGTCTGGCTGGCGACTTTGGTGCCGGGCGAGAGCTGGGGCAATGACAACGGTCTTGGCGGGCAGTTCGGCGATGCGGTGCTTGGCGCGGTGCTGACGGCGCTGCCCTTGACCTCGACCTTCGGGTTTAACGTGCTGACCTTGTTGATCTTTGTCGGAACTGTGGCTCTTTGGCTTTATGTGCTGGGCTCCTCGGTGCCCGAGATGATCCGTATCGGGCAGTTCCTGCTGTCGGGGCTGATCCTGAGCTATGCGGCGCTTTTGTCGCTGCTGGGCGGCTCGATGCGGGGCATGGGCGGGCTGGCCGCACGCGGGCACAATAGCTGGCAGGCACGGCGCGAGATGCAGGCGCAGGCGCGACTGGCCGCGCAGCAGGCCGCCGCCGCGCATCCGGCGTGGCAGGGTCACCATGACCGAGGCCACGACGACTGGCATGCGCAGGGTGATCGCGGCCAGAATGACTGGCAGGGGCATCACGAGTATCCGCCGCAGGGCGATTGGCAAGAGCGCGACGCTTGGCCCGCCGAGCCGCAGCCGCGCAGCCATCCGGTGCGTATCCACCGCCCCGATGGCGCCTATGCGCCCGCCGCCGCCGATGAGGGCTATCCCTATGCCGAGGATCCCTACGGCTATGAGCCCGCGCAGGGCGATCCAAGACAGGGCGATCCAAGGCTGGGCAACAACTCGGCAATGGCGCCAGAAATGGGCCATGTGCATCCGCCTTTTGCCGCGCATCCCGAGGACTGGGCGCAGCCGCAAGAACGTCAGGGCCTGTTGGCGCGGGTCTCGAAACTGGGTCGCCGCCCCGATCCGGCACTGGCTCAGCCCGAGGGCTACCCGGCGCCGCAATCCGAGTTGATCGAACCCGGCATGACCCCGCAGGCGGCCAGTGCTGTCGCGCCCAGCGATGACCGTATCCGCTCGCGGATCACCGATGTGATCCGCAGCCGCCGCCATGCCAAACCGGTGATCCGCTTTGATCCCGCGCGCCACCATCCCAAGGCGCCGGCCGGAGCTAGCGAGCCGCCGCTGACCGCCGCCCGCCGCGAGCCTTCGCTCACGTCGGCGCCAGCCCCCGCCCCGCAGGCGCAGGACCTGCCCAGCTTTGGCGGCTATAGCCATAGTTTCGGCGTGGCGCCGGTGCAGGCCCCCTATCCGGGTGCGGTGGGGTTCGGCCTGTCGTCGCATCCGCATGACGCGGTGATCGAAGAGGATCACGAGGGCGGGCTTGATGCCAATTACGACACCGATTTCGATGCCGGCTTTGACGCGGATTTTGACGAAGCGCTCTATGATGCGCCGCAGCCGCCGCGCGCGGGCGGGCAGGTCCTGAACCGCCGCGTGGTGCAAAACCCTGCGCGCCGCGCGCCTGCCCCCTCACGCAAAGCACAGAGCGAGGCCGAGCCGCCGCTGCCCTTCGAGCCGGTGCGCCACGCGTTTGAACTGCCGCCCCTGTCGCTGCTGTCCGATCCCTCGACGGTCGAGCGTTACACGCTGTCGAATGAGGCGCTCGAGGAAAACGCCCGCATGCTGGAAAGCGTGCTCGAGGATTACGGCGTGCGCGGCGAGATTGTCAGCGTCCGCCCCGGTCCGGTGGTGACGATGTATGAGCTTGAACCGGCGCCGGGCCTCAAGGCCTCGCGGGTGATCGGGCTGGCCGATGATATCGCGCGCTCGATGTCGGCGCTCTCGGCGCGGGTCTCGACGGTGCCCGGTCGCTCGGTGATCGGCATCGAATTGCCCAATGTCCGGCGCGAGAAAGTGGTGCTGCGCGAGATCCTCGGCTGCCGCGAATTCGGCGACGGGCAGCAGAAACTGCCGCTGGCGCTAGGCAAGGATATCGGCGGCGAATCGATCGTCGCGAATCTGGCCAAGATGCCGCATTTGCTGATCGCAGGGACCACCGGCTCGGGGAAATCGGTGGCGATCAACACGATGATCCTGTCGCTGCTTTATAAGCTCACGCCCGAGGAATGCCGGTTGATCATGATCGACCCGAAGATGCTGGAGCTCAGCGTCTATGACGGCATTCCGCATCTGCTCAGCCCGGTGGTGACCGATCCGAAAAAGGCGGTGGTCGCTCTGAAGTGGGTCGTCGGCGAGATGGAAGAGCGCTACCGCAAGATGTCGAAAATGGGTGTGCGCAATATTGACGGCTACAATGGCCGCGTGCGCGAGGCGCTCGACAAGAACGAGATGTTCAAGCGCACGGTGCAGACCGGTTTTGACGACGAGACCGGCGATCCGGTGTTCGAGACCGAGGAATTCGCCCCCGAGGTGCTGCCCTATATCGTGGTGATCGTCGACGAAATGGCCGATCTGATGATGGTCGCGGGCAAAGAGATCGAGGCCTGCATCCAGCGTCTGGCGCAGATGGCGCGGGCGTCGGGCATCCATCTGATCATGGCCACCCAGCGCCCCTCGGTCGATGTGATCACCGGCACGATCAAGGCCAACTTCCCGACGCGGATTTCCTTTCAGGTCACCTCGAAAATCGACAGCCGCACGATCTTGGGCGAGATGGGCGCCGAGCAGCTGCTGGGCATGGGCGACATGCTCTATATGGCGGGCGGCTCGCGCATAACCCGTATCCACGGGCCGTTCGTCTCGGATGAAGAGGTCGAAGAGGTGGTCACCCATCTCAAGAGCTTCGGGCCTGCGGATTATGTCGGTGGCGTGCTTGATGGGCCGGACCCCGAAAGCTCCAGCGATATCGACGCGGTGCTCGGCTTGGGCGATTCGGGTGGCGAGGATGCGCTTTACGATCAGGCCGTCGCGATTGTCGCGCGGGATCGCAAATGCTCGACCAGCTATATCCAGCGCAAACTGGCGATCGGCTATAACAAAGCCGCGCGGCTGGTAGAGCAGATGGAGGATGAAGGCATCGTCAGCGCCGCCAACCACGTCGGCAAACGCGAAATTCTGGTGCCCGAAGCCCAGTAATGACAGCGCGGGGGGCGCCTATAAAACGCGCCGCCCCCCTCATCTGTCCAAAAATATCCTGGGGGTGAATTGCCGAAGGCAAGAGGGGGCAAAGCCCCTTCCTCCCTTTCTTTCCGTCACGCTCGTGGGCACCACGGGCCGCGCCCGACCCTCCCCCCGGGAGGGCGCATTGGCGATGCCCTTCATCGCTCAAGCAACATCCATGCTTTCAAGTCCACCGCATTGTGGCAAGCGCAGTGCGCCCCCCCAGGCCCGGGCGTGGCCCTTCGCGCTTGGCTCAGGCCAGCACCACCCCCGCCGCGCGCATATCTGACAGCGCTTTATCCAGCGATCCGTCGAGATCAATCGCGCGGCAGGCCTCTTGCAGCACCGTCACTTTGAACCCCAGCCGCGCCGCGTCAATCGCCGAATAGGCGACGCAGAAATCCGTCGCGATGCCGGTGAGCACCAGATCGGTCACCCCGCGCGAGCGCAGATAGCCCTCCAATCCGGTCGGCGTGACATGGTCATTCTCGAAAAACGCCGAATAGCTATCGATCTGCGGCCGGAACCCCTTGCGGATGATCATATCGGCGGGATCGGTCTCGAGCGCGGGATGAAACGCCGCGCCGTCGCTGCCCTGCACACAGTGGCGCGGCCAAAGCACCTGCGGACCATAGGGCATTTCAGTCAGCGAAAACGGCTCGCCGACCGAATGGTTGTCGGCAAAGGAGCTGTGATCCGCCGGGTGCCAGTCCTGGGTGAACACACGCACCGCGTAATCGCCGAGCATTGCGTTGATCAAGGGCACCACGGCATCGCCATCCGCCACCGCCAGCGCGCCACCGGGGCAGAAGTCGTGTTGAACGTCGATGACCAAGAGCGCGGTTGTGTCGGGGTGCATGGGAAACCTCCAGCCAATTGCCTGCCTTGGTATCGCGCGCCCTCGGGGGCTGCGTCAAGGCGGCAGGGGTAGGGCGGGCGTAGGGGCAGGGCGGGCAGCGGCTTTCCTCGTGGTTTCCCACATGGCTTCCCTCTCGGCGCCCCCGCAGCAGGTCTTGCGGTTCATCGCGCAATCTTTGAGACTGCGGGTTGTGAAACTGCGCGCGGCTCGCATCGCCCGCACCCCCACCCGCGCCGCTATCGCCCAAGGATACCCGCCAGAGATGACCCGCAGATATGACGACCGCCCGCTATGACGATTGAATCCTGGGATGAAATCCGCACCGCGGCGCAGGTGGCGCGGGCGGGAACCGTCAGTGGCGCGGCGCAGCTTCTGGGCGTGCATCATGCGACGGTGATCCGCCATATCGACGCGCTCGAAGAGCGTCTCGGGGTCAAACTCTTTCAACGCCACGCCCGCGGCTATACGCCGACCGAGGCGGGTGAGGCCTTGGCGCAGGTCGGGCGTGTCACCGAGGATCAATTCGCCCAGTTGGGCGCGCGGCTTGCGGGGGGTGGCGACAGTATCAGCGGCGAATTGGTGATCAGCACCTTGCCCGGGGTGGTGCCCTATCTGCGGCAGGCCTTCGCGATATTGGCCGCGCGCTATCCCGATCTGTCGTTGCGGGTGCAGACTGAACGCCGCCTTGCGCGGCTGGAATACGGCGAGGCGCATGTGGCGATCCGCGCTGGCACCCGTCCGGTCGAGCCTGACAATGTGGTGCAAGAGGTGCTCTCGGGCGCGGTCTCGCTCTGCGCCAGTCCGGCCTATCTTGAGCAATACGGCACCCCGCAGACCGACGCGGATCTGGCCGGACACCGGTTTGTCGCCGAAGATCCGGATTCGCGCGCGCCCTCTGAGCAATGGCTGGCGCAATTGCAGCCCGCGCCACGGATCGCGATGCGCTCGAATGATGCGGCGGTGCGCGACGCGGCGATTGCGGATGGGCTGGGGCTGGGCTTCTGCATCGGGCGCGGCGATCCCGCATTGGGGCTGGTCGAGGTGATGCCGCCGCGGCCCGATTGGGCGTTTACCGTCTGGATGGTCACCCATGTCGATCTGCACCGCACCGCGAAAGTGCAGGCGGCGGTCTCGGTGATCAAGGATGTCTTGCGCTGATGAGCGCGCCGGAGTTGCAGACCGCAGCCGATCCTGCGCCCGCACACGATCCCGCACTCTCCCTGCGGCGTGAGGCGTTGCGTGGGCATGCGGCGATGCTGGCGTTTTCGGCGGCGGTCTCGGGCTCGTTCAGCCTTGGCGCGATGGTCGCCAATGACATCACCCCGGCGGCGCTGACCACGGCGCGGTTTCTGCTTTCGGCGATCATTCTGGCGCTTCTGGTTGCCTTGGTGCCGGGCAGCGGACGCTTGGGCCGGCGCGGCTTTACCCCTGCGGATTTCGGCGCGCCGTGGCGCTACGCGGTGCTCGGGATGCTCTATGCGGGGTATTTCGTGCTGATGTTCGAAGGGCTGAAAACCGCCAATCCGGTGGCCGCGGGCGCGGTGTTCACCCTGACGCCCTTGATCGCGGCGGGGTTCGGCTGGCTGCTGCTGCGGCAGGGGCTGACGCGCAGCATGGCGGCGGCACTCACCGTCGGCGCCTTGGGCGCGGTCTGGGTGATCTTTCGCGGGGATCTACAGGCGCTCTTGGGGTTCGAGCTGGGCCTCGGGCTGGGGATCTATTTCCTCGGCGTGGTCCTGCACGCGCTCTATGCGCCGCTGCTCAAGGGGTTCAATCGAGGTGAAAGCGCGATGGTGACAATCGCGCTGGTGTCACTGGCGGGGATTTTCGTTGCCGGTGCCTATGGCTGGCGCGATCTGCTGGCGACGGATTGGCGCGCGCTGCCGCCTTTGGTCTATGTCACGCTGGCCTATCTGGTGCTCTTGGCAACGGTGTTCTCTGCCTCGGCGATGCAATATGCGGCACAGCGCCTGCCCGCGTCGAAAGTCATGGCCTATACCTATCTGACGCCGGTCTGGATCATCATCTGGGAGCTGTCGCTGGGCAATGCGGTGCCGGGGGTGATCGTGCTGCCGGGCATCCTGTTGATCGTCGGCGCATTGCTCATTCTGCTACGAGAAGATTGAGGACAGCCGCCAACACGCCATAGGAGAGCGCCCCCATATCGCGCCCCGTATAGGGTGCAATGCGGGGCTAATCCGGTGGATTCGAGCTAAATTTCTTGCGTCAACCTGTCAATGCGCGCAGCATTATGTCTCACTTTAACGCTTTGGGGGCTGCAATCCTTCGACTGTGGTGCCAGGCGAAAGGGAGATTATCATGCCCAAATTTTCAGGACCCGATCCCAATATCCGTTACATCAGACACATTCTTTTTGGACTTTTTGCACTGATTTCAAGCGCTTTCGCGACCACCGCCTCGGCCTGTCCCGATTGGACAATGACCGGCCAGCAGCTCAGCTATACCTCGGATCATCTGTGGACGCCGCGCAGCCATTCGGTCACCGCGGGCGGATCGAATCAGTTGAGCGGTTGCAGCCAGCCCGGCACCGGCTGGGTTGCCACCAGCCCTGATTTCGATCTGAACTATAACGCAGGCAACGCAGGTCGTGATCTGGAAATCCGCGTCGATGCAACCTGTGATTCGGTGCTTTTGGTCAATGATTCCAGCGGGCGCTGGCATTTTGACGACGATAGCGGCAATGGCACCGGCTCGCGCATCCGCATCGCCAATGCCGGTGGCGGCACCTATGATATCTGGGTCGGCACCTATGGCTCTTCGCTCTGTTCGGCGACGATGACACTCGAGACTTTCGGCGGTGCCGGCACGCCGGGTGGCACGGCACCTCCGCCGCCGCCTCCACCCCCGCCGCCGCCTCCGCCTAGCATTGCCACCTGTCCCAATCCCGGGATGAACGGGCAGATGCTGACCTATGCCGGTCAGGACCTCTGGACCCCGCAACGCCATTCTGTCACCGCCGGTGGCAATGTCGATCTGTCGCGCTGCGGCTCGGTGCCCGGTGTCGGCCATATCATCCAGGGCGCTGATTTCACGCTGAACCTGCATAGCAACCCACAGGGTTACGATCTCGAGTTCCGCACCGATGGTGCCTGCGATACGGTGTTGTTGATCAATGACGCCAATGGCCAGTGGCATTTCAATGACGATGACGGCGGTCTGTCCTCGCGGTTGCGTCTGCCACAGGCGCGGGCGGGTGAATATGACATCTGGGTCGGCACCTATAGTCAGACCACCTGTGCCACCAATCTGATCCTCGAGACCTTCGGTGGCGCGGTCACACCCCCGCCGCCGCCACCACCACCCCCGCCACCGCCGCCGCCCACTCAGGCTGCCTGTCCGAACCCCGGATTGAACGGCCAGATGTTGACCTATAGCGGTCAGGATCTCTGGACCCCGCAGCGGCAAAGCATCCTTGCCGGTGGCAATATTGATCTGTCGCGCTGTGGCGCGGTTCCGGGCACCGGCCATATCATCGAGGCGCCGGACTTCACTCTCAACCTTAGCGGCAACCCGCAGAACTATGATCTCGAGTTCCGCATGGAGGGCGCTTGTGATCCGGTCTTGCTGATCAATGATCCGAGCGGTCAATGGCACTTTAACGATGATGACGGCGGGCTGAATTCCCGTCTGCGTCTGCCAACCGCGCGGGCGGGTCAGTATGACATCTGGGTCGGCACCTATGCCGCGCAGACCTGTCAGGCGACGCTGGTGCTGGAGACCTTCGGCGGCACGCCACAACCCCCGACGACCTCGGTGCTGCCCGATCCCGGCAATCTGACCGGCTTTCGCAATCGCGTCGGGCAGACCCTGCTGTTTCAGGTCACCGGCGCGTCGGGAGGCTCGGTCTGGGGCACCAATATCTACACGGATGATTCCACCCTGAGCCGTGCGGCGGTGCATGCCGGTCTGGTGCAGGTCGGACAGTCGAGCGTGGTGCAGGTGACGATCTTGCCGGGCCAACAATCCTATGCCGGTTCGACCAGCAATGGAGTGACCACCAGCAACTATGGCCAATGGACCGGCAGCTATAGCTTCGTGCCGATCGCACCGCCTACGCCGACGGCAGCGGGTTCGTGGCGGGCCAATTTCAACGGCTGGGCGGCGACGCTCGAGCTGGACTGGAACGGCTCGACATGGAGCGGTGCGCTGACCTTCGACGGGACCAGCACCCGCGAGGCGCTGAGCGATGTGAGGGTTGATCCGGCCTCGGGCGCGATCAGCTTCACGCGCTCGGTTCCGGGGGCGCAAATGGCGATGCAGGGCTTCGTCAACGGCAATGCGATCAACGGGCAATACGGGTTGGTGAACACCCCGCTCTCGCTCTCGTGGTCCGCCTCACGCTAGGGCTGCGCTAACAGCTAACGGGGGCCGGAGTGGCATGCTCCGGCCCCCGTTCATTTCGCTATTCGCAAGACACAAAGGGTCGCGCCCGACCCTGGGCGGGCGCACTCCCCCTCTGATCCACGCGCGCGCTCAAAAGCATCCATGTCATGCGAGTGGCGAATGACCTCGCCAATGCGCCCTCCCGTGGGGAGGGTCGGGCGCGGCCCGGGCTGGGGCCCGTGCCAACCGGGTGGACTGTAACGCAACTTGAAGAGTCCGCCGCCGATCATTCCCCCCGCAAATCCGCCGCCCCTCTGATGACAGGTTTTGCCTGCGCCGCGACCCCATGCTATGCGCCGCCAGAGACTTGCACCGCAGGCCTCTGGCGGGCAACGTCATGTGTGACGGCCCGCGCATCGGGGCGCAGATAATTCGGAGAACACTATGAACCGCTGGGTGGCCGAGGCCATTGCCAAGATCAATGCCGATGCGCATCGATCCGCCGACACGCATCTTTTCAAACTCGAAGTGCCGGGGCTGGAAAAGGTGGAAATCTACCTCAAGGATGAGAGCACCCACCCCACCGGCAGCCTCAAACACCGGCTGGCGCGGTCGCTGTTTCTCTATGCGCTGTGCAACGGCAAGATCAAACAGGGCACCACGATCATCGAGGCCTCCTCCGGCAGCACTGCGGTTTCCGAGGCGTATTTCGCGCGGATGATCGGCGCGCCTTTCGTTGCGGTGGTCCCCAAGAGCACCGCGCGCAGCAAGATCAAGCTGATCGAGTTCTACGGCGGGCGGGCGCATTTCGTCGATTCCGCGCCGCAGATGCACGACGCCTCGGTGGAACTGGCCAAGGAGCTGGGCGGCTATTTCATGGACCAGTTCACCTATGCCGAACGCGCCACCGACTGGCGCGGCAACAACAATATCGCCGAAAGCATCTTTATGCAGATGGAGCGCGAGCCCCATGCCGTGCCCTCGATGCTGGTGATGAGCGCGGGCACCGGCGGCACCTCGGCGACTTTGGGCCGCTATATCCGGTATAAAGGGTTCGACACCAAACTAACTGTGGTGGACCCCGAGAATTCGGTGTTCTTTGATAGCTACCATAGCGGCGACCGCAGCCTGACTTCGCCGCACTCCAGTTGCATCGAGGGGATCGGGCGGCCCAAGGTCGAGCATTCCTTCCAGCCCGAGGTCATCGACCGGATGATCCGCGTCCCTGACGCCGCCAGTATCGCGACCATGCTCTGGCTGGAAAAGCTGATCGGCCGCCGCGCCGGTGCTTCCACCGGCACCAACCTCTGGGGCGCTCTGAAAATCGCCCGCGAGATGATGGAGGCGGGGCAGGAAGGCTCCATCGTGACGCTTTTGTGCGACAGTGGCGAACGCTATCTCGACACTTATTACGATGCGGATTGGGTGGCGAAAAACTTCGAAGACCTGACGCCTTACAATGATGTATTGAGCAGGTGGGAGTAGGGGCGGCGCCGAGAGCCTTCGGACAGAATATCTGCCGTCGGCTCGCTTCCAATAGTTGTGACCAAAGAGCGCATCGCCAGACCGCAGGATGGCGAGCCTTACGGCTGAACGACGCGCTTTATGGTGCGTTCTACATCCATCATCTGAACGACGCACCCAGCCCCACCAAATCGCCAGCCCGGGGGGGCGGTCTGGCGATGCGCGGCGGCTTCGCCTTGATTCCGCGCAGGGGCAGTAGACCATCAGTGGGCACTTCATTTCGTAGAACCTTACGGCATCTGAGCAAGCACAACAGGGCGCCACGCCAGACCAATTGCGCAGGGCTCAATGCGCGGCGGCTAACGCCTTGAGTCCGCGCATTGGGCGTTGCTCCCCGCACCGCCTCAATGAAAATCCCGACTCGGAAACAGGATCTTCGCCTGTTCCCGCGGGTGGCGTTTGCTGGTGGCTCCTGAGCCCAATCGCAGCGGGTGGCGGGCGGGGAGTTCGCGCAGCGCGACGGGGCGGCGGGTCTCGTCGCCGCGGCCTTCGGTGGGATCAATCGCCTCGGCCCCCAGATCGCCCAGAATCGACAGCGTCGGCGACAGATCCTCGACCTCCTCGGCGATCAGGTGGATGATCCCCTGTTCGCGCTGCAACCGTCCGGTCACCCGCAGCAGCCGCCCGCCGATCACCACGCGGCGGAACCGCTCGTAGACTTTCGGCCAGACCACCACATTGCAGACATCGGTCTCATCCTCCAGCGTGATGAAAATCACCCCCGAGGCGGTGCCGGGCCGTTGCCGCGTGATCACCAGCCCGCAGACCGACACGCGGTTCGGCGCCTTTGGCAGGTCGGCATGCGCGGTCAGCCCGGGCAGATGCGGGCGCAGGATTTCCATCGGATGCGCGCGCAAGGACAGCCGCAGCGCCAGATAATCGTCGATCACCTGCTCGCCCAACGTCATCTGTGGCAGATCGGGGGTGTCCTCGGCGATGCCTTCGCCGTCTTGGCCAAATAGCGGCAGCGGTTTTGGCGCGCGGATCGCGCGCACCGCCCACAAAGCATCGCGCCGGTTCAGCCGCATGCCGGCGAAAGCATCGGCCTCGGCCAGCCGTTCCAGCGCGGCAGGCGGCACGCCCGCACGCTGCCACAGGCTCTCGGGGTCGGGATAGCCATTGCCCCGCGCCGCCACGATCCACTCCGCATCCGCCTCGCGCAGGCCTTTGATCTGGCGAAACCCGAGCCGCAACGCCAGCCGGCCATCGGCGCGCGGCTCTAGCGTATTGTCCCAGTCCGAGCGGTTCACGCAGACCGGCCGCACCTCGACCCCGTGTTCGCGCACATCCCGCACGATCTGCGCGGGCGCATAAAACCCCATCGGCTGCGAGTTCAGCAGCGCGCAGGCAAAAGCCGCCGGATGGTGGCATTTGAGATAGGCCGAGGCATAGACCAGCAGCGCAAAAGAGGCCGCGTGGCTCTCGGGGAAGCCGTATTCGCCAAAGCCCTCAATCTGCGCGAAACATTGCTCGGCAAAGGGCAATTCATAGCCACGCTCGAGCATCCCGCCGATGAACCGGTCGCGGAATGTGGCAATCGTGCCCATCCGCTTGAAGGTCGCCAATGAGCGCCGCAGCCGGTCGGCCTCTTCAGGCGAAAATCCCGCCGCGACCACCGCAATCTGCATCGCTTGCTCTTGAAACAGCGGCACGCCCAGCGTCCGTTCCAGCACCGGTCGCAGGTCAGTCGAGGGCAGGTTGACCGGCTCGCGGCCCTGTCTGCGGTTGATATAGGGATGCACCATGCCGCCCTGAATCGGGCCGGGGCGGATGATCGCCACCTCGATCACCAGATCATAAAACTCGCGCGGACGCATGCGCGGCAGAAAGTTCATCTGCGCGCGGCTTTCCACCTGAAACACCCCAATCGCATCGGCGCGGCACAGCATGTCATAGGTCGGCATGTCCTCGCGCGGCAGGTTCTCAAGGCTGAACTCTGCCCCGCCATGCTGCGCGATCAGATCAAAGCTTTTGCGGATACAGGTCAGCATGCCAAGCGACAGCACATCGACCTTCAGGATGCCCAGCGCGTTGATATCATCCTTGTCCCATTCAATCACCGTGCGCTCCTCCATCGCGGCGTTCTCAATCGGGCAGAGTTCATCAAGCCGCCCTTTGGTGATCACAAAGCCGCCGACATGCTGGCTCAGATGGCGCGGAAAGCCGATGATCTCGGCGATCAGATGCAGGGTCTGCGCCAGCCGCCGGTCCTCGGGGTTCAACCCCAGTTCGGCCAGCGCTTCGGGCCCCGGCGGGCGCGAGGTCCAGCCCCAGCTGCTGCCCGCCAGCGCCGCGATCAGATCCTCGCTGAGCCCCATCACCTTGCCGACCTCGCGAATCGCCGCGCGGCTGCGGAAATGGATCACCGTCGCGGTCAGCCCGGCGCGGTGGCGGCCATAGGTCTCATAGATATGCTGGATCACCTCCTCGCGGCGCTCATGTTCGAAATCCACGTCGATATCGGGTGGCTCGCCGCGGGCCTCGGACATGAAGCGCTCAAAGACCATGCTGATCGTGTCCGGCGCCACCTCGGTGATCCCCAGCGCGTAGCAGATCACCGAATTCGCCGCCGAGCCGCGCCCCTGACATAAAATCCCGCGCCCGCGCGCAAAGCTGACGATGTCATTGACCGTCAGGAAATAAGAGGAAAATCCCAAGGCTTTAATAATGCGTAACTCTTTCTCCACCTTACCCAAGGTGTCGGCCGGCACACCGCGCGGAAACCGCCGCCGCAAGCCTTCGCCGGTCAACCGCTCGAGCCGGTCTTGCGGGGGCTCTGTGCCGGTGATCTCGTCGGGATATTCATAGCTGAGTTCATCGAGCGAAAAAGCGCAGCGTCCGGCGATCTCGAGGGTGCGGCGCAGGGCGGCGGGATGGTCGCGAAACAGCCGTGCCATATCGCGCGGGGATTTCAGCCGCCGCTCGGCATTGGGCAGGGCGCGGCGGCCGATGGCATCAATGGTGATACGCTCGCGGATGCAGGTGAGGATATCGGCCAGACGGCGGCGGCGGGCGTGATGCATGATCACATCCCCCACCGCGACCATCGGCACTGCGCTGCGCTGCGCGGTATCGGCCAATGCGCGCAACCGCGCCGTGTCGCGCCCGTCATAGGCGGGCGCCGCCCCCAGATAGACCTGACCGGGAAAGCGCCGCGCCATATCGCGCAACAGCGCATCGGGCGATGCCGTGGTCAAAGGATCGGGTGGCAGGGCGATCAGGATCATCCCTTCTGCGCCCCCCGTTTCCCCGCTCTGTAGATCGCTTAAGGTCAAGCGGCAGTGCCCCTTCTCGACCCGCCGTTTACCAAGGCTCAACAGCCGCGACAGCCGCGCATAGGCGGCGCGGTCGGTGGGCAGCGCCAGCCATTCGGTGGCGCTATCCTCCAGCACCAACCGCGTGCCGATGATCAATCGCGGCAGGCGCGGCGGCGCCTGCACCCCGCCCCCCGCGCGCTCTTGGCGGCTCGAGGGATCCTGCACGCTCTGCCCGCGAATGCTGACCGTGCCATCCGCGCCGGTCAGCCCCTCGTCGAGCGCGCGGCGAATTTCACGCAGCGCCGAATGCGCCCGCACCACCCCGGCCAAGGAATTGCGGTCGGTCACCGCAATCGCCGAAATCCCCAATTCCGCCGCCCGCGCCACCAGTTCCTCGGGATGCGAGGCACCGGTCAGAAAGGTGAAATTCGAAGTCACACAGAGTTCGGCATAACCTTCCTCCGCCGCCACCGTGCCGCTTCCTACCGGCTTCATCTTGCCCGAAATACTCGGTCTTGAACTTTGGGGGGCGCGCGCAGCGCGGGGGGCTGGCCCCCTCTTTTTCTCCACGCCCCTCTTTTTATCAGCACCACGGCTCATGCGAATTCCCCCTGCACCGCCCAGCCCGGCGCTTGCGGGGTGAAAAACGCCCAAAGCCGCAGCCCCTCATCGGTCTCAATCCGCCAGTAATCGCGCACCCCGCTGCGCCATTCGGGATCGTCGAGCCACCATTCCGGGGTGATCCGCTCAGGCCCGATGGCTTGATGCAGGCCAAGTCTTTGCCCCCGCCAGCGAAACTGTCGCGGTGGCAGCGGGGCGCTGGGGCCGCTCAGGGGTTCGGGCGGGAACAATAGCAGGGGCCGCTCGGGACCAAAGCGCCAGACGTGGTCGTCGGGGGCGTCGGTAAACACCGCCGAGGCGATCTGGAAGCCGCGTTCGGGGATATGGCTTTCGGCAGGCAGAAACCGCGCCAGCGCCTCCAGCCCGAGCCGGTTGCCCAGCCGCGTCATCAGATCGGCCAGATCTTCGCCGGTGATCGTCCCGCCGCTGGCCCGCCTGCGCGCGCCACTGCTCTGCGGCGCCATTATCTGCGCGGGCGGCAGATGTTCGGTCAGCGGCGCGCTCAGCCGCAGCCCGTCAAAGCCGAAACCCGCGTCGAGCGCGTCAATCGCGCGTTCGAAGAGCGCGGCCATGGCGGGCGCGTCGCGCATCGGGCGGGCAAGGACGATCTCGGCCTCGGCACGGCCGCCATCGGCGCGCTGCAACTCCAGCCGCAGCCGCCGCGCGCCGCGATCTTTCGCCACCAAAGTCTCGCAGAGCCGCGTTAGCAACCGGTTGAGCGCCGCCATCACATCCGAGGTCAGGCCGATCGGTTCGGGCAGGGTCAGGCGGATCGCATAGGACGGATCATCGGCAGGGGCGGCGACCGGTTCCGAGAGCGCGCCGGTCGCCTGATCAAGCCGCAGCATCAATTCATCGCCAAAACGCCGCACCAGCGTCGCCCGCGCCGCGCGCCCCAGATCGCGCACCTCGCGCAGGCCAAGTCGCGCGAGACCGGCGCAGGTTTCCTCGGGCAGGCGCAGGGCGGCCATCGGCAAGGCGGCAATCGCGGTGGCGGCATCTTCGGTGATGACCAGCGGCGTGGCGCCGTATCGCGCCAACCCCCAAGCCGCGCCGCGGGTCGGGGCAATGGCAATGCGCGCCTCAAACCCCATCGCCGCCAGCCGGTTGCGCAGATCAACGGCCAGCGCCTCTTCGCCGCCGACCAGATGCGCAGCGCCGGTGATATCGAGGATCAACCCGTCGTCACCATCCACCGCCGCCCAAGGCGCATAGCGCAACACCCAACGGCGCAACGCCAGTAACGCGCGCCGCGGCACCTCGGGGTCATAGGGCTGGGTGAGCAGCCCCGGCAGCAGCGCCCGCGCCTCGGAGAGCGCCTGCCCGCGCCGCAGCCCCTGCTCTTGCGCAGCCGCGTTCAGGCAGGCCAGCACATCGCCGCGCCCCTGCCGTGCCACCATTGCAAAAGCCCCCTGCGCCTCGCCCGCGCGGCGCAACGCCAACTCGCTGGCCAGCCGGGGCAGGCAGAGGGACAACACGCATTGTGTCATCACTCGTCACCGTGTTCGCCATTTGTTCACATTTTTACGCGAGGCTCAGGGGTGAGTCGAGTCCGGATGACGGCGGGTTTTCGGGGTGAGGGGGGGCGGTTCTCGGGGGCATCGAGCCCCCTCACCCCGCCGGGAGGTTTCACCTCCCACGGCGCTGGCGCGCCTCCCTCCAGAGTATTTTTCGCAAGATGAAGAGGGGCACGCGGGTTAATTCTTGGTTTGGGCCTGGGCGCGGACCGCGTCGAGACTGGCGCCGGGGGTCAGGGCTTGCGGGTCGAGGTGTAGCTCGATGATCGCCACGGTTCCGGCGGCTTGGGCACGGGCGAAGGCGGCGGGAAAGTCCTCGGTGCGGGTCACGGTTTCGCCGTGCCCGCCGTAGGCGCGGGCGAGGGCGGTGTAATCGGGGTTGAACAGATCGGTGCCCGAAACGCGGGCCGGATAATGGCGTTCCTGATGCATGCGGATGGTGCCGTAGCGGCCGTTATTAGCGAGGATGACGATTGGTTTGGCGCCGTATTGGCGGGCGGTGGAGAGCTCATTGAGGGTCATCTGAAAGCAGCCGTCACCGGCAAAGCAGATCACCGGCAGATCCGGGCGCTCGAGGCTGGCGGCCACGGCGGCGGGGAAGCCGTAGCCCATGCTGCCCGAAGTGGGCGCGAGTTGGCCGGGGTAGGCGCGGGGGCGGAAATAGCGGTGCATCCAGGCGGCGTAATTGCCGGCGCCATTGGTGGTGATGGCGGCGTCGGGGAGGGTGTCGGAGAGATAGCGCATGATCTCTTCGAGTTTCACCGCGCCGGGGGTTTCGCGGGGCGTGACCCAGCCGCGGTAATCGGCCTGCGCGGCGGCGGTCCAGGCGGACCAATCGGGGAGGTCTGTGGGCACGCTGGCGGCGAGGGCGGCGATGATCGCGGGGGCGGCCTGGGGAATCGCGAGATCGGGGCGGAAGACGCGGCCCAATTCATCGGGGTCGGCGTGGATGTGGATGATCGTCGTGTCCGGCGCCTCGGGGGCGACGATCTGGTAGCCGTCGGTGGCGATATCGCCGAAGCGGGCGCCGAGGATCAGCAGGCAGTCGGCCTCAGCGAGGCGTTTGGCCAGCGCGGGGTTCATGCCGACGCCGAGATCGCCGGCGTAATTGGGGTGGCGGTTGTCGATCCGGTCCTGGCGGCGGAAGGTGACGGCGACGGGGAGGCCGGAGCTGGTTGAAAGGCTGGCGAGGTCCTGCGCGGCTTGCGGCGACCAATGTGGGCCGCCGGCGATGATCAGGGGTTTGCGGGCGTGGCGCAACCTGTCCCAGATCGCGGCGGTCTGTGCCTCGGAGGGGGCGGTGATGGGCGCGATGCGGGCGGGCAGGTCGGGGATATCGGCGCGCGCCGAGAGCATGTTTTCGGGCAGGGCGAGCACGACCGGGCCGGGGCGGCCGGAATTCGCCACATGGAAGGCGCGGCTGAGGTATTCGGGGAGGCGGTGGATATCGTCGATCTCGGTGACCCATTTGGCGAGCGATCCGAAGGTGGCGCGGTAGTCGAGCTCCTGGAAGGCTTCGCGGTCGCGGTGGCCACTGTCGATCTGGCCGACAAAGAGGATCAGGGGCGTGCTGTCCTGGCGCGCGATATGGATGCCTGACGCGGCATTGGTGGCGCCGGGGCCGCGGGTGACGAAGGCGATGCCGGTCTCGCCGGTGAGTTTGGCATGGGCCTCGGCCATCATCGCGGCGCCGCCTTCGTGGCGGCAAACGATGTTCTGGATCTCGCTGTCATGGAGCCCGTCAAGGGCGGCGAGAAAGCTTTCACCGGGGACGGAAAAGACCCGGCGGATGCCTTGGGTTTTAAGATGATCGACCAGAATTTGCCCGCCGTGCCGCATGATTTTCCCCTCGCTTTGATGGGGCGAAGGTGGCGGATCATCGGCGGCTTTGCAAGCGGAGCGAGGGGTGTGGGACAGGCGCCTGTCCCGCGCGTGGGACAGGGGGTGGGGTGAGGGAAAACAAGGGGTTAGCTTGTTGGGTTAAGGAGTTGTTAGGGGTGTTCTTGGGGGCAGGTGGGGGATTTTGAGTATTTTTGGCAAGATGAAACGGGGGTGCGAGTGGGTGAGGTGGCGCGGTTTGGTGTAGGGGGATCCGCGATAGGGGTTTGGACCGCAGCGAGACAATGCTGCGGCGAATACGAAATGCGACAACGCACAGAATCTGGGCATGGAAAAATTGGGCACGTGCTAGCGCGACTTGCAAGCTAAGCAGTTGTATGGGATTCCTTTTAGATCTTGGATTGGCTTGGTGATATGACAGAGCGATATACTGAGAAGCTAAGCCTATACGGTCGTGCCAGCATTTTCACGGCTGATGAACTTCGGCGGCAAAAAAGGTTAAACCTAAATGTAGTCAATGAGAGCGTTCTCGAAGGGCTAGTTAATCAAAAGGAAAAGCAAGAAGCTCAGCAGAATAATATAATTCGCTCTCTTGTGATCTCGCTTTTCTTCGCTTTCGTCTCTTGGAACGGGGGTAACATACGAATTCCTGGAACTGGAGCGTCTATATCAGAAATTCCCGCATTTTTAGAGATAAGCTTGATAACGGCGGCGTTTAGCGTCTTAATGATAACTTATTCATTTCTGTCTATACAGTTATACGGCGCAGTCATTACGGAGGTGGCAAGGGCCGTAGTGGCAAAAAGCAAGCTAGATCCAGACATATTTGCCGCTGCCCGTTCTCAGAACTGGCTGTTTGTAAAGTACTTTAAGTATGCACCGGTCGATGGTAGGCTGCCGGTTTATAAAATCTCGAAGATCGGTAAATATTTTTATGATGCCCTTATCGCATCTTTTTCTCTGATTGTTCTCGGTTTATGGGTTCTTGCGATTAGCAGTATTCTGTTTATTGCACATACAGGGTTATCTAATGATGCGGCCGGATGGGCAGTTTATATTACTTGCGGCGTAATAATTGCCGCATCATTTATTTCGATGGCGGCAAATATCGTTGAATTTACACACGAAGTGGATTTCGCGGTGCTTGAGAAAATTGATACCGATAGAGGTGATCTCTGAAAATAAATCGAAACTTGGAGCGGTTTGAAGAGTTTGTTTGTTGACCGTTAGAGAACAATGACCGAGGTGCGACAACCGCAAGCATAGTTCTCAGGCATGACTTTCCAAACCCACGCCCCCCGCACATGTTTGCGAGGGCGCGTGGTGAGCGGCGGCGCGCTACCCCCCATGCACGTCCGCACGCATACGGCTGATGTGGTCGTCCCAGCCTTTGTCGAGGGCCAGTGTCAGGTCGAAGGCTTCGGCGCCTTGCGGCAGGCCTGTGTGTTCCAGTGACAGGCGGGTGCCGCCGGGGACTTCGGTGAGGGTCCAGATCACCGTGCTGGTGGCCTCGCCCATCGGCGCAATGGTAAAGCTGTATTCCAGCCGGTTGAAGGGATCGGCGTGCAGCACCTCGCCCCACATCAACCTGTTGCCCGATTCGGTGCCGAACATCTCGTAGGGGCCGGGCGTCAGCGTGGATTCGGGTTTGTGAAACCAGATCGCCAGTTTCTCGGGTTCGGTCAGATAGGCCCAGACCTGCGCCGGTGTGGCGCGCAGGTAGATGGTTTTATGCAGGCTGGTCGCGGCTGTGGTGGCAGTCATTGGATGTCCTTTTCAATGGCGGATTTGAGGGCGGCGAGGCGTTCGTCCCAGAAGATATCGAAGGCGCCGAGCCAGTTGGCGACGGATTTGAGGCCATCGGGGCGCAGCGCGTTGACGCGGGTGCGGCCCTCGGCGCGGGTCTCGATCAGCGCCCCGTCATGCAGGATCGAAAGGTGTTTTTTCACCGCCGCGCGGGTCATGTCGAAATGCCCCGCGACCTCGGCAATGGTCATCTCGCGCTGCGCCAAAAGCGCGAGGATCTGGCGCCGCGTGGGATCGGCGAGGGCGCGGAAGGCGTGTTGTTGCAGGTCTTGGGTCACGGGGCACCTGTGGGAGTTGTGATACCTTTTGGTATCTCTTTTCTGTATGCGATACCGAAAGGTATCATGTCAAGGCTTTTGGCGTCGCGTCCGAAAAGTGAGTATTTTTGGCAAGATGAAGCCGGCGGAGGCTTTAGTCGCGGCCGCGGAGGATGTCGGTGAGGCCGATGGGGCCGGATGTGCCCGCCAGTATAGCGCGGTAGATGACCAGTGATTCGGTGACCCGCATGACGTAATTGCGGGTCTCGCTGAAGGGGATCATCTCGACCCAGTCGATGGGATCAATGGCGGCGTCGCGGGGGTCGCCGTTCTCGCGCATCCAGCGGGTCGGGCGGCCCGGCCCGGCGTTATAGGCGGCGGCGACCAGCGACAGGGTCCCGTCAAATTGCTGAGACATTTCATGCAGGTAGCCCGCGCCGAGCACCGCGTTATAGGCACCGTCGGTGGTCAGGCGCGATTCCTCAAAGGGGATGTTGAGGCGCTGCGCGACATGGCGGCCGGTGGCGGGGAGGACCTGCAAGAGGCCGCGGGCGTCGGCATGGCTGACGGCACCGGCGTAGAACTCGCTTTCGCGGCGGGCGATGGCGAGCACCAGATCGGCGGGGACCAGCAGGGTGGTGTCCTCGAGACCGGTCAGCGGGAAATAGGCGCGGGGCAGGAGGATACCGTTCTTGATCGCCTCTTTGGCGATTTTCAGGGTGAAATGGGGCTCCCCACGCTCAAGCCAGAATTGCGCCAGCGCGCCGAGTTCATCCCTATCGGTGAGCACCGAGGCGAGCTGGATGGTGAAGCGGCGGGCCTCATGCCATTGGCCGGCGGCATGGAGGAGGAGGGCCGCCTGCATCAGGTCGGAGCTGACCAGCGCGGTGTCGCGCCAGTCGGGGTAATCGGGATCGGCGATCAGCGCCGGATCGAGGTTTTGGCCGAGGCGTTCGGCGGCGAGTTGGCCGTAGAAGGCGGTCTGGTGCTGGGCGCCGAAGGCATAGGCGGCGCGGGCGTCTTCCTCAGCGCCCATTGCCTCATGCGCGCGGCCTTCCCAATAGCCGGCGCGGCCCAGCGAGATCGGGCTGGAGACGCGCTCACGCAACCGGCGGAAATGGGTGCTGGCGTCGGCGGGGCGGTCGAGATGGCGCAGCGCAATATAGCCCGCGAGCCATTCGAGATCGGCCAGTGCGACGCCTTCGGTGAGGCCGTGGCCGGCGGCGAGGTCATAGGCGCGCTGGTAGTCCTCATCCCAGAGTGCGTTGCGGGCGAGGCGGGCGCGTTGACCGGCCCAGTTTGAGGCGCGGCCGAGGGCGTCGGGCGAGGACTCGAGCATCAGTTCGGTGGCAGACTCGGTGAAGCCCGCGGCGAGGCGCCAGCGGAAGCGGTCGTGGTTGAGGCCGGGGTCATTTGCCAGCGATTCGGGGACCGCGGCGACCAGCGCATCGACCCCGTCCTGACGGTTTTGCAGGGCGATACGGGCGCGGGCGAGGAGGCGCTGGGCGTTATCCACGCGGGGCAGCATGCGTTCGGCCTGTTCGGTCTCGCCGCGCCACAGGAGGTCATCGAGACGCTCGGCGTGGAGGGGCGCCAAGAGGTCTTGGTAAGCGGCGAGAAGGGCGGTTTCGCGCGCCGCCGAGAGGTCGTGATGGCGCCAGAGGGTGGCGAGCGGCTCAGATGGGTCCTGGCCGGTGGCTTGCAGCGCCTCGATCAGCGCCAGAAGACCGGCGGGGGTGCGCGGGGTGCGGGTGCTGAACCAGTCGAGGATGGCCTGCGCCGGCTGGCCCTCCATGCGGAATTCGGCCTGCACGCGCAGCTCGGCCATATTCGGCCAATGGTCGTGGCCCGCGTCAAAGGCGGCATAGGTGGCGAGGTCACCGGCGATTCCGTTGCGCAGAATCCGCCATGTGGCAACGCGCACACCGGCGGGACCGGCGGCATTGCGCAGCCGGGTGACCGCCTCGACATCGCCGGAGCGCACGGCGCTGACCAACGCGCCAATGGCGCCGACCGCGCGTGGCGGTGGCGGTCCGATGATGTCTTGCGCGCTGAGGGGCGCGGGGGCGAGGGTTAACGGCACGGTCAATGCGGCCAGAAACGCGCGAATCGCCAAAGCTGCGAGGGTGGGATGCATGGTTGCTCTTGAAAAGGGACGGTGATGAGTCTAACCGCCTAGACTGTCTGCGCAACACACAAACCGGTCAGATGCCCGTCACGGACGCCCAGCAGCGGGCGGGGTTGGGTCATTGCACCGCGCGCCCGCATAAGGAGACAAAGATGTTCCGGGGTTCTCTACCTGCTATGATCACGCCGTTCAAAGACGGGGCGGTTGATTTCGAGGCGCTTGAAGCCTTCGTCGAGTGGCAGATTTCCGAGGGCAGCAATGGATTGGTTCCGGTCGGGACCACGGGCGAGAGCCCGACGCTGTCGCATGAAGAACACGAGCAGGTTGTCGAGGCGGTGGTCAAATTCGCCGCCGGTCGGGTGCCGGTGATTGCCGGTGCCGGTTCGAATAACACCACCGAATCGATTCGCTTCATGCGTCATGCCAAGGAGGTCGGTGCCGATGCCGCCTTGGTGGTGACGCCCTATTACAACAAGCCGACGCAGGCCGGTCTGATCGCCCATTACAAGGCGCTGCATGATGCCTGCGATCTGCCGATCATCATCTATAATATCCCCGCCCGTTCGGTGATTGATATGACGCCCGAGACGATGGGCGAATTGGCGAAACTGCCGGGGATCATCGGCGTCAAGGATGCCACCGCGAGCATGGAGCGGGTGTCGCAGCAGCGGATCACCTGTGGCAAGGATTTCGTGCAGCTGACCGGCGAGGATGCCTCGGCGCTGGGCTTCGTGGCCCATGGCGGGGTCGGGGCGATCTCGGTGACGGCGAATGTCGCGCCGCGGCTCTGTGCGGAGTTTCAGGCGGCGCTTGCGGCGGGGGATTTCGCCAAGGCGCTGGAGTATCAGGACCGTCTGATGCCGCTGCATATCGCGCTGTTCATCGAGCCCGGGTTGGTGGGTGTGAAATACGCGCTGTCGCGGCTGGGCAAATGCCGCAACGAGGTGCGCCTGCCGCTGCTGGGCGCAACCGAGGCGACCGCAGCGAAGATCGACGCGGCGATGCGCCACGCGGGGCTGATGAACTAAGCGCCGGTGGTGTGAGGGATTTGGGAGCGGCCTGCCGGTGGGTGGGCCGTTTTTTTGTGGGTTGGGGGGTGGCGTGCTCCGTTGCGCTGGAGGACCGGCGCGGAGGCAAGGTGAAGCGCTGGGTTGTGCGTGGTGCCCCGCGCGGAATCAAGGCGAAGCCGCCGCGCATCGCCAGACCGCCCCGAGGGCTGGCGATCTGGTGGGGCTGGGTGCGTTGTTCGAATGACGTGCGGACTTGGCTGGCATAAAGCGCATCGTTCAGCTGTTGGATCGCCATCCCGCGGTCTGGCGCTGCGCTTTGTTGTATGCTCGGTGAGCGCGGTTCGCGGGCTTTTAACAGGTTTGCCGGTAGTCTTAACTTGCGCGGAATCAAGGCGAAGCCGCCGCGCATCGCCAGACCGCCCACGGGGCTGGCGATCTGATGGGGCTGGGTGCTTCGCTTCCGGTGGTGGATGTGGAGCGCGGCATAAAGCGCTCTGTTCAGAGTGTTGGACGCCATCCCGCGGTCTGGCGAAGCGCGGCTTGCGTCGCGAGCAGGGCGTGTATTGAAGCGTGGCTTCCTGAGTTTTCTTTTTTGCGAACGGCAGTTCTACGCACCCGCGCGGAATCAAGGCGTAAGCCGCCGCGCATTGCCAGACCGCCCCGAGGGCTGGCGATCTGGTGGGGTTGGGTGCTTCGTTCATATGCTGGATGTCGAACGCTCCATAAAGCGCATCATTCGGCCTTTAGGCTCGCCGTCCCGCGGTCTGGCGCTGCGCTATGTTGCGCGTCGTGCCCTGCGCGGAATCGAGGCGTAGGGCTTTTTCCTGCTCTCGAATACTACAGCAGTCACCACGCAAGCCGTGCATTGCCAGACCGCGGGGTGGCGACCCACCGGTTGAACGAAGCGCTTTATGGCGCGTTCTACATCCATCATTTGAACGGCGCGCATACAGCAGCCAAATCGCCAGCCCGGGGGGCGGTCTGGCGATGCGCGGCGGCTAACGCCTTGATTCCGCGCCGGGGCGCTGAGTGTGTAGGCGGCATCCCGCGGTCTGGCGATGCGCTCGAGTGCGCTCCCCTCAATCCGGCACCACCTTCACCCCCAGCCCGCGCAGCAGGTGGTGTTGCTGCCCCGCCGAGACCTGCATCTCGCTATAGGCGCGCAGGTCCGGCAGGTGGAATCCGTCAAGGCTGCTGCCGCTCAGATCCGCGCCGCTGAAATCCGCGCCGCCGATCTCGGGCACCACCAGCGTGCAGCGCTTGATCCGCGCTTTCACCAGCCGCGCAGCGGTCAAGGCAATGCCGGTCATATCGCAACCGCTGAACTCGCAGCTGCTCAGATCCAGCCGGTCAAACCGCGCGTCGATCAACCGGCACTCATCGAAATGCGCCGCATTCAGCCGCTTGCGGCCAAGGCTCTGCGAGAAATCGGTGGCCTCAAAACCGGTGCCGCGCATCTGGCAATCCTTGAAGGCGATGTCATGCGCGTCGCAGCTTTTGAACGTGGCGAGGGTCAGATCGCAGCCGGTAAAGCGGGTGCTGCTCAGGCTGCAATGCTGGAACATCGCGCCGGTGACCGAGGCGGGGTTGTAGAACCCGCAGCGGGTGAATTGCGCCTCTTGCAGGGCGGTGCCGGAAAACACGCAATCGCGAAAGGTGCAATTGATCCAGATGCTCTCGCGCAGGGCGGTGCCGGAAATCCGCGCGCGGGTCAGCGTGCAATCGGTGAACTGGAGCGGCTCGTCGGTGTCGAGCTGGTCGAAATCCACCGCCGAGAGGTCCTGACCACTGCAGCCGTGATCGGCGGTGATGCGGGACAAAAGCTGCGCTGCGGTGGGGGAAGACTGTGGCATGGGCTCACCAGAATTGGAGCATGGGAGTATCGCCCTTGGGCGTCGTCGCAGAGGCTGGTTTCGGGGTCGACCTGCGGGGCTTTCCCGCAGGCGGGAGGCAGGCCTCCCGATTTGGATATTTATAGCATAAAGTGGGTGGGGGTTGAGGCCCCGGGGTTGGGCGTGACGGGCAGGCGCTCGGGCGAACCGCAAGGCTAGCCGTCGGGTGCGGGTGGTTTGCGCAGGGTCAGATGGCCGTCGTCCTTGGTGACCTGCAGAGTGCAGGGCGCCGGGCCAAGTGCCGCCACCACCCGCGCCGGCAATTGGATGCGGTTGGCCTTGGCGTCATAGGGGCAAAGCGCGGTGTGTTTGCGGTAGAGGGTTTCCAGCGTGGTCACCACCTCCATTGCCCCCGAGGTGCGCAGTTTCGCGATCCGCCGGTTGATCGCGATCAGCGCGTGGTGGTCGAGGATCTGCGCCTTGCCCTCGGCCAGCCATGAGGGCGCGCAGGCCAATGTCAGCGCGGTTTTCACCCCCGGTTTGACCGCGGGTTGGAACGGCAGGGTCAGCCAGCCGTCGGTGTCGAGTGTGGTGTCGGTCATCGGTCAACTTCTGTGTCGTGTTGCAGGGCCAGCGGGATCACGCGAGGGCTTTTTCCGCCGCCGCACCCAACCGCAGGAGCTGTGCTTCGGCCATCGGGGCGGCCATCATCATCACGCCGGTCATCGGAATGCCGCTGGGCAGGGTCAGCGCGCAGAGTCCCATCAGATTCCCGATCCGCGAGTTGCGCAAGGCCTTGAGGTTCTCGGCGGCGAAATAGGTCTCATTGGCCAGAAGATCGTCGATCTTCGGCGGCAGATTGGCGGCCGAGGGGATCAGCACCGCGTCATAACCCGCCGTCGCTTGCAGGTAATCGCGGCGCATCGCGTCAAGCTGGTGCCAGGCGGCGACGAAATCGGCGGCGTTGCGGTTGGCACCGGCGCGGAACCGCTCTCGGACGGGGGCATACATCACCTCGGGGTTGGCCTCGATGGTCTTCCCCCAAGTGCCGTAGCATTCCGAGGTATAGAGGATGCCCGAAAGCGGCATCGCGGCCTCGGTGCAGGGCAGGTTTCCGTGGGTGATCTGGGCGCCCGCAGCGGAGAGGCGGGAGAGGGCGTGTTCGAAGCCTTTCGCCGCCTCGGGGGCGAGGTCGTCAAAGGCGAGCCCGTCGAGGACCAGCAGACGGGTGCCGTGGAGGCTGGCGCCGCGCAGATCGGGGGCGGGGCTGGCGTCCAGAAGCGCGAAGGCGAGCGCCGCATCCTCGACCGAGCGGGCCAGCGGGCCGATGGTGTCAAAGCGCGCGGCCAAGGGCACGGCGCCGTCCAGAGGCACGCGGCCGGAGGTGGTTTTGAGCCCGACAAGATCGTTCCACACTGCCGGCACGCGCACCGAGCCGCCGGTGTCAGAGCCGATTGCCAAGGGGGCGAGGTCGAAGGCCACCGAGGCGGCGGCGCCCGACGACGAGCCGCCGGAGACGCGCGCGGGGTCGTGGATACAGGGCGAAGTCTCGGTCGAGGGGTTCAGCCCGAGGCCGGAGAACGCCAGTTCGGTCATATGGGTCTTGCCCAAGGGTGGCAGGCCGGCTTCGGTCAGGCGGGTGACCACCACGGCGTCCTGCGTGGGCACGCGGTCTTTCAAGAGCTGGCTGCCGGCCTCGGTGGCGACGCCTGCCGTGTCAAAGAGGTCTTTCCACGAGACCGGCACCCCGTCGAGCGGCCCCAGACGACGCCCCGCGCGGGCGCGGCGGCGGGCGGCCATGGCGGCATCCTCGGCCTGTTGGCGCATGGTGCGGGCGTAGATACGGGGGGCGAGGGGGTGATTGTCGATGGCGTCGAGAAACCCCTCGGTCAGGGCCACCGGGCAGATGCTGCCACCCTCGATACCGCGGCCAAGTTCGGCTGCGCTTAGCTTGCGCCAGTTGTCGCTCATTGTTGGAACCCCATGTACTGCAGCCTTTCGTTGCGGGTGCAAACATGCGCCCGAATTGGTCAAACTGCCGCAAGGCTAGCCTGCGCGTGCGGCATGGACAATCCCGGGTGCAGGCGCATATTTGAGCGATGACATATGATGCGGATATTCTGATCGTGGGCGGCGGGCTGAACGGGCCGGCGCTGGCGTTGGCTTTGGCCCAAGGCGGGCTGTCGGTGGCGGTGATTGACGCGCGCGCGGCGCAGGCGCGGGCCGAGGATGATTTTGACGGGCGCGCCTATGCGCTGGCGCTGGCCTCGGTGCGGGTGTTGCAGGCGCTGGGCCTGTGGCGCGCGCCCCTGAGCGAGACCGCGCAGCCGATCAACGGCATCCGCGCCAGTCAGGGGCATGCAGGGCAGGGCGCCTCGCCGCTGTTTCTGGGCTTTGACGCCGCCGAGATCGAAGAGGGCGTGATGGGGCAGATGGTCGAGGACCGCTACCTTTACCGCGCGTTTCTGGCGGCGATGGAGGCGGAGCCGAAGATCACCCTGCTGAGCGGGGCGCGGGTGGTGGCGCAATCCACGGATGGCGGCGCAGCCTCGGTGACGCTGGATGACGGGCAGGTGCTGCGCGGGCGGCTGCTGGTCGGCTGCGACGGGCGCGACAGTGCGGTGGCCGCACGTGCGGGCATCAAACGCTGGGGGCGCGATTACGGGCAGATGGGGCTGGTCTGCGCGCTGGAGCATGAGCTGCCGCATCACGGGATCGCGCATCAGATGTTCATGCCGAGCGGGCCGTTGGCGATCCTGCCCTTGAAGGGCAACCGCTGTTCGATTGTCTGGGCCGAGCGCACGGGCACGGCGCAGGCGATCAATGCGCTGGATAATGCCGACTATCTGGAGGTGTTGCGGCCAAGGTTTGGCGATTTTCTCGGTGAGATATCGCTGGCGGGCGGGCGGTTTGCCTATCCGCTGCGGCTGACGGTGGCCGAGGACTTCGTCGCCGAGCGGCTGGCGCTGGTCGGTGATGCGGCGCATGGGGTGCATCCGATTGCCGGGCAAGGGTTGAACCTTGGCTTGCGCGATGTGGCGGCGCTGGCCGAGGTTCTGGTGCTGGCGGCGCGGCGCGGCGAGGATATCGCGGCGCCGGATGTGTTGGAGCGCTATCAGGCGTGGCGGCGGTTTGACGTGCTGCGCATGGCGCTGGGCACCGATGCGATGAACGCGCTGTTTTCCAACGGTAATCCGGTGCTGGAGGTGCTGCGCGGGCTGGGGCTGGGGGCGGTGAACGCATTGCCGATGCTGCGCCGGATGTTCATCCGCGAGGCGGCGGGGCTGAAGCCGGAGGCGCCGAAGCTGATGCAGGGCGAGGCGATCTGAGGCTCTGGGGGCGACACTTCGGGGCATCGAGCCCCTGCGTGTCGGCGCGCACTAGGGCGCGCGGGCGGGGCTGGTTGGAGTGGTGCGCGTCAGGCGAAGCCTTGGGGTCAACCACGTTCAGAGTGATGCGCGAAGGGGCGCGCCCGACACTGGGTGGGCGCGTGGGGCGATTGAACAATGTACTACGCCTCAAAGCATTGATGTTGGTCGGGCGGTGAATGACATCGCCATGCGCCCTCCCGGGGGGAGGGTCGGGCGCGGCCCGTGGGGGCCACGGGCGAAACAGATGGGGGCGTTGCCCCTCTTGGCCTGTGGCCAATTCACCCCAGGATATTTTTGGACAGATGACGGGCGTCAGGTGCCGCGGGGTTTGGCGCGGGTGGTGGGCTGGGCGTTCTGCGGGTCTTCCGGCCAGGGGTGGCGCGGGTATTTCCCGCGCATGTCCTTGCGCACATCCGTATAGGAGGTGGCCCAGAAATTCGGCAGGTCCATGGTGGTTTGCACCGGCCGTCGCGCGGGCGACAAGAGGGTGATTTTCAGGGGCAGTCTCGCGGGGCCGATGGTCGGGTGTGTGGTCAGGCCAAAGAGCTCTTGCAGGCGCACCTCGATGGCGGGATCGCCGCCGCTGTAATCGATCGGGGTGCGCGCGCCCAAGGGTGTGGTGAAATGGCTCGGCGCGAGGCGGTTGAGGGCCTGCGTTTGGTCCCATGTCAGGGCGGATGTCAGCGCGTTGGTCAGGTCGAGATTGCGCAGGTCATCGGCGGTTTTGATGCCGGTGAGATGGGGCAGCAGCCAGTCTTCGGCGCGCTCGAGCAGGGCGTCGTCGGTGAAATCGGGCAGATCGGCGCCCTGCGCGCGCAGGAGTTCCACGCGGGTTTGCAAGCGGCGCGCGGCGCTTGTCATGCCGCAATGGGCGAGGCCGAGGGCGCGGATCCCGTCCAAGGCGGCGTGGGCGCGGGCCTCGGGCGGGGCGTCCCAGTTGCGGGTGTTGAGGATGAGCGCGCCGAGGGTCTCGCGGCTTTGGGCGATGATGCGGGTGTCGCGGGGCGACCAGTCGCAATGGTCGGACCAGCGGATTTGGGCGCCAAAGAGGGCGCGCAGAGAGGCGTCAGAGAGCGGCAGGGCCTGGCGGATGCGGGCTTCGCGGGTGTCGCCGTCAAGGTCGGTGGCGACGATCAGGCGGTTCTGGCCGAGAGGGTCGGCGGCGTCGAATGCGGCGCCCTTGCCACCCGACAGCAGGTAGCGCGGGGCGTCGCCTTTGCGGCGCAGCCCGATGCGGTCTGGGTAGGCGAGGGCGGCCATTTCGGCGGGCTCGAGGCCTTGGTCTGCGGGCGCGTGGCGGGCGAGGGCTTTGGCGTCGCGGCGGATACGCTCAAGGGTTTCGCGGCGGATGGCATAGGGGTGCTCGGCGGCGAACTGGCGCGGGTTCTCCAGCGCTTTGAGGCGCAGGGAGAGGTCGGCGGGGGCGGCTTGCAGCGGGTCACGCTCGGCGATCAGGGCGGCGAGGGGTGCTGCGGATTTGCCAGCGGTGAGCAGCATATGGGCGAGGCGCGGGTGCAGGGGCAGGGCGGCCATACCGCGCCCGTGGTCGGTGATGCGATGGGCCTTGAGCGCGCCGAGATCGTGCAAGAGCGCGCGCGCCTCGGCGAGGGGGCCGGCGGGGGGCGGGGTGAGGAAGTGTAGCCCGTCGTCCGAGCCCCAGAGCGCGAGTTCAAGGGCGAGGCCGCTGAGGTCGGCGGTCTCGATCTCGGCGGGGGCGAAACCTTGCATCGCGCCCTCTTGGCCCTTGGTCCAGAGGCGGTAGCAGTTGCCCTCGGCGACACGACCGGCGCGGCCCCGGCGTTGCTCGGCTTCGGCGATACTGGCGCGTTCGGTGACCAGACGGCTCATGCCGGAATTCGGGTCGAACCGGGCGCGGCGGGCGAGGCCGGCGTCGACGACCACGCGGATGTCGCTGATCGTCAGGGAGGTCTCGGCGATGGAGGTGGCGAGGACCAGTTTGCGGCCGGTTTTGGCGGGGGCGATGGCGGCGCGTTGGGCTTTGAAATCCATCGCGCCAAACAGCGTGTGCAACTGGGTGTCTGCGGGCAGATGCGGGGTGAGTGCGGCGGCGGTGCGGCGGATTTCGCCCTCGCCGGGCAGGAAGACGAGGATGCCGCCCGAGGTTTCCGCCAGCGCCTTGCGGGTGAGATCGGCCACGGCCTGCGGCAGGCGGCTGTCACGCGCGAGGGGTTTGTCGAGCCAGCGGGTTTCGACCGGATAGGCGCGGCCTTCGGAGGTCAGCAGAGGCGCGTCGCCGAGGAGGTCGGCGACGGGGGCGGCGTCGAGGGTGGCGGACATCACGATGAGCGCGAGGTCTTCGCGCAGTGCGGCGCGGCATTCGAGGGTCAGGGCGAGGCCGAGATCGGCATTGAGCGAGCGTTCGTGGAATTCGTCGAAGATCACCGCGCCGATACCCTCGAGCGAGGGGTCGGATTGCAGCATGCGGGTGAGGATGCCCTCGGTGACGACCTCGATGCGGGTGGCTTTGGAGCTGCGCGCCTCGCCTCTGATTCGGTAGCCGACACGGGCGCCGACCTCTTCGCCGAGGCTCTCGGCCAGCCGCTCGGCGGCGGCGCGGGCGGCGAGGCGGCGGGGTTCGAGCATGACGATGCGGCCGGCGATCTGGTCAAGGAGCGCCAAGGGCACGCGGGTGGTTTTACCGGCACCGGGGGGCGCTTGCAGCACCGCCATCCCGTGCTGCGCGATGGCGGCGCGCAGATCGGGCAGCAGCGGATCAATCGGCAGGGCGGGGGCGGGCAGATGCATGCGCCGGTTATGCGGCGTGGCGGCGGCGATGCCAAGCCAGAGATTGCCGCGCGCCGCTGCGGCAACGGGTGATCGGCTGGCTGATTCGGGGGCGCAGGGTGGACAGCGTGGGCGGCCTCGGGCCATAGAGGAAGCACGGAAATTGGGAGCGACTATGACCGATCTTGCCGCGCGCATTCTGCGTAATGACCGCCGTGCCTTGGCGCGGGCGATCACGCTGGTGGAGAGCACCCGCGCCGACCACCGCGCGCAGGCGATTGATCTGTTGCAGGAGCTGGCCGGTCACGGGCGGCAGGCGCTGCGCATCGGGCTGTCGGGGACGCCGGGGGTGGGCAAATCGACCTTTATCGAATCCTTTGGCGCGATGCTGGTCGAGCGCGGCTTGACGGTGGCGGTGCTGGCGGTGGATCCGTCCTCGGCGCGCACCGGCGGCTCGATTTTGGGTGATAAAACAAGGATGGAGCGGCTGTCGCGGATGCAAGGCGCGTTTATCCGGCCCTCGCCGAGCCAGACCCATCTGGGCGGTGTTGCGCGGCGCACCCGCGAGGCGGTGGCGCTCTGCGAGGCGGCAGGCTTTGACGTGGTGATCGTTGAAACCGTGGGCGTCGGCCAGTCGGAAACGGTGGTCGCGGAACTCTCGGATGTGTTTGTGCTGCTGCTGGCGCCTGCGGGTGGCGATGAATTGCAGGGGGTCAAACGCGGGATCATGGAGGCCGCCGATATGATCGTGGTCAATAAGGCCGACGGCGATCTGAAGGCGACGGCGAACCGCACGCGCGCGGATTATGCCGGAGCGCTCAGGTTGTTGCGCAAGCGGCCACAGGATGCGCCGGGGTTTCCCAAGGCGCTGACCGCCTCGGCACTGCAGGAGGAAGGGCTGGCGCAGGTCTGGGAGGAGATCACCGCGCTGGGTGACTGGCGCCGGGCCGAGGGGCATTGGCAGGCGCGGCGCGAGGCGCAGGCGCGGCACTGGTTTATCGAAGAGCTGCGGCAGTCACTTTTGGCGCGTTTGGAGACCCCGCAGGCGCGCGCTCAGATTGATGCGGCGGCGGCGCAAGTGGCCCGTGGCGAGGCCGCGGCAGGGGCGGCGGCGCAGGCGGTGATGGCCTCGTTGCAAAGCGGTGGCGAATCCCTTGACGTCTCTTGACGGGGGGTCGAATTGCGCCTAATACCCGTCCTCGAGATTCAGGGCGCTGTCTTAGGGGCGCCCTTTTGATGTTGTCTGCGCCGACGCGCGCCCGCAAGTATATAAACACGAGGATGATGCCATGTCGCGCCGTTGCGAACTGACCGGTAAAGGCCCGATGACCGGGAACAACGTAAGCCACGCGAAGAACCGTTCGCGGCGGCGTTTTCTGCCCAATCTGGTGGATGTTTCGCTGAGCTCCGAGCAGCTGGGCCGGAGCTTCAAGCTGAAGATCTCGGCAGCGGCGCTGCGCACCGTTGACCACCGTGGCGGTCTGGACGCGTTCATGGCGAAGGCCAAGGATGTCGAGCTGTCGCCGCGCGCGCTGAACATCAAGAAAGACATCGCTAAGGCTGCTGCGACCACCGCAACCGCCTGAATTTAGCTATCGAGTTTGTGAGGCCCCGCCGTTGTGCGGGGCTTTTCGCGTTTGGTGGTGGGGCGCGGAGCGATCGTCAGGTGCGGGGGCTTGGACCGACGGGGTCTGAGCGTGGTGTGTGTATTGCTGCGGAGCGGTGCAACCCTCACGCCCGGCGGCACCGCCGGGCCGCGCCCGACCCTCCCCGCGGGAGGGCGCATTGGTGATGCTGTGAGCGGCTCGGACGGCGTGGATGCTTTGGAGCGCGCCGCGTTGTGGTGAGGGCGGGGCGCCCACCCAGGGTCGGGCGCGGCCCTTCGGGGTTTGGGGGGCTTCGTGAGACGGATGGCTCCATCCCATGGCAGTGTTTTGATGTGCTGCGGTTCAGCCGTCTAGCTCGTGGGCACCACGGGCCGCGCCCGACCCTCCCCTCGGGAGGGCGCATTGGTGATGGCGGGTGCGGCGCGAGCGACATTTCAGCTTTTTAGCGCGCCGCGTTGTGGTGAGGGATGGGGCGCCCACCCAAGGTCGGGCGCGGCCCTTTGCGCTTTGCTTGCGGGCGTTGTCCGAAAGGAGGGGGCTGTCTGCCCCCTCTTGCCTGCGGCAATTCACCCCCGAGGATATTTTTGGACAGATGAGGGGGCGGGGTTTAGGCGTTTTCGCGCAGGATCGCACCGGCGAGATAGAGGGAGCCGCAGATCAGCACGCGGGCTTGGGGGGCTTGGGTGGTGATCCGGGCGAGCGCGGCGCTGACACTCTCGGCGGTTTCGGCTTTGATCCCGGCGGCGCGGGCTTTGGCGGCGGTGTCTTCGGCGCTGAGGGTCGCGGCTTCACCGGGGATTGAGACGGCGATCAGAGCTTCGGCGTGCTGTGCCAAGGGGTGCAAGAAGCCGTTGATATCCTTGGTATTAAGCATCCCGCAGATCAGATAGGTCGGGCGTTTGGGCAGGTCGTCAAGTGTTGCCGAGATCGCCAGCGCGGCGGCGGGATTATGGCCGCCGTCGAGCCAGAGTTCCGCCTGCGGGGCGGCGGTGACCAGCGGGCCGGACCGCAGGCGCTGCATGCGGGCGGGCCATTCGGCGCGGCTGATCGCGGCCTCATAGGCGGCCTCGCCACAGCCCAGGGTGCGCAGGGCGGCGAGGGCGGCGCCGGCGTTCTGGATCTGGTGCGGGCCGGGGAGATTGGGCAGGGGCAGGTCGAGAAGGCCGCTTTCGTCTTGAAACACCAGCCGGTCACCCTCACGCGTCACATGCCACTGCTGGCCATATGCGATTACGGGCGCTGCGAGACTGGCGGCGCGGGTCTCAATGACCTCGAGACCGGCGTCTTCTTGCGGGCCGACAATCACCGGCACGCGGCGTTTGATGATCCCGGCTTTCTCACCGGCGATCTCGGGCAGGGTCTCGCCGAGATACTGCTGGTGATCGACCGAGACCGGCGTGATTACGCTAAGGGCCGGTTTTTCAACGACATTGGTGGCGTCGAGCCGTCCGCCGAGGCCCACCTCGAGCAGCACATAATCGGCAGACACGCGCGAGAAGGCGAGGAGGGCGGCGCAGGTGGTGATCTCGAAATAGGTGATCGAAGCGCCGCCATTCGCGGCATAACATTCGTCGAGAATCTCCGTCAGCGCATCCTCGGTGATCAGCGTGCCGGCAAGGCGGATACGCTCGTGAAAGCGGGCGAGATGCGGCGAGGTATAGGCGTGGACGCGTTTGCCCTCGGCCTCGAGACCGGCGCGAATCATCGCCTGCGTGCTGCCCTTGCCATTGGTGCCGGCGATATGGATCACCGGCGGCAGGGCGTTCTGCGGATTGCCTAGAGCTTCGAGCAGCCGCCACATGCGGTCGAGCGTGAGGTCGATGATTTTCGGATGCAGCGCGAGCATCCGCGCGAGGATCACGTCGGAGGTGGCCGCGGTATCGGGCTGCGCGGGATTAGTCTGCGCGGGATCGGGGGGGGTCACGGCTTTGGATCGGGCTCGGCGGCGGGCGCCTCGGCGGCCTGTGCCTCATCCGCGGCCTGCGGGGTGTCCGCCGGATCGGGGGCGGGCAATTCGCCGTGGATCGCGGGCGGCTGGCCCATCAGCATGCGGGTGATGGTGATCAACTCGTCGCGCATATCCTTACGGTGGGTGACGCGGTCGAGCATCCCGTGATCCAGCAGATATTCGGCGCGCTGGAAGCCCTCGGGCAGTTTCTCGCGGATGGTTTGTTCGATCACGCGGGGACCGGCAAAGCAGATCAGCGCGTTGGGTTCGGCAATCTGCACGTCGCCCAGCATCGCATAGCTGGCGGTGACGCCGCCGGTGGTCGGATGGGTGAGCACGCAGATATAGGGCAGACCGGCCTCTTTGAGCATCGCCAGCGCGACGGTGGTCCGCGGCATCTGCATCAGGGAGAGAATCCCCTCTTGCATGCGCGCGCCACCGGCGGCGGCAAAGAGGATTAGCGGCACGCGGCGCTCGACCGCGCGCTCACAGGCGGCGATGATCGCATTGCCGACATACATCCCCATCGAGCCGCCCATAAAGGCGAAATTCTGCGCGGCGGCGACCACCGGTGTGCGGCCGATCTCGCCCTCGACGACCAGCATCGCCTCGCGCTCGTTATTGGCCTTTTGCGCGGCTTTCAAACGGTCGGGATAGCGTTTCTGGTCGCGGAAATGCAGCGGGTCGGCGACCGGCTCGGGCACCGAGACCTCGGCGAAAGTGCCGGCGTCAAACAGCGCGTTGAACCGCTCACGCGGCGAGATCGCCAGATGGTGGTTGCAGTTCAGGCAGACCTGCAGATTGTCGCTCAGCTCGCGGTGGAACAGCATGGTGCCGCACTCGGAGCATTTGGTCCAAAGGTTCTCGGGCACTTCGCGGCGCGAAAACAGCGAGTTGATCGTCGGACGGACGTAGTTGGTGATCCAGTTCATCGAGTGCCCCTTGTTGCCAGCCCCAGATAAGACGCGCGCCGTCCGAATGCAACATTACGCAGTGGCAATCCGGCGCGCATCCTTGCGCCAATCCGGTTTATCGCCCCTGTTTATCGCCGTCTGAGCCATAACCGGCAGGCGGCCCAGACGCTGACCATCAGCAGCATATCAGAAATCAGCAAGGGTTTGAGCAAATCCGCGCTGGCGCCGGTCTCGGCAAGTTGCAAGAGCGCCAGCCCGTCGAGCCCGCCCATCACGCTGACCAGAAGGATCGCCAGCACGTTATTGGCGAAATGCAGCCCCCAAGCGAGGCCCAGAGAGCCGCTGCGCGCGGTCAGATCGCTGGCCGCCAAGCCAAAAAGGCCGGTGGTGGCGACGACCAGCCATGTGTTGGTGCCCATTTCGGCGGGGTTGTAATGCGCCAGCCCAAAGAGGATCGTCGGCAGGCTCAGGTAGACCAGCGGTGAGGCGAAACGCGCCGCCAGTTGGCCTTGGATATAGCCGCGAAACACCAGTTCCTCGGCGCCGGTCTGGATCAGGATGCCCAGAAGCGCCAAGGGCAGGAACAGCAGCCAGAGCGCGGGGTCGGTGGCCAGTTGCAGTTGCGGCAAGAGCGGCGTCTGGCTGAGGAACAGCGCAATGCCGCCGCCGATCATTGCCATCATTGCGACACCGAGGGTAAAATCGCGCAAGACCACGGGGGCGCGGCCAAACAGGCCTGAGAGGCGGCGGTTGTGGAACAGGCGCAGGGTCAGGGCGGTGCCGAACCAGAACCCGAGAAAGGTCAGCATCAGCAGGATCAGCGACCATGGATCAGCACCCTGACCGACCCGCGAGAGCCGCGTCTCGAAACCGTGTAAACCGTTGTGAAACCAGTTAAAATCACCGCGCCCCAAGGCCCATGCGAGGATCTGGTCGGCCACCGGCAGCAGCCAGAGCGCCAGCCCGAGGGTCAGGTTCCACGCGACATAGATGCCGACGATCAGCATCAAGCCGGTGATCAGCCGCCAGAGTTGGTTGCTGGCGCGCGCCGGAGCGAGATAGGCGAGATATTGCGGGGTCATGGGGCCTCGGATTGGGGGGCGACGCTGTGCTCAGACGGGTTTGATAAAACCGGCCCGCGCCTCTGCCGCTTTGGCGCGCATGGCGCAGCCCTCGGCGTGGTCGTTGATCAGGCCCATCGCCTGCATGAAGGCAAAGATGGTGGTTGGCCCGACAAATTTCCAGCCGCGTTTCTTCAGGTCTTTGGACAGCGCCACCGAGGCGGGCGACTGGGTGAGTGTATAGGGCGCGCCGAGGTCTGCGGGCGCGGGTTCGAACCGCCAGATATAGGCGGCGAGAGAGCCGGTCTCGGCGGTCAGTTCGGCGTAGCGTTTGGCGTTGTTGATCACCGCTTCGATCTTGCCACGGTGGCGCACGATACCGGCGTCGGCAAGCAGGCGGGTGATGTCGGTCTCGGTGTATCGGGCGATCTTGGCGGGGTCGAAATTATCGAAGGCTTTGCGGAAATTCTCGCGTTTGTCCAAGATCGTGCGCCAACTGAGGCCGGATTGGAACGACTCGAGGCAGAGTTTTTCAAACAGCCGTCGGTCGTCGCTGACCGGATAGCCCCATTCCGCGTCATGATAGGGCAGAAAGGGCGGGTAATCGCCGACCCAAGCGCAGCGGTCGATGCCGTCGGGGCCGCGGGTGGTCTGGGTCATCTCGGGGCCTTTGCGGTTGGGTCAGGGTTGGTTTGGAGCGGGTATCTTGAGGCAATTCGCCACCGCGTCAACCGCGCGCATGTTCGCGGGGTGCAAAGCGCATTAACCTGTGGTCAGGATTTACGCGCTAGGCTGGGGGCAAGATGGACGGTTGGTTTGGATTCGCGCTGGCGCTGGCGGTGTTTTTTGCATCGCATATGATTCCGGTGCGGCCGGGTCTGAAGGGGCCTTTGGTGGCGCTTTTGGGGCGGGCGGGGTTTGGCGTGGCCTATTCCCTACTGTCGATTGCGCTGCTGGTCTGGGTGATCGTCGCGGCGGGGCGCGCGCCCTTTGTGGCCCTGTGGTATCACGCCGAGTGGATGACCCATGCGGCGCTGGGGGTGATGGCGGCGGCCTGTCTGCTGGTCGCCTATGCGATGGCGGGGGTGAACCCTTTGTCCTTTGGCTCGCGGCGTGAGGGGTTTGACCCTGAGAGGCCGGGGATCGCCGGAGTCAGCCGCCATCCGGTGCTCTTGGCGCTGGGCCTCTGGGCGGGGGCGCATTTGCTGGCCAATGGCGATCTGGCGCATGTGGTGCTGTTCGGGATTTTCACCCTGTTTGCGTTGTTCGGCATGGTGATGATCGACCGCAGGCTGCGCCGGACTTGGGGGGCCGAGGTCTGGCAGGCGCAGGCCGCGCGGACCTCATTACTGCCATTCTCGGCGCTGATCTCGGGGCGCTGGCGTCCGGCGCAGAGGCCCGCGGTGCTGCCGGCGGTGATCGCTTTGGCGGTCTGGGCGGCGCTTTTGGTGTTGCATCCCGTGGTGATCGGGGTGGCGCCGGTGGATCTGGGGTTTTAGGGATGTCGGCGGTCAGTCGCCCTTGAACATCTTGCGAAACCAGCCTTTTTTCGCGCCCTCAGGGGCGTCGCCCTCGCCCTCGCTGGCTTCGGTGTCCTCCTCTTCGGGGGATTCCAGCGCGTCCTGAAAGCGGCCAAAGAACTCATCGGCCATTTTGCGGGCGAATCCGTCGATGATCCGGCTGCCCAATTGCGCGAGTTTGCCGCCGACCTTGGCCTCGACCTCATAGGTCAGGAGCGTCGCGGCGCTGCCATCCTCGGCGGTCGCGGGGGCGAGGGTGACATGGGCGGCGCCCTTGGCGAAACCGGCGGCCCCGCCTTTGCCCTCGCCGTTCAGGGTCAGGCTTTGGCCCTCGATGATATCGGTGACGCTGACCTGTCCGGCGAATTTGGCCTTCACCGGTCCGACTTTTTGCACCACCACCGCTTCGAATCCCTCTGCGGCTGAGCCGGTGAGTTCCTCGCAGCCCGGCACGCAGGCTTTGAGCACCTCAGGGTCCAAAAGCGCCGCCCAGACGATGGCGGGATCGGCGGCAATGGTGCGGTTGTCGTTCATCTGCATGGCGTTATCCCCGTCGGTTATCTGTTTGTCCGGTATCCTAGCGCCCATGCGCCTCTGGCGAAAGCGGGGTTATGCAATGTGAAAAAGGGGCGCGAGACGCGCCCCCGTTAACAGGGATTCAAGGGTATCCGCAGAGACTGAGCCCGAATTGAGGCTCTCGCAAAGGTTAATGCGCCGAGACCGGTGCGAAATCATTCTCGCGCGCCAGCATGAAGGCCACGCGGCGGTCGAGCGCGATGGCCAGACACTCGCCCTCGGGCGAATGCACGCCCCAGACGGGCGATTCCTCGGGCAGTTGTGCACGAATATCGTCGGGCAGATCCTGCGCTTCAATCTCGCGGATATAGGCGATCTTGCCCAGCGGCAGACCGGAATATGGGGTTTCCATAAGGCGTCCTTTCAGCAGGGGGTCGGTTTAGCCGCGGGTGATGGGAATCGCGCGCACCACGGTCTCAGGTTCGCACCGTTCCAGCGCGATCTCAAGCAGGCCGTTCTCCATCCGCGCGCCGCTGACCTCGACACCCTCGGCGAGGGCGAAAATGCGGCGGAACTGGCGGGTGGCGATGCCGCGGTGCAGATACACGCGGTCGGGATCGGGATCGGATTGCTGGCCGCGCACGACCAGCTGCCGGTCTTCCAGCGTGACCGAGATATCATCGGGGCCAAAACCGGCGACCGCCAATGTGATCACATAGCGCGTCGGCTCGATCAATTCGATGTTGAACGGCGGGTAGCCGTCGGCTCCGGCTTTGGCGGTGCGTTCGACCAGCCGTTCCAGAGGTTCGAAACCCAGCAGTAAAGGATGCGTGGGAAAGGTAAATTTCGTCATCATTTCCGGTCCTGTAGCAGCGACACAGCGCCCGGACTCCGACCCTGCGGCAGTCCGGTTGCCTGACCGATATGGGGGCGGTGGCGCATAGGTGCAAGGGGCGCATGGGTGACGCGAGGCGCTTTGCCGCTGCAGCCAAGCCTTTGCCGCGCGGGGATTTCGCGGTAGGGTGCGGGCAATCTCAAGCGAGCACCCAACAGCGAGTCGAGCCTGCCATGAATGCCGCGTCGGAATTGAACCATGAAGAAGTCTTGCGTGTGAAGCTGGAGGTGCTGCGGGTCGAGCACCGTGATCTGGATGAGGCGATCGCGGCGATGCATGCGCGCGGCGGCGGGGACGAGCTGGCGATGAAGCGGCTGAAGCGGCGCAAATTGTCGCTGAAGGACCAGATCGCGCGGATCGAGGACGAGTTGATGCCGGATATTATCGCCTGAGGGCGGCTGGAGCGCGGAGGGACGCGCCCGATCCTGGGTGGGCGGCCTCGCGCTTGCCACGAGGCGGAGTGCTCAAAAGCAGTGATGTTGGATGCGCGGTGAATGACATCGCCAGTGCGCCCTCCCGGGGGGAGGGGCGGGCGCGGCCCGTGAGTGCCCACGGGCCTAGGCGGTTGAACTGTAGCACGCCAGAGCAGATCCTTGCTTGCAACCTATCTATAGTATGCCTCACCACTAGATACTAAGGGGTGCGCCCGACACTGGGTGGGCGCCTCTCGCTTGCCACGAGGCGCTGCGCTTGAAAGCGGAGATGTAGGTCGGGCGGTGAAGGGCATCGCCAATGCGCCCTCCCGGGGGGAGGGTCGGGCGCGGCCCGTGGGGGCCCACGGGCCTAGGAGGTTGAACTGTAGGTCAGACAAACGCGGAGGCTCATGCAGGAGGATGGATGCTGTGCACGATGTTTTGAGCACCCGCTGCCTTGGGCGGAATGGTTAATTTCTTGCCTGACACTCGCCACGCGCCTACCCTGTCGGGATTGTTTTTAGTGGTTTCCTTCAGGAATTGGAGTGTGTTTGATGAGACTTCCCGGCATTTTCACCGCGTCGCTGCTGGCGCTGACACTTCCCGCAACCGCCAGCGCACAGCAGGGCTATACATGGGAATACGGCCGCCATGTGATGGCGGATGTGTTTGAAACCAGCCTCTCTCTGGTCTACGGCGTGCCCGAAACCGACGATGTGCAGATGTTCGCCGATTGCGGCATTGGTGCGGGCGGGCCTTTGGTGCGGGCGACGGTCGGCGCGCCGATTGGCGACCTGCCGGGCGGTGCGGGGGTGCAGATTTCCTTTTCCGCGCCCGGCTATGCACAGACGCTCAATGCCGAGGTGGTGCGCCATGAAGAATTTTTCCACGGGGTCGAGATCGTCATCGAGCCCAATGATCCGCTGCTCACCGAACTGGCGCAGCGCGCGGCGCTGACCTATGCGGTGCATGGCCAGCCGGCGGCGACGATCTCGCTGGCCGGAAGCGCGGGGCCGGTGCGCAGTTTCGCCGGGGATTGCGCGCATATCGGGGATTTGACGCCGAATATCGTGCCCGCCAGCAGCCATTCCAGCGCGCCGCCGATTGGGTCCTTTGGCTGCAATATGTTTCCCGGTCTGGCCTCGCGCAACAGCGATGTGGCGCAAAATGTGACCTTTGTTAACAATTCGCCAGGCTACCGCGTGGTGATGTGGCTGGGGTTTGACGGGCAGCCGGTGGAATACGGACGATTGAATCCGGGGCAATCAATGTCGATCCAGAGCTTTCTGACCCATCCGTGGATGTTCACCGATGGGCCGGGCAATTGCATCCAGATTATCGAGCTGCAACCCGGCGTCGCCAGCTATTCGATTGCTGCGCCGAGCCCGAATTTCGGCAGTGAATAGAGGCGTTTAGCCCGCCGTCCCACGATAGAGTGTGACCCGCACGCCGCCCATATCGACGGGTGTATCGGCAGGCTTCAGCCCCAGCGCGGTGGCCTTCACCAGCCCCGCGTCGGGGGTGATGATGCCGACCTGCCAGCCCTTGAACCGCTCGGACAGGGTTTTGCCAAGGCTGCCATAGAGCGCGAACAGCATCTTGCGGTCGCCGATCCGTGCGCCCCATGGCGGGTTCACCATGACGATGCCTTTGGCGCCCTCAGGCGGGGTCAGATCCGAGATGGGCTTGCGCTCGAAGGTGCAATACTCGGCGACACCGGCGCGGGCGGCGTTTTTCACCGCCATCTGCACCGCACCCTGATCACGGTCGGAACCGTAGAACCGGATGTTGGGCGTCTTGGGGGTGGTGGATTTCAACGCTTCAAAAGCCGTTTGGTCGAAACTGGCCAGCCCTTCAAAGGCAAAGCTGCGGCTGCGACCGGGCAGGAGGCCAAGGGCGATCTCGGCGGCTTCAATCGGGAAGGTGCCCGAGCCGCACATCGGATCGACCAGCGTTTGCGTGCCGTCATAGCCCATCTGGCGCAGGAAGATCGCCGCAAGATTTTCGCGCATCGGGGCTTTACCCACCGCCTGTTTATGGCCGCGTCGGTGCAAAGGCTCGCCCGAGGTATCAAGGCTGAGCGTCACCAGATCATCCTCGATGCGGGTTTTGATCACCAGCGCGGCCTCGGCCGAGATCGGCGCGCCGATACTCTCGGTGATCGCGGTTTCAACCCGCTGGGTGGCGGCTTTGGCGTGGTATATCCGTGACTTACGGCAGGTGGCCTCGATTTTCACCGGCACGTCGGCGCGCAGCACCTCGCCCCATGGCAGGCGGCGCGCGCGTTTGTCGAGCTGCGCCAGATGCAGGGCGCGGAATTCGGCGAAGCGCAGCAACACGCGGGTGGCGCCGCGCAGGGTCAGATTGGCGCGCCAGACCTCGCGCCAGCCGCCGGTGACCTCAACCCCGCCGGGAACGGCTGTGGCGGGGGTGAAACCGGCGGCGCTTGCCTCCGCGGCCAGCAGCGATTCGGTGCCCGGCGGGCAGACGAGGAATATGGAGAATTCTGTGCTCATGCGCCCGTCCTATAAGGTTTCGATCCCCGTGCACAGGGCGCGCGCACAGGGGGCGTATTGCGCTGGCTTGCGGGCAATGGATTGCGCATCGGGGCGCGATTCGTATAGTGCGGGCGCATCACATCAGGGCCGGAGATCGCAGATATGGTGAAGGTTGGAATAATCATGGGCAGTCAGTCGGACTGGCCGACCATGCGCGAGGCGGCGGCGTTGCTGGACGAGTTGGGCGTCAGTTACGAGACCAAGATCGTCTCGGCGCATCGCACGCCCGACCGGCTCTGGGACTACGGCAAGACCGCCGTGGAGCGCGGCTTGCAGGTGATCATCGCCGGTGCCGGTGGTGCGGCGCATTTGCCCGGTATGATGGCCTCGAAAACCCGCGTGCCGGTGGTCGGCGTGCCGATCCAGACGCGGGCGCTGAGCGGTGTCGATAGTCTGTATTCCATCCTGCAGATGCCGCGCGGCTATCCGGTGGCGACAATGGCGATCGGCGGCGGCGCGAATGCCGGATTGATGGCGGCGCAGATGCTGGCGGTCGCGGATGCGGGCTTGGCCGAGCGGGTGGACGCATGGCGCGCGGCGCTGACGGCGTCAATTGCCGAGGAGCCGAAAGATGATTGAGATGGTGCCGGTTGGCGGTGTGATCGGGATATTGGGCGGCGGGCAATTGGGCCGCATGCTCTCGGTGGCGGCCTCGCGGCTGGGGCTGCGCTGTCATATTTATGATCCCTCGCCGAACCCGCCGGCGGGGCAGGTGGCGGACATTGTGACCACGGCGGCTTGGGATGACGCGGCGGCGCTGCGGGCCTTTGCCGAATCGGTTGATGTGATCACCTATGAGTTCGAGAATATCCCGACTGCGGCGCTGGATATTCTGGAAGCCCTGCGGCCCGTGCGCCCGGGGCGGCAGGCTTTGGCGGTGTCGCAGGACCGGCTGACCGAGAAGGATTTCTTGCGCGATTTGGGGTTGGTGACGGCGCCTTACCGCGATGTGCCGGATGAGGCGGCGTTGCAGGCGGCGCTCTCGGAGATCGGCGCGCCCGCGATCCTGAAAACCCGCCGTCTGGGCTATGACGGCAAGGGGCAGGCGCGGATCATGGCGCCGGAGCAGGGGGCCGAGGCGTTCGCGGACATGGCGGGGCAGGATGCGATTCTGGAAGGTTTCGTCGAATTCAGCTGCGAGATTTCGGTGATCGCGGCGCGCGGGGTGTCCGGCGAGGTGGCCTGTTATGATCCCGGCGAGAATATCCATGAGGACGGGATCCTGCGGCGCACCACGCTGCCCGCCTCGGTGACCCCGATGCAGCAGATGGATGCGGTGCTGCTGGCCGGTAAGATATTGAACGCGCTGGAGTATGTCGGCGTGATGGGGGTTGAGCTGTTTGTCACCAAGCGCGGGCTGGTGGTCAACGAGATCGCGCCGCGGGTGCATAACTCGGGCCATTGGACGCAGGCGGGCTGCGCGGTGGACCAGTTCGAGCAGCATATCCGCGCGGTGGCCGGTTGGCCCCTGGGCAATGGCGCGCGGCATGCGGATGTGGTGATGGAGAACCTGATCGGCGCGGATATGGCGCGGGTGCCGGAGCTGGCGCGCGAGGCGGATGTGCAGCTGCATCTTTATGGTAAAGGCGAGGCCCGCGCGGGGCGCAAGATGGGGCATGTGAACCGGATTATGCGCGGTTGATGCGGGTGTATTGAGGGGGGCGGCGCTCTTCGGGGGCGGGTGCCCCCTCATCGCGCCGGTGGGTTGCCACCCACACCCGCCCGGGAGGGTTTTCCACCCTCCCGGACCCTTCCGAGAGTATTTATCGCAAGATGAAGCCGCGGCTTGCGGGGGCCGAATCATTTGTTTCTTGAGGGTGATGCCTGTATCAGCACCCATCGCGGCGTGCCGCTCTGACCCCAATCTTGCCGGAAGGGCCCGAGATGTTGCAGACCCCTTATTACCTGATCGATAAAGCGCGGCTTTTGCCGAATATGGAGAAGATCGCCTGGTTGCGCGAACACTCCGGGGCGAAATGCCTGTTGGCGCTGAAGTGTTTCGCGACATGGTCGGTGTTTGATTTCATCAGCGAATATATGGATGGAACCACGAGTTCCTCGCTTTTTGAGGTGCGGCTGGGGCGTGAGACGTTCGGCAAGGAAACCCACGCTTATTCCGTGGCTTACGCCGAGCACGAGATCGAGGAAGTGCTGGCGCATTCGGATAAGATTATCTTCAATACCATCGGCCAGTTGCAGCGTTATCAGGCGCAGAGCGCCGAGCATATGCGGGGGTTGCGGGTCAATCCGGGGGTTAGCACTTCGGAGTTTGATCTGGCCGATCCGGCGCGGCCGTTCTCACGGCTGGGCGAGCATGATCCGGCGGTGATCGAGACAGTGATCGACCAGATCAGCGGGTTTATGTTTCATAACAACTGCGAGAATGACGATTTCGCGCGGTTTGACGAGATGTTGACGCTGATCGAGGGGCGATTCGGGCATTTGATCCGGCGGCTGGAGTGGATCAGCCTTGGCGGCGGTATTCATTTCACCGGCGAGGGCTATCCGCTGGAGCTGTTGGCGGCGCGGCTCAAGCGGTTTGCGGAAGAGTTCGGCGTGCAGGTCTATCTGGAGCCGGGCGAGGCGGCGGTGACCGGCTCGACGACGCTGGAGGTGACGGTGCTGGACACGCTGTTCAATGGCAAAAACCTGGCGATTGTCGACAGTTCGATCGAGGCGCATATGCTCGATCTGCTGATCTACCGCGAGCGCGCCAAGATCAGCCCCGATGCGGGCCCGCATGAATGGATGGTCTGCGGCAAATCCTGCCTTGCGGGGGATATTTTTGGCGAGTTCCGCTTTGCCGAACCGTTGAAAGCCGGGGATCGCCTGTCGATCGAGGATGCGGCGGGCTATACTATGGTTAAGAAAAACTGGTTCAACGGCGTGAAAATGCCGGCGATTGCCATTCGCGAGCTGGATGGAGACATCCGTTTGGTGCGCGATTTCGGCTATGACGAGTTTGCAGCCGCGCTGTCGTAACGGCGCTTGGTTCCGAGCAAAACCCATCTACAAGGAGAGTTTTTGGCGTTATGAAAAAACACGTTCTCATTATCGGTGCTGGCGGCGTGGCCCAGGTGACAGCGCATAAATGCGCGCAGAATAACGATATTCTGGGTGATCTGCATATCGCCAGCCGGACGCGCGAAAAATGCGAGGCGATTCTGGCCTCGGTGGCCGAGAAAGGCTCGATGAAGCAAGAGGGCGTGTTCAAAGCCCATGGGCTGGATGCGCGCGACACCGCGGCGGTGGCGGCGCTGATCCGCGAGACCGGTGCGCAGATCGTGATTAATGTGGCCCAGCCCTTCGTGAATATGCCGGTGCTTGAGGCCTGTATCGAGACCGGCGCGGCCTATATGGACACCGCGATCCATGAGGATCCGGGCAAGATTTGCGAGACCCCGCCGTGGTATGCGAACTATGAGTGGCAGCGCCGTGATCGCTGCGCCGAAGCCGGGGTGACGGCGATTCTGGGCGTCGGCTTTGATCCGGGCGTGGTGAATGCCTTTGCGCGCCACGGGATTGATGCCTATGTGCCCGAGGTCGAAGCGATTGATATCGTCGACATCAATGCGGGCTCGCATGGCCGCTGGTTCAGCACGAATTTCGACCCCGAAATCAATTTCCGCGAGTTCACCGGCACGGTCTATTCTTGGCAGAATGGCGCCTGGCAGTCGAACAAGATGTTCGAGATCGGCAAGGAGTGGGATCTGCCGGTGGTCGGCAAGCAGAAGGCCTATATGACTGGCCATGACGAGGTGCACTCATTGGCGGCCAATTACCCGCAGGCGGATGTCCGCTTCTGGATGGGGTTCGGCGATCATTACATCAATGTGTTCAATGTGTTGAACAATCTGGGGCTGCTATCGGAACAGCCCGTGACCACCGCCGAAGGGCTGGAGGTTGTGCCGTTGAAAGTGGTGAAAGCGGTGCTGCCCGATCCCTCGTCGCTGGCGCCGGATTACACCGGCAAAACCTGTATCGGCACGCGGGTGCGGGGCAAGAAAGACGGGCAGGCGGCCGAGGTCTTCGTCTATAATATCGCCGACCATAAGGACGCTTATAACGAGGTCGGCTCGCAGGGGATTTCCTATACCGCGGGCGTGCCGCCGGTGGCGGCGGCGATGTTGATTGCCGATGGCACTTGGGACACAGGCACGATGGTGAATGTCGAAGAGCTTGACCCCAAGCCGTTCTTTGAGATCCTCGACCGGATCGGCCTGCCGACGCGGGTCAAGGATGCCAATGGCGACCGCGCCTGGAACGCCTGACAACAGATTAAAGGGGGGCCGCGTGCCTCCCTTTTTCTTTGCCTGAACGCCTAAAATTTATCTAAAACTTCGCCCACTTTATGCCCTAAATATCCCGGGGGAGTGGCCGCAGGCCGCGGGGGCAGCGCCCCCTGACACCGGTGATCACCCGTCCAGCGCTTTTTTCAACCGTGCGAAACTCTCAACGGGGGATTTCGCGCCGCTGCCGCCGAGAAACCCGTCGAGACGGGCAAAGAGTTTGATCGCGCGGTCGGTCAGCGGGTCGGAGCCCTGCGCATAAAGCCCCGCCTGCACCATCATTTCCGCCCGTTCCCAAGCCCCGATCAACCGCCGGGCTTCGGAAATCTGGGCGTTCTCGGAAGGCGAGGCGGCGGCGGGGAGGCTGCGCGAGACCGAGCGCATCAGGTCGATCGCCGGAAACCGCCCGCGTTCGGCAATTGTGCGGTCTAAAATCACATGGCCGTCGAGCACGCCGCGCAGGATATCGGCGACCGGTTCATCCATATCCGAGCCTGCCACCAGCACGGTGAAGACAGCGGTGATATCGCCATGCGCCTCCAGCCCCGGACCGGCGCGTTCGGCCAGTGCCATGATCTGATGCGCGGTCGAGGGCGGGAAGCCGCGCAGGCTGGGCGATTCGCCCGCCGCGAGGGCGATTTCGCGGTGGGCTTCGGCAAAGCGGGTGACGGAATCGCACAGAAGCAGCACATGTTTGCCGAGGTCGCGGAAATGTTCGGCCACCGCCATCGCGGTCATTGCCGCGCGGCGCCGTGCGAGGGGCGATTGGTCCGAGGTTGCCGAGACCACCACCGACCGCGCCAGCCCCTCTTCGCCCAACACGCCCTCGGTGAAATCGCGCAATTCGCGGCCGCGTTCGCCGACCAGTGCCAGCACCACGACATCGGCCTCGATCCCGCGCGCGAGCTGGCCCAAGAGCATGGTTTTGCCCACGCCCGAACCCGCAAACAGCCCGATTCGCTGGCCGCGCACCAAGGGCAGCATGGTGTTGAACGCGTCCAATCCGGTGGAGATCCGCCCGCCCAGCCGTTTGCGCAGCGCCGGTGGTGGCGGCGGGCTGCGCAGGGGGCGGGGTTTGGCGCCGCGGGCCAGCGGTCGCCCGTCGAGAGGTGCGCCGTAGGGGTCGATGATTCGCCCGATCCACGAGACATCCGGCGCGATGGTATTGCGGCCCAGATGCTCCACCGGATCATTGATCGCCAGCCCCTCCATCGAGCCTTCGGGCAGGATTTCCGCCCCCTCGCGGCCCATGGCAAGGATCTCGCCGCCGATACTGCCGGCGATCTCGACACGGTCGCCGAGCCGCGCGCGCAGCGACAGCCCCTGCGCCAGCACCGTCGCTGCCTGCATCTGTTTGACCCGGCCAAAATGGCGCACCGGACGGATCTCGGCGAGTTCGGCCATCAGGCCTTCAAAAACGCTCATCACGGCTCCTTTCGGGGCAATCGAGAAAACCTGCGCGAATCATCCGCGTCGTTACGCTTTCTAAACCATTGACCGTTAATGCTTCGTGTAGGCCAGCACAGGGAGAACCCAATGTTTGCAAGTCTGGAAATTTTGCGCATGGCGCAATCCTTTGCCGCGCATGCCGCGACCCGCCAGCAGGCGATCGCGCAGAATGTCGCCAATGCCGACACGCCCGGATACCGGTCGCGTGATGCGGTGTCTTTTGCCGATTACTGGCGTGCCACCCAATCCGGCGCGGGTGTGCCGCAGGCGCAATTGATCCAACCTGACGAGTCACCGGTCAGCGTGTCGCCCGATGGCAATACGGTGTCGATTGAGCACGAGATGATGCGCTCGGTCGAAGCGCGCCAGCAACATGAGATGGCGCTGGGCATCTATTCTATGTCGCGCGATCTGCTGCGCGCCTCGATTGGCCGATAAGGAGCCGAAAACATGAGCAGTCTAGAAAGCACACTGGCGCTATCTGCCTCGGGGATGCAGGCGCAGGCGACGCGTCTGCGGCATGTCTCGGAGAATATCGCCAATGTCGATACGCCCGGATACCGGCGCAAAACCGTCCCCTTTGAGCCGATGGCGCTGCCCGGTGACGGGCTGTCTCAGCCCTCGGGGGTGCGCAGTGGCGCGGTGCTGCTGGACCGCAAGCCGCTGCCGCAGATCTATGATCCCGGCCATATTCTGGCGGATGAAAGCGGCCATTATCTGGGCTCGAATGTCGAATTGATGGTTGAAATTGCCGACGCGCGTGAGGCGCAGCGGTCTTATGAGGCGAACCTCAAAATGTTCGATCAGGCGCGGCAGATGTCGCAAAGCCTGATCGGGCTGCTGCGTCGTTAAGGAGTTATCAAGATGGAATTATCCGCCAGTCTAGCGGCGCGGTCATATGGGGCCGCGCGCCCGGTGACCACGCCCGATCCGCAGGCCGAGGGTGGTGCCGCCAGCACCGCCATGCGCTTTGCCGAGAATTTCGCGCAGGTGCTCGACCGTGCCGATACCACCGCGCAGGCGGCGATGACCGGCGATGCCGATCCGCATGCTTTGGTGGCAGCACTCTCCGAGGCGCAGATGGCCGTCGAAACCGCGGTGGCGGTGCGTGACAAAGTGGTCGAGGCTTATCTCGAGATCCTCAGGATGCCCGTGTGATGGGGCGCAGACTGATGGTTGGCGATGAGCGCGGGAGGCGCGGGCGATGACCGATGCGGCGATCTATGACGTGTTGCGACAGGGCCTCTGGGTCGCGGTGGCAATGTCGGCGCCGCTCTTGGGTGTGGCGCTGGTCGCCGGTCTGATCGTCGGGCTGTTTCAGGCGCTGACCTCGGTGCAGGAAATGACCCTGACCTTCGTGCCGAAAATCATCGCCATGTTGATCATGTTCTGGGTCTCGATGAGCGCGATGACCGCAGTTCTGGTGGATTTCTTTCAAGTGCGACTGATCCCGATTGTGGCAGGAGGCTAACCATGGACAATCCCGGCTATACGACGCTGACACGGCAATCCGGCCTGATGCGCGAAATGCAGGTGCTGGCGCATAATGTCGCCAATCTCTCGACCACCGGATTTCGCCGCGAGGGCTTGCTGTTTTCCGAATATGTTCAACAGCTTGACCGGCAAGAGGCGCCCTTGTCGATGGCCACGGCGAATGCCCATCAGACCTATCTGACGCAGGGCAATCTGACGATGACCGGCGGCGCCTTGGACCTCGCGATCGAGGGCGAGGGGTTTTTCCTGATTGAGACCCCCGAGGGCGAGCGGCTGACCCGTGCGGGGCATTTTGCCACCAATGCGGCGGGCGAGATGGTAACGCCCGAGGGGCACCGCCTGCTTGATCTGGGCGGCGCGCCGGTCTTCGTGCCCGGCGATGCGGATGCGATCAGCATTGCCCGCGACGGCACCCTTTCGGCCGATGGCCAGCCCTTGGCGCAGATCGGTCTGGTGCGGCCCGAGGACCCCTCGCAACTGACCCGCGCCAGCGGTGTCATGCATCAGGTCGAGGGCGCGCTATTACCGGTGGAAGAGCCGGTTTTGATGCAGGGGTTTCTTGAGGATTCCAACGTCAATCCGATCTCGGAGATGGCGCGCATGATCGAAGTGCAGCGCGCCTATGAGCTCGGTCAGAAATTTCTCGACAGCGAGGATCAGAGAATCCGCTCTGTTGTTCAAACACTTAGCCGATAGGAGAGAGTGATGCGCGCTTTACAGATTGCCGCGACGGGGATGAGTGCCCAGCAGATGCGGGTCGATACCGTGGCCAATAACCTCGCGAATATGTCGACCACTGCCTATAATGCGCGGCGGGCCGAATTTGCCGATCTGCATTACCAGCAGCACACGCGGGCGGGGACGATTTCGGCCTCGGATGGCACGGTGGTGCCGACCGGCGTGCAGCTGGGGCTTGGCGCGCGGCCCGCGGCGGTGGCGATGCAGGTGCAGCAGGGCACGCTGACGCAGACCGGCGGCGATCTGGATGTCGCCATCGAGGGGCGCGGCTGGCTGGAGGTGACCCTGCCCGATGGCCGCCCCGCCTATACCCGTGACGGCGGATTGAAACGCAGCGGCGAGGGGCTGATCGTGACCTCGGACGGGCATGAAGTCTCGCCGGGGATCACCATTCCGGCGGATGTCACGCAGATTTCGATCAATGCGCAGGGCGAATTATGGGGCTATTTCACCGACCGGGTGGAGCCCGAGCGGCTGGGTCAGTTAACCATGTCCGGTTTCACCAATGAGCGCGGGCTCGAGGCGCTGGGCGCGAATCTGTTTGTCGAGACCGAAGCCTCGGGACCGGCGGTGCAATCGGTGCCGGGTGAGGACGGGCTGGGGTTGCTGCGGCAGTTCTATCTTGAGGAAAGCTCGGTCGATCCGGTGCGCGAATTAACCGAGATGATCAAGGCGCAGCGCGGCTACGAGCTGAACGCCAAGGTGATCACCGCCGCCGACCAGATGCTCAGCGCGACGACGCAGGTGCGGTGATGCGCCGCTCCGCCCTTATCGCGCTGATCGCGCTGTTCTCCGCGCCGGTGCAGGCCGATACGCTGCTGGCGGCGCGCACCCTGCGCGCGGGCACGGCGATCAGCGCCGCCGATGTGGTGCTGGTGCCGGATGCCGCCGCGCCCGGTATCGCCAGCGATCCCGACGAGGCGATCGGGTTGGAATCGCGGGTCACGCTCTATGCCGGACGGCCGATACCGCTGGCCAGTCTCGGCCCGCCGGCGCTGGTCGAGCGCAATCAACTGGTGACGCTGGTGTTCCAGCAGGGCGGGCTGGATATCCGCGCCGAGGGGCGGGCTTTGGCGCGCGGCGGCGATGGGGACGAGATCCGCATCATGAATTTGGGCTCGCGCAGCACCGTCTTCGGCACCGTTGCCGGACCGGGGTTGGTGACTGTTCCTTAACCATTAAAGGGGGGCTTATGCGCCTGTTATTATTGCCATTTTTCCTGCTGCTGACCGCCTGCGCCGATCTGGCGACGGTCGGGCAGGCGCCGGAGTTCTCCCCGTTGGAACCCAACCGCGAGCATCACGCGCTGTATAATGTGCCGATCCCCGAGGTCACCGACCGGCGGCGGCGGGTGGATACCGCCTCGTTGTGGTCCTCGGGGCAGCGCTCGTTGCTGGGCGACCGCCGCGCCAGCCGCGCCGGCGATATCCTGACCGTGGTGATCGAGATCGACGACCGTGCGGAAATCTCGAATTCCTCGGCGCGCGGGCGCAGCGGCTCGCAAAGCATGGGGGTGCCGCAGCTTCTGGGCCTGCCGCAATCGCTGGACGGGCGTCTGCCCGAGGGCGCGAGCATGGCCAATGCGGTCTCGGTGGATAGCGACAGCAGTTTTCAGGGCTCGGGCTCGGTCAGCCGCAACGAGCGTCTGACCCTGCGCGTGGCGACAACGATCATCGAGCGGCTGCCCAACGGGGTGGTGCGGATCGAGGGCAGTCAGGAGGTGCGGGTTAACCATGAGCTGCGCGAATTGATCGTCACCGGCTATATCCGTCCCGAGGATATCTCACGGCGCAACGAGATCCCCTATGACCGGATCGCGGGGGCGCGAATCAGCTATGGCGGGCGCGGGCAGATCACCCAGATGCAGCAGCCGCGCTACGGACAGCAAATCCTCGACATCATGCTGCCGCTTTAAGGAGGGCCGGTTATGAAAAAACTCCTGCCGATATTGTTGCTGCTGGTCGGGCTGGGTGCCGGAGCGGGGCTGGGCTTTGTCATGCAACCCGAGGCTGACCCTGATGCGGTGGCGGGGGCGCATGCGCCGGAGGATGCGGCCGATGACGCGACGCATGGCGCGGGGGATGCGGCGGGGGTTGTGCTGGCCGAAGCCGGCAGCTCGCCCTCGGCAACCGGCCATTACGCGCCGGCGCCGGCGAATGTGCAGACGGTGCGCTTTCCCAATCAATTCGTCGTGCCGCTGATCGACGAGGGGCGGGTGCATGCGCTGGTGGTGATCGCCATCGCCTTGGAAATGGACGCGCGATTCGATTTCTCGATGATGACCCATGAGCCGCGGCTGCGCGCGATCTTCCTGCAATTGTTCTTTGATCACGCCAATCTGGGCGGGTTTGACGGGGTGTTCACCTCGGGCGAATCGCTATTGGCGCTGCGCCGCAGCCTGCGCGAGGCGGCGCGGATCGAGATCGGGACCGAGGTTTCGGATGTGCTGATCACCGAATTAGTGCGGCAGGAAACCTGAGGCCCCGGCCCGGCGGATGTGTTCTGCGGGCGTGTTCCTGCGGACTTGCTATGGGGGGGCGCTTTACGCCTCGCCGCGCTTGCGCCAAACTGCTGGCGCACAGCGGGGGGAGAGGCGATGGCGGGGAATAAAACCACGGCGCATGATGCGGATGTCGGCGCGTTTATTGCGGCGGTGGAAAAGCCGCAGCGGCGCGCGGATGCCGAGGTGCTGGACGCGCTGTTTCGGCGCGTCACCGGCTTTGCGCCGCGCATGTGGGGGCCGACAATCATCGGCTACGGGCGCTATCATTACCGTTACGAGAGCGGGCGCGAGGGGGATTTTCTGGCCACCGGCTTTAGCCCGCGCGCGGCGCATCAGGTGATCTATATCATGCCCGGATATGGTGAGTATCAGGCGATCATGGATCGGCTGGGCAAGCATAAGCTGGGGAAATCCTGCTTGTATATCAATAAGCTGGCCGATGTGGATCTGGGCGTTCTGGAAGAATTTATCCGGCAGGGGCTGGCGGATCTGGGCAGGCGCTATCCGGTGCATCCCGCGTGAGGTATTGACGCAAAACGGCGCCCGAAGGGGGCGCCGTTTTGGAATTTAGCGAGCAGGGATCAGCCTTGCGCCTCAGCCTTGCAGCGTGCGCACCCCATAGCCCTCGCGGCGGGCTTTCATCGCGCCGGTGGCGGCAATCGCGCCCGCGGCGGTGGTGAAATAGGGGATTTTATCCATCAGGGAAACGCGGCGGATATCGCGGCTGTCCGAGACCGCCTGCGTGCCCTGCGTGGTGTTGAACACCAGCGCCATATCGCCGTTTTTCAGCCGGTCGACGACATTCGGGCGGCCCTCATAGACTTTGTTCACCGCGATGGTGGCGATGTTCTCGCCGCCGAGCCAGCGGGCGGTGCCCGAGGTGGCGACGATCTCGAAGCCGAGCGTCACCAGATCGCGGACCGCCTCGGCCAGCGCTTCGGTTTTGTCGTCATCGCGGACCGAGACAAAGACTCTACCGCTTTCGGGCAATTCGGTGCCCGCGCCCATCTGCGCCTTCAAGAACGCCAGCGGGAAGGAGCGGTCCCAGCCCATGACCTCGCCGGTCGAGCGCATTTCCGGCCCGAGGAGGGTATCGACACCGGGGAAGCGGGCGAAGGGCAGCACCGCCTCTTTGACCGAGAACCACGGGGTGTTGGGATCGGCCAGCGTCAAGGGATCGGCCAGCGGCAGATCGGTGTCGGGGCCGACGCCTTCGGGATAGGCGGCGCGCATCGGGAAGTTTGCCATCGGCTCACCGGCCATCAAGCGCGCGGCAATCGAGGCAATCGCGCTGTCGGTGGCCTTGGCGACGAAGGGCACGGTGCGGCTGGCGCGGGGGTTGACCTCGAGCACATAGATATCGCTGCCCTTGATCGCGAATTGCACGTTCATCAGACCGACGACGCCCAGAGCGCGGGCCATTTGCACGGTCTGACGCTCGAGTTCTTCAATGATTTCAGGGGTCAGCGAGTGCGGCGGCAGGCAGCAGGCGCTGTCGCCCGAATGCACGCCGGCCTCTTCGATATGCTCCATGATGCCAGCGATATGCACCGAGTCGCCATCAGAGAGCGCGTCGACATCGACCTCGATGGCGCCCGAGAGATAGCTGTCCAAGAGCACCGGCGTATCGCCCGACACATCCACCGCCGAGGTGATATAGCGGCGCAGCTGGTCCATATCGCGGACGATTTCCATCGCGCGGCCGCCAAGCACATAGGAGGGGCGGATGACCAGCGGGAAGCCGACGCGCTCGGCGATTTCCAGCGCCTGTTCGTCGGAGGTAGCGATGCCGTTGACCGGCTGGCGCAGGTCGAGATCGTTGAGCAGTTGCTGGAAGCGCTCGCGGTCTTCGGCCAGATCAATCGCGTCGGGGCTGGTGCCGAGGATCGGGATGCCGGCGTCATTGAGCGCATTGGCCAGTTTCAGCGGCGTCTGCCCGCCGAATTGCACGATGACCCCGTGGAGGGTGCCGTTTTCCTGCTCGACCCGCAGGATTTCGAGCACATGCTCCAGCGTCAGCGGCTCGAAATAGAGCCGGTCGGAGGTGTCGTAATCGGTCGAAACGGTTTCAGGATTACAGTTGACCATGATCGTTTCATAGCCAATGTCGGTCAGCGCGTAGCAGGCGTGGCAGCAGCAGTAGTCAAACTCGATGCCTTGGCCGATGCGGTTTGGCCCGCCGCCCAGAATGACCACTTTCTTGCGGTCCGAGGGGCGCGATTCGCATTCCACATCGCCCATCGCCGGGGCTTCATAGGTGGAATACATATAGGGGGTCTGGGCCTCGAATTCGGCGGCGCAGGTGTCGATGCGTTTGAACACCGCGTTGACGCCCGCGGCTTGGCGGGTGCGGCGGACCTGCGCTTCGGATTGCGCGGTGAGCATGGCGAGGCGGGCGTCGGAAAAGCCCATCATCTTGACCGCGCGCATGCCGTGTTCGTCGCTGGGCAAGCCATTGGCGCGGATTTGCGCCTCGGCGTCGACGATCTCGCGGATACGGGCGAGGAACCACGGATCAAAAGCGGTGGCGTGCTGGATTTCGTCGTCGCTGAGCCCGTGACGCATGGCCTGCGCGATGGTGCGCAGGCGGTCGGGGGTTTGCTCATTGATCGCTTTGATCACCGCGGCCTTGTCGGGCGCGCCGGGGATCTCGACTTCATCGAGCCCGCTGAGGCCGGTTTCCATCGAGGCCAGCGCCTTTTGCAGCGATTCGTGGAAGCTGCGGCCAATCGCCATGACCTCGCCGACGGATTTCATCGCGGTGGTCAGATTGGGCTCGGAGCCGGGGAACTTTTCAAAAGCGAAGCGCGGGATTTTGGTGACCACATAGTCAATCGACGGCTCGAAGCTGGCCGGGGTGACGCGAGTGATGTCGTTGTCCAGCTCATCCAGCGTATAGCCGACCGCCAGTTTCGCCGCGATCTTGGCAATCGGGAAGCCGGTGGCCTTGGAGGCCAGCGCCGAGGAGCGCGACACCCGCGGGTTCATCTCGATCACCACCATCCGGCCATCGGCGGGGTTGACCGCCCATTGCACGTTGGAGCCGCCGGTCTCGACGCCGATCTCGCGCAGCACGGCAATCGAGGCCGAGCGCATGATCTGGTATTCTTTGTCGGTCAGGGTCAGCGCCGGAGCGACGGTGATGGAGTCGCCGGTATGCACGCCCATCGGGTCGATGTTTTCAATCGCGCAGACGATGATCGCGTTGTCGGCTTTGTCGCGCACCACCTCCATCTCGAACTCTTTCCAGCCGAGCAGGGATTCGTCGATCAGCACCTGCGCCATCGGCGAGGCCTCGAGCCCCGAGCGCACGATCGCCTCATAGTCATCGCGGTTATAGGCGACGCCGCCGCCGGTGCCGCCAAGGGTAAAGGCGGGGCGGATGATCGCCGGCAGGCCGACATGCTCGAGGTCGATAAGCGCCTGGGTGACGCCGGCGTGAATGTCGAATTTGCCGTTGGCCAGTTTCGGCGCGGCGACAATCGTGGCCTTGGGGTTTTCCAGCCCGATCCGGTCCATCGCCTCGCGGAACAGCTTGCGGTCCTCGGCCATCTCGATGGCTTCGCGGTTAGCGCCGATCAGCTCGACGCCGTATTTTTCCAGCACGCCCATATCGGCGAGCGAGAGCGCGGTGTTGAGGCCGGTTTGCCCGCCCATCGTTGGCAGTAGCGCATCGGGGCGCTCGCGTTCGATGATCTTGGCGACGACATCGGGGGTGATCGGCTCGATATAGGTGGCGTCGGCGAGCACCGGATCGGTCATGATCGTCGCCGGATTGGAGTTGACGAGGATGACGCGGTACCCCTCTTCGCGCAGGGCCTTACAGGCCTGGGCACCGGAGTAGTCGAATTCGCAGGCCTGGCCGATGACGATGGGCCCCGCCCCGATGATCATGATGGATTTGATATCGGTTCTTTTTGGCATGTTCGGACCCCGTGCGTGCGTGAGCGCAGCGGCCTGTCAGACCGTGCGTAAATTGAGGCGGGTTATAGCTGCAGCTAGGGTCGGCGCAAGCCCTGATTGGGGATTCGGGCGGTGGAAGCGGTGGTTGTGATCGCGGTGCGGCGGGGATTCGCGCGGGGGTGGCGTTTGGGGGGGTGATCCCCCAGCGTCGGGTGCGGTGCTTCGGGCTTTGCGCGTCTCCGCTTCACCCCTCACGCCCGGCGGCACCGCCGGGCCGCGCCCGACCCTCCCCACGGGAGGGCGCCTTGGCGATGTCCTGCGCCGCTCGAGCGGCATTCGTGCTTTGGAGCGCGCCGCGTTGTGGCAAGGGCAGGGCGCCCACCCAGGGTCAGGCGCGGCCCTACGTGCTTCAGGGCATCAGTTCGTCTGTCTGGCACGTGGGAACCACGGGCCGCACCCGACCCTCCCCTTGGACGCAAGCCGCGTAGCGCCAGACCGCGGGGTGGCGATCCAGCGACGAAACGAAGCGCTTTATGGTGCGTTCCACATCCATCATTGAAACGGCGCGCCTGCGGTAACAGATCGCCAGCCCGATGGGGCGGTCTGGCGATGCGTGGCGGCTTCGCCTTGAATCCACGCAAGGCGCAATGGTGATGAAGGGCGTGGCTCGAGCGGCATTCGTGCTTTGGAGCGCGCCGCGTTGTGGCAAGGGCAGGGCGCCCACCCAGGATCAGGCGCGGCCCTTTGGGCTTCGACGGCGGCTCTTAGAAACGGCGGGTTTCAGGTGAAGGGTTTTCACTGATGCGCCTCGGTTCAACACCCACGCCCGGCGGCCCCGCCGGGCCGCGCCCGACCCTCCCCACGGGAGGGCGCATTGGCGAGGTCATTCATTGCTCGCGCCACATATATGCTTTGAAGCGTCGCGCATTGTTCGAAGGGTGGGGCGCCCACCCAGGGTCGGGCGCGGCCCTTTGGGCATAGTGGTGCCGAGATTCAGGCCGGTGGCGTCGGCGGGGGATCGGCGGCGGTGAGTTCGGCGCTGGTCAGCGCCTGCGTCAGGATCGGTGCGAGGCGCTGCGCCATCGCCGCCTGCCCCGCGGCATCGGCGATCAGGTCATTGCGGATTTCCAGCATCGCGTGGTTCAGCCGCATCGGGCGGGCGTGGATGCGGGTGGTATGGGCGACGCTGCTCTGCGCCGAATAGGGCTCATTCAGCCGCGTGACCAATCCGCTGCCCGCGCTGGCCTGCAGGATATGCCGGGCGATGCCTTCGTCGTCATCGAACAATATGCCGAATTCCACCTCGCGGGGGGTGCCGAAATAGACCGGCGTGAAGGAATGCACCGCGATCACCACCGGGCGGCGGCCCAGCAGCACGAGGCGGGCGATCTCGGCGGTGACCGTGGCCTGAAAAGGCAGATAGATCGCCTCGAGCCGCGCCATCCTATCGGCCATCGACAGATCACGGTTGCCCGGCACCTGATGGATTTCCGAAGTCACCGGCATCGCGCCGGGGTGATCCGGCGGGCGGTTGAGGTCATAGGCCAGCCGCGACAGCGGCGCGTGGATCAGCGCCGCGCCATCCATCACCGGCGCCAGCTGCGCGGCCAAAAGGCGCGAGAGGGAGAGCGCGCCGATGTCATAGGCGGCATGGGAGGCGCGGGTCTCGGCATCAAGGCCAAGATCGCCGCCGAGTTCCGGCACATCCTCGGGCAGCGCATTCGAGGCATGTTCGCAGATCAGCACCAGCGCGGGCGTCGGCGCGCCGCGGCCCTTGCTGCCGTCGGGCTGCCAATATTCCACCGTTCCGGGATAGCGCGGCAGGGTGAGCGGGGCGGAGATCTGCTGGGTCATGGCGCTAAGCTGTTGCAGCACCCGCGGCGCGTCAAGGGGGCGGCGCTTGTTAAGGGTTTCGCAAGGAATGTAGCGCTACCTTAGGTTGAGTTGCAGCGCGCCCGGCCCAAGGGCGCAGATATGGGAGGGAAGAGGCACACAGGTTACTGACAGCGAGACGCGCAACACAGCGCGGTGATTGGCGGCGCATTCCGGCTTGCCGCGCTGGGCTGGCTCGGCGATACCTTCCGGGGTCAATCCCTCGGAGGTCTCATGTCCGCTCGCCGCTCGTTGATGCTTGCGCTGCCGCTGGTTGTGGCGGGTTTCGCGCCGCTGCCCGCTTTGGCGGCGGATATACTGGTCTTTGCCGCCGCCTCGATGCGCGGCGCGCTGGATCAGGTGGCCGCGGCATGGGAGGCGGAGACCGGCCATAGCGTGACCCTGTCCTACGCGGGCTCCAGCGCCCTCGCGCGGCAGATCATCGCCGGAGCACCGGCGGATATCTTCATCTCGGCGGCGCCGGCATGGATGGATGTCGTCGCGGGCGAGGGGCTGCTGGCCGCGGGCTCGCGGGTGGATCTGCTGGGCAATCGGCTGGTGCTGATCGGGCATGGCGCCGCGGCCGGCGCCGAAGATGTTGCGGAAGATGCGGCAGGAGATGCGGCAGAGGGCGCGGTTGAAGACGGGGCAGGCATTGGGCCTGCGGATGCGGATGCGGCCGGGGTCGCGGACCTCAGCACGGGCTATGAGCTTGCCGTGCGGCTCGGTGATGGGCGGCTGGCGATGGCGCTGGTCGATGCGGTGCCCGCGGGGCAATACGGCAAGGCTGGATTGCAGGCGCTGGGCCTGTGGGACGCGGTCGCGGCGCAGGTGGCGCAGGCCGACAATGTGCGCGCCGCGCTGGCCTTGGTGGCGACGGGTGAGGCGCCCATGGGCGTGGTCTATGCCAGCGATGCTCTGGCCGAGCCTGCGGTGCAGGTGCTGGCCATTTTCCCCGAGGGTAGCCATGCGCCGATCACCTATCCCGCCGCGATGCTTGCCGATGCCGCGCCCGAGGCCGAGGGTTTTTTGCAAGCATTGCAAGCACCCGCCGCAGGCGCGATATTCGAGGCGCATGGATTTGAGGTTCGGGGGTTCGAGCCATTGGAGCGACAGTGACCGAGTATCTCTCGCCGCAGGAGTGGCAGGCGGTGTCGCTGTCCTTGCAGGTGGCGCTCTGGGCGACGCTGCTCAGCCTGCCGCTGGGTATTCTGGTGGCGCATGCGCTGGCGCGTTGGCAGTTTCCGGGGAAATCCTTGCTTAACGGGGTGGTGCATCTGCCCTTGATCCTGCCGCCGGTGGTGACCGGCTATCTGCTGCTGATCGGCTTCGGGCGGCGCGGGCCGATTGGCGCGCTGCTTGAGGAGTATTGCGGCTTGGTGCTGGCGTTTCGCTGGACCGGCGCGGTTTTGGCGGCGGCGATCATGGCCTTCCCGCTGATGGTGCGCGCGATCAGGCTGGCGATTGAAGCGGTCGATCCCAAGCTCGAGGCCGCCGCCGCGACATTGGGCGCGAACCGGCTGCGGGTGTTTGCCACCATCACCCTGCCGCTGATCCTGCCCGGTATTCTGGCGGGCGCGGTCTTGGGCTTTGCCAAGGCGATGGGCGAATTCGGCGCGACGATTACATTTGTCTCGAATATTCCGGGGCAGACCCAGACCCTGCCCTCGGCGGTCTATGCGTTCTTGCAGGTGCCGGGGGGCGAGGGGCAGGCGATGCGGCTGGTCATCGTGGCAATCGCGATCTCGATGGGGGCGTTATTGCTGTCCGAGTGGCTGGCCCGTGTGGTCGCGCGGCGCATCGGCGCCAAGGAGGGATAGCGATGCTGGATCTGTCCCTGCGCCACGGGTTTGAGGATTTCACGCTGGAGGCCGCGTTCACCGCACCGGCGGGGGTGACCGCGCTGTTCGGGCATTCGGGCTCGGGAAAGACCACGATTGTCAATGCCTTGGCCGGTTTGCTGCGGCCGGATGCGGGGCGCATTGTGCTTGGTGATCGGGTGCTGTTTGACAGTCAGGCGCGGGTGTTCATGCCGCCGCATAAGCGCCGCATCGGCTATGTGTTTCAGGACGCGCGGTTGTTTCCGCATCTGACGGTGCGGCAGAACCTGCTGTACGGGCGACGGTTTGCTGCGCGTGGCGGTGCGGGCGCGGATATGGGGCGGATCGTTGAACTTTTGGGCATCGGCGCGCTTATGGAGCGGCGGCCTGGCGCGCTCTCGGGTGGTGAAAAGCAGCGGGTGGCGATGGGGCGGGCGATCCTTTCGGACCCTGAGTTGTTGCTGATGGATGAGCCTTTGGCGGCACTGGATGGGGCGCGTAAGGGCGAGATATTGACCTATCTCGAGCGGCTGCGCGACGAGACCGCGCTGCCGATCCTCTATGTCAGCCATTCGGTGGCCGAGGTGACGCGGTTGGCCACCACTTTGGTGTTGATTGAGGCAGGCCATGTGATGCGCAGCGGGCCGGTCGAAGCGATCATGGCGGACCCTGACGCGGTTCCGGCCTTGGGGTTGCGCGAGGCGGGGGCTCTGTTGACCGCGCGTTTGGCGGCGCATGATGCTGACGGGTTGAGCCGGTTGGACAGCGAAGGCGGTGCCTTGTGGTTGCCGCATGTCGAGGGGCCGATTGGAGCGGCGCTCAGGCTGCGGATATTGGCGCAGGATGTGATGCTGGCGGTCGAGCGACCACAGGGGATTTCGGCGCTGAATGTGCTGCCAGCGCGTGTACTGGAGGTGCGGCAGGGCGCGGGGCCGGGGGCTTTGGTGCAACTCGCGGTGGGCGAGGCGCGGTTACTGGCGCGGGTGACAGGGCGCTCGGCCAAGGCGCTGGAGCTGGGGCCGGGGCGCGAGGTCTACGCGGTGATCAAGGCGGTGTCGGTGGCGCGGGATAGTATCGGCGAGGGGCGGTAGGGGCGGTCGCAGGCTTCCACCTATCCCATATGCGCTAAGGGCGGCGCCGACACGCGGGGCAAAGCGAAGCGCCGCCCCGTGGGGGCGTGGCGGCGCTGCCCGACGGTGCCCGTCGGGCGTTACATCAAATTGAGAACTCGCGGCTTTCGCTTACGCCACCGGCTCGGGGCGGCGGATGTTGGGGGCGGCGTCGATCACCAAGGGGCGCAACCCTTCGCCACCCGCGTCGAGGATCGCGAAGAGGTGCCGCCGCATGCGCGGTTCCCAGAAGTCATTGATATGCGAGGCGGTCAGACTCACGCCCTCGTCATGGGGTTTCGATTCCATGAAGCGGGCAATCTGGTTGGCCATACGGGTGATTTTCTCAGCGGGCATATTCGGTCTCCGTCGCGATGCGGTCGGTATGGGTGAAAACTTCGAAACCATCGGGGCGGGCCTGGGCGATCAATGTGATGCCCAAGCGGTCGGCCAATTCGACGGCGTCGGCGGTGGGGGAGGACACCGCGATGATTACGGGCGCGCCCAAGGACGCGACTTTTTGCACAAGGTCGATCGACAGGCGGCTGGTCATCACCACCGCCCCCTGCGCCGGATCATAGCGCGATGAGAGCGCGGCCGCCGTAGGGTGTGTGCTCGCACGCACCATGGCGCCGACCAGTTTATCGAGCGCGTTGTGGCGGCCGACATCCTCGCGCGCCAGACGCAGCGCGCCCGCTGACCACCATGCCGCGCAATGCACCGCGCGGGTGGCGTCATGCAGCCGCTGCTCGCCGCGCAGGGCGGTGATCGCGGCGATGATCTGCGCCGGTGTCATCGAAAACCCGTTCGGCGCCACCGCGGGGAGGTCGCGGAACACCTGCTCGAGGCTGTCAATGCCGCAGAGCCCGCAGCCCACCGGCCCGAGCATCGAGCGGCGGCGTTCTTTGAGGCGCAGATCGGCGTCCTCGGAGACCCAGACCTGCACGTCCAATCCGGGACCGGCCTCGATGACCGAGACGCTGTCGATCTCATCGGCCGCGACCAGCCCTTCGGTCAGCGCGAACCCATAGGCGAAATCTTCCAGATGATCCGGCGTCGCCATCATCACCGCCTGCGTGGTGCCATTAAAGCTGAGCGCCACGCCGGTCTCTTCGGGCAAGACGCGCTCGCCCGGCTCGATACCCGCACCAAAGCGCAGGCGGGGTTTGGGGCGCGCGCCAAGCATCAGCGCGCGCTCCAAGGCATCAAGAGGCAGAACACAGCCACCCGCTCACTCGGCGGCGGGCAGGATGCGGCGCGACTGTTCGGCCTGCGCGGCGTATTCCTGCTGCCATTGCGTCGGCCCGTTCGAGGGCGCGACCTGCACCGCGGTCACCTTGTATTCCGGGCAGTTGGTCGCCCAGTCCGAATAGTCGGTGGTGATCACATTGGCCTGTGTGTCGGGGTGGTGGAAGGTCGTATAGACCACCCCCGGCGACACGCGGTCGGTGATCTCGGCGCGCAGAGTGGTCTCGCCTGAGCGGGAGGCCAGCCGCACCAGATCGCCGTTGCGGATGCCGCGGTTTTCGGCGTCATGGGCGTGGATTTCCAGCACATCCTGATCATGCCAGATCACATTCTCGGTGCGCCGTGTTTGCGCGCCGACGTTATACTGGCTCAGAATCCGCCCCGTGGTCAGCAACAGCGGGAAGCGCGGGCCGGTTTTCTCATCGGTGGCGACATATTCGGTGCGGATGAACTTGCCCTTGCCGCGCACAAACCCGTCCATATGCATGGTCGGCGTGCCCTCGGGGGCGGCGGCGTTACAGGGCCATTGCACCGAGCCCTTTTCCTCGAGCATGTCATAGCTGACACCGGCGAAACTGGGCGTCAGCATGGCGATTTCGTCCATGATCTGGCTCGGATGGATGTAGTTCCAGTTCGCGCCCATGGCGTTGGCCAAGAGTTGCGTGACCTCCCAGTCGGCGTAACCGTTTTTCGGTGCCATCACCTTGCGCACGCGGTTGATGCGGCGTTCGGCGTTGGTGAAGGTGCCGTCTTTCTCAAGGAAGGACGAGCCGGGCAGGAAGACATGCGCGTAGTTCGCCGTCTCGTTGAGGAAGAGATCATGCACGATCACGCAGTCCATCGCGGCGAGACCGGCGGCGACATGTTTGGTGTCGGGGTCGGATTGCAGGATGTCCTCGCCTTGGCAGTAAAGCCCGCGGAAGCTGCCCTCAACCGCGGCATCCAGCATATTGTTGATCCGCAGCCCCGGCTCATTGTCGATCTGCACGCCCCAAGCTTCCTCAAAGAGGTTGCGGCTGTCGTCGAGTTTGACATGGCGGTAGCCGGGCAATTCATGGGGGAAGGAGCCCATATCGCAGGAGCCCTGCACGTTGTTCTGGCCGCGCAGCGGGTTCACGCCGGCGCCCAGCTTGCCGATATTGCCGGTCAGCATGGCAAGGTTGGCAATCCCGATCACCGAGGTCGAGCCCTGCGAATGTTCGGTGACGCCGAGCCCGTAATAGATCGCCGCATTGCCGCCGGTGGCATAGAGCCGCGCGGCTTGGCGCAGCTCTTGCGGGTCAACGCCGCAGAGTTCCTGAATGGCTTCGGGGCTGTTTTGTTCCAGCGCGACGAATTCGGCGTAGTCCTGAAACTCGTCCCAATCGCAGCGCTCGCGGATGAAATCCTCGTCATAGAGGCTTTCGGTCACGATCACATGCGCCATGGCGGTGATCACCGCGACGTTGGTGCCCGGACGCAGCGGCAGGTGGTGGGCGGCGCGGATATGGGGCGCATCCTCCACGAGTTCGGTGCGGCGCGGGTCCACCACAATCACTTTCGCCCCGCCGCGCAGGCGCTTTTTCAGGCGGCTGGCAAAGACCGGATGCGCGTCCGAGGGGTTGGCGCCGATGATCAGCGCAACATCGGTATGCTCGACGCTGTCAAAGTTCTGCGTGCCCGCCGAGGTGCCGAAGGTCTGGCCCAGCCCGTAGCCGGTGGGCGAGTGGCAGACGCGGGCGCAGGTGTCGGTGTTGTTGTTCTGGAACACCGCGCGGGTGAGTTTCTGCACCAGATAGGTTTCTTCGTTGGTGCAACGGCTCGAGGTGATCACGCCGACCGCATGGCGGCCATGGTCATCAATGATCCCCTGCATACGCTTGGCGGTGAAGCTGAGCGCCTCGTCCCATGACACCTCGCGCCAGGGATCGGTGATCTTGTCGCGGATCATCGGGTTGAGGATGCGCTCTTTGTGGTTGGCATAGCCCCAGGCAAAGCGGCCTTTGACGCAGGAGTGGCCGCGGTTCGCCTCGCCGCTCTTATGCGGCACCATGCGCACCAGCTCATCGCCGCGCATTTCCGCCTTGAACGAGCAGCCGACGCCGCAATAGGCGCAGGTGGTGATCACCGAACGCTCGGGGGTGCCGATCTCGACGACGGATTTTTCGACCAGCGTGGCGGTCGGGCAGGCCTGCACACAGGCGCCGCAGGACACGCAATCCGAGGTCAGGAAATTATCGTCCGAGGTGCCCGCCGAGACGCGGCTGTCCCAGCCACGGCCCTGGATGGTCAGGGCGAAAGTGCCCTGCACCTCTTCGCAGGCGCGCACGCAGCGCGAGCAGACGATGCATTTTGACGGGTCATAGTCGAAATAGGGGTTGGAGTGGTCCACCGCCATATATTGCGGGTTCGCATGGCCGTTGTTGCGCGGCAGGAAATGGGTGGTCATCAGACCATCCTTGGGCGCTTCATAGCGCACATCGCGCAGGCCGACGGCACCGGCCATATCCTGCAATTCGCAGTCGCCATTGGCCGAGCAGGTCAGGCAATCGAGCGGGTGGTCGGAGATATAAAGCTCCATCACCCCGCGGCGCAATTGCTTGAGTTTGCCGGTCTGGGTTTTGACCTGCAGACCCTCGGCCACCGGCGTGGTGCAAGAGGCGGGGGTGCCGTTGCGGCCTTCGATTTCGACAAGGCAGAGGCGGCAGGAGCCGAAGGCCTCGACGCTGTCGGTGGCGCAGAGTTTGGGCACCGAGATGCCGATTTCCGCCGCCGCGCGCATGATCGAGGTGCCCGCAGGCACGGTGATGTCAAACCCGTCGATGGTCAGGCTGACCATCTCGGTCGCGGTCGAGGCGGGGGTGCCGTAATCGCGGTCGTCCCAAGGGATGATGAAATCTTTCATTCGGCTGCCTCCTGTGCGGTGGTGGCGAAATCGTCGGGGAAATGGGTCAACGCGGACATCACCGGATAGGGGGTGAAGCCGCCAAGGGCGCAGAGCGAGCCGTCTTTCATCGTCTCGCAGAGATCGGTCAGCAGCGGGATCGCGGAGGCGTCGCCCTGCGCGATGCGGTCCACGGTCTCGACGCCGCGCACCGAGCCGATGCGGCAGGGCGTGCATTTTCCGCAGGACTCAATGGCGCAGAATTCCATCGCGAAACGGGCCATTTTCAGCATGTCTTGCTGGTCATCAAACAGGGTCAGACCGGCGTGGCCGATGAGGCCCTTTTTGCCGGCGAATTCCTCATAGCCAAAGGGTGTGTCAAAGAGGTCACGCGGGAAATAGGCGCCCAAGGGGCCACCGACCTGCACGGCTTTGACCGGACGGCCCGAGGCGGTGCCGCCCGCGATGTCATCGACAATCTCGCCCAAGGGCAGGCCGAAGGCGATCTCAAAGAGGCCGCCGTGTTTGACGTTGCCAGCGATTTGCAGCGGGATCGTGCCGCGCGACCTGCCAAGGCCGAAGTCCTGGTAGAATTGCGCGCCGCGTTCAAAGATCACCGGCACCGTGGCCAAGGAGATCACGTTATTGACCACGGTCGGCTTGCCCATGAAGCCCTCGAGCGCGGGCAGCGGCGGCTTGGCGCGGACGACGCCGCGCTTGCCTTCCATCGAGTTGAGCAGCGAGGTTTCCTCACCGCAGACATAGGCGCCCGCGCCGACGCGGATTTCCATGTCGAAGGCATGCGCGGAGCCGAGGATCGAGGCGCCGAGGAGCCCCTGCTGGCGGGCAATCGCCACGGCTTTGTTCATCACCTCGATGGCAATCGGGTATTCCGAGCGCAGATAGACATAGCCCTTGGTCGCGCCAGTGGCGATGCCGGCAATCACCATGCCCTCAATGAGGGTGAAGGGATCGCCCTCCATCAACATGCGGTCGGCGAAGGTGCCGCTATCGCCCTCATCGGCGTTGCAGACGATATATTTCTGGTCGGCCTGCGCCTCCATCACCGTCTTCCACTTGATACCGGTGGGGAAACCGGCGCCGCCGCGTCCGCGCAGACCGGAGTCGGTGGTCTCGGTCACGATCTCGGCGGGGGTCATACTGAGCGCGCGCTCAAGACCGGTGACGCCGCCATGGGCGCGGTAGTCATCCAGCGAGAGGGGATCAATCACGCCGACGCGGGCAAAGGTCAGGCGGGTCTGGCGCTGCATCCACGGCAGATCATCGACCGGACCCAAGGCTTTGGGATGATTGGCAAGATCGCCGGACAGCGCGTCGATATCGGTGGTCTCGAAGGGGCCGAACCCGTGGCGCACGCCGTCGATCTCGACCTCGAGCAGCGGCTCGAGCCAGACCATACCGCGGGAGCCGTTGCGCACCAAAGTGGCCTCGGGGAAACGCGCGGCGATCGCGGCGGCGACGTCATCTGCCCCGAGCGCGACCGCAGCGCTGTCGAGTGGCAGGTACATCTTCATACTCATGATCTAGCCTCCGCGATGATCGCGTCAAGTTTCGCCACATCGGCGCGGCCAACCAGTTTGCCGTCCACCATCATTGCCGGACCGCAGGCGCAGAGCCCGAGGCAGAACACCTGTTCCAGCGTGATCGCCCCGTCTTTGGTGGTTTCATGCCAATCCAGCGCGAGGCTGTCGCGGGCGTGATCGACCAGATCATCGGCGCCCATCGCCTGACAGGCCTCGGCGCGGCAGATCTTCAGCGTGGTGCGGCCAGCGGGGTGGTCGCGGAAATCATGGTAAAAGGACATCACGCCATGGGCCTCGGCGCGGCTGATGTTCAGGTCTTTGGCGATGACCGGCAGCGCCTCGGCGGGCACATAGCCGAACTGGTGCTGGACCGCGTGCAAAATGGGCAGCAAGGCGCCCTCAAGATGGCGATTGGCGGCGAGGATCTCGTGCAGAACATGCTGTTCTGCATCACCGAATACGGGCGTGGCTGTCATGTGGCTCCTCCGGATACTGCCCGAGGGCTACCGTCAAAGCGATTGACATTCAAATTGCAATTTCCGTTGTTTGATAGATAACGTCTATCAAGTTTCGAGCGACAAACTTCGCACGAAGGCATCCAGAAGCAATGTGCGGCGCCCGACCGGCGGGAGGATAAAAGCGACATCCGTGGAGGCCGCGGCCATCGAGGTCAGCGGAATCACCGCCAGTTTGCGCTGCTGGGCAAAGAAATCGGCGGTGCGGCGCGGCAGGATCGTGGCCGCGCGCCCCTCGCCGACATGGCCGATCAGCGCGACGATGGAATTTGATTCGATCCGCGGCATGACGGTGATCCCGGCCATTTCCAGATGCCGGTCCATGATCCGCCGGTTCTGCATATCGGTGGTCAGAAACCCGAGTTCATACTGGTCAAGTTCCGACCACGAAAGCGTCTCGGGCAGATCCGGCGCAAAGCGGGTGACCAGCGCGTAGGTCTCGTTATAGAGCCGCAGCACCTCGTAACCGGGGGGCGTGTCATGGGCCATATCGGCGGCAGCATAGCTGAGCCCGGCGTCGACCTCGAAATCGACCAGCCGCTCAAGGATTTCATGGCTGTTGAGCGACAAAACCCGCAGCCGCACGCCGGGGTTGCGGGCCAGAAACGGGCGGGTGTGATCATCGACCGAGGCCAGCGCGGTGGGGATCACGCCCAGCCGCAGGGTGCCCGAGAGGCCTTTGCGCGCGGTGACCACATCGGATTTCATCGCGCGGGCTTCCGCCACGATGGCTTTGGCACGGGTGAGCACGCGCTCGCCCTCAGGCGTCAGCCCGATATAGCGCGCGCCGCGCAGCACCAATTGCGTGCCCAGCGTATCCTCAAGCGCCTTAATGGCGGAGGAAAGCGTCGGTTGCGTGACATGGCAGGCCGAGGCGGCGCGGCCAAAATGGCGTTCGCGCGACAGGGCTATCAGCATTTCCAGTTTGTCGATCATCGCGCGATCATGACGCAAGCGGGCGGGCGGCGAAAGCCCCGCCGGATCGGGCGGTTACGCTAGAGGGTTGATGTGGAAGGGCGCGAGGGTGCCGCCTTGGGCGAGGAACTGCGCGGCGGCGGCGCGGGCCTCGCGGATCGTCACATCCATATCGAGATAGCGGTAGGTGCCGAGCCGCCCGATGAAACTGACGTTCTCAAGGGTCTTGGCGCGGGCGACATAGCGTTTGAGCAGCGCCTGCTCGGCGACCAAGCGGATCGGGTAGAATGGGATATCGCCGGGCGCGGCTGCGCGGGAGTATTCGCGGTAGCAGGTGGTTTTCGCGTGGCGCTCCCAGGGGGCGAAATGCTTGTGCTCGGTGATCCGCGTATAGGGGATATCGGCGTCGGCGTAATTCATCACCGCGCAGCCCTGATAATCGCCCGTGGCGGTGAAACGCTCGAACTCCAGCGTGCGGTAGCCGAGCCGCCCGAGCGCATAGTCGAAATACCCGTCAAGCGCGCCGGTCCAGAAGATGTGCCGCGCGCCATCTGCGAGGTCGGGCGTATAGGTGGTGTTCAGGCTGACACGGATCGCGGGATGGGCGAGGATCGCTTGGGTCAGCGCGGTATAACCGTCTTCGGGCATGCCTTGATAGGGATGGTTAAAATAGCTGTCGTCATAGGTGAAACGCAGGGGCAGACGTTGCAGGATCGCGGCGGGAAGCTCGCGCGGCGCGCAGCCCCATTGCTTTTGCGTGTAGCCCTTGAAGAACGCCTCATAAAGATCGCGGCCGACGAAACGCAGGGCCTGTTCTTCGAAGTTTCGGGGCGCGGTGATTGAGGTGTCGGCCTGAGTGGCAAGGAAGGCTTCGGCCTCGGTAGGGCGGAGCGTCTTGCCGTAGAATTGGTTAATCGTGTGCAGGTTAATCGGTAAACCGTAGACCGCGCCGCGACTGGTGGTTTTGACGCGGTGGGTATAGCGGCGAAAGCGCGCGAAGCGGGTGACATAGGCCCATGTCGCGGCGTCGCCGGTGTGGAAGATATGCGGCCCGTAGGTATGGACCATGACGCCGGTCTCGGGGTCGCGCGCGGTGTGGCAATTGCCGCCGACATGGGGGCGCGCGTCGATGACGTGGCAGGGCCAGCCCGCCTCGGCCAGTTCGCGGGCAAGCACCGCGCCGGAGAGACCGGCGCCGACCACCAGAACGGGGGCGTTTGGGGCTGTGTTGGGGGCCGGTCGGGTCACTGGACGCTCGGTTTTGGGATGGAAACCAAGAGCCTAGCGTGGGTGTGTGGTCTGCGCAACTTATGCGCGATTAACTGGGGTTGATTGCAACCGGTTTGCCGCCGCGCCAGATGGCGGGTGCGCCGTTGAGCAGATCGGGGAAATACAGGAAATCGGCGCGGCTGCCTGCGGTGAGCCTGCCGTAAACTGGTGCCTGACCGGCGAGGGTGGCGGGGATCGCGGTGACCATTTTGAGGGCCTGATCCTCACTGGTGATGCCCCAGTTGACCAGATTGCGCAGGGCGGTGGGCAGATCGAGATCGGCGCCCGCTAGCGTGCCATCGGCCAAGGTTAACCGCCCGTCGCGGCGGTTAATTTGGCGGGCGTTTAGGGTGAATCCCGCTAGCTGCGTGCCCGCGACAGCCATCGCGTCGGAGACCAGAAACAGAGCGCCGGTCTGGGCGGTTTTGGCGGCGAAGGCAGCGCGCAGGCTTTGCGGGTGGACGTGGATACCGTCGGCGATGACGCCAGCGCTGAGGCTGTCGAGCGTCAGCGCCGCGCCGACCAATCCGGGGGCGCGGCTGCCAAGCTGGCTCATTGCATTGAACAGATGGGTGACGCAGTGCGCACCGGCTGTCGCAGCCTTGGCGCAGGTCTCGAAATCAGCGTCGGAATGGCCAAGGGAGACCAAGACGCCCGCCCCGGTGAGCGCGGTGATCTGGGCCGCGGTGACGGATTCGGGGGCGAGCGTGACCTTGAGAAGTGGCAGGCGTTTTGCGGCCTGCAGGAGGGTGGCGAGGTCGGCATCCTCCATCGGGCGGATCAGCGCGGGGTCATGGGCACCCTTGCGGGCCAAAGAGAGATGCGGGCCTTCGAGATGCAGCCCGAGGATGCCGTCGAGACCGGCCTTGATCGCGGTTTCGACGGCCTCGATCGCGGCCTCTGTGGCCTGCGGCGTGTCGGTGATCAGCGTCGGCAGGAACGCGGTGGTGCCAAGGCTGGCGTGGGCGTCGCGCATTTTACGCAGGGTGGCCACGGTTTGCGCGTCGTTGAACATCACCCCGCCGCCGCCGTTGACCTGTAGATCGACGAAACCGGGGCAGATGACGCCGCCGTTCAGGTGCTGGATTTCGGCGTGGGCTGGCAGATCGTGTTCGGGGATCACGCCCTGCACTTGCGCGCCCTCGATGAGCAGCGCGTGGGCGTGATGGCGCGTGGTGCCGTCGAAAATCGCGGCGCCGGTATAGGCGGTGAGGCTCATGGGCGGGGCTCTGATGGGAGGCTGGCGGCGAGGGTGAGCGCGCCGTCAAGCGCGGTGCCGTCTGGGGCGCTGAAGGCTTCGGCAATGCGCGGGTCGAGATAGGGACGGTAAGCCGCCGCGACGCCTCCGACGGGGCAGAGCCGCTCGGGCGGTTGCCAGCCGAGTGCGTCGAGGGCGCGGGAGATGAAGGCCGCGCCTTCGCGGAGGATGTCGCGGGCGGTGGCGTCCTCGGCGCTGTCGGTGAGCCACGGGGCGAATTGGGCGAAATCACGGGGGCGGGCTTGGGCGGCGAAGTCGATGATCGCGGCGGGGGATTGGTTGAAATGGGCCATCACGCGGCGGGTGAGATCGGTCTCGGGGCGCAATTGATCGCGGCTGTGCAGGGTGAGTTGCAAGAGCCGCCGCCCGATATAGGCGCCCGAGGCTTCGTCGCCCAAGACCAGCCCGTGGCCGCCGATCAGGGTGATGTTGCCGGCGGTCTGGCGGGCAAAGAAGGAGCCGGTGCCAATGCCGAGAACTGTGCCGTCCTGCGTGCCCAAAGCGCCGGTGACAGCGATCTTGCGGTCGTCCTCAAGCTGCGCGTTTTGCAGGGGGAGCTGGCGGAGGACCTCGGCGGCAGTCTCGGGGCGCAGGACGCCGGCGAGGCCGAGATAGGCGGAGAATGCGGCGAGATCGGGGAGGGCGAGACCGGCGGATTGGGCGAGGGCGGCGAGGCCTTGGTGCAGCGTCGCGATGGCGGCAGTGCGGTCGCTGTGGAGATTGGCGGGGCCGCCCTGCACCTCAAAGCGCTGGCCGTGGTGGAGGAGGGCGAAACGGCAACGGGTGCCGCCGCCGTCGACGCCGATCAGGGAGGGAGGGAGGCTGCTCATGTCTTACCAATGCAACTAATGGCGGGGGGATTCTAGGGGGGAGTTGCTGGGGGTGTGGCTGAGCATTGTGACGCTGGGGCGATTTTCTGTTTGGAACGGGGGCACCATGGGCCGCGCCCGACCCTCCCCATGGGAGGGCGCATTGGCGATGTGAAGTGTGGCTGGGACTGCATCACTGCTTGAGGGTGCAGTTTGCAATGGTGAGGTCGGGGCGCCCACCCAGGGTCGGGCGCGGCCCTTTTCCCATGGCGTTCGGCACGCGTTTGAAGCGGGGCTCCTAAGCCAGCGATGGTATTTGATGCCAGACATGGCGTCCGTCGAGCTCGTGGGAACCCACGGGCCGCGCCCGACCCTCCCCCCGGGAGGGCGCACTGGCGAGGTGGGTTGTGGCTTGAACCACATCACTGCTTTCGCGTGCAGTTTGCAGTGGTGAGGCCGGGGCGCCCACCCAGGGTCTGGCGCGGCCCTCTGCGCTTGGCTTTCGGCACGCGTTTGAGGCGGGGCTTCTGAGCCAGCGATGGCATTTAATGCCAGACATTGCGTCCGTCGAGCTCGTGGGAACCACGGGCCGCGCCCGCCCTTCCCCATGGGGAGAAAGCCGCGCATCGCCAGACCGCGGGATGGCGAGACACCGACGGAACGAAGCGCTTTATGGTGCGTTCTACATCCATCATTTGAACGACGCGCCTCGGCTAAACAAATCGCCAGCCCTGTGGGCGGCCCCCGCTCTCGGTGATTATTCAAGAATAATCACCTGCCGCGTCAGTGGGACGATGCGTGGCGGCTTCGCCTTGATTCCACGCATGACGTATTGGCGATGTCATGCGCTGCTCGGATGGCATCCGTGCTTTTTGGCGCGGCGCGTTGGGGCGCGGGCCAAGCGGGGATGCGTTGGTTTTCAAATAACAACAGCCCCGCAATGGCTGCGGGGCTGTTGGTGGTGTCGCGTGTATTGCGAGCCTAGCGGGGCTCGGTTTGCAGGCCTTTGAAGATCGCCCAGCACATCAGCAACAAGACCACGGTGAACGGCAGGCCGGTGGAGATCACCATTGCCTGTAGCGCTGCCAAGCCGCCGCCGACCAGCAGCACGATGGCCACCGCGCCTTCAAAGATGCACCAGAACACCCGCTGCCCGACCGGCGCATCGATTTTGCCACCGGCGGTGATCGTGTCGATCACCAAGGAGCCGGAGTCCGAGGAGGTGACGAAGAACACGATCACCAGCACAATCGCGATCACCGAGGTGATCGACGACAACGGCAACCCTTCGAGCATCGCAAACAGCGAGATTGGCGGGTTGTAGCTGTCGATCACCTGCGCACGCACTGCAGAACCGGCGGGATCGGCAATCACCTGATCAATCGCCGCGCCGCCAAAGGTCGCCATCCACAGCACGCAGACGATGCTGGGGATCAGCAGCACGCAGGTAACAAATTCGCGCACCGTGCGGCCGCGGCTGACGCGGGCGATGAACATGCCGACAAAGGGCGACCATGAAATCCACCATGCCCAATAGAAGGCGGTCCAGCCTTGGCGGTAGCCGTCGTCTTCGCGGCCAATGGGATTGGAGAGCGCGAAGAACTCCTGCGCATAGGCACCGAGACCGCTGAAGAAATCGGTGAGCGTGCCGATCGCACCTGCGGTAAGCATAACGAAGAGCAAAAGCACCGCGGCTATCACAATATTGACCTCGGAGAGCACTTTGACCCCGCCATCGAGCCCGCGTAGAACCGAGACCAGCGCCACGGCGGTGATCAGCGTGATCAGGATTACCTGCACAGAGATGGTATTGGGCAGGCCAAAGACATGCTCAAGCCCGGCATTGGCCTGTTTGGCGCCAAACCCGAGCGAGGTGGCGAGACCAAAGAGCGTGGCAAATACCGCCAGAATGTCGATGATATGGCCGGTCCAGCCCCAGACACGCTCACCAAACACCGGATAGAAGGCCGAGCGGATGGTCAGCGGCAGGCCCTTGTTGAAGGAAAACAGTGCCAGTGCCAGCGCCACGATGGCATAGATCGCCCAAGGGTGCAGTCCCCAGTGATAGATCGTCGCGGCCAGCGCCATGCGTTTGGCGGCAGCGACGTTTTCGGGGATCAGCACGCCGTCTTCGGTGAAGGGGCGCACCACGCCTAGCGGTTCGTCACCCCAAGGGGTGCCAAAGTAATAGACCGGCTCGAGCACGCCAAAGAACATCAGGCCAATGCCCATACCGGCGGCAAAGAGCATCGCGAACCAACCGAGATAAGAGTAATCCGGCCGCGCATCGAGGCCGCCGATCCGCACTTTGCCCCAAGGAGTGACGATGAGGAACAAGCAGAACAGCACAAAGACATTTGCTGCGCTCATGAAGAACCAGTCAAAGGTGCTGGTCAATGCGGGGCGGAGCCAGCCGAAGAAACCCTCGGCCTGTTCGGGCAGCGCCAAGGCGTAGAACACAAAGGCGATGATGCTGAGACCGGAAATCAGGAACACCGGATTATGGATATCCATCCCGAAGGGCCCGATCTGGGTCTCGATATTGTCCTGACCGATCTCGTAATCGGTGTCGATGAGATCCGAGTCGCCGGTTGGCTCTCGCAATCCGTTGCTGGATGAGTCGGACATTGCGCGGTCTCCCTTGGCTGTTATGCGGCCTGCTGCCGGATTGAGGTGCTGCCGGTTTCGATTTTAGGCGCTGTATGGTCTCGGCGCTGTAGGATTGGGCGCTGTAGGATTGGGCGCGCTGAGTCTGGGCGCTCTATAGAGGTGCAACTAGTCGCGCACCACCATAACGGTGACATGCGCGTGACCCGCGACCTTGCCGCCGTTGGACGGCCAGATGTAGCTGGTCATGCCGGGATCATGGCTGGACATCACCACCAGATCGGCGCCGCTGACCCGTATCGCCTTGAGCAGCGAGACATCGAGATCGGCGGTGGGATCATGGGCGATCATCACCTGCGAGGTCACCTCGCGGCTTTTGCGACTGGCCAGATCCTGCGCGAATTGTGCGAGTTTGGCGGCGTATTCCTCATGGTTGCGGGCGATGGCGCTGGGCGCTTCGGTGGTGACGCCGACCAGAATGATCTGGGCATTATAGAGGCCCGCGATGTCGGCGGCGCAATCGAGGGCGCGTGTTTGGCGGTCGGCATGGGCCAGATCCACCGGCACCAATATCTTGGTAAACACTGTGGCCGTCCTTTCGGTTGCGGCACCCGTTTCCCTTGGGCGCGCCCCCGATCCGGATGCCAGATGGGTGAGGGCGTCGCGTGGCGAGTCGTCAGGTGATCCTAACGCTATGGATTCGCATCCGTAAAGGGCGCAAATGATTTCATTTTCTCGCGTGCTGCGTTGGCGGAGGTTGTAAATTCGGGAATATGCGAATTAACTGCTGGGAGCCAGGATTGGACGGGCGGCTGCAGAACACGCGCCCGCGCGCCGTCGCAATCGCTCAGTGTGCCCATTCCGATGAGGCCGGTGTTAGAGACGCCGGGCCGGTCGCGGTGGCCAGCATCACGCCCCCGCGGCTCCTCGTCATGGGCAGTAGAGGGGCCGGGATTGGTGAGCGGGTAGGGCATCATTCACCCTGTTGTGCGCTTGTCGCGGTTGGCAGGGGGGCAGGCGGGGGGGCTGCGGTGGCGGGCACCGGTTTGCTGCGGGGGCTCTTTATGCGGTGAGGCGCGGCTTTGGGACCCGCTCGCAATCGGGGATCACCTGTGCGCAAACGCGCATTTGGCACCGCTTGAAAGCATGACACGCGGGGTCTACTTGCAGGCCTTGGCATCACATCTGGATGCTTCCTGCCGTATCAGGCGCAGATGCGAGGTAACCCCCGCGCCGAGACGCATAGCGAGAGCCCGAAGGCGATGATTGACCTGCCCAAATACCCCACCCAGCACGGCTATATGACCGAGAAGGTCCAGCGCGATTATATCACCGCGGCGATTGCCCAGGGGCTGCTGCCCGAGGATGCCCACCGGATGCCCGAGATCCTCTCGCTGACCGCGCCCGGAGACCGCGCGCAGCCGATGCAATTCTGGCAGCTTTACTCGCTGCTTGGACAAGAGCCGCTGGTGCGGATCGTGCAGGATTTCTATCAGCGGGTGTTCGCGGATGAGGACTGGTTTACCTCGGTGTTCGCGCGCGTTGGCGATGTGACCCATCATATCAACACCCAGGCCTCGATGTGGATCGATGTGATGGGTGGCGGGCCCTATTACCACGGCGCCGAGTTCCGCCTGAGCTTTCATCACACGCATAATGCGATGCAATTGATGACCGATAGGGGCGCCGAGCGCTGGTCGCAGCTGATGCTGGCGGCGCTGGACGCGAGCGCGCCGCTGCTGGCGGAGGATCCGCGGCTGCGGATCAGTCTGAACACCTTCCTGACCCATTTCATGGGCAAATACGCCGCGGAATTCGCCTTTGAGCACCGCAGTGTGTTTGGCGAGACCAACCCGCCGTTCCTGCGCAAGATCAACCTGCGGAGGATGTCGGAAGCGGCGATTGAGGCGCTGAGCGAGGCGGAGATCAGCGCGGCTTTGCGCGCGCGGGGCGTGGATGTGTCGCGGTATCAGGGCAAGGCGGATTTGGTGAATAAGGCGTTGATGTTGTGAGGGATGGGGCGTCTGCGGGCGCCCCAGTGGTCACGTCGCCGCTTTGAGGCGCGGGCGCGATCCGGTTCTCCGATCTGGCCCGTTCCGTTCCCACCGTCCGGCCCGCGCTCCCCGTTTCGCCCATGTCCCCGTCTGGACCGTCCCCCGTCTCGCCTGCGTCCCTGTCAGGCACGGGGGCACCCCGGGCCGCGCCCGACCCTCCCCCCGGGAGGGCGCCTTGGCGATGGCGGGTGTGGCTCGAACCACATCCCTGCTTTCAAGCACACCGCGTTGTGGAAATGACAGGGCGCCCTCCCAGGATCGGGCGCGTCCCTTATCGCTTTGCGTTCTACGCGCGCTCGGAACGGCAGTGTTCAAGCAAGGGATTGAAGCAGTTGCGCCACCGCTCACCCGCTTGGCTCGGGGGCACCCCGGGCCGCGCCCGACCCTCCCCACGGGAGGGCGCCTTGGCGATGTCACCGGCGGCTCGAACCGCATCCCTGCTTTCAAGCACACAGCGCTGTGGAAAGGGTAGGGCGCCCTCCCAGGGTCAGGCGCGACCCTTCACGCTTTGCTCTGCGGGCAGGCGCTGGGCGCGCTACTTCCCACCCATGCGCGGTCAATGGCAGCGGCGAAACGCCGTGTCTGATCCTCTGATATTGATCACCAGATCACCGCCAACCTGCGGGGTGATCCGGATCTGGCTGGCCCAATATTCCCCCTCACCCGAGCAATGCATCAGATAGGTGTTCTCGGCCCCCGCGATGCTCTCGGAGATCGTGCAGGTGCTTTCATGGAACGACAGCGTCGGCCATGTGATGCGCAATACGGAATCGCTGATCGAGCCCGAATGGCAGGAATAGGCATCATACTGCCCGTTGATCGCCTGCGCCAAAGCCGGACTGGCGAAAAGCCCCGCGCAGAGGGCAAGGGTGCTGAACGAAATACGGGGCAGGGGCATGGTGAATTTCCTTGTAAGGGCAGACTGTTAGCAAATGTTGCCGCGGTGACAACCGGCATCTTGGCCCGAGCGCGCCGCCTCTGCAAGCCGCATCACCGGCGGCATCACAGGTGGCTTCCCAGACGGCATAACACGCGACATAACCGGCGGGGGGCGGAGCCTCGGGTTGGGGTTTTCCGAAGGGCGCCAAACTGGTAGACTTGCACCGCGCGGCGCCCTCCCGTGGTGATCGGAGGCGCCGGCGCAATCCGTCGCGGATACCCCGATCCCCGCCGGATCATGCTTAACCAAGGAGGGCCAGAATGCGCAGCCCGCGGTTCGTCTATCTGTTGGTGCTCCTATGGGTCATCGCCTTTGCCGCCTCGATCCTGTTGACGATGAGTATCGACGGGCCGCGAAATCTCGACACCGGTTTCGCGCGGCTCGATACGCTGGCGCGCGGTCAATTGGTGGCGCTGGGCATCGCGATTGTCTCCGCGGTCGCCGCCCTCTTGCTGCGCGGTGCCGGCTGGCTGCCACGGCTGATCGGCCTGACCCCGATGCTGGTCACTCTGGCCATCATCGCCGCCTTTACCGCCGCGATGCTGCTCTACCAACCCACCCCGCCCGAGACGCCCGCAACACCCCCCCGCGCCCCTGTCACCGAACCCGGAGACAGCCCCACGGTGGAGTATTGAGGTGCCGGTAAGGGGGCTGAAATCGGCCGATTTCGAGCACCTTTTGGCCCCCAGATATCGCCGGTTGTCGCTCATTGAAGGGGAGAGAAACGGGGGGCATTGGTGGCGCTGGATTCATGCCGACACGAGGATTTTCAATCCCCGTCAACAATGTTAAGTGTATAGAGAGTCTTACGGAGGACTCTCGCTTCACGAAGAGTTCTTTTGATTGTTAAGCTAATAAATTCAGTATGTTACATTATTGTCAATCGCTTACTTTGCGATTTTCCGGGCTGCGTCGCCTAGTTTCTGTGGAAAGCTATTGTCGCCATTTTACGTCCCCGTTGCGTCCCCGCGGGCCCCTGTGCGTCCCCGTCGCGTCCCCAAACGTTCCCCGGAGTGCCCCTATTCCGCGCTCCATTGCGCCCTGAATAAGAACCCGACATAGTGGCGCTGAATATTTTGGAGATCACTGAAGTATGGCCAAGCGTGACCTGACCGATGCCTTCATCCGGACGCATATTCCAGACAGGCGAGTAGACTTCCGCGACACACGCGAGCCGGGACTGACGGTGCGGATGACGCCTACCGGCCGAAAGACGTTTTCGTTACGCGTGAGGTCGCAAGATGGTGTCGAGCAGCGGGTGACACTTGGGGCCTATCCGGACCTTTCCTTGAAGGAGGCCCGCAGCCTTGCTGCACAGAAACGGGTGGAAATCCAGAAGGCCACCGGAAACCTCAACCATGCACGAAAAGCGGCGTCCGCCGAGCGCAAAGTGGCTCCCACTCTCGCTGCACTGATCGACGAATACAAAAACCATCCGACGCGTACACAGGGAATCTGGAAGCCAAGGAAGCGATCGGGGAAAGCCGAAGCTGAAAGCCGCATTCAAGCTGTCTTTGCGCCGCTTCTCAACCGCCGCGTTACCGAAATTACCGCAGACCATCTGGCGGAAGCGCTTCTGGGGTATAAGCCGATTTCTGGTCAAGTAAGTGCTAACGGACAGACGCAGAAAGCCCGCCTTTACCTCATGCCGGTGCTCGATTGGGCAGCGGGGCGCGAGCGGTTCCGAGCGTCCGGACGCAAACGCGTTCCCACCCTGGAAGTCGCGGATTTGCGCGATACAGTCGATCCCGCGTCAGATGACCACGGGATCCGTGGCGAACGCGACCGAGTTCTTGATCGCGACGAAATTGCCGCGGTGTTGCCCCTGCTCACCTACCCAGCCAGCCGAAAACTAAAGATGAAAATGCACCCTGATGTTGATCTGCGTCCGGCTGCGCTCAAGTTTATTTTGCTAACCGCTGCGCGGTTGAGCGAAGTCGCCGAGATGCGTTGGGAACATGTCGATTTTGACATCGGCGAATGGTTCAAGCCTAAAGTGAAGACGATTCGTGGACCGGTCAGGTCACAGATATTGCCGCTGCCGGATGCGGCTATTGCACTTCTGAAAACATTACCGGGATATGAGCGACGCAACCCAGGCACGCTGGTTTTTCCATCCACCAAGAATACGGTTTTGGCGAATTGGTCCCGCATTACTGAAGCGATCCAAAGCGAAAGTGGCACATCAGGCTGGCACAGGCACGATTTGCGCAGGACGTCTGCGACCGTCATGCGCTTAATCGGGGTCGATCTCGGGACAATCGACAGAATCCTTGCGCATCGCACCGATCACGGTCGCGAAGGCACCAGTCGAGCGTTGGATTCCTACCTCGCCGATTTGAAGATCGCGGAATACGTGGATCCACAGAAAGTCGCATTGGATCGGCTAGCTGAGGTTTACGAGACCATCGAGAAATCAGCAGGTTGAAGGCGAGGGGGCGCACTGGATACTTTGTTGCCCGCGGCGAGGCGACCTTCTTAAATGGGGCAGTATGACGACGATGTGGTCAGCGGGAGTGCTTTCCATCGATCGGCGGCACGAGTTTCTTTTCTCTCACCAAACGGCGGGGAGTTGGCGGAGCGATCGTGAAGGGCTCTACGATCCGTTCGCCCAATGCGGCGTGCCTAGCCTGCAACACAATAGTCGGTCTTATTATGTTGTAGACCCTAGTGTTTCGGTGACCGCGCGTTTCGGATTTTCATGGCATCGCGATACTCTTGAGGCAAGCCACAGGAGTTTGTCACAATGCCCGATATCATCTTTATTCACTGCCAAAGTTTCTCCAGAAAACCCAATCGCGCCGGACAATGCGTCGCGCAGGTCATCGCAGAGGGCCTGCGCTTGGGCGGGTATCACCCCCACGTCGACAATGCGAAGCCGCCCATCTCCGCTTTCGGAGATCCGGCAACGTTCCAACATCTTCATGATGCGCATGTGGCGCAGCGCCGGACGCGCGCTGTCAAAAACGGCGTGGTCAGCGAGCGCGCAATTCGGACCGATCGGCATACCCTTTTTACGATTGTAGCCTCCTATCCGGTCCCCACCGACGTGGTCGACGCCTCCGCCGATGAGACGGCGCGTTTCAAAGAATGGGCCGTTTTAACCGTAAAGTGGGTCCAGGGTCAGTATGGTGATCAACTGAAGGTCGCGTTCGCTCACATCGACGAATCCTATCCCCACATCCATTTCTGGTTGCTACCCGACGACCCGAGCGCCGACGCGACCCTCCTTCATCCGGGAAAGCTCGCGAAGAAAGAAACGGAAACGCGCTTGAAGTCCGGAGGGACACCGGCCCGGGAGGCGGTGAAATTGGGAAACCGGGCGCTGAAGACTGCGATGAGGGGCTGGATCGACGACTATCATAGGCAGGTGGGCGCGCCGCTCGGCATGCGCCGCGACGGGCCGAAGCGCCGGCGTTTGAGCCGGGCCCAATACATGTCCGAACAAGCGATGCTCGATCACCATCGTCAGCTTGAAGCGGACCGGATGCGGATGGAAGACGCCGTCGCTACCCTGGCGGTGCAGCAGCACGACATCGAGGCGAAGGCGGCTGTGCTCGCAGACCGAGTGGAACGACACCAACACCGCATGCGCAAAGAGGTCGCGCAGGTTGCAGCGCTCGGGCCGATGCTGGACGCGCTCGTCGCGGAGCTCGAAGATCGGACGATCACGTTCGACCCAGAGATAGGCTGGAAGGTCCGGGATCCTGCACCATTCCACGCCGCCGGCAAGGTCTGGACCAAACTCGAGCCGGCAATCAGGCGGCTTGTCGGGATGGTAGAGGCGGCTGAGGATGGGCGCTGGACCGCCGGATCCATGGAGCCGCGTTACGCACCCACGCTGCTTGAGCAGCCATCCCCATTCTAAATCTTAGCGGGGCGTCTGCGACCATTGTGGTGACCTTGAGCCCTCCGGGTTCCTTGCAGGGAACCCAGAGCATTTCTCCAGTCTTTGTGCCGCGCTTTAGTGAAGACGCGGCCCGGTTAGCGACCGGAGAACGCGCTCACACATCGCGTCAACCTGGCGCAGCGTCAAAACACGCCTCGACCAGACCTTGGCGATCACCTCCGCCGCATGGCCCGCCAGATCTTCGTCGATGTCACTCAACCGCCGCCGGACGATCTCGGCGATATGCCCTGCACTCGGTTTGCGGACATCGACAACGCGCATGCGCGAGAGGAGAGCCGGATCGATCGTGTCGACGCGATTTGAGGTCAGGACCCAGATCACGCGCGACACGTCGAAATCCACCCGCAACGCAGGGCACCGCCAGCGACGACTGGATCCGCGATCCAAGAGCGCGAGAAGCGCGTCGGACAGACTCGTCCTCGTGCCATTTTGGGACATCATACCAGCCCCTGCGCGGCAGAGTTCATTGACGATGACCACGGGATTTGCGGTCCGCTGCTGCAGAATAGCCTCGATGAGGAGGCCCGGTTCGGCACCGCTCCAGCCTTTCTCGACCCCCGAAACTTGAAAGGCCGCCGTGCCGTTGCCGGCGTCAATTTCCACCAGTGGCACCCCGAGAGATGCAGCGAGAGAGCGTCCCAGGCTGGTTTTGCCCGTCCCGGGCTCACCGTTCAGGAGGATCGGCGGGATCCAAGCGCCGCGTCCCGCGCCAACCTCGTGGCGCATCGCCCGCCAAGCTTCGACCGATGCCGCTTGCAACCATGGCGCCGCGGCATGGATACCGGCCCAGAGTTCGTCCACCTCGTCCACGCTCATCGGGCCAAGGATGGGCAGTTCTCCTTTGGCATCTTCCACGAGTTTGCGATCATCGTCCTTGAGCCGGTGCAACGGCCCGCGCCGATGCAGTTCGGCCTCGCGTGCAAGGATCTTCTTGCGCGCGCGCTCGGTGAGCGCGTCAACTAACTCAGTTGCGTAGCGCTGAAGACCCGCGTGCAGTGAGCCAAGGTAAGCCCCCCGAAACTCGGCCGCAGGCGCGACCGATGCGAGTTTATATACCAGATCGAAAGCGACAGTGTCGGGCAGCAGGTCGAGCATGTCCGGTGCCTTGGCTTCGAGCCGCACCAGCCGTCCCTGCGTGACAAAGTGCGCCCCCGCGTCGGGCAGGATTTCCTTAAGGGCCACATTCACCCGGCTGACTTCGTCGGCCAGGTTCCGGGGCATGACACGGTCAAGCTCGGCCTCCTCATCGAGCCGGGGGACGTCGGGCAGCAGGACGACGCGATGATGGGCCCCGGGAGCCCGCGACGGAACGGGCTCTTCTGGCGTGGCGTTTTCGCCGAGCATCTCGTCGGGAAAGAACCGGAGATTATCGTCGTTCACATCAACACCCCGACCAGAAAAGCAAAGGTCTCGGTGACGGATTTGACGAGGTCATTTGCGAAGATAATCGCATTCGCTGCGAACACCGCAGACATCTGGATATTCTCGCGCATGAACTTTTCCTCCGTCTTTTCGATATATGTATTTGATAAATGTATCCTGTGATAATCTTTTTCGCAACCCTGAGATCGCGTTTTGAGAAACCTATGCCGTTCATGGACCAACCGGCGCTTAGGTGTCGAAAGGGAATTTGGATTTTCACCGACAGCGGGGACAATGCAGTTAACTTAACGAGGAGCATGCAATGCCTGAGAAACCTATCACTGCCTGGGACGCCTGGTTCGAGATCTTTTGCGCCCGATGCGCGCTGACTACCTTGGCTGAACAGAGCGACAGTTTGCGCGATTCCATGTCACCGGGGATGGTGCTTGAATTGCTTGCGGACGATATGGCAGACGTAGAGCGCGCGCTGACGACCCTGCTGAAATATATGGCGCAGCAAGATCCCGATGGGATTCATAAGTTCATCGGCAAGCCGCTCAAAGGATCAACTTAGAAGCGACGCGCTTCTGGCTTGATGCATGTGTCGGACCTCTGTTTCGGCGCGCAGTGCCGGTAATCGTTCACCACTCTGCTCCCGATTTTCTGGGGTTAGATCGGTCTCGGCACAGGCGAGGGCGCGCTTCATCCAAGCGAATGGAGAATACCCACGAGGAAGCGCTGCGAGTTTTTCGCGCGTCTGCTGCCATCTGGAGTACGGATCACCAGCCCGAGCCTTACCGTATCATTGGACGAGATCGTCAACCGTGATCGGGAGGTCATACCGCGATAGGATATCGCGCGCTTTCTCCAACGCGGATGAGCTCGCTGACGGGTCGAGCGCCAGCTGTGTCCGGAGATCAGCGAGGTATATGATATCGGCCGGATCATACGGAAAGTTGTGCTTCTTGATGATCTCGATGATTTCCAAAGACGGTAAGGGCGCTGTGCCGAGTATCGCCTCGATCAAACGAGCGCGATCGACGTAGGGGGATATCGCGTCCCGGAAGGCATCGTTATCCGCCTCCCAAATCCAGAGGGTCCGCGTCACGAGACCGTGCCGGCGGCGCACGGCTGACCGCTGCTTCTGGTATTCACGCATTTCAGCCTTGCGTTTCTCGTCGACCATCCGGACCCTCATTACATAATCGTAACGATCTCTATCAGAGATAGGTATCGACGTCATGCTGGAACAGTGATCTGTGATAGTCGCGCGGATTTGCGACCGAGCGGCCCGATCCCCACAGCAGTAAGGATCGGGCCCCGTTGGTTAGGGCAGCAGATCTGGCCGCAACGCGTAAACCCGGGTGCCATTGGGATAGTCGGGCAAGCGCATCTTTTTCTGCGAACGGCCATTTTCACCCAGCAAAAGCGCACCGTGCTTTTTGGCGATCTTGACGACCAAGTCAGGGCTATGACTGCCGCAGATATGCTGCTTAAAGGACTCCGGCCGCACATAAAATACCGTTTCGTCGTTCTCCGTCTCCTCAAAGTATCCGCAACGGTCGCGGACCACGAAGTCACTTGCACGCGTGAGCTTCCCGTTCGCGCCCAACACGAGGCGCTCGAAGCGGGCGCGGCCGTTCGTCTCGAAGAACGCCTTCACATGCGCGAGAGCCTCGCGTTCTTCTTGCGAAGCGCCACCGCCGCGATTAGCTTTCCACGCCGAAAAACAAGCCTTCACCGCGTCAAATGCGGAGTCTTCCCGCCACGGCAGAACGCCAGTCTGTCTGGCCAGATGCCCGGCAGCCGCGACGATACCGAAACGGGTTGCCACGCGACGGACTTGAGGATCATCCTCCGGATCAACCAACTCCTCGACCAGCATGTCAATCAATTCCTTAGCCACCGAGACGAACCCCGATTTGTAATCAGCGATTTTTTGCACAAACGCCGGACCAGCATGGCCGTAGTGGGTTTTCGCGAGCTCGGACATCTGTTCTGCAAGAAGCCCTGCAGTTTTGAAACCGCACAAATCCTCAAAACTTTCGCCGGGGGTGTGTTCGATCGGGATGTCGATCATACGCACAGAAAGCCCCCCAGTCATCCTAACCTTGTTGGGCGCGAGACTGATCTGATGCGCCGCGGTATTTTCTCCAGACGACAGAACCAACACCCGAGATTGCGTGCTCGCCCGCGCAGTTCCATCACGTTCTGCGCGGATTTTTCCATGACCATCGCCGAGCATGTAAAACAGTTCGGCTGCGAGTTCCGGCGGGATCATGGTCAGCTCGTCAAGCGGCAAGAGCAGATCATTATGATCTGCAAGCGTGCCCTCTGCGCCATTAACCGTCATGCGCCAGTTGCGCACAAAGCCATCATTGCCGCCGCCGCCCCAGACCGAGCCGCCTGCCGTCAAAAGCGTCGTCTTTCCGCGGGAGCTCTGGCCAAAGAAATGAAAGCCGCCCCCCGACAGGTCCATTGGCTGGAGCATGGGAGCCGCGAGCGCTACGCAGATTGAGAAAGCGGCGCGGCTATTACTCTCGGCGAGTTTGGCCAATTCCTGCCAGCCTTCCATGCTGCCGGCTTGCGCGAGGTAATGCTTGCGCTCCCCCATATCGAGCAGGACATGCGCCTTCGATTCCGAAGGCTTGATGATCTGATGCGGCAGCGCGAAACTGTCACCATACCATCCAGGCCGTGTCGCAAGCTCGCAAATAGGACCATGCTGCGCATAGCCGATGTATTCCGCCAAAGCCTGCCGCCCCGCGCGGCACTGCGGTATTATCGCCCCAGCATCGGCAAGCAGTTCGCGCAGTTCCTTCCCATCACCAGCCAGCAACTTTCCAGGGATGGTGCGCCTCACCCAACGCGCTGCGGGGGTGCGCAGGGCGACAAGATAACCCCAAGTTTCCCCGTTCTGCTTCTCAATCGTCCGGCCCAAGATCACAAGCGGTGATCCGGCGTAGATTTCAACCGGGAAGCCGTTCCGATCAAAATCATGCTTAATGACCCCATTTGAGCTCAGCGAGAAAACACCGGGAATGTCCTCTGGCTGGATATTGTAACGCTCCTGCACCTCCCGCAGCACGGGGTCGCCGGGCAGAGCGGCAGGGGTAGCATCGGCAAGGGTCGGAAGCATGTCGGTCGTCTTCAGCATGCCCGGCTGCGCGAGGAGCTCGTAAAAGCGCGGCGCATCCAGGCCTTCCGCGATGGCATCAGCGATGTCGAAACCTGCAACCGGCGCAATCTCGCAAGCCTTCGCAAGAGCTTCGATATCCAACATCCGCACAGAGCTGGCGCCAATCTCGCGCAGAATCTCGGCGATTTTATTTGCGGCGTTCTCGCCGGCGCTATCAAGATCGGGAAGAATGATGATCTCACGGCGCGCGAGCGGCGTGAAATCGGTTTTTGACCAAGCGTTGCTGCCACCCATCCACGTGATGCTCACGTAGTCCTCAAAGCACGTGGCCGCGTCAGCGCATTTCTCGCCCTCGCTGATCAACACCGGTTTCGCGTTATCTGCCAGCAAATGCGGCAGGCGATAGAGCGGACGCGCATCAAGCAGGCCCTTGTTATACCACTCCATACGCCCGTTCGGCGACTTCCAGACGGTGAAGGGCGAGATCCGCTTGCCATCCACGTAGTCATACCGCGCAACGATGGCGGCGAGAGACGCGTCGCTGTTGCGATACTCATAAGTCGCCGACGGCGCCGCGCCGTTCTGCCGCAAGTCAGGCATCGGGAACTGAGCAGGGATTGCGCGGACCAATTCCGCGTCTTCGGGCAAGTTGCGCAAGACACGGACAGTCGGCGCGGGAATCTGATAGGTCATACGCGCACCCCCACAAGCTTAGCGAGTTCGCGAGCTGCCTCAATCTGCGTGGTGTCGTGCAAATATGCGTAAAACGACACAATATCTGCGCCGCTATCGCCAGTGGCGAAATCCGCCCAGACGCCGCTGCGGGTATTGATCGAGAACGAGCCGATGTTCTTGTCGTTCCGGGTCGGGTTCAACGCCAACAGATTGTCGCCACTGCGGCGGGTCTTGCTGAGCCAGCGCTCCGCCAACTCACGAATCTGGCCGCGCGCTGCCTCATTCACCTCGCGGAAGATATCGCTGGTGCTGGCGTTATAATTGGGCTTCGGGCGGAACGGACGCTGACGCCTCCGACGGCTCATGCTGATTTCTGACGGGTGCATTTGGCACTCCTCTCAATTCCGGACAAATCACTTGCCGGGTGGTTAAAGATATGAGACGGTGCATAAGAAGATCTGTGGGGCAGGCGCGTTGTGTGATGACTTTGTCGCCTGCTCTACTCTCTCCGACCGTATCCTTGGTTGGTTTCACAAGTATGGCCGCAATCTGTGAAAACGCCTATAGTGCGAAGAAACAAACATGTGGAAAACTCCCAGAGCAAATGTGCTGGAGTCCGTAACATTTCGATATTAAACGATATTTTGAGATGAGGTCGTAAGTCTCAGCGTTCCCTTGTTCCCACTGTTCCCTCTCAAAAACCCAATGGTAGTGACTCCAACGAGGCTATGGCTCTTGGTATTTATGTCGACGATATGGAAATTTGGGGTGGGAACGAGGGAACAGGCCCGCGGTCGAATTGATGGAATTTGCTCGGAGTCTGGTTCAAAGTAGGCGGGCGTTTGCAGCGTTTTCGAAGCGGAAGGCGACACGTCTGGGATGATCTTTGAGCATCTAAGATTCGGCTCTTGTGGCGTGTTTCTCCTAATCCATTGGCAGGTGACGGAGCTCGGCCCGCCGTCTGAACGCGAACAAAGTGACGTGAATTCCAAGTTCTCCTGCCGGTCTGCGCGCGCTCCGCTGTTGGGTCGGAGGAGTCATGTCAGATCTGGTAGATAATTAGAGAGTTGGCTTTTGACGCGCAAGCTTTTCAGTGCCCCTCGAGCGACCAGCTCGGCACGGTGCTGGCGTGTGACCCGTTCTGCGACAGGGCGAAGTCCGATCTGAAACCTGCGACCCATAGCCGGCGCCAGAGTTCGGAACCGGTTCGGCGTCCATATTTTGGATAAGACTTATTCTAAAGCGTTTTGCGTTTGAAGTGAATCGACCGAGGATTGAACGAACCCGCTAACGCGGGATTGGCGTCTCTATTGGCGGGAATGGCCTCCTGATGAGAAGGCTTGGTTGCTGAGACCAACCTTTGAACAGGAGACGATCCAATGGCAAAAGCCACACCAGCGGTAAGCCCGCTGCGCCGCCGTATGATCGACGACATGACACTGTGCAACCTGTCGCCGGCTACACAGCGATCATATCTCCATGCTGTGAGCAAATTTGCGCGTCATTTCAACCGGTCACCGGATCAGCTGGGTCTGGAGGATGTCCGGTCTTTTCAGGTTTACCTGGTATCACAGGGTATTTCCTGGCCAGCGCTCAACCAGACAGTCTGCGCCTTGCGCTTTTTCTACGGCGTCACGCTGAACCGGGCGGAGATCCCCGAGCGGATCGTCTATGCGCGAACGCCGCGCAAGTTGCCGACCGTTCTGAGCCGCCGCCGAGACGCTGCGCATAATTGCCGCCGACCCCAAGCATCTCGGTGCCAGGATCGGCTTCATTGCGGTGCTGCACAGTTGGGGTCAGACCCTGAGCTATCATTCTCACCTTCATTGCATCGTTCCGGGCGGTGGCCCGTCACCCGATGGCACGCGCTGGGTCGCCTGCCGCCCCAATTTCTTTCTGCCAGTCCGAGTGCTGTCACGGCTGTTCCGCCGGCTTTTTCTTCAGGCGCTGCGCACTGCCTTTGAGACCGGACAGTTACAGGTCTTCGGAGATACCGCTGAAGCCGCCGTCCCGCAGTCCTTCTGCCGGCGTCTGACGTCAGCCAGTCGTCAAGACTGGGTGGTCTATGCCAAGCCGCCCTTTGGCGGGCCGAAACAAGTGCTGGCCTATTTGAGCCGGTATGCCCATCGTGTCGCCATCGCTAATTCACGTCTGGTCAGCATGGCAAATGGCAAGGTGACCTTCCGCTGGCGAGACTATCGCCATGGCAGCCGGCCAAGGTCTATGACCCTCGATGCTGGCGAGTTCATCCGCCGCTTTCTCCTGCATACTGTGCCGGATGGCTTTCATCGCATCCGCCATTTTGGCTTCCTCGCCAACGGACAGCGTGTGGCCCGCATCAAGGCGTGCAGAGCGTTGCTGGCCAGACAAGCAAAGGCAACCGAGAGCCGTGCCAAACCCGCAATCAAGGTGGTCCCCGCCGCGCGGCCATGCCCTTGCTGCGGTCGATCAATGGTTAGGATCACCGTATGGTATCATGGCCAAGCGCCGCCTGAATGGGCATTCCGGAGCAACAGCCCATGATCGACCACGACAGACAACGGATATCCTGCCACCCGACTGCCTCCATGCAGGCCGGTCCTATACGCTACGGGCCAAAGCCTTGGCTGCCCCGGTTCTGGCCGATGCACAACACCACTTGCCAGAGAACCACACCGGTTCCGCGCGCCCTTGTGACCAGCCATGCCCCAAACAGTCGGCATTTCACTGCCATTCATCGATCGGTTAGGCCTCGCGAACACCACCCCAGAGCTGAGCCAGCACCACAATCCCCATAGCGCAAAACCAGCCCGCGGGTTCGTTCAATCCGGCTTCAATGAGGTCGCGGACAGCGCATGGGTGATCCCACCGTTGTCTTTCGCAACCTCACAGAACCCTCCAGATTCACCGACGTTCAGGTTCGCCGAGATCTTCCGCGTCGACTAACCACTGTTCCTCTGGCGAAGGGCTTGAGAAATCTTGCGCATTGGCAAGTTCCTCATTCTGGGGCTTTTTGCTCGTCCTCGTTGGCGGCATGGCCACTCTCTTGCACGATCGCCCAGCAGCTCGTCTCACGACTGGCTTTTGGGGTGATCGGGCACTCCGAAATCCAACGCCCAATAGAGTTGAGGGTTTCAGCTTTTGGATGTGATGGTCGAGGAGTTTCCACCTTAGATTGATCTTGTCCACATAAAACATCGCGGATGTTTTGCGCCGAACATTGAAAAATCAGCCGGTAAGATCCATCATTGCAACAGTGAACCAATCGATGGAGTATCGTCATGAAGATGAAGAGTTTTAAGCTGTATGATGCACAGTTTGTTGTTGCCGTGTTTTCTTTCAGTGATGGGGATGTGAAGGTCGAGGCAGAAGTTTCGCCTGACGGGCGCAAGATTTTTATTGAGCACGCTGCCTGGGTGGAGACGGAAGAGGTGGCGTTTAACGTTGTGATGGATAATCTCGAAGACGTGCTGGAAACCTTGAGCGTTTCGGCATCCGAGTGCCTTGCCTGCAACTAGAATTTTGCCAGTTATCCGCCGGGTAGGCGGCTTAGGAGTTCTCGCGCGCTCAATCATGAAGGTCTGCGGGCGGCGTGTTTCGCTTCGAATCGGGCATTATTCGTCAACTTCAATGATACTGAACTCCATGATCGATACGTTAGCTATGTGTGGGGTAGGTCGCTCGGAACCGGAAACCACGCGGCTCGAACGAAACTGCATGACAGCTTTGGCCCGATGGGCACGAGAGGTGTGGAACTTGCGATGCGGGCTTGCGGGCATCGATCGGAAAAAACGGCCGAGGCTTACCGGACGCGAGCTTTCGAGTATCTGGCGCTTGATCGGATTCATCAGGATCAGGCAGCGGATATTTTGGATGCCGAATGGGAAGAGTTTTTCGGGATGTCTGGGCCGCGGGAGAGTTTGGCGAGATGAGTGCGCGGCGCGCTTAGCCGATCAATCTTCGCGCTGCTTATACTGGTAGCGGTAGCCATATCCATATCCATATCCATATCCACCCTTCGCCTTTTTCGGATCGAAGCCGTTCAGAATCGCGCCGTTGAGTTTGGCGCCGGCGGCGTCGAAGGCTTTCATCGAGGCGTCGATTTCGCCGAGGGGGGTCACGTTGTGGCGGGCGACCAAAATAGTGGTGCCGGCGGCGCGGCTGATGATGACGGGGTCGGTGACGGCGAGGATCGGGGGGCAGTCGAGGATGGTGAGGTCGAAATGTTCGTCGAGGCTCTTGATGAGCTGGTTGAACGAATCGCGCATCAGGAGTTCGGATGGGTTCGGCGGGTATTTGCCGGTCGGAATGAAATAAAGATCGGGCAGCGGGCCTTGCACGAGGCAGGATTCGATATCGGCGTCGCCGGCGAGGATGTCGGCGAGCCCGAGGTGGCTGCGCTCGACGCCGAAATAGCGGTGCAGATAGCCACGGCGCATGTCGGCGTCGATCAGGCAGATTTTCTGGCCCGATTGCGCGGCGGTGGCGGCGAGGTTGACCGCCGAGAAGGTTTTTCCGGCGCCGGGATGGGGGCTGGTGAGGGCGAGCGAGCGGCTGTCGGCGTCGAGCATGCCGAAATGCAGACTGGTGCGCAGCGAGCGGAAGGCTTCGACCGAGAGATCGGTGGGATCCTTTATCGCAAGGATGCCAGGCAGGTTGCGGCGGCTTTCGTGGGAATCAGCGGCGGCGGAATAGTTGATCGTGGCGAAGACCGGCAGGCCGAGTTTCTCGATCTCGGTGCTGTCCTGAATGCCTTTGTGGAGCCATGAGCGCACCAATACCACCGCGATCCCGAGCATGGCGCCAAGGATCAGCGACAGCGCCATAACCATGGATTTACGCGGCGCGATGGGGAGCGGGGCACTGGCCGCGGTGTCGACGATGCGGACGTTCCCGACGGTGCTCGCGCGCAGAACCTCGACCTCTTGTTGGCGCGTCAACAGTTCGGTGTAGATACGCTGCGCGAGTTCGACATTGCGCGTCAGGTTTAGGACTTCCCGCTGGGTCTCCGGCAGATTGCCGGCCTGCACGCGCAGATCGGCCATGCGGGCCTCGAGCCGTTCGCGCTCTTCTAGTAGCTGGCGGTAGACGGGGTGGCTCGGGGTATAGCGCTGGCTTATCTCGTCCTCGCGGCGCTGCAATTCGGCGATCTGTGCCTCGAAAGCGTTGATTTGCGAAAGAATATTTTGGGTCTCGAAGGTGAGGTCGATTGCAACTTGACGCTGACGGTAGTCATTGAGCGCGGTCTCGGCCTGGCGGAGGGCGGCTTCTGCCTGCGGCAGTTGCGTGTTGATGAACTCGAGGCTGCTCTGCGCCTCGGCGGCGCTCCGCGCGATGTTTTGCTGAACATAGGATTGCGTGACGGCATTCAAAATTCGCGCGTTGAGTGCGCGATCACCGCCGGCAAACCGGACTTCGAGCACCCCGGAGCCGCGGCCACGCTCGGAGACTGTAAGATTGCTGCGCAGGGAGCTGATTGCGCGCAATTCATCGATTTGGGTGATGGTGTATTCCCGTCCGGGGGGTGCGACTAGGGTGTCGACATTGATCGCGAAATTCTCCGCCTCGATCGCCAACATCTGTCCCACGGTGCCTGAAACCTCCTGCTCGCCAGGCAGGGTCAGCCGGTAGCCGCCCTCGGTTACCTCGAGCAGAATCTCGCGGTTGATCCAGCTCGGCGGCACAGACAAAAGCCCCAGCGTTAGCCCTTCTCCGGCGCGCGCATAGACGGCCATCGGGCCGAATTCGGGGATTGGCAGCGCGTAGCGCGCAAGGATGTTTCCGATCAGCGGGGCCTTCACCGGCTCAACGCGCCAATCAAGATTGAGCTCCGCCACCACGCGACCAAGCACCAACCGCGAGCGCAGTAACTCGATCTCGGTGGCGCTTTGCGGGGAGTTATCTACCAACCCCTGCATTGCCTCGGGCAGGGCCAGTTGCCCCGAGCGCTCTTCGAGCTGCAAGAGCGCGTCCGCCTGATATGTGGGCGGCGTGCTGGCGAGATAGAACGCGCCGGCAACGAGCGCCAGCAGCGCGAAGACCGCAACGGTGAGCTTGCCCTTCCAGATCGTCAGAAGAAGCTGAAGTAGATCGATTTCGTCGTCTTCGGGAGCCTGTGTGGTGCTGCTCATTGTCTGGTTTACGTTTCTCTTGAAGGGGGCGTGCTGCCGAAGAGTTGATTCTTGAATGAAGGTTCCTTGGCAGGGTGTCAATGCTGGGCAGTGATGTGAGCGTGATGGGGGCCGAGAAATCAATCAAAGCTCGCTGAAAATTAGTCCCACCTCGACAGCGGTTTGAGAACATGATTCACCCTCAGCACGGCAAGGGGAGGTTGATGATGCGCGGGACGGACGAGGCGAGCGGGTCGCTTTTCAGCTATGTTGATCTGGAGGAGCGCATCCCTGCGCGGCACCCTTTGCGCAAGATCCGGCAGGTGGAGAATGACGCGCTCGCCAGTCTCGATGCCGACTTCGAGGCGCTCTACACCGATTTCGGCCGCCCCTCGATCCCGCCGGAACGGCTGATCCGAGCCAGCCTGCTGCAAATCCTGTTCTCGGTCCGATCCGAGCGGCAGTTGATGGAGCAGATGGACTACAACCTGATGTTCCGGTGGTTTGTCGGGCTTGGCATCGATGATCCGGTCTGGGTTCCCACGGTTTTTTCGAAGAACCGCGACCGGCTGCTGACCACGGAGATGTCGCGCAAGGTGATGGCGGCGATCCTCGCGCATCGTGAGGTGGCGCCTCTGTTATCGGACGAGCATTTTTCGGTGGATGGCACGCTGGTCAAGGCATGGGCGTCGATGAAGAGTTTCCAGCCCAAGGCCGATGCCGCCCTGCCTGACGACGACGGGCCGGGTGACCCTCTCGCCCCGGACACCGCGCCCGAAACCAAGCCTTCCGAGAAACCAGCCGAGACCGACCAGATGCCCCGTAACACCAAACCCCACCGCAATGCCGAGGTCGATTTCCGGGGCGAGAAGCGCTCGAATGCCAGTCATGTCTCGCGCAGCGATCCGGACGCGCGGCTTTACAAGAAATCCCCCGGCACCGGGGCCATGCTGTGTTTCATCGGCCATGCGTTGATGGAGAACCGCAACGGCTTGATCGTCCAAGGTGACCTGACGCAGGCCGACGGTCATGCGGAAAGGCGCGCGGCTATGGACATGCTGCATCGCCATTCCCCGGGATCGACCCGGCGACTGACGCTATGTGCCGACAAGGGCTATGACGCTGCCGGGTTCGTCTTTGACCTGCGTAAGGCCTGTGTCACTCCGCATGTAGCGCAGAAATTGCGATATTCGGCCATCGATGGCCGAACCGCCCGGCATGACGGCTATGCCCAATCACAGAAGCACCGAAAGAAGATCGAAGAGGCCTTCGGCTGGGCCAAAACCGTCGGCGGCATGGCCCAAACTATGTATCGCGGCGTCGAACGAGTGCGCTCCCGCTTTATACTGACGATGGCCGCCAATAACCTGGCCCGACTGCCCAGATTGCTGGGAGCTTGAGGCGGGAGCGCGCCGCCACGCGCGCGCCTCAGACCCGTCGACTGGTGTGAAGATCACCGGAACCGGCACCGTTGAAGGGACAGCGTTCCGGATCAGCGATTAATTCAGCACCCTGCTCTAATTCGGTGGGAAATTTTTCGCGATTGTGCTTCTGTTTCACGAATGATACCGCTCAAAGTTGAGCGTGTATGTTGATTCGCCGGTGCTGACTCTCTTAATTGCGGCATCAACAGCTCGCCCGACTGCGGAGGTCGCTTAATGGTCGTCAACCCCGGAATTGAGGAGTGTTGAATGAGTCAGCGCAGCAAGATTCGTGACGATGCGCGGTTTAGAGCGCTCCGATTGCTACACAAAAACCCAGAGATGAGCCAACGTGAACTGGCAAGGGATATCGGAATCAGCGCCGGCGCAGTTCATTATGTTCTCAATGCATTATTCGACAAGGGTTTGGTTGAGTTCAGAAAATTCACAGCTGCCGAAGACAAGCGCCGCTATGCGTATATTTTGACAACCGAGGGACTTGCCCAGAAAACCGCGCTAACACAGTCTTTTCTGACGCGTAAACGCGAAGAATACGAAGCGCTCAAGGAGGAAATCAAGGCGCTCCAGTCGGATATCGACAGAGAGCAAGCCGCCAGGGAGTGAGCCGACAACGAGCTTTTAGGGTAGGTCGCGGCATTCGCAAGAAGCGGTATTCTGCGATCAAATTAGCGTTTTAAAATTGAGAATTTCGACAGTACTATTGAGGACATAATGAGAAAACTACTTTTAGTGTTTGGCACTCGACCCGAAGCCATCAAGATGGCGCCGGTCCATGAGGCGCTGCGCTCGGTCCCCGGATTGGATGTGCGTGTTGCCGTGACCGCCCAGCATCGCGAGATGCTGGATCAGGTGCTTAGGCTGTTTGACATTGAGCCACAATATGACCTCAATGTGATGAAGTCGGGACAAGGCTTGACGGAAATTACTGCCTCGGTTCTCGGAGGGCTGAAACCGATTCTTGAGGAGTTCGCGCCCGACCTGATCCTAGTCCACGGCGACACTACGACCACTCTGGCCGCCTCTCTAGCGGCTTATTATCAGCAGATCCCTGTCGCCCATGTTGAAGCTGGGCTACGCACCGGCAATATCTATTCGCCTTGGCCTGAAGAGATGAACCGTAAGATCACGGGCGCCATCGCACGGTTGCATTTCGCGCCAACAGAGAAGGCTGCGCAGAACCTGCGTGAAGAGGCCGTTTCACCGGAAGGCATCGTCGTAACCGGAAATACGGTGATCGACGCTCTGCTCAAGGTGGTTGCCCGGCTGAAAGGCGACGAAATTCAGACTGCAGCCTTTGACGCCGAGTTTGGGATTGATCCGAGCAAGCGAATGGTCCTGGTTACGGGCCATAGGCGAGAAAGTTTTGGCGGAGGATTCCAGCGAATTTGCGATGCGATTGCCGCCCTAGCGCGGCGCGATGATGTTCAGATCATATTCCCCCTGCACCTGAACCCTAACGTCAAAGGACCAGTAGAATCCAATCTCGGAACGCTCGAGCGCGTCAAGCTAATCGCTCCGCAAGATTATTTGCCATTCGTACACTTAATGCGTCGCGCCGATATCATCTTGTCCGATTCGGGCGGTGTGCAGGAAGAGGCTCCTTCGCTAGGCAAGCCGGTTCTGGTGCTGCGCGACAACACCGAGCGCCCCGAAGCCGTCGAGGCAGGCACTGTCAAGTTGGTAGGCACTGATTCCGCTCTGATCCTGCGCGAGGCGACAGTGCTGTTGGACGACGCCGCCGGCTATCAGGCGATGGCGCGCGCCCACAACCCCTACGGCGATGGGCTTGCAGCGCAGCGTATTAGAAATGCCATTCTTGACTTCTTCGGCCTCGACAAGGTGTAATGATAATGTCCGATCATTCCTACAAACGCATTTCCGTCATTGGCCTAGGCTATATCGGCCTACCAACCGCTGTGATGTTTGCTTCGCGCAAGATCGAAGTGGTCGGCGTTGATGTGAGCCAGAATGTAGTCGATACGATCAATCGGGGCGCGATTCATATCATCGAACCTGATCTCGATGTGGCAGTGCATGCCGCCGTCCAAGAGGGGTTCTTGCGTGCCACCACAATGCCCGAACCAGCCGAAGCTTTTTTGATTGCTGTTCCGACCCCATTTCAGGGCGCGGACCACGAACCTGACCTCAGCTATATCGAGGCAGCTTCAAAAGCAATCGCCCGGGTTTTGCGGCCCGGCAATTTGGTGATTCTGGAGTCAACCTCGCCAGTCGGTGCCACAGAGGCGATGGCAGACTGGCTGTCGGAGGTGCGCCCCGACCTAACCTTTCCACGGGGTGCCGGCGAGGCTTCAGACATCCGGATCGCACATTGCCCAGAGCGCGTCCTGCCCGGTAAGGTGATGCAGGAACTGATAACCAACGACCGCGTGATCGGCGGCATGACACGGGCCTGCTCGGCGAGAGCTGTCGCACTCTACAAAAGCTTTGTCACAGGCGACTGTGTGGTCGCCAGTGGTCCGCGCGTGGCCGAGTTGGCGAAGCTGACCGAAAACAGCTTTCGGGACGTAAACATCGCTTTCGCGAACGAATTGTCACTGATCTGTGACCGGCTTGAACTGGACGTATGGGAACTGATCCGGCTAGCCAATCGGCATCCGCGAGTAAATATCCTGCAACCGGGCCCAGGCGTGGGAGGGCATTGCATCGCTGTGGATCCATGGTTTATTGTATCGTCGGCGCGAAACGAAGCAAGGCTGATCCGAACCGCACGCGAAGTCAATGATAGTAAGCCCGACTGGGTGATGAACAAGGTCCGAGCAGCGATCGGCGCACATCTTATGGCAAATCCCGGAAAAACCGCTGCCGATGTGACCGTGGCGGTCTACGGCCTTTCGTTCAAGCCCAATATCGATGATCTGCGAGAAAGCCCGGCCTTGGACATTGCCCGCGCAATCGCCGCTGAACATACAGGCCCACAGCTCGTGGTCGAGCCAAATATTGAGGAGCTGCCAAAAGGGCTCGAGGCTGCACATCTCGTCGACCTAACGGCGGCGAGTGCGGCGGAAGTGCATGTCATGCTGGTGGATCACACACACTTCATGAGCAGCGTTGCCCCCATAGGGCGGATCGTGGATGTGCGTGGGGTGTGGGGGTGAGTTTCAGCCTTGTATTCTTAGTGCCGATTTGCTTCGCCGCGATTCATCTACTTGAGTTCACAGGCATTATGGCGCGGCTTAGTGGCATTAGAGCAAAAAGTCACATGCTCGGCTATTCCATCCAGCAAGCCGTTTATGTCGGAACGCGACTTTTTATTGTTGCGCTGCTTCCGATGCTTGGCCTCATCGTGGATACGCGCATTGACGCGAAGCAATACATGGTCATGGCGATATCAGCCCTGGCCGGAGCTGCGATTCTTAGCTTGAGTGCCTACATACTCCATGGTTACTTTGTTGGCTATTATGATAGCGTAATTTTAAAATACAAGAAATCTGGAAACTTCGCAACGTCATTCTTTTCCACAGCAAAAGGGCAGGACCGTTCGAGTGTTTCCATTATAGAAAGAATAAATCTCATACTATCAAACACTGAGGGAAGGAGAATACTAATCCAATCAGCGATTGTTTTCGCAATTTATGGAACGGGTATTTTCATTTCGTTTTACTTTGCGCTTCTTAATTTTGAGTATCGGGCCTCAATCAGTCAGTTGTCCGGGGTTGTCAATTCGATTGGCACAGTTCTCCTAACATTCTTTATAGAGCCGCGCATTTCGCGTGGGATTGATGCCGAACGCGAGGATGCAGAGGATCTTATTCATGCGCTGTTGATTGGGCGCCTGTTCGGGGTCGCCGTATTAGGGCAGGTCATCCTAATGCTTGCTTTCGTTATAGGATAACTTGATGAATAAAATTATCGTCGGCGGTATTCCCGAGCCCATTGGGGGAGTGACGACCTATTTACGACGCTTGTTGCATCGCGACAGCTCACAAATCGAGTGGCTGCTAGACTTCTATCCCGGAAATAAGGAATCGGTGAGAGAGGATTGCCAAAATAAAGTGATCAAACTGGGAAGCAAGGCTGCATTGATCATTTGGCTGTGGACAAACAGATCGGCACAGACTGGTCGCGAGGTCAGCTTTAATTTTTCGACACCGCGGGCCTTGTTTCTGACACTGCTCTTGCCCAAGATCGAAAGCACTCGATGGATCCTAATGCTACATCACGGAAACTTGGAGGCAGGCGGCAGGATGCGAGGTAGAGCGATCCGATGGGCGGTATCGCGCTTTGATGAAGTCAGGAGCCTATCTGAAGCGCAAACGGCATTCTACCGCGCGATGCAGGTGAAGCCTGGGCGGATCGTGGCGGGGTCGAGTTATTGCGAACCCGCCGACCATGTCGACGACGCGGATGCACTGGCAGAAGTCATGCGGATCAAGGACCGGTACTCTAAGGTGTTCGTCATGTCCGGATTTCCCAAGTCGCTATATAATCTAGAGATGGGGATCGACGCGATGAGGGCGCTGTATAGAGATGACTGCGCCCTTTGTGTGTTCATTTATGGCCCTGGCGAACTGCGCACTAGGCTCATGGAGCTATCAACAGTATATTCGTGGCTTCGCGTGTATGATGGAAGTTCGGAAAGTTTTTTCAACACTGTCTTGCGGCATAGCGATGTCTATATGCGACTTACATCCGTAGAAAGTTTTGGCATCGCAGTGTGGGATGCTAATTATTGGGGGTTGAAATTAATAGCCACTGATGCTGCGGACCGGCCAACTAATTCAATTATTATTGGGGTCGAAAATCTAAATGAGAAGGCCTTAAAAGATTCCATCCTCCAAATGGTTTCGGAATGACTTTCCGTGCGCTTTATAGCAACTTTTGGGTGACGACCTTCATGCTTTCGCTTATCGGCGTTGGTAGCTCGATAGCCGTTATTTCTCAAATTTCTTATCTTCTCTGCGTGGCGTTTGCGGCGCATGTTTTTTTCAGTTTCATGACGGGTGAGCCAAAGATTCGGTTAGGCGTTTCTTTTTTGTTGTTGATTGCCTTTCTCCTTTCTGTTCTCATATCGATCCGTGACCCGACGGGCTACCGTATTCTTGCGTTTAATTTGATTTGTGGAGCATTTTTTGTTTCATCGGGCGCCATGTCCAAAATCGGGGTGCCTCGGATACCCACAGAAGTATCTGTTGTCTTCTTTGCGTTAATTTCCGTCATTTGGCTTTTATTTGCAAGTTTTTTCGCGAATGGAAATTATGCCGCAGCCGTTACTTTGATTGTCGCGCTTCCACTCCTTTCCGGCCTTAAGGGCTTGTTGCGAATCATTGTTTTTACTTTCTTGATATTTCTGCTGATTTTGATGGGAAGCCGCGCCGTCATATTATCATTTTTATTCGCTATCTTTTTTGTTTCCTCCATAGACCCTCAGCTGTCAGGCTCTCGAAGGGCGATTGGAACCCTATTTCTTGCAGTTGTCGCAGTTTTATTGATTTACATTTCAATTAGCTACTACAATGATAGTTTTTATTGGGATCAGCTGTTTTTAGATTTTTCGGGAAAGAGGCTGGAAAGCGGAAGAGTCGATATGTGGTCGGACACACTCGGAGATTTGAGTGTAGCAGAGTTAGTTTTTGGGACCGGAGCGGGCGGATATTATGAGGTATCAGAGGGGCACAAGCTCAGCTTACATTCATCATATGTGTTTCTCATTGTTCGATCAGGGATCGTATCATTGATTTTCTGGATCACTTTTGTCAGCTCGAGGTTTTTGTCACTGAGGAAGGCTGGCTCTTACTGGTCTATGGTTGCTTTGGTTTGTTTGATGGTGCGAGATTTGTTCGAGACAACGCTGGTTGCGAACAATCTACCTCTTGCAGCATTTTTTTGGTTGTACGTGCTGAGTGGACGATTAGATCCGGAAAAACGTTAATAAGGACCAACAATAAATGAAACAAATTCTGCAGAACCTTTCCACCGGCGTATGCGAAACCATCGAAGCGCCCGCACCGCAGGCACGGTGCGGCAGTCTGCTTATTGACACCACTGTGTCCCTGATTTCGACAGGGACCGAGCGCATGCTTATGGACTTTGGAAAATCCGGTTTGATCGCCAAGGCTCGGAGCCAACCTGAGAAAGTGAAGCAGGTGCTCGACAAGGTGGCGACCGATGGTCTGATAACCACGGTGGATGCCGTGCGCTCAAAGTTGGGACAGCCTATCCCGCTCGGCTATTGCAATGTCGGTGTGGTGCGTGACGCGGGAGGCGAGAGGTTCCGCGTGGGTGATCGCGTGGTGTCAAATGGGCCCCATGCTGATGTCGTCAGCGTGCCGAAGAATCTGTGCGCGCGCATCCCTGACAATGTCAGCAACGAGGCCGCCAGTTTCACCGTTGTTGCCAGCATTGGATTGCAAGGACTCCGTCTTGCACACCCGACATTAGGTGAATCCTTCGTGGTAACGGGGGTGGGGTTGATCGGTCTATTGACCGTGCAAATGCTGCGCGCCCAGGGTTGTCGGGTTCTGGCTATCGATTTCGACGCGACAAAGCTGGAACTGGCGCGCGGCTTCGGAGCTGAGATATGCAATCCCAGTGCCGGCGAGGACCCGGTAGCGGTTGGTTTGGCCTTCAGCCGAGGGCAGGGGGTGGATGGCGTGATCGTTACGGCCTCAACAAAGTCTAGCGATCCGATCACACAAGCCGCTCGTATGTGTCGCAAACGCGGACGCATTGTGTTGGTCGGGGTGACAGGGCTGGAGCTAAACCGGGCGGATTTTTACGAAAAAGAACTAAGCTTCCAAGTGTCGTGCTCCTACGGCCCTGGTCGCTACGACCAGGCATACGAAGAAGGCGGCCAAGATTACCCGTTGGGCTTTGTCCGCTGGACGGAGCAACGGAACTTCGTGGCTGTGCTCGATTTGCTGGCATCGGGCGCGCTGAATGTCGAGCCATTGATCAGCCACCGTGTGCCTTTTGAGGAGGCGCCCCGCGCCTATCAACTTTTATCGACAGACAAGGCTGCGCTGGGAATCCTTTTAACTTATGGCCACGAGACCGAGCCACGCCACGCGTGCAGCGTGACATTGGCGGAACCTCCAGTCGAAGCATCTGGCAAGCCTGTGGTCGGGTTCGTTGGTGCGGGGAATTATGCATCTCGGATGTTGATCCCGGCTTTCAAGGTCTCGGGAGCGATGCTACACAGTATTGCCTCGGCGGGCGGGACAAATGCAGTTATTCATGGACGGCGCACGGGCTTTGCACAGGCGACCTCGGATACCGACAGTCTGATCAACAACCCAGAGATCAACGCCGTGGCTATCGTCACCCGCCACGACAGCCACGCCCGTCTGACCGCGCAAGCCCTGCGCGCAGGCAAGCATGTGTTCGTCGAAAAGCCTCTCGCCCTGACACATGAAGAACTTGACGACGTTAAGAAAGCCCATGCCGAAAGCGGAAAACATTTGATGGTTGGCTTCAACCGTCGCTTCGCGCCTCATGTCCAAACGATGAAGCACCTCCTGGGTGCGGTAAAGGCTCCGAAAACCTTTGTTATGGTGATGAATGCGGGAGCAATACCTGGCGATCATTGGACACAGGATCCAGAGATCGGTGGCGGGCGGATCATCGGCGAGGCTTGCCACTACATTGACCTGATGCGGTTCCTGGCCGGGGCGCCGATCACCTCGGTTCAAGCACGCCGCATGGGCGACACCGACGCCGAAGCGGTGACCGAGGACAAAGCCTCGATCACACTAGGTTTCGAAGACGGATCGTTCGGCACCATTCACTACCTCGCCAATGGCGGTGCGTCCTTTGCCAAAGAACGGGTCGAGATTTTTGCGGCTGGACGCACTCTTCAGTTGGACAACTTCCTAAAGCTGCGAGGTTTCAATTGGCCCAGCTTCAACAAACAAAACCTGTGGCGCCAGGACAAGGGACAGTCAAATTGTGCAGCCGCATTTGTAGAGGCAGTGGAGAAAGGCGGAACTGCTCCGATCCCAGCCGAGGAGCTTTTTGAGGTCGGAAGGGTCACGATCGATGTGGCCGAGATTCTGCGCTCGCAACAATGAAACGCCTGACGAAATTGCGCACCTACGGAGCTCTGGGACCAGCCAGCATCGCGCGGGTCGCCATTTATCGTCTCGGTATAAAGAGTGGTCTCCATCCAGTCCAACGGTTGGCGGCACCCGTGGCGAAGGCTCCGTTCTTTCATACTGTCGAGCGCCGGAAAGAAACGACTCCGGCAAACACTGCGTGGGACGAAGAAATGTGGTGGTTCGGTTGGTATCGTCAGCCGCGTCCGACTGGGCCGCCCGATTGGTTCGCCAACCCCTTCGCTAAAGACCCGCAGCTAGATGCCTCACTCGATTGGTGGAAAATCCCTGATTTCGGTGCCGGAGACATCAAGGGCTTGTGGGAGCTTTCGCGCTTCGACTGGGTCGTTGCCTGGGCGACCAAGGCCGCGCTCGGAGATTCAGAGGCTCTGGAACGTCTCAATTTATGGTTGGCCGATTGGGCGCGGACGAACCCGCCCTACAAAGGACCTAACTGGAAATGCGGTCAGGAAGCTTCGATCCGTGTCATGCACCTGATAACGGCGGCATGGCTGCTGGAACAGGACGAAGGGCCGGAAGCGGGCCTCGTGGAGTTTGTGCGCGCGCATATTCTGCGCATTGCCCCGACCATGTCTTACGCAATCGGGCAACAAAATAACCACGGCACGTCCGAAGCCGCAGCTCTCTTTATAGGCGGCCACTTCCTTATGGGGCATGATCCTCGAGCGGCGTCTTGGGCGGACAATGGGCGGCGATGGTTAGAGGAGCGCGCAACAACTTTGATCGAGCCCGATGGAAGTTTCAGTCAGTATTCCGTGACTTATCACCGGCTGATGCTTGACACCTACGCATTGGTTGAAGCCTGGCGACGCCATCGTGGCCTGCGAGGGTTTTCCGACCGGCTCGTAGCTCGTCTTGGGAAAGCGACGAATTGGCTCCGCTCAATGGTCGAAGACGAAAACGGTGACGCCCCGAACATCGGTGCCAATGATGGCGCAAGGCTCGTGCAGCTGACCGACACGGATTACCGCGATTTTCGCCCCTCAGTGCAACTGGCTTCCGCGTTGTTTCGCAAAGTCGATGCCTTTGGCCCTGGTCCATGGATGCGTCCGCTTCGTTGGCTAAACGTTCCGGATGGACGACCTGCCGAGGCAGTGGCAAGCACGAGTTTCGACCAAGGGGGCTATCACATTTTGCGCACTGGCCGCGCCATCGCCGTATTGCGTTATCCTAAATTTCGGTTCCGTCCCAGCCAAGCAGATGCTCTTCACTTGGACTTATGGTGCAGAGGGAAAAACCTGCTACGTGACGGTGGCACCTTCAGCTACAATGCGGAAGGTGCAGAATGGTTCGGTGGCAGCGAGGCTCACAATACAGTCATATTTGACGGGCGCGATCAAATGCCCAGATTAGGCCGCTTTCTTTTTGGCGACTGGCTTCGCGCGGAAGCCGTCGAACATGTCCGGATTGATGGCGAAACCGTCACAGCCGCCGCCGCATATACCGATAGAAATGGAGCGCGGCATCACCGACGTGTAATTCTAACACCTGTTGGGGTGACATGTATTGACACAATCTCGGGCGCGTTCCGCAGGGCGGATTTACACTGGCGTCTGCACCCGGGCGACTGGCGTCTCGAGGGCAATATCCTGCGGGGAATGGGGTTGGTCGTATCGCTCCAGTCAGATGGTGAAGAATTTACGCCGACTCTTGGAGCCACGTCAGAGTCGCGATATTACCAACTTCGAAACGAGGTGCCGCTTCTATCGGTGACCGTCTATAAACCGACCCAAATCCTCACGAGAATCGACTATTGATCATGCATGTTCTCTACTTCCACCAGCACTTCTCGACCCCCCAAGGAGCGGCCGGAACCCGATCCTACGAAATGGCGCAAGCGCTGATACGCGAAGGACATAGCGTAACGATGGTTTGTGGAAGCTACGCGCAAGGCAAGACTGGCCTGTCGGAGCCATTCAAGCGCGGACAGCGGCGCGGTGTCGTGGATGGGATTGAAGTGATTGAGTTCGCGCTGGACTATGGAAACCACATGGGGGTCGGCCAGCGAATGTGGGTGTTCGTAAAATTTGCTCTGGGTTCGATTGGTATCGCATTGCGCGAGCCGGCTGATATCGTCTTTGCAACTACCACTCCGCTGACTGCGGGGATCCCCGGCATCTTCGCTCGCTGGCTGCGACGCAAACCCTTCATTTTTGAGGTGCGAGACCTTTGGCCCGAACTGCCCAAGGCAATGGGGGTGATCACCAATCCCGTGATTCTGACACTTATGTCGGCTTTGGAATGGATCTCGTATCGCTCAGCCCACCGGCTAATCGGGCTGTCGCCGGGGATCGTCGACGGGATTGCCCGGCGTGGCGTCTCGCGCGACCGAATCGCGATGGTGCCCAATGGTTGCGACCTAGATCTTTTTGCCGCACCGGGCGATACTTGGCGTCCCGAGGGAGTTCGCGACAATCAGATGCTCGCCATTTTCGCTGGGACGCATGGCCCTGCGAACGGGCTCGACGCGGTTCTGGATGCGGCGAAGGTGCTCAAGGCACGGTGTCGCGACGACATCCGCATCGGCCTAGTTGGGCAAGGGCGTGAAAAACCACGCCTTCAGGCCCGCGCCCTCGAAGAAAAGCTGGACTGTGTCTTGTTTCTCGACCCAGTGCCTAAGATGCAGTTAACGAGGTTGATGGCGGGCGCGGATCTGGGTTTGCAGATACTGCGGAATGTGTCTGCGTTCTACTTCGGCACCTCGCCCAACAAGTTTTTCGACTACATCTCTGCTGGGCTGCCGGTACTGAACAACTATCCCGGCTGGCTTGCAGACCTGATCATCGAGAACGACTGCGGCTTTGCCGTGCGGCCGGACGATGCACACGCATTTGCCGATGCGCTGATTGCGGCTGCCGAGGATCGGGCCGCGCTGCGGGCCAAGGGCGAGCGCGCCGGGAAGTTGGCGTCGCACCAATTTGCCCGTACCGCACTCTCGCGTAAGTGGGTTAGCTGGGTAACCGGACCTTCCAGCGCTAGTCCGCGTCTGTGAGGTTGACGCGTTTGTAAGCGGTGTGCCGCCCTCACATTGTAGTGCGCTTTGCGCCCCTTGCGTATCTGTTTGCGCCAATCGTAGATCTGCCAGCGGGTTGTGCCATGCTTGCGCGCCACATCGGCAACCGTCACCCCCGGCATCATGCTCTCCGCCGAGATCCGCGCCCGCTCTACCTTCGTGCGCCGCCGTCGACCACTCGGCCCCTCGATCACTTCAAGACGGGAAACTCCAACGCCCATCGAGCCGTCCAAATGGACGCCCATTTTGCCGTCTACTTCCAAAATCCAAACCCTCCGTCACGCCAATGCGCACAGAATGGTTCGATCAAGTCAGAAATGGCAGGAGGGGATCGCCGTGGCGCTTACCCTTTGCCTACCTCAAGGCCACACTCGAAGCCATCGCGGCAGGCCATCCAGCCAGCCGCATCGACGACCTGCTCCCATGGAACTTCAGCCCGTCAAGCTGATCCTGAGTGCCCCGTAGGCACCGCTTACGTTCATTCAAGCCTCAATTTTGGAAGTTTGAATCAGAAATCAGGCCAAATGGAAATCCTGAATGTCCAAAGGCCCCAATTCAAAAGCGCCAAATTAAGAAGATAAAGTATTCCAAAACCTAATCAACGCGGCCGCTTTTCCTGAGACTCGTAGGCTTTAGTCTTAGAGCTGGTTCCTCTATGAACGCCCAAGAAACTGTTGAGCAAAATAGTGTGATTCCGAGCGCCAACAGCATAGCCCACCAATTGAAGACAAACCCCAATGAAATTACGGCATTTATGGCCAGCATATGGTAGATATATACACCGTAAGAGATGTCATTTCGTCCGATCAGCGATTGGGACGTATCTTTGCGCGTAAATGCACGAGAGCACGTAGTAAATGCGAGGACAACGGACCAAGGCAGCAGAAGCCGATTCCCACTGATATCAATATTCAACAATAAGGTCAAAGAAATCATACCCGTATAGCCGACAATCCACCAAAGTGCCCTCCCTTCCAATAGAAAACGAACCCTATGGTAATTTAATTGGATTAGAACACCAATCAAAAAGAGCGCCAGCCACGGGAGAAAAGTCACTCCTATTAGCGCTGCAACCAATCTAGGCAGGTGGTCGTCAAAGAAGGAAAAACTATTTAGAGAATTGATACCTAAGAAAACAATGAAGAGAGAAGTAAACGCTAATCTCAGTCGAAAATATAGGTATATGACAATTGGTGTCAAAATATAGAACTGAATCTCCACTGGGATTGTCCAAAGACTCCCGTTAAGCACGCCAATTCCATATCCACGAAGAAAATCAGGATTATAAAACTGCAAAAAGGTTGACTGTGCCAAAAACCACAGTCCAATGTCGGCTATCCTGGCGCTTTGACTTATGCCGCCCAATAACCAAGCGGACAGAAAAGAGACGGCTAGACACCCCCAAAGGGCAGGAAAGATGCGCAACGCTCTGTTGGTTAGATAGTTCCAAATATCATCATTACGGACGTAGCTGGCTGATATTAGGAATCCACTAATCACGAAAAATATTGGAACACCGGGTAGATTGTAAATGATAGCATGCAGCGTGCCATTAATGGGCAGGTTGAGATGTTCGACTGCATGAACAAAGACAACCTGCATCGCGGCAACGAGCCTGATAAGGTCAAAGTTGTTCGTTTTCGGAAATGCGTGTTGAGAGTAAGCGGCAGCTGGCCCCCACCTATTCTTGATCTGCTTTTCTTGGGAAGCCATGCCTGTTTTGGAACAGGGATGGAGTTTCTCCATGGAAGATACGTTGGAGTTTTTCCGGTCGGACGGTGTCGACGTCTCCACTGCGGGCCGTCGGCGATGGCCTGATGATCTCAAGGCGCAGATTGTGGCTGAGTCTCTTGAGCCTGGGGTGGCGGTTCGCGATGTTGCCGACAGATATGGGCTGCGCGCGAACCGGATTTCGGAGTGGCGGCGTCTGTAATCGCCGGATGTAATCTCCCCAAAACCGCCGTTTGAAAATTCCCCAGTTGTGAGCGGCAGGGTCAATTCCGAACCTCAAGTATTCGGAATTGGCGCTGACGCGGGACATGATGCCTGATGCCCGAGCGAAGAGTGATGGGAGCAGGCAGGTGAAAGGATTGAGGGAGATCGTTTTG
>NZ_QDKM01000007.1 GCF_003076755.1 Pararhodobacter oceanensis
CGGCAGGCGCTTGAGCAATTTGAGGGCTCCGCGCCCACCGCGCTTGCCCAATCCGGAACCCCAAACTATCAAAACCAAACCTGCAAACTCTCGTTATGAGTGAGGGACCCATGGGGGGCAGGTCAGATGCGGCTTTGGACAGGCGCGAGAATATCCCCAATCCGTTCCGGTTTCAACATTGGAAACCGAAACATGAAACTCACAGCACGAATTGAAACCGGCGAAATCCGCCAGACATTGCACCTGCAGGGGCGTCAGGCTTGGGCGCTGATGGAACTGCTCAAAGCTGGCGAGACCGGCATCACCAGTCGGCAAAATCCTGCACCGCGCATTTCGGCATATGTCCATAGTTTGCGCCGCAAGGGCGTCAGCATCGACACCGATTGGGAAAAGCACGGCGGCAAATATCCCGGTGAACATAGCGTTTATCGCCTGCGCAGCGCCGTCAAGATCCAGTGGATGGAGGGGCGCGCATGATGGCCCAGCGCATCGCCCGCATATGTCGGCGGTTTGGCGTGTCGCCATCCGTCGCACGCTCCATCGCCGCGCTGGCTTACGGCGAGGGCAAGACATGACCGCGCTGCGGGCGTCCAGCCTGCCAGGCGCCATCCGCAACGAAGTGGCTCGCCTGAAAGGGGCGGGTCACACCCTCTTACCGCTGGGCGGTGGCGAGGAAGGCAAAGCCCCGATGGTGCGCGCTTGGGCTGGCCCCGGCTTAACGCTGGCGCAGATCCTAGCCCCGATGCATCGCACGGGGTCACAGGCTTACGGGGTGCGGCTTGATAAGTTGGCGGTGGTGGATTGCGATAGCGACGACGCAGAACTTGTGGCGCAGCTCGAAGCGCGGTTCGGTGCATCGCCGGTTCACGTCGAAACACCGCGCGGTCGGCATCTTTATTACCGCGCCAATGGCACCGCGCCAAACCTACGCGCCGAGGGTTTGCCGGTGGATATCAAGACCGGCGCGCGTTCCTATGTCATGGGGCCGCTATCGCTGCGCCCTGATGGCTGGTTCTATGCCCCGGCCAAGGGCGTGTTGGGCGTCGATGCCTTGCCGATCCTGCGCCGCGTCACAGCCACAAAGCCCGCGCCGATCCAGACCGGCCAGCGGCATGATAGCTTGATAAAGGAGGCCATCGCGATGGTCGAATGCGTCGAGAGCGCCGAGGAATTGACCGCGAACCTTGCCAGCATCCGCGATGATAGGTGCGATGACCCCGCCACCATACCAGATGCAGAACTGCGCAGCATTGCCGGATGGGCTTGGGCGCGTCGATTGGAAAATCAAATCTATCAGGGCCGCAACAGTGCGTTCCGCGTTGACCGGCTGGCGCTGGATGCTTTGCGCGGCTGCGCCAATGATGCCGACGCTATCGCCCTGCTGGTGCTGTTGGTAGATCGTCACGGTCACACCCCCGGCAAACGGTTCCCGCTCGACTTCAAAGCCATGCGGGCGGCGGGACTGCTCAATCTGTCCGTTCCGCGCCTGCGCGGCGCGCGGCGCACGCTGGAGGGCGCTGGGCTGTTGCGGCTGGCGGGCAGGCATCGCGCGGGGTCCAGACCGCAAACCTACGTGCTGAACCGCTTAAACCCCGGCGTTGGTAGCACGGGTAATGTCGAACCCATGCCAAATGCGCAGCACGGCTCAGTGCAGAGGGAAACAGGGGGAAGGGTCTAAGGTTATTTATGATGCACGATTTCCAACCTACAAATCGAGAGGTGATGCCATGACAGGCGAACTCAACGCGGCGATTGCGCCCAAGACCGTCTGCGCAAAACGTGACGCGGCAGAACGTGAACGGATCAAGGAAGTTGCCGACAAAGCTGCAGCCCGCGCCAATGGCCCATCCATGCGCGTGCGCGAAACTGACACCGGCATATCATCAACGTTCACTCATAACGACGACACCACCGCGCGGCTTTTATTGATGGCCGATCTTGGCACCTGCGACCCTGATTTTATGGCGGGCATTCTCAGCCAAGTTGCCATCATCGGCGCGCATGGGGCGAAGCTAAACGACACGAATAGCAATTTCTTGCTGTCGGTGGTGCGAGGCGTCCAGCCGCGTGATGAACTCGAAGCCATGCTTGCGGTGCAGATGGGGGCTATCCACCAAGCCACGATGATGATGGCGCGTCGGCTCAATCACGTTACCAACATTCCCCAACAAGACGCAGCTGAACGGGCATTGAACAAACTGGCCCGGACCTACTTCACACAAATGCAGGCGCTGAAACGATATCGCACAGGTGGACAACAAAAGGTTACGGTCGAGCACGTGACGGTGAATGATGGCGGGCAAGCGATTGTCGGCAACATACAAAAAGAGGCTTAGGATGTTTTGGGAGACCATCGCCGCTTGCGTCTTGCTGTTGGGAGCGTTTCCGCTCTGGTTCTTTGCCGCGATTTTATGGGGTGCTTTCGTGGCGGTGACCGCGCTTATCCACGCCGTTTTTGCTACTGGCTCAGGCTCGGATGATATCTGGGCTGTGCCTGTCGGAGCGGTTCTGGTGGGTTTCGAGGCCGCTTGGAGCGTTCCCAGTTGGATCTGGAATTGGGCGAAATATGAGCACCCTTGGTGGGCGGTCGTCATCGGAGTGACAATTATTGCGCTAGCTGGCGAAAGTCGAAGGTAGGGGGGATAGAAATGAAACCGATCACCAACCCCATGCACAAGGCCCACAGCGCGCTCAGATGCCACGCAAAGGCCAAGACAACCGGCAACCAGTGCAAAGCCCCGGCGCGGCGCGGCTGGTCGGTATGCCGGATGCATGGCGCGGGTGGCGGCGCACCCGCTGGCCCCGGCAACGCCGCGTGGCGGCATGGCATGAGGTCGCAAGATGCCCAGCACACTCGGAGATTAATAAGCGAACTAGTGAGGTCGGCGCGCGAGGTCGAACGACTTGTGGAACCTCGGGGGGTGTCCAATTCCTAAAGCGGCGACCAACCGGACCGGCGCACTTAGGCGTTTTTCCTCATGGCCATAACTGAGAAGAAAACATGGACTAGCCGCAACAGTGGGGGCTGGTCGCAAACCTTGTGCAGAGCAATGAGCGGACCGGCGACCAGTGCAGAACGCGCCCATCCACAATTCAGTAGTTTCGCTCAAACCCACGCAGAACGGGGGCCGGGCAATTCTCTGCAGCATCGCCGAAACGGACCGGCGCATGATGCAAGATACGCACAGCCGCGAATTTCCTAGAGGGGGTTCGATTCTCACCTAGAGCGCATTCAAGCGTTTTTCTATGTGGGGTGTTTTGTGGGGTAGCACTGAGAAATCATGGAATTATTCAATGATTTCAATGACCAATGGCGGAGCGAGAGGGATTCGAACCCTCGAGACGGTTCCCCGCCTACACACTTTCCAGGCGTGCGCCTTCGACCACTCGGCCACCGCTCCGTTGGCGCAGCCTTAGCGCGGGAGGGGGGCGGGGTGCAAGGGGCTATTGGGGGTTGGCGGGAAACTTGTGGCAGATGGGTGAAAAAGGCGGGGTTGGGGGTGATCCGGCACCGCGGCTTTACAAGGCGATAGCCGCAGAATGTGAGGGCGCCGCGCGCGGTGACCAGTTCGCTTGCGTGAGTTCAAGGCCACCGTCGCCGTCTTCCCTGATCAACGCGCCTTCAGTGGCTGGCCCCGCGCAACTGGCTGAGCAGGTCTTCGGCGCGGCGCAGGCCGAATCTCTTGATCAGCCGTCCGCGCACATCATCAATCGTGCGCGGGCTCAGGCCCAGACGGCGGGCGATTTCCTTGCTGGTCAACCGCTGGTTCATCAGGTCGAGCACCTGCCGCTCGCGTTTCGACAGGCGCAGGGTCTGCGCCTCATTGATCGGAGCGAAGCTCATCACCACGCGTTCGAGCGGCGCGTCTGGGTTCAGGGTGCGGGCGCGGAACTGGCACCAGATCCCCTGCCCCGAGCGATGCCGGATCAACCGCTCATCGGTATAACCGCCGGTCTCTTGCAGTTTGCTCAGCCCAACATCGCGGATGCTCTCGAACTCCTCATCCGAGCCATAAAATATTCGGAAAGATTGGTTGAGCAGATCCTCGACATGATAGCCCAGCAGCTCGGCAAAGCGCCGGTTGCAGATCCGAATGATGCGGTTTTCGGTCAGCACAAGGCCGGTGGGCGCCTCGTCAAAGGCCAGCCGCCGGAAATAATCGTCGGAGTGTTTCATGCCGTATTTATACGGTATTGATACCGTATATTCCACAGGGCAAGCTGCTTGTATGAACAATATTGCGCAAGACACCCGTTTCACCGCTCTGATGGCCGCCCTGCAGGACCGTCGCGACGATCTGATCACGCTGACCCAAGAGCTGATCCGCATTCCGACGCTGAACCCGCCGGGCGATAATTACCTCGAGATTTGCGAATTTCTCGAGCGTCGCCTGAAGGCCTCGGGATTCGAGGCGCAGATGATCCGCGCCTATGGCACGCCCGGTGACACCGATGCCTATCCGCGCTGGAATGTGGTCGCGCGCCGCGAAGGCACACGGCCCGGTGACTGCGTGCATTTCACCAGCCATATCGATGTGGTCGAAGTCGGCGCGGGCTGGACCTTTGATCCGTTTGGCGGCGAATTGGTCGATGGCAAGATCTACGGGCGCGGCGCCTGCGATATGAAGGGCGGGCTGGCGGCCTCGATCATCGCGGCCGAGGCGTTTCTGGCCACCTACCCCGAGTTCAGCGGCGCAATCGAGATTTCGGGCACCGCCGATGAGGAATCGGGCGGCTATGGTGGTGTCGCCTATCTGGCCGAGAAGGGGTTCTTCTCGCCGCAAAAGGTCCAGCATGTGATCATCCCCGAACCGCTGCAAAAGGACCGCGTCTGTCTGGGTCACCGCGGCGGCTGGTGGGCCGAGATCGAAACCTTTGGCGAGATTGCCCACGGCTCAATGCCGTTTCTCGGCGATTGCGCAGTGCGCCACATGGGGGCAGTTCTCAACACTTTTGAGCGCCATCTCTTCCCCGCCATGGCCGCACGGCGCACCGATATGCCGGTGGTGCCCGAGGGCGCGCGCTCCTCGACGATGAACATCAATTCGGTGCACGGCGGGCAGATCGAGCAACTCAAAGGCTCGACCGCCCTGCCCTCGCCCTGTGTTCCCGACAGCTGCCGGATCGTGATCGACCGGCGCTATCTGGTTGAGGAAGACATCGACAATGTGCGCGGCGAGATCATCGGCCTGCTGGATGATCTGAAAGAAGAGCGGCCCAAATTCGACTATGCGGTCAAGGAGTTGAACCATATCATCCCCTCGATGACCGATAAGGAGGCGCCGATTGTGCGCACCGTGGCGCAAGCGATCAGCGATGTGATGGGCAAAGAGGCAGAATATGTCGCCTCACCCGGCAGTTATGACCAAAAACACATCGACCGTATCGGCAAATTGAAAAATTGCATCGCATATGGCCCTGGCCTGTTGGAACTGGCGCATAAACCTGATGAATATGTCGGCGTTGACGATATGATGGACAGCGCGGCAGTCATGGCGCGTAGCCTTGCAGCCCTGCTGCTGCCTCAGGATTAAAACCGGGAGAACAACTGATGAAACATATCACCAAACTGCTGTTGGCAGGATCGACGGCGCTGTTTGCGAGTGCCGCCGCCGCCCAGCAAACCCATATCCGCGTCGCCATGCAGCTTGAGCCGCCGCATCTCGATCCGACCAGCGCCGCCGCGCAAGCCATTGATGCGGTTGTCTATTCCAACATCTTCGAGGGTCTGACGCGGTTCATGTCGGATGGCTCGGTGGTGCCGGGATTGGCCGAAAGCTGGGAGATTTCGGAGGACGGGCTGACCTATACCTTCCACCTGCGCGACGGTGTGACCTTCCATGACGGCACCACGATGGACGCCGAGGATGTAAAGTTCAGCCTTGACCGTGCCCGCGCCGAGGATAGCGCCAACGCCCAGAAAGCGCTGTTCACCAGCATCGCGGATGTCACCGTCATCGACCCGCTGACCGTGCAACTGACCCTGAGTGCGCCGAACGGCTCGCTGTTGTTCAACCTCGCTTGGGGGGATGCGGTGATTGTCGCGCCCGAGAGCATCGAGGATATCGCCACCAACCCGATTGGCACCGGCGCTTTCATGTTCTCCAACTGGGTGCAGGGCGACCGCATTGATATCGCGCGCAATCCCGACTACTGGGGCACGCCCGCCAACCTCGAAACCGCGACCTTCCGCTTTATCTCGGACCCGACGGCGGCCTTCGCCTCGGTGATGGCCGAAGATGTCGACGTCTTTACCGGCTTCCCCGCGCCTGAGAACCTGCCGCAGTTCGAGGCGGATCCGCGCTTTCAGGTTCTGGTCGGCAATACCGAGGGTGAAACCATCCTCGCGATGAACAACCAGCGCGCGCCCTTTGACAATGTGCTGGTGCGTCAGGCCGTGGCTCATGCAATCGACCGGCAAGCAGTGATTGACGGCGCGATGTATGGTCTGGGCACGCCGATCGGCACCCATTTCGCGCCGCATCATCCCGATTACGTCGATCTGACCGGCATCTCGCAATACGACCCCGAGCGGTCGCGCGAATTGCTGGCCGAGGCCGGATTCGCCGACGGGTTTGACACCACGCTGAAGCTGCCGCCGCCGTCCTATGCGCGCCGCGGGGGCGAGATCATCGCCGCGCAACTGCGCGCCGTCGGCATCAATGCCGAGATCGAGAATCAGGAATGGGCGCAATGGCTGGAAAGCACCTTCCGCGGCTATGACTTTGGCCTGACCATCGTCAGTCACACCGAGCCGATGGACATCGGGATCTATGCCAATCCGGAATATTACTTCCAGTATGACAATGCCGAACTCCAGGAGTTGATGGCAACGCTGGACGTGACCAGCGACCCCGCGGCACGTTCGGAGATGCTGGCCGAGGCGCAGACCATTATCGCCGAGGATTACGTCAACGGCTACCTGTTCGAGCTGGCTTTCCCCACCGTCGCCCGCGCCGGTATCGAGGGTCTGTGGCTCAACCAGCCGACCTCGGCGATTGATCTGACCGGCGTCACCTGGCCCTAAAACCCGCGGGGCGGCGCTGATCCCAGTGCCGCCCTCACGCAGGCGCACCGCATCCCCCGCCGTGCGCCTGTTTCATTTCACACCCTCCCGCTGGAGCCTATTGGCGCTATGATCCGATACACCATCGGTCGCTTGACCTCTTTGATCCTCAGCCTCGTCGTCGCTTCGGTGGTGATCTTTGCCGTGGTCGAAGTCATCCCCGGCGACCCCGCCGCCTATATGCTCGGCGTCAATGCGCGCCCCGATACGGTCGCGGCCCTGCGTGCCGAACTCGGCTTGGATGTGTCGCTGCCACAGCGCTATCTGGCCTGGACCACCGGCATGTTGCAGGGCGATTTCGGCCAATCCTACACCTACCGCTCACCGGTCAGCCAAATGATCGCCGACCGTGTCTGGGTCTCGGTGCCGCTGGCGCTGTTTGCCCTGTCGATGACCGTGTTGATCGCCTTTCCCGCCGGGATCTATGCCGCCAGCCGTCGCGGCAAAGCCGGTGACATTACCGTCATGGGCGCCACGCAATTGGGTGTCGCGGTGCCGAATTTCTGGTTCGGGATGATCCTTGTCCTGATCTTCGCGATCAACCTGCGCTGGTTCTCTGCCGGTGGCTTTCCGGGTTGGGATCAAGGGTTATTCACCGGCCTCAAGGCGCTGTTCCTGCCCGCCATCGCGCTGGCGCTGCCGCAAGCGGCGATTCTGGCCCGCGTGATGCGCTCATCCTTGCTGGATATGCTGGGCGAGGATTTCATCCGCACCGCCCGTGCCAAAGGCCTGAGCCGCCGTCAGGCGCTCTGGCGCCATGCGGTGCGCAATGCGCTGATCCCCGTGCTGACGATCATCGGGCTGCAATTTTCTTTCCTTCTCGCCGGTGGCATTGTCATCGAACAGATATTTTTCCTGCCCGGTCTCGGGCGGTTGATCTTTCAGGCGATCTCAGCCCGCGACCTGATCGTGGTGGAGAGCGTCGTCATGCTGCTGGTGTTCCTTGTCATCATGGTCAATTTCACCGTCGATCTGGCCTATGCCGCCGTTGACCCGCGCCTGAGAGCCAGAACATGAGAGTGCGCATATGACCCTGCCCCGCAGCCTGATATTCGGCGCGATCCTGTCACTGGTGTTCCTTGGGGCGGCGCTGCTGTCCTTTGTCTGGACGCCCTATAATATCGAACTCCTCGACATCCCGTCGCGCCTGCAGGGCCCGAGCGAGGCGCATTGGCTGGGCACCGATCAGTTGGGCCGCGATATCGTCTCGATGCTGATGATGGGCGCGCGCACCTCGATTGCGGTGGCGCTGCTGGCCGTCGGCATCGGCATGGGACTGGGCGTGCCCTTGGGGCTGGTGGCAGCGGCGCGGCGTGGGTCACTGCTCGATGAAGTGATCATGCGCGGCAACGACCTGATCTTTGCCTTTCCCAGCCTTGTCATTGCGATCCTGATCACCGCCGTTTTCGGGGCCAGCGCGGTCAATGCAATCATCGCCATCGGGATTTTCAACGTGCCGGTCTTTGCCCGCCTCACCCGTGGCGCGGCGCTCAGTTTCTGGTCGCGCGACTTCATTTTGGCGGCGCGGGTGTCGGGGAAATCTCCGGCACGGATCTCCGTCGAGCATATCCTGCCCAACATCGGCAATCTGATGATCGTGCAGGGCACCATCCAGTTCTCGTTGGGAATTCTGGCCGAGGCCGCACTCTCCTATATCGGGCTTGGCGCGCAACCGCCGACCGCAAGCTGGGGGCGGATGCTGGCCGATGCGCAGACACTGGCCTCGATCGCGCCGCATGTCGCGCTGATGCCCGGTCTGGCGATTGTGTTCATGGTGCTGGGCCTCAATCTGATGGGCGACGGGCTGCGCGATGTCCTTGACCCACGCATCCGGCGGGGGCGCACATGAGCCTGTTAAACATTGAAAACCTGAATCTTTCCATAGGGTTGATCCCGATCCTCCATGACGTGTCCTTCACCGTCGACGCTGGCGAGATCGTCGCGATCACCGGCGAAAGCGGCTCGGGCAAGTCGATGACCGCCTCGGCCACCATCGGCCTCTTGCCCGGCGGTGCGCTGCCGACCGGGCGGATTCTGCTGGACGGGATCGACATTCTGGACACCTCCGAGGCCGAGATGTGCCGCATTCGCGGGCGCAAGATCGGCATGGTGTTCCAAGAGCCGATGACCGCGCTCAATCCGGTGCAGACCATCGGCGCGCAGGTCGCCGAGACCATCCGCATCCATGAGAATCTGCCCAAATCCGAGGCGATGCGGCGCGCCCGCGCGATGCTCGACCGCGTCGGCCTGCCTGCCGAGCGCTTCCCGCTGTCGCGTTATCCGCATGAACTGTCCGGCGGCCAGCGCCAGCGCGTGGTGATCGCCATGGCCATTGCGCTCCGCCCGCAACTCTTGATCGCCGACGAGCCGACGACGGCGCTGGATGTGACCACACAGGCGCATATTCTGGAACTGCTCAAGGATCTGACCCGCGAGTTTGGCATGGGCCTGTTGATGATCACCCATGATCTGGCGGTGGTTGCGGATATGGCCGACAAGATCGTGGTGATGCAAAAGGGCGATGTGGTCGAAAGCGGGCCCACCGCTGACCTCTTGGCGAATATGCAGCACCCCTATACGCGGGCGCTGTTCAAAGCCTCGAGCCATCAGGTCAACCTGCCCGAGCCACCTGCCTCAGCGCCGCTGCTGAAAGTCGCGAACGTGGTGCGCAACTACCGGTTGCCGCGCAAAAGCCTGTTCGGCCCGCGCCCCGAGATGCGGGCGGTGGATGATGTGTCCTTTACCCTCAACACCGGCGAACGTCTGGGGCTGGTGGGCGAATCCGGTTGCGGAAAATCGACCCTGACGCGAGCGATTCTTGGGCTCGAGCCGGTGCAAGACGGCGAGATCACCCTCGGCGGCGCGCCGGTCTGGGCGGACCGCAAACCCAATCTGGAGGTGCGCCGCCAGATGCAGGTGGTGTTCCAAGACCCCTACGGCAGTTTCAACCCGCGCCACCGCGTGCGGCGACTGATCTGCGAGCCCTTCCATCTGCTGCCCTCGCCGCCCACCGGTGCCGAGCGTGAAGCGAAGATTGCCACCGCCCTGACCGATGTGGGCCTACAACCCAGCGACGCGGATAAATTCATCCATGAGTTTTCCGGCGGCCAGCGCCAGCGCATCGCCATTGCCCGCGCGCTGATCAATGATCCGGCGCTGATCGTCTTTGACGAGGCGGTCTCGGCGCTCGATGTCTCGGTGCGCGCGCAGGTGCTCGACCTCCTCGCCGATCTGTGCCGCGCGCGGCCCCTAAGCTATCTGTTCATCAGCCATGATCTGAGCGTGGTGCGCACGATCACCGACCGCGTGATGGTGATGAAAGCCGGTGAGATCGTCGAACAGGGCGAGACCGAAGCCGTGTTCTCGAACCCGCAGCACCCCTATACGCAGTCGCTTCTGGCTGCCGCCCCGCAACTTCCTGACATGAAGACCCTCGCCCATGCCCCTTAATTTGTTCAATATTCCCGCATCCTGCAATCTGATTAGCGGGGAGTGGATCCCCTGCGCTGAAAGTCTGACGTTAAGCGATCCCTCAACCGGCGCGCCGATCACCCAAATCGCGCGCGGCAAGGCCAGTGACATCGACGCCGCCGTCGCTGCCGCGCATCAGGCGCGCGCGAGCGACTGGGGCAAGATGACCGCGCTCGAGCGTGGGCGCATTCTAACGCGGCTCGGCCAGTTGATCCTGACCCGCACCGAAGAACTGGCGGAACTCGAGGCGCGCGACGTCGGCAAACCTCTGTCGCAAGCGCGCGCCGATGCGGTGGCGCTGGCCCGCTATATGGAGTTTTACGGCGGCGCGGCGGATAAGATTACCGGTCAGACCATCCCCTATCTGGATGGCTATACCGTCTATACCCTGCGCGAGCCGCACGGCGTTACCGGCCATATCGTGCCGTGGAACTATCCGATGCAGATCATCGGCCGCTCGGTCGGCGCGGCGCTGACCATGGGCAACGCCTGCGTGCTCAAACCCGCCGAGGAAGCCTGCCTCACCGCGCTGGCCTTCGCCGCATTGGCGATGGAAGCAGGGCTGCCCGCAGGCGCGCTCAATGTGGTCACCGGACTGGGCGCCGAGGCGGGCGCGGCGCTGTCGTCGCATAAGGGCATCCAGCATGTCTCCTTCACCGGCTCGGTCGCCGTTGGCGGCATGATCCAGGCGGCGGCGGCGCAGAATGTAGTGCCGGTGACGCTGGAACTGGGCGGCAAATCCCCGCAGATCGTGTTTGATGACGCCGATCTCGACCGCGCGCTGCCGTTTTTGGTCAACGCCGGTGTGCAGAACGCGGGGCAGACCTGCTCGGCCTCGTCGCGCATTCTGGTGCAGCGCGGCGTCTATGATCAGGTCCGCGACCGTATGGCCGAGGGCTACCGTGCGTTGACTGTCGGCCCCGCTTTGTCCGATCCCCGCGTCGGGCCGGTGATCTCGGCGCGCCAGAAAACCATCATCGAGGGGTTCTTGGCCAAAGGCGCCGATCTGACCGTCGCCGCCACCGGCGCCCTGACAAAGGACGCCGACGACGCGGGCCACTATGTCCTGCCGACGCTGTTCACCGATGTCCCCGCCGACCATCCGCTGGCGCAAGAGGAAATCTTCGGGCCGGTGCAGGTGATCATCCCCTTTGATGATGAGGCCGACGCGCTGCGCATCGCCAATTCCACCGACTACGGGCTGGTCGCCGCAGTCTGGACCCGCGACGGCGGGCGGCAGATGCGGCTGGCGAAAGCGCTGCACGCCGGGCAGGTATTCGTGAACAACTACGGCGCTGGCGGGGGCGTGGAACTGCCCTTTGGCGGGGTCGGCAAATCGGGACATGGACGCGAAAAAGGCTTCGAGGCGCTTTATGGCTTCTCGACGCTCAAAACCGTCGCAACTTGGCATGGATAAGAGCATGAGACTGAAAGATAAAATCGCAATCATCACCGGCGCGGGCTCGGGCTTTGGCGCCGGTATCGCGCGCAAATTCGCCGCCGAGGGCGCGCATGTGATCGTCAGCGATATCAATGGCGAGGCCGCCGCCGAGGTCGCCAAAGAGATCAACGGCACCCCGGTCACCTGCAACGTCGCTGACCGCGCGGATGTAGAAAAGCTGCGCGATATCGCCGCCGCGGCGGGGCCGGTGGATATCATCGTCAACAACGCCGGTGTCACGCATTTGCCAAGCGCCACCGAGGATGTCACCGAGAGCGATTTCGACAAGATCGTCGCGGTGAATATGAAGGCGATCTACCTGATGACGCAGACCTTTGTGCCCGCGTTCAAAGAGCGTGGCTCGGGGAATATCCTCAACATCGCCTCCACCGCCGGTGTCTCGCCGCGCCCCGGTCTGAGCTGGTATAACGCCTCCAAGGGCTGGGTCATCACCGCAACACGGTCGCTGGCGGTGGAACTGGCGCCTGCGGGCATTCGGGTGAATGCGCTCAATCCGGTGGCCGGTGAAACGCCGCTTTTGAAGTCCTTTATGGGGCAGGACACGCCGGAAGTGCGGGCGAAATTCCTCTCGACGATCCCCTTGGGCCGGTTCTCGACCGCCGAGGATATGGGCAACGCCGCCTGTTTCCTGTGTTCTGACGAGGCGTCGATGATCACCGGCGTCGCCATGGAGGTTGACGGTGGCCGCTGCATCTAAGCGCAGCCTGGCCTACACGACCGGCCCGCGCAACCTGATCACCGATGTGGCAGGATTGCGGGTCGGAAATGCGCAGGACGCAGCGCTGAAATCCGGCACCACGGTGCTCTCGGGCGACGCGCCTTTTGTGGCTGGCGTGCATGTGATGGGCGGCGCGCCGGGCACCCGCGAAACCGACCTGTTGGCGCCCGACAAAAGCGTCGCGGCGGTGGATGCGCTGGTGCTCTCGGGCGGCTCGGCCTTCGGGCTCGACGCCTGCTCGGGTGTGACCGAAGCGCTGCGGGCGCGCGGGCGCGGGCTGCAACTGGGTGCGGCGCTGATCCCCTTGGTGCCCGGCGCGATCCTCTTTGATCTGCTCAACGGCGGGGCGAAGGATTGGGTGCAGAACCCCTACGCGGATCTGGGCCGCGAAGCCTTTGAGGCCAGCGATTATGACTTTGCCTTGGGCAGCCATGGTGCGGGCACCGGGGCGCTGGCGGCGATGCAAAAGGGCGGGCTTGGCTCGGCCTCTTTGGTGTTGAGCGATGGCACCACGGTCGGCGCTCTGGTGGCGGCGAACCCTGTCGGCAGCGTCACCACGCCGGGCGAGCGGCATTTCTGGGCGGCGCCTTTCGAGATGGACGGCGAGCTCGGCGGTGCCGGTGTCGACACGCAAACCGGCCTCTGCGCCGCACCTGCGTCCCTCAAAGCCGAGGCGCTATTCGGGACGAATGCCACCAGCACGCGCGCCAATACCACCATCGCGATTGTCGCCACCGACCGCGCGCTGACCAAGGCCCAATGCCACCGGCTCGCCGTCGCCGCGCATGACGGGATCGCGCGCGCGATTGTCCCCGCGCATACGCCGAGCGACGGCGATCTGGTGTTCGGTGTCTCGACCGGCGCAGGCGAACCGGCCTCGGACATGGAGCTCGCCGAGATCGGCCACGGCGCCGCGCTCTGCCTGAGCCGCGCGATTGCCCGCGCGGTCTATGAGGCCACCCCCGCCGAAGGTGATCTATTACCCTGTTACCGGAGCCTGTGATGCCCAGCCTTGCCCTGCCCGATCTGTCTTTGCATTACGAGATCGAGGGCACGGGCCCGCCGGTGATGCTGATCGCCGGCACCGCCAGCGACTCGGCGAGTTGGGGAGCACTGACCGCGCCCTTGGCCGCGCAGTTCACAGTCATCCGCCCCGACAACCGCAGTACCGGCCGCACGATGCCTGTAGATCCGCCGCTGTCCCTGGAGCATTGGGCGCAGGATGCTTTAGCGCTGGCCGATCACCTCGGGTTGGGGCCGATGGCCGTAGTCGGGCATTCCTTGGGCGGGATGATCGCGCTGCGTATGGCGCAGATGGCGCCCGAAGCCATCTCACGGCTGGCGCTGCTGGCCTGCGCGCCGGTCTCTTCGCCGCGCAATATGGCGCTGTTTGACCTTCTGCTACAATTGCGCGCCGAGGGGCAGACGCCGGATCTGTGGCTGCGCGCCTTCTTGCCGTGGCTGTTTCATCCAAGGTTCTTTGACGCACCTGGCCAGCTTGACGCCGCAATAGCGCAGTCGCTTGCCTATCCACATGCGCAATCCGCCGTCGCAATGGCCGCCCAGATCGCCGCGCTGCGGGAAATCGAGATGACAGACTTGCCCGAGGGGATTTCCTGCCCGACATTGGCCTTGATGGGCGACAGCGATCTGTTGATGCCGCCCGCAGTGATCGAAGCGGCGCTTGCGCCAATCCCCGACCTGACCCTGCAGCGCATCCCGCAGGCCGGTCACTCGCTGCATTGGGACGCGCCCGAGGCCGTCACCGCCGCTTTGATCCCGTTTTTACAAGGGTGAACCCGATGACCACTGATCTTCTTGGCAATCCGATCACTGACAGCGACCCGCAGATTGTCGCGGGGCTCAATGACTTCATTCAAGGGTTTCTCGCCTATCAAACCCAAGCTGTCACGCTGCTGGGTTTTGTCGATGACCACCCCGAGAGCTGTCTCACCAATACCTACGCGGGGTTTCTGTGGATGTTCCTCGAGGCGCCCGAAGCGCCCGCGAAAGCCGCGCCCTACCGCGACCGCGCCCTCGCCGCCGCGGGCACCCCGCGCGAGCGGGCGAACGCGCAGGTGCTCGCGGCTTGGGTCGCGGGTGATATCCCCCTGACCATCCGGCTCTGCGAAGAGATTGCACGCGCTTATCCAAGTGACCTCGTGGCGATCAAACTGGCGCAGTATCATCTTTTCAACCTTGGCGATGCGGCGGGGATGTTGCGACTGGCGCTGCATGCGCTGCCCGAGGGCGAGGCCGCACCCTATGTCCACGGCATGATCGCTTTCGGCTATGAGCAATGCCATCTGATGCAGGAGGCCGAAGCCGCCGCCCGCCGCGCCCTGCAAATCGAGCCCAGCGATCCTTGGGCGCATCACGCTTTGGCGCATGTGATGCTGACACAGGGGCGGATCGATGAGGGGATCGCCTTCATGGAAGAGGTGGCGCCGATGTGGGAGGGGCTGAATTCCTTCATGCACACGCATAACTGGTGGCATCTGGCGCTGTTTTACATCAGCCGCGACCGGCAGGCGGATGCGTTGCGGGTCTATGACGCCCATGTCTGGGCCTGCGAAAAGGACTACTCGCAAGATCAGGTCGGCGCGGTCTCTTTATTGGCGCGGCTGGAATTCGCGGGTATCGACGTGGGTGACCGCTGGCAAGAGGTCGCCGCGCGGATCGCGGCACGTGGGCCGGATACGGTTTCGCCTTTCCTGACGTTGCAGTATCTCTATGCGCTCTGCGTTGCGGGGTTGCCTGAGGCAGAGGCGCTCATGGCGGCCATCGAGGCGCGCGCGCAAGAGCCGAGCCACGATCAAGCCGCTTGGGCCGAGGTCGCCCTGCCCGCCGCACGCGGGATTGTGGCACGGGCGGCGGGGGATATGGCCACGGCCGCGCGCGAATTGGGCCGCGCCCTGCCCCGTATGGGCGAAATCGGCGGCTCCCATGCGCAGCGCGATTTCTTTGAGCAGGTGCATCTGGATGTGTTGCTCAAGTCAGGCGCGCTCTCGACGGCGCAACAGGTGCTGGAAATGCGCCGGACCTATGATCCGCTGGGCATCCCTTTGAACCGGCAATTGGCGCAGGTCTACCGGCAGCTGGGCCTCCCGCAGCAAGCGCAGGCAGCACTGGAGCGGATCGGCGATTGAGGGGCAAAGCTGCCCTTTTGCCTTTTTTGAAACGGTAATACTCTGTCAGGCCCGTGGAAACCACGGGCCGCGCCCGACCCTCCCCCCGGGAGGGCGCACTGGCGATGTCATGCAAAACTCACGCGACATTCATGCTTCTTAGGACAGCGCACCGATCATAGGCTGAATACGCCCTCCCAGGATCGGGCGCGACCCTTAGCGCTTTAATCTCGGATGGAACGAGGTCTTTGCAGGCGCAGCCCGTCCCGCAGAAGGATATGCGCTCCCCCTACAGCACCCCCCGCACATGCCACAACTCGGGGAACAACTCGACCTCGAGCATCCGGCGCAGGTATTTCACCCCGCTGGTGCCCCCCGTCCCGCGTTTGAAGCCGATGATCCGCTCAACCGTGGTCACATGATTAAACCGCCAACGCCGGAAATAATCCTCCAGATCGACCAGTTTTTCGGCCAGTTCATAGAGCACCCAATGCTCCGACGGCGCGCGGTAAACCTGCGCCCAAGCCTCGATCACCGCGTCGTTCGAAGCATGCGGCGCGCGCATCTGGTAGACCTCGGCGTCGAAACTCACGCCCAATTCCCGCTCCAACGCGCGCAGGGCAATATGGTAAAGGCTCGGCTGCTCTAACTCCGCCTCCAACTTACCCAACAGATCGGCGCGGTGCTCATGCACCCGCATCATCGCGGTGTTGCGATTGCCCAGCATAAACTCGATCAGCCGGTATTGATGCGACTGAAACCCCGACGAGGCGCCGAGGCTCTCGCGAAAGGTCGTGTAGTCACTTGGCGTCATCGTGCGCAGCACATCCCAGGCGTTGTTGAGCTGCTCGAATATCCGCGCGACACGGGCCAGCATCTTGAACACCGGCGCCGTATCCCCCGCCAGCATCAGTTCACGAGCAGCGGATAACTCGTGCAAAATCAACCGCATCCACAGTTCCGAGGTCTGGTGCTGGATGATGAACAGCATCTCGTCATGGGCGCTCGATTGCGGCGTCTGCGCGCCCAGAATCGCATCCATCCCCAGATAATCGCCATAGCTCATATCCGTCGCGAAAGACATCTTCGCGCCCTCGGTTTCAGGGTTATAAGCGTCGCTCATCGGGGCCTCCTGCCGCTGCATTTGCCTATGGCTATCCGGCGATCATTGCTAAAGCAAGCATTTGCCGCCACCTCATAGTGCTATCGCTGCACCGCGTTTGACCTCGCGCAGAATGACATTGGTCTGCGCGCTTTGCACCGCAGGCAGGCGGAACAAAAACCCCTCGAGAAACCGGTTGTAGCTGCCGATATCGCGGCAGAGCACCCGCATTTGGTAATCCGCCTGTCCGGTGGTGGCATAGCAATCCAGCACCTCGGGGCGTTTTTCAACCGCCGCGATGAACTCCTGCAGATGTTCAGGATTATGGCGGGCCAATTGCACCTGCACCAAGGCCTGAAACTGCATCCCAGCGGCCTCGGGCGCGAGTTTGGCGCCGTAGCCCTCGATCACGCCAGCCTCCTCGAATGCGCGCACCCGCCGCCAGCAAGCCGAGGCCGACATGCCGACGCTTTGCGCCAGATCCCCGTTCGAAATCCGGCAATCCTGCTGCAGCGCCATCAACAGACGGTTGTCACGGTCATCAAGCTCCATCGGTTCAAATTTCCCCCATTAAGGTGTCTGCTGAATATATCTTTCACGATTCGCCAGATACTCACCTATTCTGGTCAGTTTCTCCAGCCTCGCCCGTGTATCATAGGGAAAATCCTGCAGGAGGCCCGCGATGAATGATCTCTCCCCACCCACTGCTTTGACATCCTATGCGCTTGCCGACCGCTATGAGGAAGCGCCCCAGCGGGTGTTCTTAACCGGAACGCAAGCTTTGGTGCGGATCATGCTGGATCAGGCCCGCCGTGACCGCGACGCGGGGCTAAACACGGCGGGGTTCATCTCGGGCTACCGCGGCTCGCCCCTGGGGGCGCTGGATCTGGAACTGTGGCGCGCAAAGGAGGTGACGGAAAACAACAAGATAACCTTTATGCCCGCCGTCAACGAGGATCTCGGCGCCACCGCGGTGCTGGGCGCGCAGCAGGCTACTCTTGACCCGCAGTGCGAGGTCGAGGGCGTGTTTTCCATGTGGTATGGCAAGGGTCCCGGCGTGGATCGCTCGGGCGATGCCCTGCGCCACGGCAACGCCTACGGCTCAGCGCCCAAGGGCGGCGTGTTGGTGGTGGCGGGCGATGACCACGGCTGCGTCTCATCCTCAATGCCGCATCAATCCGATGTCGCCTTCATGACCTGGTTCATGCCGACGCTCAATCCGGCCAATGTCGCCGAATACCTCGAGTTTGGCGCCTACGGCTTTGCGCTCAGCCGCTATTCGGGCACTTGGGTCGGCTTCAAGGCGGTGTCGGAAACCGTTGAAAGCGGGCAGTCCATCGTGCCACCCGCTGAGCGTGTGTTTACCACGCCGCCGCTGGACCTGCCGCCCGGTGGGTTGCATGTGCGCACCGCGGATCTGCCCAGCCCCGAGATCGAGACCCGCATTATCCATAAACTCAAAGCAGTCGAGGCCTTCGTCGAGGCCAACCCGATCGACCGGCGCATTTATGACGTGGCGGAGGCGACGTTCGGCATCGTCACCACCGGCAAAGGCCATCTCGACCTGATGGAGGCGTTGCGTCTCTTGGGGCTGGACGAGACCGCCTGCCGCCATTTGGGCATCGACATCTACAAGGTCGGCATGGTCTGGCCGCTGGCCCGTCGCGACGCGCTGGCTTTTGTGCGCGGCAAGAAAGAGGTGCTGGTTGTCGAGGAAAAGCGCGGCATCATCGAGAGCCAGTTCAAGGAATATTTCTATGACTGGCCCGGTGACAAGCCCGAAAAGATGGTCGGCAAACACCGCGCCGTCGGCGATCCCTTACTGCCCTGGACCGGCGAGTTAAGCCCGTTAGCGCTGATCCCGATGTTGGCCGAGCGGTTAGACCGGTTCTTCCCCGAAGAAAACCTCCCCGCAAAGGCCCGCCGCCTGACCGAAGTGCCGCCGCAGTTGATCAACATTTCGGGCGCCAATCGCACGCCCTATTTCTGCTCGGGCTGCCCGCATAACACCTCGACGAAAGTGCCCGAAGGCTCGATCGCCGCTTCCGGCATCGGCTGCCATGTGATGGCGGGTTGGATGGACCGCAATACCGTCGGCTATGCGCAGATGGGCGGCGAAGGCGTGCCCCATGTGGTCGCCTCCAAGTTCAACGGTGGCAAGCATATTTTCCAGAACCTTGGCGAGGGAACTTGGTATCACTCGGGCTCGCTGGCGATCCGGCAGGCGGTCGCGGCCAACACCAATATCACCTATAAAATCCTTTATAACGACGCGGTGGCGATGACCGGCGGCCAGCCAGTAGACGGGCCGGTCAGCGTGCAGGGCATCGCCCAATCCTGCCGCGCCGAAGGGGTCGAGGTGATCGCGCTGGTCTCGGATGATATCGGCAAATTCAACGCCGGTGATTTCCCCAAAGGCACGCAGTTTTACTCCCGCGAAGAAATGGACAAAGTGCAGCGCATGCTGCGCGATATTCCGGGTGTCACGGTGCTGATTTACGAGCAAACCTGCGCCACGGAAAAGCGCCGCCGCCGCAAACGTGGCACGATGGAAGATCCCAAGAAGTTCGTGATGATCAACCCTGCGGTTTGTGAGGGCTGCGGCGATTGCTCGCTGGAAAGCAACTGTCTGAGTGTCGAGCCGCTGGAGACGGAATTCGGCCGCAAGCGGAAGATTAACCAATCGACCTGCAACAAGGATTTTTCCTGTCTGAACGGGTTTTGTCCGAGCTTCGTCACCATTGAGGGCGCAACACGCAAGAAGAAAACCGGCGATGATATCGACCTCAGCGCGCTAACCGCCGCCCTGCCCGATCCGGCATTGCCCGCGCTCGATACGCCCTATGACCTTTTGGTTACCGGCGTTGGCGGCACCGGCGTGGTGACGGTGGGCGCGCTGATCACCATGGCCGCGCATCTTGAGGGCAAAGGCTCCAGCGTGCTCGATTTCACCGGTTTCGCGCAGAAATTCGGCACCGTTCTCAGTTTCATCCGTTTGGGCCAGACGCCCGACGCGATTAACCAAGTGCGGATCGAGAATGGTTCGGCGGATGCGGTGATCGGCTGCGATATCGTGGTCTCCTCGGCCCCGCGCGCCTCGGTGCTTTACCGCAAGGGCACCAGAATCGTGCTTAACCGCGCCGAAATGCCCACCGGCGATCTGGTGCTCCACCGCGATGCGCAACTGCGGGTCGATGACCGCGAAGTGGCGATCGAAGCGGCGGTTGGCAAGGACTGTGTCGAGGGCATCGAGGCCAATGCGCTGGCCGAGCGGTTTCTGGGCGACAGTGTTTTCGCCAATGTGATGCTGCTGGGCTATGCGTGGCAAAAGGGGCTGGTGCCGGTGAGCCACGGGGCGTTGCAACAGGCGTTGTTGCTTAACGGTGTGGCGATCGAGAAAAACCGCCGCGCCTTTGATCTGGGCCGTGTCGCGGCGCATGATCCCTCGGCGTTGACGCCACCGGACGCGGGTCCGGCGGTGCAGAATGCGCAGGGGTTGATCGACCACCGCGCGCGCGAATTGGCCGCCTATCAAAACGCCCGCTACGCCAAGCGCTTTCGCGACACGCTGGCGCGGTTCCAATCCGCGCTGCCGTCGGTTTTGACTGCCGAACAGGCTGACGCATTAACCAGTGCCGCCGCGAAATCGCTGTTCAAACTGATGGCTTATAAGGATGAATACGAAGTCGCGCGCCTGCACCGCGAGACCGGTTTCGAGGCCCAACTGGCACAGGAATTCGAACCCGGTTTCACCGTCAAATACCATATGGCACCGCCGGTCCTGTCACGCGGAACGGATGCGCGCGGGCGGCCGCGCAAACGCACATTCGGCGCGTGGCTGACGCCCGTGCTCGGCGGATTGTCGCGGATGCGAGGTCTGCGCGGCAGCGTGTTGGACCCCTTCGGTTATACCTCTGAGCGGCGCGGCGAAGTGGCGCTGATCGGCTGGTATGAGGATATCCTGCAGCAGATCGCGCCAAAGATCACCGCGCAAGATATTGATACCGCAGTGCAAATCCTGTCCGCACCGTTAGAGATGCGCGGTTACGGGCCGGTTAAGGAACAGGCGGTAGCAAAGCAACAGGCGCTGGTCGGCGGGCTGTTAGAGCGGTTCGGACGGGCGGCCTAAGCCCCCAGGGCGCCACCTTTACGCGGGAATTGCGCCATTGCACTGGCGGGCCATAATCGGCACCATGGCGCAAAACTCGAAAAGTGGTGAGCAGAGACATGATGATCAACCGACGCCTGTTTGGACTGGGGCTCGCGGGCTTTGGCCTGACCGCCTGTTCACGCGTGAGCATGGGCGGCGCAGGCGGAACCTACAGCACGCCGGCGCGCGATGAATTGCCAGCAGACCTGCTGCCCGCGCCGAATGCCGAATATTCCGCTTGGGTCGCCGGATTTCGCGGCCGAGCGCAGGCGGACGGGATCACCTCGGCGACGCTGGACCGCGCCTTTCGCGGCGCCGGTTTCCTGCCCGGTGTGGTGACGCGCGACCGCAACCAAACCGAGTTTAACCGCACGCTCGAGGATTATCTCTCGATCGCCGCCTCGGATGAACGCATCGAGAAGGGCCGTCAGGCGCTGGCCCGCCACCGCCGCACGTTGAACGCGATTGAAGAGCAATACGGCGTCGACGCCGAGATCGTCACCGCGATCTGGGGGCTCGAGAGTTTCTATGGCGAGCGGCAGGGATTGATCCCGGTGATCTCCGCCACCTCGACGCTGGCTTTTGAGGGGCGTCGCGGCCGCTATTTTGAGCGTGAGTTGATGGCGGCGCTGAGGATCGTGCAGAACGGCGATATCGACGCGCCGAATATGACCGGCAGCTGGGCGGGCGCGATGGGGCATACGCAATGCATGCCGACGGTGTTTCAGGAATACGCGGTGGATTTCACCGGCGACGGGCGGCGCGATATCTGGTCCGAAGACCCGACCGATGCACTGGCCACCACCGCGAATTACCTCAAGCGCCACGGCTGGACCCGCGGTTTGCGCTGGGGCGGCGAAATCGGCGGGCGCGGTAGCAGCGGCCCCGAAGATCGTGTGATCCAGCCGCAAACCGGCGGGCCGCGGTTCAACACCACCAGCAATTTTCGGGTGATCAAACGCTATAACCCCTCGGACGCCTATGCGCTTGGCGTCGGGCATCTGGCTGACCGGATCGCCGGTGCCGGCCCCCTGCGCGGCAGTTTCCCACCCGACGAAAACGGGCTAACGCGGCGCGACCGGATCACCCTGCAAGAGCGGCTAACCGCGCGCGGATTTGATACCGAAGGGGCGGACGGGGTGATCGGACGCAACACCGAAGCCGCAATCAGCGCCTATCAAGAAAGCGCTGGATTGCCGGTGACCGGCACGCCGTCGCAGGAGTTGCTGCGGCGGTTGCGCTAGGCGTTTGGCTCAACCAAAAATTTTGCGATAACGGCGCCGAGACGCATCTCGTTAACCACACCAAATCCATGTGCGCGTGGCACACGCTGCTGGTCGATCACCAACAGACCGCGTGTGCCGCGCATTTGACGGTTAACGGCTTCTCAGCGGGTCCGGCGGTATCGACACCGATCTCGCATAGACAACAAAACACCTAGGCCGATGCATGTCGGGCGCTGGCGGGGAATGTGGTGAGATGGTGGACCCAGCAGGATTCGAACCTGCGACCTTCGCCTTCGGAGGGCGACACTCTATCCAGCTGAGCTATGGATCCACTGGCCGCTGTATAGGGACTTAATCCTCAGGGTGCAATTGGGATTTTGCATGATTTGCCCTAAGGCGGCTCCAGCGCAGATTTACCGTGTCAGCCAAAGAGCTCGTGGCAGAATTCCAGCGCCTCGACCAAGGCATCAACTTCGGCTTTGGTGTTATACATCGCGAAGCTGGCGCGGCAGGAGGCGGAGATGCCAAGATGCTCCATCAACGGGCCTGCGCAATGCTGACCGGCGCGCACGGCGACACCCTGTTTGTCGAGAATCGTCGAGATATCATGGGCATGCGCGCCGTTGTTCATGGTGAACGAGAAGATCCCGCCCTTGCCCGGGGCGTCGCCCTGAATATTCAGCCAGTTCAACCCGTTGAGCCGCTCACGCGCATAACTGGCCAGCGTTTTCTCATGCGCGGCGATATGCTCCATGCCCAGCGACATCAGATATTCCAGCGCCACGCCCATGCCGATCTGCTGCACGATGCCGGGGGTGCCGGCCTCGAACCGGTGCGGCGGGTCGTTATAAGTGACCGTGTCGCGGGTGACCTCGCGGATCATATCGCCACCGCCCAAAAACGGGCGCATATCGGCTTGACGCTCAGCACGCACATAGATCGCACCCGAGCCCGAGGGGCCATACAGCTTATGGCCGGTGATCGGGTAGAAATCGACGCCGAGATCCTGCACATCCACCGGCATATGTACCGCCGCCTGCGAGCCATCGGCAAGCACCGGAATACCCTGCGCGCGCGCGCCCTCTGCGATGGTTTTGATGTCGACCACCGTGCCCAGCACGTTCGACATATGGCTGACCGCGATCAGCTTGGTGCGCGGTGTGATCGCCTCAAGCACCCGCGCCGGATCAAGGCTGCCGTCGGCCTCGATATCGACCCAGACCAGTTTGACACCCTGCCGCTCGCGCAGGAAATGCCACGGCACGATATTGGCGTGGTGTTCCATCACCGAGAGGATGATCTCGTCGCCCGCCTGCATCCGCGGCATCGCCCAGCCGTAGGCGATCAGGTTGATCGCCTCGGTGGTGCCAGAGGTGAACAGGATTTCATCCTCGGAACCCGCGTTCAAAAACCGCTGAACGGTGCCGCGCACGGCCTCGTATTTATCGGTCGCGAGGTTGGACAGATAGTGCAACCCACGGTGAACGTTGGAATATTCCTGCGAGTAAGCGGTGGTGATCGCGTCGATGACCATCTGCGGTTTCTGCGCCGAGGCACCGCTGTCGAGATAGACCAGCGGCCGGTTGTTAACCTTGCGCGACAGGATCGGAAAATCGCGGCGAACGGCCTCGACGTCAAACATCGGACACTCCTGAGAAATCGAAGCCTAGGAACAGCAGAATCACCGACAACACAAAGGACATGATGGTGAACACCATCACCCCGCCGACCAGCACCATCGCGCGTGAGCGGAACCCGTGCAGCGCGCAGATAAATCCGGTCAGCATCCACAGGGAAATAATGATCGAAAACAGCGTGACCAGAACATTGAGTCCCGGCAGCGCAAGGATCGCCACCAGTTGCAGCACGAACAGCACCACCGTAACCGCCTGCAGCCATGCCATCAGCCAGAGCGCATCGTCAAACGAGCCGGTGCCGCCGAAGCCGCGCCCGACATAGGCCACGAGGCCGACGACCAATACATTGAGCCCGAATTGCGCCGCGGCAAAGCCAACCGGCGGCGGCATCATCTCGAGCTGGCCGGACATGAAGGGCACCGCGTAAAACAGCAAAACCGAGACCAGAATCGCCGCCGAGAGCAGCATCCAGCGCACCACCAGCGGCGGATTGACGGCGATCACCGCACGGCCACCGGCCTCGGGGTCGACAACGCTGAGCCGCGCCAATGCTAACAGGGTCGAAGTCTGTGTCATGCCGCTTCCCTACGCCTGCGCGCGCGCGGCTTCAAGCGCCACCCGCAGGCCTGCCGCCAGAACCATGGCGAAGACCGCAAACACCGCCGCGCCGGTGAGCGTGGCTTGCGGCCCATTGCCGATCATTCCGGTCACCAAGCCTTGCAATAAGACCAGTGGGCTGACCACCAAAAGCGCCCAGAACAGCGCCAGCCTGACGTCGAACCCATTGATTGCTCTCTCAAAAATCCGGCAGACCAAAGTCAGAATGCCGCCGATCGCATAGAACATCAGCGGCGCCATGAACACCGAGCCAAAGAGCGCGCCAGCCATCAGTGCCTCGAAAGGCACCGAGTCGTCGAGATGCGCCTGCCGTGCCAAACGTGGCCATTGCGCGATGAAAAACAACGCGCAGGCGATCATCAGATAGACCAATATCCGCGCTTCGCGGCGCTGGCCTTGCCGCAACCCCCGGACAACTGCCCGGGGATTGCGAAAACTGCGTAGCATGTCAGTGCTGACGGACATCAGATCACTCTCCGTGACGCTCCAGCCAACCGGCAAGGCGCAGGCGGATGTCATTGGCCAGATCGTGATCTTCGATCTCGTCCAGCGACTCGCCCAAGAAAGCGGTGACCAACAGACGCTTGGCGTCATCCTCGGGCACGCCGCGGGCGCGCAGGTAAAAGAGGTGATCCTCGTCCAGCTCACCCGAGGTCGATCCGTGCGAACATTTCACGTCATCCGCGTGGATTTCCAGCTCCGGCTTGGCAAGGAACTGGCCGCTTTCGTCCATCAGCAGCGCCTGGCTTTTCTGATAGCCATCCGTGAGTTGCGCGGATTGCTCGACCAGAATCTTGCCCTGAAACACCCCGACAGCACCGTGATAGAGCACCTTCTTATAGACCTGACGGCTTTCGCAAGCGGGCGCGGTATGGGTGACGAAAATCGTGTCGTCGTTGTGGAAATCCCCATCGCCCATCGCGGCACCGGCCAGATGCACCACACCGCCCTCGCCTTCGAGCCAGACCACCATCTCGTTGCGCACCATGGCGCCATTCACCGACAGGGTGAACGAGCGGAAATGCGACTCGGCGCCTTGGCGCGCGAAGATATGCGTGCAACCGGCGCGCTGGTGATCGCGGCCCATGGCGCGGACGTGATGCAGCGTGGCGCGGTCGGCGAGATCCGCCTCGAGCACCGTCGAAACCCGCGCCGCACCCGGCCCGTTCTCGAGCAGCGTCACTTCGCCACCCTCTTCGACACGCACGACATGGTGCAAGACCATCTCGGCATTCGCATCCGAGCGCAGGTAGACCAGCGACACCGGACGCGAGACGCGACCAGTGACACGGATCAACACGCCATCGGTGGCGGTGGCGGTGTTGAGCGCGGCAAGCGGGCGCGGCACCGGGTTCTGCGCTTTGGCCTCGAGCGTGCCATAAAGGTCTTTGGCCCAATGGATATCGGCCTCACCAGCTTCGGAAAGCCGTTCAATCTCAAGGCCTTCGCCTTCGATCTTATCCGACTGCTCGGGGCTGAACACACCGTCGACAAAGACCAGCGACAGGCGCTCGATGCCGCCGAACATCACCGGCTCGTCATCGGCGACAAAGACCTCGGCGGGCGTCGGCGCGCTGCTGACAAAGCGCGCGGGGTCGGTGTAGCGCCAGTATTCATCGCGCTTTTCGGGCATGCCCATGCCCTTGAGCCGCTCCATCGCGGCTTCGCGCGCGCGCATCAGCCAAGCGGCGGATGCAGGCAGCGTCACCGAAGATAGATGCGCCTCGGTGTCCTTCAACCGCGCCGCAAATCGCGCCGCGCGGGGGCTAACGGCAGATGCTGTGGTCATGCCGCCACCTCTGCGAGGATGTCCGCATAGCCATTGGTTTCCACTTCGATCGCCAGCTCGGGACCGCCGGTTTTGACGATGCGACCATCGGCGAGAATATGCACAACATCCGGTTTGATGTGGTCAAGCAGACGCTGGTAGTGGGTGATCACAAGGAAGGAACGCCCCTCGCTGCGCAGCGCGTTCACACCGTCCGCAACCAGTTTCATCGCGTCCACGTCAAGACCGGAGTCGGTCTCGTCAAGGATGCACATACGCGGCTCAAGCACCGACATCTGCAGGATTTCGTTACGCTTTTTCTCACCGCCCGAGAAGCCGACGTTGACCGGACGCTTGAGCATATCGGCGTCGATGTTCAGCTCTTTTGCCTTGGCGCGGACCAGTTTGAGGAAATCGCCCGAAGACATTTCCGGCTCGCCACGGGCCTTGCGCTGCGAGTTCACCGCGGTGCGCAGGAAGGTCATATTGCCAACACCGGGGATTTCTACCGGATACTGGAACGCCTGAAACAGGCCAGCGGCGGCGCGCTCTTCGGGCTCGAGATCCAGCAGATCCTGACCGTCCAGCGTCGCGGTGCCTTGGGTGACCTCATAGCCGTCACGGCCCGACAGCACATAAGAAAGCGTCGATTTGCCCGAGCCGTTCGGCCCCATGATGGCGTGCACTTTGCCCGCCTCGACTTTCAGCGACAACCCCTTCAGGATCGCTTTGTCCTCGTCTTCAAGTTCGACGTGCAGGTTGTTGATTTCTAGCATTTTTTTCGTCCTGTTCGCAGTTATTTACGCATGATGGATTTGGCCGAGATATGGCTCAGAATAACGGCCGCAATAGCGGCGAAAGCGGCCATGCCGCGCCCGCCGGGATACCAAACCGGATAGGAAAGCGACATCATCAGCACCACGCCGATGGCGACCAGCAGAACATAGCGCGAGCGCGGTTCAGCGGTTGTCAGTAGCCATTTCCAGTTCATCTCAGATTTCCTTTGTCACCGCCGAGGCAAGGGGCCGGCGTTCCTGCCGCTATTGCTCCCGCCCCGCGCGTTTTTTCCGCACGGGGCAAAGCAAGCGGCGCGAACCGCCAACCTTACTCTGAACGCGCCTTTTTACGCCGTGCGGTCAGTAGCACGAACACCACTGTCACCAGCAAAGACACCACGCCGCGTTCGATCCAGTTGACCGGCGTTTGCCAGACAAAGGTGTCCATCGCGACACCAATGCCCAGAAACACCAGCAAGAACAGCGGCGCGGACTTCAGTTCAGCGCGCACATAGTCCCAAAAACTCACCCGACGGACCCTTCCAGCGAGATCGCCACCAGCGCCTGTGCTTCCATGGCAAACTCCATCGGCAGCGCCTGCAGCACTTCGCGGCAGAACCCGTTGACCACCAAGGCGACGGCCTCTTCCTCGTCCATGCCGCGCTGGCGGCAATAGAACAGCTGATCGTCGTCAACCTTCGAGGTCGTCGCTTCATGCTCGATCCGCGAGGTGCCGTTGCGCACTTCGATATAGGGGATCGCATGGGCGCCGCATTCGCTGCCGATCAGCAGGCTGTCGCACTGGGTATAGTTGCGCGATTCCGCGGCTTTCGGGTGCATCGAAACCAGACCGCGATAGGTGTTCTGCGCTTTACCGGCGCTGATCCCTTTCGACACGATCCGCGAACGCGTGCGTTTGCCCAGATGGACCATCTTGGTGCCGGTGTCGGCCTGCTGCATATTGTTGGTGATCGCGACCGAGTAGAACTCACCCGAGCTGTCATCACCGCGCAGGATGCACGAGGGGTATTTCCAGGTGATCGCCGAGCCGGTCTCGACCTGCGTCCACATCACCTTGGCGCGGTCGCCACGGCAATCGGCGCGTTTGGTCACGAAATTATAAATTCCGCCTTTGCCGTCTTCATCGCCCGGATACCAGTTCTGCACCGTCGAATATTTGACTTCGGCGTCCTCAAGGATGACGATCTCCACCACCGCCGCGTGCAGCTGCGTGGTGTCGCGTTGCGGTGCGGTGCAACCCTCGAGATAGGACACATGCGAGCCCTTCTCGGCGACAATCAGCGTGCGCTCGAACTGGCCGGTGTTCTCGGCGTTGATGCGGAAATAGGTCGAAAGCTCCATCGGACAACGCACACCCTCGGGGATGTAGACAAACGACCCATCGGTAAACACCGCCGAGTTCAGCGTGGCGAAATAGTTATCCGAGACCGGAACCACGGTGCCGAGGTATTTCTTCACCAGCTCAGGGTGTTCGCGGATTGCTTCCGAGATCGAGCAGAAGATCACACCGGCTTTGAGCAGCTCGTCCTTAAACGTGGTGCCAAGGCTGACGGAGTCGAAGACCGCATCGACGGCGACCTGACGCGGCGCGTCTTCGGCACCCTCGACACCGGCGAGGATTTTCTGCTCTTCCAGCGGAATCCCCAGCTTGGCATAGGTGGCCAACAGCTTGGGATCGACCTCATCCAGCGACTTGGGCTTTTCCACCATGCTGGCGGGTTTGGCATAGTAATACTGGTCTTGATAGTCGATCGGCGGGATGTTGAGCATCGCCCAATCCGGCTCTTCCATCTGCTGCCAACGGCGGAAGGCCGCAAGGCGCCATTCGGTCATCCACTCGGGCTCTTTATTCTTGTCCGAGATCAGCCGCACGATGTCTTCGTTCAACCCTTTCGGGGCAAAGATCATCTCGACATCGGTTTCCCAGCCGTGTTTGTATTTACCCGCCATCGACTGCACGGTTTCTACCGTTTCGCGATCCACTCCGTCGCGCACTTCAAGCGTTTCATCCAATGCAGACATCTGTGTTATCCCGTCTTGTTTTTCGGCAGGGCAAGCCCTGCTTGTTTCTGTCTATTCTGTGCCCGCCCATAAGCCTTGGCATAGGCCTTGGCAAAGGAGAGCACGTTCTCGCGCCCGGTTTCGGGGCCAAAGGACACCCTGAGCGCCGATCCGGCCTGCGCCGCATCATATCCCATCGCCAGCAACACGCGGCTGGCACTTACCTTACCCGACGAACAGGCCGAACCCGCGGAGACCGCGAAGCCAGCCAGATCCATCGCCATCACCTGCGTTTCGCCCTTCCACCCCGGCGCAATCAGGCTCAAGGTGTTGGGCAGTCGTTGGTGATCCTTACCGAGCAAGATAATCCCCTCACACTCGGCTTCTAGTGCCTGTTCCAGCATTAATCGCCACTCTGCGACCTCCTGCCACAGGCCATTGGCCAGATCCCGCGCGGCGGCCTCGGCGGCGGCGCCGAAACCGACGATGCCAAGCACATTCTCGGTGCCTGCGCGGCGGCCCATTTCCTGCCCGCCGCCCTTGATCCCGGCGGTGACATCCAGCCCCTGCCGCAAGGCCAGCGCGCCGATGCCTTTCGGCCCGCCCAGCTTATGGGCGCTGACCATCGCCATATCGGCGCCCAGCCAGTTGAACGCCATCGGCAGTTTGCCAAAGGCCTGCGTCGCGTCACACACCGCGATCCCTTCGGGCAGTTTTTGCACCACGCCGGTTTCCGAATTGGCCAGTTGCAATGCCGTATGCGCCGGATCGCTGACGCTGACATGACCCTGCGCATCCACCGGCAAATCCGCGTGACACCACGCCGAGACCGCGTCGTGTTCCACCGCCGCGCAGTGCAAATCACGCCCTGCACAGGCCAAAGCGGCGGCTTCGGTGGCGCCCGAGGTGAAGACGATATCCGCACCCGCCGCGCCAAGCGCGTCCGAGACCTGCGCGCGCGCCTTCTCGATCAAGCCGCGCACCGCCCGCCCTTCGCCGTGGATCGAACTGGCATTGCCGGTCACATCCATCGCCGCAATCATTGCATCGCGCGCCTCGGGGCGCAGCGGCGCGCTGGCGTTCCAGTCAAGGTAAACCCGCCCGCTCATGCAAGCACATGGAACAGGCCGGGCACCGCCGGACAGGGTTTAAGCGCATTGCCCGCGACATCGGCCAGCGTGGTCTGGTGCAAATAGACATAGACCTGCGCCGAGAGCCCTTCCCACAGGCGGTTGGTCATCGACTGCGCCTGCGATCCCGAGACCCCGCCCGAGGCACCGGCGCCGAGTTCCATCGCGCAGACCGTCTCTTCCACCGCTTCGAGCACCTCATCGGTGCGAATGTCTTCCGGTTCACGCGCCAGCCGGTAGCCGCCGCCCGGCCCGCGCACCGATTCGACCAATCCGGCGCGGCGCAATTTGACGAACAATTGCTCAAGATAGGCCTGCGAGACATCCTGACGGCGCGCAATCTCGGCCAAAGACACATGTTTATTGGGCGTGCGCCGCGTCAAAATCGCCAAATCGACCATGGCAACCATCGCGTAACGCCCTTTTGTCGACAGTTTCATAGCTTTAACCCTTGCCTTGACCAATTGCCTGCGCACCGAAGCGGTGCATAGAGATTGACGTTTAGCGCCGCCCTGCTTAACTGCTAGCGCATAAACCAAGTCTGCAAACCATGAGGCTGCAGAGATTAGAACCGTTCTAGGTTAGCCGACTTCTTTTGTCAACAATAGAAGCCAGCCGCCGGAACCATCCGTTTTTGTAGAAGGTCCCTGGATGCCCGAAGTGATTTTTGCCGGCCCCGATGGTCGTCTTGAAGGACGCTATCACCCGCAACCCAACCGCGACGCCCCGCTGGCCATTGTGCTGCACCCGCACCCGCAATTCGGCGGCACGATGAACAACAAAGTGGTGTATAACCTGCACTACGCCTTTCATGAAATGGGGTTCTCGGTGCTGCGGTTCAACTTCCGCGGTGTCGGGCGCAGCCAGGGTGAATACGACCAGGGCGTCGGCGAGTTGAGCGATGCGGCAGCGGCGCTCGATTATCTGCAATCGATCAACTCCAACACCCGCCATTGCTGGGTCGCTGGCTTCAGCTTTGGCGCCTGGATCGGCATGCAACTCCTGATGCGCCGCCCCGATATCAGCGGCTTTGTCTCGGTGGCCCCGCCCGCAAATCTCTATGATTTCAGCTTCCTCGCGCCCTGCCCGGCCTCGGGTCTGATCATCAACGGCACCGCCGACCGCGTCGCGCCGCCCAAGGATGTCGCCGGTCTGGTCGGCAAGCTGCACGAGCAAAAGGGCATCACCATCACCCATACCGAGATCGAGGGCTCTGACCACTTCTTCCGCGATGAAGAGGCGCATATGAACCCGATGCTTGATCACGTGAAAACCTATGTGTCGCGGCGTCTGACCGAAACCACACGCTAAACACAACGCCTGAGTTGACTGCGGCCATTTCCACCTCAATTTGAGGTAAATGGCCGCAAAAAACCCCGTTTTCGACAAAAAACCATACTGTGACTGCCCAGATTAGGCCCGGATCGCCAGCGATAGCTATCGTGAGGCGATTTTTTTATTGGCGCTATTTTGGTGGCGGTCGCGCTGTGGCGCGGGGAACAGGAGCAGGGAATGAAATTCATGCGTTCGATGACGTTTGACAAAAACACCAGCGGCATGAGCGGTTGGGCGCATGACGCCCGAAACCCCGAAACGCCGGCAAAGGATATGCTGCCGATGACCGCCAACGCGCTGCGCGACGCCATTCTCAAACATCTGGAGTATTCACAGGGCAAGGATCTGGCCAATGCCAGCCTCTACGACATGCGTATGGCCCTGACCCTCGCGATCCGCGACAAGGTGGTCGAGCCGTGGTTTCGCGCCAACCGCGCCAGCTATCAGGCGCAATCCAAACGGGTGTATTACCTGTCGATGGAGTTCCTGATCGGGCGCCTCTTGGAAGACGCGGTGATGAACCTCGGGTTGACCGAGGCCGCACATGAGGCGGTGGCCGGCCTCGGCCATAATTTCCGCGATGTGCTGGATGATGAGCCCGACGCCGCGCTTGGCAATGGCGGGCTCGGTCGTCTGGCCGCTTGTTTCCTCGATTCCATGTCAACGCTGGGCTGCCCCGCTTACGGCTACGGCATCCGCTATGAACACGGGCTCTTCCGCCAAAGCTTTGGCCCCGACGGCCGCCAGTTGGAAAGTGCCGAAGACTGGCTCCGCCAGCGCCACGGCTGGGAATTCGCCCGCCCTGACACCGCCTTCCAGATCGGTTTTGGCGGTATCGTCGCCGAGTCAGGGCGCGCCGCGGTCTGGACCCCCGATAACGCCGTGCTCGCCAAAGCCTATGATACGCCGGTGATCGGCTGGCAGGGCAAATGGGCCAATACCTTGCGCCTCTGGGGGGCCGAAGCGATCGACGCCTTCGATCTCGACGCCTTCAATAGCGGCGATTTCACCGGTGCCGCCGCGCCCGAGGCTTTGGCCCGCACGATCAGCCGCGTGCTCTATCCCGATGACACCACCGATCAGGGCAAAGAGTTGCGGCTCAAGCAGGAGTTCTTCTTCACCGCCGCCTCTTTGCGCGACATTCTGCGCCGCTTTGCCAGAGAATGCAGCGATCTGAGCCAATTGCCAAACCGCGTGGCGATCCAGATGAATGACACCCATCCCGCGATTGCCGGTCCCGAGCTGGTGCGCCTGTTGCATGACGAGCGTGGCATGGAATTCGAGACTGCCGTCGACACCGCCCGCGCCTGTCTGGCCTATACCAACCACACGCTGCTGCCCGAAGCGCTGGAACGCTGGCCCGAGGCGCTGATGACCCGCGTTCTGCCGCGCCATATGCAGTTGATCGAACGCATCGATGCCCTGCACGCGCAGCGCCATCCGACCCGACAGGCCACTATCCTTGAGGGTGGCGAGGTGAAGATGGGCGAATTGTCCTTTGTCATGGCGCATAAAGTGAATGGCGTCTCGGCGCTGCATACCGAACTGGTGAAATCCACCGTTTTCAATGACTTGCATAGGTTACACCCCGAGCGGATCATCAACCAGACCAACGGCATCACCCCGCGCCGCTGGCTCAAAGGTGCCAATCCGCGGCTCTCGGCGCTGATCACCGACACCATCGGCAGCGGTTGGGAGGATGATCTGGAGCGCCTGCGCGACTTGGAACCGGCGATTGCAACGCCCGAATTCCGCGACGCATTCGCGCAGGTGAAAGCGCGCAATAAATCCGATCTGGCGCAATGGATCGGGCAGGATATGGGGATCAAAGTGAACCCCGACGCGATGTTCGATGTGCAGATCAAACGCTTTCATGAATACAAGCGCCAGCATCTGAACATCCTTGAAATCATCGCGCTCTGGCAGGAAATCCGCGAGAATCCCACCGCCAATTGGGCGCCCCGCGTCAAGATTTTCGGCGGCAAAGCCGCGCCCGGCTATGTTATGGCCAAGGAAATCATCCACCTGATCAACAATGTCGCCCGGGTGATCAACGCCGACAAACTCACCCGCGATCTGCTGACCGTGGTCTACCCGCCCAATTACAATGTCACTATGGCCGAGCGGCTGATCCCCGCCGCGGATCTCTCCGAGCAGATCTCGACCGCGGGCAAAGAGGCCTCGGGCACCGGCAACATGAAGTTCAGCCTCAACGGTGCGCTAACCATCGGCACGCTGGACGGCGCGAATGTCGAAATCCGCGAGCTGGTCGGGGCCGAGAACTTCTTTCTCTTTGGCATGACCGCCGATGAAGTGGTCGCCTGCCGCCAAGACCCCGCGCATATGGCCAAAGCCATCGCCCGCAGTCAGCGGCTCACCCGCGCCATTGAGTTGATCGAAAGCGGCACCTTCTCGCATGGCGACCCGAGCACCTACCGTGACTTGACACAAAACCTGCGAACGCATGATTACTTCACCGTCTGCGCCGATTTTGACAGTTTCTGGGACGCCCAGCGGCAGGTTGATCAGGCTTGGTTCGACCGCGACAACTGGACCCGCATGGCGGCGCTGAACACCGCACGCAGCGGCTGGCTCAGTTCGGATCGCACGATCAAAAGCTATATGCAGGATATCTGGTCGATCGCGCCGATGATTTAACGCCGTCAGGTGTTTAAGACGTTAACAATTTGATTGCCTTTCGCCCGGACCTGCGCCAAAAAACTGGCATGGACCGGGCGAAAAACTCTTTATCCGATGCAGTTTCCCAAGCGGATATCACCGCAATTCTATCGGGAGACCTCGCCGATCCATTCGCGGTTTTTGGCCCCGATCATCGCGGCATTCCCGGGCGGCTATTGTGCTTTGATCCTCATGCCAGAACCATGGATGCTTTGACGCTTGACCATGTGCTGCCGCTGGCCCCTTTGGGCGGCGGCATTTTTACTGGTGATATCGGTGATGCGCCTTACCGGCTGCGCGGCAGTGACGGCACCCGCGACTGGAGCTATGATGATCCCTACCGCTTTGGTCCCGTGCTTGGTGATCTCGATCTGCATCTGATCGCCGAAGGCAGGCACCGGCGGCTTTGGCAGGCCTTGGGCGCGCATGTGATCACCCATCAAGGCATCACCGGCACCCATTTTGCGGTCTGGGCGCCGCATGCCCGCCGCGTCTCGGTGGTTGGCGAGTTCAACGCCTGGGACGGGCGCCGTGCCCCGATGCGCCGCCGCAACGCCGGAGTTTGGGAGATTTTCCTGCCCGGCGTGATGCAAAACCACAGCTATCAATACGAGGTCTTGCCGCAGTCCGGCCCGCCCGTGCTCAAATCCGATCCGCTGGCATTTGGCGCGCAGCATCCGCCGCAAACCGCTTCGGTGGTGCGCGGGACGGGCGCTCACATTTGGCGCGACGCCGGTTGGATGGCGGGCCGCGCGACCCGCCAGACCCGTGAGGCGCCGATCTCGATCTATGAGGTGCATCTGGGCAGTTGGCGCCACCATGACGGGCAGCCAATGCTCTATACGCAAGCCGCCGAAGAACTGGTCGATTATGTGCATGATATGGGTTTTACCCATATCGAGTTCATGCCGCTGACCGAATACCCGTTTGGCGGCTCTTGGGGCTATCAGCCGACCGGTCTCTATGCGCCGACCTGCCGCCATGGCGCGCCCGATGAGTTCCGCGCTTTGATCGATGCCGCCCATGCCAAGGGTTTGGGCGTGATCATGGATTGGGTGCCCGCGCATTTCCCCTCGGACGCTCATGGATTGGCGCATTTCGACGGTACGCCGCTCTATGAACACGCCGATCCGCGCGAGGGGTTTCATCCCGATTGGAACACGCTGATCTATGACTTCGGCCGCAATGAAGTGCGCAATTTCCTCAGCGCCAATGCGGTCTATTGGCTGCGCGAATTCCACCTCGACGGGCTGCGCGTTGATGCGGTGGCCTCGATGCTCTACCGCGATTACTCGCGGGCGGATGGCGCATGGATCCCCAACCGTGACGGCGGGCGCGAGAACTATGAGGCGATTGATTTTATTCAGGAAATGAACACCCAAGCCTATGGCGACACGCCCGAAGGGGTGATGACCATGGCCGAAGAAAGCACCTCTTGGCCCGGTGTCACCCAGCCTGTGTACGCGGGCGGTTTGGGGTTTGGGTTCAAGTGGAATATGGGCTGGATGAATGACACGCTACGCTATATGGCGCATCCGCCCATTCACCGCGCGCATCACCACGATCTGATGACTTTCGGGCTGGTCTACGGGTTCTCCGAGAATTTCGTGCTGCCGATCAGCCATGACGAAGTGGTCCACGGCAAGGGCAGTATGCTGGCGAAAATGCCCGGCACGCACGCAGAAAAGCTCGCCAATCTGCGCGCCTATTACGGGTTCATGTGGGGCCATCCGGGCAAGAAACTGCTGTTTATGGGCTGCGAATTTGCCCAGCCGCAGGAATGGAACCACGACGCCCAGCTTGATTGGTCCGTGCTGCAAGACCCCGCCCACGCCGGGCTGCAACGGCTGATCCGCGATCTGAACCGGCTATACCGCGGCACACCTGCGCTGCACCAACGCGACGCCGATCCACACGGGTTCCAATGGATCAATCAGGACGCGTCGGCAGAGAGCGTGTTCTCATGGCTGCGCTGGGGGCATGCGGGGCAGCCGCCTGTCGCGGTGATCGCCAATTTCACTCCGGTTGAGCGGCGCTGGCGCCTCGGTCTGCCGCAAACGGGCACATGGGAAGAGATGCTCAACAGCGATGCCGAGGTTTACGGCGGCGGCAACCGTGGCAATCTGGGCAAGGTCACCGCCGATGGCCCGCCCCATGCTGGCCAGCCGCATAGCGCCCTGATCACCCTGCCGCCCCTCTCAACCCTGTTTTTCTGCCCAAAGGAGCCCCGATGAACATCCCGTCCAACCGGCTGAGCACCCGCGCCATGGCCTTTATTCTGGCGGGTGGGCGCGGCTCGCGGCTCAACGAGTTGACCGACGCGCGCGCCAAACCGGCGGTCTATTTCGGCGGCAAATCGCGGATCATCGACTTTGCGCTCTCGAATGCGCTGAACTCGGGCATTCGCAAAATGGCCGTGGCGACGCAGTATAAGGCGCATTCCTTGATCCGCCACTGCCAGCGCGGTTGGAGCTTTTTTCGCGCGGAACGCAATGAATATCTGGACATTCTGCCTGCCTCGCAGCGGGTCAGCGAGTCGATGTGGTATGAGGGCACCGCCGACGCGGTGTTTCAGAATATCGACATCATCGACAGCTATGATGTTGATTACGTTGTCATTCTTGCCGGTGACCATATCTATAAAATGGACTATGAGGTGATGCTGCGCGAGCATGTGGAAAACGGTGCCGATGTTACCGTCGGCTGTCTAACGGTGCCGCGCGCCGAGGCGTCGGGCTTTGGCGTTATGCAGGTCAATCTGGCCGGACGGATCACCGATTTCATCGAAAAACCCGCCGATCCCCCGGGCCTGCCCGACGATCCGCAGAACACTCTGGCTTCGATGGGGATTTATGTGTTTCGCTGGAAGTTCCTGCGGCAACTGTTGATGGATGACGCCCATGACGCGAATTCCAGCCGCGATTTCGGCAGCGACATCATCCCGACGGTGGTCAGAAACGGCAAGGCGATGGCGCATCTGTTCGAGGATAGCTGCGTGCGCCACCGCCCCGATGCTCCGGCCTATTGGCGCGATGTCGGCACGATTGATGCGTTCTGGAAGGCCAATATCGACCTGACGGATTTCGACCCAGACCTTGACCTCTGGCACCGCGAATGGCCGATCTGGACCTATTCCGAAAGCGTGCCACCGGCGAAATTCATTCATAACGAGGACAGCCGTCGCGGCGTCGCGATCTCGTCGCTGATCTCGGGCGGCTGCATCATTTCCGGCACCGAAGTGCGCAATTCGCTGATCTTCACCGGCGTGCGCTCGAACTCCTATTCAACGCTGCAAAGCGCGGTGATCCTGCCCTATGCGACGATCGGGCGTCACGCGCAATTGTCGAATGTGGTGATCGACCGCGGGGTGACTATCCCCGATCGGCTGGTGGTCGGCGAAGACCCTGAGCAGGACGCGCAGTGGTTTCGCGTCACCGAGGGCGGCGTGACATTGATCACCCAGACAATGCTCGACCGGCGGGCGGAGCAGCTATGACCAGCTTGCGAAATATCCTCGCCGTGGCGTCGGAATGCGCGCCCATGGTTAAGACCGGCGGTCTCGCCGATGTGGTCGGCGCCCTGCCCCATGCGCTGGCCCCACATGACCTCAAGATCCGCACATTGATCCCCGGCTACCCCGCGGTGATGGCGCAAATCGGCAAGGCGAAACCGCTGTTCACCCGCAAAGATCTATTGGGCCATCCCGCGCGGATCTTGGCCGCCAAATGCCACGGGTTGGACCTGTTGATCCTCGACGCGCCCGCGCTGTTTGCACGCGGCGGCACGCCCTATCTTGACGAGAGCGGCAAGGACTGGCGCGACAATGACCTGCGCTTTGCCGCCCTCAGCTTTGCCGCCGCCGAGATCGCCGCAGGTGCGGTGAAAGACTGGCGGCCCGATGTGCTGCATCTGCATGATTGGCAGGCGGGATTAACGCCGGTCTATATGCAGGAAATGGGCGCGACGCAGCCCTGCGTGATGACCATCCACAATATGGCCTTCCACGGGCTGACCTCGCGCAACCGCTTGAAATCACTACGTCTTCCCGCTTCGGGGTTCGACATAGACGGGTTTGAATACTACGGGCATATCTCGGCGCTCAAGGCCGGTCTGACCATGGCGCAAGCGCTGACCACGGTCAGCCCGACCTATGCGCAAGAGCTGATGACACCCGAGTTCGGCATGGGGCTAGACGGGGTGATCCGCGCCCGCGCTGGGGCGCTCACCGGCATTCTCAACGGGATCGACACCAACCTGTGGTGCCCGCAAAGCGATCCGGCGATCAAACCCTTTTCGTCCCCGGCGGGTAAGGCGCGCAACACGCAGGCCCTGCGCGCGGAATTCGGCCTTGCCGATAGCGACGGGCCGCTGGCGGTGGTGGTCTCGCGGCTGTCGGATCAAAAGGGGCTGGACCTGCTGCTGCAAGCCCTGCCCGCCCTGATCGGACGCGGCGGACAATTGGCGCTTTTGGGCTCCGGCGACCGGCAGTTGGAACACGCTTGGTTAACCGCCGCCGCTGCAAACCCACAGCATATCGGTGTGCGCATCGGCTATGACGACGCGCTGTCGCGCCGCATGTTTGCCGGTGCCGACGCGGTGCTGGTGCCCTCACGGTTTGAGCCTTGCGGGCTGACCCAGCTTTACGGTCTGCGCTACGGAGCGCTGCCGGTAGTCGCGCGCACCGGCGGGCTGGCTGATACGGTGATCCACGCCAATGCCGCCGCGCTGGCCACCAAATGCGCCACCGGCATCACTCATAAACCGGATTCGGTGCCCGCCCTCACCGCCGCTTTGACGCAGCTTTGCACGCTCTACGCCGATCAGCCGCTGTTTCAGCGCCTGCAAGGCAACGCCATGACGCAACCGGTCGGCTGGGAGGCCAGCGCGCCGCTCTATGCCGCGCTGTTCAACCGCCTCGCAACTGACGCTCAGGAGGCGCCATGACACTGACAATCGAAGCCGGACGGCACGACCGCATCGGCACCAATTTCGACGGCGACGGGGTCAATTTCGCGATCTTTTCGGAACATGCGACGGCGGTGGAACTGTGTCTTTTCTCACCTGATGGCATGCGTGAAACCGACCGGATGTTCCTGCCCGAGCGCAGCGGCTGGATCTGGCACGGGCGGGTGCCCGGCCTCTGCCCCGGCCAGCGCTATGGCTACCGCGTGCATGGGCCGTTTGCGCCCGAAGATGGCCACCGGTTTAACCCCAACAAACTGCTGCTGGACCCCTATGCCAAGCGGATCACCGGCCACCCGCGCTGGTCGGATGCGCTGTTCGGCTATAATCCCGGCGCAAAAACGCTGGATCTGACCTATTCAACCCGCGATTCCGCGCGCTTTATGCCCAAATGCGTGGTCGAAGATCCCAGTTTCAACTGGGGCAATGACCGCCCGCTGGCAACGCCCGCCAATGAAACGATTATCTATGAGGCGCATGTCAAAGGGCTGACCCGCAACATGGAGTGCGCCCATCCCGGCAGCTTTCTGGGGCTGGCCTCGGATCAGGCGATCGACCATCTGGTCGATCTCGGCATCACCGCGATTGAACTCTTGCCGGTCCAGTCTTTTCTCAACGATCGCTGGCTGGTCGAGAAACGTCTGACAAATTATTGGGGATATCAGACATTAGGCTTTTTCGCCCCTGAACCGCGCTACATGACCCATGGAAAGATCAATGAATTCCAACACATGGTCGCGCGTCTTCATGCGGCAGGGATCGAGGTTATTCTCGATGTTGTCTATAACCATACCTGCGAAGGCAGTGAGTTGGGGCCGACCCTGTCATTCCGCGGGATCGACAACAAAAGCTACTACCGCCTCGCCCCCAATCCGCGCCATTACATCAATGACACCGGCTGCGGCAACACGCTGAACCTTGATCACCCGATGGTCCTGCGCATGGTGATGGACAGCCTGCGCTACTGGGTCGAGGTGATGCATATTGACGGGTTTCGCTTTGATCTGGCCTCAACGCTGGCGCGCGATGACCACGGGTTTCAGCCCAACTCGGCGTTCTTTGCCGCGATCCGGCAAGATCCGGTGCTCAACCGCGTGAAACTGATCGCCGAGCCTTGGGATATCGGCCCCGGAGGCTATCAATTGGGCGCTTTTCCCAATCCGTTTATGGAGTGGAACGACAAATACCGCGACGGGGTGCGCCGGTTCTGGCGCCGCGATCACCGGCCTGCACCGGAACTCGCCGCCCGCATCACCGGCTCGGCGATCCAGTTTGATCATTCCGGCCGGATGGCGACCAGTTCGGTCAATTTCATCGCCGCCCATGACGGGTTCAACCTGATGGATATGGTCAGCTACGCGCAGAAAAACAACATCGCCAATGGCGAGGATAACCGCGACGGCCACTCCGAGAATTACTCGGATAATATGGGCGTTGACGGGCCCACCGACGACATTCAGGTCAATGAAATGCGGGCCCTGCGGCGGCGCAATCTGATGGCGACGCTGCTGCTCTCGCAGGGCACGCCGATGATCCTTGCGGGCGACGAGATCGGCCACACGCAACAGGGCAATAACAACGCCTATTGTCAGGACAGCGAGATTTCATGGCTGGATTGGGCGCAGGCCGATGTGGAGATGCTCGCCTTCACCAAACGATTGATTGAGTTCAGAAAAAACCATCCGATCCTGCGGCAGAAACTGTTCCTGCACTCGAAAGCGCGCAGTTCTGACGGCAAGGCTGATGTGCTCTGGTGGCACCCCGAGGGCCGCCGGATGAGTGCTGCCGATTGGGAGGATCCGGCGCTTAGTTTCGTCTGCGTCGAGATGCGCACTGCCAGCGACACACCCGCCTATTCCGACCTCGAATATGCGCTGTTCATGGTGTTCAACGCCGGTGCCGCGCAAGAGATTTCCCTGCCGCCAACGCCGGACGGGATGATCTGGTCGCGGCGGATCAATTCCTATGCCCCCGAGGCCCCGCATGAACGCATCGCCTTTGGCAAATTAACCGTGCCCGCGCATTCGGTCTCGGCACTGGTGCTGGACAGCGACACATGAGTGCGCTCGATGATCTCTGCGCCGAAGCGGGTCTGATCTGGCGCTACCGTGACGGCGCCGGAGAGATGCAGGAAGCGCCCGAAGCCAGCCGCGAGGCGGTGCTATCGGCTCTTGGGTATGGCAATGATGCCAACGCGTTACCCGACGACCTTAACAGATCCACCAGTCTTGCCATCCGCGCCCATGAACCCAAGGATTGGGGCCCCGGCGCTTGGCATCTGATTACCGAAGCGGGAGAGGAGATCCACGGCGAAGGCCCGCTGCCACCGCTACCCGTGGGCTATCACCGCATTCATCACAACGGCTGGACCGTGCATCTTCTGGCCGCCCCTGACCGGCTGCCCGCCCCACCACGACGCTGGGGGCTGACCCTGCCCCTATTCGCGCTTTGGGAGGGGCAGCAGGCGGGGTTTGGCAGCTATGCGCAACTGGGTGAGCTTGCCGAGGGCTGCGCCCCCGCCGGCGCGTCTTTCATCGGGATCAACCCGATCCACGCGGGTTTTCCCATGGACCCTGAGAATTTCAGTCCCTATGCCCCCTCGCACCGCCGGCGGCTGAACGCGCTGCATGTCGAGACCGGCCACGTAATGCCAGAGAGCGGTGCATTGATCGACTATGCGCCCGCTATCCATGCAAAGCGCGCCGCACTGGAGGCGGCGTTTTCCGCCTTCACCAATGATGCGGGCTTCGACGCATGGCGCGCAGCGAGCGGCACGGATCTGGAGCGTTTCGCCACCCATCAGGCGCTCAGCGAGATCCATGGGCCCTATTGGTCGACTTGGCCCGAGGCCTACCAGTCCCCCGATACGCCTGAGGTCGCCGCATTCGCCCGCGCGCATCCCCAACGGCTGCGGTTCCACGCCTGGGCGCAGTGGCAGGCCGAGGGGCAATTGGCGCAGGCACAGGCGCGCGCGAAAGCGGCGGGGATGGCCTTTGGTCTCTATCTCGATATCGCGGTGGGCACCCATCCGCATGGCGCCGAAACTTGGGCCGAGCGCGACATGTTCGCGCAGGGCATCAGCCTTGGCGCGCCGCCCGATCTGCTTGGCCCCGCTGGCCAGCGCTGGGGGCTTGCACCCCTGCGCGCCGATATGCTGCGCGCCACCGGCTATGCCGCCTTTGCCCAGACGCTGCGGCAACAGATGCGGTTTTGCGGCCTCTTGCGCATTGACCATATTCTTGGGCTGGAGCGCAGTTTCTGGCTGCCCGACGGGTTGCCCGGCCTCTATGTCACCATGCCGCGCGAGGAACTGCTGGCGGTGCTGCGCATTGAGGCCAGCCACGCCGGAGCCTTCGTGATCGGCGAAGATCTCGGCACCATCCCCGAGGGGTTACGTGATGCGCTGGCGGGTTCTGGCGTGATGGGCTGCCGCGTGGCGATGTTCGAGAGGGATTGGGACGGCACCGGTGATTTCACGCCCCCCGAGGCCTATGCGCCCGAAGCGCTGGCCAGTTGGGGCACCCATGATCTGCCGACATGGCAGGGCTGGCGTCAGGGCCGCGATATCGACTGGCGGGCACAGCTTGGTGAACTCAGCGATACCGATGCCGCCCATGCGTTGCGCACCCAAGAAGTCCGCGCCTTTGACGCCAGCGCAGGCGGCAGCGACCTGACGGCACTGCACCGGTTTTTGGCGCAAACCGCCAGCGCTTTGGTTGCGGTGCAGGCCGAGGATCTGGCGGGCGCCACCGAGCAGGCCAATCTGCCCGGCACAGTCTTTGAGCATCCAAACTGGCGCCGCCGCCTGCCAATTCCCCTTTCCGGTCTCATTTCCGCCGCAAGCCTGCGCGAGACCGGCACGATCATGACCCAAGCTGGAAGAAACGGATCATAAATATGCAAGTCACCCGCGTCGCAACGCAACCGATTGAGGGACAGAAACCCGGAACCTCGGGGCTGCGCAAGAAAACCCGCGTGTTTATGCAGGCGGGGTATCTGGAAAATTTCGTGCAGAGCATCTGGAGTGGCATCGGCGGTGTCGATGGCCGCGTGTTGGTGGTCGGCGGCGATGGGCGCTATTTCAACGATGCAGCAATTCAGGTGATCTTGCGGATGGCGGCGGCCTCGGGCGCGGCAAAGGTGATCGTCGGGCAAGACGGGTTGCTCTCGACACCCGCCGCCTCGAACCTGATCCGCAAACGTGGCGCGGATGGCGGGGTGATCCTTTCGGCAAGCCATAATCCCGGCGGGCCTGATGAAGATTTCGGCATCAAATACAATACGCCCAATGGCGGACCGGCGCCCGAAGCGGTTACCGATGCGATCTATGCCGCGACGCAGAGCATCGATCACTATTTGACGCTGGAAACACCGGATATCGACCTCTCCACGCTTGGCGAGACGCGGGTTGGCGCGATGGTAGTGGAAGTCGTCGACCCGGTCGCGGATTACGCCGCACTGATGGAAGAACTGTTTGATTTCAACGCGCTACGCGCTCTCTTTGTCTCTGGCTACAAGGTGCATTTCGATGCGATGCATGCGATCACCGGCCCCTATGCGGTGGAAATTCTGGAGAACCGTCTGGGGGCGGCGAAGGGCAGCGTGAAGAACGCGGTGCCCCTGCCCGATTTCGGCGGCGGGCACCCAGATCCCAATCCGGTCTGGGCCAAAGAGCTGATGGCTGCGATGTATGGTGCGGATGCGCCCGATTTCGGCGCCGCCTCGGATGGTGACGGCGACCGCAATATGATTGTCGGCAAGAGCTGCTATGTCACGCCATCGGATTCGCTGGCGGTGCTGGCGGCGAATGCGCATCTGGCGCCGGGCTATGCCACGGGGCTCAAAGGTGTGGCGCGTTCGATGCCGACCTCCTGCGCCGTCGACCGCGTGGCCGAGGCGCGCGGCATGGCGTGCTATGCGACGCCGACGGGATGGAAGTTCTTTGGCAACCTCCTCGACGCGGGGCTGGCGACACTTTGTGGTGAGGAATCAGCAGGCACCGGCTCGGACCATGTGCGCGAGAAAGACGGGCTTTGGGCGGTGCTGATGTGGCTGAATATTCTGGCGGTCAAACGCATGTCGGTGGGTGAGGTCATGGCTGAGCATTGGGCGGAATTCGGCCGCACTTATTACTCGCGCCATGACTATGAGGCGATCGACAGCCAAGCCGCCAACGGCTTAATGGATGACCTCCGCGCCGCCCTGCCCGATCTCATCGGACGCGAGGTTGCGGGGCTGGTGGTGCAGAGCGCCGAGGACTTCAGCTATACTGATCCGGTCGATGGATCAACGGCGGCGCGCCAAGGGATACAGATATCATTCGAGGGCGGCGCGCGGGTGGTCTTGCGGCTGTCCGGCACCGGCACCGAGGGCGCGACACTGCGGGTCTATCTGGAACGCTTTGACGCCCGCGACTTCGGCCAGGACCCGCAGGCGGCGCTGGCGCCGGTGGCGGCGGCAATCGAGGCGCTGGCGGGGATCAAAGCGCGCAGCGGGCGCGATGCGCCGGATGTGATCACCTGAACAACGGCGCTGGCGCGGCTCTCGAACGGTGCGTGCAAAGCACACACCCTACGGCTGTTTCGAGGCCAGGAGGCGTGGGTCCATAGCGCCGCCTAGGGTCACTTGGGCCTTCAGGGGGCGTTGCCCCCTCGCCCGTGCCGGGCTCACCCCCAGGATATTTCTGGACAGATGAGGGGGCTGTCGGCGTGCACTGACTTCGGCGCTTGGTCCGGCTGCATGTGCTCGGTCGCGGGGCGGTGGACGAAAGGCGTTAGCCGAGGGATTGCAGGGTCGGGAAGGTGTCGAGGAGCCAGAAGGACACGCTAGCCATCGCGCCGGTGATCAGCGCAAGGCCAACGATGATCAACAAGACACCCATAGCTTTCTCGATCACCCCGAGCCAGGGTTTGATGCGGTTCATCAGGGTCATCGAGCGGCTGATAAAGATCGCCGCCAAGAGGAACGGCACGCCGAGACCAAGGGCATAGACCCCGAGCAGCGCGGTGCCGCGGGCCACCGAGCCCTCGGAGGCAGCCAGAGTGATGATCATGCCGAGGATCGGACCGATGCAGGGGGTCCAGCCGAAGGCAAACGCCAGACCAAGCACATAGGCTCCAAAGGCCGAGCCGCCACGGTTGCCAGCCTCGAGACGAGCCTCGCGCATCAGGAAGCCAATGCGGAACAGGCCGAGGAAATGCAGACCCATGATCACCACCACCACGCCGGCGATCTGGGCGAATAGCTCGCGGTGAAATAGGAACACCTGCCCGAGGGTGGAAGCGGTGAAGCCGAGGAACAGGAAGACCGTGCTCAGCCCCATGACAAAGAACAGAGCGGGCAAAGTGGCGCGGCTGGGGCCTTTGCTGTCTTCGGTCAGGTCGCGCATCGAGATGCCCGACATATAGGCCAGATAGGGCGGCACGATGGGCAGCACACAGGGGCTGAGAAAGGACAGCAGACCGGCCAGCAGGGCCACGGCAAGTGACGGCATCAGCGCGGCGTCGAAGAGGTCAATTCCGAACATCAGGGTCCCCGGGAGTATCTGCGGCCCGGGGCAAGGCCGGGTGGCTCAGGTATAGGAAAACGCCCCCCGTTGTCACGGGGGGCGCGGTCACATTCCCTCTATCGCGCTCACTCTTTGCGCGACCACCAGCCGACGCGTCTTGGCTTGCGCGGCGCTTCGGGTGCGGGCTCTGCTGCTGCGGTTTCGGGTTCCGCGGCAGGCATAGGCTCGGCGGTCTCCTCCGGCGCTTCCGGCTCAGCGGTGGCCTCCGGCGCGGCCTCGGTTGCCGGTTCGGCGGCGGGTTCGCTCGGCGTTTCCGCCTCTGGCGTCGCTGCAGCCTCTGCCACAGCCTCGGCAGCCGGAACCTCAGCACTCGCAACTTCTGCAACTGGTGCGTCGGTTGCAGGCTCGGTGGTCACAGCTTCCGCGACGGGTGCTGGCGTTTCGGCACTCGCCGCCTCGGCGGCGGCCTTCGACGGGCGCCGCGCGCGGGTGCGCTTTTTCGGCGCAGGCGCCTCGGCAGCGTCGCTCGCAGCGTCGGTGGCTTCGGCGCTTGCCTCGGTCACCGTTTCGCTTGCGGCCTCGGCAGACGCCTCAGACGCTGCCTCGTCATCGCCGGACTTTTTGCGGCTGCGGCTGCGGCGTTTACGTGCGGGTTTTGCGCTCTCGCCCTCTGCCGTATCCACCGATGACGCCTCGGCGCCGTCGGTTACCGGAGCATCCCCGGCATCAGATCCATCGGTGGATGCATCAGACTGCCCATTGGATTGGCCGTCAGACCCACCCTCGGAGCCGTTATCGGAGCCACCGTCACCGCGCTGCTCGCCGTTCTGGTCGCTGCCACCACGGCGCCGACGCCGACGCCGACGCTTGCGCTTACCGCCGTCACCGTTGTCCGACTGGCTGTCGTCATCACGACTGGTCGCCTGATCGTCGCTGTCCTGCGGCGCCTCGCTGGCTTCATTCGCGTCACTCTCGGCCTCGTCATCCCATGCGTTGTCGCTCAACTCATCGTCGAGGTCGGACATGGTTTTGGCGTCGAGAGACACGACCGCAGAGGGCGCGATGGTGACGATCCGCGTCGCGGTCTTGAACTTCTCGATGGTGTAATCGGGGCTGATCAGCGAGGTATCCGCCTCGAGCCGGATCGCCATCCCGTAGCGGGCCTCAATCTGGGCGATATGCTCGCGTTTGGTGTTGAACAGATAGTTCACCACCTCGGTCGGCGCCTTGACCAACACTTCCTTCGAGCGGTCGCGTGTGCCCTCTTCTTCCAGCGCGCGCAGGATCTGCAGTGCCAGCGAGTTGTCCGAGCGGATCAAGCCGGTGCCGTGGCAATGGGCGCAGGGCTGCGTCGTCGCCTCGAGCATACCTGGACGCAGGCGCTGGCGGCTCATCTCCATCAGACCGAAGGCCGAGATGCGGCCGACCTGAATGCGCGCGCGGTCGGTGCGCAGCGCGTCTTTCATGCGCTTTTCCACCGAGGCGTTGTTACGGCGCTCTTCCATGTCGATGAAGTCGATCACGATCAGACCGGCCAGATCGCGCAGACGCAACTGGCGGGCGACCTCATCGGCGGCCTCAAGGTTGGTCTTCAGCGCGGTGTCCTCAATCGAGCCCTCGCGGGTCGATTTGCCCGAGTTCACGTCGATCGCGACCAAAGCCTCGGTGACGCCAATCACGATATAGCCGCCGGATTTCAGCTGCACGGTCGGGTTGAACATGCTGCCGAGGTAGCTTTCGACCTGATAGCGCGCGAACAGCGGCATGGTCTCGCGGTAGGGGCGCACATTCTTGGCGTGCGAGGGCATGATCATTTTCATGAAGTCTTTGGCGGTGCGGTAGCCAGCCTCGCCCTCGACCAGAACCTCGTCAATATCCCGGTTATAAAGGTCGCGGATCGAGCGTTTGATCAGGTTGCCTTCTTCATAGATAGGTGCCGGTGCAATCGACTTGAGGGTCAATTCGCGGACCCGCTCCCAGACGCGGAACAGATACTCGTAGTCGCGACGGATTTCCGGCTTGGTGCGGTTCGCGCCTGCGGTGCGGATGATCAGACCGGCGCCTTCGGGCACCGAAATTTCACCGGCGATTTCCTTGAGTTTCTTGCGGTCGGCGGCATTGGTGATCTTGCGGCTGATGCCACCACCGCGCGCGGTATTAGGCATCAATACGCAGTAGCGACCGGCCAGCGACAGATAGGTGGTCAGTGCCGCGCCTTTGTTGCCGCGCTCTTCCTTGACCACCTGCACCAGCATGATCTGGCGCACTTTGATCACTTCTTGAATCTTGTAGCGGCGGGCACGGGGGCGACGCGGCGGGCGCACCTCGTCCTGCACGTCTTCGTCGGCGACCGATTCGATCTGGCTGTCGTTCTCGCTGGCGAAATCGGCGGCGCGGTAGGGTTCCGGCTCGTCGTCGGAGTGATCACCCGAGTCGTTGTTGCCTGAGTCGTCGCTGCCCGAGGTGTCGTTACCGGGCTCGTCGTTACCAGCAGCTTGGTCATCGGAGGATGCGTCAGCGTCGTCGCTCTCGGTCTCGCCCTCATCCTCGCCGAGATCGACCACATCCATGGCGCCGTAAGTGACCTTATCCATCCCTTCGGCATTCGCCGCGATGGCGCCGCCCGAGGGGTTGGGGTTGGTGTCATTTGCCGTGCTCTCGTCCTGCGCGGGCTCGGCGGTGTCGGCCTCGGTTTCAGCAGCCTCGGGGGTAGGTTCGGCGGGGGCATCAGCAGCCTCAGCTTCCACCACCGGTGCTTCTTCGGCGGTCTCTTCCGGTGCCGCGTCAACAGTTTCCTCGGCGACAGCTGGATCTGCCGGAGTATCTTCGCTGGCGACAGCCGCTTCCGCCGGTGCGTCCTCTTGCGCGTCAACTGCCGCAGGTTCTGCGCTATCGGCGGCTTCAGGCGTCGCGGCGCCTTGCGCAGGCGCATCAACCGTCTCGGCTTCGGCAGGCGCGGCGGTCTCGGCGACCGGCTCGGCAACGGTTTCAGCGACAGGCTCGGCGGCCGTCTGCTCGGCGGTCGCCTGCTCTGCAGGCGCCTGATCGCTCGCTTTTACCGTGTCGCCATGCGCCTTTGCATCGCCGTTCTCGGGCTTTGCATCAACAGCCGGCACCGCCTCGGCAGTGGTCTCGCCATTGGTATCGAGGTTGTCCTCGGCGCTTACGCTCTTGGCTTTGTCGTCGCTGTTTGACGAGCGGCGGCGACGCGTACGGCGACCGGAGCCTTTGCCATTGCCGCCCCCGTTGCCATTGCCGTTGCCGTCAGCAGAAGCGCCGTTGCCATTCCCAGAATTGCCATTTCCATGACCTCCTCCATTGCCGTTATCATCCTCCTGCTCACGGGCCAGAGCACGCTCTTCAGCCAGCAGCGCCTCGCGATCCGCGACGGGGATTTGATAGTAATCGGGGTGAATTTCCGCAAAGGCCAAGAACCCGTGGCGATTGCCACCGTAATCGACAAAGGCCGCCTGCAGCGACGGCTCGACGCGCGTAACCTTGGCTAGATAGATGTTGCCAGCGAGCTGGCGCTTGTGGATGGTCTCAAAATCGAATTCCTCGACCTTGTTGCCGTCCACCACCACAACGCGGGTTTCTTCCGCGTGTGTGGCGTCAATAAGTAGCTTCTTTCCCATAATATCCTGCTTACCCCACGCCGATGCGCGCAAGACCCAGAGGGCCCACGCGGAATTGGATCACGGGGAATGGTGTGGGCGATACAGGGCAGCAGCAATCGCAGGGCGGCGCCTATGCGCGGCCCGTTCACGGATCTTGCTGATGCTCTTCGTTGCATCGCGGTTTCATGCTCCGGCACCCTAAAGCGAAACGCATCGGATGCCCGTTCAAGACCAGATGGACACAAGCCTCATCCGGCATTCCAGCGGCTTTTGAGGGCCGATCCCACCCACGTCACGACCAAAAAACAGGGAGGCGCGGGCTGTGAATTTCTTCCGGAGCGTGTAACGCGACACGTCCGTTCTATAAACATAGGGTCTATGAGTGGCCTCCTGCAATGGCTAATTGCAAATATCCACTGTTCATTTCGCCCCGATTGCGGCTCACGCAGCGTGAATTGCGCACAATTGTCAGGAAAATCGCGAAAAATGCGCGCAAATAGGCATCAAAGCCACGCACACTATGCTGCGCGTGGCTTTGGGTAGGGCCGCATAGACCGCCGGAAATCAGACGTATTCGGCGCGGCTCAACCCGTATTTGGCCATTTTCTCGTTCAGCGTCCGGCGCGGCAGGCATAATTCCTCCATCACCGCGACAATCGAGCCCTTATGGCGGCGCATTGTGTTGTCGATCAAGGTGCGCTCAAACGCCTCGACATAGTCCTTGAGCGGCTTGCCCTCGGTGGTCATCGCCCCGCCCGAGGCTTCGTTCTCGGCCATCACCAAAGACACCACCGAGCCCGAGCCGCGACGGTTTTGAAGCACCGATTGTTCGGCGATCGAGATCAACTGCCGGATGTTCCCCGGCCAAGGCGCCTGCAGCAGATAGGCCGCGTCTTGCGCCGATAGCTCGGGCGCGGGGCAGCCGTATTCATCGGCGTAATCCTCGGCATAGCTTTTAAACAGTGCCAGAATATCCTCGCCACGGGTGCGCAGCGGCGGCAGGGTCAATTGCATTGCCGCCAGCCGGAAATAGAGGTCCGGTCGCAGCACATCCTGCAGCGTATTTCCCGCCGTATGCGCATTGCACACCGCGACAATCCGTGTCGCCGGCGGGCTGGGCTGGTCGTTAATGAAACTCAGCAACTTCCCCTGCAGCACCGGACTAAGCGCCTCGACGTCTTCAAGACAGAGCGTGCCGCCGCGCGCCTCTTCGACCAGCGGCAGGCCGCCGGTTTCCACCGGTCCGAACAACCGCGCGGCGAGTTGCGCGTCCTCCATCCCGTCACAGGACACGGTGACAAACCGCTTGCCCGCGCGCGGCCCCACCGCGTGGAGCGCATGCGCGACCAAGGTCTTGCCAGTGCCGGTCTCGCCGTCGATCAGCACATGCCCATCGGCCTGCCCGTAATCGAGAATATCCTCGCGCAGCCGCACCATCTCGGGCGAATTGCCTACCAGACGCCGCATCAAAGTGCCGCCATCGGCCAACTCATGCCGCAGTGCGCGGTTTTCCAGCGCCAAACCCCGCGCCTTCAACGCAGAGCGGGCCAATTCCGTCATCCGCTCGGGGTCAAAGGGCTTTTCGAGGAAATCATAGGCGCCCAGCCGCATCGCCTCGACCGCCATCGGCACATCGCCGTGACCGGTGATCATGATCACCGGCACCGTCGCGTCCAGCCCCATCAACCGCTTGAGAAAGGCCATCCCGTCCATACCGGGCATGCGGATATCAGTCACCACGATGCCGGCGAAATCCGAGCCGATCACCGCCAAAGCCTCTTCGGCGCTGGCATAAGCCTCGGGCTCGAAACCCGACAGCGACAACCATTGGCTGATCGAGGCGCGCATGTCTTCTTCGTCATCCACCACCACGATCCGCGCGGGACTGCGGCCGACCTTCGGGGCACTCTCGCTGATGTTCATCGTGAGTCTCCTTGAAATTTATCTTGTAAGTATAGCATTTATGCCGCCGTTTCAGCAGTGCTCACCAAAACGGGAAGTGCAATCTCAAAGGCGGCGCCACCTTCGGCCAGGTTGCGCGCGGTCAGGCGGCCGCCGTGGTCGGCAATGATACCCGAGGAAATCGCCAGCCCCAGCCCGACGCCCTCGCCGGGTTTCTTGGAGGTGTGGAAGGGCTCGAATATCTTGTCGATATCGGCGATCCCGACACCGTTGTCACGGAAAATCAGCGACACCGTTTCACCCTGCGTGACCACGATATCAACCTGAGGCGCGTTGATCTTGTTGGTCGCATCCACGGCATTGCGCAACAGGTTGATCAGCACCTGTTCCAGCCGCAGCGCATCGCCCATCACCATCACCGGCTCTTTCGGCATCGTGCGCACCACCAACACGCGGCGCTGGCGCAGACGCGGCTCCATCATCGCCAGCGCCTCGGCCACGCAAAGCCGCAGGTCGAGCGGCGCGAAGGCATCGCCCCCCTTACGCGCAAAAGATTTGAGTTGCCGGGTGATCGCCCCCATCCGGTCGATCAGATCGTCGATCCGCTGGAACGACACCAGCGCCTCCTCCGAGCGCCGCCGATTGAGCAGCAACCGCGCCCCCGCCAGATAGGTTTTCATCGCCGCCAGAGGTTGGTTCAACTCATGGCTCACAGCCGCCGACATCTCGCCCAGCACCGCCAGTTTCGAGGATTGCGCCAGCGTCTGCTCGGCCACGGTCAGTTCTTTTTGCATCTTCTCGCGGGCGGCAATCTCGCGCTGCAGACGGATGTTGAGCTGCCGCAGCTCTACTGATTCCTGCTCGAACCGCGCCGACTGTGACCAGGCACGGCGCGAGAACAGGTAGAACACCATCGCCAGCAGCAGCGCAAACCCCATGATCACCAGCGCCAGCACACCGTTAACCTTCTCGCGCACGCCGCCGTAACCGGTGTAGCTGATCAGCCGCCAGCCACGGTGACGCACGCGGGTTTCCGAGCGTAAAACCGCCTCGCTGGCAATGAATGTATCGGGCCCCCTGCCCGTCAGATCGGCGGTATAACGCAGCGCCCGCTCAATCGCCGAGGGCGCATCGCGCAGCGCCAAAGCCTCGGCCTCGGTACGGCCCCGCCAGCGCGGCTCGGTCGACAGGATCACCCGCCCCTCGCTATCCAACAGCGCCACTGCATCGGCAAACCCCGACCACGCGCGCTCAAATTTCGCCAAATCGACCTCGACCGTGACCACACCCAACACCTGCGTGCCGCTTCGGATCGCGCGGGCAAAGGCAAAGCCATAGCCGCCGGTGTCGCGCGGATGCACGGTAAAGATCGTATCATTGGCGCGCCGCCCGTCGACAAACAGGGGCTCGGTGGCGCGCATTACGCCCAGCCGGTTGCGGTCGGTGGCGCCGACCACACGGCCCGAGGTGTCCAGAAGTTCAATCGAAGCCGCGCCGACATCCTCTTGCAGGCTGATCAACAGCTGCGGGATCGAGGCGAAATTCATGCTTTCCAGCGCCTGCCGCAATTCGGGATCACGGGCCATCAGGATCGGCACAATCTGGGTGCGCTGCAACTCGGCTTCGATATTGCCGGCATAGAGCACCAGCCGCAATTCGGCGCGGTTGCGGGTGTCGACGGCGAAGCTTTCGCTCAACCAATCATCGAGCACCCAGACCACCGCCGCGGCGATCACCACCAGCAGCACGACCACCGCCTTGCCCCAAGGCGGCATGCCCGAGCGCAGCGCGGATTGCGCGTCGCCGTCCTCTAGGAAATGTCCGCTTTCGCCTGTCATTGGGCGAACTTACGCCGCAGTGCCGAGGCGCTCAAGCGTCAGTCGCCCCGCCCGCGATCACGTAAGCGCCAAAGCGCCCACCAGCCCCGCAAACATCGCGACGCCATCGGTGCCGCCGTGATGCGGGTCAATCGCACGCTCGGGATGCGGCATCATGCCCAGAACCCGCCGGTTGTGCGACAGAATACCGGCGATATCCCCGCGCGAGCCGTTGGGATTGTCTGCATAGCGGAAGGCCACGCGGTCCTCGGCTTGCAACAGCCCCAGCGTCTCGTCGTCGGCTTGGTAGTTGCCGTCGTGATGGGCCACCGGAATCACCACCGGCGTGTCCAGATCATAGCCGCTGGTGAAATCGCTATCGGTGGTCGCAACCTGCAAAGCCACCGGCTTGCAGATGAATTTCAGCCCCGCGTTGCGCATCAATGCGCCGGGCAGAAGGCCGGTTTCCAAGAGCACCTGAAACCCGTTGCAAACGCCCAGCACATAGCCGCCGCGCTCGGCATGGGCGCTGATCGCCTTGGCAATCGGCGAGCGTGCCGCAATTGCGCCGCAGCGCAGATAGTCGCCAAAGGAGAACCCGCCGGGGATGCCGACGATATCCGTGCCCTCGGGCAGGGACGCGTCCTTGTGCCAGACGCGGGTGACCTCGGCGCCTGCCTGTTCGAACGCAACTGCCAGATCTCTGTCACAGTTGGATCCGGGAAAAGTGATGACCGCCGCCTTCATGCGTGCCTCCAATCGCTTGCCTGCCGCCTCTTACTGCGCCTTTGCCTTGGGGGAAAGCTGATTCCCGCCTTTCACACTCCACCCGCTTCGCATGGCCTGAGCGTGCAGCACGCGAAAACCTCACACGCAACATAATTACGCCATTTTTGGCTGCTAGGTATTTATCTTGCGCACCCATCTTGCGCCGCAGTGCAGATCCCGCTATGCTGCAACGCAGTATCAACAAGCCAGTCAGCCCGCCCCATGGGACAAAAAACCGGAACCCCTGCTATGCTCGACACGCGCCCCGCCGATAATCTGCCCCGTGGAACGATCTGCATCGAGGATCTCGAAGTCGGGATGATACGCCACCTGCGCAAGGAAATCACCGACCGCGATATCGAGCTGTTTGCCGAGATTTCCACCGATCACAATCCGGTGCATCTGGATGACGACTATGCCCGCGACACGATTTTCGAGGGGCGGATCGCCCATGGCATGCTGACCGCCGGGCTGATTTCCGCGATCATCGGCGAGCAATTGCCCGGTCATGGCACGATATATATGGGGCAAAACCTCAAGTTTCTGGCGCCAGTGCGGCCCGGTGACGTGGTCACTGCCGAAGTGTCGGTGCGCGAAATCGACTATGCCAAGCGCCGTGTGGGTCTTGATTGTCGCTGCATGGTGGGCAATACCACCGTTTTGAAGGGCGACGCGTTGGTTTTGGCGCCGAGCCGCAAGTTCGACTGACCTGCCCCCCGAGGGTGGGGGACGCGGAGCCGGATGCAGATTTTCAAGACTTGGACCCTCACCGATCCGGGCGCGCGCGGCGCCTCTGTTGCCATGGGCAATTTCGACGGTGTCCACCGAGGCCATCAAGCGGTGATCGACGCGGCACGGCGCGCGGATACGCCGCTGGGCGTGATCACCTTCGAGCCCCATCCCCGCGAGTATTTCGCCCCCGACGCCCCGCCCTTCCGCTTGATGAACGCCGAGGCGCGCCGCAACCGGCTGGAGAGGCTCGGCGTCGAGCGGCTTTATGAGCTGCCGTTCAACCAAGCGCTGGCCTCGCTGCCGCCCGAGGATTTCGCCCGCGATGTGCTCAGCGAGGGCTTGGGCATCAAGAACGTTGTGGTCGGTGAGGATTTCTGCTTCGGCCACCGCCGCGCGGGCAATGTCGCGCTGCTGCAAGACTACGGCGCGCAGATGGGGTTTGAGGTCACCGTGGTGCCTTTGATCGGCAAAACCGACGGTGTGTTTTCCTCGACCGCGATCCGCAAGGCGCTCTCGGAAGGACGCGCCCGCGATGCCGCCGAGATGCTCGGCCACCGCCACCGCATCGACAGCGAAGTGGTGCACGGCGCCAAACGCGGCCGCGAACTGGGCTATCCAACCGCAAATATGACCGTCGATGGGCTGCATCTGCCAAAGCTCGGCGTTTATGCGGTCAAAGCCGAGGTGATGACCGGCCCGCATCAGGGCTGCTATGACGCCGTCGCCTCGCTGGGCGTGCGCCCGATGTTTGGCGTCAACACACCGAATTTCGAGGTCCATCTTTTCGATTTCAACGGCGATCTTTATGGCGCGCATCTCTCGGTGGCGCTGGTCGAATATCTGCGCCCCGAGGCGAAATTCGACGGGCTGCAAGCGCTGATCACCCAAATGGATGCCGATAGCGCACAGGCCCGCGAGATCCTCGCCGGTATTTGAGTGCCCAATTCCGCGCCATTTGTCGCGCGCCGGTAAAATTCCACGCCGCGCCCTTTCCTTTCGGGCCGCAATCACCGAGTCTCGCGCGATGAGTAAAGTCACGAAAACACCCCCGCCCGCCCTGCGTCCCAAATTCTGGGAGACAGTGCCGCTCGACCAGATGACCCAACCGGAATGGGAGGCGCTCTGCGACGGCTGCGGCAAATGCTGTCTGGCAAAACTGGAAGATGCCGACAGCGGCGAGGTGTTCTTCACCCGTATCGCCTGCCGGTTGCTCAATGACACCACCTGCCGCTGCTCGAACTACGAGGTGCGCAAGACCATCGTGCCGGAATGCGTCATCCTGACCCCCGAGACGCTGGATGAGACCGCCTATTGGATGCCCAAAAGCTGCGCCTACCGCCGCATCAACGAGGGGCGCGGGCTGGCCGATTGGCACCCGCTGATCTCGGGCGATCCGAACACCGTGCACACTGCCGGCGCCTCGATCCGCTATCGCACCGTGGGCGAATTCGACGTGCCCGAGGAAGACTGGGAAGACTATATCATCGACGAGGAAATCTGATGTTTTTTGCCTCCGACAACGGCTCCGGCGCACCGCGCCAAGTGATCGACGCCATCACAAGCGCCAATGACGGCTACGCCATGGGCTACGGCGCCGACACCTATATGGACCGCGTGCGTGCCCAAATCCGTGAGATTTTCGAGGCGCCTGAAGCCGAGGTTTACCTTGTCGCCACCGGCACCGCCGCCAATGCGCTGGCGCTGGCGACATTCATCCAGCCGTGGCAGACGATCTATTGCCACCGCGTCGCCCATATCGAAGAGGATGAATGCAACGCCCCCGAGTTCTATGCCGGTGGCGCCAAACTGACCTTGCTGGAGGGCGCCGACGGGCTGATCGACGCCGAGGCCTTCGCGCTGCGGATGCAGAACGCCCCCACCGCCGTGCACCACGCGCAACCGGGTATCCTCAGCCTGACCAATCTCACCGAGCGCGGCTCGCGCTATACCGTGGCGCAGATCACCCGTCTGGCGGGGATCGCCAAGACCCACGGTCTGCCGGTGCATCTGGACGGCGCGCGCTTTGCCAATGCGCTGGTCGCCGAGGGCTGCACCCCTGCCGAAATGACATGGCGCGCGGGCGTCGATGTGCTCAGCTTTGGCGGCACCAAGAACGGGCTGATCGGCGTTGAAGCGGTGGTGATTTTTGATCCCGCCAAGGCGCGCGAATTCGAGTTGCGCCGCAAGCGTGGCGGGCATCTGCCCTCCAAACACCGCTATCTCTCGGCGCAGATGGAGGCCTATTTGACCGACGGGCTCTGGCTCGACCTTGCGGGCCGCGCGAATGCGGCTGCGGCGCGGCTCGAGGCGGAATTGCGCGAGCGGGACATGCAAGCGGCGGGCGTGAAAATCCTGCATCCGGTGGGCGGCAATATGCTGTTTGTCGAACTCCCGAACACTGCCCATCAAGCATTGCGTGACGCCGGTGCGATCTACTACGACTGGCCCGCCGATATCGGCACACAAGTGGCCGAAGGCGCATCGCAAGCGCGGCTGGTGACCTCTTGGTCAACCAGTGAGGGTGATGTCGACAGATTCCTGGATATTCTGCGCAACGCGCTGTAATCGCACATTATTTGGCGCGGCGTTCACCATAGCGCCGCCCTGTCGTCAGGCGCTGACCACCGGCGTCGCCGAGAGGATCGACACCGCGAAAGCCGCCGCGAGGGCAACGATCTGCACCGCAATGATCCCGTTGAGTTGCTGACGAAACGGCTCTTTTCGGATCTTGTGGCGCACCAGCAATTGCGCGGATTTGGCCCCGATCGAGCCCCCGAGAAACGCCGCCGCCAGCAGCCGGTCCTCTGAGATCCGCCGCTCGCCCGCAATCGCGGCGCGTTTATCGACCACAAACAGGTAGAAGGCGCCGGCATTGATTGCGGCCAGATAGGTAAACACCGCCAGTTGAAGGATCATTTGCGTCCGCCCGGAAATTTGGCCGATGACTCTGGCCCATATCTTTGATTGCCAGTGTCTTAAAAGAGCCGCGGCGAGGGTGCAATGCGTCTTCACCGACAGCACCCCAACAATTCCGCCAAGAGACGCGCGCAGAAACGTTATCGCAAACAGTGAATTTCGCCCCACGGTTTGCGCTAACGTCTTGCGAAATCTCGTTTCTTGCCCTTTCTTAGACATGATTGCCCCTGTATATATAGCGCAAATACGTGAACGGACGCGGACGGTGAAAACCTGCGGCTGCTCAAGTCGAAACTTGCTCTTCGGAGGCTGGCAACATGACCATCACCATTGGTATTAACGGTTTCGGACGCATCGGGCGCTGCACCCTGTCCCAGATCGCGGAAAGCGCGCGCAACGATGTTCAGGTCGTCGCGATCAACGCCACCGGACCGATTGAAACCAACGCGCATCTGCTCAAATACGACAGCGTGCATGGCCGCTTTCCCGGTCAGATCCGCGTCGAGGGCAACACGCTGGATCTGGGCCGCGGGCCGATCCGTGTGATGTCGACCTATGACCCGACCGAGCTGGACTGGGAAGGTGTCGATGTGGTTCTCGAATGCTCGGGCAAGTTTAACGAGCGTGACAAGGCCGCCGTGCATCTGGGCCGCGGCGCCAAGCGGGTGCTGGTCTCGGCTCCGGCGAAGAACGCCGATAAAACCATCGTTTACGGCGTTAACCACCGCGAATTGCGCAGCGAACATCTGGTGGTCTCGAACGGCTCTTGCACGACCAACTGTCTGGCGCCGCTGGCGAAAGTGCTCAACGATGCGATCGGCATCGAGTCGGGCATTATGACCACGATCCACAGCTATACCGGCGACCAGCCAACGCTCGACCGCCGCCACTCCGACCTCTACCGCGCCCGCGCCGCGGCAATGGCGATGATCCCGACCTCGACCGGCGCCGCCAAAGCGCTGGGTGATGTACTGCCGGAACTGATCGGCAAGCTCGACGGTTCGGCAATCCGCGTGCCGACGCCGAATGTCTCGGCTGTAGACCTGACCTTCCAGGCCGCCAAAGATGTCACCGAAGCCGATGTCAACGAAATCATGCGCGAGGCTGCTGCCGGTGCGATGGGCGCGGTGCTGTCGTATGACGACGAGCCGAAAGTCTCGATCGATTTCAACCACACCAGCTATTCCTCGATCTTTGCCCCCGACCAGACCAAAGTCGTCGGGCGCACGGTGCGGGTGCTGGCGTGGTATGACAATGAATGGGGCTTTTCGACCCGCATGGGCGATGTCGCCGGTGCCATGGGCCGCTTGATCTGACCATCACCATATTGAGAATTATCAAACCCGGTGCCCCGCGCGCCGGGTTTTTTCATGCCCAGATGCTGTCCAAACGCCCCTGCCCTGCGGCGTTTGATTGACGCCGCGCCGCATTCATGTTAGCGCCACCACAAGCACTCACCCATGACATGCAGGCCCCGCGAATGGTGGCCCCAGCGCAAGGAGTCACCCGATGACCACAACCATCGCCATCAATGGATTTGGCCGTATTGGCCGCCTCGTTCTGCGGGCATTGATCGAACAGGGGCGCGATGACCTCAAAATCGTCGCGATCAATGATCTGGGACCGGTCGACGCACTGGCGCATCTGCTGCGCTTTGACAGCGTCCATGGCCGTTTCCCCGGCGAGATCACCACCGGCGAGGACTGGATTGACGTGGGCCAAGGCCGCATCCGTGCCACCGCCATTCGCAACCCCGCCGAGTTGCCGTGGTCGGATGTGGATATCGTCCTCGAATGCACCGGTATTTTCAAAGACGCCGAGAAGGCCAAGGCGTATCTCGAAGCGGGCGCCAAACGGGTGTTGGTCTCGGCCCCCTCGAAAGGCGCGGATCGCACCGTGGTTTACGGGGTCAACCATCACGCGATCCAGACCAGCGACAAGGTGATCTCGAACGCCAGCTGCACCACCAATTGCCTCGCGCCCTTGGCCAAAGTGCTCAATGACACGGTCGGCATCACCAAAGGGTTTATGACCACGGTGCACGCCTATACCGGCAGCCAGCCGGTGCTCGATGCCTTGGGCAAAGACCCCTACCGCGACCGCGCCGCCGCGCTCAGCATGATCCCCACCACCACCGGCGCGGCCCGCGCGGTCGGTCTGGTGCTGCCCGAATTGGACGGCAAGCTGGACGGGGTCGCGATCCGTGTGCCCACGCCGAATGTCTCGGCGGTGGACCTGACCATCGAATCCGCCCGCGACACCACGGTCGAGGAAATCAACGCCGCCCTGCAAGCCGCCGCCGATGGCCCGCTGAACGGCGTTCTGGCGGTCACAAAACACCCGAATGTGTCAATTGATTTCAACCATGATCCGCGCTCGTCGATCATCGAACCCAACCAGACCCGCGTGATGGGCGGCAATATGGTGCGGGTGCTATCGTGGTATGACAATGAATGGGCGTTCTCGAACCGGATGCTCGATACCGCGGCACATATCGGAACCCTCGCTTAAATCGGGTGCAAAACCAAAAAGTTACCGTCAAACGGTTTTGACATCTCGCACATTTCCGGCGGGTCTTTTACGATAACCCCATGACCATCGTTGTTATCGTTGCCATCGTTGCGAGCCTATTCGTGGTTATCGGTCTTGCCGAGCCGCTGGCGGCGCGTTTGCGCCTGCCGGCGACGGTGATACTGGCGCTTTTGGGCATCGTCATCGGCACCCTTTCGACGCTGATGATCACCCTGCCGGTGCCCGAGGCTTTGACCGCCGCCGCCAGCGCAATTCAGGCGCTTCCGATCCGCTCGGACCTGTTTTTGTTTGTGTTCCTGCCGACGCTGATCTTTCAGGTCACCCTCTCGCTAGACCTGCGACGGATGCTGGACGACTGGGTGCCGATCCTGCTGATGGCGGTGGTTGCGGTGGTGGTCAGCACGATGGCGGTCGGCTGGGCGCTGTTCCCGCTGGCGGGCATGTCGATCATGGCCTGCCTGATGGTCGGCGCGATTGTCTCGACCACCGACCCTTCGGCCGTGGTCGGCATCTTTCGCAGCACCGCCGCGCCGCAGCGGCTGGCACGGATTGTCGAAGGCGAGAGCCTGTTGAATGACGCCGCCGCGATTGCCCTGTTCAGCCTGTTCTTTGCCTTTGTCGCCTTTGGTATTCCCAACCCCAGCCTATCGGGAATTCTGGTGCAATTCCCGTGGCTTTTGATCGGCGGCGGTGTGGTCGGCTGGATCGCGGGCTGGGTGGCGCTGCGGGTGCTGGCGCGGCTCGGCATGCATCCTTTGGGGCAGATGTCGCTCTCGGTGGCGCTGCCCTATTTGCTGTATCTGATGGCCGAAAAGCTGCTGGGCGTCTCCGGCGTGGTCTCGGTGGTGGCCGCCGGATTGGCGCTGAATTTCCACGCGCCGGGGCAATTGTCGCCGCCGACCCAAGCCAAGCTGCAAGACACTTGGGATTTGCTCGGTCATTGGGCCAACGGGCTGATCTTTGTGCTGGCCGCACTCTTGATCCCCGGTCTGCTCGCGGATGCCCGCCCGTTTGATTTCCTGCTGATCGCCGTGGCGGTGATTGCGGCGCTGAGTTCGCGCGCCTTCATGCTGTTTGCGCTGCTGCCCCTGCTGACGCGGCTGAAACTCTCGCCCAAGATCAACAACCGCTATAAGGGCGGCATCCTCTGGGGCGGGCTGCGCGGCGCGGTCACGCTGGCGCTGGCATTGGCGGTGACCGAGAGCATCCGCATTCCGGTCGATGTCAAACGGCAGGTCGGGATTATTGCCACCGGTTTTACGCTGTTCACCCTGATCGTGCAGGGGACCACCCTGCGGCTGGTGATCGCGAAACTCGGGCTCGACCGATTGTCGAAACTCGACAGCGCACTGGCCGCGCAGGTCGTCGCCGTGGCGCTGCAATCGGTGCGCGAGACAGTGACCGAGACCGCCCGCACCTTTGGCCTGACCAATGATATCGTGCGCGATGAGGGCAAGCGTTTTGCCGCCCGCGTGGACCATGCGGTGGCTGAGGCGGTCGAGGGCAGCGAGATTTCCGACCGCGACCGCGTGACCCTCGGGCTGGTGGCGCTGGCCGGTCGCGAGCGTGATCTGATTCTCGAGCGGTTCCGCGACGGTCTGATCCCCGCCAGTCTGGCCAACCGCATGGTCGCCGATGCCGACCGGTTGATCGAGGGCACGCGCGCCGGCGGGCGGCTCGGCTATCTCTCGACCGCGCGGATGAGCCGTGGCACCGGCACTTGGGAGGCGTTCTCGGCCTTTCTGCACAACCGGTTGCGCATCTCCAAACCCCTTGCCGCCGCCACCGCCGAACGCTTCGAGCACCGCGTTTCGGTGGGGCCGATCCTGCGCGAGTTGCACAGTTTCATCGACGCCCGCATCCGCCGCATTCATGGCAAACGGGTGGCCGATCTGCTGCACGACCTTCTGGACCGGCGGCTGGAGGAGAGCGAGCAGGCGCTGGACGGGATGCGCCTGCAGTTTCCGGGCTATGCCGAGGAACTCGATCGCCGGTTGATCCGCCAGATGGTGCTGACGCAGGAAGAGCATGAATATGCGGCGCTGGTCGATGACGGGCTGATCGGCCCCGAATTGCGCCATGCGCTGTCGATGGGGATCAACGACCGCCGCAACGAGCTGGCCAAACGCCCGCGGCTGGATATGGCGGTGCAGCGCGAGACATTGATCGCCCGTTTCCCGCTGTTCTCGGACATGCCCGAGAGCACCCGCAAGCGGCTGGTGCGGCAGATGCGCACCGTCTATGTCGCCAAGGGCCGGGTGTTGTTTCGCAATGACGAGGTGCCGGATAAGGTCTGGTTCATCGCCTCGGGCGCGGTGGAACAGGTGCGCGCCGGACAGGTCTATAGGCTGGGCCGTGGTGACATGTTCGGGCATCTATCGCTGCTGCGCCGCACGCCGTTTCGCAGCCAGACCACGGCGATCACCCAATGCACCCTGCTGACGCTGGACGAGCCGCGCTTTCTGAAACTTCTGCGCGATGACCCGAGCCTGCGCGCGGCGGTGACGGAAAGCGCCGAGAAACGTGGCGTCTCGATCGACCATAGCGCGCTCTCGGCCAAACCCGCCTGACCCATGGCGGCAGGCCGATATTAAGGCTCAGATCTTGCTGAAGTCAGCTCTTGCTGCGGTCCAGCATCGGGCCGAATTTATCGCGCAGCGCCAGATTGATCTCGGGGCTGACGAATTTCGACACATCGCCCCCCAGCCGCGCGATTTCCTTGACCAGCTTCGAGGCAATCGCCTGCCGCCGCCCGTCGGCCATCAGGAACACGGTCTCGATTTCTTCGTCCATCGAGCGGTTCATGCCGACCATCTGGAATTCATACTCGAAATCCGCCACCGCCCGCAGCCCGCGGATGATCACCTGCGCACCGACATCATGGGCGCAATGCACCAGCAGGTTCTCGAACGGATGGGCGATAATCTCGGTGCCGGTCTTGGCGCTCAGCTTGACGCATTCGGCCTCGATCATCGCCACCCGCTGGTCGAGCGAGAACAGCGGCCCCTTGTCGCGATTGATCGCCACGCCAATCACCAACCGGTCCACCAGAATCGCGGCGCGTTCGATGATGTCCATATGCCCAAGTGTCAGCGGGTCAAAAGTTCCCGGATATAGCCCAATGCGCATCTTTTGTCCCTTAGCATAGTCTAGCCGTCTGGTCTCACGGACCCACGCAACAATATTGCTCTATGCTTTGCAAGTGCAGAAAACAAAAAAGCCGCGTGTTGCGCAATTCAACACGCGGCGGGTTTTTATCAAATTATCGCCGCTGGCTCTCGGATCTGGCTCAATTGCCCATGATCATGCCGGTCAGCGCGTCTTTCTCCATGCGCAATTCGCTGAGCTGCGCGGCGACCACATCTCCGATGGAGATGAAGCCGACCATCTCGTTATTCTCGACCACAGGCATATGGCGAAAGCGCTTGTTGGTCATCGTTTCCAGCACCGATTCAATGGTGTCCGAGGGTGCGCAGCCGGTCACCGCGCGGGTCATCAGGTTTTCCACGCGGTCTTTCAGCGTCACATCTCCGGCGCGGCACAATTCGCGGACGATATCGCGTTCAGACAGGATGCCCTTGACGTCTTTGCCGGTTTCCGAGACCACCACCGCGCCGATCCGCTTGTTGGTGAGCAGATCCACCGCATCCTTGACGATCGAGTCGGGCGAGACCGTCAACACGCCTTGCGCCTTGTTTTTGAGGATTTGGCTGACCAGCATAAGACTCTCCTGTTTTTTCATAGCGTCACCAGATTGCGGTGCTCTGTCAAGCGCGCTCTGCAAGGGCTTCGAGCCGCGCCAACTCGCGGCGGAACCCGCTGACCAGTGCCGCCGCGAAGCGCTCGATCCGCGGCGTGTTGCGGTCATCGGCATGGCGCACCAGATGAAACGCACGGGTTAAAGACACCTGATCGGTGAGAATACGCCGCACGCCATCAACTGCCGGCAGCGCAAAATCATGCACCACACCAACGCCCGCACCGTGACGGATCAGGTTGAGCTGCACCGAGACCGAGTTCGATGCGACCGGCGGCTGGTCGATGCCCAGATCCGAAAGATAATCCAACTCACGGTCGAAAATCATATCCGGAATATAGCCGATGATCCGGTGCGCGGGCAGATCATCCAGCGTTGTCAGGGGCGGCGCCTTGTCCAGATAGCTCTGCGCGGCGGTCAGATGCAGGCGGTAATCGGCGATCTTATGGGCGATCACGCGGCCCTGCTCGGGGCGCGACACCGCAATCACCATATCCGCCTCACGCCGTGACAGCGAGAACACCCGCGGCAGCGCCACGATATGCACCTCGAGCGCGGGATTCTCTGCGACGATCTCGGCAACCACCTGTGGCAACAGGTAATTCGCCGCCCCATCCGGTGCGCCGATCCGCACTTGGCCAGTGATCCCCTCACCCGCACCGGTCAGCGCATCATGGGCCCGCGCCATCTCGCTTTCAATCGCCTGCGCATGCGAGACCAGCCGCCCGCCCTCGTCGGTCAGCCCGTAACCCTGCGGCGAGCGGGTGAACAACCGCGCGCCCATCGCCGCCTCCAGCCGCGCCACCCGTCGCCCCACCGTGGCCGCGTCGAGCTTCAGCACCTTTCCGGCGCGACTGAGGCTCTCGCCCCGCGCCACCGCCAGAAACACTCGCAGATCATCCCAATCGGCCATATTCCCCCCTGACGGGCAAACGCATGCTTTGCAAAAATGCAAAACCCTTTTTGGCAAACTGCCTCTGTTCAGGGGATTTATGCAAGGCTATTGTGCGCCCAACACAGTTTCAAACGCATCAGGAGGATCGCATGAGAGAGATTGGTCATTGGATTGACGGCAAAGTGGTCGCGGGCACCTCGGGGCGCACGGCGGATGTGTTCAACCCCGCCACCGGCGAAGTGCAAGCCAAGGTCGCGCTGGCCTCCAAAGCCGAGCTCGACGCCGCGATTGCCTCGGCCGCCAAGGCACAGGTCGCTTGGGGCAACACCAACCCGCAGCGCCGCGCACGGGTGATGATGGCGCTGGTTGGCCTGCTCAACCGCGACATGGACAAACTGGCCGAGATGCTGTCAAGCGAGCACGGCAAGACCTTCCCCGACGCTAAGGGTGACATCCAGCGCGGTCTGGAAGTGATCGAATACTGCATCGGCGCGCCGCAAATGCTCAAGGGGGAGTTCACCGACAGCGCCGGCCCCGGTATCGACATGTATTCGATGCGCCAACCGCTGGGTGTGGTTGCCGGTATCACGCCGTTCAACTTTCCCGCGATGATCCCACTGTGGAAAATGGGTCCGGCGCTGGCCTCGGGCAACGCGATGATCCTCAAACCCTCCGAGCGTGATCCCTCGGTGCCGATGATGATCGCCGAACTCTGCAAAGAGGCGGGTCTGCCCGACGGCGTGCTGCAGGTGATCAACGGCGATAAGGAAAGCGTCGACGGCATTCTTGATAGCGAGATCATTCAGGCGGTGGGCTTTGTCGGCTCGACCCCGATCGCACAATATATCTACGAGCGGGCCGCCGAGCAGGGCAAACGCGCCCAGTGCTTCGGTGGTGCGAAGAACCACATGATCATCATGCCCGACGCGGATATGGATCAAGCCGCCGACGCGCTGGTCGGTGCCGGTTTCGGCGCGGCGGGCGAACGCTGCATGGCGATCTCGGTCGCGGTGCCGGTGGGCGAAGGCACGGCGGAAGCCCTGCGCGAGCGTCTGGTGCCGAAAATCGAGGCGCTCAAGGTCGGCCCCTATACTGCGGGCAATGATGTCGATTACGGTCCGGTGGTCACCTCCGCCGCCAAGGAAAACATCCTGCGGTTGGTCGAAACCGGCGTGGCGCAGGGTGCCGAACTGGTCGTCGACGGGCGCGGTTTCAATCTGCAGGGTTATGAAGACGGGTTCTTTGTCGGCGCCCATCTCTTCGACCATGTCACCCCCGATATGGACATCTATAAGACCGAAATCTTCGGCCCCGTGCTGTCGATGGTGCGCGCCAATGACTATGAAGAAGCGCTCGGCCTAGCGATGGACCATGAATACGGCAATGGCACCGCGATCTTCACCCGCGACGGTGACACCGCCCGCGATTTCGCCAGCCGGATCAATATCGGCATGGTCGGCATCAACGTGCCGATCCCGGTGCCGCTGGCCTATCACACCTTTGGCGGCTGGAAAAAGTCGGGCTTTGGCGATCTGAACCAACACGGACCGGACGGGTTCCGCTTTTACACGCGGACCAAAACCGTCACCTCGCGCTGGCCCTCGGGCATTCGCACCGGCGGCGAGTTCAACTTCAAAGCGATGGATTGATTGCTTTAGCCCTGCGGCTTTGGACAATGGAAGATATCTGCGCCGCGCTCCCTTTGGGGCGCGGCGTTTGCTTGTGAAGAGAACTCCTGCTGTGCCCCAAAGCACAAAGGGCCGCGCCCGACCCTGGGTGGGAGCAACCACATTCCCACAACGCGCCGCGTTCCAAAGCTCTCATGCCGGTCGAGCGTTGATTGACATCGCCAAGGCGCCCTCCCATGGGGAGGGTCGGGCGCGGCCCGTGGTTCCCACGCGCGGGACGGATCTGAAATGGTCCGCTAAAGGCGCTAAGGGCTGCGCCCGACCCAGGGATGGCGCCCGCACCCTTTCCATTTTGCGCCGCGCTCCAAAGCACGCATGCCGCCTGAGCCATACACCACTTCGCCAAGGCGCCCTCCCGGGGGGAGGGTCGGGCGCGGTCCGTGGTTCCCACGGGCGGGACGGTTGCAATTGGTATGCCCAGCATGCCCATCCCCGCCATCATCTTTATGTGACACCCGCCCTTGCCTCTTGCCGCAGCCTCCGCCGCTTCCCATCTTTGCCCGACAGACCGTCACCGGAGACATGCAACATGCCCCTATCCAGACGCCAGTTCCTTCTCGCCGCCAGTATCGCGCCCTTCTCGGCGGGCCTTGCCACATCGGCCAACGCCACCACGACCCATGAGGTCTCTATCGAAGGGTTTGCCTTCTCCCCCGCCAGCCTGAGCATCGCCGCCGGCGACACGGTGACATTCACCAATAACGACGCCGCACCCCATACCGCGACGGCGCAATCGGCGGGGCTCGACACCGGCACGTTGAACAGCGGCGACAGCGAGTCGCTGACCTTCAACACCCCCGGCACCTTTGCCTATCGCTGCCGCTTTCACCCCGCGATGCGCGGCACCGTCACGGTGACCTGACGGCGCCATTCGGCGCCTGTGATCCGCGAAAACGCTGCGTGCGGCGGCTGCAATATTCTTGCACTCCCCCCGCGCGCCTGCAACATTCTGGCAAGAATGGTGAATTAAACATCTGTTCAATTCGCGCTTGCAGGAGGTTGTGCCATGGATTTCGCCCTCACCGAGGAACAGAGTGCCATTTTCGACATGGCCTATGCCTTCGGGCAAGAGCATATCGCCCCTTACGCCCAAGAGTGGGAGGCTGCGGGCACCATCCCGCGCGAGATCTGGACACAGCTCGCCGAACTCGGCCTCGGCGGGCTTTATGTCTCCGAAGAGTCCGGCGGCACCGGCCTGACGCGGCTGGACGCCACGCTGGTGTTTGAAGCGCTCAGCATGGCCTGCCCCTCGGTCGCGGCGTTCCTTTCGATCCATAATATGTGCGCGGCAATGCTGGATAAATTCGGCTCGGATGACATCAAAGCCCGCATCCTCGCCCCTGCAATCACCATGGAAAAACTGCTATCCTACTGCCTGACCGAACCCGGTGCCGGCAGTGACGCGGCGGCGCTCAAAACCCGCGCAACGCGGACGAATGACGGCTATACCCTCAATGGCACCAAGGCGTTTATCTCGGGCGGCGGCTATTCCGATGCCTATGTCGTAATGTGCCGCACTGGCGACGAGGGCGCGCGCGGGATCTCGACCGTGGTGGTCGAAGACGGCGCGCCGGGCCTGTCCTACGGCGGGCTCGAGGCCAAGATGGGCTGGCGCTCGCAACCCACGCGGCAGGTGCAATTCGATGATTGCGCGGTGCCCGCCGAGAACCTTGTTGGCAGTGAAGGCGACGGGTTCAAATACGCCATGGCGGGGCTCGATGGCGGGCGGCTGAACATCTCGGCCTGTTCCCTCGGCGGCGCGCAGGCGGCGTTGACCCAGACCCTGACCTATATGGGCGAGCGCAAGGCCTTCGGCAAAAGCATCGACCAGTTTCAGGCGCTGCAATTCCGCCTCGCGGATATGGAGATCGAACTGCAAGCCGCGCGCACCTTCTTGCGCCAAGCGGCATGGAAACTCGACACCAAAGCCCCCGATGCGACGAAGTTCTGCGCGATGGCGAAATGTTTTGTCACCGAGACCGGCTCGCGCGTGGCCGATCAATGCCTGCAATTGCACGGCGGCTATGGCTATCTGAGCGATTACGGTATCGAGAAGATCGTGCGCGATCTGCGGGTGCATCAGATCCTTGAGGGCACCAATGAGATCATGCGCATGATCACCGCGCGGCAATTGCTGGCCGAGCGGGGATGAACTAGGGCAGCGCCGACCTGCGGGGCAAAGCGAAGCGCCGCCCCGTGGGGGCGGGTCGGCGCTGCCCGGCGGTGCCGCCGGGCGACCAGACTTAACTGTTACGACTTCATATGAAACACCGGACCCAACCCACATGACCGATCTTATCATCCGCACCGAGGGCCGCGCAGGCCGCCTGACCCTCAACCGGCCCAAGGCGCTCAACGCGCTGACCCATGACCAATGCCTGCAAACCGAGGCCGCGCTCATCGCATGGCGCGACGACCCGGCGGTTGATCTGGTGATCATTGACGCGACGGGCGAGCGGGCGTTTTGCTCGGGCGGCGATATCGCGCAGGTCGCCGCCGCAGGGCGCAACGGCGATTTCGCAATGGGCCGCGAATTCTGGCGTGACGAATACCGGATGAACGCGCTGCTGGCCGAATACCCCAAATCGATCGTCAGCTTTATGCAGGGCTTTGTAATGGGCGGCGGGGTTGGCTATGGCTGCCATGTCCGCCACCGGATTGTCGGCGAGAGCACGCAGATGGCGATGCCCGAATGCGGCATCGGGTTGATCCCCGATGTCGGCGGCACTTGGCTGCTCGGTCAGGCGCCCGGTCACCTCGGGGTCTATCTGGCACTCACCGCCGCGCGCATGGGCGCGGGCGACGCGATTGCCGTGGGATTTGCCGATCATTTCATCCCTGAGGCCGAATGGGAGGGCGTCAAGCAGCGCTTGATCGAGAGCGGCGATGTCACGTCCTTGCCCGCGCATTCCACCCCCGAGGCACCGCTCTCCGCGCAAATCGACCAGATCAACCGCCTGTTTTCCGGCGCCAGCCTGCCCGAGATCATCACCGCGCTTGAGGCCGAAGACACGCCCCTTGCCGCCGCCGCGCTCAAGGCGATCCGGCGCAATTCGCCGCTGTCGATGGCCAGCACGCTGGCGATGCTGCGCCCTGCCCCCGCCTCGCTGGCCGAAGCCCTGCGGCAAGAGTTCCGCTGGACATGGCGCTCGATGGACAAGGGCGATTTTCTCGAAGGCGTGCGCGCGCAGATCATCGACAAGGACCGCAACCCGCAGTGGCAACACCCCGCACCGGACGCAGTCTCGGACTCTGACGTCGCCGCGATGCTGGCGCCTTTGGGTGCCGACGACCTCTAAAACAAACGACCTCCTGCCCTTTGGAAAAGGAAAACAAGATGAAAATTGCATTTATCGGATTGGGCAATATGGGCGCGCCCATGGCCGTGAACCTGAAAAACGCGGGCCATGAGGTCGTGGGGTTCGACACTGTCGCCAAGCCCGAGGGGCTGTCCATGGCCCAAAGCGCCGCCGAAGCCGCCAGCGGAGCCGATGTGGTGATCACCATGCTGCCGAACGGCAAAATCCTGCGCGCGGTTGCCGATCAGGTGATCCCCGCGATGGCTGCGGGCGCGGTGCTCTGTGACTGCTCGACGGTGGATGTCGACAGCGCCAAAGCCGTGGCCGCGCAGGCCGAAGCGGCGGGTCTGGGCTCGCTGGATGCGCCGGTCTCGGGCGGCACCGTCGGCGCCACCAATGGCACGCTGACCTTCATGGTCGGCGGCGGTGATGCGGCCTTCGCGACGGTGGCCCCGCTCTTCGAGATCATGGGCCAGAAAGCCGTGCATTGCGGCGCGGCGGGGGCCGGTCAATCGGCGAAGATCTGCAACAATATGATCCTCGGCGTCACCATGATCGCCACCTGCGAGGCCTTCGCGCTGGCCGATAAGCTCGGCCTCGACCGGCAGAAGATGTTCGATGTGGTCAGCACCTCATCGGGCTATAGCTGGTCGATGAATGCTTATTGCCCGGCCCCCGGTGTCGGGCCGCAATCGCCCTCGGACAACGGCTATAAGCCCGGTTTCGCGGCGGAATTGATGCTCAAGGACCTGCGGCTCAGCCAGCAAGCCGCCGAGAGCGCCGATGCCGATACGCCAATGGGCCAGATGGCGGCGAAACTCTATGAGGCCTTCGTCGAAGCCGAAGGCGGATTGGGCAAGGACTTCTCGGCCATGCTGCCCCGTTTCGAAGCCCGCGGACGCGACTGATCCCGCATGGCGCGCTCGGTTCACGGGCGCGCCATCATCACCCCGACTGTGCCTCACTGTGCCGCCGTCGCGTCATCCTGCTCATGCGCTTGGCGCTGCCACATCCGCGCATAACGGCCACCCTGCGCCAGCAGCAACTCATGGCGGCCCTCTTCGACGATCTCTCCGTCTTCCAGCACCACAATCCGATCCGCATCCACCACCGTCGAGAGCCGGTGCGCAATAGTGATCACCGTGCGCCCCTGCCCCATCGCGGCCAGCGAGTCCTGAATATCCTGCTCGGTCTGGGTGTCCAAAGCGCTGGTCGCCTCATCCAGTAGCAAAATCGCCGGATTTTTCAGCAAGGTGCGCGCGATGCCCACGCGCTGCTTCTCACCGCCCGACAATTTCAGCCCGCGCTCGCCCACTTGCGTGTCATAGCCCTCGGGCAATCCGACGATGAAATCATGGATGCGCGCGGCGCGGGCGGCGGCTTCGACTTCTTCGCGGGTGGCGTTATCCTTGCCGTAGGCGATGTTGTAATAGACCGTATCGTTGAACAGCACCGTGTCCTGCGGCACCACGCCAATCGCCGATTGCAGGCTTTTCAGCGTCAGATCGCGCACGTCTTGCCCGTCGATGGTCAGCGCACCGCTGTCGACATCGTAAAACCGGAACAACAGCCGCCCGATGGTCGATTTGCCCGAGCCAGAGGGACCGACCAGCGCCACCTTCTGCCCCGCGCTCACCTCCAGCGAGACGTTCTTGAGGATCGGCCGCGCCACGTTATAGGAAAACGTCACATCCTCCAGCCGCACGGTCCCGCCTGCCAGTTCCAGAGGTTTGGCACCGGCGCGCTCGACCACATCCGGCACCTGCCCCAGCAGTCCGAACATCTGCCCCATATCGACCAGCGCCTGCCGGATCTCGCGGTAAACCGTGCCCAGAAAGTTCAACGGCATGGTGATCTGCACCATATAGGCGTTGACCAAGACGAAATCGCCCACCGTCAGATCGCCGTTCTGGACCCCCACTGCGGCCAGCGCCATGACGATCACCAAGCCCGAGGTGATCAGCGCCGACTGCCCGAAATTGAGCGCCGCCAGCGAATAGGCGGTCTTGAGCGCGGCGCTCTCATACCCTTCCATCGCACGGTCATAGCGCATGGCCTCGCGATCATCGGCGCTGAAATACTTAACGGTTTCAAAGTTCAACAGGCTGTCGATCGCCTTTTGATTGGCGTCATTGTCCTGCTCGTTCATCTCGCGGCGGATCTTCACCCGCCATTCGGTGACGGTGAAGGTGAACCAGACATAAAGCGCAATCGTCCCCGCAATCACCGCCACATACCAGACGTCAAACATCACCAGTATCACGCCAGCGATCAGCACAAGCTCGAGGATCAGCGGCCCGATTGAAAACAGCATGAAACGCAGCAGGAAATCGACGCCCTTGATGCCGCGCTCGATGATCCGGCTGAGACCACCGGTCTTGCGGGTCAGATGATAGGACAGGCTGAGGCGGTGCATATGGACAAAGGTTTCCAGCGCCAGTTTGCGCAAGGCGCGCTGTCCGACCACGGCAAACACCGCGTCGCGCAATTGCTGAAAGCCATTGGTCATCAGCCGCGCCATGCCGTAGGCCACGGTCAGCCCGACCGCGCCGACGCCAATCAACCAGCCCGCGCCGGGGTCCGAAGGGGTCAGCGCATCGACCGCGCCCTTGTATAGCAGCGGCGTGCCCACCGCGACCATCTTGGACATCAACAGAAAGAGCATCGACACGACGACGCGGATTTTGACGCCACTCTCACCCTCGGGCCAGAGATAGGGCGCCACGCGGCGCAGCGTCGCCCAGCCCGAGGCCGAGGGCTCGCCCGCATCATTGTCACCTGGCAAAGCACTTGCGCTGGGTCTGTTTCTCATCTGGGACGTTCCTGTTCAGGGTTCGTCCTCAGGTAATGCCCCGCGCCGTCGAATGCCAGTGCCGCACAGCATCAGTGCGGATGCAGCGTGCTATTTGGCAAGCCTATTCGCCGGATTATTCGTCGGGCAATGAGAAAATCTGCCCCGGATAGATCAGATCGGGATCGCGGATCTGGCTGCGATTGGCGCGGTAGATCACCACATAGCGCTCGCCCGCGCCGTAGCGCTCGCGGGAAATATGCCAGAGCGTATGGCCCGGCTGCACGGTGATCAGCGACACCGGTGGTGCGGGTGCGGGTGCGGGTGTGGGCGCGGAGGCGTTCGAGGCCAAAGCTGGCGCGCTGGCGCTGTCATTGGCGGGGGCGCGGGCGGGTGGCTCGGGGCTGGCTGCGGGCTCTACTGTAGCCAGCGCGTCGGCACTGCTGGCCGCGGCATCAGCAGCGGTCTCGGTTGAGGTGTCGGCAGGAGTTGCAGCCTCAGGCGCTGATACATCCGCGGCGCTGATCTCCGGGGCTACAGGCGTTGCGGTAATCGGTGTTTCGCTGGCCCCCTCGCCCGCAGTTGCACCTGCCGCTGCCTGCGCCGCGGCCACCAATTCAGGGGCCTCGCGCTGGAACGGGGTCTCGAACCGCGACACCACCTGCCCCGTCTCATCCACCTGATCAACGCGCAGCGTATAGACCCCGGGATCGACATGCGGCAGGTCCGAGGCCCAATCGCCGTGTTCCGCCCGTGCCACGGCAATCGGCTGGTTATTCAGATAGATACGCAGGGTCGAATCCGGTCGCGACTGCGCCGCGCGTCCGGCAATCTGCACCTCGCCGAGGCTTGAATAGCTGATCGAGTCGATCACTACATTGTCCTGAACCTGCGGAGCGCGGTCCAAAACCTCCACCTCGCCACTGCCACGCAGCAAGAATGCGGTCGGCAGATCATCGGGCAGACGCGCGCTGTCACCGGCGGCGATGCCCGTGGTAGCTTCGGTGCTCGTTGTTTCATTTTCGGCGGGCGCAGCATCGGCCAATGCGGTGGCGGTATCGCTCGCGATCTGCGCACCTGTCGGTGGGGTGGTATCCTGCGGTGCCTCGCTGGAAGCCGCACCGCCCGCATCAACCGGCTCGGCCAGCGCGACCACAGCCTCGCCGTCCAGCGTGGCGGCGGTCTCGGCTTGCAGGCGCGCATCCAGCGTTTGACCCAGCGCCAAAGCCTCTGGCGCGGCGCTCTCTACTGGCTGCGCGGGCGAAATATCCACTCTCGGCACTGCGGCGGTTTCCGGCTGCTCACCCGCAGCAATGGTGCTCTCTGCCAGCGATTCACCCGCATTTGGCACCGAAGCCGTTTCGACCGCCACAGGCATTTCGCTCGACGCCATCACGTCAGCTGCTGACGAGACTGCGGTGCTTTCTGCCAAAACTTCGGCAGGAGCTGCCGGGGCTGGCGGAGGCGTGGTGGTCTCGGGCGCCAGCGCGGCCAAGGCACTCGGGGTCTCGTCAACCGAAGGAGTTGCCTCGGGTTGGGTCTCCGGCGCCGTTTCCGCCTCGACCTCGGCGAGCGCCACCGTTGAGGGCCGCGGAGTCAGGATCACGCTGTCCTCGGAGGCGATCACCACCCCGCCCGCGTCCTGCATTTCCAAGGTCATCACTTGCGCCGCTTCCGACGCGCCAAGCCCGAAGAGCGCGACGAATTGGCCCGAGCCGTCTGCCGCAGTCTCCGCCACCATAGCGCCATCAACGCGCAGGATGATCGCGGCACCGGGTGCGGCCTCTCCGGCCACCAACGCCCCGCCATCACGCGCCACGCGCACCACGTCGAATGTCGGCGGGGCGGAGGCTTGAGCCGCTTCAGGGCTGGAGGTTTCTGAGCTGGTGGTCTCGGATGCGGCAGTAGGATCGACAGCGGCGACCCCGGCAGGATCACCAGTTGGGGAGGCCATATCAGCGGTTTGCTCTGGAGCCGTCTGCTGGGGAGCGGTAGCGTCAGGCGATGCCCCCGCAGCTACCGACTCCGGCGGGGTCGTCGGCGCCACGGCCTCCCCCTGCGCGGCGACCGGATCACCTGTCGGCACCACCGCTGTCTCGCGAAACAGCCCGCTGGCGATCACCGCAACGACTGCCGCACCGGCCACAGCAGTGGCCCCGCCAAGGGTCCAGACCAATTTCTGCGACATCGATGCCCACCTTATCTTGCGCCCTGTCGCGCTCTCTCGCCCCTACATATAACACCCGTATCTATGGGTAAAAGAAATTCTTTCCCCAAGGTCTTGAGTGCAACACAGATGTGGCGCGGTATCAACCGGCAGCAGGCGCAGGCAGGAAGCCGGCTCAGTTGAGCGGAATCGTGTAGTTCACGCTCAATGCATTCACCCCCGGATTGTTCCGGTAAATCCCGCCATTCGAGCGGTGCAACAACAGCAGCGACACTTCGGCGTCATTGCGCAGGGTGGTGCCAAACTCGACCGAGGTGGTGAACTGCAGCGGACCGCCCAGATCCATATCCGACCCGCGCGTGTAAAGACCCGGCATGAAGGTGCCGCGCAGGAAGTAGGGGCTATTGCCCAAGGGCAGCGAATAGGACGCGCCGACACCGATCCAGGCCGAGCCCAAAGACGTCGCATGCAGCCCCGCCGCATAGCTCCAACCGGCAGGGCGCGGCGCCGAATGCCAGTTCATCACAAAGACGGTCGAAGGGGTCTCGGTGCGCCCGATGCCCAGCGTCAACCGTCCCGATTGCGCATAACTCGGCGCGGCAAGCGATGTGGCGATCAGGGACGCAAGGGCAATTCGGCGCATGGGCTCACTCGATTTCATTAGATGGGGCGACTCTACAGACCATGGGACCGGCGGCAAAGTCAGGAGTGCCTAGGGTTTATCTCACCAAGCCGCGCGGCCTCAAGGCAATGCGGCGGATTTAACCGCCACGGCGGTCACGCTGGCCTTGAGTGTTACTATATCGTCACAGCCGCGCGGGGTCACGCACCCCCTGCCCGCGACACTAGCGGTGCAAGCCACGCGCCAAACGATCACGCACACCGGCCAGACGCGGTTGGCGTTCCATCTCGTCGGGCGCGGCAATCCGCAGCCCCAACCTGCGGGCGAGCGGGTAAGCCTCGGCGTAGCGTGCGATCTCGCCCGCAGAGAATGCGCCGATGTCAAATCGCGGGCCCGGCAGTGCCTTGAGCCGCGCCACGTCCGCCGCATCGCGCCGCCCCGAGCCCAAGGGATGCGCGCGGTTATAGGCCAGAAGCGCCTCAACCGCCGGACCCGAGATCGAGACATTCTGGCGGCTTTCCTCCAGCCCCAGCGCGGTGAAATCCTTCAGGCCAAAACTTTGTAGGAAATGGTTGCAGACACCGATTTTCTTCGCATCCTCAAAGCGCAGAAAACGGGTGTTCTCGACACCGAAAACCTGAACGATCTTGGCCGGAAAACCGGCAATCCGCTGCAGGCCGATGTCAAATGTCGTGCGCCGCGTGCCAAGGCCGGATTTCGCCATTTGCTGGGTGTCCGAGGACATCCAATCGCGCAATTCGCGGTAGCCATAGACCGCCACCACCCGCCCATGGGGCGCCAGCCAATCGCGCAGCGCCGCCAGCGCCTCGGCCGGTAGCAGCGCCAGATATTCATTCGACAGGATCATCCAAGGGAAGCGTTTGCGCGTCAGCCGCTGCTGCAATTCCGCCAGCGCGGTGCGGTCGCGGGATTTGATCTGCGCGGCATCCAGCCCTGACAGCCGGTTCCAGGCATCAACCATCGGATCGTCCAGAAACGCCGAATAGAGATACGGATAGGCCCGCCCCGGCCCAAAAAACCGCACCCCCTCTTCGCGCAACACCTTGCGGTGGCGCGCGAAATTATGCTGCAGCGAGGTGGTGCCGGTCTTATGCGTTCCCAGATGCAGCAGTATCGTAGGCTGTCCCGCCACGGCGCGCCCCCTCTACCGGATAAACCTTGATCCGGTAGGAGGTTAGACTCCCAGCTTGGCTTTGACCACCGCGTTGACCGCCGCCGGATTGGCCTTGCCGCCGGTGGCTTTCATCACCTGCCCAACGAACCAGCCAGCCAGCTTCGGGTTCTGCTTGGCCTTTTCGACCTGCGCAGGGTTGGCCGCGATGATCTCGTCAACGGCACTTTCAATCGCGCCAGTATCGGTGACCTGTTTCATGCCTTCGGTTTCGACAATCTCGACCGGATCGCGGCGTGTCTCGATGTGGATTTCCAGCACATCCTTGGCGCCTTTCGACGAGATTTCCTGCGCCGAAACCATCGCCATGATCGCCGTATTCACCGCCGGAGCGGCAATCTCGCGCGGCGAGACTTCGGCTTTATTGGCACGGCCCAGAACCTCGTTGATGATCCAGTTCGCGGTGCGCTTACCTTCGCCACCGCCCACCGATTCCTCGAAATAGCGCGCCAAATCAAGGTCAGCGGTCAGCACCGAAGCATCATAATCAGTCAGGCCGAAATCCGCCATGAAGCGCGCCTTCTTAGCGTCGGGCAGTTCCGGCATTGCAGCGGCGATATCATCCACCCAGCCCTGCTCGATCTCCAAGGGCAGCAGGTCGGGACAGGGGAAATAGCGGTAGTCATGCGCCTCTTCTTTCGATCGCATCGAGCGGGTTTCGCCCTTGTCGGCATCATAGAGACGGGTCTCCTGATCGACCTTGCCGCCATCTTCAAGGATCGCGATCTGGCGGCGCGCCTCATAGTCAATCGCCTGCTGGATAAACCGCATCGAGTTCATATTCTTGATCTCGCAACGGGTGCCCAGATGGCCGAAATCCTGCGTCGCCTGATATTTCTCATACTGGCCGGGACGACAGACCGAAACGTTGACATCCGCGCGCAGATTGCCGTTTTGCATATTGCCGTCACAGGTGCCCAGATAGCGCAGGATCTGGCGCAGCTTGACCACGAAGGCCGCCGCTTCCTCGGGGCCGCGGATGTCGGGGCGGCTGACGATCTCCATCAAGGCGACGCCGGTGCGGTTGAGGTCCACAAAGGACATATTCGGGTCCATATCATGGATCGATTTGCCCGCGTCCTGCTCGACATGGATACGCTCGATGCGCACCAGACGCGCGACACCCTCGGACAGTTCCACCAGAACTTCGCCCTCGCCAACCAGCGGATGATAAAGTTGCGAAATCTGGTAGCCCTGCGGCAGATCGGGATAGAAATAGTTCTTGCGGTCAAAGGCCGAACGCAGGTTGATTTGCGCCTTCAGGCCCAAGCCCGTGCGCACCGCTTGCTCGATGCAATACTCATTGACCACCGGCAGCATCCCCGGCATCGCCGCATCAATGAACGACACATTCGCGTTCGGCTCGGCGCCGAATTTGGTCGATGCACCCGAGAACAGTTTCGCCTCCGAGGCCACCTGCGCATGGATTTCCATACCAATAACCAACTCCCAATCGCCGGTGGCACCGGCAATCACCTTGGGCTTGGGGGCTTCAAAGCTGAGATCGAGCATGGTTTGGTCCTCATCAATTCTGCCGCCGGTTCTAGAACGCCTTGCCCGCAGAGGGAAGAGCCTATGGCCGCTGTTCTCGCGCCTTTTGGGCGTCAATACAGCACCGCCGCGCCCCCGATGGCAGGTTTCCGCGCGTTCACGACGCCGTGAGTTGTCGAACCCCAGCCCGCCGCGCATTAGAGCGCCATGTTGTATCGCCCCGTTTCCAGCCCGACCCGCCGCCGCGTCACCGCCCGCATCAAGCTTGCCTTTGCCGCGATATCGGTGCTGGCCCTGACCGCCTGCCTTGATGCGCCACATGCACAAGAAGCGCCGATTGAGGTCGCCACGCGCTGGGACCACCGCCCCGAGGCCAACCGCTGGAACACGGCAATGATGCAGGCGCTGATGACCGATGGCGCACCGATGCTGGCACTGGTGCCCGAGGACACCGATACGTGGTGCCCGGGCTATGACGAGGCCACTCCGGCCGAGCGCGCCGCGTTTTATGTGGCGTTTTTCTCCGGCCTCGCACGGTTTGAAAGCACCTGGAACCCGCGCGCCTCAGGCGGCGGCGGGCGTTACCGTGGATTGCTGCAAATCTCGCCAGCCACCGCGCGCTATCACGGCTGCGATCTGCCCGAAGGCGGGCTCTATAATGGCGCCGCCAATCTCGCCTGCGCGGTGCGGATCGCCACCGCGGCGGTGCTGCGTGACGGGGTGACGGCGCAGGGTCGCGGCGGGATTGCCGCCGACTGGCCGCCAATGCGCGACCCCGCCAAACGCCGTGAGGTCGCGGAATTCACCCGCGCCCTGCCCCAATGCCAAAGCTGAACGCAACCGCGCCCGCCTCCGCTGCAGCGCAATAACTGCCGGTTACTTGCCCGGAAGGGCCGGCGTCGCGGGCGCTGAAGGTGTCGAGGGCGTGCCGGTATACTCCTCGCCGTTAAAGCCCGGATCAATCACCATCTCTTTGAACTGCTCGAGCACCGCTTCCCACCATTGGATGGTGTCGTCGAAATTGACCGCCGTGACACTGCCGGCAAGGTTCACGTCAAACTCGATCGTCGCATTGCCGCGACTGTCAAGATAGGCCGCCGAAAACCGCCGGTCGCGGTTCCACTGGTTCATCGCCGCGACCGTATGGCTGCCATTTGACTCCCACCAGGCGCGGAACTGCACCGATGAGCAATTCTGGTTATTGTCGTCACAATTGAGAAACGAGATCGTATAGATCGTGCCGTCCATCTCGCCGCGCACCCAGACCCCGTCTTCATCGCTGCGCCGCTCGACCGGGCCATAAGCGCTGGCCAACTCTTGAATGCGGTCCACATCCGTGCCGCTGATCATCCCTCCTAAATTGACCTGCGCCATGGCGGGCGCGCTGATGACAATCGCGAAGATCGAGGCAGAAATACTTGTCCGAAATAAATGCATAGGACTCCTCCGTAAGAAAATACGATTCCTCACGCTAACACCCGCAGCTTTGCCCACTCAATAAAAAAACCGTGCGGGGTTTGTGAGATAGCGCCTTTCTCCGCGCCTCGGCACTGCTCGCTTGGGCTATGATATAAGGGCGCGTGGGCAGCCGGAGCGCGATGCCGGATTGGGCGGGCTTTTGCCCCCGTGGCCATGCCGACGCCACGGGATGGCTTGCAAAACCGGCCCGATTGCCGGTAAAAGCGCGAAAATCAATCCCGGAAAAGCCAGATGTTCGAATACAAAGTCGTCCCCGCCCCGGTGCGCGCCGCCAAAGTCAAGGGGCTCAAGACCACGCACGAGCGCTTCGCCCATACGCTGGCCGAACGGATCAATGCCGAGGCCGCGGGCGGCTGGCAGTTCCAGCGGGTCGAAACCCTGTCCTGCGAAGAGCGCAAATTCTTCGGCGGCACCAAAGCCTCGACGCAGGTGGTGATGATCTTCGCCCGCGATCTCGACGCGCCCCGCCCCGATGCCGGTGCCGCTTTGGCCGCCGCGCAGCTTGCACCTGCGGTGGCCACCGAGGAAAGCGCAGCGCCAGAGGAAGCCAGTTTTGAGGCCGATCCGGACACCGCCTTTGAGCCCTACGATGCCGAACCCACCTATGAGCCCGACACCGAGCCGCAGCATGAGGCCGAGCCTGCGCCGCGCGTCGAACTCCGTGCCGAGCCCAGATCCGAGCCGCGCACGGAACCGCGTCCCGAGCACGCCGCCACCCTGCCGCCGCGCCGTCAAGAGCCGCTGTTTCGCGCCAATCCGATGATGCGTCAGGATCCCGCAGGCCGCGCCGAACCGGTGCTGCGCCCGCATGCGCCGCGCGGTGACGACGAGTAACAGCCGCGTCGCCAGAGGCGCTTAGCTCAAGGTCAGCCGCAGCGCGTGAATGCGCGCGATCAACTCCGCCCCCAATGCTGCATGCACCGCCCGGTGCCGCGCCAGTCGCGTCAGCCCCTTTAATTCAGGGGCCTGCAACGCCACATGGAAATGGGTCTGCCCACCCTCGCGCCAGCCTGCATGCCCGCGATGGCTCTCGCTCTCGTCCTCGACACTCAGCGCCTCGGGGGTGAAAGCAGCACGCAACCGCGCTTCGATCTGGTCGCTGATGCGGATGTCATCACTCATTGCCAACAAGCCCTTTCCTTTTCCTGTTCAGAACACTTAGACTATCGCCTCCGAGTCGCAAGGGGCCTCGCAGGCCCGCGTCAGACGACCGGCAGATCCATTCAACGGGCGCGATTGAACGCACCCCATACAACGAGCAGTCTCGCAGGAGCCCCATGAGCCGCGATCCTTTCAATTTCGACATGCGCGCGTCGACCGACAAGAAAAAGAAGACCCGCGGCCGCCGCGGGATGTCGGGCGCCGTGGAAACCTCACACCAGCAGTGCCACCACGCGGGCTGCACCGAACCCGGCCAATACCGCGCCCCCCGCGCGCGCGATCAACTCGATGATTACCTGTGGTTTTGCAAAGAGCATATCCGCGAATACAACCTCAAGTGGAACTTCTTCGAGGGCCAGACCGAGGCCGAGATGCAGGGCACGATGGAGCATGACCGCGTCTGGGGCCGCGCCACCCAGCCCTTCGGCTCGGCCGCGCGCGAGGCCAAAGGCTGGGCCCGCCACGGCATCAATGACCCGCATCAGGTGCTGGGCGACAAAGCCACCCAAAGCAAACCCGAGCAAACCCGCCAAGGCGGCCGCGCCACCCGCAAACTGCCCTCGGTCGAGCGTAAGGCGCTGGAGATCCTCGACGCGCGCGACAATTGGTCCCGCGCCGAAATCCGCAAGCAATACAAGAGCTTGGTCAAGGATCTTCACCCTGACCGCAACGCCGGTAACCGCGCCGATGAAGAGCGCCTGCAAGAGGTCGTCTGGGCTTGGGATCAAATCAAAGAAAGCCGCAGCTTCCGCGACTGAGCCAAAAAAAGATGAGTATTTAGGGCAAGATGAAGCCAGAGCGCGCACGCCACTCCGTCATCTGTCGATAAATATCCTGGGGGTGAATTCGCGCAGCGAAGAGGGGCAAAGCCCCCTCCCCTTTGCCTTAAGCCAGCGCAGGCACCGACATGCGCCGCCGGATCGCCGGGCTCAGTGCAATGGCGACAATCGCAATCGAAAACAGGCACCAGATCGCCGGCACTTCATTGGGGTTGCTGGTCAGTAGTCCGGCAAATACCGGCCCCGCCAGGGCATGGAAGACCACCAGCCGCCAGGCGCCATAGATCAGCGGCAGCAAGAAAGTCACCAAGAGATAACTCGGAAAGCCCCAATTGGTGCCGATCGCCGCCTCTAGGGGCACCATTAGTCCGTTATAGGGCACGTCCCAAGCCTGATGCCAATCGCCCGACACGGTGCAAAGCCGCTCGGCGCAGAGGTTCGAGCCTGCCGCGCAGCCTCCGGCCCATTCAAACGGGTATAGCTGCAAGAGCATCAGCACCGAGGACAGCGCGCAGAGGGTGAAGACCAATGATTTCATTCGCAGGCTGACCGGCTTGGCAACCAGCTCCATGGCGAAAGCGTTGATCACAATCGGCTGGAACACGATATGCAGCACCGACAGGATGGTCACCGTCTGGTTCACCGAGGAGGTGCAATCATTGATCACCGCGTAGCCGGCAACCTGTAGCGCCTCCATCGCGGTGAAATAGCCCAGGGTCACCGGGATCGCCGGTGCATCGCCGCGCTTGATGGTCACTGCCGTGGCCGCGCCACCGAGCGCCACCATGGTTGCCGATACGCCCATCGTCCAACACATAAAGTGCGCTCCCCCCATTGGTGCCAGCACTCAAGCACGCAGGGAGCCACCACGCAAGCGTTGCGTTCTGCGCTTAATGCGCCGCGCCGCTGTCCGGCGCGCCGGTCACTTTGTGGATCAGCGGGTCAATCACCCAAGCGACCAGCGGGATCAGTAGCAGCCCGTAAGCCAGCCCGAGGATACCGTCGAAAAACGCGGTCACGAACCATTCGACAAACCCCGTCGCGGTCGGCGACATCAGCGCCAAATCCACCGCGATATGGTGAATCCAGTCGTAAGTCTGCGGCCAGCCCAGATCCTTGAGCCCGTGCACAATGATCGAGCCGCCGACCCAGATCATCGCTGCGGTGCCGATGATCAGCAGCAGCTTCAGAAACCCCGGCATCACCGCGACAATCCCGCGCCCCAGCGCCCGTGTGGCACCGGTATGCCCGATCCGCGCCATCCACAGCCCGACGTCATCGGCTTTGACGATCAGCGCCACCGACCCGTAAACCACCGCCGTGATCCCCACTGCAACTAGCGCCAGCACCGCCGCTTGCAGCCAGATCGTCTGTCCGGTCGGCAAGGCCGCCAGCGCGATGGTCATGATCTCGGCGGAGAGGATGAAATCGGTCTTGATCGCCCCCGCAACCTTTTGGCGCTCGAGCCGTGTCACATCGCCATCCTGCGGCGCTTGCCCATCGGCGTAGGGCGCATGCGGTCGAAACAGGTGATAGACTTTCTCGGCGCCCTCAAAACACAAATACGAGCCACCCAGCATCAACAGCGGCACGATCATCCAGGGCGCAAAGGCCGAGAGCAGCAAGGCGGCGGGCAGCAGGATCAGGATTTTGTTGCGGATCGAGCCGAGGGCAATCTTGCCGACAATCGGCAATTCGCGGGCCGGTGCAAACCCGTGGACGAATTTCGGCGTCACCGCAGCGTCGTCAATCACCGCCCCCGCCGCCTTTGAGCCCGCTTTCGCCGCATGCATGACCACATCATCGACGCTGGCCGCGGCCACTTTGGCAATCCCCGCCACGTCATCCAATAGTGCCAGAAGTCCGCTCATCCGCCCTCGCTTTACCCGTTCAAACTCAATGTCTTGCCAAAACCCTATAGAGGCCGCGGTAGTGGTGCAACGCCGCAACCGCCGAAGGGTTCCGTTCAGCGCCCGCGCGTTGTGGCCCCGACACCTTCGTCTCGGCCGCCCGTCAGCCACCCGCGGGCCTGCGACGCAAGGTTTTTCGCCGCAGCCCGCCTGCCCGCGCCTTCGCCGGTTTTGGCCCCCTTGCGCGCACGCGCGGAATGCTCCACAAATCGGGCACAAAGCGAGGCCCGAATATAACGAGCCGCCCGACAAAACGAGGCCCCTTGGCCCCGCGCACGAATTTGAACCAAAGGCGAACCCGATGAGCGATAGCACTGCGAAACCCACCGAGAAACCGACCGAAGAAATCTCGGTGCGCGAGGTCTTCGGCATCGACAGCGACATGATGGTCAAAGGATTCGCCGAGAAAACCGACCGTGTGCCGGCGCTCGATCCGACCTATAAATTCGATCCCGACACGACGTTGGCGATCCTTGCGGGCTTTGCCTATAACCGCCGGGTGATGATCCAGGGCTATCACGGCACCGGTAAATCGACCCATATCGAGCAGGTCGCGGCACGGCTGAACTGGCCGACGGTGCGGGTGAACCTCGACAGCCATATCAGCCGTATCGACCTGATCGGCAAAGACGCGATCAAATTGCGCGACGGCAAGCAGGTGACCGAGTTCCACGAGGGCATTCTGCCCTGGGCGCTGCGCAACCCCTGCGCGATTGTGTTCGATGAATATGACGCGGGCCGCGCCGATGTGATGTTCGTGATCCAGCGCGTGCTTGAGCATGACGGCAAGCTGACGCTGCTGGATCAAAACGAAATCATCACCCCGCATCCCTCGTTCCGCCTGTTCGCCACCGCCAACACGGTCGGCTTGGGCGATACCACCGGTCTTTACCATGGTGTGCAGCAGATCAACCAAGCGCAAATGGACCGTTGGTCGCTGGTCGCGACGCTCAACTACCTGAGCCACGACGCGGAAACCAATATCGTGCTGTCGAAAAACCCGGCCTATAACACCGCCAAGGGGCGGCAGGAGATCGGCCAGATGGTCACCGTCGCCGACCTGACCCGCACCGCTTTTGTCAAAGGCCAACTGTCAACGGTGATGAGCCCGCGCACGGTGATCACTTGGGCCGAGAACGCACGGATTTTCCGCGATATCGGCTATGCGTTCCGGCTGACCTTCCTCAACAAATGCGACGAATTGGAGCGCCAGACCGTGGCCGAATTCTACCAGCGCTGCTTTGGTGAGGAACTGCCGGAGAGCGCGGCAAATATGACCATGGGCTGAGGCCTTTCGGACACTGATAGAAGCAAGGCGCTAAGGGACGCGCCCGACCCTGGGTGGGCGCGACACCCTCGAATTGGCGCCTATAGATTCACAGCATCCAAGTTGGGTGAGCTGCGAGTGACATCGCCAAGGCGCCCTCCCGAGGGGAGGGTCGGCAGCGGCCCGGGTTGAGGCCCGACCCGAACGGTCGAACCCGGCCGATACAACGTGCGAAGGGTCGCGCCCGATCCTGGGAGGGCTCCCCCCTTTCCACAACGCGCTGCGCTCCAAAGCATCCACGGCGTGTAAGCTACGATCACCATCGCCATGCGCCCTCCCGGGGGGAGGGTCGGGCGCGGCCCGGCGGTGCCGCCGCGCGAAACAGAATTTAGATGTGACTGGCCTGTTGCCCGGGTAGACGTTCGCAAACAGTATGTGACGCCAACCCATAAGCTGGCGTCACCTGCGTTTAACAGAGCCGCTCAACCGCTCCGCCGCCCGCTGGTCAGCGCATTCACCGATTGCACCAGCGCGTCGCGGTCCAGCCGAAAATGCCGGTAGAGATCCGAGATCGACCCGGTCTGCCCGAAATGCTCGACCCCGTGGCCGATGGTCTTATGCCCCGCCACCGAACCGAGCCACGACAAAGTCGCCGGATGACCGTCAATCACCGTGACAATGCTGCAACTCTCGGGCAGATCGACGAGCAGCGTCTCCACATGGCTGATCGCCCGCGCATTGCCGCGCGCGCGGTCGCGTTGCGCGGCACTCCAGCCCGCATTCAGCCGGTCGGCCGAGGTCACCGCCAGCACGCCGACATCGCGCCGATGCTCGCCGATCATCCCCGCCGCGGCAATCGCCTCGGGCGCCACCGCGCCTTGATAGGCGATCACCACCGAGCAATTCGGCCCCGGTTTGCGCAGCCAGTAGGCGCCGTCAATCGCCCCTTGGCGGAAGGCGTCATCATGGCGGGTGCCGGGTTGCTCGATCGGGTCGGTGGTCAGGCGCAGATAGACCGAACCGCCGGTCTCATCGCGCAGCCATGTGCGCTCATCGGGATCACCCTCGCCATCGCGCTGCAGGTAATCAAACGCCCATTCCATGATCACCGCCAGCTCATCGACAAACGCCGGTTCAAACGCCGCGACCCCGTCCTGTGACATGCCGATCAGCGGCGTGCCGATGGATTGATGCGCGCCGCCTTCGGGCGCCAAAGTCACCCCCGAGGGCGTGCCTACCAGCATAAACCGCGCGTCCTGATAGCAGGCGTAGTTGAGCGCATCCAAACCGCGCGCGACAAAGGGATCATAGACCGTGCCAATCGGGATCAGGCGTTTGCCAAACAGCGAATGGCTGAGCCCCGCCGCACCCAAGAGCAGCATCAGGTTCATCTCGGCAATGCCCAACTCGATATGCTGGCCATCGGGCGTGAACTCCCATTTCGCGGTCGAGGGGATGCGATGCTCGATAAAGGCATCAGCCTGCGCGGTGCGGGCAAACAGCTTGCGCCGGTTCACCCACGGCCCGAGGTTGGTGGTGCCGGTCACATCCGGCGACGTGGTGACGATCCGTGCCGCCAATTCGCTGTCACCCTTGGAGAGATCATCCAGTATCTTGCCAAAGCCCATCTGCGTAGAAATCTCGCGGTCGCTGGAGATCCCGATCTGCGGTACATCGAGTTTCGCATCCGTATAGCGGCGCGGATAGGTCTGGAAAAACGGCGTCTCGCGCAGGAACGCCTCAAACGCCTCGGGGTCGTCAACGGTGGCAAAGCGCTCCCACTCCTGCCCCTCGGCCACGCCCATATCGTTCTGCCACGTGGCCATCTGCGTCTTGGTCATCAAGCCGCCGTGGTTGTCCTTATGCCCGGCAATCGGCGTGCCCCAGCCCTTGACGGTATAAGCCAGAAAGCACACTGGCCTCTCATGGTCGATGGCAGCGAAACTCTCGGCCATTGTCGCAACACAGTTGCCGCCGAGGTTCTCCATCAGCTCGGCCAGCGCCTCATCCGAGCGCCGCTCGATCAGCGCCGTCACATCGCCCTGATCGCCGAGATCATCCATCAGATGTTTGCGCCAGACCGCGCCGCCCATATAGGTCAGCGCCGAATATTGCTGGTTGGGGCAGGCGTCGATCCAGTCGCGCAGTTTCTCGCCGCCGGGTTCGGCGAAGGCAGCGCGCTGCAACTCGCCGTATTTGACCCGCACCACATCCCAACCGAAAGCGTCAAAAATCTTCTCGATCCGCGCAAACAACCCTTCGCGCACGATCCCGTCCAGCGACTGGCGGTTATAATCAATCACCCACCAGGTGTTGCGCAGATCATGTTTCCAGCCCTCTTGCAGGCATTCATAGATATTGCCCTCATCAAGTTCGGCATCGCCCATCAGCGCGATCATCCGGCCCAGCGGCAGATCCTTGCCCCAGCTTTTGGCCTGCACATAGTCCTGAATGATCGAGGCAAACGAGGTGATCGCCACCCCCAGCCCGACCGAGCCGGTGGAGAAATCCACGTCATCAATATCCTTGGTGCGCGAGGGATAGCTTTGCACCCCGCCGTAGCCGCGAAAATTCTCCATCTTTTCCAGCGGCATATTGCCCATCAGATACTGCATCGCATGGAAGATCGGCGAGGCATGGGGCTTGACCGCCACCCGATCCTCGGGCCGCAGCACCGAGTAATAGAGCGCGGTCAGGATCGACACCATCGAGGCCGAGGACGCCTGATGCCCGCCGACCTTGATCCCGTCCGCCTTGGGCCGAATGTGGTTGGCGTTATGGATCATCCAATGCGACAGCCACAACAGACGCTGTTCAACGGTTTTTAGATGGGCGGTCGAGCGGGGCATCACAATCTCCTGCGGTCAGATTTACGCGGCAGAACGCAGCGGCGTTTTGGGCAAGGCTTGCGCCAGATCATCCAGTATATCCTCAACCCCCTCAAGGCCAACCGACACCCGCACCAGCCCCTCGCTGATCCCGTGCAGCGCGCGCTCCTCGGGCGTATAGGTCGAATGGGTCATGCTGGCCGGATGCTGGATCAACGTCTCGGCATCGCCCAAAGACACCGCGCGGGTGATCAGCTTGAGACGGTTCATCAATTCGATCCCGGCCTGCATCCCGCCCTTGAGTTCAAAGGCAATCATCCCGCCAAACTGCGCCATCTGCCGCTGCGCCAGGTCATGCTGGGCAAAATCCGGCAACCCGGGGTAATGCACCTGCGAGACCGCATCGGACTGCGCCAGCAACTCGGCCAACTTCTGCGCCGATCCACAATGCCTATCCATCCGCAGCTCCAGCGTTTTTAGGCCCCGCAGGATCAACATCGCGTTGAACGGCGCCATTACCGCGCCGGTCATATCCTTCATGCCATAGAGCCGGATTTGGTCGACCAGTTCTTGCGAGCCCGCCAAGAGCCCCGCCACCACATCGCCATGCCCGCCCAGATATTTGGTCGCCGAATGCAACACAATATCTGCGCCATGCTCAACCGGCCGCGTGAGATAAGGCGTTGCATAGGTGTTATCGACCACCACCAGCGCGCCGCTGGCATGGGCAATCTCGCTGATCGCGGCGATATCGACGAGCCGCATATTCGGGTTCGCGGGCGTCTCGAAATAGACCACTTTGGTCTTGGCCGTGATCGCCGCCGCCAGCGCCTGCGGGTCGGTCAGATCGACATGGGTCACGGTGATGCCGAATTTCGCCAACCCGTGCTGCATGAAGGAGAACGTGCAGCCGTAGAGGGTCTTATCAAGGATCACCTCGTCACCCGGCGCCAGCAAAGTCCACATCGTGGCGGTGATCGCACCCATGCCTGAGGCCAGCGCCAACCCCGCCTCGGCCCCCTCCAGCGCCGCGATCCGCGCCTCTAATAGCGCATTCGTCGGGTTGGAAATCCGCGAGTAAATATGCCCCGCGCGGTCGCCTGCAAACATCTCGCCGCCGGCCTCGGCGGTGTCGAAGGCAAAGGTCGAGGTCAGATGCAATGGCGGCGTTAGCGCGCCTTCGTTCTGCATCGGGTCATAGCCGTGATGAATCGCGGTGGTGGCAAAGCTGTCGGGACGGTTGCGCATGGCGGGCTCCTCTGTGTTCACACCGATGATATGCCAAGACCGGGGCAATTTGATTGCGAAGATAGGCGTCTCTGGATAGGTTCTTGGCAGATTATGCCAAGGATCCACCAGATGGACGCAAAAGACCGCCAGATCATCCGCGCCCTTCAGCGCAACGGACGGATGACGAATCAAGACCTCGCTGCCGAGGTCAACCTCTCGCCCTCACCCTGCCTGCGGCGGCTCAAACTTCTGGAGCAAAGCGGCGCGATCACCGGCTATAGCGCCACCGTCGACGCCGAAGCCTACGGTTTGCCGGTCACCGTGTTCGTGCGCATCATCCTCAACGGCCATACCGAGGCGGTGGTGCGCCAATTCGAACAAGAGATCAGCCGCGTCGAACGGGTGCTGGAATGCTTCATGATGACCGGCACCTCGGATTACCTGCTGCGCGTGGTGGTCGCCGATCTGGCCGATTACGAGGTCTTTGTGCGCAAACATTTGCATCCGATTGGCAGCATCGGCTCGATCGACAGCAGCTTTGTCTACGGGGTGGTCAAACAGACCCATGTGTTCCCGCAGATTGACTGACGCGAATGGGGGCGCTGCCCCCGCGCTGCGCGCTCCCCCGGGATATTTGTGGCATAAAGTGGGGGCATTAGCGCGGTCAGTGCAGCGCCGTCAGGGCGACCCAGCCGGTGATTTCGGCGATCTGTTGCAGCGCGCCCAGAACATCGCCGGTTTGCCCGCCGATCTGGCGCATGGCGAGGCGAGCAAGGCCGATCTGCGCGGCAGCAATGACAGCGGCGAGGATCAGGCCGGACCATCCAAAGGCGATATGCAGCACGGCGACGCCGATGATCGAGGCGATTGCCGCTTGAAGGCTGCTGCCCCCGCTCGCCGCGCGGCCCAGTCCGTCTGCGCGTGCTGCGGGCATTAAGGTTAATGCCGCCGCCAATCCCGAGCGACTGGCCACCGCGATTGCGATCAATGCAGTGGCAGCGGCCCAAGCACCGGCATGCACCAGCACCACATGCAGCGCCATCCAGCGCAGCCCCAATGAGAGGATCAGCGCCAGCGTCCCATAGCTACCGATCTGGCTGTCGCGCATGATCTCGAGCTTACGCGCTACACTCTGCCCGCCACCGAAACCATCCACCAGATCCGCCAGCCCGTCTTCATGCAGCCCGCCGGTGACAAACACCATAGCCACGAGCGCCAATCCGGCGCAGATCACCGGCGCGATGCCGAACCAAAGCGCCACCAGCAAAGCCAGAGCCGAGAGCGCGCCCACGATCCCGCCGACCAGCGGAAACGCCCAAGCCGAGGCGCCGATGGAAGGCGGCGCGGCGATGTGCCCTGCGGGTAGCCGCGTGAGCATCATCAGCGCCAGCCGAAACTCCGCCAGACGCCTCACGCCTCGCTCACCCCGGCCTCACCGAAGGTCGCCATACCGTTGTGACAGGCCAGAGCCGAACGCAGAATGCCCAGCGCCAAGGCCGCGCCCGAGCCTTCGCCCAACCGCATATCAAAACCCAGAATTGCAGATTTACCGAGATTCTCCAAAAGCTTGCGATGCCCCGGCTCGGCGCTTTGATGGCCGATCAAACAATGATCCAGCAGCCGCGGATCGGCACCGTGCAATGCCGCCGCAGCAGCGGTGCAGATAAATCCGTCCAGCAAGACCACGATCCCCGCCGCCCGCGCCGCCAGCACCGCGCCGCAAATCGCCGCCTGCTCACGCCCGCCCAGCGCCGCCAGAATTCCCATGCCCTTGGCGCCCTTGTGGCGCGCCAGACCTGCCTCAATCGCGGCAATCTTGCGCGCCATCCCCGGCGCATCCGAGCCGGTGCCGGGCCCGACCCAATCCGCCAGATCACCGCCGAACAAACCGGCCGCCATAGCCGCAGCGACGGTGGAATTGCCGATCCCCATCTCACCCAGGACCAGCACATCCGCCTGCGGATCAACCGCATCGGCGCCGATCCGCATGGCCTCCAACGTCTCGGCCTCGCTCATCGCCGGCGCTTGGGTGAAATCCTGCGTCGGGCGCTCCAACTCCAGCGCGAACACCCTCAGATCGGCGCCATTCACCCGGCAGAGCTGGTTGATCGCCGCGCCGCCCGCCTGAAAATTCGCCACCATCTGCGCGGTGACCTTTTGCGGAAAAGGGTTAACGCCCTGAGCGCAAATCCCGTGGTTACCAGCGAAAACCAGCGCCTGCGCGCGGGTGATCTCGGGGCGCGCAGTCTTGCGCCAACCCGCCATGAACTCGGCCAACGTCTCCAGCTGCCCCAATGCTCCCGGCGGCTTGGTCAGGCTGTTTTGCCGCGCGCGCGCCGCCGCGACCGCAGCCGCATCCGAGACCGGAAGTTCCGACGCCAGACCGGCAATCGCATCAAGAGAGGTAAATTTCATTTATTTCACCTTTAAGGGCAGACCGGAAACGGCGAAGATAACCTCCTGCGCATCTTGTGCAACCCATTGATTTATCAGCCCCGCTGCGTCGCGGAACGCGCGCGCCAAGGCATTTTCAGGGACGATCCCCATGCCAACTTCGTTGGACACCAGAACCACCGGCGACACCTGCGTCGCCAGCACCGCGATCAACTCTTCACCCGCGGCGCGCCAGTCATGCCCCGCCAGCATCAGATTGCTCAGCCAGAGCGTCAGGCAATCAACCAGCCGCGGGGCGCCGTCGCTCTCGGCCAGCGCTGCGGCCAGTTCGACGGGTGCCGAGATCGTGCGCCACTCCGGCCCGCGCCGCGCCTGATGTTCGGCGATCCGGGCGCGCATCTCATCGTCATGGGCCTGTGCGGTGGCGATATAGACCGCCGGAGCGCCGAACTCCAGACAGCGCGCCTCCGCGATGCGGCTTTTGCCCGAACGCGCGCCACCGGTGACCAACACAGAATACGCCATGCGAAAACAGCCCCTTGTTCCTGAAGGCGTTACAAAGCAGAAACGCCGCGGGCTTGAAAGGAGAATTCGCGCCGTGGCACGCGATGAAGGGATCGACCAGAGGGACGCGGGCGCTTTGGCGCGGCGGAGGCCTGCCGCCGATCCCGAGGTGCAACGTGTGGCAGGTCATTTCGGCGAATTGCTACAGGGCCGCATCGGCGCCGATGGGCCAGTGGCGCTGATCTCGCTGCCCTGCCCCGTCTTGAGCTTGCGGGCGCATCTGGGCGGTGGCGCGGAGTTCGAACTGGGCGGTGAGAAGATCCTGACGCTGGAACAGGCGCAGGCGTTCTTGCGCAGCCTCGGGCTATCCCTGCACGGACGCGTCGATTTTCACACTGACATGCCGGTTGGCGGCGGCGCCGGAGCCTCCACTGCCGCATTGGTCGCATTGGCCCGTTTGGCGGGCTATCAAGGCGAGCCGCAGGCGTTGGCTGAGGCCTGTGTCGCCAGCGAGGGCGCCTCGGACCCGCTGATGTTTCCGCAGCCCGAGCGCCTCTTTTGGGCTTCGCGCAAAGGGCAGTTTCTGGCGCAATTACCGCCCCTGCCGCGCTTTGAGGTGATTGGCGGATTTTACGGCTCGATGCAGCGCACCGATGCCGGGGACAGCAATTTTCCAGATATCAGCGATCTGCTACCCGTCTGGACCAAGGCCGCGGAAGCGGGTGATCTGCCAACATTGGCACAGCTTTCCAGCCGCTCGGCGCAGCGCACGCTGGTCCTGCGCGGCGCGCCTACGGACCCGACCCAAGCATTGGCTCAGGAGCTAGGCGCCCTAGGCCATGTCATCGCCCATACCGGTGCTGCGCGCGGGCTGATCTTCGCGCCCGATACGGTGCCTGCGCATGCCGAATCCGCCCTGCGCGACGCCGGTTTCCGCCAGATCCTGCGCTTTCAGGCCGGAGGGCGGTGATGGATTTTGCCGCTGTCATGTTGATCGCCGTGGCGCTGGATTTGGCGATCGGCTGGCCGCCCCGCCTCTATGTTGCCATCGGCCATCCGGTGACATGGTTCGGCGCTTTGATCTCCGCGCTTGACCGTAAGCTGAACCACGAGGGCGACAGTTTCAAACGACGCAAACGTGCTGGCGTGGTCGCCGCAATCATTTGTATCGCAGGGATCGCCGCTATTGCCACGCTGGTGCAGATGCTGGCCAATGGCCCCTATGGCGTGGTCCTCCTCGGCATCCTCTGCTGGCCGTTCATCGCCATGCGGTCGATGTATGAGCATGTCGCCGCGGTCGCCAAACCATTGAAACGGCAAGACTTGCCCGAGGCGCGCCATCAGGTCTCGATGATCGTGGGCCGCGATACCAAAAGCATGGACGAGTCTGCCGTCGCCCGCGCCGCTTTGGAGAGCCTTGCCGAAAACACCTCGGACGGGGTGATCGCGCCGCTGTTTTGGGGGCTGATTTTCGGCCTACCCGGGATCGCGACCTATAAGATGATCAACACGCTGGATTCGATGATCGGCCACCGCAGCAAGCGCCATGAGGCCTTCGGCTGGGCCTCGGCGCGGATCGACGATCTGGTCAACCTGCCCGCTTCGCGCCTGACCGGCCTGCTATTCGCGCTGGCCTCACCGCGCCCGCGCGCCGCGCTGCGCGTCATCCGCAGGGACGCGCGGAAGCATCGTTCGCCCAATGCCGGTTGGCCCGAGGCAGCGATGGCGGCGGCGCTGCAAGTGCGGCTCTCGGGGCCGCGGGTCTACGCCGAAGGGATCGCCAATGAGCCTTGGGTCAATGCCCGCGGCGCCGACCCCGATGCGCGCGATCTGCGACGCGGGCTTGCGCTATATGCCCGCGCGATGATCTTAGGGGTGGCCGCATTGGCCGGACTGGCGCTGATATGACGGAGGCGATTTTGCGCGATCACGGTGGAAATATCGACGCCGCTATCGCCCGTTTCGGCGGGCAGGACTGGATTGACCTCTCGACCGGCATCAACCGCGAGCCCTATCCCGTGCCTGCAATCCCCCCGCAGGATTGGACGATGCTGCCGACACATGCCGCGAAATCCGCCCTGCTGGCCGCAGCGCGCGAGACCTACGGCACGCAGGCGCCGATGCTGGCCACCGCAGGCGCGCAGGCGGCGATCCAGATGATTCCCTATCTCACAGCGCCGGGGTGCGCGCATGTGCTGACGCCGACCTACAATGAGCACGCAGCCGCCCTGCGCGCCGCCGGTTGGCAGGTGCGCGAGGTGCAGCGATTGGAGGATCTTGCCGGCGCCGATCTGGCCGTCGTGGTCAATCCGAACAACCCCGACGGGCAGCGGTTTACACCCGACGCGCTGCAGGACCTAGCGCGCGAAACCCGCCTACTGGTCGATGAAAGCTTCGGCGATATGCAGCCCGAACACTCATTGGCGCCCAAGGCCGGTGCGCGCGGGCTGATCGTCTTGCGTTCCTTCGGCAAGTTCTACGGGCTGGCCGGTTTGCGGCTGGGTTTTGCCATTGGCCATGCCGAGGAAATCGGCAAACTCGAGGAGATGGCGGGGCCGTGGCCGGTCAACGGCGCGGCTTTGCGTATTGCCACTCAGGCGCTGGGTGATCGGGCATGGGCCGAGGCGACGATTCAGCGGCTGCGGACCGAGGCCAGGCTTGCCGACGCTCTGGCGCAGGCTGCGGGCTGGGTGCCGCTTGGCGGCACCGAGCTGTTCCGGCTCTACGACACGCCTGATGCGCAGTCCGCTCAGGACCATCTGGCGCGGCACCAAATCTGGTCGCGGATCTTCCCCTATTCCAAGACATGGCTGCGGCTCGGCCTGCCCGGCGGGGCGCAGGAATGGGCGCGGCTGAAGGATGCGCTGGCCGCCTGCCCGCCTGCAGACGCCTAGCACATCAAAAATCTACCGCGCGCAGCCCAGAATCCCCGCCACATCGACATGCGCCTCGAGGTGTGCGGCCAGTGCGTCGAGCGTCTCGTCCACGCCGTCCGCATAGCGCAATCCGGAAGCCTCGCCGCCGATGCTGCGCAGGAAAGCGGCACGGAATGCGTCATTGGCAAACATCCCGTGCAGGTAACTCCCCATCACCCGCCCATCCGCCGAGACCGCGCCCTCAGGCCGCCCGTCAACCGTTGCAAAACGCCGCTGCCGGTCCGCGCCCTCCGAGCGCCCGATGTGGATTTCATAGCCCTGAAAACCGCTGCCTGTCGCCTGATGCACCGCCTCAATCTGGGTCAAGTGTTTGTCCGGCGTCATCTCGGTCTCGACCCCAAGATGCCCCAGACCGGCGGTCTCACCGGCGCTGCCCTCAATCCCCAAAGGATCGCGCACCATTGCGCCAAGCATCTGATACCCTGCGCAAATCCCCAATACTTTGCCGCCACGCCGCACATGCGCCGCGAGGTCGATATCCCAGCCCTGCGCGCGCAGAAACGCCAGATCGCTGCGGGTGGATTTCGAGCCGGGGATGATCACCAGATCGGCGTCATAGGGGATCACCTCCCCCGCGCGCACCATGGTCAGATTGACGCCGGGTTCCTGTGCCAATGGATCAAGATCATCAAAATTCGCAATCCGCGAGAGGGTCAGAACCGCAATCTTATAGCCACCCGCGCCGCCGCCCTTGGGCAGGTCCAGCGCATCCTCGGCGGGCAACTTATAGGCGTCACCAAAATAGGGCACCACGCCAAACCCGCGCCAGCCGCTGCGCGCGGCGATATACGCGTAACCATCGTCAAACAGCCGCGGATCGCCGCGAAATTTGTTGATCAGGAACCCCGCCACCATCGCGTTATCGCCCGCCTCCATCACCGCCTGCGAGCCGATGATCTGGGCGATCACCCCGCCGCGATCAATATCGCCGGTCAGGATCACCGGACAGTCGGCAGCACGCGCAAACCCCATATTGGCGATGTCACCGGCGCGCAGATTGACCTCGGCGGGGCTGCCCGCGCCCTCGACAATCACCAGATCATGACGCGCTTTGAGCCGCGCAAAACTCTCCAGCACCGCCTCCATCAGCCGCGGTTTCAGCGCCGGATACTCGCGCCCCCGCGTCGTCGTCAGCCGCTTGCCCTGCACGATCACCTGCGCGCCGGTCTCGCTTTCGGGCTTCAGAAGCACCGGATTCATATCCGTATGCGCCGCCAACCCACAGGCCAGCGCCTGCAGCGCCTGCGCGCGCCCGATCTCGCCCAGATTCTCGGTCACCGCGGCATTATTCGACATATTCTGCGGCTTGAACGGCGCCACCTTGAGCCCCCGCAACCGCGCCGCACGGCACAGACCGGCGACCAGCATCGACTTGCCGACATTCGAGCCGGTGCCCTGTATCATCACTGCGCGGGTCATCGCGGATTACATCTCGACGCCGATTTGCGCTTTGATCCCGTCGCGGAACGGGTGCTTGAGCAGGGTCATCTCGGTGACCAGATCGGCGGCCTCGATCAACTCGGGCTTGGCGTTGCGGCCGGTCAGGCAGACATGGGTCATCTCGGGCTTTTCATGCAGCAAAAACTCCACCACCTCGTCGATAGCCAGATAATCGTTGCGCAGCGCGATATTGATCTCGTCCAAGAGCACAAACTGGATCTCGGGATCGAGAATTTGCTCTTTGGCAATCCGCCAGCCGTTTTGCGCCGCCGCGATATCGCGCTCTCGGTCCTGCGTTTCCCAAGTAAACCCCTCACCAGAGACGAAGAACCGGCACTCTTTGGCGAATCGCTCGCGCAGCAGGGTCTTCTCACCGGTCGGCCTATCGCCCTTGATGAACTGCACCACCGCGCAGGGCATACCGTGGGCGATGCAGCGCATGATCATCCCGAAGGCGGAGGAGGATTTGCCCTTCCCCGGCCCCGTATGCACAATGATCAAGCCTTTCTCTTCGGTCTTGCTCTCCATCATCCTATCGCGCGCCGCCTTGATTTTGCGCATTTTTTCCGTGTGACGGGCGTTCAGATCATTGGCCATCGAGTGACTTCCTTCGGCTTGACAGGCGATGCGCTATAGGCGAAAGCTCTGGGTGTGTTGGTGCCTGCCAGTGGCAGGTGAAAAGGGAATGTGCAGCCGCGAATCCTCGCGGTCAAGTGCAGCCGCCCCCGCGACCGTGAACGGAAAGGCCGATCATCGCCACTGGCAATCGCTGGGAAGGCAGATCAGCCGCAGAGCCATGTCTGGCGCTGGATCCGTAAGCCGGGAGACCTGCCAACACGTGACGACGCAACCGGACGGGGTGTTCTGGGGTCGGGGTGATTCCGGCCACCGGAGAACCCTCGCCTTTCATGCCTGCGTCCCCTGAATTGATGGGGCCGAGAGCCATGAAAGATCAGGCGGACACGCCGCTTCCTCCCACCGAATTGCTGATCTGCGTCAAATGCCGCCGTGGTCGCGCCACCGTTGCCGATGACGACCGCTGGCCCGGCCAGATTCTGTTTGACGCGCTCACCGCGCTGCCGGTGCCCGAAGAGATCCGTCTGACGCCGGTCGCCTGCCTGCAAAACTGCGACCACGGCTGCACCGTGGCGCTGCGCGGCGGTGACCGCTGGACCTATGTTTTCGCCAATCTCGACGAGGTTGCCGATCCGGCGATGCTGCTTGACGGCGCCGCCCGCTACCACGCCACCGAAAACGGGCTGATCCCGTGGCGCGAACGTCCCGAACATTTCAAACGCAACTGCGTCGCACGCATCCCCCCATTGGAGGTCCCAAATGTCTGATCTTGCGAAACTCCCCGTCACCGTCATCACCGGCTTTCTGGGTGCCGGTAAAACCACGCTGGTGCGCCAGTTGATGCAGAACCCGGGCGGCAAGCGGCTGGCGATTATCGTCAATGAATTCGGCGATGTCGGCGTTGACGGCGAGATCCTCAAAGCCTGCGCGATCCCCGATTGCCCCGCCGAAAACATCATGGAATTGGCCAACGGCTGCATCTGCTGCACCGTCGCCGATGATTTCATCCCCACCATTGAGGCGCTGATGGCGCTCGACCCGCGCCCCGATCACATCCTGATCGAGACCTCGGGTCTGGCGCTGCCGAAACCCTTGCTCAAAGCCTTTGACTGGCCCGACATCCGCTCGAAAATCACCGTTGACGGGGTGATCGCGCTCGCCGATGCCGAAGCCGTCGCCGCCGGTCGTTTCGCGCCCGATGTGGCCCGCGTCGATGCCCAGCGGCTCGCTGATGACAGCCTTGACCATGACACGCCCCTCTCCGAGGTCTTCGAGGACCAGATTTCCTGCGCCGATATCATCCTCCTGACCAAACCCGATCTGGCCGGTGCCGAGGGTGTTGCGCGTGCCAAAGAGCTGATTGCATCCGTCGCCCCGCGTCCAATTCCGGTGATTGAGGTCGCCGAGGGCGAGATCGACCCGCGCATCATTCTGGGTCTCGAGGCCGCCGCCGAGGATGACATTGACGCGCGGCCCTCGCATCACGACGGCGCCGATGATCACGAGCATGAGGATTTCGAAAGCATCGTCGTCGAGATCCCCGAACTCACCGATCCCGCCGCTCTGGTCCGCGCTATCGAGGGATTGGCCAAGGATCACAACATCTTGCGGGTCAAAGGCTATGCCGCCGTTGCGGGCAAACCGATGCGCCTCTTGGTGCAGGCGGTGGGCGCGCGGGTGCGTCACCAGTTCGACCGCCCGTGGAAAGCCGAAGAGCCCCGCGCCGGTCGTCTGGTGGTGATCGCCGAGCATGACGACATCAACGCCGACGCAATCCGCGCCGCGCTGGGTGCCGCGCGCGCAGAAGCCGCCGAGTAACGCCGTGCATGTAGTCTTCCGCGAAAGCCACGGGTTGGACGAAGGCGAGACGCCCGTCGATCTGGCGCAGGATGCCGCCGATCTGGTGGTGCTCTCGCTATCGGATTCCGACCTTGGCGCTTTCGCGGAAGGCTGGAATCGTGGCGGCGGGCCGCAGGGGCGTTTGCCGTCCCTGCGGCTGGCCAATATCACCGCGCTCAAACACCCGCTCTCGGTCGATACCTATATCGAGCAGACCCTGAGCGGCGCCAAGGGCATCCTGATCCGGCTGATCGGCGGGGTGCCATATTGGCCCTACGGGTTGCAAAGCATCCGCGCCTTGGCGCAGGAAAAGGGCATCGCGCTGGCGGTTCTGCCCGCCGATGGCCGCCCCGACGCACGGCTCGACAAAATGTCGACGCTGCCCAAATCCACCCTGCGGCGTCTGGCACATCTCTGCGACAGCGGTGGCGCAATTGCCGCGCAGGCCGCATTGGCACAAATGGCGCTGGCCGCCGGTCTCTACGCCGGTCCCGTGCGCGGCAGTAAATCCCTGCCGCCGGTCGGCGCGTGGACTCCTGAAGCGGGCGCTTGCTGCCCGCTGCTGCCGATGGGCTCACCCGAGGCTCTGGCGGGCAGGTCGCGCATCCTTCTGGTCTTCTACCGCTCATATCTGGTCGCCGCCGATCTTGCCCCGATCACCGCGCTCTATGACGCCTTCACCGCCCGCGGCTATGACGTGCGCGCGCTCTTCGCGCCCTCGCTCAAAGCCCCCGAGGAAGCCCTTTGGCTCGACCGTCAGGTCAAGGCGCTAACCCCCGTCGCCATCGTCAATGCCACCGCGTTTTCCGGCAAGGGCGCCACGGGCAGCTCGCCCTTGGACGCCGCCAATGTGCCGGTGTTTCAGGTCGCCCTCGCCACCTCCACCCGCAAAGCATGGGCCGAGGCCGAGCGCGGCCTCTCGCCCGCCGATCTGGCGATGCATGTGGTGCTGCCCGAGGTCGACGGCCGGATCACCACCGGTGTCGCCAGCTTCAAAGACCCCGGCGCGCGCGATGAACACCTGCAATTCGCCCGCCTCTCGCACAGCCCCGAGCCTGACCGCATCGGCGCCATCGCCGACCGCGTGCAGGGCTGGACCCGCCTCGCCGCCAAACCCGCAGGCGAACGGCGCGTCGCGTTGGTCCTCTCGACCTATCCGGGCAAGGATTGGAACATGGGCCATGCGGTGGGCCTCGACGCGGTGCAATCCGCCGAGGCGATGCTGGCCGCCCTGCAGGGCGCAGGCTACGCGGTCGCCACCAGTGACCAACCGCTGACCGACGCGCTTGCAGCTCGCGCCATCCCCTACCCGTTCACCGCCTATAAAACCGCCCTTGCGTGCCTGCCCGAAACCCTGCGCGCCCAGCTCACCGAGGCTTGGGGCGCACCCGAGGATGATCCTGATTTCCGCGACGGCGCCTTCCACTTCAAAGCCACCCAGCGCGGTCATATCACCCTTGCGCTACAGCCCGAGCGCGACACGCCCGAGGGCCGCGCCGACAGCTATCACGACCTCGCCCGCACCCCGCGCCACGCCTATGTGGCGTTTTATCTCTGGCTGCAAAGCCACTGCGACGCGCTGGTCCATATCGGCGCCCATGGCACGCTCGAATGGCTGCCGGGCAAATCCGTCGCCCTCTCGGCCGAGTGCTGGCCCGAGGCGCTGACCGGCGCATTGCCCATAATCTACCCGTTCATCGTCAACGACCCCGGCGAGGCCGCGCAGGCCAAACGCCGCATTGGCGCGGTGACGCTGGGCCATATCCCGCCTCCAATGAAAGCCAGCAGCACCCCCGACCGGCTGGCACGTCTTGAGGCGCTGCTTGACGAGTTTTCCAACGCCGACGGGCTTGACCCGCGCCGCCGCGACCGGCTTCAAAGCGACATCCGCGCGGAGGCGCAAGCGCAGGGACTCGAGGATGATCTCGGCCTCGCGCACGCCGCCTGCAGCGCCGAGGCGATCACCCGCATCGACCAATTTGTCTGCGATATCAAGGACAGCCAATTCGGCGAAGGGCTGCATATCTGGGGCCGTGCGCCGCAGGGCAACGCGCCTTTCGCCACCGCGCAATCGGTTGAAAACGAACGCCAATCGCTGCTCGACGCGCTCAATGGGCGGCGCATTGCCGCCGGCCCCTCGGGCTCGCCCTACCGTGGGCGCCGCGATGTGTTGCCGACGGGGCGCAACCTTTTCACCACCGATCCGCGTGCGGTGCCGACCCGCGCCGCCTATGCGCAGGGCGTGCGCCTCGCCGATGAGCTGATCCGGCAGCACCTGCAAGACGAGGGCGACTGGCCGCGCGGCCTCATCGTCGATCTCTGGGGTTCGGCGACCATGCGCACGGCGGGCGAAGAATTCGCCATGGCGCTGCATCTTCTCGGCGTGCGCCCGCTCTGGGACGAGGGCTCTGAGCGCGTCTCGGGCATCGAAGTCCTGCCGCTGGCCGAAATGGACCGCCCGCGCATCGACGTGACATTGCGCGTCTCGGGATTGTTCCGCGACGTTTTCCCGACCCTCTCGGCTCTGTTCGCCCAAGCCGTGCGCGCCCTCGCCGCCCGCGACGAGGCGCCGGATTGGAACCCCTACGCGGGCCGCGCGGATCTGGCGCGGGTCTACGGGCCGGCGCCGGGCAGCTTCGGGCTGGGCATGGGCGACGCGCTGGAGGATTACAGCACCGCGGGCCGCGAGAAAGCCGGTCTCACGTGGCTCAACGCCAGCGCTTGGGCGCTCGACGGCGAGGCGGCGACCAAAGACGCCAGCGGCATCCGCACCCGTGTCGCGCAGGCTGATGCTTTCGTGCATCCCCAAGACCTGCCCGAAACCGACCTCCTGCTGGCCGCCGATTACGCCGCGCATGAAGGCGGGTTTGCCGCCGCGCAAGCACTCACCGGCGGTAAGGCCGCGCTTTACCATCTCGACAACACCGATCCCGAGCCCCCCCGCGCCCGCGCACTGTCCGAGGAGATTGCCCGCGTGGTCCGCGCCCGCGCCGCCAATCCCGACTGGATCAATGGCATGAAATTACACGGCTTTCGCGGCGCGGCCGAGATTGCCGCGACGCTCGAGCATATGGCCCATTTCGCCCATCTCGCCGCTGCCGTGCCGCCGCATCTGTTTGATCTTTACCATGAGGCCACCTTGGGCAACCCCGAGGTCGACGGCTTCTTGCAAGACGCCAATCCACAGGCCCATCGCGCCATGCAGGACCGCTTCGCGGCACTCTTGCAGGCGGGTCTGTGGCAAACGCGGCGCAACTCGGTGCTTGCGACTTTGGAGGCCAGCGCATGAGCGCGGCGACGGTCAAAGGCTGGTGCCCCGGCGCCCACCGCCCGATGCTGGCGGCGGACGGACTGGTGGTGCGCATCCGCCCGCGACTGGCACGTCTGACGGCTGCGCAGGCGCTGGGGCTTTGCGCCTTGGCCCAGCGCTACGGTCACGGCTATCTGGACCTGACCAACCGCGCCAATCTGCAAATCCGCGGCGTCGCCGAGGGCGATCATTTGGCGCTGATCGAGGCGCTGGCCGATCTCGACCTTCTCGACACCGATCCGGCCATTGAATCCCGGCGCAATATTCTCGTCGCCCCCTTCTGGCAATCGGGAGACCTCATCCATCGCCTTTCCATAGAGCTGATCGACCAGCTCGCAGACCTGCCAGACCTGCCCGCGAAAATCGGCTTTGCCATCGATACACTCGCACAACCGCTGCTGACCCGCGACAGCGCCGATATCCGCATCGAACGCGCCGCCTCTGGCCTGATCCTGCGCGCCGATGGGGCGGCGGCGGGCCGTGCGGTGACCGAAGACACGGCCATTCCTGCGCTGCTCGAGATGGCGGCATGGCTCGCCGATCACCTCACTCCAGATCACCGCCGCATGGCGCAGGTGCTGGCGCATTCCCCCCTGCCGCCAGAATGGTGCGACGCGCCTGCCCTGCCTGCTGCCCCCGCGCCGCAGATCGGCCGGCAATCAACCGGCTCCCTCATCGGCGCCGCCTTCGGCCAAATCGACGCCGAAGCGCTTGCGCAGGTGATCCGCGCGCAATCCCTGCAAGCGATCCGCCTGACCCCGTGGCGGATGCTCTATCTTGAAGGTGGCACACTGCCCGACACCGACGCCTTTCTCACCGATCCGCACGACCCATTGCTGCGCGTCGATGCCTGCCCCGGCGCGCCCTATTGCCCCTCATCCAGCGTCGAAACCCGCGCCTTCGCCAAGCGCCTCGCGCCCCAAATCAACGGCACGCTGCATGTCTCGGGCTGCGCCAAAGGCTGCGCGCGCAAAACCGCTGCCGACCTGACACTCACCGGCCGCGATGGGCGTTTCGACCTGATCCGCCATGGCACCGCCACAGACACACCCGAGCGCCGCGCGCTCTCCCCAGATGACATTCTTCGCGAAGTGAACACCCAATGACCGACACGCTTTACACCTATGAAACCAGTGGCGCCGCAATTTACGCGCAGTCCTTCTCGATCATCCGCGCCGAGGCCGATCTCGCGCGGTTCACCGCCGAGGAAGAGCCTATCGCCGTGCGGATGATCCACGCCGCCGGTCTCGTCGGGCTGGAAGACCACATCCACATGTCCCCCGATTTCGCCAGTGTCGCACGGGCCGCCCTACAGGCCGGCGCGCCGATCCTTTGCGATGCGCGGATGGTCAGTGAGGGCGTCACCCGAACCCGCCTGCCCAAGGACAACGAGGTAATTTGCACGCTCTGGGACCCCAAAGTGCCGGCGCTGGCGCAAAGCATGTCCAACACCCGCTCCGCCGCGGCGCTGGAACTCTGGCGCCCGCATCTTGAGGGCGCGCTGGTCGCGATCGGCAACGCGCCCACGGCCCTCTTTCACCTCTTGAACATGCTCAAAGATCCCGCCTGCCCGCGCCCTGCGGCGATCATCGGCTGTCCCGTCGGCTTTGTCGGCGCCCGCGAGAGCAAGGACGCGCTCTGGGCCGACCAGCCGGTGCCCTCTTGCGTTGTTGAGGGGCGCTTAGGCGGCTCTGCGATCACCGTCGCCGCGATCAACGCCATCGCGAGCCGCGCGGAATGACTGCCGCGATCAACGCCCCATCGCAGCCGGCGACCAACCGCCTCGGCACCATCCACGGTGTCGGCCTCGGCCCCGGCGATCCAGATCTGATGAGCCTGCGCGCGCATCGGCTGGTGACGAACGCCCGCCATATCGCCTATTTCCGTAAGAAAGGCGCCAAAGGCCGCGCCCGCGCGCTGGTCGACGGGCTCTTGCATCCCGAGGCGGTCGAATTCCCGATGGACTACCCGCTGACCACCGAAACGCCCTTTGGCGACCCTGCCTATAACACCGCGCTGTCCACATTCTATGCCGAGTGCACCGCGCATCTGGCCTCGCTGGCCGAGGGCGGCGAAGATGTGGTCGTGCTTTGCGAGGGCGATCCGTTTTTCTACGGCTCCTTCATGCATCTCTACACCCGTCTTGACGGCGTGACCCCGTTGCAGGTGGTGCCCGCAACCACCGGCATGTCGGCGGCTTGGACGGCAACGGGGCAGCCGATCACCTGGGGCGACGACGTGCTCAGCGTGCTGATGGCGACGCTGCCAGAGGACGATCTGACGCGCCATATGCTGGCCGCCGATGCGCTGGTGGTGATGAAAATCGGGCGCAATATCGACAAGCTCCGCCGCGCCCTGCGCCGCGCGGGTAAATACGAGGCCGCATGGCTGGTCGAACACGCCAGCACCAAGGAACAAACCGTGCAGAGGCTTGCCGAAACACAAGGACCGGCGCCCTATTTCTCGATTGTCATAGTGCATGGCACAGGGCGGCGGCCATGAGCGGCTCGCTGGTCATCGCCGGTCTCGGGCCGGGTGCCGAGGCGTTGGTCACACCACAGGTCACCGCCGCCTTGGCCCGCGCCACCGATATCGTCGGCTACATCCCCTATGTCGCCCGCGTGGCACCACGCGACGGGCTGACGCTGCACGCCAGCGACAACCGCGTCGAACTGGACCGCTCACGCCACGCATTGGAAATGGCCGCTGCGGGCCGCCATGTGGTGGTGGTCTCCTCGGGCGATCCCGGCGTTTTTGCTATGGCAGCGGCGGTGTTCGAGGCGGTGGAATCCGGCCCTCCCGCGTGGCGCGACCTGCAGATCGAAGTCCTGCCCGGCATCACCGCCATGCTCGCCGCCGCCGCGCGGGTCGGCGCGCCCTTGGGCCATGATTTCTGCGCGATCAACCTGAGCGACAATCTCAAGCCTTGGGCACTGATCGAAAAACGCCTTCGCCTTGCCGCCGAGGCTGATTTCGCCATGGCCTTCTATAACCCGCGCTCAAAGGCCCGCCCCGACGGCTTCGCCCGCGTGCTCGAGATCCTCAACGAAGCTTGCGCCGACACCCGCCCGATGATTTTCGCCCGCGCGGTCTCGACCCCTGAAGAGGCGATCCGCATCGTCTCGCTGCCCGAGGCCCGCCCCGAGATGGCCGATATGCGCACTATAGTTCTGCTGGGAAATTCGACCACGCGGCTGATCACTCGCGACGGCGCGCCCATTGTTTACACGCCGCGCTCGGTGCCGATGGATGCGGCGCCCGAATGACCGATAAACGCCAGCACCTCATCGACGTTATGCAGCTCGCGCCGCGCGGGAATTGCGGGGCGGTCGATCATGATCACCGGAATCCCCAAGGCGCGGGCAGCTTCGATCTTGGCCGAGGCGCCGACACCACCGGCGTTTTTCGACACCACAAGGTCAATCCGATGCGCGCGCATCAACTCCAGATCATCCGCAAGGGTGAAGGGACCGCGCGCTTGAACCACTTCGCAATCAGGGAAAGGCAGCGGCGCGTCGGGCGCGTCAATCAATCGCAAAAGATAGAAGTGCTGCGGATTGGGCGCGAATTCCGCCAGATGCATGCGCCCGACCGCCAGCATCACCCTCAAGGCAGGACGCTGCAGAGCCGCCACTGCACCGGCGATATCCGGCACGTTTATCCAGTCATCCCCCGCCTCGGCTTGCCACGCCGGGCGGGTCAGTGCGACCAGCGGCACGCCGAGTTCGGCACAGGCGGCAACGGCATTACTGCTCATCTGCGCGGCAAAAGGATGCGTCGCATCAATCACATGGGTGACCGCGTTGTCGCGCAAGTAAGCGATCAACCCCTCAACCCCGCCAAACCCGCCGATCCGCTGCGGCAGCGCTTGACGCGCCGGACGCGCCACACGGCCCGCATAGGAGAGCGTCGCCCGTATTCCCGCCGCGCTCAGCCGCTGGCACAGCGCCGTCGCCTCAGAGGTGCCGCCCAGAACCAAAAGGTTATATGTCATGGTTAAGGCTCCTTGGCTGACCATCGTCGGGTTGGGCGAAGATGCGCCGGAGGGGCTGCCGCGTGCAAGCCTTGAGGCGCTGGAAACAGCCGAATTCATCATCGGACCGCCCCGCCATCTTACGCTGCTGCCCAAGGTCAGCGCCGAGTTGATCCCTTGGCCCGTGCCCTTCACCGACGGGATCGCGCGGCTTGAGGCCATGCGCGGACACCGCGTCGTGGCGCTGGCCTCGCAAGACCCGTTCTGGTTCGGCGCCGGCAGCAGTATCGCGCGGCATCTGGCGCCCGAGGAGTGGACCGCCCTGCCCGGCCCCTCCACCTTCTCGTGGGTCGCCGCGCGCATGGGTTGGCGGCTGGAAACCACGCTCTGCCGCGGGCTCCACGCCGCCCCCTTAACCCGCCTGCGCCCCGATCTCGCGCGCGGCACCCGGCTCATCGTGCTGCTGCGTGACGGCGCCGCAGTGGCTGAACTGGCAGAGTATCTCAACACCACCGGCTTCGGCCCCTCGGCTTTAACCATATTTGAGGCTCTCGGCGGCCCCCGCGAGCGCCGCACCGACACCACTGCCGCACAGCTCCCCAAGCGCACCTTCACCCATCCCGTCTGCGCCGCCATCGAACTGGCTGGCACGGGCGCGGCGCTGCCCAAATCCAGCGGGCTGGCCGATGATTGGTTCGACAGCGACGGGCAGATCACCAAACGCCCGATGCGCGCGCTGACCCTCTCGGCGCTGTCCCCACGGCCCCATGAGCATCTATGGGATATCGGCGGCGGCTCGGGCTCGGTGGCGATCGAATGGCTGCTTGCGCACCCCAGCCTGCGCGCCACCAGCATCGAACCCCGCGCCGAGCGCGCCGCGCGGATCACCGCGAACGCCGCGCGTTTGGGCGTCGACCGGCTCAATGTGATCCACGGCAAGGCCCCCGAGGCGCTGGCGGGTCTCCCCCCGCCCGACGCGGTGTTCATCGGCGGCGGGCTCAGCGCCGATATGCTCGACTGGCTGACCACGCATTTGCCCCAAGGCACGCGGCTCGTCGTCAATGCGGTGACGCTGGAAACCGAAGCCCAGCTCGCGCACGCGCAGGCGACATGGGGCGGCGATTTGCTGCGTATTGAACTGGCGCAATCCGCGCCTTTGGGTAGCAAACGCGGCTGGAAATCCAGCTATCCGGTGGTGCAATGGAGCGTCACCCTATGATCGTCGCCGGTTTCGGATTTCGCCAAGGCGCCAGCGTCGACAGTCTGCGCGCCGCCCTCAACCTCACCAGCGCGCGCCCCGACCTTCTCGCCACCGCGGCCAGCAAGGCGGGCAGTCCCGCGCTGCAGGCCCTGGCGCAGGACTTAGGCCTCAGCATCCACGCCGTCGCCCCGTCAGACCTGCGCGCCCAAGCGACGCTCACCCATTCCGCCGCCGCAATCGCCGCCCACGGCACCGGCAGCGTCGCCGAGGCCGCCGCGCTCTCCGCCGCTGGCCCCGGCGCGCGCCTCACCGGCCCGCGAAAAACCTCCCCCGACCGCATGGCCAGTTGCGCCATCGCAGAAAGAGACGCCCCATGACCATCCATTTCATCGGCGCCGGCCCCGGAGCGCCGGACCTCTTGACCCTGCGCGCGCGCGATCTGATCGCCGCCGCGCCGGTCTGCCTCTATGCCGGATCGCTGGTGCCGCAGGAAATCCTCGCCCATTGCCCGACGAATGCGCGGATCATCAACACCGCGTCGCTACACCTCGACGCGATCATCAGTGAGATGCAGCGCGCCCATGAAGCAGGCCATGACGTGGCGCGGCTGCATTCCGGCGATCTCTCGGTCTGGTCGGCGATGGGCGAGCAAATCCGCCGCCTCCGCGCGCTCGGCATCCCCGTCTCGGTCACCCCCGGCGTGCCCTCTTTCGCCGCCGCCGCCGCTGCACTGGGCGCGGAACTGACCCTCCCCGGACTGGCGCAATCCGTGGTGCTGACCCGCACACCGGGCCGTGCCTCGACCATGCCTGAGGGCGAGTCATTAACCAATTTCGCCGCCACCGGCGCGACGCTGGCGATCCATCTGTCGATCCAGAACCTCGCCCATGTCACAGAAACCCTGACCCCCGCTTACGGCGCCAATTGCCCCGTCGCCATCGTGTTTCGCGCCAGCTGGCCCGACCAACAGATCATTCGCGGCACGCTCGGTGACATCGAAGCGCGGCTCGACGCGGGCATCACCCGCACCGCTTTGATCCTTGTTGGCCCTACGTTGGCCCGCGACTTGGGCGCAGAGGATTTCGAGGAAAGCTGCCTCTATGCCAAGAATTACGACCGCCGCTACCGGCCACAAACCGCGCAAAGCCCCTGGGCGAACTGGAGTGACGCAGATGAATAATCCCAAGGGACTGATGATCTCGGCGCCCTCCTCGGGCACCGGCAAAACCACGGTGATGCTGGGCCTTTTGCGCGCGCTGGCCGAGGACGGGCTCAAGGTCCAGCCGTTCAAATCGGGGCCGGATTATATTGATCCCGCGTTTCACCTCGCGGCCAGCGGGCGCGCCTCCTTTAACCTTGATACCTGGGCGATGGGCGGCGGGTTGCTCGACGCGATCACCACCCAAGCGCATGACGCCGAAATCTGCGTCGCCGAGGGCTCGATGGGCCTCTATGACGGCGTCGCTACCAAGGGGCAAAGCGGCTATGGCACCAGCGCCGAGACCGCGCTGCGACTGGGCTGGCCGGTGATCCTGGTGGTCGACGTCAGCGGACAGGCGCAATCGGCGGCGGCGGCGGCGCTGGGGTTCCGGCTTTATAACCCCGATCTGCCGTTCGCTGGTGTGATCCTCAACCGCGTCGCCTCACCGCGCCATGAGCGGCTCACCACCATGGGCATGGAGAAAGCCGGTCTCAAGGTGCTCGGCGCCCTGCCCCGCCGCGGCGATCTGACCCTGCCCGAGCGGCATTTGGGCCTGATCCAAGCCGTCGAACACCCCGATCTTGAGGCGGCCATCGCGGGCTATGCCAAATTCCTGCGCGAACATGTGGACATCGAGGCGATCAAAGCCGCCGCCCGCGGCAAACCCCTGCCCGCTGGCGGCCCTCTGCCGAAACCGCCGGCGCAGCGCATCGCCTTGGCGCGCGACGCGGCGTTTTCCTTCACCTATCCGCATCTGATCGAGGGCTGGCGCACAGCGGGCGCCGAGGTGCTGTCCTTCTCGCCCCTTGCCGACGAGCCCCCCGCTCCCGACGCCGATCTGGTCTGGCTGCCGGGCGGCTACCCCGAGTTGCACGCCGGTCGCCTCGCCGCCGCGCAAAACTTCCGTGCCGGTCTGCGTCGCCACGCCGAGACCCGCCCCGTTCACGGCGAATGCGGGGGCTATATGGCCTTGGGCGAAGCGCTGATCGACAAAGACGGCACGCGCCACCAGATGGCGGGGTTGCTTGGTTTGGTCACCAGCTACGAGAAACGCAAATTCCATCTGGGCTACCGGCAGGCCGAATTGCAGGCGCCTCTGCCCGGATATGCCACTGGCGCCAAACTGCGCGGCCATGAATACCATTATTCGACCATCCTCGAACAACCCGACGCACCGCTGGCCAAAGTCGGCGATGCCGACGGCAATCCGGTGCCGGAAACCGGCTCGCACCGCGGGCATGTCACGGGCACATTCTTCCACCTGATCACCGCGGAGCAAACATGAGCGGATTTGTCTCTTTCGTCGGCTCCGGCCCCGGCGATCCCGAGTTATTAACCTTAAAAGCCGTCGACCGGTTGCGCCGCGCCGATGCGGTGCTGTTTGATGACCTCTCGTCCGGCCCAGTGCTCAGCCATGCCCGCCCCGACGCCGATCTGATCGGGGTTGGCAAACGCGCCGGACGCGCCTCGCCGCGGCAACATCACGTCAGCCGCCTGCTGGTCGATTACGCGCAAAGCGGGCAGCGGGTAGTGCGGCTGAAATCCGGCGACAGCGGGCTGTTCGGCCGCCTCGAGGAAGAACTGGTCGCGCTCCGCGAGGCCGGGATCGCCTATGAAATCATCCCCGGTGTGCCCTCGGCTATCGCCGCCGCCGCCGCCGCCGGCATCCCGCTGACTCGCCGCCTTAGCGCACGCCGTGTGCAATTCGTTACCGGCCATGACGTCAGCGGCGGGCTACCCGAGGATATGAACCTAGAGGCCCTCGCCGACCCCTTGGCCTCGACCGTCGTCTTCATGGGCAAACGCACCTTCCCGCAGCTTTACGAGGTGTTGCACGCACACGGTTTACCCGCCGACACGCCGGCGATCCTCGCCGAGGACGTCAGCGGCCCGGCGCAAAACCTGACCCGCACCACGGTGGCCGCGCTGGCCGAAAAGCTGCGCTCCGAGATCGGCGATGCAGCGGCGCTGATCCTCTATGGCCCCTTGGTGGAAGAGTGACATGCCCAACAGTTTAACCATCGCCGAACATCCCGCGATCACCGACCTCTGGCTCATCGGGATCGGCACCGGCAGCCCGCAGCATCTGACACTTGAGGGGCAGCAAGCCCTGCGCGAGGCCGCGGTGATCCTGATCCCGCATAAGGGCGCGGGTAAGGATGATCTGGCCGAACTCCGCCTGCAGATCATCCGCGCCAGCGGCAGCACCGCGCAGATCATCCCCTTCGACTACCCGCAGCGTGATCCGACCCTGCCCTATCAAACCCGCGTCACCCTTTGGCATGACGAGATCGCCGCGCGCTGGCAAGCGGCTCTGGCACAGGCCGAGCGTGCGGGGCCGGTGGCGCTGCTGGTTTGGGGCGATCCCTCGCTTTATGACAGCACCCTGCGCATCGCCGAGCGCCTAACCCCGCGCCCTAAGCTGCGCGTGGTGCCCGGGATCACTGCGATTCAAGCACTCACCGCCGCCCATACGCTGCCGCTCAACACGGTGAACGGGCCGGTGCAGGTCACCACCGGCCGCCGCTTGCGCGAGCACGGCTGGCCCGAGGACGCCGAGACGCTGGTGGTGATGCTCGACGGCGACTGTAGCTTTCAAACCCTTGCGCCCGAGGGGCTGGACATCTGGTGGGGCGCGTTTCTGGGCATGGACGAGCAAATCCTCCACCACGGCCCGCTGGCAACTTCCACCGCGCCGATCATCGCCGCGCGCCAAGAAGCACGCGCGCGGCACGGCTGGATCATGGACATCTACCTGCTGCGCCGCAGCGATCCCATAAGCGCCTAGCCCAGCACCCGTTTTGCCAATCCGATCAACCGCTTGACCCTACCCGTGTAGGGCGGAAAGATCAGCGGCAGCGCCGAGAAATAATTGCTGAGCACCGCCCGCTCATGGCTGAACGCGCGAAACCCGTAGCGGCCATGCGCATTGCCAATCCCCGAATTATTCACCCCGCCAAAGGGCAATCCATGGTGAATAAACTGGATCATCGTCAGGTTCACCCCGACACTGCCGGAACTGGTCTCGGCAATAATCCGGTCGATGCGACTGCGGTCCTTGTCGAAAATATACAGCGACAACGGCTTGGGCCGCGCGTTGATCTGCGCGATGACCTGGGTCAGATCCTCAAAGGGCAGGATCGGCAGGATCGGGCCGAAAATCTCCTCGCGGTCGATCTCCATCTCGGGCATGATCGCTTCCAACAGCGTCGGCGCCACGCGCACCCCGTCACGGCTGCCCCCCAAAGTGACCTCGGCGCCCTTATCGCGCGCGTCCGTCAACAGCCCGCCCAGCCGCTCGGCGTGTTTCGCGTTTACGATCGAGGCCAGCGCCGGTGACGCCCCATCGTCGCCAAACGCCTTGCCGATCCGCGCGCGCAGCAGGTCGGTGAATTCCTCCTTAACCGAGGCATGCACATACAGGTGATCCGGCGCGATACAGGTCTGCCCCGCATTGGCGAATTTGCCAAAAACCACCCAATCCGCAGCGCGTTTTAAATCCGCGTCGGGGCCGATGATGGTTGGCGATTTACCGCCCAGTTCCAGCGTCACCGAGGCCAGCGTTTTCGCCGCCGCCGCCATCACGATCTTGCCCACCGCCGGGCTGCCGGTGAAGAAAATATGGTCAAACGGCAGTGCCAAAAGCGCTTGCGAGACCTCCACCGCGCCCTCACACACGGTGACCAGATCGGGCGGAAACGCCTCGGCGATCAGCCGCGCAATCAGGGCCGAAGTGGCCGGCGTCATCTCGGAGGGCTTGAGGATCGCCGCATTCCCCGCCGCCAGACAGGAAACCAACGGCCCGAGCGCAAGGCTGAACGGGTAGTTCCACGGCGCAACGATCAGGCAGACGCCCCGCGCCTCGGGCCGCACCCGCGCCGAGGTGCCAAAGGTGGCGAGCGACGGCGCCGCGCGCGCCGGACGCATCCAGCGGCCCAAATGGCGGCGCGCGTGTTTGATGTCCTGCTGCACCGGAATGATCTCGGTCAGGATCACCTCAGTTTCGGGCTTGTCAAAATCTTCCGCCAGCGCCGCGACAATCGCCGCCTCATTCGCCGTGATCACCTCGGACAAGCGCGCCAGATCCGCCCGTCGTTCCGCCAATCCGTAGTTGCGTCGCCGGTCAACCACCCGCGCGGCCTGCCGCTCAAATGCAGCGCTTATGTCGGGCGGGATCGGCGAACTCGTCTTGGTCATCACATAGCCCGTTCCAGCAGGGCGCAGGCAGCTCTGCGCGTATTTCATCTATAATCCACGGCAGCTTACACCAAGCGCGCCGGGTTACGCGTTGATCTAGGCGCCTTTGCCATGCGTCAAGCCCCGACTCACCGAGACTTGACCGCGATGCGCAAATCACAGGTGTCCGATCCTCTACTTCCTGCCTCGCCACAGCTATCGCCCCGTCCAGCGCGTGACTCACCCGTAGATTGCATTGACCCGCATGCGCGTTATTTCATAGGCTCCCCCCATTGACCCAATATTTTAACGTTTTCTCAAGTTTTCGGAGTTGAAATGACTTTAGCCACCACGCTCTTAACAACCCGTGATTTTATCACCCGCCGCCTACCTCTCGTCGCAATAACCGCCCTCTGCCTTGCGCTACTTCCCGCCAGCGCTTCGGCGCAACTTGACGGCCATGGGCCGGATGCGTGGCGGGTGCACGGCGTCGCCTCGAACGACCGGCTCAACGCGCGTATGGGGCCGGGCACCGATTACGCGGTGATTGAGCGGTTTGCCCATAACGCGCGCGGGTTGCAGATGGTGACCTGCGTGCCATTCTACACAATGGCGCATTTTTCCGCGATGACTGACGCCGAAGTTGCCAGCCTGCCGCCACGCTGGTGCCTGATGCGCTCGGCCGATCTGAGCGTCGCGGGCTGGGTTTCGGCACGCTATCTGGTCGAAGACAGCGCCCCCTCCACGCCGTCCCAAGAGGCCGAGATCGATCCGGTATCCTATGCAATAGACCTCGTGTATGCGCTCTATGAAGCCGCCGATCTGGCGCAAGTCGGTGGCCCGAACCCGCTCGATCCGTCACAGGCGGCGCATTACTTCCATTCCGGCGTCGTCGAGAATATCCGCCGCAATCCACCACAGGTTGACCCGCTGATCGGCGCGCAGGATTTCTCGGGCCATATCGGCGCGCCTTTCCCCGATCCGCAGCAGCCGATGTTGCGCGGGATGATCACCATCAACGTTATTATTACGAACTTCGGCCGCGCCCATACCGCCGTCTTCCGCCTGCGCGCTGATCCCGGACAGCCCGGCGCGCCAATCCGGATTTTCCGCATTGAGCACGACGGCTGGGCCTTTGAATAAGCGCGAAATCAATGGCTTGCGGGGAACTGCAGGCCCTTTCCCCCCTCAGGCGGCGCTGATCACCGCGCAGATCTCGTCCCATTGACGGCGCGTGACCGCGTCTTTGCCCGAGATCATCCAATAGCTTTCATGATGCGCCAGAACCTCATCGCCCAGTTGCAGCAACCGCCCCGTAGCCAGATCCTCGGCACACAGCGGCAATGACCCCAAGACCACGCCCATTCCCGCCCGCGCCGCGCCCAGCGCCGCGGCAAATGTGTCGAACTGAAGCTGCGGCACGGGCGTGGTCGGCACGTTAAACCGCGCGCACCATGTATTCCAACCCGGCCTTGGCCCCGCGCAGGCAATCCGCGGCAAATCTGTCCATGCCTCTGCCTGCGCGCAGAGTTCCGGCGTCGCCAGCGGTGCGATGCTCTCGGGGAACAATTGGCATCGGTAGGCCTGCGGCCAATCGCCCGCGCCATACCGTATCCCGATCACCTCTTCGGGTGGCGCATCATGGGCGCCCAGCACCATGGTTTGCACCGCCAATTGCCCGCCCGCGATGCGCCGCAACGCCGGCAAATACGGCAGCAACCATAGCGCAATCACCGACTGGCTGGCCGAGATCACCAGCCGTTTGCGCGCACTGCCAAACAGCGCCTCGGAACTGTCGTGCAGCGTGCCCAGCGCGGACTGCACATGCGGCAACCACGCCTCGCCCTCCACCGTCAGGGTAATCGCCCGCGCCTGCCGGATGAACAGCACCGCGCCCAAGGTTTTCTCAAGCTGCGAGATCCGCTGGCTGACCGCCGACTGGGTGATCCCGATATCCGCCGCCGCTGCGGTGAAGCTGCCACAGCGCGCCGCCGCTTCAAAAGCGCGGATCCATTCGAGGGGCGGCAGGTGGAGCGGCCGGTTAATCATAAGGCAATCGCCATCTCAGTCAGGTTATTCATAATTTGAGATAATGCGCCAAGCCTGCCAGTTTGTCCCGCGAAAACATAGCTTTCATAGGTGCTTTATGACCTCACTCACGCTCGATCCCTCGGGACAATTTCTGACGTTGACGATTGGCGGCGAAGCGCTGCGCTTTCACGCCATCTGGTTGCGCGACAATGCCGGCGATCCCGAGACCCGCGCGGCAGGCAACGGACAGCGGTTGATCGCGCTGCGTGACATCCCTGCGGATACGAAAATTGATCAGGCCGCACTGGACGGTGAGCAACTGAACGTCAGTTTCGCACCCGAGGGCAAAACCGTGGGTTATGACCTGTCGTGGCTCGCCGCACATGCCTATGATCGCCCCGCCCCCGCCGCGCGTGGCTGGACGGCGCCGGAGATCGAGACATGGGACGCAGACCTGATGGACGCGGTCCCCTGCGGCGATTTCAACGCCCTCTCACACGGCGGCGCGGCGCTCACCGACTGGCTCGGCGCCGTCACCCGCTACGGCTTTGGCAAAATCACCAATGGCCCCGTCGAAGACGGCGCCCTGTTCCGCGTCGTCGATCTCTTCGGATTTATCCGCGAGACCAATTATGGTCGCAAATTCGAGGTCCGCACGCAAGTCAACCCGAGTAATCTCGCCTTCACCGGACTCGGCCTCCAAGCCCATACCGACAACCCCTACCGCGACCCGGTGCCGACGCTGCAAGTGCTCTATTGTCTGGAAAGCACTGCGGCGGGCGGCGAGAACATGGTGGTCGACGGCTTTGCTGCCGCGCAACGGTTGCGCGCGGAAAACGAGCAGTATTTCAACGTCTTGGCCGATCACTGCGCAAAGTTTGAATACTCCGGTGAGGCCGGTGTCTGCCTGACCTCACGCCGCCCGATGATCGAACTGGCCCCCGATGGCGAGTTGGTCGGCGTGCGCTTTAACAACCGCTCTTTGGCCGCTGTCACCGATGTGCCGTTTGACCAAATGGCAACCTATTACGCCGCCTACCGACGCTTGGGCGAGATCATCGACGATGCGTCCATGGAGGTCAGTTTCCGCCTCAACCCCGGCGAGGCCTTCATTGTCGATAACACCCGCGTTCTACACGCGCGCAAAGCCTATTCCGGCGCAGGCACACGCTGGTTTCAGGGCTGCTACGCCGATAAGGACGGGCTGCGCTCGACCTATGACGCGCTGCGCCGTGACAGTGCCTTGGAGGCCGCGCAATGAGCACCCCGCAAGACCTGACCCGCGACACGATTGTGGATTTCCTCGGCGATATTTTCGCGCGGCGCGGCAATGAGGAATACCTCGGCGAGCCGGTGAATATGGGCCAGCACATGCTGCAAGGCGCCACGATCGCCGAGCAGAACGGCCAACCCGAAGAGATCATCGTCGGCGCCCTGCTGCATGATATCGGCCATTTCACCAGCGAATTCGGCACTTTCACCATGGAGGACACCGAGGATCGCCATCACGAGGACGCCGGCGGCGCCGTGCTCGAGCGGTTTTTCCCGACGGTGATCACCGATTGCGTGCGCTACCATGTGGCGGCAAAACGCTATCTCTGCGCGACGCGGCCCAGCTATTTCGACCGGTTAACCAAAGCCTCGGTGCATTCGCTCCACCTGCAGGGCGGACCGATGACAGCAGCCGAGGTCGCGGAGTTCGAGAAAAACCCCAATCTCGCGCAGATCATCGCCGTGCGCTATCTCGATGACGCGGGCAAAATCCCCGATATGGTGACCCCCGATTTCTGGCATTTCGCGCCGATGGTGCAGCGTATGGTCGACCGGCATTTCGACACCATTCCAACCAAGCAGCAAACGCCCGCCACCTGACCGCCCCCCTTGCTCTGTTAACCTTTTGTCCATGGAACCAACCGCCGCCGCTCGCCGTTATCCCTGTGATCCCTCCACGGAAAGGACACAGTATGAGCACCGACAAAAAATCTCTTCCCGACCGGGAAAAAGCCTCGGATACCGACCGCGAGGTGCTGGGCGCGAAAGGTTCGGTTTCGCAAGGCGGGCGCGCGGGCGGACGTCTGGCGCGCGATATCGGCACCAAGGATGAACTCAAACGCTCGAATGAGCGGCCAGCGGGGAAAACCCGCGTCACCAAATCCGATGAAAAAGAAGGGGGCCGCGAGGATGGGTAAGCTCGACACAGGCGCATGGGTGCTGGTTGCCGATAGCGAAAAAGCGCTGCTTTTGGTCAATGAAGGCGACCGCAAGGCGATGCATCTGCAATTGCTGCAAAAGGACGAGCAAGACAATCCGCCCTCGCGCGAGCAGGGCGCCAACCGTCCGGGTCGCGCGCAGGATGGCACCGGCCCGCATCGCTCGGCGCTTGATGACACGGATTGGCACCAATTGGCCAAAGAACGTTTTGCCGCCGATCTGGCCGATCTGCTCTATAAGCCCGCGCATCAGGGTAAATTCGACAAACTGGTGATCGTCGCCGCGCCTGCGGTTCTGGGCATTCTGCGCAGCGCCGTGCATGTGACGGTGGAAGAAAAGATCATCGCCGAAGTGCCGAAAAACCTGACCGATCAGCCACTTGACGAGATCGAGAAGCGGGTTGCCGAAGCCTTGGAACCGCTTGATCTCTAAGCGTCCATGGCCTTGCCGGACAATCGGGTAACGAAGCTCTTACAGCCAGAATAATTCTCAATTCATGAACATCCGCCCGCGCCCACCCAACAGGCGCGGGCGGCTCGCCGCGCGCAACCGGATGGCGCTACCCGGCCTCCCCGCCCCTCTGGCGGCCATCACCGGTTTCGGCGCGCGCCGTGGTTTACCGCCCCCTCCACCCGCAATATCGGAACCATTTCCGCCGCTCACAGGTTGATTAAGCAAGCCGAAGTGACAGCGGAAAGGAGGGCATCATGCCCGCACCTCTACGAAGTTTAATGGTTATTCTCTGGGTCAGCTGCGTCGCGGGCGCGGCGATTGTCGGGTTCCTGAGCATCGGCTGGGTGACATGGGTCGCCTTTGTCGTCGCCGGGCTTATCGGTCTGGCCATTGGCGTGCCAGCGGGGCTCTGGACCGCAAAGGCGATCAAACGCGACGATCCCGCATGGCCCCCGCGCCGCCTGCAACGCCAGCGACGCTGATCCCATTCATACCGCAGCCGCAATGGCTGCGGTTTCCATTTGTCCTCGACGGTGAACCGCCTAGGGGCCTCAGCCGAACACCGCTAACCTCGTGGCCAATAAACGCCGCCTCTTGGGCTGCTGTTAACCATGCCCAAGGCATTCCGGCGCTATCCTCACCACTCCCCCCCAGTAAAATCCGCGTATCTCACCCTGCATGTGCCCCTCTGCGGTCAATGGCGGTTTTCCGCCGCGTAATCCACCATTTGGGAACCCCTGAGCGCCGCTTCTGGTTGTTCCCATATCCACAAAGGAGGAGAAGCAGATGACCACGACAACCACGCGAAGCCTCGTTTCGTCCCATGATGTGACCGGCACCGATGTCTATGCCAATGACGGCGCCAAGATCGGTCATATCGACCATATGATGATCGACAAACAGTCGGGCAAAGTCGCCTATGCGGTGATGGGATTCGGCGGTTTTCTGGGGATGGGCGAAGACCATCATCCGGTGCCTTGGGGCAAACTGCGCTATGACACGGTGAAACAGGGGTTTATCACCGATCTGACCGAAGAAGAGGTCAAAGGCGCCCCGCCGCGCAGTGCCGAATGGCCGGCCGACCCCGATTGGGAACGCCGCACCCACGCGCATTACGGCGTGCCGCTCTACTGGGCATAACCGGCTGCGAATATGGGCGGGCGGCACCCTTTTGGGGCCGCCCGCTATCGGCGTTCAGGCAAAGGCAACACAGGGCATTCGACCGCCCGAGACCTGCCCGACCGCCGCGCCCATCGCCCGTGATTGTCGACTTAACCCTTTAACATCGCGAGAGATTATGTGGGACTGGCTGGCGGATAACGCCTCACTTGTGCAAGCGGCGGTGGGCGCGATCACCGCCTTTGTCTGGCTGTTCTACCTGCAAATCCTCGTCTCGGGTTTGCGGCGTCAACGGCGCACCGATATCCTGATCCACCTCGGCGGCAGCCAGACCCTCGACGCCAGAACCTTTGTCAGCAACCTTGGCTTCGAGCCGATCTATGTGCTTGAAATCCTGCTGACCGTCTGGACCGGCGACGGCGCCCGCGAGACCTCGATTGTCGACCGCACCGAGACCCCGAAAAAGGATCTCACCACGCCCAGCGCGACGACTTTTCAAGGACCGCTCAAAACCGGAAATTTCGTCGATATCGGCAGCGTGCAGGACCTGTTGCAGCGCGCCCGTGGCAATATGACCGATGTGCTCGACAATGACGCGGTTAACCGGATCGAAGTGAAAGTGGCGGCGATTTCGGCGGCAAGCTCGGCGATTGTAGCGGCCAAACGCCAGTTCGAGGTTGAACCCGCAGAAGGCGACTGCCGCATCCGCCCGCGCACCCTCTACGCCACGCAAATCCGCTCGATCTGGGGGCGTTATTTCCTCAAGCGCGAGCTGCAGGCACGGTTGACGGAATGACCGCGAACCTGCGCAATAAAGCTGGCACGCTTTGTCCCGATGCGGACCCTGCAGTGACAGCCCCCGCAGCCCCGAAGCAAGGGACCGATATGAGCGACGACCATGCCCTCAGCGATGTTCTTGACCGGCTCGAGGCGGCGCTCGGCGACGGCGACATCAGCGTGCAGGACGTGATTGAAACGCTGGGCGCACGCTCTTTTGCCTCGGTGATGCTGCTGTTCTCGCTAATCGCCGTATCGCCTGCCAGCACGATCCCCGGCGTGACCACCAGCGTGGCGATGGTCACCTTTCTGGTCGCCGCGCAGATGATGATCGGGCGCCGCCACTTATGGCTGCCCGCGCTGATCACCCGCCGCCAATTGCCCGCAGCCAAGCTGGCCCGCAGTATCAAATGGCTGCGCCGCCCCATCGGCTTTGTCGAGCGTCATTTGAAAGCGCGGTTAACCTTCTTATTGCAACCGCCGTGGCTGTATCTGCCGCTAGTGCTGGTGATGTTCCTCTCGGCGCTGATGCCGATGATGGAGTTTATTCCCGCCTCGGGCAGCCTTGCGGCAGCGGTGATCGCGCTCTTTGCCGCCGGATGGTTAACCCGCGACGGCGCGCTGGTCGGGGCGGCGGTTCTGGTACTGCTGGGCATCCCCGCGTTGATCTGGAGCCTCGGCCTCCCGGGTTGAGAGGCAGAGTGTGGCGGGTGTTTATGGCCATGCTCACGCCCTCACATACATCCCATAGGGGAATGCCCCGTTTCGTCGCAGTGAAAATCGCAAAGACACAGAAACACCCCCGCACAACTCACTGAACAAACCAACCACCCTCAAGCCGCACCACTACACAGCACGAAAAAAGGGCCCCGCAATTTCCTGCGGAGCCCCAAGCTTATCGTCCTTAAACGCCGGCTAACCCGTTAACGTTGCCCGCGCAGCAGGCCGGTGATCCGGCGCACCGCGACGCGGCGGTTTTGCTCTTCCGCCTGTTGCGTGCGGATCCGCAGGTAGCGTTCGCCGTAGCCCTGCACCACCATATTCTCGGCCGGCACATTGAAGTATTCGCTCAGTGCCAGAGCCGCAGATTCGGCGCGGCGGTCCGAGAGCAGCAGGTTATACCCCGCATCGCCCACCGCATCGGTATGGCCCTCGATGAGGAACACTTCGGTCGGGTTCTCGCGGATGATATCGCGCATCAGCACTCCGATTTCGCGCAATTGCTCGGCCTGCGAGGCACGGATCGCTGCTGAACCGGTGGCAAAGGTGATGCTGTCCAGCGTGATCTCGGGCGCAAGGTCGCGCACCTCTTTGATCTCGCGGATCTGGTTCAGGCTAAAGCCGCGCCCCGCGACCCGTTCATCCGCCGCTTGCAGCGCCAGACGCAGGCTCTCGCGGTCGGTGCTTTCGCGGTAATCAAACCGCTCATAGGTCGGTGCTGGCAGGGTGCTCACATCGACCGGCTCGACGGCCTGCGTGTCGTCAAAGATCACATATTCGCGCCCGTTCGGCTCGATATGCACGCGGCGCAGCGCGCGTCCGGCGGGGTTGCGCACGGTGATCACGCGGGTGCCGCTGGGGCGGGTGACGACGGTGCGGGTGGTGCCGTCGGCATAACGCTCGGTGCGCACTTCCGAGCCGGGTTGACGCAGCAGCGCGTCATCGTCTTTAAGCAGCTGATACTCGCCCTCTTCATCGACCACCACCACGCGGTCGCCGGTATTCGCATCGACCCGCTGGCCGCTGCTCAGGATCGCGCCAACCGCCAAGGCACCCAAGGTGAACAGCCCCGCGCGCTCAAGGTCGCTCAACCCGCTGCCACCCGAGGCTTGCGCTTCTGCCGAGGCGGTTTCTGCCGCGCCATCCTCGGGGGTCCATTCGCGAAATTCCTCACCGCTGGAGCGGCTCGTGGTTTCGGTGACGGTCTCTACGGTCACATCGGCCGAGGCACCGGAGTCGACCTCGCTACCCGCAGCAAGCGCCTCGCGAGCACCTTCGCTCAATGTGCCAGCGCAGTCGATCAGTGCGTTACCCGACTGGGTCACATCGGCGCAATCGCCGCCCAAATCCAAGGGCGCGGCAGCATCGGCCGGAGCTTCGGCCATTGTATCTTCAGAGACCTCGCCCTGTTCCTCAACCTCGGCTTCGGCTTGGGTTTCGGTTTGGGCTTCAACTTCCGCTTCAGCCTCTGCCTCTGACTCAACTTGTGCCTCAACCGACGGCTCGTCGGTGGCCTCAGTCTGCGCATCGGCGGCAATATCTGCATCTGCCTCGACAAATGCACCGGATTCTACAGCCGCTGCATCAGCTTCAGCTTCAGCCTCAGTTTCGGCAGAGACCTCCGCCTCGCCTGAAGCTTCCGCTGCGGACAACTCACCGGCCAGATCGTCAACACTCGGCACACTCTGGGTAGCCGCATCAGCAGCGGCCTCCGCCTCGGCGCCAGCCTCCGCTGCCGCATCGGCCCCGGTATCGCCCGCAAAATCGCCGCCATTTTCGACCGTGGTATCCCCTTGCGCCTCAACCTCGGCCTGATCCTCGACCTCAACTTCGGCCTCCGCTTCACCCTCGGCTTCAACCTCAGGCTCACCGGTCAGTGCATCTCCCGCAAACGGTAATTGCTGGATATGAAGTTCACAGGCCAAAGCATCGATGATCCCGCTCTCGGCGCAGACCTCTTCATTCGAGCGCGGCGTGTCTTGCTTGAACCCGGCCGCCGCCGTCGCGCGTTCTTTCGCGGCAGCGGATTGGGCCAATGCAGGCAAGGGTTGCATCATCGACAAGGCCACAAGCATTGCCGTGGTGGAGCGAAGGGACGCGGAATTCATAGCATTTTCCTCTCTGAAATTCGCTGGAAACTCATCGCCCACAGCGGGCGTCTATCAGGCAACAACCAGTAATTTTCAAAACCGTTCCCCCATGCTCGGGCGCATCAGCGACACCCCGCGCATCCACATCCCTTGCCCAGCGCCTACCGGATTACGGTTGAATTACAGGCGCCTAGCAACACGCCTCCCGCCTGCGCAGAGTGCCGCGCAAGGGCTCTATAGCGGGCTCACTATTTCTTGACATAGGCGCGATTTTTGCGGCTGATAAAGGCGGAGGATAGGTGTAAACCGCCATGTACACCGCAATCATGGAAACGGACCGTGCAAATTGACCTTGATGCGCTTTTTGCCAAAGCGCCTTCGCCCTATATGCTCGTGGATACCGACTTGCGGATCGTCTGGGCCAACGCCGCTTATCTGGCGGTGACAGGACGCACACAGGCGCGATTGATCGGGCGCATCCTGACCGAGGAATTTCCCGCACCGCCCGAGTCCCTGCCCGACCAGATGCTGCGCGGCTCGTTCAAACAGGTGCTCGAGACCGGCGAGGCGGACCATTTGCCGCTGATCGCCTATCCGATCCACGGCCCCGACGGCCAGCTTGAAGAACGCTATTGGAGCGCCACCCATACGCCGGTTCTCAACGCCGATGGGGCGGTCGCCTATATCTTGCAAAACACCGTGGATGTCACCGATCTGCACCGCGGCGCCCATGGCGGTGGTGACGGCGCTGGAGACGGTGGCGCACCCCTCAATCTGGGCGTTGACACCACCGGCCGCAGCGCCGCGCTTTTGCAGCGTGCCGAGGCGGTGGCCAATGAAAATCTGGCGCTGGGTCAGATGATGGATTTCTTTCAGTCCGCCTTTGATCAGGCCCCCAGTTTCATGGCAATCGTGAACGGCCCGGAGCATGTGTTTCAGGTCGTCAATCAGGCCTATTCCGATCTGACCGGCCACCGCGATATCCTCGGCAAATCCGTGTCCGAGGCGCTGCCAGAGATCGCCGGACAGGGCTTCCTCAATCTGCTCGATCAGGTCTATACCAGCGGCGAACCGGTCTCGTTCACCGAGATGCCGGCGCAGATCCAATCCGACCCGAATGCGCCGCCCAGTCTGCATTTTATTGACTTCATCTATCATCCGCTCAGCGACCGGACCGGCAAAACCGTCGGTATCTTTGTGCAGGGCCATGATGTCACCGGCAAAAAGATCGCTGAAAAACAGCTCACCGCCACGCGGGAGAAATTCCGCACCATGGCGCAGACCATGCCCAATCAGGTCTGGACCGCCGATAAGGATGGCGCGCTGACCTGGCTCAACCAGCGGACCTATGAGTTCACCGGCTACAGCGAGGGCGAACTTTACGGTGCGGATTGGGCGAAGGTGGTGCATCCCGATGATCTTGCCACCACCGTCGAGAACTGGGCCGGAGCGATCGTCGAGGGCAAAACCTATGAGGCCGAGTTTCGCATCCGCAAAGCCGACGGCAGCTATCGCTGGCATATCGTGCGCGCCTCGCCGCTCCATGCGGATGACGGCACGCTGAGCGGTTGGGTCGGCACCAATACCGATATCGAGGACCGCAAGAACACCGAGGCCGAGATCGCCAAGCTCAACGCCACGCTGGAGGCGCGGGTGGCCAAGCGCAACCGCGAATTGGAGGCGGTGCATGCGGCACTGCGCCAGAGCCAGAAGCTGGAGGCGATCGGCTCGTTGGCGGGCGGGATCGCGCATGACTTCAACAATCTGCTGCAGGTGGTGACCGGCAATCTGCAAATCGCGATGCGCGGCATGGCCGCCGAGAGCGAGGCGCGGGCGCGGCTGGAGCAAGCGATGCGCAGCGTCAAACGTGGCGCGACGCTGGCCTCGCAACTGCTGTCCTTCGCCCGCAAACAGCCGCTGGCGCCGGTGGTGATCAATCTCAGCCAGTTGATCTCGGAGACCAGCGAGATCGTGCATAGCGCGATTGGTGAGGGGGTCGAACTGGAGATCGATCTCGCCGAGGGGCTGTGGAACACCAATATCGACCCGAACTCGATGGAGAACGCGCTGCTCAACCTCGCGATCAACGCCCGTGACGCGATGGAGGGGCAAGGCAGGTTGACGGTCACCGCCTGCAATATCGAGATCAAACCGGAGGCCAGTCCGCCGCATCCCGATGTCGGTGCCGGTGAATATGTGCGGATTTCGGTGGCGGACAGCGGGAGCGGGATGACGCCTGAAACGCTGGAACGGGTGTTCGAACCCTTCTTCACCACCAAATCCGACGGTCATGGCACCGGTCTCGGCCTGTCGATGGTCTATGGGTTCGCCAAACAATCGGGCGGCTATATCAGCCTCGACAGCGAAGTCGGCGCGGGCACCACCTTTCATCTGTATCTGCCGCGCTCGCATGAGGCGGTGCAGGAGCTGCCGGGTATGGCGGATGCGGGGCTGGCCGGTGGCTCCGAGCGGATCCTGCTGGTCGAGGACGATGAGGATGTCCGCGATACCGCACGGCATTCCTTGCAGCAGCTGGGTTATCAGGTGACCGAAGCCGGTGATGCCGAGGCGGCGCTGCGGTTGTTGGCGGGCGGGGAGCGGGTGGATCTGTTGTTCACCGATGTGGTGATGCCCGGCAAGATGAGTGGCTATGATCTGGCGCTCAAGCTGCAGGAATTGCACCCCGAGGTGCCGGTCTTGTTCACCTCGGGCTTTGTTCAGGATCAGATCATGCATGACGGGCGGCTGGATGAGGGGGTGGAGTTGCTTGGCAAACCCTACAGCCAGACCGAATTGGCGCGCAGGCTCCGCGAGATGCTGGGTAGCGCGGGGGTGGCCGTCGAGATCAGCCAGCAGGAGCAGCCGGAGGCGGCGGAATTCGCGCCGCGGGCGGTGGAGGCCGCGCGGGGCGGACAGCTGCGGGTGCTGGTGGTCGAGGATGACGCGTTGATCCGGCTTGATCTGGTGCAGATGCTGCGCGAGGCGGAGTTCGAGGTGATCGAGGCGGGCACGGTGGCGAAGGCGCTGGAGCTGCTGACTTCGGCGCCGGTGGACCTGTTGATCACCGATGTCGGCCTGCCCGACCGGACCGGCGAGGAGCTGGCCAAGGAGGCGCGCGGGCTGCAGGCCGACCTGCCGGTGATCTTTGCCACCGGCGGCATGGATGTGCCCTCGGCGGCCTCGCTGGGCAATTGCGAGGTGCTGAGCAAACCCTTTGGAGATATCGCCCTGATGGAGAGTATCGAGGCGGCGATGTGTCGGGATCGCAAGACCGCGTGACACCCAATGTCCCGCGCGTGGGACAAATTCAAGGCGTTGAAATCACGCGGGAATTTTTGTCGGGTTTACGGACTGTTTACCATGCTGGACGGCGCGCCGAGAGTTTTGGTGACGTGGCAGGCGGGCCGGAGGCTGGCGATCTGGTGAGCGAAGCCGAGGCTGCTGCGCTTGATTTGGCGAGAGGGAATTGGCCGTTTGGTGTCGGATTGGCATCGGCCAGTTGCAGTGAAATTCAGGCGGGAGTCTCGGGCGGTAGGCAGCAAGCTGTCGCGGTGAATTGAAGGGCTCGGATAGGCGCTGACAGGCTTTGGCCGTCACCGCATCGGCCCGCCGGAATTGCCGCTGAATGGTGCGTCAATTTCAGGGCCGTAGATGCGCTTTGCCCCCTCATAGTCACCCAGCGGCGGCGGTGTTGCGGGAAGTGAGCCGCGCGGCACCGCCACCAGTGGGTGAGTTCACGTTGAACGGTCTCTTGGCGGGGGCGGACTGGCTTTGCCCGCCTGCCCCGCGCCAGTCCTAGAAACCCTAGCAACTGTGCCCCGCTCAGATCGCCTTTTGGTTCACCCGCCGCGACAGCTCGGCGGCGCTTTCCTTACGCTCGGAATAACGGTCGAGCAGATAGGGTTTGTTATCGCGGGTGAGCAGGGTGAATTTCATCAACTCCTCCATCACATCAACCACACGGTCATAGAATGGCGAGGGGTTCATCCGCCCCGCGTCATCGAATTCCAGAAACGCCTTGGGGGTCGAGGACTGGTTGGGAATGGTCAAAAGCCGCATCCAGCGCCCGAGAATGCGCAACTGGTTAACGGCATTGAAACTCTGCGAGCCGCCCGAAACCTGCATCACCGCCAGCGTCTTGCCCTGCGTCGGACGCACCCCGCCCAGCGACAGTGGTATCCAGTCGATCTGGGTCTTCATGATGCCGGTCATCGCGCCGTGGCGCTCGGGCGAGCACCAGACCATACCCTCGGACCATGTGACCAGATCGCGCAGTTCTTGGACCTTGGGATGATCGGCCTCGGCATCATCGGGCAGCGGCAGGCCCGAAGGGTTGAAACTGCGGGTCTCGGCGCCGAGGCTGGTGAGAATGCGGGCCGCCTCTTCGGTCATCAGGCGGCTGAACGAGCGGTCGCGCAGCGAGCCATAGAGCAGCAGGATACGCGGCGCATGGGTGGAGCGCGCAGGAGCCAACAGGCGTTCCGCGTCGATGGGATGGAAATGCGAGGGGTCGAGGTTCGGGGTCTCAGACAAGGCGGTGTCCCTTTTCATCAATCAGCGGCGTGCCGTCCTCTTTGGACAGCGGGCCTTTGGGCAGGTGGTCGAGAAGGTCAAAAACCGTCTCGCTGGGGCGACAGAGCCGCACCCCTTTGGGCGTGCAAACGATGGGCCGGTTGACCAGCACCGGATGCTCGAGCATCGCCGCCAGCAGGGTCTCGTCATCGACGGATGGATCAAGGAGGCCCAACTCCTCCGCCGGTGATTTTGTCGTCCGCAGTGCCGTGCGCGGGGTCAGACCGGTGGCGGCAAAAAGCGCCAGAAGCTGCGGGCGGGTCCAGCCAGTCGCGAGGTAGTCAATCACCTCGGGCTTGGCGCCCGAAGCCTCGATAATCGCCAGCACATTGCGCGAGGTGCCGCAGGCGGGGTTATGGTGGATGACAATGCTCACGCCGCCCCCCGATCTTTGGGAAACCAGTGTTGCGTGCGATTGGCAAAGGCGACCAGCGACAGCATCACCGGCACTTCGACCAGCACGCCGACCACCGTGGCCAGCGCCGCGCCCGAGCCCAGCCCGAACAGGCTGATGGCGACGGCCACCGCGAGTTCAAAGAAATTCGAGGTGCCGATCATCGCGCAGGGGGCGGCGACATTGAACGGGATGCGCCAGGCCCGCGCGGCGCCGTAAGCGAGGAAAAAGATCCCGTAGGACTGGATCAACAGCGGCACCGCGATCAGCGCGATGACCAGCGGGCTCTCGAAAATCACCTCGCCCTGAAAGCCAAACAGCAGCACCACGGTGACCAAAAGCCCGAAGATCGAGAAGGGCTGCACCCGTGATTTGAACGCATCCACCGCCGCCTCGCCGCCCTTGGCGACAAGGTTTTGCCGCGTCAGATAGCCGGCCAGCAGCGGCAGCAGGACATAGAGGCCGACCGACAACAGCAGCGTGTCCCAAGGCACCACGATATCGGTGACGCCAAGCAGGAAGGCGACGATCGGGGCAAAGGCGAAGACCATGATCACATCGTTCACGCTGACCTGCACCAGCGTATAGGTGGCATCGCCGCGGGTCAGATTGGACCAGACAAAGACCATCGCCGTGCAGGGCGCCGCGCCCAGCAGGATGACCCCCGCCAGATAGGTCTGCGCGTCATCGGGCGGGATCAGCCCCGCGAAAACATGGTTAAAGAACAACACGCCAAGCGCGGCCATGGTGAAGGGTTTGATCAGCCAGTTGACCACCAGTGTCACCACCAGCCCCTTGGGTTTATCGCCGACCTGCCGCAGGGCGCCGAAATCCACGCCGACCATCATCGGATAGACCATCGCCCAGATCAGCACCGCGACCGGCAGGTTGACCGAGGCGATCTCGAGCGCGGCGAGCGTGGAAAAGGCGGCGGGAAAGAGGTTGCCGAGCAAGAGCCCCGCGCCGATGGCCAGCGCCACCCAGAGCGAGAGCCAGCGTTCAAAGGTTCCAAGACCGGCGGCGATGGGATTTGGGGTATCGGTCATAACGGGCTTTCGCAGGTTGGGTTTTGGGGGTCAGGGGTGTTGGGTAAATGGGTTAACGCCGGTGGGCGTTCTTGGTTAGCGGGGGTCATGGTTAGGGGGCGTTAGCAACAGATCAGCTCGTCAATCAGCGGTTGGCATTGCTCTGGGCAGCCGCCGCAGCAATCCTCCATCAGGAAGGCCAATAGCGCGCGCACCCCTGCCATATCGGCGAAATAGCGGATGCTGCGCCCCTGCCGCTCGCTGCGGATCAACCCGGATTGGGCGAGGATCGAGAGGTTCGTCGACATGGTGTTCTGGCGCACATCGAGAGTCTCGCCGATCTCGCCCGCGGACATGCCGCTGGCGCCGGCCCTGATCAGCAAGCGGAACACATCAAGCCGCGTCGGCTGACCGAGGGCGGCAAAGGCTTTGAGGGCGTGCGTTGAATCCATGTATCGGGATTTATTGATATGATGAGAGCCTGTCAACCGGGGTGGCGGGGGTTTTTTGCGCCGTCGGGGGGATTTTTTTGCGCCGTGCTAAGCGGGGCTTGCGGGCGGGGTGATCAGGGCAGCAGACCGGCCTTCTGGCTGACCAGATCCTCGATCAACCGGCGGGTCAGGGCTTTTTGCGGGCCGCTGTCGGGCCAGACCGCATAGACGCCGAGCGCGGGCATCGACCAGTCGGGCAACACCCGCTGCAGGTGCCCCGCCTCCAGATCACCGGCGACCTCGCCCCGCGGCAGATGCCGCAGGCCAAGCCCCGCCAGCACCGCCGAACGCGCCGAGGCAATCGTGTCCACCTCGAGCCGGACCCTCTCGGGCTCGACGGTGAGCGCCTCACCGCCGCGTAGCAGCATCATACTGCCGGGGAGCATGGTGACGCCGATGAAGTCACAGGCGATCAGATCGTCCGGCGTCTGGATCGGCGGGCGTGTGGCGAGATACGCGGGGGCGGCGGCGAGAATGGTCTCGAAATGCCCCAAACGGCGGCTTTTGAGGCTGCTATCGGCCAGCGTGCCCAGACGGATCGCCAGATCGAACCCCTCTTTCACCAGATCGGCGGGGGCGTCGCTGCTGTGCAGCACGATCTTGACCAGCGGGTGCTGTCGGGCGAAGGTCCAGAGCGCCTGACGCAGGTGCAATTGCTCGCCCCAAGCAGGCATGGTGATGCGCAGCGTGCCCACCGGCTCGTCGCTGCCGCTGCCGATCAGCCCCAGCGCCTCTTCTCCGGCGGCGACCATCCGCCGCGCGGGGTCCAGCGCCAACACGCCCTCAGGGGTCAGCGACATCGCGCGGGTCGAGCGAAAGTACAGCGTCACGCCGAGTTTTTCTTCCAGCCGCGAGAGGTGATGGCTGACCACCGAGGTCGAGAGTTTCAGCCGTTTGCCCGCCGCGGTCAGGCTGCCGGCCTCGGCGACGGCGACAAAGACCGCCAATCCACGGAAATCCTCGATCATCTTTGCAATTCCTGAAATGATCATTCCAACAATTACCGGATAATCGAAAAGCCGGAACCGGTCTAATTGTTTCTGCAAGCGATCGGTTCTTGTCATGGGACGCGGTGAGGGGGCGCTGCCCCCGCCCTTGCGGGCCCCCCGGGATATTTCTGGACAGATGAGGGGGGCAATCCTGCGGTCGCGCGAGACGATATCACCTTGGGTGACGGGCCGGTATTGGCCCCTGCCCGGTTTCAAATGGAGAGAGAGATGACCTTCAAGACCCTGACCACCGCGCTTGCCTTTGCCACGCTGACCGGCGCCGGACTGACAACCGCGGCTTACGGCGATGACACCGCCAGCGTGCAAAGCTTCTATGACCTGCTCAGCAACCCCGGCGCGGCCGAGCAGGTCGCGGCGTTTGAGGCGGCGACCGCCGAGGATTGGACCAGCAGCGGCGATTATTCGGGCGCGGATAAAACCCGCGCGGCCTTTCTGGGGCGGGTCGGCGGCTTTGCGCAGCTGATCCCCGATCTGAACTGGGAGGTGCAGGCGATGCATCAGGACGGCGCCTTTGTCACCGTGCGCAGCCGCGCCACCGGCACGCCCATTGCGCCGCTGTTCGGTGTTGATGGCGAGGGCCGCAGTTTTGATATCATGACCATTGATATTCACCAGCTTGAGGATGGTGTGATCAGCCGGTCGTGGCATGTCGAAGACTGGGCCGGCGCGCTGCAACAGCTTTCGGGCCATTAACCTTAACCGGACCCGTCGATGATAGGACGGGTCCAATCACCACGGAGTTCACCAGATGACCTATGCCGTTACCGCCGCCTCGGGCCAGTTGGGCCACGCCATCGCAGAGCGCCTGATTGACAGATTTGGCCCCGAACAGGTGATCGGGCTGGCCCGCTCACCGCAGAACGCCGCGGATCTGGGGATCGAGATCCGCGCCGGTGATTATGACGACCGCGCGCAGCTGGAAGCCTCGCTGGCGGGCGTGTCGGCGCTGGTGCTGGTCTCGGGGATGGCACCGCCCGACGACCGTATTTTGCAGCATCGCAATGTGATCGCGGCGGCGAAATCCGCCGGTGTCTCGCGGCTGGTCTATACCAGTATTCAAGGGCCCGAGGATGGCACGCCGTTTTCGCCCATCGTGCAAAGCAACCGCCAGACCGAGGCCGATATTCGCGCCAGCGGGCTGGACTGGGCGATCGGGCGCAATGGCATCTATATCGAGCCGGATGTGGACTATATCGACAGCTACCGCGCCCGCGGCGAGATCGCCAATAGCGCCGGTGACGGGTGCTGCGGCTATACCACACGGGCGGAACTGGCCGAGGCCTATGCGGCGCTTTTGACCCGCGGCGGGATGGGTGGCAGATTGGTTAACCTTAACGGTGCGCCGATCACCCAAGCGCAATTGGCAGCCTATCTGAACGCGGCGTTTGGCACGGATCTGCGCTACCGCGCGATCTCGCCCGAGGCCTATGTCGCCGACCGGACCGCCGAGTTGGGCAGTTTTTTCGGCCCGATCATCGGCGGCATTTATGACGGTATCCGACTGGGGGCATATGACCGGCCGGGGGATTTTGAAATGGTCACGGGCCGCGCGCACCAAAGCTGGGATGAATATTTCGCCGCCCTCGCGGATTGAGCGCGACGGATATGGCGCGCTGCAGCGTTCAACGGGGGTGCGTTGATTTGCTTCGCCCCTTTGGCGCCTGCAGTCGCGATTGCAGGTTTGCCGCGCGCCGGAGGGTGGTTCTTGGTGAATGCAGCGCGCTTTAAGTGACATATAGAGTGGAAATTTCATGTCCCGAGTTCAACGGTTTTTCAATCATCCCTATGCCTTCTGGCTGCTGCTGAGCCTGCCGGCGATCCCGATGGTATCGGGGCTGGCCTCGGGCGGCGAGGCGGTGGAAGGGCTGCTGCATCCGACCGGCGAATTTGCCGCGCGGTTCATGATTATCGCGATGATGATCACGCCCTTGACGATGCTGTTTCAGGGCTGGCGGTTTCCGCGCTGGCTGATGAAGCGGCGCCGCTATCTGGGGGTCGCGGCCTTTGGTTATGCGGCGCTGCATACCGCGCTCTATCTAATGGATATAGGCGCGGTGGCGGTGACAACTGCCGAGATTTCAAAGCTTTATATCTGGGCCGGCTGGCTGGCGTTCCTGATCTTCGTGCCGCTGGCGATCACCTCGACCGATGGCTGGATGCGCAGGCTGGGGCGGCGGTGGAAACCCCTGCAGCGCTATGTGTACGCGGCGGCAGTGCTGACGCTTTTGCATTGGGCGGCGCTGCATGACTGGGGCGGGATTGCGCCGGCGCTGGTGCATTTCCTGCCGCTGGCTTTGCTTGAGGCCTACCGGCTCTGGGCCTACCGCGCGCGGCGGACTGCGCGCCGGGTGGCATAAGGTCTGCCGGGGTGGTTGACGCGGGGCGCTAGCGGGCCATTTAGAGCGGGATTGCCCGATTAACCTTGATCCTTTGCTTCAACCCGCGGCGCAGCGCAGATAATGTGCCCGATGACAGACCCCGAGGAGACTTCATGTCCAAAACCATCCTGATCACCGGCGCCACCGATGGCATCGGCCTGTTGACCGCCAAGACATTGGCAGAGGCCGGCCATAAGGTACTGTTGCACGGGCGCAGCGCCGGAAAACTGGCGGCGGCGGCACAGGCTGTGGGCGGCGCGCCGGAGACCTTTCGCGCGGATTTCTCAATACTGGCCGAGGTTGCGGCGCTGGCGGCAGAGGTGCGGGCGCGGCATCCGCGGATTGATGTGTTGATCAATAACGCGGGGATCCTGAAGGTCGCGGAGCCGCGCACAGCGGGCGGGCTGGATGTGCGGTTCGTGGTTAACACTCTGGCGCCCTATCTGCTGACGCAGGCGCTGCTGCCGGTCATTCCGGCAACGGGCCGTGTGGTGAATCTGTCGTCGGCGGCGCAGGCACCGGTGGATATCGCGGCGATGGGTGGCAAGGGGGCGCTGGACCAGATGGCGGCCTATGCGCAGAGCAAGCTGGCGCTGACCATCTGGAGTCAGGAGATGGCCCGCGCGCATCCCGAGGGACCGGTGTTTGTCGCGGTGAACCCGGGGTCGTTGCTGGCCTCGAAGATGGTTAAAGAGGGCTTTGGCGTGGCGGGGAGCGATCTGTCGATTGGCGCCGATATCCTGTGTCGTGCGGCGCTTTCGGAAGAGTTCGCCAGCGCTTCGGGGCGGTATTTCGACAATGACGCGGGGGCTTTTGCGCCGCCCCATCGCGAGGCGGCGGATGCGGGGAAAGCCGCGCAGGTGGTGGCGGCGATCGAGGCGCTTGTCGCCACTGATCCGGGCGCGCGCAGCAAGGGGTGACGGTGCGGGCGCGGTGATTGCCTGCGCCCTGTCCTCCTTTTCAATTGGCGCCTCTCATCCAGCGCCTCTTAACCGGCAATATCGATGGCGATTTTGCCCAGATGGGATTTGTCGAGAAACGCCTCCTGCGCGGCGCGTAGCTCGTGCAGCGGGTAAGTCTTGGCGACCACGGGGCGGATCTCGCCGGCTTCGATATAGCGGATCAGATCGGTGAACACGCGCGGATCCTGCCGGGTGCTGCCGATCAGCAGCAGATCCTTGAGGTAGAGCGTCCTGAGATCCAGTTCGACAATCGGGCCGGCGATGGCGCCCGAGGTGACATAGCGCCCGTGGTTGGTCAGCGCCTCGAGAAGCGCAGGCCAGCGTGGCCCGCCGACCAGATCGAGCACAACATCAAACGCCTGCGCTTGCAGCGGGTCATCGCGGCCAAGGGTGACATCGGCGCCGAGTGCTTTGAGCGCCTCCATTTTGGCGGGGCTGGTGGTGGCGGTGACATGGGCGCCGCGGCGTTTGGCCAGTTGCACCGCCGCCGAGCCGACACCGCCCGAGGCGCCGGTGATCAACACCCGTTCGGCGCCCAGATTGGCGCGCTGGATCATCCCCTCGGCGGTGGAAAAGGCGCAGGGAAAGCTGGCCAGTTCGGTATCGCTGAGCGGGCTGTTGATACGCAGGGCGTGGTCGCTGTCGATGGTGGTGAATTGGGCGAAGCCGCCGTCACGCTCGGAGCCGAAGGTGACCAGCGCATCCGCCGCCCCGCCCTCGGGCTGATGCATCGGGCGCACCAGCACCCGCTCGCCCAGACGCGCGGCATCGACGCAAGCGCCGACCGCGACGATCACCCCGCAGCAATCGGCGCCCTGAATGCGCGGGAAGCTGAGCGCGCCGGACCATGCGCCATCGGCATCGGAGGCGCCGTCATAGCCCTTGGTTGCCGCCGCGCCGGTGTCGCCGCGCACCGCCTTGGAATACCAGCCGGTGCGGGTGTTCACATCGGTGTTATTCACCGCCGAGGCGCCGAGGCGGATCAACACCTCGCCCGCCTGCGGGCGGGGCAGCGGCAGGTCCTCGCGCCATTCCAGCCGGTCCAAGCCGCCATGGCCGGTGAGGACAACGGCGCTCATCGTTTCGGGAAGGGTCATGGGTGTCTCCGGTGTAGAATGATTGCTCTACTTGCATAGGTAGAGGGATCACTCTACATCGTCAAGCATGAGCGAGATGATGCGCAAGATTTCCGCGGGGCTGGAACAGGCCTTTGCCAAGGGCGGCTTTGCCGAGCCCAGTGTCGAGGACCTGCGGGATGCCGCCGGTGTGAGCCTGCGCACGCTTTACAAATACACGCCTTCGCGGTCGGAAATGGTGCTGGCGGCGCTGGAACACCGGCACCGGCGCTATCTGGCGCGGGTCTTTGAGGATTTGCCGCAAGAACCCGCGGCGGCGCTGGAAGCGCTGCTGTCGCGGGTCGGTGACTGGATGGCCAGCGAGACCGCGCATGGCTGCCTGTTTCATGCGGCGGTGGCCGCCGATCCGGCAAGCCAGCCGCTGCGGGAGCTATTGGAGCGGCATAAGGCCGAGGTCGCCGCGCGCGCTGCAATGGCGACGGGTTTAGGCGGCGCCGGATTGGGTGGGGACTCGGTGGGCGTTGACTCGGTGGGCGCTGACTCGCGGGGTGAGGGATCGGGCGGAGCGGAGACTGCGCTGCTGGTGATCATCGAAGGGCTGACACAGGCTTGGCCCCTGCGCGGTGACGAGGCGGTTTTGGCGGCGAAACGGCTGGGGCGGGCGCTGCAATCGGCCACTTTGTAACGGGGCGATCGGCGCGCTGTGATTGGCGTGTTGCTTGTGGTGACACGGCTCATGCCTCGCTTGGGTGGCAAGGCGCAAGAGAACCGGCTTTTTCGCGCTACAGAGCCGGAGTAAGGGCTTAGGAATAGGGCGATAACGCGGATTCGGCTGGGCTTGGTCAAAAGGTTGGTCTTGCCGCTGTCGAGGCGCCGCGATATCGCTTTGCAGCAAGGCAAGCGCGCGTTTGCCGCCTGCGTCGCGGGTCGGAAAACGCCGCCCGAGCGCGCGGATTGACAGCGGCGACAGGGCGTTTATCGCCGCCCTCTCGATAGGTCATTGCATCGCCTCCCTTGGGTGAATTACTTTCACAGTTTACGCCATATTTTTCGAGATTAACTCATCCAAAAATGTGCATCATACCTGCAAGAGCGCCATGCGGTGGGCGACAGAGGCCGACCGCAAGGGCCAGCCAGAGGCGCTTGGACCGATCTGGATGCGAAACAAATTGCCACGCTCGAACGTGCGCAGAAATGTCCGACAGGACAGGAGGAGGACTGCAATGACCAATTTTCTCGGCCAAGGAAAACTGAGCCGCCGCGGGCTTTTGCAAGGCGGCGCGGCCTTGGGGGCAGCGGCGCTTTTGGGCATGCCTCAGGGGCTGCAGGCACAGCCGCGCCGTGGCGGGATGCTGCGAATCGCTGTGGTGCAGGGCGGGGTCAATGACACGCTGGACCCGACCACCTTTAACGGCGGGCAGCATATCTTTCTGGGCTGGTGCCTGCGCAACAACCTGACCGAGATCGGTGCCGATGGCGCGCTGAAACCGGAACTGGCGGAAAGCTGGGAATCGGACGACGCGATCACCTGGCGGTTCAACCTGCGCCGCGGCGTCGAGTTTCATAACGGCAAACCGTTCACCGCCGAGGATGTGATCGCCTCGCTGAACCTGCACCGCGGCGAGGATTCGACCTCGGGCGCCAAGGCGCTGTTGGACGGCGTCACCGAGATCACCTCGGAGGGTGATCATCTGGTGCGGGTGGTGCTGAGCGGGCCGAATGCGGACTTCCCGTTCACCCTGTCGGATTATCATTTCAACATCTGTCCGGTGATGCCCGATGGCACGGTGGATGTCTCGGGCACCGGCACCGGCGGCTATATCCTCGAGAATTTCGATCCCGGCGTGCGCACCCGTCTGCGGCGCAATCCGAACTACTGGAAAGAGGGCGCCGCGCATTTCGACGAGGGCGAGGTGCTGTTGATCAACGACCCGACGGCGGCGACCAACGCGCTGGTCACCGGCGAAGTGCATGCGATTGAAAGCTCGGAATACCGGACCTTGGCGCTGCTGGGGCGCCGTCCCGATATTCAGGTCGAATCGGTGCCCGGTGGTTTCCACGGCACTTTCGCGATGAACTCGGCCATTGCGCCGTTCAACGACAACAACCTGCGGCTGGCGCTGAAATACGGCATCGACCGGCAGGCGATTGTGGATATGGTGCTCAAGGGGCATGGCGTGGTGGCGAACGACCATCCGATCTCGCCGATGATGCCCTATCACGACGCCGAACTAGAGCAGCGCCCCTATGACCCCGAGCGCGCGCGCTACCATCTGCAGCAGGCCGGTCACGACGAATTGACCCTGCGGTTGAGCGTGTCGGACGGGCTTTATGTGGGTGCGGTGGATGCGGTGACGATGTACCGCGAACATGCCGCACCCGCAGGGCTTGATATCGAAGTGCTGCGCGAACCGGGCGATGGCTATTGGTCCGATGTCTGGATGCGCAAACCGTTTTTCGCTGGCTCTTGGGGGCCGCGTCCGGTGCCGGATATGATCCTGACCTCCGCCTATGCCAGCAATGCGGCATGGAACGAGGGCGCGTTCAGCAATGCGCGGTTCGACGAGCTGCTGGTCGCGGCGCGCGGTGAATTGGACCAGACGCGGCGTGCCTCTATGTATGCGGAAATGCAGAGACTTCTCAGCGATGAGGGCGGTTCGATCATTCCCTTCTTCCGCAACCATGTCTATGGCCGCAGCACCAATGTCGCGCATTCGGGGCAAGTGGGCAGCGACTGGCCGCTGGACGGGCACCGCGCTATGGAGCGTTGGTGGACCGCATAACGCCACCCTAAATCACCGGCTTTCCCCGCCCCTGACCGGCGGGGAGAGCCTTTATCTCAATCGACGACCCCGTTTCGCGGCGGGCAAGCGGAGGACTGCATGAGCGCCGTTCTGAATATGATCCTGCAGCGTGTGTTTCTGGGCCTGCTGACGCTGCTGGTGGTGTCGGCGCTGGTCTTTGTCTCGGTGGAATTCCTACCCGGCGATGTCGCCGAGCAGATCCTCGGCCAGTCGGCGACGCCCGAGACCCTTGCGGCACTGCGTGAACAACTGGGGCTGAACACGCCGCCGGTGCAGCGCTATCTGGCGTGGCTGGGTGGCATTTTGCAGGGCGATTTCGGCCGTTCGGTGATCAACCAGCGCGAAATCACCGCGATACTGGCCGACCGGCTGGGCAACACCCTGTTTCTGGCGGCGATGGCGACGCTGATCGCGGTGCCGCTGGCGGTGGGTCTGGGCATTCTGGCGGCGCTCAAGCGCAACACATGGATCGACCGCTGGATCAATATCGGCACGCTGACGGCGATTTCCTTTCCCGAGTTCTTTGTCGCTTACGGGCTGATCTATGTGTTCTCGGCGAAACTGGGCTGGCTGCCGTCGATCTCGGTGGTTGGCAGCGATACGGCGTTGAGCGACCGTCTGGTGCTGACCCTCCTGCCCGCGCTGACCCTGACGCTGATTGTCACCGCGCATATGATGCGGATGACCCGTGCCTCGCTGATCAACTTGCTGGCCCTGCCCTATGTCGAGATGGCGCGGCTCAAAGGCGCGGCGCAGCGCCGCGTGGTGGTGGTGCATGCGCTGCCCAATGCGGTGGCGCCGATCGTCAATGTGATCGCGCTCAATATCGCCTATATGATCGCCGGTGTGGTGATTGTCGAAGTGGTCTTTGTCTATCCCGGCCTTGGCCAGTTGCTGGTCGATAGCGTGTCGAAACGCGATGTCACCGTGGTGCAGGCGGCCTGTCTGATCTTCGCCTCGGCGTTCATTCTGTTCAACCTTGTGGCCGACGTGATCTCGATCCTGTCGAACCCGCGCCTTTTGCACCGGAGCACCAAATGATCCGCCAGCTTCGCAATGTGCCGCTGACCGCAATGTTCGGCATTCTGGTGATCGTGAGCTATGCCGTGATCGCCATTTTCGCACCGCTCATCGCCCCCTATCCCGAAACCGCGATTGTCGGGATGGAGTATCTGCCGTGGTCCGAAGAGTTCCTGCTGGGCACCGATTCTCTGGGCCGTGATATGCTCTCGCGGCTGATCTACGGGGCGCGCAACACGCTGGGGATTGCCCTTGCGACGACGGTGATCGCCTTTGTCATCGGCTGTTCGGTGGCGCTGTTGGCAGTGACGTTGCAGGGCTGGGTCGATCAGTTGATCTCGCGGATGGTGGATGTGATGATGTCGATCCCGACGCTGATCACCTCGCTGTTATTGCTGATGATTTTCGGCACCAGCGTGCTCAACCTGATCCTGATTATCGCGCTGCTCTTTTCGACCATCGTGTTTCGCATCGCCCGCGCAGTGGCGATGGGCGTGGTGGTGATGGATTACGTCGAGGCGGCGCGCATCCGTGGCGAAGGTCTGTTGTGGATCATGTTCCGCGAGATCCTGCCCAATGCGGCGACGCCGCTGGTCGCCGAGTTCGGGCTGCGGTTTACCTTTGTGTTCCTGACCATCTCGGCGCTGTCCTTCCTTGGCTTGGGCGTGCAGCCGCCCTTGGCCGATTGGGGCGCGATGGTGCGCGAGAACGCCTCGCTGATCACCTTTGGCGACCTGACACCGCTGCTGCCGGCGGGCGCGATTGCGCTGCTGACGCTGGCGGTGAATTTCATCGTTGACTGGATGCTGCATATGTCCAGCGGGTTGAAAGACTAAGACTGAAGGATTGACCGCATGAGCCAGCCCCCCCTGCTAGAAATCCGCGATCTGGTGATCGAAGCCAGCGCCGGAAAACGCACCGCGCCGGGCAGCGGCAAAGCCTTGATCGACGGCATCAACCTGACCCTGAAACGCGGCGAGGTGCTGGGGTTGATCGGCGAATCCGGTGCCGGGAAATCCACTCTCGGGCTGGGCGCGATGGGGTTCACCCGCGACGGTTGCCGCTTTGCCGGTGGCTCGGTGACATTTGACGGGACCGAGTTGACCAGCGCCCGCCCCGCCGTCCGGCGCGGGCTGCGCTCGACCCGCATCGCCTATGTCGCGCAATCGGCGGCCGCCAGTTTCAACCCCGCCTATAAGCTGATCCGTCAATATGCCGAGTTTCCGGTGCTTGCCCAAGGCCGCAGCCGCCGCGAGGTCGAAGCGGATGCGGTGACCACCTACCGGCAGATGAAACTGCCCAACCCCGAAGAGATCGGCTTTCGCTATCCGCATCAGGTCTCGGGCGGGCAGTTGCAGCGGGCGATGACGGCGATGGCGATGGCCTGCCGCCCCGATCTGATCATCTTTGACGAGCCGACGACGGCGCTGGATGTGACGACGCAGATCGAGGTTCTGGGCGCGATCCGAGATGCGGTGCGCGATTTCGGCACCGCGGCGCTCTATATCACCCATGATCTGGCGGTGGTCTCGCAGATGGCCGACCGGATTATGGTTTTGCGCCACGGCAAATTGGTCGAGGAGGCGGCGACCGAGACGATGCTTGCCGATCCGCAGGAAGAGTATACCAGATCGCTCTGGGCGGTGCGGGCGTTCGAGGCGCCGGCCAAGCCTGTCCCCGCCGAGGATGTGCAGCCGCTGGTCTCTTTGCGCAAGGTGACAGCGAGTTACGGGCGCATCGGGCCGGATGTGCTGCGCGCGGTGAGTTTTGATCTGCACGCGGGGCGCACGCTGGCGGTGGTCGGCGAGAGCGGCTCGGGCAAGACCACGGCGGCGCGCTGCGCCATGGGGCTGTTGCCGCGCAGTGGCGGCGATGTGCTGCTGGACGGTGTGTCGCTGCCGCCCGATTACCGCAAACGCAGCAAAGCGCAGTTGCAACAGGTGCAGATCATCTATCAGATGGCAGATACAGCGCTGAATCCCAAGCAGAAAATCGGCGATATCATCGCGCGGCCACTGAAGTTCTACACCGGTTTGCGCGGGCGCAAGCTGACCGCGCGGGTGCGGGAATTGATGACGGCGATCGACCTTGATCCCGATGTCTATTATCACCGCCGCCCCGGGGAATTATCCGGCGGGCAGAAACAGCGCATCGGCATTGCCCGCGCGCTGGCGGCGGAACCGCGGGTGGTGATCTGTGACGAGGTGACCTCGGCGCTGGATCAACTGGTTGCCGAGGGGATTTTGCGGTTGCTGGCGCGGCTGCAACAGGAGCTGGGGATCAGCTATCTGTTCATCACCCATGATATCGCCACGGTGCGGGCGATCGCCGATGATGTGGTGGTGATGCAGCACGGGCAGGTGGTCGAGGCCGGTCCGAAAGCGCAGGTGCTCGACAATCCGCAGCAGGATTACACCAAATCGCTGCTGGCTTCGGTGCCCGAGATGGACGCTGGCTGGCTGGACCGTGTGCTGACCGAGCGGGTGGCGGCGCGCTGATTTCAACCCTTGCGGTCCCGAGATCGGCTTGGCTACGGGGTCGCGGAGGGGTCGGATATGCGCTGCGGCCTTGAGTGAAAACAATTCATCAAATGGCGCATTTAATGGAATTGTTCTAACCTCACGCCAAGCCTAGAGTTCGAGGGAATTCTTACTCTGCGAGGCTGATCATGCGTCGACCCAGAAAACCCCGTGCCAATTCCCAGATGCTGCATGGCGGTCCGCCGCCGGTGGGCGGAAGGTTCAAACCGCTGACCGAAGAGATGGTCGCGCATATCACCGAGACCGCCTTTGATATCCTGTCCCGCATCGGCGTGGCCAGCGCGCCCGCCGATATTCGCGAGATGGCGCTGGCGCAGGGCGCGCAAGAGCGTGCCGACGGGCGTCTGACCTTCCCGCGCGCCTTGGTCGAGGATATCATCGCCGGTGCCTGTAAGCGCGTCGAGTTGCCCGGGTTCCTGCGTGATCGCGGCATCGAGGTTGGCGGCGGGCGGGTGCATATCGGCACCGGCGGCGCGGCAGTGCAGGTGCTGGATTCGCAGACCCAGAAGTTCCGCGACAGCACGCTGCGCGATCTCTACGATCTGATGCGCATTGTCGATAGCTGCGAGAGCATCCATTACTCGCTGCGGCCAGTGGTGGCGCGCGATATGGAAGACCCGCTGGTCCTGGATATCAACACCGCCTTTGCCGCGCTCAAAGCCACCTCGAAACCGATTGGCACCAGTTTCTTTGAGCCCGCCAATGTGGCGCCGGTGGTCGAGATGTTCGACGCGGCCTTGGGCGGTGAGGACCGGTTTCGCGCGCAGCCCTTCTGCTTTGCCTCGGTCTGCCATGTGGTGCCGCCGCTGACCCTGGCCGAAGAGGCCTGTGGGGTGATGCGCGAATGCGTGCGCCTTGGCATGCCGTTGCAGATTTGCTCGGCGGCGCAGGCGGGGGCGACCAGTCCGGCGGCCTTGGCCGGAGCACTAGCGCAGGGGCTGGCGGAATCGCTGGCCGGTCTGGTGCTGGTCAATATGATGCAGCCCGGTTTCCCCTGTATTCTGGCCTTCCTGCCGTTCATTTCCGATCTGCGCACCGGCGCGATGACCGGCGGCTCGGGCGAAGCGGCGGTGGCCAATGCGGCGGCGGCGCAACTGTTGCTGGCGATGGGTCTGCCCTCGACGGTTTCGGCGGGGATGACCGATGCCAAGACCGCCGACGCGCAATCGGGCTATGAGAAGGGCTATACGATCTCGCTCGCGGCGCAGGCGGGGGCGGATATGATCAACCTCAGCGTCGGAATGCTGGGCTCGATCATGGCCGCCAGCAAAGAGGCGCTGGTGATCGACAATGATATGTGCGGCGCGATCCTGCGCTCGGTGCGCGGTATCGAGATGTTTGAGGGTGCGATTGATCTCGATCTGATCGAACAGGTGGTGACCGGCGAGGGCCATTATCTGGGCACCGCGCAGACCATGGCGCTGATGACCCGCGAATATGTCTATCCCAGTCTTGGCGACCGGCAGAATATCTACAACTGGGTGCAGAGCGGCGAACGCACAATCTGGCACCGCGCGATTGACTGTGTGACCGAGTTGGAGGCGCGTCCTGCCCCCGATCATCTGCCCGCCGATGTCGAGGCCGCGATCCGCGCCCGCATGCCCATCCACCTGCCTGAATTCGCGAAAGCCTGAGCCATGAAAACCCATGCAAAAGTCGTCATCATCGGTGGCGGTATTGTCGGCGTCTCGACGCTGTATCATCTGGCCCGCGCCGGTGTCACCGACACGCTGCTGGTCGAGAAAAACGAGCTAACCAGCGGCTCGACCTGGCACGCCGCGGGGAATATCCCGACCTATGCCAATAGCTGGGGCGGGATGCGCGCGGGCAATTATGCCTGGCGGCTGTATAAGGATCTGGCCGAGGAGGTCGATTACCCGATCACCTATCGACACACCGGCGCCTTCTGGCCCGCGCATACCCCCGAGCGGATGGAGTTTTTCCGCCATTTGACCGGCATTTCCAAGGGCTTGGGCTATGATATGGCGATGGTCAGCCCCGCCGAGATGGACGCGATGCATCCCTATTTCACCTCGGGCGACAGTATTCGTGGCGGTATCTATGACCCCTATGAGGGCGATGTCGATCCCAGCCAGCTGACCCAAGCGCTGGCCAAGGGCGCGCGTGATCTGGGGGCGCAGATTGCGCGGTTTACCACCGTCACCGGCATCACCCGCACGCCTTCGGGCGAATGGGATGTGGCCACCGACAAGGGCAATGTGCGCGCCGAAATCGTGATCAACGCGGCGGGGTATTTCGGCCGTAAGGTCGGCGAGATGGTCGGGCAGAAACTGCCGGTGGTGACGCTGGAGCATCAGTATCTGGTGACCGAGAGCCTGCCGGAACTGGCCGCCAACCCCGAGAACTTCCCGCTCGTGCGGGATCCCGACATTATGTATTACCTGCGCCGCGAGCGAAACGGGTTCCTGCTGGGCTCTTATGGCCATGCGGGGCGTCCGGCGTGGCTGGACGGGATGCCGGATTGTTTTGCCAACCAGCTTTATCCCGACAGTGTCGACGATATCGCCGAGGTGCTCGACGCGGCGCTGACCCATGTGCCGATCCTTGGCGAGGCCGGTGTCGGGCGCTTTGTTAACGGCCCGATCCCCTATAGCCCCGATGGCGCGCCGCTCTGTGGTCCGGCCTTCGGACTGCCGAATTTCTATCATGCCTGCGCCTTTCCTGTCGGCGTCACGCATTCCGCCGCAGCCGCCAAGACGTTGACCGAATGGATCACCGAAGGCGAAACAGAATGGGATATGTCTATGTGGGATCCACGCCGGTTTGGGGAAATCTGGGCCACCTTTGACTATACGGTCGCCCGCTCGAGCGAACTTTATGAGAACCAATATGCGATCCCCTACCCGCACCGGATGTGGCATGCGGCGCGGCCGGTGCAGACCACCCCGCTTTACGAGCGGCTCAAATCCAAGGGCGCGGTGTTTGGCCAGATCGCCGGCTGGGAGCGGGCCTTCTGGTTCGAGACCGAGGCGGTGCGCAACGACAATGTGCTGAGCTTCCATGATGAATGCTGGGAACCGGCGGTGGCCGCCGAATGCCGCGCGGTGCGCGATCATGTCGGGATTATGGATCACGGCGGTTTCACCCGTTTCGAGGTCGAAGGCCCCGGTGCCACCGAGTTCCTGAACCGCGTGTTCTGCGGCGCTATGCCGGCCATCGGGCGGGTGAAACTGAGCTATATGCTGACCCCGCGCGGCAAAATCTGGTCCGAGGCGACAATCGCGCGGCTGGATGAGAACCGCTATCTTCTGTGCGGTCCGACATTGGCCGACAAGCGCGATCACGACTGGATGATGCGGTTTATGCCCGAAAGCGGCGTCACCCTGCGCCGCGGCTCGGAGTTCAACGCCGCGCTTTTGGTGATGGGGCCGAAATCGCGGGCCTTGTTGCAGCCCCTGACCGATGCCGATCTCTCGGTGGAGTCTGCGTCGTGGATGTCCGTCCGCGAGATCACTCTGGCAGGCGTGGAGATGATCGCGCTGCGGGTGTCCTATGTCGGCGAATTGGGCTGGGAATTGCACCTGCGCGACGCGGATCTGGTCACCGTCTATGAGGCGATCAGCGCGGGCGGTGCGGAACACGGGCTGGTGGACTTTGGCTCCTATGCGCTGAATGCGATGCGGCTGGAGAAAGCCTATCACGGCTGGGGCTCGGATTTCGGCATCGAATACACGATGTTTGACGCCGGTCTCGACCGTTTCGTCAGCCGCAAAAAGGCGGATTTCATTGGCCGCGAGGCGTTTCTGGCCCATGCGGAACAGGAAAAATCCTATCACTTCACCGGTTTCAAACTGCTGGGTGCAGGGGCTGATGCACTGCCCTCAAGCCCGATCTGCCGCGATGGCGAGACGCTGGGCTATGTCAGTTCGGGCGGCAGCGGGTTTCGCATTGCCGAGGGCAGCGGCCAGCGGCTGGCCTTGGGCTATCTGAGCATTCCGACCACGCCGGGCGATGTTTTCGAGATCGAAGTGCTGGGCGAACCGGTGCGCGCGATTGTCACGGCGACACCCTTCTATGATCCTGAAAACGCTCGGTTGAAAGGCTGATCCCATGGCAAAAACGCTCCCTTCTGAGGTGCAGGTTGTCGTCATCGGCGGCGGGATCGTCGGCTGCGCCACCGCCTATCATCTGGCCCATGCCGGTTGGTCGGTGGCGCTGATCGAGCGGCGCAAGCTGACCTCGGGCACGACATGGCACGCCGCCGGTCTGGTCAGCGAGACCCAAGCCGTGCCGGTGATGTCGGCGCTGGCCAAATACGGGCTCGATCTGATGGAGCGGCTCGAGGATGAGACCGGCCAGAACACCGGTTTCAAGCGCAACGGCTCGCTGACTTTGGCGCTGACCGACGCGCGGATGGAAGAGCTGCGGCGCAAGGTCGATTACGCCCATGGCTGCGGGCTGCGGGCCGAGGAAATCTCGACCGCGGAGGCCGAGGCGCGCTGGCCGCTGCTTTCGGCGCATGGTGGCAAGGGCGCCTTCTGGTTCCCCGGTGACGGCTATACCAACCCGATCGACACCACGATGGCGCTGGCCAAGGGCGCGCGGATGCAGGGCGCGCAGATCTTCGAGGACTGCAAGGTCGAGCGGCTGGTGATCGAGGGCGGCCGTGTGCGCGGGGTGGAGACCGAGCAGGGCATGGTGCGGGCCGAACATGTGGTGAATGCCACCGGCATGTGGGCGCGCGAGTTCGGTCTGGGCCACGGGGTCAGCCTGCCGCTACAGGCCGCCAATCATTACTATGTTGTCACCGATCCGATTGAGGGGGTCACCGGTGATCTGCCGATCCTGCGGGTGATGGATGAATACGCTTATTACAAGGAGGACGCGGGCAAGCTGTTGATCGGCTGCTCGGAGCCTAACGCCACCGCATGGCGGCCCAAGGGCGGTATCCCCGAGCATTTCGAGTTCGACGAATTGCCCTGCGATGACGAGCATCTCTACGGGATACTCGAGGCGGCCTCGGAACGGGTGCCGGCGCTGGCTCATAGCGGTATCCGCAAGTTCTTTAACGGGCCCGAGTGTTTCACCCCCGATGCGCGCCATTATCTGGGCCCGATCACGGATGTGGCGGGGCTTTGGGTGGCGACGGGGTTCAACTCGACCGGCATCCAGAACGGCCCCGGCGCGGGCAAGGCGTTGGCGGAGTGGATCATCCACGGGCATATGACCATGGATCTGACCGATGTTGACGCGCGCCGGATTGTGCCGGGGTTGAACGCCAGCGACTATGTGGCTGATAAAGCGGCGGAAACCCTGTCGCTGGCCTATGCGATGCATTGGCCCTTTCAGCGCAAGACCGAAGCGCGGGGCCTGCGCCGCACGCCCTATTACGGGCATCTGGTGGCAGAGGGCGCGCAGTTCGGCTCGGCCAATGGCTGGGAGCGGCCGCTGGTCTTTGCCGAGGCGTTCACCGACGGGTTCGACCGCCAGCCGTGGTTTGACGCCTGGCGCGGCGAGCATCAGGCGCTGCGCGATGATCTGGGGATGATCGACCTGACCTTTGGCCGCTATCTGATCGACGGCGCCGAGGCCGAGGCGCAGATGCAAAGGCTTTGCGGCGCCAATATGGCGGTGCCGGTGGGGGCGCTGGTCTATACCCATATGTTCAATCCGCAAGGCGGGATCGAGGCCGATGTAACGGTCGCCCGCCTGTCCGCGACGCGCTATATGGTGATGGCCTCGGCGGGCGCCGAGCCGCAGACCGAAAGCTGGCTCAAGACGCAGCTGGCGGGGCATGGGGTGAGCGTGGTCAATGTCACCTCATCCGAGGCAACGCTGGCGATCATGGGGCCGCGCGCGCGGGACTTCCTGTCGGGGCTGACCGATGCGGATCTGTCGAATGAGGCATTCGAGTTTGGCTCGTGGCAGGCGCTTAATATCGGCTATGTGCCGGTGCGCGCCCAGCGGGTGACCTATGTTGGCGAGCTGGGCTGGGAGCTACACGCGCCCGCCGAATTCGCCCAGCAACTATTCGAGACCCTGCGCGCAGCCCCCGATGCGCCGCGGCTCTGCGGCGGTATGGCGGTGGACAGTTGCCGGATCGAGAAGGGCTTTCGCCATTGGGGCCATGATATCGGCCCGTTTGACAGTCCGGTGGACAGCGGCCTGACCTTTGCCTGCGATTTCGACACGGACTTCACCGGCAAAGACGCGATTCTGGCGCGCCGCGCTGCAGGGCCGGACAGCCGGTTGCTGTCGTTCAAGCTGGAAGATCCCGAGGCGCTGGTCTTTGGCAAGGAGCCGGTGCTGCGCGATGGCGAGATTGTCGGGCGGCTGACCTCGGCAAGCTATGGCTGGAGCGTCGGCGGGGCCATCGGCATGGGCTATGTGCAGCGGCCTGCGGGGCAGTCGCTGGCGGAACTGGCGGCGGGGCCCTTTGAGGTGCTGGTCGCCGGTCGCAGGGTGAAAGCCACGGCCAGCCAGCGCCCGCTCTATGATCCGGGCAATGCGCGGATGCGGGGCTGAAGGATTAGGGCGCAGCACCGGTTGGGGCTGCGCCTCTTCAGTTTGGGCCGGTCTCTGGACGGTGCCGGTATGGGACTGAGCCGGGTTGGGTTGGCCAGTGCTGGTTGGGGCTACTCCTGTCTGTGCTATGCCCGTCTCTTCTCGATGCCGATACAAGGCCGTGCCCGTTAGGGCGGTTCGGGTTGGGCGCGTTTGGTGCAGCGCTGGTGGGCGCTGCACCCCTAAGCGCCCACCCTATTCACACGATATGGAACCCGCCATTGGGCAGGCTGCACCATTCGGCCAGCAGGGCCGCGACGCGTTGGATCGGGTCTTCGGCGATCATATCCTCGGCGCGCAGCACCACCACCCAAGGCACGGTGATGCCCTCTTCGGTCACTTGCGCGCCGATGATCCGCCCCTCGGCCAGCGCGGTCTGCAAGGCCCAGTTGGACAGCACGCTGGTGCCCAGATCCGAGGCGACCAATTCGACAATCGCCTCCGGCAGTTCCACCGTCGCCGCCCATTTCGGATAGCTCTCGGTGGGGCGGAACAGGCGGGCGAATTCGCGGTCGGGCTCAGGCACTTTGGTGTAGGTGATGAAATGCTCGCCGACGATATCCTTGCCCTCGACAAAGGCGCGGTCGGCCAGCCGGTGGTTGGGCGACATGATATACAGCAAAGGATCCTCGAACAGCGGCATGCTGGCAAGGCCCGGCTGGGCGATATCGCCGGACATCACCGCCAGATCAATATGCCGGTTAAGGACGCCGGTCAGCGGATCACTGCGCGCACCGGCCATGATCTGGATGTCGATCCCGTCTTCATGAGCCTTGAGATAGCGGATGAACGAGGGCAGCCAGCGGTAGTTGCTGTAGGCTTCGACCGAGAGCCGCACCACATGTTGCACCCCGGCGTTCATCCGCCGCACATCCTCTTCGGCGCGGCTGAGATCGGCGAGCACACGCTCGGCCACCACCGCCATATATTCCGCCGCCGGGGTCTTGCGCAGCCGTTTGTGCATACGGGTGAATAAGGGCACATCCAGCCGCCGCTCGGCCTCGCGCAGACGGTGCGAGAGCGCCGAGGGCGTCACCCCCAGCTTGTCGGCGGCATCGGTGATCCGTCCGGTTTCAATAATTGCCTGAATCAGCTGCAAATGACGCAGATCGAGGAGGGGGCGCATGTTCTCACCTGAAATTATTTCAACAAAGAGAGAAAACTTCGAGATTGTTATTCAGTCAAGTAAAATGTGACGCTGAGGTAACGATCATGCTGGAGTCTGCGATATGAATTTCGACGCCAAACGCACCATCGCGCAAGATATTGCGCATCACGTGCATCCCCAATCCAACCTGCGCCAACATGCCGAACACGGGCCGACGATGATCACCCATGGCAAAGGCGTGTATATCTACGACTCGGAAGGCCGCGAGATCATGGACGGGTTCTCGGGTCTGGGCTGTGTCAGCCTTGGCTATAACAACGAGCGGCTGGCCAATGCGGCAATGCGGCAGATGAACACCCTGCCCTTCGCGCCGACCTTCTACAACCGCTCGCATCCCAAGATTGCCGAATTGGGCGCGCGGCTGACCGGAATGGCGCCGAATGGCATGACCCGCGCGATGTTCCAATGCTCGGGCTCCGAGGCCAATGACACCGCGATCAAGCTGCTGTGGTATGCCAATACCGCGCGCGGCGAGCCCGAGCGGCGCAAGATCATCGGTCGCCACCGCGGCTATCACGGCAATACGATTGCCACCGTGTCGCTGTCCGGCCAGCCGCATATGCACGCCAAATTCGGCCTGCCGCTGCCCGAGTTCAAACACACCGAATTGCCGAACTACTACCGCTTCCACATCGACGGCGAGAGCGAGCGCGAGTTTTCCGCACGGATGGCGGCAAAATTCGAAGAGCTGATCCTTGCTGAAGGCCCCGAGACCATTGCCGCGTTTTTTGCCGAACCGGCGATTTCCGGCGGGGGCGCGCTGATGCCGCCCGAGGGCTATTGGGAAGACATGCAGGCGGTGCTGCGCAAATACGATATCAAACTCTTGGCCGACGAAGTGGTCTGCGGGTTTGGTCGCACCGGCAATATGTGGGGCAGCGAAACCTGGGGTATCAAGCCCGATATGATCGCCTGCGCCAAAGCCCTGACCGCGGCGTTCTTCCCGCTCTCGGCGCTGATGTTCAAGGATGATCTCTATGCCGATATGATGAAGAATTCGGATGAGGTCGGCACCTTTGGCCACGGCTATACCTATGCCGGGCATCCGGTCGGCGCGGCGGTGGCGCTGGAGGCGCTCGATATCTACGACGAGATCGATCTGGTCGGTCATGTGCGTAAGGTCAGCAAGACGTTCCTCGAGCGCTGTCACGCGATGGCGGATCATCCGCTGGTCGCCGAAGTGCGCGGTGTTGGGCTGTTCTGCGGCTTTGAACTGATGAAGGACGCGAAAACCCGCGAGCCCTTTGATCCCAAGCTGAAGGTTGGCGAGATGGTGCAGAATTTCGCCCATGACCGCGGGCTTTACCTGCGCGCGATCGGCGACCGGATGAGCTTTATGCCGCCCTTGATCATCAATGAAGACGAGATCGAGATTGCCACCGACCGCTTCAAGGCGGCACTCGATGACACTTGGGCGGTTGTGCGCCAGAAGATCTGACATTGAGATGCGGGCGCGCGCCGGACCTGCGTCTGGTCTGCGCCCGCCTGCCCTGCTCTGCCCCTGCCGCATCTCCCTCGGCACGGGCGGAGCAAACCCCACTCTGCCCGCCTAACCTGCCCCCGAACCCGCATCCCAAGGAGACCCGCGATGAGCCCGTTACTTGAGCCGAAACTTCCCGAGCAGGGACTGGCTGGCAGCTATATCAATGGCGCCTGGCACTGGCCTGCTTCGGGCCAGACATTGACCATCGAGAACCCCTCGCGCCGTAGCCCGATCTGCGAGGTCGGGCGTGGCGGTGCGGCCGAGATTGACCTTGCGGTGAGCGCCGCACGGGCGGCCTCGACCGGCTGGCGCGCGATGGCGGCTGCCGAGCGCGGTAAACTGCTGGCCGAATTGGGGCGGCGGTTAGAAGACAACGCCGAAGAGGTCGCGCGGGTTCTGGCGGCAGAAAGCGGCAATGCGATCAAAACCCAGTCGCGCGGCGAGGCGATGGGCGCAGCGGGCGTGTTGAAATATTACGGCGGCGTGGCGGTCGAGCAAAAGGGCGAGACCCTGCCGCTGGGCCCCGGTCTGCTGAGCTATTCGACCCGTGAGCCGCATGGCGTGGTCGGCTCGATCATCCCGTGGAACTCGCCCCTGCAATTGGGCGCGGTGAAAATCTCGATGGCGCTGGCCACCGGCAACTGCCTGATCCTCAAACCCGCCGAGGACGCGCCCTTGGCGATCCTGAAGCTGGCCGAACTGGCCGAGGGCCTGTTCCCGCCGGGCGTGTTCAACGTGGTGACGGGCTTGGGCGAAGAGGCGGGCGCGGCGCTGGCCAATCATCCCGGCATCGACAAAGTGTCCTTCACCGGCTCCTCCGAGGTTGGCAAGCTGATCGGTCGCGCCACTGCCGACAGGATCGCCAAACTGACGCTGGAACTGGGCGGCAAATCACCGACCATCGTGTTTCCCGATGCGATTGCCGACGGGCGGCTGGAGAGCACCGCGCAGCAGGTGGTCAACGCGATGCGGTTCGCGCGTCAGGGCCAAAGCTGCACCGCGGGCTCACGGCTGTTTGTGCACCGCAGCATCTGGGATCAACTGATGCCCAAAGTCACCGAGAAAGCGGCGGCGCTCAAGGTCGGTGACGCGCTCGATCCCGAGGTCGATATGGGCGCGGTGATCAATGCCGAGCGTTACAGCGAAATCCGCAGCTTCATCGCCGAGGCCGAGGCGCAGGGCGCGGAATTCCTGACCGGCGCGACGCCTGCGGATGACCCCGCAGGGTTCACGCCGCAGCCGACGATCCTGAGCGGGCTCGACAACACATGGCGGATCGCCCGCGAAGAGGTGTTCGGGCCGGTGATGGTGGCGATCCCCTTTGACAGCGAGGCCGAGGTGATCGCGATGGCCAATGATACCCATTACGGGCTGGCGGCGTTTCTCTTTACCCATGACGTCAGCCGGATCACCCGGATGACCCGCGCGATTGATGCGGGCTGGATACAGGTCAACCAGGGCGGCGGGCAGATCCCCGGCATGTCCTATGGCGGCACCAAGCAATCGGGGATGGGCAGCGAATACTCCATCGAGGGCGCGCTGGAGGCCTATACCTACCGCAAATGCGTCACCATCAATATCGAGCCCGCCGCATGAGCCAGACTGACCGTTTCGGAAATCCGCTTGATCCCTCGGTGGGTTTTGCCCGTGGTGCGCTGCTTGGCGGCTCCGCCGATGAGGTGCGCCGCCTGAGCCAAGCGGGGCGTGTGGCGGCGGAGTTCGTCGCCCGCGAGGGGGGCGAGAAGATCGCCATTTGCACCGGCAACCTGCGGTTCTATCCGGTCTCGGCGCAGGATCTGCCGACGCTTTGCGAGGAATGGGTCGGACCGGGGTTATACGGCGAGGAGTTGCGGCAGGCAGCGATTGCCCATATGGGCGGCGACGGTTCCGAGGCGGTGACGGTGATCAACCGCACCAGCGCGGCGATTGTCGCCACGGTGCTGGCCCACGCCAAGGGGCGGCCGGTTTTGTCGCTGGTCGCTGCGGGCGACCGCGCCCATGCCTCGGTGACCCGCGGTGCGCGGCTGGCGGGGGTCGAGGTGATCGACACCCATGATCTGGCGGAACTGGAACGCCAAATTGCGGCGCAGGCTCCGGCGCTTTGCGTGATCACCACGGTGACCTCGGAACTGGCGACCCTGCCCGACGATATGACCCGCGCGGCGGTGGAATTGGCGCAGCGCGCGGGCTGCGTGGTCTTGCTGGATGAGGCGTATGGCGCGCGCTTCCGGCCGGTGCTGCTGGAGGGGGCGCCGGCGCTGTCCTTCGGTGCTGATCTGGTGGTGACCAACGCCGATAAGGCGGGGCTTTCGGGGCCGCGCGCGGGCGTGCTTTGCGGCACCGCAGCCGCTTTGGTGCCGGTGCAGGCCAAGGCCAGCGAATTGGGCATGGAGGCGCGGGCGCCGATTGCCGTGGGCGCGATGCGCAGCCTGCAGGGGTTCCGCCCCGATCTGCTGATCGAAGAGGCCCGCGACGGGGTTGATCTGGCGGATGCGCTGGCGGCGCGGTTCGGCGCTGCACGGGTCAGCCGCTCGGCCTTGGGGCCAAAGATGGATGAGCAGGATATCACCGAGATCGCGCTCGAGATTGCCGGTGCGACCGCCACCACGCGCGTCCCCGCCGAGATCACCGCCGCGGTTGGCATGTTGATGCTGCGCGACCGCGGGATTGTCACCGTCAATACACACGGGCAACCGGGCGGGCGGGTGTCGATCCGGCTGAAGCCGACCTCGGGGGCGGTTTCGCGGGCTGGCGGCGCCACGGCGGTGGCTGATTGTCTGGCCGCTGCGCTGGCGGATGTCGCCGCGCATCTTGAGGATACCGCGTGGTTCTCCGCGCTTTTGTTTGGAGAACCCGCCGATGGCTGACGCTGCGCTGATCACCCGTCTGGATGACCGTCTCGATCAATTGGTCAATATCGACATTGGCGAACGCGGGGTCGAGCATCTGTTTGCTGCCGCGCGCGCGTTGCAGGGCGGCTCGCTGGTCGGTGCCGCTGCCGATGCGCTGATGGCGGTGCCCGAGGGCGGCACGGTGGTGATGACCACCGGCTCGGTCTCGCGCGCATGGATCACCCCGGAACTGGGCGAAAACGACGGACCTTCGGGCGCGGCGGCGGTGGCCCGCGCGCTGGTCATGGCGCGCAACGCTACCTGCGTGATGCTCTGCGAGGCGACGCTTTTGCCCGCGATCCGCGCGGTGATGCAGGCGAGCGGGTTGTTTCCGGTCACATTTGAGCAAGCCCAGATCGCCCGCGACGACCGTAGCCTTGCCACGATTGTCATGCTGCCCTTTGCCACCGATGATGAGGGCGGCGCGCGTGAGGCGGTGGCGCTTTTGGATCACCTCCAGCCCGATCTGCTGTTCTCGACCGAGCGTGTCGGGCGCAATGATAAGGGCGTCTACCATTCGATGCGCGGCATTGATTACGGGATGGGCCGCGCGCGTATTGATCTGCTGTTTGACGAGGGTCTGCGGCGCGGCATTCCGACGGTTGCGGTGGGCGATGGCGGCAACGAGATCGGCATGGGCCGTGTTGCCGCGCATGTCACCGCGCATGTGCCTTATGGCGACACCTGCCAATGCGGCTGCGGCGGCGGGATCGGCGCGGTGACAAGCTGCGATGTGCTGGTTACTGCCGCCTGCTCGAACTGGGGCTGCACCGCGATTGCCGCCGCGATGGCCGCCCGCGCTGGCGCCGCGAAACTGCTGCACACCCCCGAACGCGAGGCGCTGCTACTCGATACGATGGTGGCCAATGGGTTGATCAATTCCACCCATGGGCTGGTCGATGACAGCGTCGACGGCTTCCCCCGCCACAGCCATCTTGCCATTGCCGAACTCTGCCGATCCATTGTCAGCCGGGCGCTGTGACGCCCCCCATTCAGGACCCCCTAGATGATCCGCGAAAACCCCGATCTGATCGCCGCCATCCGTGACCGTTTCGCCCATGTCGATAGTTGCCCGTTTCAGGGGCCGCGCATTTTCTTTGAGAATGCCGGTGGCGCGCTGACGCTGAAATCTGTGGTCGAGACCTCGGCGCATTACGCCGCGATCCCTGACAACCAGGGCCGTGACAACCCCGCCGCCCATGCGCTGGTGGCGACGATTGACAAGGCCAAGGCTGATCTGGCGCTGTTGATGAACGCGCCTTCGGGGCAGTTTTTCGCGGGTGAAAGCGGCACCGAACTGTTGTTCCGCCTGATCCGCACGGCCTGTGTGAATGCGCCCGAGGGGGCGAAGGTGATCGGCTCTTCGATCGAGCACCCTGCCAGCCGCAGCGCCGCGCAGCGTTGGGCGGGGATCGCCGGATTGGATTATGTGAATGTGCCGCATGACGACGCTTCGGGGCAAGTGACACCGGCGGATTACGCGGCGCTGATGACGCCGGATGTGGCGGTGGCGACGATCCTGCATGCCTCGCCGGTCACCGGCATGGGGATGGATGTGGCGGGAATTGTGCAGGAAATCCGCAAGGTTGCGCCCGAGTGCATGATCATCGTTGACGGTATCCAGCACGCCGCGCATGGGCAGATTGACCTCGCGGCTTACGATGTCGATGGCTATGTGATCTCGCCATATAAGATGTTCTCGCGCCATGGCTACGGGATCGCATGGATCTCGGACCGGTTGACCGCCCTGCCCCATGATATGCTGCTGAACGCCCCCGCGACCGGCTGGGAGTTCGGCACCCGCGACACCGGCGCCTATGCCACAGTCTCGGATGTGGTGCGGTATTTTGAGTGGCTGGGCGGTGAAGTCTCGGAGGCGACCGATCCCCGCGCGCGGATTGAGGCGGCGGGGCAAGCGATCCACGCCTATGAGACGCATCTGACCAACGCCCTGCTGCATGGCACCGGCAACCTGCCGGGACTGGCGGAAATGGCGCATGTTACGGTGCTGGCGGGGGCGGATAATCCGGCGCGCGAGGGGCTGGTGTCGATTTCGGTCACCGGCCATGCCTCGCCGGATGTGGTGCGCTTGCTGAATGACAACGGCATCCGCACCCACACCCGCAAAGCGGATCATTATAGCGGCAATGTCCTCGATCCCTTGGGGCTGAGCGACTGTATCCGCATCTCGCTGTGCCATTACAACACCGAAGGTGAAGTGGCGAAGCTGCTGGGGATCCTGAGCGAGCTTGCCCCTGCGGCGTGACGCGGCTGGGCTGAGGGTTAACAGGTGGTGAAGAGCGGGCCGCTGTCTGGAATGGGCAGCGGCCCGTATTTGTTCGCGGGCCGTGTTCCGCAGCCGGTAACACAGCGCGGCATCTGGCTATGTGCTGAGAGCGGCAATTGTGCTGCGGGGGCAATCCCTCTGAGCGGCAGGCAGACCAAAACCGCCGCAGGGTCTGAAAGCTGCGGCGGTGGTGACTGCCGGTTTGCCCCGACGCGCCGAGCGCTAGATCGGATAGGGAAGCGCGCCGTCCTGAATGGTCACCCAGCGCAGCTCGGTGAATTCGTCGATCCCCCAAGTGCCGCCGAACCGGCCGTGGCCCGAGGATTTGACCCCGCCGAAGGGCATTTGCGCCTCGTCATGGACCGTCGGGCCGTTGATATGGCAAATCCCGCTTTCGATGCGTTTCGCCACCGCCAGAGCGGCCATGACATCGCGGCCAAAGATCGCCGCCGAGAGGCCGAATTCGCTCTCGTTGGCGATGCGGATCGCCTCATCGACGGATTGGGTGCGGATGATCGCGGCGACGGGGCCAAAGCTCTCTTCGGTGTAAAGCCGCATGTCGGGCGTCACACGGTCGACCGCGGCGGCATTCAGCAGCGTTGCCTCGCCGCCACCGGCGATCACCACGCCGCCCTTCGCGCGCGCATCCGCCAGCAGCGCCTCGATGCGCTTGGCGGCGGCCTCGGTGACCATCGAGCCCAGCGGCGGATTGCTGTCCAAGGGGTTGCCCGCCTTGAGACCCGCGACCTTCTCGGAGAACGCCGCGACAAACCGGTCGCCGGCTGTGCCCACGGTGATGATCCGCTCGGTCGACATGCAGATCTGGCCCTGGTTCATATAGGCGCCAAAAGCCGCCGCCGCGACCGCCGCCTCGATATCGGCATCCTCGAGCACGATCAGCGGCGCCTTGCCGCCCAGTTCCAAGAGCGCCGGTTTCAGATGCTTGCCGCAAAGCTCGCTGATGATCCGGCCCACCCGTGTCGAGCCGGTGAAGTTCACCCGGCGGATGGCGGGATGTTCGATCAGCGCGGCGACAACATCACCGGCCTCGTCGGGGTGATTGGAAATGGCATTGAGCACACCGGGGGGAAACCCGGCCTCGGCGACGGCTTCGATGATCAGCGCATGCACCCGCGGGCAAAGTTCAGAGGTCTTCATCACCACGGTATTGCCGCAGGCCAGCGGCGTGGCGATGGCGCGGATGCCCAGAATTACCGGCGCATTCCACGGCGCCATCGACAGCACAACCCCCGCCGCCTGACGGGTCGCCATGGCGGTGGAGCCGGGGCGGTTGGAGGGGATGATCTCGCCTTTGATCTGGGTGGTCAGCGAGGCCGCCTCGACCAGCATATCCGCCGCCAGCATACAGTTGAACCGCGCCCAGCCTTCGGTGGCGCCGATCTCGTCCTTCATCGCCTGCACGATCTCATCGGCCCGCGCGGTCAGGTTCTGCGCCGCCGCCAGCAGCAGTTTGCGGCGCACCCCCGGGGTGGTATTGGACCAGCTTTCAAAGGCGCTGGCGGCGGCATCGACCGCGCGGGTGGCATCGCCCAGCGAGGCCGCCGCGGCGGTGGTGACGATTTCGCCGGTGACCGGATTGGCGCGGGTAAAGCTGCGCCCGCCTTCGGCTGGCCTATGGGTCCCGTTGATATAGAGGTCGAGCTGAGCCATGACTGTGTCTTTCTTATTGTGTCTTATCGCGTGAGCCGCCGAGGACGGCACGGATCACCGCAGGGTTGCGTGATCGCAGGGGGCTGCGTTTAACACAAGTGCTCAGGCCGAAATGAAAAGATGGCCGCGGGTTGCGGCCATCTTTGGGGTCTCGGGTTGGGTGGTGATCGCGGTTCAGGCGGGCGCGGGTTTGGCGCGTTGGGCGCTTTGGGCGCGGGCGACCGAGCGTTTGAAGAACAGGTAATACAACACCGGCGCGGCGATCATGGTCAGCACCGAGGCAAAGGCCAGCCCGCCCATGATGGTTGCCGCCATCGACTGGAAGAAGGCATCCCAAAGCAGCGGCAACATCCCCAGAATCGTCGTCGCCGCAGCCAGAAACACCGGACGCAGACGCGAGGTGGAGGCGGTGACAATCGCCTCTTCCAAGGGCAGCTTGGGCTCGGCCTGACGGATCAGGTCGATTTCCTCGACCAGCACGATCCCGTTCTTGATCAACATCCCCGAGAGCGACAGCAGCCCCAGCAACGCGGTGAAGGTGAAGGGCAGCCCCATCCCTAAAAGCGCCAGACTGACCCCGTTGACCGACATCGGCACCAGCAGCCAGATGATGATCGGCTGGCGCAGGGCGTTGAATAGCAGGACGGTGATCAACACCATGATGATCATACTCACCGGCAGCTGCGAGGCCAGCGAGGCCTGCGCGTCGGTCGAGCTTTCGTATTCGCCGCCCCATTCCATCATATAGCCGTCGGGGATTTCCATCTCCTCGATGGTGCCGCGCACCTCGCTGAGCACCTCGGTGGCGGTCATGCCGCGGGGGATATCGGCGCCGACGGTGATCACATTGGTGCGGTCGCGGCGAAACACCAGCGTATCCTGCGGCTCGAAGCGGAAGCCGTCGATCACCTGCGCCATCGGCACCAGCACATTGTTGCTGTCCGAATAGATCACATGATCCATCAGCGACAATCCGGCGTCGGGCGCGGTGCGCAGGATGATCGGGATTTGCCGGTCGCCCTCACGAAACACGCCGGCGACGCTGCCTTCGGTGGCGAATTGCAGGGTCCGGGTGATATCCGAGCGCGAAATACCGGCCTCCTGCGCGCGGTCCTCGGCGTAGATCGGGCGTAACACCAGCTCGCGCTCGCGCCAGTCATAGCGGGGGGCGATGATATTCGGCGAGGCGGCGCGCAACCGCGCGATGGCCTCATCGGAGAGATCGCGCAACACATCGGGGTCAGCGCCGGAGAAGCGCACCTCGATCGGGGCGCCGCCACCGGGGCCAAAGGCCAGACGTTTGACGCGGAATTCGCCCTGCGGCACCGCCTCGCTGGCGAAGGCCTCGAGTTCGTCCATCTCGTTCTGGATCACCTCCAGCGAGGTGACCCGCACGATCAGATGCCCGTAGCTGGGGTTCGGGTCTTCGCTCTCATAGGTCAGCATGAAACGCGAGGCGCCCATGCCGGAATAGGAGGTCACCGAGACCACTTCATCGCGTTCGACCAGCCAGTCCTCAAGCACCTGCATATCGCCCGAGGTCTGGGTGATGCCTGCGCCCTGCGGCAGTTTGTAGTTCACGAAATACAGCGGCGTATTGCTGTCGGGAAAGAACTGCTGCTTGATCTGGCCGAACATCGCGTAACAGACAACGGTGGTGCCGATCAGCGCAAACAGCACCAGCCAGCGCAGCTTGAGGCTGGCACGCAGCACGCCAGCATAGCCGCGAAAGATCAGCCCGTCATAGCTGCCACCCGCGCCGGCCTCGCCGCGGCGGAAAAAGTAATGCCCCAAAAGCGGCGTGACGGTGATCGCCAGAACCCATGACAACAGCAGCGAAATCCCGATCACCGCAAAGAGCGAGAACAGGAATTCCCCGGTCGCATCAGGGCTGAGGCCGATCCCGGCAAAGGCCATGATCCCGATCACCGTGGCGCCCAAAAGCGGGATCTGGGTCTTGCGCGCGGCCTCGGTTGAGGCCTCGCGCGAGGATTGGCCGCGCTGCATATTGATCTGCATACCCTCGGCCACAACGATGGCGTTATCGACCAGCATGCCCATCGCAATGATCAGCGCGCCGAGCGAAATCCGCTCCATCTCGATCGAGCCCAGCGCCATGAAGAACAGCGTGCCGACCACGGTCAGCAGAAGCGTCGCGCCGACCACCACCGCCGCCCGCCAGCCCATGAAGATCGCCAGAACGATGATCACAATCGCCACCGACATCGCGAGGTTGACCAGAAAGGTGTTCGACGCCTCTTCGACCACAACATGCTGCTGGTAGATCGGCTCGATGGTCACGCCGAGGGGCAGCGATTCTTGCAGTTGCGCCAGTCGCGCATCGACCGCATGACCGACCTCAACAATGTTTTCCGAGGCCAGACCGGCGACGCCAAGACTGAAGGCCTCGACCCCGTTATGGCGCAAGATCAGGTTCGGGCGGTCCTCGCGGCCCCGGTAGACATCGGCGAAATCCGCCAGATTGATCACCTGCCCGCTGACCCCGACATCCAGCGCGGCAATCGCCGAGACGCTGTCAGAGCCCGCCGGTCGCTGCAATCGCGTGCGCCCGTCGTCGCTTTCGATCGAGCCGGCGTCGACGATCTCATCGGCATCGGCCAGCGCCGCTTGCATCAGCGCGGGCGGGATGCCCAGTGAGGTCGAGAGCGCGAGATCGGGTTCGACATAGATGCGCTCATTCGGGTTGCCCGAGATCACCGCATCGGCGACGCCATCGACCGACAGCACCTCAAGCCGCAGGAAATCGGCCAGATCATTGATCTCGCGGTCGCTGAACCCCTGCGCGGTGACCGCGTAATAGAGGCCGTAGACATCGCCGAAACTGTCATTGATGAAGGGCGTGCTGGCCCCCGCCGGTAGCGAGGCCTCGCCGACCCGATTGCGCAGTTTGGTCCAGATTTCGGGCAATTCGCTGCCGTCGTAATGATACTCCATCTCGACGGTGATCCACGACAGGCCGGGCTGGTTCATCGTCTGGATCAGCCGCACTTCGCCCATTTTCTGGATCGCGGATTCAATCGGTTCCGAGACCTCGGCGGCGACCTCTTCAGCGGTGGCGCCGGGGTATTGGGTGACCACAACCGCCATTTTGATGGTGAAGGCCGGGTCTTCAAGACGCCCGACCGAGGAAAACCCCCAGATGCCGCCGATCAGGCAGATCAGGATCACAATCCAGGTGTAAATCGGATTGTTGATGGAGAAACGCGCGATATCCATATCCGGCCCTTAGCCCCCGAAGCCGGTGAACCGGCGCACGTCTTCGCCGTCACGCAGTTGCGAGGCGCCGATGGTGACGATCTCCTGCCCGATCTGCAGGCCCGAGATGATCTCGACCTCGCCGCGGTCACTGGCCGCAATCTCGACCGCCGTGGCGGTGACCCTGCCCTCGAGCGCGCCGGTGGGGGTGAACACCATCACCGAGGTGCCCCCGTCATTGCCGATGACCACCGCCGAGGCGGGCACGGTGATCGTGGGATTGGGCTCGATCATCGTCGCGGTGACCCGTGCCGAAGAGCCCGGCCAGACGTCCAGCTCATCCGCCGGATCCATGCCAAGGGTGATCGTATAGGTCTGGCCGACCGCCGCGGTCTCGGCGTTGACCTCGCGGATTTCCAGCGGATAGCGGCGCGGATCGCCGGTGAATTCCGCGAATATCTCGACATCGGGGGTCAGACCCGCCAGCCGGAACATGGTTTCGGGCACTTCGATCTCGATCCGTATGTCAGACATATCATGGAGACGCACCACCGGCGTGCCCGCGCCGATGGTCGAGTAATTGGGCACCAGACGCGAGGCGACCAGCGCATCGAAGGGCGCGATCAGGGTCGCCTGCTCCAAGGCCCGCTCGGCATTGCGCAGGCCCACATCCGCCAGTTCCGCCTGGGTTTGCGCGTCCTGCACGGTGGTTGGCGACACCGCGCCGCCCTCAAGCCGCCGATAACGCTCAAGGGTGCGGGCGGCCTGATCGCTGTTGATCTGCGCCTGCTCGAGCGACAGCTGGAAGGGCACCAGATCAAGCCGCGCCACCAGCCCGCCGGTGGGGACATCCGCCCCCTCCTCTAGCGGAAACTCGACGATCTGGCCGCCGACCTGAAACGACAGATCCACCGTCTCGCGTGCCACCACATGGCCGAAAAACACCCGACTGAGCCCGCCATCCCTTGTGCCGACCGCCTCGATCTTGACGATGGGCGTCTGCGCCAGACCGGCATCGGGCGATGCCACAAGCGCTGCAATCGCAAGGGTCAGCGATGCAAGTAGTATCCGGGTCATGTAGTGTTCTCCTTGCCGGGATAGGTCCAGAGGCGTAATCCCCCGTTAACTACCCCAATTCAGCCCGCATGATCTATGTCTCATCACTCGCTATGTCTTGACATTTTAGGACAAAAATATGTCTTTTAAGGACATGACCCATGTGATCCGCGCCACATCCCTCACCGGCTACCGGGAAGTCATGCGCGAGTTGGGCGTGTCGCCGTCGCCTTTGCTGGCGCAATTCGCCATCGACGCGGCGCTACTCGACGATGCCGATGCGCTCTTGCCGATGGAGTCGGTCTGCGGCCTGCTGGAGGCGAGCAGTCGGGCGACCCGATGCCCCGATCTCGGCCTGCGCATCGCCCGCCATCAGGATCACGACCAGCTCGGGGTGCTCGGGCTGGTGATGAAGAGCGCAAGCACACCGGCAGAGGCCTGTAGTATTGTGTCGCGGTTCATCTTTGTGCAGGGCACCGCCTTTCGCATCGAGGTGCAGGAGCCCGGCCTGCTGGTCCCTGATACGGTGTCGGTCAATTTCCTCATCGTCGGGATTGCCGAAGGCTTGCAGCGGCAGACGCTGGAACTGACCCTTGGCACCAGCTTTCAGGCCGGCCAGCAGCGCGATCCCTTCGGCAAGAAGATCAAGGCGGTATCGCTGCCGCATTCTCTGGGCGGGGCGATCGGGCGGTATCGGGATTTCTTTGGCCTGCCGGTCTATGAAAACCAGCCCCATGCGGCGCTGCATTGCGATGCTGCGGGATGGCATATGCCGATTGCGGATGCGGTGCCCGAGGTCAGCCAGATGATCAAAGAGCATCTTGAGCGGAATTTCCCCGCCCCCCTCCAGCACCCCGTCCCACACCACGTCCAGCACCCGGTCCTGCGCCCGGTCCCGCGTATGTCCGACCGTGTCCGCGTCGCCCTGCGCCCGCTGATCGGCACCCCGCAGGCCAATCGTGATGATGTGGCCCGCGTCCTCGCCATCCACCCCAGAACCCTGCACCGCCAGCTTCTTGCCGAGGGCACCAGTTTTCAACAGATCAAAGACACCATCCGCAAGGAACTGGCGCTGAAATACCTGACCGAAACCAATGCCACGCTGGCGCAATTGTCGGTCTTGCTGGGCTTCCCGGAACAATCCGCCCTCTCCCGCGCCTGCCGTAAATGGTTCGACATGCCCCCGACCCATATCCGCAACCGCGGTAAGGCGGCCGGGGTTGGCTGAGGGTTTCGGGGCGCTGGATTTGCCGGATTAAATTGCCAAGGCGCGGGTAGGAGCGGAGAAGACACAGAGGTTATCTGTGTCGGGCAATTCCGCAGTATTGCGGCACATCAAAGGCGGTTGATAAAAAACGACCTATCGATGCTGGAATAACCCGGCCGCAACATTCGTGCGACCGGTAACGGCAATTGATCCGCGCTGAGTTCAGACTGCGCCGTTCTGCGCCAACTGACGCCGCATTTCATCCTTACTGGACTGAACCATCCCCGGAATAAGAAAGGCATCGACCAAAATCCAGATGCCAACAATCCCCAGCGGCACGACGCCAATGAAAAGCCCAAGCGTTAGAATTCCAACAACAAAAAGCGCCAGCATGATCACGGCGCTGCCAACCCGACCGAGATAAAAACGGTGTCCACCAAGCCCGCCGAGGAAAAACCATAAAACATAGGCAATCACCGGTGATTTAGCGTCATTCGAGACCCTTTGCTCGATCAACATTTTCTCTTCTGTGCTAAGAGACATTCGATTTCCTCCCATCGTGTCAAAACCAAAAATCACCATTGGATATTTATTCCTGCATATCAATAGCTTATTTGTTAGCATTGGAGGTTTTGATCGTTGCGCCAGAACGCATACATAAAAAACTGTTCGTAGAGACGCCATTGGCGATTTTCGCTACAATGTTTTCGCAGGCCTGCCATGTGTTTTGGTGAACGTGGTCAAACCTGTGCGCCCTGTGCAGATTGCGCCAATCCCGAGGCTGCAAGGATCACCGCTCAGATACAGTTGCTAGTTGCGGTGGAAAATCCGATGCTCTTGGAGAGTGTCACGGAGCCGCGCTGTCTTAGGGCGGTTGCGGCAGAGGCGATGGGCCTTGGTGTGCCACTCGGAGATAATTGCGGCGGGTCTGAACCGGATCCGATAATTCATGGATCAAGGTTCAACGGGATGCGACCTATGCGGCAAGCTGATACATCATGGGTGAAGGTGAGCGTCCTGATCGGCGCCGGTGCCGCGGTGGCGTTGCATGTGGGCAAGGTGCCTGCCGCCCTACCCGTCTTGCAAAGCGAACTTGGCTTGTCGCTGGTTCAATCGGGCTGGGTTGTCGCGATTTTCAGTGTCGTTGCCGCCTGTGTCGCCGTGTTTCTGGGCACGGTTTCCGACCGGTTCGGCCATCTGCCCGTAGCCATGGCTGGCATGGTGCTGACGGCCCTTGCGGGTGTTGCCGGCGCGTTGGCGAGCAGCGGGAATATCCTGCTTGTGACCCGTGTGTTCGAGGGGTTTGGCTTTATCCTCACCACAACATCCATCCCGCCGTTGATCATGAAGGCCGCCTCGCAGTCGCAACGTCAGGCGTCGCTGGCCTTGTGGGGGATGTATATGCCGGTCGGATCGGGGCTGATGATGGCGCTCTCGGCACCGCTGCTTTATTACTTTGATTGGCGGATTCTATGGTGGGTGGCCTCGGGTCTGGTGCTGCTGGCCGCGCTGCCGGTGTATTCGGTTGGCGCGCGGATTTCCGATGGCAGCAGCCTCGCCGCCGCGCGGCCGGCGATTGCCAGAACGCTCAAGACCGCCCTGCGACGGGGGCCGCTGTTGCTGTCGGTAACCTTTGCCGTCTATGCCGGTAACTACATGGTTTTGGCGGGTTTTCTGCCGCTGCTATTGGTTGATCTCAACGGGTTTTCGCCGATGATGGCCGCGACCGCCAGCGCGGTCATTGTGCTGTTCAACGCATTGGGCAACGGGATCTCCGGCTGGCTGCACAATTACGGGCTGCGGTATAGCACCTTGATCCCGATTGGCTGTCTGGGCATGGCCGTGGGCGGCGGGTTGGTCTTTGCACCCGAGCTGTCGGGCCTGTGGCGGATGGTGGCGGCGGCGGGGTTCTGCGGCTTTGCCGGATTGGTGCCCAGCTCGCTGTTTTCCGAAGCGCCGAACCGCATTCCGCATCCCTCCTTTCTGGCCACGGTCAGCGGGCTATTGGTGCAAGGCGCGGCGATCGGGCAGCTTTTGATGCCCCCCTTGGCGGCGGCGGCGGTGGCCTGGTATGGCAGCTGGTCGGCCGGGATCACCTTCATGGTGATCGGCAGCGGGTTTATTGCGTTCTGCGCCTTTGTTCTGTCTCGCACGGCGGACCCTGTGCACGCCTGACCGGCCGGAACTTGCGCCGCGAATGTGGTCTTGCAGATCAACAGAGTCGCATGCCGCCCCGCGTCTTGCCCGTCCCGCGCCTCTTGTTCGCGAGCGGGCGCCGAAACGGGCGTATTTTCAGCAAGTTGTCGGCTTTCCGGCGAAACCGGGGCCACGCACCCTTGAGTGAATCACTTTCAACATCTTGGTAAAAAATAGATATTGTTTTTCAGCCATAGTTGCTGTGAATGTGGTCCCAACGCATGACCTCGGAGGGGTGAATATGAACGTCGATGTCAAACTCACGGCAGCGCAGTTTATGACGCAAGAAACGCGCAATGACGCCAATCAGCGCCTGACTGATCTCATCTCTCGCCATAAGTCCGGCTTTGGCCTCGATGGAGGTTTTTACACCGATCCCTCTATTTTTGCCGCTGACCTGGAACAGGTGTTTCGTCGGCACTGGCATTGCGTCGGGCACGAGAGCATTATTCCCAATCCCGGCGATTTCGAGCAGTTTAAGCTGGGCGGAGAGTCCATTCTATTGACCCGTGACCGCGATGGCAGCGTGAATGCCCTGCTTAATGTCTGCCGCCACCGCGGTGCTAAAGTCTGCTCGGAAGAACGTGGCAACCGCCGGGTGTTTGTCTGCCCCTATCATGCCTGGAGCTATTCCAACACCGGTGACCTGCGATCGGCACGGGAAATGCCCGCCGATTTTGACCGCAAGGAGTATGGGCTTAAAAAGCTCAACCTCGAGGTGGTGGAAGGTCTGGTGTTTGTCAGTTTTGCATCCGAACCGCTGGACTTCCAAAAGGCGCGCGACGTTGTCACCTCGGCCTTCGGACCTCATGGCTGGGGAGACGCCAAGGTTGCGCATCGCGAAAGCTACAAGATTACCGGCAACTGGAAACTGGCCGTCGAGAATTACGTCGAATGCTACCATTGCGGCCCCGCGCATCCCGAATATTCCGTCGTCCACTCCAGCGGTATCAGCCCAGAGGCGGATAAATTGGCGGCGGATGCGATGCAAGACCGCGCCCGCGCCATGGGAATTGCCATCCCCGAGCACGACGAATGGCTGGGCTCTGACACCGGTCAAGAAGCCGCCCGCTGCTTTCGCTATTCGCTGGTAGAAGGCGCGGTCTCGGGCACGAGCACAGGCGCCGCCGCCGCCCCGCTGATGGGAAGTTTCGAGACCTATGACGGCGGGGTCACCAGTGTTCATATTGGCGGGACCAGTTTCTTTATTGGCTATCCCGATTACGGGGTCATTTACCGGTTCTCGCCAATAAGCGTGGATGAAACCGAAATGGAACTGATCTGGCTGGTAAAGTCCGATGCTGTCGAGGGCCGCGATTATAACGTCGAGGAATTAACCTGGCTCTGGCATGTCACCTCGAAAGCGGACAAGAAAATCATCGAACTGGCGGCAAATGGCGTCTGTTCGCGCTATTTTGAACCGGGTCCGGTGTCGCCAATGGAGCCCTATCAGCTTAAGTATACGGAGTGGTATCTGAAGGAATTGTCTCTCCCTGAGGTTTCTAATTCCTAGAGATCATGGGTTGCAGACGTGAGATGGCATTAAAGTATCGGACCGTCTGAGCCCCCCTACTTCGGGTGTGATCCGGCAGGCTTGCGGAGCGTTTCCAAGGAGAGGCTCCGCAAGCCAAAGCCCCTACCCTCTCGGTTGCCCGTCGTGCTCTGTGCTTTCTCGGGCCCACGTGAAGCGCGCAGGCAAGAGAACCTGCCGCTTCACGCCACGCCAAAACGGGTTATGCGCCGAGACAATCAAGCTGGGGCCGCAGTGGTGACGGTTACGCGCCGAACCGTTCTTGGAAGTCGCGAATACGGGCGGCGTTGACGCCCTGATCGCTGCGACCGACGCGTGATACGCTGCGCATGTCAACGCGGCTGCCTGCGTTGGTTTCGGTCACCACCACAACCACATCATCCGCGAAATAGAACACAGATGTATGCGCAACCGCCTCAAAGCGGCGACGGGACGCATCTGCGCCGATGATCTCCCAGCCCATATCCTGCGCGACCACCAAGGCACGCTGATAGGCGGCATCTGCGGGCTGCGTTGTCTCAATGGGGGCAATATCCGGATAGGCTTCGGCCTGGGCTCTGGCCAAATCTGCTCCGGCGTAAGCCAGCGTATTGGTGGCACCGGCGCGGGTGTCGTCCAGCCATTCAAAGGCCGGCGGGTTGTCGGTATCGGTGGTGATGTCGTGGATCGGTGCCGCACGCAGCGGCGGATTGAGCGTCGTTGCGATCATCGGTGCCAGAGCGGCCAGCCCAACAAGCAACGCAAAACCGCCCGCCAAACTCCCGCCTGTCTCCTTGCGCAGGAGGTGAACGATCAGCGCCAGCAGACCGAGGCCAGCAATGACAGCCCCGAGTGGCGTCAGATAGTTCCGGTAGAGCCCGAAGCCGGTGATCGGCAACCACAGCCCCAAGCGCGCGCCGAACAGCATGAGCGCCACAGCGATGGTGCCGAGCATTGCTGTGATAAGAGCGATAATTCCAAAGTTTCTCATCAGATTAAAAGGCCTTTCACTGCCCGTTGGTGGGGTGCATGCATAGCTGTCTCGCAGCTCTCCGCGTTGAGAGTTCGATGATCCATTTCCGACAGTTTCACCATGCCCAGTCTCGCACAACGAAAATTTTCAGCGATGGCCCCGCATCGGCGCATATGGTGAGGCAGTTACGGAGCGTCCGCAAAGGTGACCGCATGAAAGGCCCCGAGCTTCCTAGACGCCTTACAGCTTCAGTTTCTGCTGGTTCTCGAAGACGATCGGTGACCTATACGTCGCAAATATCTAGGGGCGCCGCTGGGACGCCCCTAGTGCATTGATCTCGTCTAGTTTTTACTTAGATGCCTGCGCCGATACTCGCAAGCGAGATTGGCTGCAGCAGTGCGGTCAGCTGGTCATTGGCGTTCACGTAATCGAGCAGATGCTGACATTCACCGATTTGAACCAGCATGACATTCCCCCGCTGGACGGCGCTGCCGCACAACTCGGGTGCTTCCCGAAATCCAGCGGCTCGCATCAGATGAGCGCGTGGCGCACCTTTGCCGAGATCCATTCGCTGACCACGACAGTCGCCAGGATCAACAGCAAGATCACCGAAACTTGACTCCAGGCCAATGTGTTGAGCGAACCTTGCAGCTTAAGCCCCAAGCCCCCTGCCCCCACCAGCCCGAGGATTGTGCTTTCGCGGATGTTGATATCCCAGCGGAATACCGTGATACCCCAGAATGCCGGCATGATTTGCGGCACGATCCCGTAGTTCAGGACTTGCAGGCCAGTGGCGCCTGTCGCGGAGACGGCTTCGATCTGTTTGGTGTCGGTTTCCTCGATTGCTTCATACAGCAATTTGCCGATGAACCCGATCGACCGGAGTGAGATGGCAATGATGCCGGCCAACAGCCCCGGCCCGATAATCGCCACCAGCAGTAGCGCCCAGATCAACGAGTTGATCGACCGGGACGCGACAATGATGAACAGCGCGATCGGGCGCAGGATCGCCACCGACGGCGTTGTATTGCGTGCCGCCAAAAACGCCACCGGGACGGCCATGAACACGCCGCCGATGGTGCCCAGCGTGGCAATATTGAGCGTGTCCCAAAGCGGGGCCCAGAGCTCGGAAAGATAGGGCCAGCGCGGCGGCAGCATGCGACTGCCGATGTCGGCAGCTTGGCGCGGTGCGTCCTGAACGAACGCCCAGATCGTGCGTTCGGTCATGATCTGCCAGCACCAGACAAACAGTGCCACCAGTGCCAGCCATCCCGCCCAAGCCAGCAACCGGCCGCGTGGGGTGCGATAAGACCACACCTGCTTATACGTTGTGATTTCGGTCATTGCAGGAACTTCCGCAGGTAGCTGGAGCCATATTCGGTCACCATGACGACGGCGATGATGATCAGCAAAATTGCGCCCGCGCTGTCGTATTCGTAACGGTCGATTGCTGTGTTGAGGGTGGCGCCGATGCCGCCGGCGCCGACAATCCCGATCACCGCGCTTTCGCGGAAATTGATGTCGAGGCGATAGACCGACAGGCCGATCAGGCGCGGCATCACTTGCGGCTGCACGGCGTAGTTCACCACCTGCCACCACGAGGCACCAGTGGCGCGTATCGCTTCGGCTTGGGATTCGTCGATTTCCTCGATGTCATCGGCCAGTAATTTGGCAATAAAGCCGATTGTAGCGAAGGAGAGCGTCAAGAAACCCGCGAAGGGGCCGAAGCCGAACATCGCCACGAAGAAGATCGCGATAATGATCTCTTGCAGGGCGCGGCTCACGGCGATGATCGAGCGGCAGATATAGTAAACCCAGCGCGGCGCAAGGTTGCGGGCGGCGCCGATGCCGATGGGAATCGAGATCGCAACCCCGACCACCGTCGAGGTCAACGTCATCGTCAGGCTTTCACTCAAGCCCTGGCTGATGTCGCGCCAGCGGCTGGTGAAATCGGGTTGCAGGAACCCCATGACAAACCGCTGCCCGCGCTCCAATCCTGCATAGACGCGGGCCCAGTTTACATCGACCGTGCCCAGGGCGAGGAATAAGTAGACGACCACGCCGATCTGCAAGGCAATCCGCCAGCGGCGGTCGTGGATGATTTGCGGTGGTCGGCGCCAGCGCGTCGGATATAGCGGCGTGCTCATTGGGCCAGCACCGCCAAGCGTCCGCGGGCCTCGGCCTCAGCCTCGGCCTGTTCTTCGTCGCCTTGACGCATCGCGTTCCAGTCTTCTTCGCCGTAGATCGTGGTAAGAGCCTCACGCGTCAGCATGTCAGGCGGCCCGTCAAACACCACCCGGCCGGCGCGCAAGCCGACGATCCGCTGCATGAACTGCTGGGCAAGAGGCACGTCATGGATGTTGACGATCGCCGGCAACCCGCGCTCAGAGCAGATCTCGGTAAGCAGGCGCATGATCTGGCGGCTGGTCTTCGGGTCAAGGCTGGCTGTTGGCTCGTCAACAAGTAGCAATTCGGGGCCCTGTGCCAGTGCGCGGGCGATGCCGACCCGCTGCCGTTGTCCGCCAGACAAGGCATCAGCCCGTTTGTCGGCGTGTTCCATCAGCCCCACACGGTCGAGCAACTGATAGGCGCGCTGGATGTCGGTGGCGGGAAACCGGCGCAGAAAACTACGCCAGAACGGCACATAGCCCAACCGACCGGACAAGACGTTCTCCATGACGGTCAGCCGTTCGACCAGCGCGTATTCCTGAAAGATCATGCCGATCCGCCGCCGTTGTTGCCGCAAGTCAGATTTTCCGAGGCTCGCCAGATTGACGTCCCCCAGCATGATTTTGCCCGAGGTTGGCTCGACCAAACGGTTGATGCATCGGATCAAGGTGGATTTACCGGCACCGGATGGTCCGATCAAACCGATGATCTGGCCCTTGGGCACGGAGAGGGTTACGTCCGACAGGGCGGTGTCACCGGTCTTGTAGGTTTTGGACAAACCGTCGAGGGTCAACATCTGGCGTTCTCACTTAAAAAAGCTCAGGCGACAGGATGCCGCCCGAACTCATTTGGTCAAAATTGACGGTCACTCACACGCGTAGGTCACGCCGCTGGCTTCGTCGATCGTGCGGATCACAGCCCAGTCATTCTGGAAAGTGATCGGGATGAACTGGCTTTCCCCCGAGTTGGCGAACTCTTCCAGCAGCGCGCTGCCGGTCCAGTCAAAGGTGAAGAACGCGTCCTGGATCGAGGCCTGAAGTTCTGGCGTCAGGTTATGCGCGGTGCCGTAGCCGGTGGTCGGGAAAGTCTGCGACGTGTAGATCGAGACGATCTGCTCAGGGGTGATGACATCGCGCTCAAACATCCGCGCCAAGACTGAATTGGCAACCGCTGCGGCCGGATAGTCGCGGTTGGCAACGCCGAGGATCGAGTTGTCATGCGCGCCCGAGAACACTGGCTCGAAATCCGTGTCCGCAGCCATGTTGAATTCAGCTGACAAGATCGCGGATGGTGCTTTGAAGCCCGAGTTCGAGGTTTCGGCGGTGAAAGCCATCTGTCCGCCGCGGATATCTTCGACGGTTGCAATGCCCGAATCCGGGTAGGTGATGATTTCCATCTCATACCCGAAAGAGCCATCCTCGGCCGCCATCATCGCGAAAGGCCGGAAACCGGCACAGGCCACGGCCAGCGGGTTCGAGCCCGTGTTAAAGCCGGCGACGTGCAGACGGCCAGCGCGCATCGCTTCGATTTGCGCGGCGTTCGATTGGACTGGAAAGAATTGGACATTGCGGCCGGTGACCTCTGCCATGTGGTCCAGGAAGCCCTGCCAAACTTCGGCATAGACGGCCGGGTCTTCAACCGGCGTATAGGCGAAGATCAGCGTTGCCGGGTCGGACAGCTCTGCCGCGTCGGTCGGGATGTCGGCAATCAAGTCGCCATCAGCGTCGACAAAGCGGCTATCGAGCGCAAACTCGGCCTGCGCAGGACCGGCCAGCATCAGCGCGGCCACGGCAGTCAATGTAGCAAACGGTTTCATAACTCTTCCCATGTTTGACAAATTCACCGACCGAATATTGCGCGGATGTATCGACTTCGTGACAATCGTATGTAACTTTTGCGACAATCGATGATGTCGGCGGCGTTGGTGCAGCACTCTGTCTGCGAAAGAGTGACATCGTGATGTCCATGCGGTTGGACGGGATGCATGAGCAAGCCTGCACCCACCCGCTGCCGCGCAACGGATTGGTCTAGGCTCAGGACTGCGCTGCCCCCCGCGAGATCCCTCACTTTAATGTAGAGTTTGCTCAACCATGAAGGAGCAAACATATGCGAAAGAGCCGTTTTACTGAGGCGCAGATTATTGGGATGATTAAGGAGCAAGAAGCAGGCATGCCGACAGCCGAAGTGTGTCGTCGCCACGGCCTGAGCCCCTCCACATTTTATAAGCTGAAAGCCAAATACGGGGGCATGGATGTTTC
>NZ_QDKM01000008.1 GCF_003076755.1 Pararhodobacter oceanensis
ACGGGAAGCCCGCTTGTATTGTCAGCGACAACCGTTGCCCGGCAGGCGATTTGCAAAGCAGATCTGCCGAGAGGGGGGGACCGAGTTCACCAGTCGGGCCATTCTGCGATGGGCCGACCAGAACGCCGTTCCATGGCATTACATCGATCCTGGCAAGCCGCAGCAGAACGCCTTCATCGAGTCGTTCAATGGTAGCCTGCGCGATGAGCTGCTGAACGAGGAGATCTTCGACACTCTGGACGATGCGCGACGGAAGCTGGCCCTCTGGCGCTACGACTACAACACCATCAGGCCACACTCATCGCTCGGAAACCAAACGCCAAAGCAAGCGCGGCAGGCGCTTGAGCAATTTGAGGGCTCCGCGCCCACCGCGCTTGCCCAATCCGGAACCCCAAACTATCAAAACCAAACCTGCAAACTCTCGTTATGAGTGAGGGACCCATGGGGGGCAGGTCAGAAAATATGACGCATCTTTCACCGCAAGACGCATTCGCAAGCCTTCGTGTTCCGGCTCGGTCAGGGTGGGAATTTGTCGATCGAGGTCTGATGACGCCGACTGCGGTGAATTCCAGGTGTGGCAAGCATGTGTTTCACCGGTTCCGTCGTGAAGATGTCGACGCGTTTCTGGCGGAGTTTACCAATGAGACCTTGATCGCGGATGCGTTGGGTATCGGCAAACGAGAGTTGAAATCACAGATGAAAGCTGCCGGTGCAAAGCCTTATTTACTCGCAGGGGAGGTTGGCGTTCGGATCTTTCGCCGCAGCGAGCTTCCGTCGAAATTCCAAGTGTAGAACAGTACTATTCTATCGTCGTCTTTATGGCCGCCCTTCGGGCGGCCTTTTTTTATTGCGCCGAGAAATCATGTGAGGGCTCCAATGGCCATCGTTAAGGTGTGAAATAGCCGTTTTGGCCGCCGAATGCGAAATGCGCCTAAATGAAAACAATGACTTACAGGTTTCCGATAGCCGTTCTTAGGTTGTCTTCACACCTCTACTTTCGCTGGTCTGTTTGGCACGGGGGCACCCCAGGCCGCGCCCGACCCTGAGAGGGCGCGGCCCTTTGCGCTGTAACCCCGCAGCCCCGCTAGATCAGGAACAGCGTGATCACTGGGAAGGCGACCAGAATCGCCACCCGCACGATGTCCGAGAGGACGAAAAAGATCACCGCTTTATAGGTCTCGATCATCGGCGTTTCGCGGTCCATCGCGTTGATGATGAACAGATTCATCCCTACCGGCGGGGTGATCAATCCGGTCTCGACCACGATCAGCACCAAGATCCCGAACCAGATCGCCACATGTTCGGCTGACATGCCGAAATCGAGCGCCATCATCATCGGGAAAAAGATCGGCACGGTGAGCAAGATCATCGACAGGCTGTCCATCACGCAGCCGAGCAGCATGTAGATCACCAAGATCAGCACCAGCACCGCAATCGGCGACCAGCCCAGATTGGCGACCCAATCCGACAAGGTTTGCGGCACTTGGGTCAGCGCCAGAAAACTGTTGTAGAAGGCCGCGCCAAAGACGATGAAAAAGATCATCGCGGTGGCGCGGCCGGTCGAGGTAAAGGACTCTAGCATCGAGCGGAAATTCAGCCCGCCGTTGAACAGCGCGATCAAGCCGGTGCCCAGCGCGCCGACCGCCGAGCCTTCGGTCGGGGTGAAGATGCCGCCGTAGATGCCGCCGACCACGGCCAGAAACACCAGCATGACCGGCCAGATATTGACCACCAACCGCAGCCGCTCGCTCCACGGCACGCGGTCACCGACACCGGCGCGCTCGGGGTAGAGATGCACATAGATAGACAGCGCGATCATATAGCCAATCGCCGCCAAAACGCCGGGCGCCACTGCCGCCAGAAAGAGTTTGGCGATGTTTTGCTCGGCCAGAATCGCATAGATCACCAAGACCACCGAAGGCGGGATCAGGATGCCCAAGGTGCCACCCGCCGCCAGCGCCGCGGTCGAGATGCCGCCGTGGTAGCCGAAACGCTTCATCTCCGGCAGCGCCACACGGCCCATGGTCGCGGCGGTTGCCAGTGACGAGCCGCAGATCGCGCCGAAACCTGCGCAGGAGGCAATCGCCGCAATGCCAACCCCGCCTTTGCGATGCCCGACGAAGGACTCAGCGGCTTTGAACAACGCCTTACTCATCCCGCCGAGGGTGGCGAAATAGCCCATCAGCAGGAACATCGGCACCACCGCGAGGGATTCGCTGGCAAAAGTCGAATAGGCCGCGCTTTTTAGCCGCGCCATCGGCATGCGGGTGTCGCCGGTGACGATCCAGTAGCCGACGTAGCCGATGATAAACATCGCCAGACCGATCGGGACACGCAGGAAAATAAGCAGCAAGAGCGCCGGAAAGGACGCGATTCCGATTTCCAGATTGCTCAATGCTCCGCTCCTTCGGTCAAAACCAGCGAGCGGTTGGTCAGCGCCTCGATGCTGCGCACCAGCGCCATATAAACCCCGATCACCGCCGAGATCACCGCCGGAACCAAGGCAATCGCATAGTTCCACCAGACCGGATATTGCAACAGGAAGGTGGTCGAGCGGCGCCGCATCTGGGTCGACATCCCCTCATATAATTGCACCGCGATCAGCACCAAAGCCGCTGCCAGCAGGATCTCGGTGACCATCATCAGATACCTTCGATTGCGGTCGCTCAGCCCCGAGGTAAAGATATCCACCGTCGCATGGCCGCCGGTGATCTGGCACCAGCCGAGAAAGGCAAAGATGATGAAGGCCATACCGGCGACCAGAAACTCATAATCGCCGAAAATCGGCCCGACGCCGGTGTTGATCATCCACTCCGCCACTCCGGGCATATTCGCCTGCATGAAATCGGAATGCAGGATCGAGGTGATTGTGCGTCCGACAATCGAGATGCAGAGCATGAAGACCATCGCCGTCAGGACAATCCCGCCGATGACCGCCATAATCCAGGCTACACCCTGAAAGAGCTTGTGTATCGCTTTGAACATTGTCGCCTGTCCGGATCGTCGGGTCCGGCCTCTTGTTATCATGGGTTTCGCGGCAGGTTGCCCCGCCGCGAAATGCGTTTGGCGCGGATTATTGCATCGCCTCGTATTCGGCCATCAATTCGCGGGTGCGGTCAACCAGCGCCTGCGCGTCGATCCCCTGCCCTTCGAGATCCGCGATCCAGGCATCATAAATCGGCTCGACCGCCTCATGCCAAGGGCCAAGATCGGCCTCGGCCACGGTGATGATATTGTTGCCGCGATCCACCGCGATCTGCCGCGCCGGCCCATCGGCATCGGATTGTACACCGCCGGCGAAGACCGAGAAATCGAGCCCCGAGTTGCGGTCGATGATCGCCCGCAGATCCTCGGGCATATCGTCATAGACGTCTTGGTTCATCGCCAGCGTGAAGGTCAGCGTATAGAGCGCCGGCCCCTCGAATTCGGTGTGGTTCTCGACCAGCTCCGAAACCCGCAGCGCGGTGGTCACCTCCCAAGGAATGGTGGTGCCGTCGATCACCCCGCGCGTCAGGGTTTCGGGGATCATCGTCACCGGCATGCCGACAGGCTCGGCGCCGAGACGGGTCAGGAGTTCATTCACCGTGCGCGAACCACCGCGGATTTTCATCCCCTGCAGGTCGGCGGGGGTGCTGACCGGTGAGCTGGAGTGGATCATCCCCGGCCCGTGCACCCATGCGCCCAAGAGATGCACATCGGCGAAATCGGTCTCGGCCATCTCTTCTTCGTAGAGGGTCCAATAGGCATAGGAGGCGGCGCGGGCGTCACTGACAAAGAACGGCAGTTCAAACACCTCGGTGCGCGGGAAACGCCCGGGCGTAAAGCCGTTCACTGTCCAGACGATATCGGCGATGCCGTCGAGCACCTGATCCATCAGTTCCGGCGGGGTGCCGCCCAACTGCATGGCGGGATAGCGCTCGATGTCGATGCGCCCCTCGGATTCGGCTTCGATCCGGTCGGCCCAGACATCGAGAACCTGCGCCGGAACATTGGCCTGCGCGGGCAGGAACTGATGCAAACGCAGGGTCACATCCTGCGCGGTTGCAGTTGTTGCCAGGGCGGTGCCGAACATGGCGGCCAAGGCAATCGTCATCGGAATGGGTCTGCGCAGCATAAAGGGGTCCTTTGGATTTGACAGGAAATCGGAGACAAAAAAGGGCACGGTATGCCTACCGCGCCCAATTTTTATTTACTGGTTACATTGGATCATTGTCCGTTTGGTATCAGTGCGTTGACTCGTAGTCCGCCATAAGATCGCGGGCTTGATCAATCAGCGCCTGACCGTCGAGGCCGCGGCTGTCCATATCGGCGACCCAGCTTGCATAGATCGGCTGCACCACCTCGGCCCATTGCTCGGCGTCTTCATTGCTGACGGTGACGATGGTATTGCCACGCTCGACCGCTGCTGCGCGGGCCGGGGCATCGGCGTCTGCCTGCGTGCCGCCTGCAAAGATCGAGAACTCGAGACCCGAGTTGTTGTCGATCACTTCCTGCAGATCGGCGGGCAGCCCGTCATAGACATCCTGATTCATCGCAAACGAGAAAGTCAGCGTGTAAAGGCCGGTGCCTTCCATTTCGGTGTGGTTCTCGACCAGCTCCTGCACCCGCAGCGAACCGGTCACTTCCCATGGAATGGTGGTGCCGTCGATCACACCACGCGACAGCGCCTCGGGAATGCCGGTCACCGGCAGGCCGACAGGCTCGGCGCCGACCAGCGTCAGCAGGTCGTTAACCATCCGCGAGCCGCCACGGATTTTCATCCCCTGCAGATCGGCGGGCACGCTGACCGGCGTGCTGGTGTGGAACATGCCCGGCCCATGGACCCATGCCCCGAGCATATGCACACCGGCAAAATCCTCGCGCATATGCTCGTCATACATCTGCCAGAGCGCGGACGAAGCGGCGCGGGCATCGGCGACAAAGAACGGCAGTTCAAAGACTTCGGTCTGCGGATAGCGGCCCGGCGTATAGCCGTTCACCGTCCAGATGATATCGGCAATCCCGTCGAGCATCTGGTCCATCAATTCCGGCGGGGTGCCGCCCAGCGCCATCGCGTGATAGCGCTCGATCTCGATCCTGCCACCCGAATCGCGCTCGACATTATCGGCCCAGACATCCAGCACCAGCCGCGGCACATTGGCCTGCGCGGGCAGGAACTGGTGCAGCCGCAGCGTCACCTCTTGCGCCGAGGCCGCCCCCGCGGTCAGCGCCACGGCGGCAGTCGCGCCCATAAATACGGTTTTCAAGGTGTTTCCAGTCATGCTGTCTCCTCCCAAAGACTCATTGCAAGCACTATTGTGCAAACTCTTGCATAGGCCGCACTATACTGCCAACATTTTATTCACGACCGATCGGTCAATCTTTACCGGCGATCAATGCAATTGCAAGGTTTCTGTTGAGACAGCCCCGGCGATTCCTGTTGATCCATACAGCCATGCCACTTGGTCATACCATTGTTCGGCGCTGCGAGAAGACATGACTTTGTTGCGCAAGGCCGCATGTGCGCCTGCGGGGTGATAAATATGTTCGCCGATGGCGCGCGACTGCAACTGGATGCGCGCCGCCCGCAGCACCCGTAAATCGTTGTAAGCAACCAGCGCCGCCGCCTTATCCGCCGCCCCGTCAAGGCAATGCGCCAGCGCCACCGCATCCTCCAGCGCCATACAGGCACCCTGCGCGAAATACTGAAGCTGCGGATGCGCCGCATCACCCAGCAAAGCCACCCGTCCATCCACCCAATCCATCACCGGATCACGGTCGCAAAGCACCCAGAGCTTCCAATCCTGCCCGCGCTCGATGATCTGCCGCGCCCTTGGATGCACATGCTCGAACCCCTGCGCGACCTCGGCATGCGAGACCGGCAGTCCGGCCACCGGCGCGGCGGCATCATTGTGATAGGTCACCACCAGATTGAAACTCTGCCCGCCCGAGAGCGGATAATGGACAATATGGCATTTCGGACCGGCCCAGAGCGTCGCATCATTCCAGCGCAGATCCTCGGGCATATCCTCACGCGCGATCACGCTGCGATAAGTGGTGTGGCCGGAAACCCGCGGCGCACCGTCGCCAAGCATCTGCGCGCGCACCTTTGACCACAGCCCGTCCGCACCGATCAACAGGCTGCCCGCCACCCGCTCACCGTCTTGCAGCACCGCCTCGACGCCATTGCCACCCTGCGCATAGCCTGCCACTGCGGCATTGGTGCGCAGCTCAACCAAAGGATGCGCGATACAGGCCTTCAGAAGCACCCCGTGCAGCTCGCCGCGGTGCACCACCGCATAGGGATTGTTGAACCGCGCGCGAAAGGCCTCATCCAGCGGGATGCGGGTGACCTCTGCACCCGAGAGCGCATCCATCAGCCGCAGGTTGTCGATATAGACCGCCATCGCCCGCGCCTGATCGCCGACGCCCAGATAGTCAAAGGCATGGAAGGCATTCGGGCCCAACTGGATGCCCGCGCCGATCTCGCCAAGCGTTGATGCCTTTTCCAGCACCAGAGAGGCGATGCCCTTTTGCGCCAACCCGATCGCTGTCGCCAGCCCTCCGATCCCGCCACCGGCAATGACCACGCGGTTTATGCTCATCCGCTATTCCGCATCGGGTTGCTGGGCGGGATGGGCCTGCGCGAAGGCGGGTAGCGCCTCGCAGGCGGCGACAATGGCGTTGAGCCGCGGCATCGCCGACATATCCACTTTGAAACGCTGCGCCGAATAGACCTGCGGCATCAGATAGACCTCGGCCATGCCGGGTGCATCGCCAAAGGCAAAAGCGCTGGCCGGACGGTTGGCCAGAAGCGCTTCACAGGCCGCCAATCCATCGCCGATCCAACGTTGGCACCATGCCTCCTTGCCGCTTTGCTCCTGCGCGAATTCGCCGCCAAGATATTGCAACACGCGCAGGTTTTGCAGCGGGTGGATCTCGCAGGCGATCACCGCGCAAAAGGCCCGCACCGCCGCGCGTTCCATCGGATCGCGGGGGAGCAACGCCGGTTCAGGATGCGCCTCTTCCAACCACTCAAGGATCGCAGGCGATTGGGTCAGCGCCTGCCCGCCGACCTCAAGTGTCGGCACCAGACCTTGCGGGTTTAATGCGCGGTAAGCCTCACTGCGTTGCTCGCCGCCACCGCGCACCAGATGGACCGGCACAAACTCATACTCCAGACCCTTGAGGTTAAAGGCAATCCGGCAGCGATAGGACGAAGACGAGCGGAAATAGCCGTGAAACCGCATATTTATTCCGCCTCGCCGATATTCAGCGAGATCGGCGCCAAACCGTCAATCGCACCGGTGATCGCATCACCGGCCACCACCGCGCCGACCCCTTCGGGCGTGCCGGTCATGATCACATCGCCGGGGCGCAGATGGTAGTATTTCGACAGATCCATCACCACTTCCACGCAACCATGGATCATATCCGCCAATGTCGCGTTCTGCTTGGTCTTGCCGTTCACCGCCAGAGTGATCGCCTGCGGACCAACCTCGCCGAAGGTCTCAGCCTTGGTCAACGGTGCGAAAACCGCCGAACCCTCGACATCCTTGCCAGTATCCCATGGCCGCTGCTTGACCCGCGCCGCCTGCTGCAAATCGCGGCGCGTCATATCCAAGGCGCAGCCATAAGCATAGATCGCCGCCGCCGCCGCGTCGCGGTCGGCGCGAAACACCTCGCGGCCAATGACCAGCGCCAGTTCCATTTCATAGTGAAAACTCTCGGTGCCCGGCGGATAGGGCAGAGTGGCCCCCGAGGGCAGCGCATGGGTCGGGGTCTTGGTGAAGTAGAACGGCGCGTCGCGATCCACCTCCATCCCCATTTCGATGGCATGGGCGGCATAGTTCCGGCCGACGCAGAAGATGCGCACAACGGGATATTCCGCCGCCTCGCCCTGCACCGGAATGCTGGGGAAATCAGGGGTGTCGAACAGGGTTGCGGTCATCTTGTGCGTTCCTCGTAGTAACCTAGTTTCATCTGCAGCGGGCGGTCATGCGCGCGCACCAAAAAGCTTTCGTCATCGGCATGGTGGTCGATCGTCGCGAAGGGCGCAGCGGTAAACGTATCCTTCGGCCCCCATTCAATCACCTTGCCATCAATCGTGCTGCGACCGCGCCCCTTGATCACGTGGAACGCCGCCGAGCTTGAGCGTTGCGGCGGGCTCTCGCCCTGCCCCGCGGCCAGCATCATCGCGGTAAATCCCATCGTCGGCAACACGTCCTCACCGGTTTCGGGGTTCACGTAATCCACCTCGGCCAGCGCATCGCCGCCGTATTCGGCCAGCGCCCGCAAAGCCGATTCGGTTCGCTGCCAAGGGAAACGTACCATCGGGTAGCGCCGCGCTTGCTGGCGGCTGCGCGAGGGCACCAGCCCGGCGGATTGATACTCGACCTGCGCCGCATCGGGGCGATTGCGCGCCGCCTGCAAGGGGCCTTCAATGGCATAAGAGCCCTCAAGATAATAAAACAGCGGCAGGTCCAGCACATCGAGCCAGACCACCGGCGCCTCGCCATCATGGCCATGATCATGCCAATCGCCACCGGGAGTCATTACCAGATCTCCCTCTTCCATCGGCAGCTTTTCACCATCGACCACGGTATAGCCGCCCGCGCCCTCGACCACGATGCGCACCGCTGAAGGTGTATGCTTATGCGCAGGCGCGGTCTCGCCGGGCAGCAGCAGTTGCATCCCCAGATAGAGGCTCGCGGTGGCCTGCATCGCCCCCGCCCCGCGCCCGGGATCCGAGAGCACCAGCACCCGCCGCTCGGCCTTCTCCACCGGGCTCAACTCACCGGCGCGCAACAACAGCGGCCGCAGCGCGTCATAGGCCCAATAACCCGGCTGGGTGATCGGCTTCGGCTGCCCATGCGGCAGGACATTGCGCATCATCGGCCAGAGCGGCGCGACACCGGCAGCGGTCATCGCCTCGCGGTAATCTTGTGGCAGATCCTCCAGCGTTCCCAGTTGCGTCATACGAGTCGCCTCCCCTTGGGTATATAGGCAGCATGCGTATAATAAGTATACTTGTCAATTCCCCCGCACCGGCTATCCTATTGCCATGCCCGATAGCGACACCCACAGCCAAACCCAGTTCCACCAGATGCCCGGCTATCTGATCCGGCGGCTGAACCAGATTTCCACCTCGATCTTTCAAGACCGGATGGCAGCACTGCAACTGGACCTGACTCCGGTGCAATTCGCCGCACTCTCTGCGCTGCAGGTCAACCCCGGCATTGATCAGGCAACGCTGGCGGGGTTGATCGCATATGACCGGGTGACCATTGGCGGGGTGATCGACCGGCTCAGCACCAAGGGGCTGGTGGCGCGCAGCATCAACGCTCGCGACAGGCGCGCGCGGCAAGTCTCGCTGACGCCCGAGGGCAATGCGCTGCTGCATCGCATCACGCCCGAGGTTGCGGCGCTGCAACCTTCGATCCTCGACGGGCTCACCGAGGCCGAGCGCGCGCTTTTCATCGCGCTGGCACAAAAGGCCGCCGCCGCCAGCAACGACCGCAGCCGCGCACCGCTGCGTCCGCGCAAACCCTGATCCCTCAATCCCCACAGGCTTTCGCCGCCTCCTTCCGCCAAATTTCTTGACACAGGCAATTTTCGAAGGCACGCTTCGCATGAAACATGACTCAGTGTTCATGTTTGCACGAGCCTGGGAGGACCTCATGAGATTATATCTGACCGCTGCCCTTGCGGCGCTGGCCACCGCACCCGCGCTGGCCGACGAAATCCGCATCGCCCATATCTATGACCGCACCGGCGCGCTCGAAGCCTATGCGGCGCAAAGCCAGACCGGCCTGATGATGGGTCTGGAATATGCCACCGATGGCACGATGGAAATCGATGGAAACCAACTGGTTGTGATCGAAAAGGACAGCCAGTTGCGGCCCGATCTGGGGCGCGCCTTGCTTGCCGAAGCCTTCGGTGATGACGACGCCGCGATTGCCGTCGGACCGACCAGCTCGGGCGTCGCGCTGGCGATGTTGCCCGTGGCCGAGGAATACGAGCGTATTCTGCTGGTGGAACCCGCGGTGGCCGATTCGATCACCGGCAGCGGCTGGAACCGCTACATCTTCCGCACTGGCCGCAACTCCAGCCAGGATGCGATCTCGAACGCGCTGGCACTGGGTCAAGAGGGCGTCGTGGTTGCCACGCTGGCGCAGGATTATGCCTTTGGCCGTGACGGCATCGCCGCCTTCCGCGAGGCGCTGGCCGACACGCCCGCGACATTGGTGCACGAAGAATATGTGCCCACCGACACCACCGATTTCACCGCCGCAGCCGAGCGTATCTTTAACGCGCTGCAAGAGCACGAGGGCGACCGCCGCCTGTTCGTAATCTGGGCCGGTGGTGGCAATCCGATGGGCCGCATTCAGGCAATGGATCCCAGCCGCTACGGCATCCAGATGGCCACCGGTGGCAACATCCTGCCCGCGCTGGTCGGCTACCGCGACTACCCCGGCATGGAGGGCGCGACCTATTACTATTATGAGATCCCGCAAAATCCGGTTAACGACTGGCTGGTTGAGCAGCATATGGAGCGCTTTGGCACCCCGCCCGACTTCTTCACCGCAGGCGGCATGGCGGCTGGTATTGCCGTGGTCGAAGCCCTGCGCGCCACCGGCGGCTCAACCGACACCGAAGAGCTGATCGCGGCGATGGAAGGCATGCATTTCGAGACCCCGAAGGGCGAGATGTGGTTCCGCCCCGAGGACCATCAGGCGATGCAGTCGATGTATCACTTCCGCATCCGTGTCGAGGATGACGTCGAATGGGCGATCCCCGACCTTGTGCGCGAGATCACTCCGGATGAAATGACCATCCCGATCCGCAACAACGGCTGATCCACCCAAGGCAGGGCGCCGGGCCCAACCCGCGCGCCCTGCCCCCTCATCTGTCCAAAAATATCCCCGCCGGAGGCTCCCGCCGCGCTACAACGCGCGACCGGCCCGCCGTTGCGCAAGCCCTCAGGAACCCGCATGTCACAGCCCTCTTTGGTCACCAAGGATCTGACCATCCGTTTCGGCGGCCATGTCGCGGTCGACCGGGTCAGCTGCGCCTTCCGCCCCGGCGAATTGACCGCCATTGTCGGCCCCAACGGCGCCGGTAAAACCACCTATTTCAACCTGATCTCGGGCCAGCTCAGCCCCACCGCAGGACGGGTCGAGCTGCTAGGCCAAGATATCACCCGTTTCACCGTCTCGGCCCGCACCCATGCCGGACTTGGCCGCGCGTTCCAGCTGACCAATCTGTTTCCGCGCCTGACCGTGCTCGAGAACGTGCGGCTGGTGGTGCAGGCCCGCGCACGGCGCGGTTTTAACCTGTTTACCATGGCGCAAAGCCACCGCGATCTGACCGAGCAGGCGGCGCAGGTGCTCGAACAGGTGCGGCTGACGCATCTGGCCGATCAAACCGTCTCGGCGCTCAGCCACGGCGACCAGCGCAAGCTCGAGGTTGCCGCCCTGATCGCACTGAAACCCAAGGTGTTTATGTTTGACGAACCCACCGCCGGCATGTCGGTCGAAGAGGCGCCGGTGATCCTTGATCTGATCGCCGGTATCAAAGCCGATCCCGAAGCCACCGTTCTGCTGGTCGAGCACAAGATGGATGTGATCCGCTCGCTCGCCGACCGCATTATGGTGCTGCACAACGGCGCTTTGGTGGCCGATGGCGCCCCCGCCGAAGTGATGGCCTCGGATATCGTGCAAGAGGCCTATCTGGGCAAGGAACTCACTGATGTCTGACCCGATCCTCACGCTCAAGGGCGTCAAAACCGACATCGCGCAATATCACATCCTGCACGGGATCGACCTTGAGGTGCCGCGCGGCGGGGTCACCATGCTCTTGGGCCGCAACGGCGCGGGCAAGACCTCGACGATGCGCACGATCATGGGGCTCTGGACCCCGCGCGCCGGTGAAATTACGCTGGATGGCACGCGGATTGACGGGCTGACCCCCTCGCAGATTGCCCGCAAAGGCATCGGTTTTGTGCCCGAGGATATGGGGATTTTCTCGGATCTCACAGTCGAGGAAAACCTGCATCTCGCCGCCCTCGCGGGCCGCCCGTCTCCTGAGCGGATGGATTGGGTGTTCGGCGCGTTTCCGGCGTTGAAAACCTTTCTGCACAGCACCGCAGGCAATCTTTCGGGCGGGCAGAAACAAATGCTCTCGATCGCCCGCGCCGTGGTCGAAGACCGCGCGCTTTATTTGATCGACGAGCCCTCCAAAGGGCTGGCGCCAGCGATTGTCGCCACGCTGGCGCGGGCGCTCAAAGACCTGAAAGCGCGCGGCGCGTCGATCCTGATGGTCGAGCAGAATTTCTCACTGGCCCGCGCCTTGGGCGACACCGCTGCGGTGATGGATGACGGCAAGATCATCTGGACCGGCACAATGGCCGAATTGTCCTCGGACGCTGCCTTAATGGAGCGTCTGATGGGTTTGAAAATGGAAACGACATGAGCCCCGCACCCCAACAGGCCCCGCAAAACGCGCCCCAACACGCCCCGACTATCACCCATTTGCCGCTGTCCGAGCGGCTCAAGCCGTGGCTGCCGGTGCTCTTGGTGCCGGTGCTGATCGTCGCGGGTTATTTCGCGATTCCGCAAACCTCGTCATGGCTGACACTGACCGTATCAGGGCTGGCGATGGGGATGATGATTTTCGTCATCGCCTCGGGGATGACCTTGGTTTTCGGGTTGATGGATGTGATCAACTTCGGCCACGGCGCGTTTATCTCCTTTGGCGCTTTTGTCGGCACCACGGTGCTGTTGATGCTGTCCTCGATGACCGGCGCTCCGTCGTTGTTCTTGAACCTGCTGGCGATTTCGGCAGCGGTGTTGGCGGCGATGGTGGTGACGGGCGCCATCGGCTGGGGGTTCGAGCGTGCGATTGTGCGACCGGTCTACGGCTCGCACCTCAAGCAAATACTCGTCACCATGGGCGGACTGATCGTCGCCGAGCAGATGATCTATGTGCTTTGGGGTGGTCAAGAGATCGTCATTCTGCGCCCTGAAACCCTGAAAGGCGCGATTACTTTCGCCGGTGCCACGCTGGAGAAGTACCGCCTGCTCGCTGTGGCTGTGGGTCTGGTGCTGTTTCTGGCGATGCGCGCGGTGCTGCGGCGCACCAAACTGGGGCTGATCGTGCGCGCCGGTGTCGACAACCCCGAGATGGTGCAGGCGCTGGGCTATAATATCACCCGCGTGTTTGTCGGTGTGTTCATCGCCGGTTCCGCGCTGGCGGGGCTCGGCGGGGTGATGTGGGCGCTCTACCAAGAGGTGATCACCGCGCATATGGGCAACGAGATCATGATCCTTGTCTTCGTGGTGGTGATCATCGGCGGACTGGGCAGCGTCGAAGGCTGTTTCATCGGCGCGCTGACCGTTGGATTGATGCAGAACTACATCGCCTTTCTGGAGCCGAAACTGGCGCTGGTGTCGAATATCGCGCTGATGGTGGCGATCCTGATGTGGCGGCCGATGGGTATGGTGCCCGTCGTCAAGGCCAAAGGGTGAGGGCAGGACAATGATGAACCGTATCCTGTCGGGCGACGGCCCCAAAAGCTGGATCCTCGCCGTGGTCTTGCTGATTATCCTGATTTCGCTGGCCTTCGCGCCCTTCCTCTTCCCCGGTTCGCGGTCCTTGGAGACCGCCGCGCGGATCTGCGTGTTTATCGTGCTGGTCGCCAGTTATGACCTGTTGCTCGGCTATGGCGGCATCGTCAGCTTTGCACATACGATGTTCTTTGGCATGGGCGCTTACGGCGTGGCGATTGCCATGGACCGGATGGGCACCAGCTACAGCGCGCTGGCGCTCGGCATCCTCGCCGGAGCCGTGGCGGCGGGCCTGTTGGCGCTGCTGACCGCGCTACTGTCGCTTAGGGTGCGGGCGATCTTCTTTGCGATGATCACGCTGGCGGTGGCCTCGGCCTTTGCAGTGCTGGTCAGCCAGCTTTCGGGCTTCACCGGCGGCGAGGACGGGATGAATATCCGCATCCCGCGCGAGCTGACCCCCGCCTTCCGCCCGCTTGACGAGCGTGTCTTGGGGCAGCGGATTTCCGGCAAGCTGATCAACTACTATGTGGTTTTCTTCGGCTGTCTGATCTTGTTCCTGCTGATGCTCAGGATCGTGAATTCGCCCTTCGGCCGCGTCTTGCTGGCGATCCGCGAGAACGCCTTTCGCGCCGAGGCCATCGGTTACCGCGTGGTCTATTACCGCGCCATGGCAACCTGCCTCTCGGCGGTGATCGCGGCGCTGGCGGGGTCGATCTTTGCGATCTGGCTGCGCTATGTCGGCCCCTCCACGACGCTGGGCATGGAGATCATGCTGGATATCCTGTTGATCGTGGTCATTGGCGGCATGGGAACGATGTATGGCGCGGTGGTCGGCACGGCGATCTTTGTGCTGGCGCAGAACTACCTGAAATCGCTGATGGGCGGCATGTCCGAGGCGACCTCGGCGCTGCCCCTGGTCCCTGATCTCCTGAGCCCCGACCGCTGGCTGCTGTGGCTCGGTGTGCTGTTCATCCTGTCGGTGTATTTCTTCCCCACCGGCATTGTCGGACGCCTGCGGGGCACGCGTTAACTATGCCGGTTTTCCTGCATCGCTGGGGCGATGGTCCGCCGGTGATCCTGTTGCACGGCTGGACGATGAGCGGCGATATCTGGCAGCCGGTGGCGGCGCGGCTGGAGGCCTGCAGCCTCGCGCCCGACCTGCCCGCGCATGGGCAAACCAGTGGCTATGCGCCTAGCGTGGCGGGCGGGGTGCAGATGCTCGGCGATCTGATCCGCGACGAAGGGCTGCGGGATGCCACGCTGGTCGGCTGGTCCTTGGGCGCGCTGATCGGCTGGCGCTATCTGGCGACGGGCGGCGCGGGCGTGGCGCGGATGGTATCGGTTGATATGTCGCCCTGCCCGCTGCCGCAGCCGGATTGGCCCTATGCGATGCTGGGGCAAGACAGCGACCGCCCCGCGCTGGCCGCCGAGCGGTTCAAGCACCATTGGCCCGCCGCCTCACAGGCCATCGCGCAGGGGATGTTTGCCGCCCCAGATCCGGCATTAAGGCCCGAGATCGAGGCCCGTATTCGCGACAATGACGCCGAGGCGATGGCCTGTTTCTGGCATGATCTGACCCAAGCCGACCTGCGCGCCGATATCGCCCGTCTCCCGGTGCCCTTGCTGGCGCTGCACGGCGCCAAAAGCCGAGTGTATCCCCCCGAGACCGGCGCTTGGCTGGCGCAGACCGCGCCTCAGGGGCAAAGCCGGATTATCGCAGGAACGGGCCATTCGCCGATCTTGGAGGCGCCCGACGCAGTCGCCGCGGCAATCACCGCGTTTATGCGGGGCTAGAGACGTCCAGCACCCGCACCAAAGCGCGCCCCTCGCAGATCAGCGTGCCATCGGGTAGGCGGCACGTGGTGGCTAGATCGGCCAGATGTTTCTCAGGCCGCAAGCGGGTGATCTCGACCCGCGCGGTCAGCGGCGTATCCAAGGGCGCGGGATGATGGAAATTCAGACTTTGCTTGAGGTAATTGGTCCCATATCCGGGTAGTTCCACGCCCAAAAGATAGGAAAACAGCGCCCCGATCAGCGGCTCGGGCACCTGTTCCAGCCGCCCGCCCGACGCCAAAGCAGCAAAACTTGCGATATCGGCAGCGGAGTAGATCCGCGTGCAACTGGCGAAATCTCCGATCTTCATGCCGCATCCTCCGCCAAGACCGCGCGACCGGTGAAACAGACCGCGCCATCACTGCGGCGGGCGGCGGTCATAGTGATGCCGCTATCCTCCTCGGCCAGCGTCAGGATCAGCGGCTCACCGGCAAAGGCGGGGTTGGGAAACATCATCTCCTGACCAGTATGCGCGCGCGCGGGATAGGCCTCGCACAGCATCGCCCAGAGTTTGGCGTAGATCAGCATGCCGTGGCTGACCGTGCGCCCGAAAGCCGAGGTTGCGCTGAAGGCGGGGTCGACATGGATCGGATTGTCATCGCCCGAAATCCGCGCGAAAGCGTCGAACTCCGCCTGTGTCGGGCACCACTCGCGCTGCGTCATGGCACGAGCTTGCGCAGTTCGGGCTTGCGCACCTTGCCAGCCGGGGTGCGCGGGAAGGCCTCGACAATGCGAAACTCGCGCGGGATTTTATAGGCGGCGATCCGGGCGCGCAGCCAGTCGCAAAGCGCGGCTTGGTCCAGCGCCTCACCGCTTTTCGGGACCAAGAACCCGATGCCGGATTCGCCCCATTTCGCGTCAGGCACGCCGATCACGGCGGCCTCGGCGATCTGCGGATGGGTGATCAACACGCGCTCGACCTCGGCGGGAAACACATTCTCGCCGCCCGAAATATACATATCCTTGATCCGGTCGACGATGCGGTAATATCCATCCTCATCGCGCGTCGCGACATCGCCCGAGCGCAGCCATCCGTCCTCGGTAAAGGCCGCCTCAGTCGCCAGCGGGTTGTCCAGATAGCCGGGCGTGACCGTCGGCCCGCGCAGCAGTAATTCGCCGGTGCCGGACATGCCATCCTCTACGCCTTGCAGGCGCGCTTCGGTCATCATCTGCGGCTTGCCGACCGAGCCGATCCTGGTCAGCGCCGCGGCCGCGTCGATCAGGAAACCAGTGGGGCCGGTCTCGGTCATCCCGAAGCCGTTGCAGATCACCGCGCCCTTGGCAGCAAAATGCGCGATCAGCGCCTCGGGCAGCGCCGCGCCCCCGCAGGCCCAGCCGCGCAACTCATCCAGATGCGCCCCCTCCAGCGGCAATTTCGCCAGTTCCTGATAGATCGCCGGCACGCCGAAAAACTGGGTGATCGCACGGTCCTTGATCAGCGCCAGCAGGGTCTCGGCATCAAAACTGCGCAGCACCAGTGACGCGCCGCCCCATAGAAACAGCGGCATGGTGAACAGATTGATCCCCGCGGTGTGGAACAAGGGCAGGAAATTCACCGTCCGGTCCTGCGCCAGAAGCCCCATGTTTTGCGCGATATTCATCGCATTGGCCGTCACCATCCGCGCGGTCTGGATCACCGCTTTGGGCGTGCCGGTGGTGCCCGAGGTAAACAGCACATACCAGACCGCCTCGGCGTCAATTGCGCGGATCGGCAGCGGCACCGCCGACGCGGCCTGCGCGCTCAGGTCATTGAGGCTAAGACTGGGCAGGCCCAGCGCAGCGGCCTCGGCGCTGAAGCTATCGTCATGCAGAACCAGCGAACAATTGATGCTGGCGACCACGGGTTGCAACTCGGCGGCGGGCTGGCGCCAATTCAGCGGTGCAAGGATCAAACCAGCCTTTTGACAGGCGAAAAGAATGACGAAGAACTCGGGCCGGTTCTGGCACAGGATCGCCACCCGCGCGCCCGCATCCACATGTTGCAACAGGGTGGCGGCGATCCGGCTGGCCTCGGCGTTGACCCGCGCAAAATCCCATGTCTCGCCGCTCTCATAGTCGGTAAAGGCCAGCGCGTCGGGGCTCAGCTGGGCTCGCTGCGCCGCAAGATCGGGAACCAAGCCCATGGTCAGGCCTCGCAGCCAAGGATCGCGGTGTTCATGGTCTCAATCCACGTTCAAGCATATCGAAGACTTCATCGACAACCATATCGAGGTCAATCCCCGTTTCCCAGATCGCAAAACGCTCGCCCAGCGTGATCGCCATGCCCATCAGCGCCCAGGCCCGCACCTCGGCGCTGCCACTGCGGATTTCGCCTTCTTTGGCGGCGGCCGAGAGGTTCTGCGCATAGCCCCGCGCGAAGACCGTGTAATAGTCGCGGTAGGCATCGGGGGCGACAAACCGCGCCTCGGTGACGATGTTGTAAAGCGTCGGGCGCTCGGCCACGAAGGCGAGAAACGCGCGCAAACCGCGCCGCTCGGCGGTCAGACGGTCGGGCGCATCGGCAACGGCTTCGGTCAGGAACCCACGGGTCAACCGGCCCATTTCGACGACCAATTCGCGAAACACCTCGTCTTTGCTTTGGAAATAGATATAAAAGGTGCCCTGCGCGATGCCGGCCTTGCGGGTGATATCGGCGATCGACGAGGCCGCATAGCCGATCTCGCCGATCACCGCTTCGGCGGCGCGCAATAGGCCTGCGCGGGTATCCTTGCCGCGTCGGGTGCGCGGATGCGGGGGCGAGCGCCGGTTGGGCGGGACGTCGGCCATGGGTCTTCCTGACTTATGATTCAGTGTTCATATTGAAGCCTCCTCACCACCTGTCAAGATTTATCCCCGCGCGACATCCCTCCGGCGATGACAGGCTGCAAGAAAATACATCCTGCAGACAGGTTTTCATGGTAAGTTTGTCTCTCCATCACAGAGGGCGGGCCGATGTCAGAGCGGATTTCAGTGCTGATTGGAACCACCAAGGGCGTGTTTATCCTGCGCTCGGACGCGGCGCGGCGCGATTGGGCGCTCAGCGGTCCGCTTTGTGAGGGCTGGCCCTGCAACCATGTCATCGGCGACCCTGCCACCGGCGATATCTGGGCCGCCGCGGGCGGAGAATGGAACGGCTCGGGGGTCTGGCGCTCGACCGATGGGGGCGCGACATGGGAGCTGTCGCTGCTGGCCAATGGCGAGATCGACGCATTCCTCGCCCAAGACGCGGAATTCGCCAAGATGCTGGGCCATGGGCCATCGCCGGATGCGCCCTATAAGGGGCAGATCACCGGCGTCTGGAGCCTCGGGTTCGAGCATGACACGCTCTATCTCGGCACCAAACCGGCGGCGCTACTGGCCAGCACGGATCGCGGCCAGACTTGGGCCAAGGTGCAGGGGCTCAGCGACCATCCTTCGGCGGATGGCTGGCAACCCGGCGGGGCGGGGCTGGTGCTGCATTCGATTGTCGGCGTGCCCGATGATCCGCAAAAACTCTGGGTCGGGATATCGGCGGCGGGGGTCTTTGCCACCGAGGACGGCGGCGCCACATGGGACCGCCGCAACCGCCGCTCGAACGCTGCCAGCGCCGCGCAGGCGCAGGACGCCCCGACCCTTGGCGAATGCGGCCATGAAGTCGGCCATTGCGTGCATAATATCGTGCGCGCGGATCAGGCGGCGGGCGATCTATTGTATCAGCAGAACCACGAGGGCGTGTTTCGGTCCAAGGATGGCGGGCGCTCTTGGGATGACATCGCGCAGGGGCTGCCCTCGAAGTTCGGCTTTCCGATTGCCGTGCATCCGCATGATCCGCAGACACTTTGGGTGCTGCCCCTGAACGGGGATATGCAGGGCCGCTTTCCCCCCGATGCCAGCGCCGCGGTCTGGCGCTCGCGCGATGGCGGGCAGACATGGCAGGATCTGCGCCAAGGCCTGCCCGGTGAGAACTGCTTTTTCACCGTCTTGCGGCAGGCGATGGCCACCGATCAGGCGGCGCAGGCGGGGGTGTATTTTGGCACCAACACCGGCTCGCTCTTTGCCTCAAGGGATGAGGGCGACACATGGACCGAGATCGCCCGCCATCTGCCCACCATTCTGGGCGTCGAGGTCATGCACCAACGATAGGGCAGCGCCGCATCACTTGCGCAGGGTTGCCGCCACGCTGCGCGCCCGCCGCGTCGGCGTGATCAGGATCGCCCCGACCACCAAGGCCAGCGCCAGCGCATGCACCGGTTGCAGGGCCTCGCCGTAAAAGAACCAGCCGATGGCGAACATCACCGGCAGTTCGATACTGCCGGCCATCGCCGTGCGCGCGGTGCCGACAATCGGCGAGCTGATCGTATAGATCAGCTGCGGGATCAGCGCCGAGACAAAGCCGATGCCCAGCACCATCAACCAGCCCGCGCCATCCGCCGGAAACAACGCCGCGGGTTCCGTCGTCAGGATCAGCGGCAATAACCCCAGCACCGAGCCGCTCGACACCGTGCCGATACGCACAAAGGGCGGCACGCGGACCATCCGGTGCACCAGAACCGCAATCCCGACGCCAAAACCTGCGGGCGCGCCCAGCGACATCAGCAGCGCCGGAATATGCTCGGGGTCCACCGCGCTCGGGGTGGTGACCAGCGCCGCCGCGCCGACAATGACCAGCGCCGCAAGGATGCTGCGGGGTTTGGGCACCTCGCGAAACAGCAGCCATGAGAACAGCAGGGTAAACACCGGATAGGTCATATAGATCACGCCTGCGGTCGACACCGGCACCACCTCGACGGCGCGCACAAAGCTGACCCAGCCGACGCCCATCATCGCGCCCGCACCTGCGCCCCAGATCAGCACGCGCCACTGCGCTCGCCAGCGCCAGACCAAGGGCAACATCACCGAGACCGCCAGCACGTACCGGTAGAAGGCCACCGCATGCGGCGCCATTCCCGCGTCGGTCAGGGTGCGCGCAAACACCGGTACAAAGCCAAAACAGGCCGAGGCAAAGACCACACCAATGGTCGCCAAGCCCATCCGGGTCCCGCTGTGATCCGAAACCTGCTCCAATCCGTCCCCCGTTCTTGCCCGCTAACGCGGGCTGCGGCTCAAGCCTGCGCCGCCGCGCCGCGCCCGCGCTTGGGGCGTCCGGCCAGCAGCAACACCAGCATGATCGCGATATTACCCCCATTCCAGATGATGCCATTGACCAGCGCCAGTTGATACGAGCCGGTCATGTCATAGATCACCCCGCTCAACCAACCGCCCAGCGCCATGCCAAGGATCGTCGCCATCAGCACGAAACCGACCCGCGCACCGGCCTCTTTGGCGGGCATATACTCGCGCACAATGATCGTATAGGCGGGCACGATCCCGCCTTGGGTCAGGCCGAAGATCAGGCTGACCAGATAGAGCGTCGCCGCCCCCTCTGATGGCAAATACAGCGCCAGTGCGATCATCTGCCCGACCGATCCCAACAACAGCGTCGGAATACCGCCCAACTTGTCGGCGATCATCCCCGAGATCAGCCGTGAGGCGACGCCGCCCAGCAGCATCACCGAGAGCATCTCGGCACCGACCGCTGGCCCATAGCCAAGGTCGACACAAAACGCGACGATATGCACCTGCGGCATCGACATCGCCACGCAGCAGGCGACTCCCGCCGCGGCGAGTATCCACATCAGCGCGCGCGGCGAGAAGGGCAGCACGCGCGGCGCCGAAAATGTCGATTGCGCCGCGGCGGTCAGGCTGCTGGCGGGCAGGCGGCGACGCAACAGCACCGTCGCGGGCACCACCAACGCGCTGACCAGCACCGCGAGCGTCAGATAGACTGCGCGCCAGCCCTGATCGGCCAGCACTCCGGCCAGCAAAAACGGCCAGATGGCGCCCGCCAGATAGTTCCCGCTGGCCGCCACCGCCACCGCGATGCCGCGTTTGCGCCGGAACCAGAGCGAGATATCGGCCATCAGCGGCCCAAAGAACGCCGCCGTGCCCAGCCCGACGATCCCCTGCGCCAGTGACAGCATCAGGATCGAGCCGCTCAGCGACGCCAGCACATAGCCCAGCGAGGACAGCAGCGCCGCCGCCGCCAGCGCCCGCGCCACGCCGAAACGGTCCACCGCACTGCCGATCACCAGATTGCCCAGCGCAAAGCAGATCATCGTCACCGTATAGGGCAAGGAGGCATCGCCGCGGCCAACGCCGAACTCGCTTTGCACCTCGGGCATGATCACAATGATCGACCACATGCCGGCGTTGCCAACGGTGGCAATGCCCAGCGTCAGCGCCAGTCGCGTCCATGAATACCGGCTGTCGAGAATATCGCTCATTCCGGCACTCTAGGCGCGAAAGTGCGATGCATCCAGCGCAAATTTTACAGGTTAAGCACTGCCGTCCGATAGCCCCGCCAGCAGCGCCGGCAGCCCCGTGAGATCGGACAGGATCTGCGCCGGTCTGCCGTGTAGCCGGTCAACCGGCGCGGTGTCGCGGTTCACCCAGGCGGTGGCGAACCCATAGGCCGCCGCCGAGCACACATCCCAGCCGTTTGACGAAACGAAGAGCACCTCGCGCGGCGCCAGACCCATTTGCTGCCCGACCAGCCCGTAAACCGACGCGTGCGGCTTGAACACGCCGACATCCTCAACCGACAACAGTGCTTCGAACACTCCTTGCAGAGCTGCCGACCCCACCGCCCCTTCCAACATGCCCGGCGAGCCATTCGACAGGATTGCCAGCCGCTGCCCCTGCGCCTGCAGCGCGCCCAGCATCTGCGGCACCTCGGGAAACGCGGGCAACTCCCAGTAAAGCGCCAAGAGCCGCGCGCGTAGGGCCGCATCCTCCAGCCCCGCCGCCTCCAGCGCCCAATCGAGCCCGTCCTGCGTCACCTGCCAGAAATCCACATGCGCGCCGGTCACCGCCCGCAGCCATGTGTATTCCAACTGCTTCTTGCGCCAATCCGCCGCCAGTTGCGGCCAGAGCGCCGCCCAGCCTTCCGCCCCCGGTTCGCCTGCGGCAATCCGTGCCGCCGCGCCCACATCAAACAGGGTGCCGTAAGCGTCAAACACGCAGGCTTTGATCGGTCCGTCTGGCATATCCGTGCTCCTCATCTGTCGGTAAATATCCTCAGGGGGTGAATTGCGCCGCGCGCAAGAGGGGGCAGAATGCCCCATTCTTCCCTTATCCCGCCGCCGCCCGTCCGGCATTGCGCCCCGAGAAGATGCAGCCACCCAAAAACGTGCCTTCCAGCGCATTATACCCGTGATAACCGCCGCCACCAAATCCGGCACATTCGCCCGCCGCGAACAACCCCTCGATCGGATAGCCCTCGGCATCAAGCACCGCGCCACCCAGATCGGTATGCAGCCCGCCCAGCGTTTTGCGGGTCAGGATCGACAGGCGCACGGCGACTAGCGGTCCGGCCTTCGGGTCAAGTATGCGGTGCGGTTTGGCGGTGCGGATCAGCCGGTCGCCGCGATACTGCCGCGCCCCGCGAATGGCGGCGATCTGCGCATCCTTGGCAAACGGGTTGTCGAGCTGCCGGTCGCGCGCCTCGATCTGAAGGCGCAGCCGCTCAAGATCCAAGGGCATCTCGCCCAGCGCATTCATCCCCGCGACCAGCTCCTCCAAGGTCTCTGCCACGACGAAATCCGCGCCATGCTCCTTGAACGCTTCAACCGGCGCCGCCGCCTTGCCGCCCGCACCGAGCCGCGCCTTGAGCACTTCGCGCCAACTGCCCGAGGTCAAATCGGGATTCTGCTCGCTGCCCGAGAGAGCGAATTCCTTTTTGATGATCGCCTGCGTCAGGATAAACCACGAATAGTCATACCCTGTCGCCAGAATGCGTTTGAGCGTGCCCAGCGTGTCAAAACCGGGCAGATAGGGCGCCTCCAGCCGGTTGCCCAAAGCGTCGAACCACAGTGACGAGGGTCCGGGCAGGATGCGAATACCATGTGCGGGCCAGATCGGCGCCCAGTTGCGGATGCCTTCGGTGTAATGCCACATGCGGTCGGTGTTGATCGTTGCTGCGCCCGCCGCGCAGGCGACATCAATCATATCGCCGTCGACATGCGCCGGGACGCCCGAGATCATCCGCGCAGGCGGCGGGCCGAGACGTTCCTTCGGCCAGGCACGGCGCACCTTCTCCAGATCGCCGCCGATCCCGCCCGAGGTGACAATCACCGCCGATGCCGTGGCGCTGAAGTCGCCCGTCACCACGCGGCTCGAGGCTTCACCGCGCGCCACCTTTGTCGGCTCCAATACCTCGCCCGTCACGCCGGCCACTCGCCCGCCCTCAACGGAAAGCGTGGTGGCACGGTGGCGGAAGGCGAATTGCAGCAAGCCATTGGCCTCATGCTGCCGCGCCAGCCGCAAAAAGGGCGCCAAGACGCCGGGGCCGGTGCCCCAAGTGATATGAAACCGTGGCACCGAATTGCCGTGCCGATGCGCCATCTCGCCACCACGCTCGGCCCAGCCGACCACCGGAAACCAGCGCATGCCCAGCCCCGCCAGCCACGCCCGCATCTCGCCCGAGGCGAAATCGACATAGGCTTCAGCCACCCGCGCCGGCCATTTGTCCTGCGGCCCGTCAAATTGCGCCGAGCCGAGCCAGTCACCCAGTGCCAGCGCTTGGCTGTCGCGGATTTTCATCCGGCGTTGCTCGGGCGTGTCGACCATGAACAAACCGCCCAGCGACCAGCACGCCTGCCCGCCAAGGCTCTGCGCGCCCTCTTGATCCAGCATCAGCACCTTGAGGCCCCTTGCGCAGGCCTCATTGGCCGCGACCAGCCCCGCCAGTCCGGCCCCGACGACAATCACATCTGCGGCGTATCGCTGTCCCATCATCCCTCGCTGTTCCTTGGCAGGCTAGAGGGCAGCAGGCGCCTTGCATAGCCCCCTCGCCATGGGCGCATTTTTCCTGTCCGCAGCGCTGTTTGCCGGTTGTTAACTGCTGCCCCCTAGGCTGCAAACTAAACCTATGCGGGAGGCTTGCCGGTGTCCATGAAGCGCTATAGTCTCCGCCGCTGATGAAACGCGACCCGAGCCTGAACCGCATAAGAAGGAGGCGCAAAATTGATCCAAATGCGCCACGCTTTTGTGACGGCCACCGGGCTGACAGCTCCGCGATTGCCGCAGCTCCCCGAGATGCGTGCCGGCCTGCGCGCGATGCTGATGGCGCTGCTTTTGCCGCTGGTGATCGCCGGTTGCACGATGCCACGCGGGGCCGCCCTGCAAAGCGAAGTCTTGCGCGGCACCGATGCGCCGGATTCCGAGGTGCAGGTGGTTGAGGTCACTCGCGATACGCTCTCCGAGATCGCGCTCTGGCCCGCCGCCAACGCCGAGCCGCGCCAGCGCTGGATCACCACCGGCGCCGCGCCCAGCGCACGGATCATCCGCGCCGGTGATCTGGTGTCGCTCTCGGTTTGGGACAGCCAACCTGATTCGCTACTGACCACCGAAGCCCAGCGCTCGGTGGATATGTCGCGCATTCCCGTTTCTGCCTCGGGAAAGGTGTTTATTCCCTATGTCGGCGAGCTGCGCATCTCCGGCCTGACCGCCGAACAGGCGCGTCGCGAGATCCAGAGCCTGATGGCGCCGATTGTGCCCGACGGGCAGGTCCAGCTCAGCGTTGTGCCGGGCGCGCGCAATACCATCGATGTGGTCACCGGCGTCGCCCGCCCCGGCCGCGTTGAACTGCCCGAGATCAGCCCGACGATCCTCAGCGTGCTGGCCGAATCCGGCGGTATCAGCACCGCGCTGCGCAATCCTTTGGTGCGGCTGAACCGCGCCGGTCAGGCCTATGCGATCCCTGCCCGCAAACTGTTCTCCGATCCCGCGCATGACATCCAGCTGCGTGGCGGCGACCGGATCTTGGTCGAGGAAGACCGCCGCAGCTATATCGCGCTGGGCGCCACGGGCCGCGAACAAGTGGTGTTTTTCGAGCGCGAAGAGATCACCGCGCTGGATGCGCTCTCGTCGATGGGCGGGCTGAACGATTCGCGCGCTGATCTGCAGGGGGTGTTGATCCTGCGCGATTATCCCGAATCGCTGGTGCGTGAGACCGGCCCCGCGCCGCGCAAAGCGCAGGTTGTGTTCACCTTTGATCTGACCAGCGCCAACGGCCTCTTTGCCGCGCGGCGGTTTCATATCCAGCCCGATGATGTGGTGCTGGCCACGGAATCACCGGTGCCGCTGTTCCTGCAAGCGGTGCGCCTGTTCCGCGGCGTCGAGCATTCGGTGAACTGACCGGGCCAGCGCAAAGCGCCCAAGGTCCGGCGCCCTATGGCAAAATCTCCACATATCCGGCATCGCCGTTGATCCGCAGCCGGTCGCCGGTTTTGATCAATGCGGTGGCCTCGGGCACGCCGACCACTGCCGGAATCCCGTATTCGCGCGCCACCACCGAGCCATGGGTCATCAGCCCACCGACCTCGGTGACCAGCGCGCTGGCGTTGACAAACAGCGGCGTCCAGCCCGGATCGGTGAAGGGCGCCACCAATATCTCGCCCGGCGCAAGCGTTTCGCGGCCCGGATCGCGCACCACGCGGGCGATCCCCTCATAGATGCCTGATGACACCGCGCTGCCGATCATAGCACCGTCGGGCGCGCCCTCAACCACCAGATTGGGGCGTGGATGCTCGCCTTCGCTGGTGATCACCCGTGGCGGGGCTTTGCGGGCGTAATGCGCGAAATCCGCGCGGCGCTGCGAAACCAATGCGCGCAGATCGGCGGTCGGCCCCGCAAGTGCATCGCGCAGATCACCGGCCTGCAGGAACCAGATATCCTCGGGCTGCGCCAGAACCCCGCGCTGGCTCAGATCGGCGGCGATCTCCAGAAGGACGGTTTTGACCTCATCCAGCACCATGATCATCATGAATTTATGATGCTCGCGCAGGGGCATCAGATCGCGCGAATTACCGGTCAGCCGCCGCACCAGTGCCCGTTTATACCACGGCACCCGCGCGGGCAGTGCCTGTGCGGCGCGAAGTCCGGCCTCGGTCAGCGCGTCATAATGCCTGCGGTGCGCCCCCGCCTCGCTGTGCTGCGTCATGCCCAGCACCATCTGCAACAGCGAGCCGCTGTCCTCATGCCAACGCGGGCGGCTGATGTCGATCTCGGAGGGGCCACGCGCACCATATCTCTGCAAGAACGCCTGCCATTTGGCCAAAAACTCCGGCCCGCCCGCGACCTGCGCCACCCCGTCGAGAGACACGCCCTCGGGCACCCGCGACAGATGCGCGAACACCTCCTCAGAACCGCGCGCGGCATCGGCCAGATCGCCGATGGCAAGGTTCATATCGGTCACCACATTGCCGACCACGCCGCGCTCGATATCGGCGACCAGATCGGCATTCTGCGCCCCCGCAAGCCGGTGCAGCCAGCGTTGCGACAGGATCCCCGCAACCATCTGCGGCGCCCAAGCGCCAAAGGCCGGCGGCAACCCGCGCAGCGCCGCCAAGGCGCGCTCGAACCGCTGCGCCGGATCGAGGTCGGGCGCGCGCAGATCCAAGGCCACCTGATCAACATAGTCGCGCATCAACCCGTCGACCTTGGCCACTTCGCCCGCGGTTTTGCCAAAGAAAATGAACCACGGAATCCGCCGCGCGTAATGCCGGAGCAGAAACACCAGCCGCAGCGGATTATAGCGCTCGCCCTGCGCCAGAAACTCGGGCCGCTGCACCTGCTCTTTCAGCGCCGCCTGCGCCAGTTGATCGGCGACGCCCATAAAGGTGGTCAGGATCCGCCGCCCCAAAGGATGCCGCAGAATCGGGCTAAGATCGGCATAGACCCGCCCGCCGATATCCTGCGCATAGCGGCTCTCGCCCTGCGCATTCAACCCGATCGACGGGAAATACCGCCAGAGCGAAATCGCCATCGGTGGCATCGCATCGGTCATCACCTGCAGATGCGAGAGGCTCAGAAACACATGCAGACTGTCATCATCGAGCGCAATCTGCGGCATTGGATAGAGCGAGGTGATCGGGCGCGACTGGGTGATGAAAATCTCGCCCCCCGCAATCGCCCATTCGATATCCTGCGGCTGGCCGTAGTGCCCCTCGATCTGCGCGCCGAGCGCCGAGAGCGCGGTGATCTGCGTGTCACTCAACGCGGCAGCTGTCTGTTGCGCCTCGGGCAGATCAACTTGTTCGGTCCCGCCCTCTGCCAGCGGCAGTATCGCCAGTTTCTTGCGCGCTATCTCGCGGCTGACAATCGCGCCGCTGCGCTTGTCGACCTTGTAAAGATCGGCGCTCACCAGCCCCGAGACCAGTGCTTCGCCAAGCCCGAAACTCGCGTCAATCGAGGTGACATGCCGGTTCTCGCTGATCGGATCGGCGGTGAACAGAATACCCGAGAGTTCCGGCAGCACCATCTGTTGCACCACCACAGAGAGCGCCACCTGCGCATGGGCAAAACCGTTTTGCATGCGGTAGAGAACCGCGCGGTCGGTGAACAGCGAGATGAAACACTGGCGGGTTTGTTCGGTCAGCGCCTGCAACCCGATAACATTGAGATAGGTGTCCTGCTGCCCGGCGAATGAGGCGGTCGGCAGATCCTCGGCGGTGGCCGAAGAGCGCACGGCAAAGGCCTGATCCGGTGGCCAGTCCTGCCACGCCTCGGTCAGCGCCTGCACCACCTCCTCGGGCAGGGGCTGCTGCGCCAACAGATCGCGCACCTGTTGCCCCGCCCTGCGCAGCGCTGACAGATCGGCCGGATCAAGCCCTTCCAGCATCGCATAAACCTGCGCCTCCACCGGTGCGACATAGGCGCGGTAGGCCCGCGTGGTGACGCAAAACCCGTCCGGCACCGGAAAACCGGCGCGCGCCATTTCGCCCAGATTGGCGCCCTTGCCGCCGACCTCGGCCAGCGCGCTATGGTCGATACGGGCGAAGGGCAGAACATAGTCCGACATCACAGCCTCCGGCAAATTGCCACATGTGCCTGCATCACAGGTTACGCCGATCCGAATCCGCGTCAAAGGGAATTCCAGCCGGTGCTGCCGTTGCGGAGTCACTTGCCGCAGGGCAAATTCAGTGGTCTAACTGGCGCGCAGAGACAAAAACTGGGAGGCTTTTTGCGATGAAACATACACCCCTTTTGGCCGCCGCGCTGGCCCTGACCGCCGCGCCGGTTCTGGCACAGTCACAGCTATCGATCGCCACCGGCGGCACCGGCGGCGTCTACTACCCGATGGGCGGCGGATTGGCCGAGATCATCAACAACCATGTCGAGGGCTATTCGGCGACCGCCGAAGTCACCGGCGCTTCGGTTGAGAACATGGGCCTGATCGCCACTGGCGACGCCGATCTGGCGCTGGGCCTGGCCGACACCGTGCAGCAGGCACAGACCGGCACCGGCCGTTTCGAGGGCCAGCAGCTGGAAATGATCCGCGGTCTGGCGTCGATGTATGCCAATATGATCCAGATCGTGACGCTGGAAGACAGCGGCATCACCTCGCTGGCTGATCTGGCGGGCCACCGCGTGTCGGTCGGCGCACCGGGCTCGGGCACCGAGATCAACGCCAATGCGATCCTCGAAGCCAATGGCATCAGCTATGACGATATCGACGAGCAGCGGCTGAACTTCAACGAAACCGCGGACGCGCTGGCCAATGGCGATATCGACGTCGGTTTCTGGAGCGTCGGCGCGCCGACCTCCTCGATCCTCAACCTCGCCACCACCCAGTCGATCCGCCTGATCCAGCTCAGCGACGCCGAGATCGAAGCCGCGATGGCCGCGAACCCGATCTTTGCCCGCACCTCGCTGGCCGGTGGCACCTATGACGGGGTCGACGCCGATACCACGGTTCTGGGCGTGCCCAACGTTCTGGCCGTCTCCTCCGAGATGTCCGACGATCTGGCCTATGAGATCGCCAACGCGATGTTCACCAATATCGCCGATCTTCAGGCGGTGCATCCGGCGGCGAACCAGACCACCGTCGAGTTCACCCTCTCGGCCACGCCGATCCCGCTGCACCCCGGCGCGATCCGCTACTTTGAAGAAGTCGGCGCCACTGTGCCCGATCGCCTGCGCCCGTAACGCGGCATGGGTGACCACAGATTTTTCAGGGGGCGGTGCGCCGCCCTCTGGCTGTTTTTTAGTCTGAATTTGGCATCTGCCAGCACTGGCTTTGCCGGCCAGTTGACGATCAGCGACGCCAGCAACGGCGCGGCTCTGGCCAGCACCGAGGTGGCGCAGGGCGCCGGATGGTGCATCCTGTGGAATCATTCCGTGCAGGGTTTCGAAGTCGAGGATTGCTATGAAAACCGCGACGGTGTGATGGTGCTGGTGCGCTCGCATCTGCCGGATTTCGCCGCCGGTCTGGACCATATTCCAGGCCGCGGGCGGCAGGTCTCGGACGGGATGGGCGGCTATTGGATCGAAGATCTTGATGAGCCCGTGCCCGGCAACGCCTATATCTTGCGGCCCGGAGGTCCGGCGGTGAACCACCGCCTGCGCACCGAGGCCATTGAAATTTCATTGACCCAGCTTGCCGAACGCGCTCGTGTTCGCATCGCGCTGCAACCGGATATCGCCCCATGACCCCAGAAGACGCGCCCAAAGCCCCGCAACACTGGCTGATCATGATGGCGATCAGCGTCGTCGGCATTCTGTTATCCGCCTATCAAATGGGCGTCGCCGGCGGGCTGCAGATCCCCGGCTTCTCGCCCGCACTGTTTGACCTGCGCCCGCGTCACCTCGGGTTTATTCTGGTGCTATGCTTCCTGATCTATCCGGTCACCGGCCAGAGCAAACCGCGCGGGGTGATCGGCTGGTTGATCGACGCGCCGCTGATCATCGGCGGCATGCTGGTGTTCTACTGGGTGCCGAGCAATATCGACGTGATCGCCAATTCGATCTTTCCGCGCGATATCGACATCGCGGTGGGGATCATCACCACGCTGTTGGTGCTTGAGGCCGCGCGCCGCGCCGTCGGCCTGTCGATGACCATCATCGCGGGGCTGTTCATCGCCTATGCCTTCTCTGGCCGTCGCGGCGAACTACCGTTTCTGGCGGATTTCATGCCCGGCATCATGAACCACCGCGGCTATTCCCTCGACCGTGTGGCCAGCCAGTTGACGCTGGGCGCCGAGGGGATTTTCGGCATCCCTCTGGGCGTCGCCGCCACGTTTATCTTTGTCTTCGTGCTGTTCGGCGCGGTGCTGGAAGTGACCGGCGCGGGCAAGTTCTTTATCGATTTGGCTTATGCCACCACCGGCCGCCAGCGCGGTGGACCGGCGAAAGCAGCGGTGATCGCCTCGGCGGGGATGGGCAGTATCTCGGGCTCGGCCATCGCCAACGTCGTCACCACCGGCGCCTTTACCATCCCCCTGATGAAGAAACTCGGCTACCGCCCCGCACAGGCGGGCGGGATCGAGGCCGCGGCTTCGACCGGCGGGCAGATCATGCCGCCCTTGATGGGCGCGGGCGCCTTCCTGATGTCCGAATTCACCCAGATGCCCTATATCGATATCGTGCTGATCTCGATCTTTCCGGCGGTGCTGTATTTCGGCGCGGTCTACCTACTGGTCCACATCGCGGCGGTGAAACAGGGCATGACCGGCATGGACGCCGCTGATCTGCCGCGCACCCGCAAGGTGCTGGCCGAGGGTTGGCATTACCTGCTGCCGCTCTTTGCGCTGGTGTTCCTGCTGGTCGCCGGTTTCTCGCCAATGCGGGTGGGGTTCTATGCGGTGCTCTCGATTGCCGGTGCTGCGGTTGCGCGGGCGTTGTGGATCTGGGCCACCTCCGGCCCCTCGCTGGACGCGCTGAAAACCCTATGCGTCTCGGGGCTGATCAAAACCCTGCAGGCGTTGGAACTGGGCGCGCGCAATGCGGTGGCGGTGACCGTGGCCTGTGCGGTGGCCGGGATCATTGTCGGCGTCGTCGGCCTCACCGGCTTGGGGCTGAAGTTCAGCGCAATGATGCTGGCCTTCTCGAACGGCAACCTGCTCTTGGCGCTGGTGCTGGTGCTGCTGGCGTCTTTGGTGCTGGGCATGGGGCTGCCGGTGACGGCGTCATATATCGTGCTGATCATTCTGGTCGGCCCCGCCCTGACCAATGAGTTCGGCCTGCCGATCCTCGTCGCGCATCTGGTGGTGTTCTGGTATTCGCAGGACAGCAACGTCACCCCGCCGGTGGCTTTGGCGGGGTTTGCGGGGGCGGCGATTGCCGGATCGAAACCAATGGAGACCAGTGTGCAAGCGTGGAAATACGCCAAGGGCCTGTATCTGATCCCGCTGTTCATGGTCTATAACGACGCGATCATTCTCGGCGGCCCGCTGCCCGAGGTGATCTGGGCCGGGTTCATCGCCATTGTCGCGCTGATCGGCTTTGCGGCGCTGCTCGAAGGCTTCCTGTTTGCGCCGATGGCTCTGTGGCAACGCGCGCTCTTGCTGCCCGGCGTGGTCGCGGTGTTCTGGCCGAACCTGTGGTATGAGATCGCCGGTGTCGCCATGATCCTTGTGATCCTCGCGCTCAACCGCATGGCGGTGCAACCCGAGGCGGGTGCGGCCTGAGACTAGGGCGGGCTGCTCTACCAGCGGCCCGCCGCACCAAATCTACGGCACAGGCGCCAGCAAACTGTCGCGCACACGGTCCAGCCCCTGCCTGATATCCGCGTCAATCGCCGCGCGCAGATCCACCGCATCGCCGCGCCGCATCGCATCCAGCGCGCCCTTGTGCAGATCAGGGCCCACCGAGCCGCCCTCTTCCACCACCACCCGCAGCGACGGACCAGAGCGCAGCCAGAGCGAATGCGTCACCGACAGCAGGATCTCGGCCTGCGCGGCCTCATAGATGGTGAAATGGAACAGATGGTTGCCGGCCAGATAGCCCTGCACATCACCGGCAGCGATGGCGCGGTCGATGCCCGCGTCGATCATCGCCAGCCGGTCAATCGCACCCGCATCCAGTCGCGCCAAAGCCCGCTCGGCCAGATCAGGTTCCAGCATCAGCCGCGCAAAGGCCAGTTCGTCCACCTGCGCGGCGGTCAGCACCGGCACCGAGATACGGCGGTTTTCATGTAGGGTCAGCGCGCCCTCGGCGGTCAACCGGCGGATCGCCTCGCGCACCGGAGTCATCCCCGCACCCAGCGCCTGCGTCACCCCCTGCAGTGTCACCTTCTGCCCCGGCGCCAACTCGCCAAACAGCATCATGTCGCGCAACCGGCGATAGGTCGCCTCATGCACGGGCAGGCGGCTGGAGGCGATCAAAGGGGCGGGGTTGGGCGGGGTCATGCCATCCGGCTTATGGGTTTCGATATCCGGTGTTAGCGCATTGCAGCGCGCCTGCCTAGCACCCTCTGCGCAGGGCTTTTCCGGCGCGCGCAGCTTTGTGCCGCAGGTGGTCCCGTCACTCCGCCGGATAGGTCGCGCGGCAGGTGGCAGCGGCTTGCGCAACGCGCCCGTCCTCGCGGGCCAACTGCCGCTCCAAGAGGGCGATACGCTCGGCTTCCAACTCGGGGTTGATCCGGTGATGGGTCTCGCGCGTCTCATGCTCCCAGCGCATACAGGGCTCGAGAACACCCTCGGCGTTGACGCAAAACCCGCTCTCCATCACCGGCGTCAGCACCCGCTCGATGCGGAAACCGCGCTGCAGATTGCCGCGGCGCTCATCAAGCTCGCGGCTGATCTCGCGCTGGTCCCGCTCGGCGGCGTAAAGACATTGCTCCAACGGCGTCGCACAGCCCGCCAGAACCGCCAATCCGGCCAACATCATCGACACTCTCAGCAACGACATCTCCGCACCTCACCCTTGCCTTCAGTCCAATTCGCGCGCCTCGGAGGCCAGCATGATCGGTATACCGCCACGGATCGGAAACGCCAGATGCGCCACGCGTGAGATCAATTCCTGCGCCTCGGCATCATAGCGCAACTGGCCCTGCGTCACCGGACAGACCAGCCGCTCGAGCATATGGCGCTGCGCTTTCACCGGATCGGGATTGCCTGTCGTGTCAGTCATTGCATGGTCTCCCCCAGCGATCCACCCGAACCACAGAGCGCGAATTCCATCAGCGCCACAAGCGTCTCGCGGCGGGTGGTCAACGATGGTGCTTCCAACAGAGCCTGCCGCTCCTCAGGGCTGAACGGGCAAAGCATCGATAGCGCGTTGATCAACAATTCATCCTCGGCTTCCTTCAGATCGCTCCATTCCGTCGACAGTGACGAGGCTTCGAAATAGCGCCTTAGCAGTTCCAGAAACTCGGGGCGGTCCATCTGCGGATCGCTTTCCGGCAACCGCAGGTCGCGTTGGAAACCTGCCCAGTCAACCTGTCCGACGCGGTAGGGCTGTTCGCCGTGGCGCAGCGCGCCGATCAGACGAAATCGCGACACGCCGGTCAAGGTGATCATATAGCGCCCGTCCTCGGTTTCGGAAAACGAGGTCACCCGCCCCGCGCAACCGATACTGTGCAACCGCTGCGCCTCACCTGCGGGCACGGCGCGCGGCTGGATCATCCCGATCATCCGCGCGCCGGTTTTCAAACAGTCCTCGAGCATCGTCAGATAGCGCGGCTCGAAAATATGCAGCGGCAGTTTCGAGCGCGGCAGCAACAGCGCCCCCGGCAAGGGGAACAGCGCAAGCGTCTCGGGCAGGTCTTTGGTGTTCAACATGATGCTGACATAGGTCGTCCGAGGGGCCAGTCAAAGCCCGGCTTAGGCAAAGATCATCGACGACAGACGGCGACGGCCTTTCTGGGCCAGCGGGTCGGTGGGCTGCAGCGCGTCGAAGATGGTGAACAACTGCGCCTTGGCGGCGGCGTCGTTCCACTCACGGTCGCGGCGGAACAGGTCCAGCAGCAGATCAATCGCGCCCTCAACGTCGCCGCTGGCATGCAGTGCATTGGCCAGATCAAAGCGCAATTGATGGCTGTCGGGCTCGGCCTCGAGCGCTGTGCGCAGCTCCTCCACCGGACCGGCCTCGGAGGCCTGACGCGCCAGTTCTAGCTGCGCGCGCGCGGCGTCCAACTCGGGGGCCTTGGCGATTGCAGCGGGGGCATTGGCCAAGAGCGCCTCGGCCTGATCCAGCGTGCCGATGGCGATATGCGCCCGCGCCAGACCGCCAAGCGCGGCGGCATTCTCGGGCTCTTCGCCAAGGATCGCGGCAAACACTTCGGCGGCATCGGTCGCGGCCCCTTCCGCGAGCATCGCGTCGGCCTCTTCCAGCGCCGCCTCCAGCCCGCCGTCATCGGCCTGCGCTGCCAGCTTGTCGACGAAGGCCTTGATCTCGGACGGGGCCAGCGCGCCCTGAAAGGCGTCAACCGGACGCCCCTCATGGAAGGCATAGACCGTGGGGATCGACTGCACCCGCATCTGCCCGGCCAGTGCCTGGTTCTCGTCAACGTTGATCTTGACCATCCGCACCTTGCCTTTCGCCGCCGTCACCGCCGCCTCCAGCGCCGGACCCAGCGTCTTGCAAGGCCCACACCAGGGCGCCCAGAAATCGACAATCACCGGCACCTGCTGGCTTGCTTCGACCACATCGGCCATGAAGCTCGCTTCATTGGTGTCCTTGATCCACTCGGCAGCATTGGCGGTCGGGGTGGCGGTTTGGTCAAAATTACCCAGCATGGCGGTCCTCTTGCAATTCATATGTCGCAGCGTGTTGCCCGTTATATGAGGGCACAAAGCCCTGACGCCAAGGGGCAAGCGTCGCTGCGCTCTGGTTTGCCCGCGTATTCGGCGCAAGGAGCGCGGTTTTCACCCCGCGCCAGTTCCGCCATGGCGCAAAACCCCCGACGTCATCTGTCGATAAATATCCCGGGGGAGCCGCCGCAGGCGGTGGGGGCAGCGCCCCCTCTTCGCTTACAGATCAAACCGCGCGAACACCGGCGCATGGTCGCTCGGCTTCTCCCAGCCCCGCGCCGCACGCAGAATCCGCGAGCTATGCCCCGCAGCCGCGATATCGCCACTCGCCCAGATATGATCCAACCGGCGCCCCTTATCGGCCCCGTCCCAATCTTTGGCACGGTAGGACCACCAGCTATAAAGCTGCCCCTCGGGGATATCCTGACGGGTGATATCCACCCATTTCCCCGCCTCCTGCGCCTCGTGATAGGCCTCGACCTCGATCGGCGTATGCGAGACCACTTTCAGCAGCTTCTTATGGCTCCAGACGTCATCCTCGCGCGGCGCGATGTTCAGATCGCCGACCAGAATCGATTTCTCCGGCAGGCTCTCGCGGAACCGGTCGCGCATCTCGGCGACAAAATCCAGCTTATGGCCGAATTTCTCGTTCACCTCACGATCGGCCACATCGCCGCCCGCTGGCACATACATATTGTGGATCACCACGCCGTTTTCCAACTCGCCGGCGACATGGCGCGCGTCGCCCTTGGCGCACCAGTCAATATGGCCCGCGTCACGCATCGGCAGCCGCGAGATGATCGCCACGCCGTTATAGCCCTTTTGCCCGCGCGCAACGAAATGCGTATAGCCCAAAGCCGCGAAGGCCTCGGCGGGCATCAGCTCCACCGGACTTTTGCACTCTTGCAGACAAAGCACATCCGGCGCCTCTTCGGTGAGCAATTTCTCCACCAGCCCCGCGCGCAGCCTGACCGAATTGATGTTCCATGTGACCAGCGTGAACGCCATGATTGCTCCTGTAAATTTCTGCGCCGACGCGTCAGTTCTGCGCGGCACTGCCCTCACATAACAGATCACGGCGGCGGCCAAAAGAAAGCCCCGGCGGCAAAATGCCATCGGGGCGAAGTCTTACAAGGAGTGGCCGGTGACTAACCATCCCGACCACCGACGAGTAAGCCAAATTAAATTCACCTGTGCAACAAAAAAGAACCTCAGGTTGCAAAACCCGGAGTAATTAGGCGGATATATGCCATTTCACCAACATCTAGTGGGGCGCACGCCTCAACACGCAAAACCTTGCCTGCAGGCAAACGCCGCGCCCCCTGTGATGTTACGGCACCAACCGGTAACCGCCCGGTTCGGTTACCAAAAGCCGCGCGCTCGACGGGTCGGGCTCGATCTTCTGGCGCAGCCGGTAGATATGGGTTTCCAGCGTATGGGTGGTGACACCGGCGTTATAGCCCCAGACCTCATGCAGCAGCACCTCGCGCGGGGCCAGACCCTCCGGCGCGCGATAGAGGAACTTGAGGATATTAGTCTCTTTCTCGGTCAGGCGGATCTTACGGTCATTGCCGTCGATCAGCATTTTTTGCGCCGGTTTGAACTGATAGTCGCCCAGCTGGAAAATCGCGTTCTCGGATTGCTCGTGCTGGCGCAACTGCGCGCGAATACGGGCCAGCAGCACCGGGAATTTGAACGGTTTGGTGACATAATCATTGGCACCCGATTCCAGCCCAAGGATCGTATCGGCATCCGAATCGTGGCCGGTCAGCATCAGCACCGGGCATTTCACCCCTGCTTTACGCATCCGCTTACACAGCTCGCGGCCATCGGTGTCGGGCAGGCCGACATCCAGAATCACCAGATCATATTGCTCGTCGCGCACCCGCTCCATCGCCGAGGCGCCGCTATCGGCCTCGAAAGTGTCGAACTCCTCGGTCGAGACCAGCTGCTCGGCCAGCGCGTCGCGCAGGTCGTCGTCATCGTCGACCAACAGAATCTTGTTCAGTTTCGACATCTTATCGCTCCTCGATTAGCCGTGTTCTTCCTCTCATAGGTGACGCTTCGGGCATGATCCTTCAAGAACAGGCGGGTTTTCTCACGCGGACGTGTCAAAACGCGGTGCTATGTTTCAATTTGCCCCCAGCTATCTTACATCCAAGGGGCAAATGTTTCAGCCAAGGACGTGATCTTGCTCTCGCCCAGCCCCCTCGAACGCCTCAATCGCGCCCGCGCCGACCTGCGCATGGGCCTGCCGGTGGTCCTGACCGACGGTACGGATGCCGCTTTGGTCGCCGCCAGCGAAACCCTCGATGAGGCGCGGCTCGCAGCGATGCGCGGCTTCGGCACGGTGGTGGTGGTGCTGACCGCACATCGCGCGCAGACGCTCAAAGCGCGGGTCTATGACGGCGATCTGTCCCGCGTGGTCCTGCCCGCCGAGGCCGGTGTCGGCTGGATCGAAGCACTCGCCGATCCCGCCGAAGACCTGACCCATCCGATGAAAGGCCCGCTGACCTCGCAGCGTGAGGGCGATGCGGGCCTGCACCGCGCCGCGATCCGGCTGGTGAAATCCGCGCAACTCCTGCCCGCGGCGGTGCTGGTGCCCCTGCCTGCGGCGCACGGCTTGGACGGCCTCACAAGCCTCACTGCCGGTGAGACCGAGGCCCCCGAGACCCGCCTTGATCCGGTTGTCGCCGCGCGCCTGCCGATGCAACTGGCCGGTGTCGGGCGCCTGCATGTGTTTCGTCCGCAAGACGGCGGCATCGAGCATTACGCCATCGAGATCGGCCGCCCGATGCGCGATTCGCCGGTGCTGGCACGCCTGCATTCGGCTTGTTTCACCGGCGATGTGCTGGGCTCGTTGAAATGCGACTGCGGCCCGCAACTCCACGCCGCGCTCTCGGCGATGCAGACCGAGGGGGCGGGCGTTTTGCTCTACCTCAACCAAGAGGGGCGCGGCATAGGGCTGGCCAATAAAATGCGCGCCTATTCGCTGCAAGACCAAGGCTTTGACACCGTCGAGGCCAACCATCGACTGGGGTTTGAGGATGACGAGCGCGACTTCCGACTCGGTGCGGAACTGCTGCGGCGGCTTGGCTTTGAACAGGTGCGGCTCTTGACCAACAACCCGAAGAAACAGGCGATGCTGGAGAGCGGCGGCATCAAAGTCACCGAGCGGGTGCCGCTGAAAGTCGGGCTGACGGAAGAAAACGCCGCCTATCTGGCCACCAAAGCGGCGAAATCCGGGCATCTGCTGTGACCCGCGATGACCTGCTGCTGACCCCCACCGGTGTGCTGTTTCAAAAACGGCGCCTGCCCTGCACCGTGGGGCGCGGCGGGATCATCCACGATAAACGCGAGGGCGATGGCGCCACCCCTACCGGCACCCATCGGATCACCGGCCTCTGGTTTCGCCCCGACCGTATCCCCGCGCATCTGCTGCCGCGTCATGCCCGCCCGATCACCCCGCGGGATCTATGGTGCGACGCGCCCAATGATCCGGCCTATAACCAGCACGTCCGCGCGCCATTCAAAGCCAGCCACGAGGTGCTGCGCCGCGCCGATCCGCAATATGATCTGATCCTGACCACCGATTGGAACACGCCGGCAGAGCCGCACAAAGGCTCGGCGATCTTTCTCCACACATGGCGGCGCCCCGGCCATCCCACCGCCGGTTGCATCGCATTCTCACGCGCCGATCTTCTGTGGATCATCGCGCGCCTGACCGCCCGCAGCCGCGTGATCGTGCGCGGCTGACCCGCTCATCTGTCCAAAAATATCCTGGGGGTGAGGCCGCAGGCCGAGGGGGCAACGCCCCCTAACCCGCCTCAGCCCTCGCGCGCGCCGAATATCGCCGAACCCACCCGTACATGGGTCGCGCCCAGCGCCACGGCGGTCTCGAAGTCATCCGACATGCCCATCGAGAGACCGGTTAGGCCGTTGCGCTCGGCAATCTGCGCCAGCATCTGAAAATGCGGCGCCGAGTCCTCACCGGCGGGGGGGATGCACATGGCGCCGATCACCGGCAGATCCATCCCGCGCATCTGCGCGATCATCGCATCGGCATCCTCGGGCAGCACACCGGCTTTTTGAGGCTCGGCACCAGTGTTGACCTGCACAAAGAGATCAGGACAGGCGCCGCGCTCCTGTGCCAGCCGCGCAAGGGTATTGGCCAGACGCGGGCGGTCTACCGAATGGATCGCGTCAAACATCTCGACCGCAGCGCGGGCTTTGTTGGTTTGCAACGGGCCGATCAGATGCAGCGAGATATCTTCGAATTCCTGCTGGAACTCCGGCCAACGGGTCTGCGCCTCTTGCACACGGTTCTCGCCAAAAATCCGCTGCCCTTGCTGCAACACGGCGCGCACGCGGTCCTCGGATTGCACCTTGGATACGGCGATCAGGGTGACCGAGTCGGGCGCGCGTCCGGCCTCAGCCTCGGCGGCGCGCAGGCGTTCGGTGATAGTGGCAAGCGTCATGGCCCCTCCTTTCAAATCTGCCGCAGAAAGCCACAGACCGCGCGAAAAGGGAAGGGATCAGCCAGGATGCAGGCGGGTTCAGTCGAACTGCACCCCAATGGAGGCATTCGGCGCCAGCGCGGTGGGGCGGCGCGGCTCGAAATTGCCGACCTCAACGCCCAATTCAAAGCGGAACTGCAGGCCGTTGTCGGCGCGGTGCGTATAGGTCGAGGTATAGCGCCCCTGATAGAGCGTCTGGACGCGGCCATTCGGGGAGTTTGGATCGGACTGATAGGCAACGCCAAACCGCGCGTCGATGGAATGCGTAACATCGGCCAGTGCAGGGCTCGCCAGCGTCACGGAAAGGGCCATCAGTAAACTGCGCATACATCATCCAACCTGAGTCTGTGGACGATTTACCATGGGGTGTGGTGGCGAGGAATGAAAATGCGCGTGACTGCGCGATCTCTCGCCGAAGCCTTCAGGGAATTGCACAGTCCAGAAATGCAAAAGAGCGGGCCTAAGCCCGCTCTCCGCAAATTAACCAGTGGGCTAATTAGAAGCCGAATGCGACGCCAATGGTGGCGGAGCGATCGGTGCCAACTGCTTCGTAGCCAGCGGTCAAGACGGCGCCGCCACCCAAGCCGTAGCCGTAGCTCAGGCCATATGCACGGGTGTTGCCGGGAGCTGCAGCAACGCGACCGACATATGCATAGAGGTCACCACCGCCGAGAGCAACCGAGCCGCTGAGCTGCCAGTTGGTTGCAGTGCTGTCGTGTGCAACCAAAGCGCCAACGCCCCATGCGCCACCATTGTAGTGGCCCGAAACGGTCCAGATGCCGGTGCCCGAGGTGGTGTAGCCTGCTGCAACAGTGAAGGCGTCAAAGGAAGTGCGTGCACCAACTTCGGTCGCACCGACACGGTCATGCGAAATTGCAACGCGAGTATCGCCCATCGAATAGTCGATGCGAGTACGTGTGGTTGCAAGATTGCCGGTCGAATTCTGACCCTGAGTCACGCCCGGATAGGTAACCAAACCAGCGGTGTCTCCGCAGAGGTTGCCACCGACATAACCAACAGAACAGCCGCCAGCGTAACCGAATGCAGTGCCCGCACCACGGATAGCACCGTCAACGTTACCGAAGGTCAGGCGCAGGCCGTTCGACTCAACCCAAACGCGCGATTCAGAAAACACACCCGTCGACATGGTGTTGATGCGTGCGCGCGACCATGCGCCGAACGTCAGGCCGTGGTCGGATTCTACAGCAACGTTAAAGTTGAACTGCAGACGGTTTTCCTGCGACCAAGTCCAGCCGCCGCCAGTGTTCATACCAACGATACCCATGCGGCCTTCGCCGCTGATGGTCACTGCTTGTGCATTTGCCAGACCTGCCGACAGAGCCAGAGCGGTCGTTGCAAGGAGAATTTTTTTCATGGTTTCCCTCGTAGACTAAAAAATCGAAGCCCAGCTCGTCAGTAAGTTGGGTTGACCCTATTTCTCGTTTTTGCAGGGGCTTTGCAACAACGAGACCACGGCCCCCTGAACTCTGGCTGTTTGTGGTGCAGATTTGCCACGCAACCACCCCGCCCCTGCCGCAACCGCCCGAACTCCCCGCTTTGCCGCCGTTTTCGCCTCAGCCAGTGCCAATGCGCGGGTGTTTGCGCGCGGCCCGCATGACCCATGTGCAAACCGCTTGTTCGATCCCCGCCCCTCGTTTAGATACGGCATCTATACATGCGCATAGGGCAAATCCCTTATACATTATTTATGCGTGGCATTTTTCGGCTTGGACGGGAGCAGCAAATGGCGGCAAAACCGGCGACGGCAATCATCGTGGCGCTGAGCGCGACATTGGTTCTTTCTGGATGTGGCGGGAGAAGTTTCTTTGGTGGCGACCGCGCCGCCTCGCAGGAGGCATCGAACGCCTATGCGCTGGAACAGCAGCAGGCCGAGTCAGGGATCACCGGTTCGGTGCTGAGCCTGTTTGCCAATCGCGAGGATCCCTCGACGGTGCTGACCGTCAACCGCTATATCTGGACCGCCTCGCTGGAGGTTTTGGACTTCCTGCCGGTGGAAACGGTCGACCCCTTCTCGGGCGTGATCACCACCGGCTTCGGCACCCCGCCGGGCGGCGGACGCCCCTACCGCGCCACGATTGCGGTGAGCGATGCCGCCCTTGATGCGCGCTCACTCAATGTTGCGCTGGTCACGCGCGGCGGTCCGGCCAGCGCCGAGACGGTGCGCGCGGTCGAGAATGCGATCCTGACCCGCGCGCGGCAAATCCGTATCCGCGAGTTGGGGCTGTAACAGCTCACGGCGCGCGCCATGCGAATCGCCCTGCGTGCCGCCCGCAGAATCGCCCTGCAACTCGTTTGCGGCGGGCTGGACCCCTCGGCGCTGCAATAGTAAGACATTGCCGGGCCCCGTGGCCCGGTTTTTTCATATCCAATTCAATTCAGGATACATCCCATGCCAGGCCCATCCGACGCCCGCTACCAGCCGCAGACCATCGAACCCCGCTGGCAGACAGCTTGGGACACCGCCGGATGCTTTCTGGCCAAGGTCGATCCCTCGCGGCCCAAGTATTACGTGCTCGAGATGTTCCCCTATCCCTCGGGGCGCATCCATATGGGCCATGTGCGCAACTACACCATGGGCGATGTCGTCGCGCGCTATAAAAAAGCGCAGGGTTTCAGCGTCTTGCACCCGATGGGCTGGGACGCCTTCGGCATGCCCGCCGAGAACGCGGCGATGCAGGAGGGCGGTCATCCGGCGACCTGGACCTATAACAATATCGAAGTGATGAAGGGCCAGATGAAGCCCCTCGGCCTGTCGATTGACTGGAGCCGCGAATTCGCCACCTGCGACCCCGAGTATTACGGCCAGCAGCAGGCGATGTTCCTCGATATGCTGAAATCCGGTCTGGTCTACCGCAAGAACGCGGTGGTGAACTGGGATCCGGTCGATATGACCGTGCTGGCCAACGAGCAGGTGATCGACGGCAAGGGCTGGCGCTCGGGCGCTGAGGTCGAAAAGCGCGAGCTGACCCAATGGTTCTTTAAGATCTCCGAGTACTCCGAGGAACTGCTGGCAGCGCTCGATACGCTGGAGCATTGGCCCGCCAAAGTGCGCCTGATGCAGGAAAACTGGATCGGCAAATCACGCGGCATCGACATTCCGTTCCGCCGCACCGATGGCGAAGCGCCGATCATCTGCTATTCGACCCGCCCCGACACCATGCACGGCGCCAGCTTCGTGGCGATCTCGCCCGAACATCCGGTCTCGCGCGCTCTGGCCGAGGATAACGCCGAACTCGCCGCCTTTATCGCCGCCGCCCGCAAGATGGACACCACCGAAGCGGCGATGGAGAAGGCCGAGAAAAAAGGCATCGACACCGGCATCACCGTGCGCCACCCGATCCATCCTGATCAGGAGCTGCCGGTCTGGGTCGCCAACTTTGTGTTGATGGATTACGGCACCGGCGCGGTCTTTGGCGTCCCCGCCCATGACCAGCGCGACCTTGATTTCGCCCGCAAATACGGGCTGCCGGTGCGCAACGCCTTCTATCTGCCCGGCCAAGAGGTCGAGGTGGAAAACGAGGCCTTGGTGCCGCCGAAATCCGAGACCGTCGATTTCATCGACCATTTCGCCGGCGTCACCAAAGCGACCAGCCAAGAGGCGATCGACGCCACGATTGACTATTTCGAGGCGCATGATCTCGGCGTCGGGCAAGAGAAATACCGCCTGCGCGACTGGGGCCTAAGCCGTCAGCGCTATTGGGGCTGCCCGATTCCGGTTGTGCATTGCGACGCTTGCGGAGTGGTGCCCGAGAAAAAGGAAAACCTGCCGATCCGCCTGCCCGAGGATGTCAGCTTTGACAAACCCGGCAACCCGCTGGACCGGCACCCGACCTGGCGCAACTGCGCCTGCCCCGCCTGCGGCAAGGAGGCGCGGCGCGAGACCGACACGATGGATACTTTCGTCGATTCCTCGTGGTATTACGCCCGTTTCACCGCCCCCCATGCCGCGACCCCCACCGATCCCGCCGAGGCTGAATACTGGATGAACGTCGATCAATATATCGGCGGTATCGAGCATGCGATTCTGCACCTTCTCTATTCGCGGTTCTTTGCCCGCGCGATGCATAAAACCGGCCATCTGCCCGCCAGCGCCGTCGAGCCCTTTGACGCGCTGTTTACCCAAGGCATGGTCACGCATGAGATCTACAAAACCAAGGATGAGCGCGGGCGGCCGATCTATCATCTGCCCGAGGATGTCGAGGACGGCAAACTCATCGCCACCGGCGAGGCGGTCGAGACCACCTCTTCGGTGAAAATGTCGAAATCGAAGAAAAACGTCGTCGATCCGGTCAATATCATCGAGCAGTTCGGCGCCGATACCGCGCGCTGGTTCGTGATGTCCGACAGCCCGCCCGAGCGCGATGTCGAATGGACCAGCTCGGGCGCCGAGGCGACCTTCAAGCATCTGTCCCGTGTCTGGGCGATGGGCGAGCGGATCGCGGCGATGCCTGCCGATGCGCCGGGCGATGACGCCGACCTGACCCGCGCCATGCACCGCGCCGTCGATGAGGTCACCACGATGATCGAGGGATTCGCCTTCAACAAGGCGATTGCGAAACTCTATGAGTTCTCGAACACCCTGTCGAAATCCAAAGCCTCGGCACGAATGCAGAAAGAGGCGGCGCGGGTGTTGGCGCAATTGATGGCGCCGATGGTGCCGCATCTGGCCGAAGACCTCTGGCATCAGTTGGGCGGCGACGGGTTGGTGACCGAGGCCGCATGGCCCAAGGCCGACCCTGCGTTTCTGGTCGATGACACTGTCACCTTGCCGGTGCAGATCAACGGCAAGCGCAAGGCCGAGATCGCCGTCGCACTGGATGCCAGCAAGGAAGAGGTTGAAAAAATCGCGCTCTCCGACGAAGCTGTGACGCGGGCGCTTGCGGGGGCCACGCCGAAAAAGATCATCGTGGTGCCGGGGCGGATCGTGAATGTGGTTATCTGAGCGACGGGGATTGACGAATAGGCGGGGATTCTTGGCCGGGTTGGGCGTTCTGGCGCTCACCGCAGGCTGCGGGTTCCGGCCCGTCTATGGCCCGCAGGGACAAGGCCGCGCCCTGCGCGGCGCGATCCGTCTGGAAGATCCGGTCACGCGCAATGATTTCCAGTTTGTCACCGCCTTTGAGGATATTCTCGGCCGCCCGACCGCCACGCGCTATGCGCTTTCCTATAGCATCACCACCGAAGAAATCGGCGGTGGCGCGGTGCAAAACCTTGGCGACACGCGGATACAAGTCTTTGGCACGCTTGAGTTTTCCGTCACCGCTCTGGACAGCGGCGCCGAAGTGGCCTCGGGCGACATCCGCAACAACACCACCTATTCGACGACCAGCACGCAATTGGCGACGCTCACCGCCAAAGAGGACGCCGAATTGCGCCTGATGCGTCTGCTCGCCGAGGCGCTGGCGACGCGGCTTTATACCGAACCGGGCCTCAGCCCGACATGAAACCGATACCGGCATGAAACTCTCGCCCCGCGATGCCGTCGGGTTCCTCAGCAAACCCGATCCCAAGGTGCCCGCGATCCTGATTTACGGCGCCGATGCCATGCGTGTGGCCGAGCGCCGCGCGAAACTGGTGGCGGCGCATGTCGGGCCGCAAGCCGAATCGGAAATGCGCCTGACCCGCATGCCGGGCAGTGATCTGCGCAAAGATCCGGCGGCGGCGCTGGATGCGGCGCGCGCGCAAGGGTTCTTCCCCGGCCCCCGCGCAGTGGTCATCGACGAGGCCAATGAACACGCGTTTGACGCGCTGAAAACCGCGCTCGAGGATTGGGCCGAGGGCGACGCGATGATCGTCGCCACCGCTGGCGCGCTTAAAAAAACTTCGAAACTGCGCAAACTTTTTGAAGCCGACCGCCGCGCGCTGGTGCTGGCGGTCTATGACGATCCGCCGGGCCGGGCCGAGATCGAACAGATGCTCACCGCCGAGGGATTAACCAACCTGTCACAAGACGCGATGCGCGATCTCGGCGCTTTGGCGATGACACTGGAACCCGGTGATTTTCGCCAGACCCTGACCCGTATTGCGCTCTATAAGATCGGCGATGACACGCCGCTGAGCCCGGACGAGATCGCCATGCTGGCGCCACAAAGCGCCGAGGCCGAGATCGACGATATCCTCAACGCCATGGCCGAGGGGCGGATGGGCGATCTGGCGCCGATCCTTGGACGGCTGGCCGCGCAGGGCGTGCAGCCGGTCGCGGTCTGCATCGGTGCGGCGCGGCATTTCAAACTGCTGCACGCGCTGGTCAGCGATCCGCGCGGCCCGCAACAGGCCATCGGCGCGCTGCGTCCGCCGGTGTTTGGCCAGCGCCGCGACCGGCTGTTGCGGCAGGCGCAGAACTGGTCGCTGCCACGGGTCGAGGATGCTTTGCGCGATCTGACCGCCACCGATCTGGCGCTGCGCTCTTCCACCCGCGCGCCAACCCGCGCTTTGGCCGAACGCGCGCTGATCCGCCTGTCGCGGATGGCCGGACGCCGCTGAGCCACACCCGCCCCCTGCCTGTCATCACCGCTTGCACCGCTGCGCTCTGCGTGGCTTGATGCGGTGATAAAGACAGGGAGACGATGATGACCGAACCGAATTATACGCTGATCGGTGCCGCCCAGACCCGCGCCGCGCGTCCGCTTTGGATGCTGGAAGAGCTGGGCCTGAGCTACACCCATGTGCCGGTGAAACCGCATGCGCCGGATGTGACCGAGCATTACCCCAGCGGCAAGGTTCCGGTGCTGCTGGTGGATGGTGAGCCGATCAGCGATTCCACCGCGATCATCCAGTATCTCGCCGATGCGCACGGGCGTTTCACCGCCCCCGCCGGCACCATCGAGCGCGCGCGGCAGGATTCGCTGCTGCATTGCCTGCTCGATGAATTCGACGCGGTGCTCTGGACCGGCGCGCGGCATAGTTTCATCCTGCCCGAAGACAAGCGCGTCGGCGCGGTCAAGGATTCGCTGAGATGGGAATTCTCGCGCAATCAGGCGCGGCTGGTGGCGCGGATGGGGGATGCCGAGTTTGTCGCCGGAGATGAGTTCACCATCGCCGATATCGTGCTCACCCATTGTCTGATCTGGGCGAAAGCGGCGAAGTTCGAAATCACCGAGCCGCAGCTTCTGGCCTATTTCGACCGGCTCAAACAGCGGCCCGCGCTGCGCCGCGCTCTGAGCAAACCGAACGCGTAACCGGCGCTTTAATAGTCCCGCTCGAAGAAGATACCGACGCCCGAGCGGCCGTCGGTATCAACCCGCCCGCGCAGGGTGACATTCGGCGTCAGGTCCAGATTGATCGTCACTTCGCTGCGTCCGGTGCTGTCAACGCTGAGATCGGTATAGACCTCTTCGCCGATATAGCGACCGGCGCGCACCGCGGTATTGCCCTCGTCATCAACGGTGAAATCCAGATCATCCAGCCCCATCGCCTGCCGTGTGCGGTCAAGGATCGAGTTCTCGGCGCGTCCGGTCAGCGTCGCCACCGAGAGCGCCAGTTGCGCGGCCTGAAACGGCGACAAAGTGGTCAGCGAGCGGCGGAACACCAGCCGCGCCAGCACTTCATCCTGCGGCAGTTCAGGCACCGAATTGAAGCTGATTTCAGGCTCGTTGGCGGGGCCCGAGAGCATCACGCTGGTGGTCACCCCGTCGGATTCCGTGGTCGCCACCAGACTGACGATGGGCATGAAATCCCCGATCATACTGGCCGAACCATCGGTCAGGTTAAAGCGGTTGCCCAGCAGGTCCAGCCGCCCGCGGATCAGCCCGAAACTGCCCGAGGGCACGACATCACTCAGGGTGCCGCCCAGCCGCAGTGTGCCGCCCATTTCCGCATCCAGCCCGCGCCCGCGCACAAACACCCGCCCCGGCGCACGCATCGTCAGATCCAGCCGCAGCGGGATCGGCGCACGCCCGTTTCGCGTGCCCGAGGCAATACCTGCGGCGGTGCGGGTCTGGCGGCTGGCCGCGCTCTCGCCGATGTGGCGCAACCCCTGCAGGCCGAAACCGGCGCGGGCCAGCGGTGAGTTGGGGATGCGGATTTCCGCCTCTTCGACCAGCACATCACCGCGCACCAAGGCGCCATTGGACAGCGGCCCGACCACCGAGACGCTGCCCGAGACCAGCGCATCAAAGAGGCTCGGCTGGCGCACGGTGAAATCCTCGACACTGACCGTCAGATCCGCCTGCTGATCGCCGCGCAGCGAGATCGCGCCCGCAATCGTGCCGCGCCCGCCCTGCCGCGACAGGCCGGAGAGATTGACCTGTGCGTCCAGCCCGTTGATCTGCGCCTCGCCGTTGATCCCCTCAAATGCGATCGCCGCATTGGGCTGCAAAAACCGCCCGTCCTCCAGCGCCACCGACAGGCGCAGCGCCTCGATCGAGGGCGGCCCTTCAACAGCACCGGTCAGCCGGATCAGCCCCTGCACATTCGACGGCTCGATCAGCGGGTTGATCAGCGCGCCCTGCAATTGCCCCTGCAGGACCAGCGCCAGCGCGAGGTCATCGCCGATGCGGCCACGGGTGCGCAAAGCCAGCGCCGAGGGGCCGGTGAGATCGGCCTGAACCTCATAGCCATCATCCCCGACCTGCCGCTCGACATCGGCGTTCAGCACCACCGCGCCGCTCATCCCCGCGACCACGCGGCCCAGATTGTCGAGCCGCCCTTCAATCGCCAGCCGCGTCGCGCCATCCGCCGATTGCAGGCCGGTCGCATCGACCTGCAGACCGGTCGCCGCAAGCCCCGCGCTGTCGATCCGCACCGCGCCATCGGCGGCAATCGTGGCATCCGCGCTCAGGTCCATCCCCTCGGTGAGCAGCCCGTCGATCTGGGCATTGCCGGTGCGCAACCGCCCCTCACCGCCAAGCCCGAGCACCACCCGCCGCGCGCCGCCGTCCGCGCCGGTCAGCCGCAATTCACCCGACAGCGCGCCCGATCCCGCCTCGCCCAGCGCCGCCAGATCCAGCCGCTGCAGGTCCACGGTCAGATCGGGATCGGTCTCGGACCAGCGGCCTGCGCCGGTCAGTTCCACACGTGGCCCCGCCACCGTGAACGCGGTGATATCCGCCTGATCGCCGTGCAACAGAAGATCGCCGTGCAACCGTGTCGCGCCGCTGAAGATGCCGCTGATGATGTCACCGGCGGGCAGATCGGCCAGTTGCAGGTCCACCGCCGACCCGTCGAACCGCAGCCGTTGCCCCAGATTTTCGCTTTGCGCTGGCTGCGCTTGCGGCTCGGAATCTGGCACCACCTCGGTTTGCAGCGCCACATCCAGCGCCAGCCGCCCGCCATAGCCCGCGCCCATCTGCGCCAGATCCAGCGCCGCCAGCCGCGCCTGCAGATCGACGGCACCGGGGCGCAACTCACCCTGCGCGCTGGCCTCGACAGTCCCCGCGCGCAGCGTGAAGGCGCGCAAAGCGGTGCCCTCGGTGTCACGGCGCAGCGACAGCGACATCCGCGACTCCCCCGCCAACATCGAATCCGCTTCATCGATATCCAGCGTCAGATTGTTGGTGGTCAGATCGGCCTCAAGGTCCAGCGCGCCGGTCAAAGGGTTCACCTGCCCCTGTGCGGTGACCAGAGCCGCGCCGCCCAGCGCGCGCCCCGCCAGACCCGAGAACCGCGCCAGATCGGGGGCGGAAAACTCAACGAAACCGTCAAAATCCAGCCCGTCGATAGCCCCGTATGCGGTCAGCGACAGGCTCTGCCCTTCCAGCGCGAGACCGGTCAGTTCGATCGGCTCCTCGGGGCCGGGCCAAGCGATGCTGGCAAGGCCAAAAAGCTCGGAGCCGATGGCGCTTTGCACCCCCGCATCCTGCGCGGTGATCTCGCGCGCGGCGAATTCGAACACGCCCTCGAACACCGGCAGCGGGCTGTAATCGGCATCCGGCGGCTCGGTGCTGGTGGCGTTCAGACGCCCGCGTGCATCCATCAGCGCGCTGCCCACCAGCAGTTCCGGCAGCGCCAATTCGTCGATCTCGCCGCGCAGCCGCCAATCGCGCGAGCGCTCGGCATCATGGTCAATGCGCAGCGTCGCGCGGGTGATATAGCCCACGCCCGAAGTGCCCGGCAGCAGCACCGGCTCGCCATCGGGGGTCTCGATGGCGGCGGTCAGCCGGACCAGTTGCGGTAGCCCGCTGGCAGCAAAGGAGGCGGCGCCGTTCAGGCTCATGGATTCGGTGCTGATGCTGAGTTCGGGCAGCGAGACCTCACCGGAGTCGCTGCGCTGGCCACTGGCGCGCAACTGGCTGTTATTGCCAAAGAACGGATGCAATTCCCGCGACAACAGCGGCCGCAGATCACCCGAGAGATCCAGCGCGAACCCCGCCCCGTCGATCGGGGAGTCGTCAGCCGCCGCGTCGATGGCCGCGAATTCTCCGGTCACCCGTGGCACGCCATCGGTGGCCAGTTCGATATCCGCCGAAAAGGTGGTCAGCGGCCCCGCGCCCTGCACCGAAAGCCCCAGCGCGGGCTGTTCGGGGATGCCCAGAATGGTGGCCGCGATGCCGCCCTGCCCCTCGCTCAACTCAAGGTTCAAATCCAGAAACCGCGTCGCATTGTCGAAATCGCCCTCGAAGGCAAAGACGCCCTCTTGCCCGTCGACACGGCGCGCCTCGAAGCGCGCGTCGCCCTGCCCGCCGGCCAAAAGCGCCTCGCCCTGCAACGAGATTTCCGCCGCCTGCCCCATCACCGCCGCGTCGATCCGCACCCGTTCCGCGCCGACTTCGCCGATGCGCACCGAGACCGGCAGTTCCGGCAGCGAAAACGGCTCACGCGCGGTCGCACTGGGCAGGTTGCTGGCGCTGCTGGTGCTGGGCAGACGAAACAGGTCGATGGTCGCGGCGCTGAGTTCATTGACCGAGACGCGCCCTTCGAACAGCGCGGCGCGGTTCCAGTCGATCACCACATCCGAGAGGGTGATCCAGACCCCGTCATCATCGGCAATCGAAAGCTCGCGCATCGTCGCCCGCGACGACAGCGCGCCCTCAAACCCGCGGATGATCACCTCGCGTCCGGCGTCCGACAGAAGGTTCTGCAGGGTCCGCGCCAGCAGCCCCTCGTCTTCTTCGTTCGAGAGCGCAGGACCGCCAAGCAGCAGCGCCGCAATCAGCACCAATGGCACCCAGAAACGCCAAAGCGACCACTCCGGCCTGCGGGATCGGCGGGCAACCTCGGCCCCGGTCCGCATCAGCGGAGACGGTCTTGGCATGCGCATCAAAATGCCTGACCGATTCCAAGATAGATTTGATAGGAACTGCTACCCAAAGCGCTGGCATTGCGGCGCAGGGGCGTCGCCAGATCCAGCCGCAGAGGCCCGATCGGCGTGTCATAGCGCAGCCCGACGCCGCCGCCCGCCTGCCAGTCCGAGGCGCCCCGCAACGGCCCCGCCGAGACCCAGCCCGCATCGGCAAATGTCGCCAGCGTCAGGCTGTCATTGACCCGCACACGCAATTCGCCCGAGGCGGTCACCAAGCCGCGCCCGCCCGAGGCTGGTGGCCCGGCCACGCCCAGCGACTGGAACGGCAGGCCGCGCACGGTGCCGCCGCCGCCCGAGTAAAACAGGAAGCCGCGCGGCGTGGCATCCAGCGCACTGCCGACAATCGCCCCGACCTGCGCGCGACCGGCCAGCACCACGCGGCCTTCGCTGCCGAAATCGGCATAGCTGCGCGCATCAAACCGCAGCCGCGCGCCATGCTCGGTCTGGCCAAAGCCGAAATAGGGCATGATCGTCGCCGACAGGTAATGCCCCTCGGTGGCGTTCAGCGGCGTGTCGCGGCTGTCATAGGTCAGCGAGAGCGGCAGCCCCAGCGTGCCGAAGTTCGAACTTGTCCCGCCATACTCGGCGCGTTCATAGCGCAGCTGCACCCCGCCGCTGGCCAGAAGATTGTCACCAAAGCGGCGCACCAAAGCGGCGTCGGCCTCGAACGCATCGGCCATATAGTCGCGCTCATCCAGCCGCATGACGCGGGTGCCCAACTCAAGATCGGTGTCGCGGTTGATCGTCGCTGGGCGGGTATAGCGCGCATCCAGCGTCACGCCCAAACCACCAGTGCGCGCGGCGATCCCGTCGATCGAGGCCTCAAGCCGCAGACGCTCGGCGCCGCCAAGGAAATTGCGGTGCAGCCAGAAGCCGGTCAGCTGCACGCCGGATTCGCTGTCATATTCGACGCCAAAGCCCAGCCGCCGCGGCGGCGCTTCAACCACCTGCGCCTCAATGTCGATGCTGCCATCGGGATTGGCGCGTTCGGCGGTGCGCAGCACCACGCTCGAAAAGGCGCCGGTGTCACGCAGCCGCGTTTGCCCCTCGTCCATCGCCTCGGGGTCATGGGTCTCGCCGCGCGGCAGCCCGGCAATGGCGATGATCCGGTTGCTGCGGGTGCGCTCATTGCCCTGCGGCACCACCGCGCCAAAGCGCAGCCTCGGCCCCGGCGCCAGTGCCAGCCGCACGTTCAGCTCGGCGGTGTTGTGATTGGCGACGACATCCTGCACCTGCACATCGGCCTGCGCATGGCCCAGCCCGCGCCAGGCATCCAGCGCCTCGGCCAGCGCCGCGCGGACCATGGTGCTGCGCGCAGGTTGACCGCTGGCAAACCCCTCGGGCAACACGGTATCCGGGGCCAGCGGATCAATCTCGACACGGCCAAAGGTGAACAGCGGGCCGGTGGTGACAATCACCTCAACACGGTCAATCTGCGCAGGCGTCGAGAGTGGCGAGATTTCCGAGGCTTCGCGCCCGTCGATCAGCACCGAGATCGTCGGCGCGTAATAGCCGTGATCGTAAAGCAGCGGGATCAACCGCCCGTATTCCGCCCGCGCGGTGGCCATCAGGCTGCCGGAATCGACATGCCCTTCATCGCGCGAGACCAACAGCAGCGAACTCAGACGCAGCGTTTCGATCAGATCCTCGGGCGCGCCCGGCGCGGTCAGAGTCATCCGCTCCAGCGCCGTGGCGGGGGAGGGAATACTGGCAACAGAGGTGGCGACAAGTGTTCCCGCGACGACAGCCAGCATCATCCGGCGCGCGGCATCTGTGCTGCGCCCCGCCCATTGCTGCCCGGTCGCTCCCGCAAGCGCCCACCATCCGGTTTTCGCGCGTTTCAACGGGTCATCCTCATATTACCGCCCTTTTAGAATATGTCGCACACTCGCCCTAACGGCTCAACCATATATCGCGGTTTTCCGGCCCCGCCACCGCGCCGTGGGCGAATAAACGCTGCAATTTTGTCGCGTCTCGCAGCCTGCGGGGAATGATTGCCAGTGCACCCGCTTGACAGTTTCGGTAAGCTTGAGGCAATCAGCCGCTGAACATGTGAAAGATCGCCCGATGACCGTGCAATCCACGCCCACCCCTGACGCAGCATTTGCCGCAGCACCCAATGCCGGCGCCGCCAACCCGCTGCGCACCCATTATACCGTCATTCTGGCGATCGCGCTGTGTCATTTCATCAATGATGTGATGCAATCGGTGCTGTCGGCCAGCTATCCGGTGATGCGCGATGAGTTCGGGCTGAGCTTCACCCAGATCGGGCTGATGTCGTTGGCCTTTATGGGCACCGCCTCGGTGTTGCAGCCACTGGTCGGCGTGATCACCGACAAACGCCCGTTTCCGCAGTCGCTGACCCTCGGCATGGGCAGCACGATGCTGGGTCTGTTGCTGCTGGCGAAAGCGCCGAACTATCCGCTGCTCTTGGCCGGCGCGGCGCTGATCGGCATCGGCTCGGCGGTGTTCCACCCCGAGGCCAGCCGCGTGGCGCGCGCCGCTGCCGGGCGGCGGTTCGGCACCGCGCAATCACTGTTTCAGGTCGGCGGCAATGCTGGTCATGCGGCGGGGCCATTGCTCGCGGCCTTTATCGTGGTGCCTCTGGGCCGCCCCTCGGTCGCGTGGTTTGCGGTGCTGGCGATGATCGGCATGACGATCCTGTCGCAGGTTGGCCGCTGGTATGCCAATCAAGAGCGCAACAAACGCAAGGCTGCCCCCGTTACCGGCAATGGATTGCCGCGGCGGCGGATTGTCATCACCATCTCGCTGCTGGCAATTCTGGTGTTCACCAAGAACGCCTATCTCGCCAGCATCAGCGCCTATTACACGTTTTTCCTGATCGAGCGCTTTGAGTTGGGCACCCAAGCCGCGCAGCTCATGCTGTTCCTGTTCCTCGCCTCCTCGGCGGCGGGGGTGATCATCGGCGGGCTTGTCGGCGACCGTATCGGCACCCGCGCGGTGATCTGGGTGTCGATCCTCGGGGTGCTGCCCTTCTCGCTGGCACTGCCGCATGTTGATCTGTTCTGGACCGGCGTGATGACCGTGTTCATCGGCGTGATTCTCTCCTCGGCCTTCCCCGCGATCATCGTCTTCGCGCAAGAGCTGGTGCCGGGGCGCGTCGGGCTGATCGCCGGTGTGTTCTTTGGCATGGCCTTTGGCATTGGCGGCATGGCGGCGGCGGGGCTGGGGGTGCTGGGCGATATCTACGGGATTGATTTCGTCTATCAGCTCTGCGCTTTCCTGCCCGCGCTGGGGATCTTTGCGATCTTTCTGCCGCGCTTGAGCCACGACTAGAACCCGCCCGAGGCCAAAGGCAACTCAGGCCTTCGCCAGCCGCCGCAGCCAACGCACGAACAGCCGCGCGGAATGCGACAGCCCGTCGGGACGGGTGACAAGGTAATAGCCCAGCCCCTCGGGATCGCCCTCATGTAGTGAGATCAGCTGCCCCGAGGCCAGATCCGGCGCGACCAGCGTTTTCGCCTGCAAAGACACGCCCAATCCGGCGCGCACCGCGCTGGCGACCAGCCCGTTATTGGCCATCTCGCGCGCGCCAATGGCTTTGAAATCAACCCCGATTGCCTTGCCCCAGATTTGCTGTTCCGAGGAAGCGCCCGAGAAAAACCAATCCTGTCCGGTCAGTTTCAATAACCCCTTGAGGTCTCGCGCCTTGGTGAAATGCGGCGCCGCGACCACGACAAACGCGCTCAGGGCCAAGGGTTCGGCCTGCAGCCCCGGCCAGTCACCGCCACCAAAGCGGATCGCCACGTCAATGCCGTCGCGGCGGAAATCGGTCAAAGTGACACCGGGAACAAGCCGCACTTCGATCTCGGGATGCGCGGCCCAGAACCCGCCCATCCGCGGCATCAACCAGGCCTCGGCAAAGGACGGGGTCAGCGCCACCACCACCGGTCGCACCGCGTTGCGGTCGCGCAGCGCGCTCACCCCATCGGCGATACGCGCAAAGCCTTCGCCCAGCGCAATCGCCAGTTCATGCCCCGCCTCGGTCAGCTGCATCCCCTGCCCCTCGCGCCGCGCCAGCACCTCGCCAAAGTCAGCCTCAAGGGCGCGCAGATGCTGCGAGACGGCGGCATGGGTGACATTCAGCTCGCGCGCCGCCGCCGACAGGCTGCCATGGCGCGCCAAAGCATCGAAAGCACGCAGCGCCGCAAGTGAGGGGATAGAGCGCCAATCCATGGTGAATGTTAGCACCGCTTACAGCGCAAAAACAATACAGACTCGCGAATATGGCCGGGTTGCGCGATAGAGAGCGCATCAACTCAACACTGGAGGACGGCTATGTTTGGAATTCTCAGCTCAACGATCCGCGTTGCAACCCTGACCCATTCGCGCACAAAGGCCGACCATGTGGCCCTGAAGGCCCCGCGCGACGCTCACGCCGAGCGCAGCGAGAGCCTGACCGAGGCCCACAAGCCAGTAGCGGCGCAGGGCTGAAAGCTCAGTTAACGAACCTGTTTGGCAACTTGCAGGGATATATCGACGGGTGGCGGCGGGCTTAGGGTCCGACCGCCATTTTTTCGTGCCGTATCACCGACCTTGCGGCACGCCCGTAGCGCTCTATTGCCGCAAAGGGGTGGCAATGGTATCCCACGGTCAAATATTTGTATCAACAGGAGCCCGCGATGTCGGCGGATTATGTAGTTAAAGATATCTCCCTTGCCGATTTTGGCCGCAAGGAATTGGATATCGCGGAAACCGAAATGCCCGGCCTGATGGCCTGCCGCGAGGAATTCGGCACCTCGAAGCCGCTGAAAGGCGCGCGGATCGTCGGCTCTCTGCATATGACCATCCAAACCGCGGTGCTGATTGAGACGCTGGTCTCTCTGGGCGCGGATGTCCGCTGGGCCTCGTGCAATATCTTCTCGACCCAAGACCACGCCGCCGCCGCGATTGCCGCCGGTGGCACGCCGGTCTTCGCGATCAAGGGCCAGTCGCTGGTCGAACATTGGGACTACCTCGACCGCTCGTTCCAGTTTGCCGAGAATGCAGACGGCATCGGCGCCAATATGATCCTCGATGATGGCGGCGACGCGACGCTCTATGTCCTTCTCGGTGCTCGGGTTGAGGCCGGTGAGGATGATCTGATCGCGGTGCCCACCTCGGAAGAGGAAGAGGCGATCTTCGCGCAGATCAGAAAGCGCATGGCGCAAAGCCCCGGCTGGTTCACCAAGACCCGCGACGCGATCATCGGTGTCTCCGAGGAAACCACCACCGGCGTGCACCGGCTCTATGAGCTGCACAAAAACGGCCAGCTGCCCTTCCCCGCGATCAACGTCAACGATTCCGTCACCAAGTCGAAATTCGACAATAAATACGGCTGTAAGGAATCGCTGGTCGACGGTATCCGCCGCGCCACCGACACGATGATGGCCGGTAAGGTCGCCGTTGTCTGCGGTTACGGCGATGTCGGCAAAGGCTCGGCGGCGTCTTTGGCCGGGGCCGGTGCCCGTGTGAAAGTCACCGAGATCGACCCGATCTGCGCCCTGCAAGCCGCAATGGACGGATTCGAAGTGGTGCGGCTTGAGGATGTCGCCGGTGAGGCGGATATCTTCATCACCACCACCGGCAATAAGGACGTGATCCGCATCGAGCATATGCGCCAGATGAAGGATATGGCGATCGTCGGCAACATCGGCCATTTCGACAATGAAATTCAGGTCGCGGCGCTGAAGAACCACAAATGGACCAACGTCAAGGATCAGGTGGATATGATCGAGATGCCCTCGGGCAATCGCATGATCCTCTTGTCGCAAGGCCGCCTGTTGAACCTCGGCAACGCCACCGGCCACCCCAGCTTTGTGATGTCGGCGAGCTTCACCAATCAGGTGCTGGCGCAGATCGAGCTGTTCACCAAGCCGGACGACTATGCGCCCGGTGTCTATATCTTGCCCAAGCATCTGGATGAAAAGGTCGCGCGGCTGCATCTGGCGAAGGTTGGCGCCAAGCTGACCGAACTCGCGCCCGAACAGGCCGCCTATATCGGGGTCACGCCCGAGGGTCCGTTCAAGCCCGAGCATTACCGCTACTGAGTTCAAGGGGAGGCTTCGGCCTCCCTTTTCTTATTGGGCGAGCCGCACATCGCCATTGCTCCTGACCTAGCCATGTCGCGCAACAGAGCACATCGCCAGACCGCGGGATGGCGACCGGACGTGGAAGCGGTGCACTTTATGGTGCGTTCCACTTCCAACTTCCAAGCGGAGCGCCAACCCTAGCCATATCGCCAGCCCCGTGGGCGGTCTGGCGATGTGCGGCGGCTAACGCCTTGATTCCGCACAGGGCAAATATCCAACGATGACAAAGCCATACCGCGGGATGGCGACCCGACGCTAAAGCGGCGCGTTTTTTGGTGCGCTCCACTCCCAACATTCAAGCGGAGCACCAACCCCAGCCAAATCGCCAGCCCCGGGGGCGGTCCCCGCTCTCGGCGATTTTCCACAGAAAATCACCTGCCGCGTAAATGGGACGATGCGCGGCGGCTGCGCCTTGACTCCGCGCGGGGCAAAACTCCGCCATCCGATTGCCCCCACGTCCGCGCTTGGCTAACCTGCCCCGAACCGGCAACCCACAGGCGGACCCCAGACATGCGCAGCTACGCGATCGGCGATATCCACGGACATCTCGACCTGCTCCACCTCGCCCACAAGCGGATCGAGGCCGACCGCGCCCGCACCGGCGACGCCGAAGCGCCGGTGCTGCATCTCGGGGATCTCGTCGACCGCGGCCCGAACTCGCGCGGGGTGATCGAGACGCTCCTCGCCGGGCAGATCGCCGGCAAGCCCTGGATCGTGCTGCGCGGCAATCACGACACGATGTTTGCGCGCTTCCCCGATGGCTACCGCGATCCGGTGCTGCGTGAGGGGCTGGACTACCTGCACCAGAACATCGGGGGCAGCACGACGCTGGCAGAATACGGGATCGACCTCTCCGAGGGCCGCCCGATTGCCGATATCCAGACCGAAGCGCGCGAGAAAATCCCCAATGAACACCGCAGCTTCCTGCTTGACGCGCCGCTCTATCACCGCCGCGGGCCGGTGCTCTATGTCCATGCCGGCATCCGCCCCGAGCGCGCGCTGCAAGACCAGACCGAAGCCGACCTCTGCTGGATCCGCAAACCCTTCCACGACTATACCGACCCGCATCCCTGGCTGGTCATTCACGGCCATACGCCGGTGCCCGAGCCGCGCCACTACGGCAACCGCGTCAATATCGACAGCGGCGCGGCCTTTGGCGGGCCACTGACCGCGATTGTGGTGGAAAGCACCACGCATGGCACCGAAGTCTACCTTTTGACCAACACTGGCCGCACCCTCCTGACCCCGTAAAGCGCTTAACGTCGGATTCACTTCTCGCTGCTAGACCGGCAGTCGGGTGAACCGAAAGGGTGAGGGAATGAGCCGACAACCGAATGTCGCGCCAGTGATCATCAAGCGCAAAAAGATCGTCAAAAGCAGCGGCCACCACGGTGGCGCATGGAAGGTTGCATACGCAGACTTCGTCACCGCGATGATGGCGTTTTTCCTGATGATGTGGCTGCTGGGCGCAACAACCGAATCGCAACGCCGCGGGCTGGCGGATTACTTCAATCCGTCGATACCGGTGCACCGGATTTCTTCGGGCGGGGACGGGATGTTCGGCGGCACCGACATTGAACGGCGCGATCAATTGGGCCCCGAATCGCCCCCGACCACCGATGCCGACGCGGACAGCGACATGCAGGCCGAGGCGGAATCATTTGAAAATGTCACCCAGCAGCTCAGCGGTTTGGGCGGTGAAAGCCCGGTGCTTGATCAGGCGCTGCGCCACATCATCACCCGCCAGACCGACGAGGGGCTGGTGCTGGAACTCTTCGACCTGCCGGGCATGCCGCTATTCGACGGTGACAGCGATGAGCCGACAGCGGTCATGCGCCAGATCAGCTCGATCCTCACGCAGGTTTTCTCGATTGTTGTCAATGATCTGGCGATTGAGGGCCATACCCGCAGCTATACCGTCGTGCAGGCCAGCGATCCGCGTTGGGCGCTATCCTCAGCGCGCGCAGATCAGGTGCGGCGGATGCTCGGCGAGTCGGGGTTTGATCCGGCCCGCGTCGCCCGTGTCACCGGCCATGCCGACCGGCGTCCGGCGGTGTCAAACCCGATGGCGGTGCGCAACAACCGTCTGGAACTGATCCTGCTCAGGAACTGAATGCGGGTAAATCGAGCGCCGTTAGTCAGCCATTAACGCCCTTCGGTCAAACTCGCCCCAATCGTTTCGCATCAGCACGAAAGGCTAACGCCATGTCCACACTTTATTCCTCGTTCAATGCCGGTATTTCGGGGCTGAACGCGAACGCCACGCGTTTGTCGGCGATCTCTGACAATATCGCGAATACCGGCACCATCGGCTATAAACGGGTCGTCGCCTCATTTGATTCGATGGTCGTCTCGGGCTCGCATTACGGCCCCTATATTGCCGGTGGCGTGCGCGCGTCGACGACACGACTGGTGGATGAACGCGGCGCGGTGACCGGCAGCTCCAACGCCACGGATCTCGCGGTCAGCGGGCGCGGCTTTTTGCCGGTAACCACCAGCACGGCGCTGAACTCGGGCGACACCAATCTTCCGTTGATGCTGATGTCGACCGGCTCGTTCCGCCCCGATGCCGACGGCATGCTGCGCAATCCCGCAGGCATGGTGCTCTTGGGCTGGCCGGCGAATTCCGATGGCACCATCGGCACTTTCGCCCGCGATACTATCGGCGGGTTGGAGCCGATCCGGATCAATTCCAACCAATTCGCCTCGGACCCGACCACGCGGGTCACCGTGCGAGCCAACCTGCCCTCAACCAGCACCCATCTCGGTGCCAATGCCTCTCCGCAAAACGTTTCGATGGAGTATTACACCCCGATGGGCACCACAGAAACGCTCAACATGGAGTTTAAGCCGGTCGAGCCGGTGCCTCCGTTGACCGGCGCTTCGAATGAATGGGAGGCTACGGTCACTGATCCGAAAACCGGCATGCCTTTGGGTGAATACATCGTAACCTTCGACGATACGCCACCGAATGCCGGACGGATCTCGTCGGTCACCCCGTCGGGCACCAACCCCGGAGGCCCCTATGATCCGGCCACCGGCGAATTCACCGTGACCATCGACGGGCAGGATATCGCGATGAATATCGGCATGCCCAATGACGCCGACGGCATCACCCAGATGGCGGATAACTTCGTGCCGGTCTCGATCGACCGTGACGGCTCCCCCGTGCAATCGCTGGCCGGTGTGCAGGTCGATCCCAATGGCTACGTCAACGCCTATTACGATTCCGGCCTGATCCGCACCATCGCGCAGATCCCGCTGGTCGATGTGCCCAACCCGAACGGCCTGCAGGCGCTCGACAATCAGGCGTATCGCGTCTCGCCCGATAGCGGCTCGATGTTCCTTTGGGATGCGGGCGACGGGCCGACCGGCGAGATTGCCGGCTTTGCCCGTGAGGAATCGACCACCGACGTCGCGGCAGAGCTGACCAATATGATCCAGACCCAACGCGCCTATTCATCGAACGCCAAGGTGATCCAGACGGTCGACGAGATGCTGCAAGAAACCACCAATATCAAACGCTAACCCTGAACGGAGGCTGCGATGAGTATCTCCAGCGCCCTATATAATGCCGCATCCGGCCTGACCGCATCGGCCCGCGCGGTGCAGGTCGTCTCGTCAAATGTGGCCAATGCGATGACCGAAGGCTACGCCGCGCGGCAACTTGAGCTGAGCGCCTCCTCGCTGGGCGGCGTCGGCCAAGGGGTGCGGATTGCCGGTGTCACGCGGCGGGTCGATCCCATTCTTCTGGACCTGACCCGCGCCGCACAGGCCGGATCGCAGGCCAGTTCCGCCCGCGCCGGTTTCTGGCAGAGCTTTGAGGCGCAGATCGGCCAGCCGGGCGCGGGGCTGTCGCAAGCGCTGGCGGGGTTTGACAGCGCCCTGGTCGAGGCCAGCGACCGCCCCGATCTCGACAGCCGCCTGTCCGCCGTCGTCACCAGCGCCAGCCAGCTTGCCGCCAAACTCAATGGGATCAGCGCCTCGGTGCAGGTACAGCGCGGCAATGCCGATGCTGCCATCGCCCGTGATGTCGAGACGCTGAATGCCGGTCTGGCGCAGATCGACACGCTGAACGCCTCGATTGTCAAAACCCGCGCCGCCGGGCAATCGACGCTGGGGCTCGAGGATGAGCGTCAGGCGATAATTTCAACCCTGTCCGAAATCGTGCCGATCCGCGAATACCCGCGCGATAACGGGCGTGTCACCCTCTACACCGCGGGCGGGCAATTGCTGCTTGATCTCGAACCGCAGAAACTGGGTTTTTCCGCCGCCTCGACGATGAGCGCCGGACAAACGGTCGCCACCGGTCTTTCGGGGCTGACGGTGAACGGGCATCCCGTCGACACCGGACCGAACGGCGCCTTCAAGGGTGGCCGTCTGGCCGCGAATTTCGCCATCCGCGATGAGGACGGGGTGCGCGCCCAGAATGATCTCGATTTGCTGGCCGGCGATCTGATCTCGCGCTTTGATGACCCTGCCACCGATCCGACCCTCACCGCCGGAGCGCCCGGCTTGTTCACCGATGCCGGTGCCGCGCTGACCACCCCGGCCCCTGTCGGCCTCGCCGCACGGGTTTCGGTGAACGATCTGGTTCTGCCCGACGGACATAACGAGCTATGGCGTGTGCGTGACGGGCTTGGCGCCGCAGCGACGCCCGGCGCGGTCGGCGACGCCAGCCAGATCCACAATCTGATCGACGCGCTCGAGCGCTCGATCGCGCCCGCCCCCGGTTCGGCGCAGCAGAATTTTGCCAATACTTTGGGCAGTTTTTCGGCAGAAACCTCACAGCACCGCCACCAATTCGAAGTTACCGCCACCCATAGCGCCACCCATGCCAGCGAATTGACCGAGCAAATGTTGGCCCAAGGCGTTGATACGGATGCGGAAATGCAGCGCTTGCTGCAGATCGAACAGGCCTATGCGGCCAATGCACAAGTGATCAGCACCGCCGACGCCATGCTGCGCCGCTTGTTGGAGATTTAACTATGTCCTGGTTTTCCCTCGGCTCCCTAACCCTCCCCTATCAATTGCAACGCCAAGGCGTGGCGCTGCGCAGCGATATGGCACGCCTCGGGCAAGAGTTGACCACCGGTCAAACCGCCAACCCGCAGCGCCATTTGCAAGGCGATATCGCTCCGCTCGCCGCGATAGAGACCCGGCTGGCTCGTATCGAGTCCTTCACCCAAAGCAGCAAATCCACGGCGCTGCGGGTGGATGCGATGCAAAATGCTATGGGCCAATTGGAGGCTGCGCGCAGCGATATTTCCAGCAAATTACTGCTCTCGCCGAACTCCGGCGCGCCAGAGGATATGCTGCGCAGTCTGGGCACCAGCGCGAGCCATGCGCTTGGCAGTGCGGTCTCGGCGCTGTCGCTGAGTGTTGCCGGCCAGACGGCCTTTTCCGGCACCGCCACCGACCGCGCGCCCTTGGTGCCCGCGGCGCAAATCATGAGCGAAATCTCTGCGCGCGTCGGCGCCCTGACCACCGCCGATGCAATTGTCGCCGAGGTGAACAAAGCGTTCCATGATGCCGGAGAGCTGTTCGACACCAGTTTCTACCAAGGCAGCGAGGCGGGCCCGGGCGCCAAAACCAGCGCGGATTCCGGCGATGCCGCACGTCTGCCCACCGCCGCCGACACGCCGATCCGCGCGGCGCTCTCTGGCTTGGTGATCGCGGCGCTGCTTGCTGATGATACGCTCGCCATCGACCAAGACGCGCGTCAGGATCTGGCCAGACAGGGCGCGCTCGCCCTGATCGATGCTGGCCCCGCCCTCACCGGCATGCAGGCCGGGCTCGGCGATGAACAGGCGCGGCTCGATGCGCAGGCCGTGCAATTCACCACCGAGCGCGACGCGCTGACCAGCGCGCGGCAGGGGATGATCGGCGTCGATCCCTATGAGGCCGCAATGCAGCTGGAACAAACGCGGGTGCAGTTGGAAACGCTCTATACGGTGACCGCGCGCACCTCGCGCCTGTCGCTGACGGAGTATCTGCGATGATCCTGCGCCTGTTTTTGACCTGCGCTCTGGTGCTGGTCACCTCGCTGGCGCAGGCGCAGGTCCGGCTTAAGGATCTGGTCGAATTTGACGGCGTGCGCGGCAATGACCTGATCGGCTACGGGCTGGTGGTCGGGCTGGACGGCACCGGCGACGGGATCCGCAATGCGCCCTTCACCGAGGATATTATGGCCAATATCCTCGAGCGTTTGGGCGTCAATGTCACCGGCGAACAGTTCCGCCCGCGCAATGTCGCCGCGGTGCTGGTCACCGGCACCTTGCCGCCCTTCGCGCGCACAGGCTCAAGGGTGGATGTGACGGTCTCGGCCATCGGCGACGCCGACAGCCTGTTTGGCGGCACTTTGGTGATGACCCCGCTGAACGGCGCCGACGGGCAGATTTACGCGGTCGCACAGGGTTCGGTGATCGCGGGCGGCGTGGCCGCACGTGGCGAGGCCGCCGAGGTGGTGCACGGCGTGCCGACCTCAGGCTCGATCCCCGGCGGCGCAAGGGTCGAGCGCGAGGTCGAATTCACCCTCGCCAGCCTGTCGCAGGTCAGACTGGCGCTCAGACAGGCCGATTTCACCACCGCCTTGCGCATTGAGCAGGCGGTCAACGGGCATTTCGGCCGCGCCGTCGCCGCCATGCAGGATTCGGGCACCGTGGTCGTGGATATCGCCGCCACCCGCACCGCCAGCGCCGCCCATGCGCTCAGCCGCATCGAAAACCTTGTCGTCGCCCCCGGTTCCCGCGCGCGGGTGGTGATTGACCAACGCTCAGGCACGATTGTCATGGGCGAAGAGGTGCGCATCAGCCGCGTCGCGGTGGCGCAGGGCGGGCTCACCCTGCGGGTCGAGGAAACACCGCTTGCAGTGCAGCCCAATCCGTTCAGTGCGGGTGAAACCATTGTGGTGCCGCGCACCGATGCGGCGATCGACAATGATCCCGGCATCAGCCTGGCCGAAGTGCGCGGCGGCACCACGCTCGCCGAAGTCGTCGCCGGCCTGAACGCGCTTGGCGTCGGGCCGCGCGATATGATCGACATTCTCAACACGATCAACGCCGCCGGCGCGCTTCATGCCGATCTACTGGTGCGGTGATTGCCTTAAGTGGCGCGCCTAAAGCCGCCCTTCGACAAAGGCAATTAGCCGCGGCAAGCAGATGTTCTGCAGGTCGTAATTTTCGATGATATGCGCCCGTGCCTCTTGCCGGAGCGCCTCAAACGCCTCGGGCCGGGCCAGTGAATCCACCAGGGTTTCGGCCAGATTATCCGTGTCAAAGAAATCCGCGAGACGCCCGTTAACCCCGTCGGTGATCAATTCCTCCACCGGCGCCGTGCGCGAACCAACCACCAATGCGCCCGCGCTCATCGCCTCGAGCATCGACCACGACAGCACAAATGGCACCGTCAGATAGCAATGCACCCGCGTCACCTGCATCAAGCCGACAAACACCGCATAGGGCACTTTGCCGGTGAAATGCACGCGGTTCAGGTCGATCCGGTCGCGCACCTCATCCAGAAACACCTCTTTCCAGGTCATCCCCTCGCTGGGCCGCGCACCGTAGCTGACGTCATCGCCACCGATGATCACCACCTGCGCATTGGGCCGCGCCCGCATCACTGCAGGAAGCGCGCGCATAAAGGAATGATAGCCACGGTAGGGCTCGAGATTGCGGTTGATGAAGGTTAACACCTCGTCACCCGCATCGAACCGGACGCCCGACGGCAGGGTGACACTGGCCAGCGGGTTCGGCGCCAGCCGCGCGGTGTCAATCCCGTCATGGATAATCGATATTTTATCGCGGAAGATGTCCGGAAATGTATCCGCCTGAAACTCGGTCGGCGACAGCGCCGCATCGGCCTGCGTCATCATCAGCGCCTGATGCCCCTGCCGCGCGACCACCGAAAACGCTTTACCGTCCCCCGCTTTGCCAAACTCGGGATCAAAACCGACATCCAACCCGCGCGGCGCAAAGTAAAGCTCGGCGTAAACCAGCAGCCGCGCATCGGGCCAGACCTCGCGCAGAAACAGCGTCTCGCCCCAGCCGCCATGGCCGAAAATCACATCCGGCTCATAGCCGTGCTGGTCGCGCAGCACCACCGCCGCCCGCGCCGCGCGATGCGCCCGATTGGTCATCTCGGCATAGGTGGTGCCCAGCCGTGCGACGGCGGGATCGGGGCGTGGCTCGGGCTTGCGGTAACGAAATGTGGTGATCGGTGATTTGCGCGTGTTGCTCTCATCGGTCAGCGCCGTCACCTCATGGCCACGTTCCACCAGCGCCGGCGCAAGGTGCAAAAACTGCCCCGGAAAGTTCTGATGCACGAAGAGGATTTTCAACGCATTCCCCTTTAGCTCTCGCTGCGGCCGATGGTTTTGAGGTCAAATGCCGCCGCCAGAAGGGCGCTGGTATACTCATGTTGCGGCGCGTCGAACACCTGCTCTGCCGGTCCGTATTCCAGCACATCGCCTTGGCGTAACACCATGATTTGATGCGACATTGCCCGCACCACGCGCAGGTCATGGCTGATGAACACATAGGCCAACCCGTGGCGCTTTTGCAGGTTGCGCAGCAGTTCGACGATCTGCACCTGCACGGTCATATCCAGCGCAGAGGTCGGCTCATCCAGAACCACCAGCTTGGGCTGCAATATCATCGCCCGCGCAATCGCGATCCGCTGGCGCTGGCCGCCGGAAAACTCATGCGGATAGCGGTCCATTGTCGCCGGATCGAGCCCGACCTCGACCATGATATCCGCCACCGCATCACGCGGCGCACGCCCCGTGGGAACGCCGTGCACACCCAACCCTTCGGCGATGATTTCCTCGATGGTCATCCGCGGGCTCAGACTGCCGAACGGGTCCTGAAATACGACCTGCATCTCGCGGCGCAGAGGGCGCAGCGCTTTGGAGCGCAAGCCAGAGATATCGCGGCCGTCGAATTCGATCCGCCCCTGCGAGGAAATCAACCGCATGAGGGCCAGCGCCAGCGTGGTTTTCCCCGAGCCGGATTCGCCCACCACGCCCAAGGTTTCCCCCGCCCGCAGGGTCAATTCAGCGTCATTCACCGCCTTGATATGCCCCACCGTGCGGCGTAAAAATCCGCGCTGGATCGGGAACCAGACCCGCAGCCCATCGCTTTGCAACACGGTTTCGGCACCCGTTGGCACCGGACTGGGTTGCCCCTGCGGCTCGGCTTCCAGCAGCTTGCGGGTATAGGGGTGCTCGGGCGCGGTGAACACGCGCTCGGTCGGCCCCTGTTCGACAATCTCGCCGTTTTGCATCACACACACACGGTCGGCAACGCGGCGCACGATGTTCAGATCATGGGTGATGAACAGCATCGACATGCCTTCGGCGCGCTTCAGATCGGCCAGAAGCTCAAGGATTTGCGCCTGAATCGTCACATCCAGCGCCGTTGTCGGCTCATCCGCGACCAGTAATTTCGGCCCGTTCGCCAAGGCCATCGCGATCATCACCCGCTGGCGCTGCCCGCCCGAGAGTTGGTGCGGATAGGCCGAAAGCCGCGTTTCGGCGTCGCGAATGCCGACTTTGTTCATCAACTCGAGCGCGCGGGCGCGGGCCGGCTCACCAGACAACCCCTGATGCAGGGTCAAAGCCTCGGTGATCTGGCGCTCGACCGTATGCAGCGGGTTGAGCGAAGTCATCGGCTCTTGGAAAATAAAGCTGATGTCATTGCCGCGCACCCGCCGCAACTCGGCCTGATCGGCGCCGACCATCTCGGCGCCCTCAAAGCGCACCGATCCCTCGATCTGCGCCGCATCGGTCAAAAGCCCGACGGTGGAGAGTGCGGTGACCGATTTGCCCGAGCCGGATTCGCCCACCAAGGCCACGGTTTCACCCGCCCTCACCTCGAACGATACGCCGCGCACTGCATGGGTGAGCGTCGCGCCCTGCCGGAAAGTGACCGACAGATTATTAACCGACAGCAGGCTCATCGAAAGGTCTTTCGCGGATCGAAGGCGTCTCGCACGCCCTCAAAAATGAACACCAACAGGCTGAGCATGATGGCAAAGGTGAAAAACGCCGAGAAACCGAGCCATGTCGCTTGCAGGTGCTTTTTCGCCTGCAGGGTTAACTCCCCCAAGGAGGGCGAGGAGGACGGCAGGCCGAAACCGAGGAAATCCAGCGTCGCCAGTCCGGCAATCGCGCCGGTGACAATGAAGGGCAGCAGGGTCACGGTGGCGACCATCGCATTGGGCAGAACATGGCGGAACATGATCCGCGCGTTCGAGACGCCCAAGGCGCGGGCGGCGCGGACGTATTCGAAATTGCGCGCGCGCAGGAATTCGGCGCGCACCACGCCGACCAGCGCGGTCCATGAGAACATCACCATCAACACCACAAGCAGCCAGAAATTCATCGGGATGATCGCGGCGACGATGATGATCACATAGAGCGAGGGCACCGAGCCCCATAATTCGATCAATCGCTGCGCAAACAGATCGACGATACCGCCGAAAAAACCCTGCACCGCGCCCGCCGCGATGCCGATCACCGAGGCGGCGGCGACCACGACAAAGGCAAAGGTCACCGACAGGCGGAACCCGTAGATCACCCGCGCCAGCACGTCGCGCGCCGTATCATCAGTGCCCAGCCAATGGTCCGCGTCGGGGGCCGAGGGCGCGGGACCGCCCAAATTGTTGATCGTATCAAAGGAATAGGGGATCGGCGGCCAAAGCATCCAGCCAGCCTCAATCGGCTCGCCCTCGACGGTGCCCAGCTCACTGGCCTCGCGCATCACCTCGATCGGATCGTCGAGACACAGCTCAATCCCGCCGGTCTGGATCAGGCATTGCACCTCTTCGATGCGGTAATCCGCCTGCGTGCGAAACTCGCCGCCGTAAGCCGTTTCGGGGTAGAATTGCACAATCGGGAACTGCGTCTCGCCGCGATACCGCACCATGATCGGCACGTCATTGGCGATCAATTCCGCGAACAGCGACACCACATAGAGCGCCAGAAAAATGAACAGCGAGTAATAGGCACGGCGGTTGGCACGGAAATTCTGCCAGCGGCGGCGATTGAGCGGGGAGAGGCGTAACATGCTCAATTCTCTCGCGTTTCAAAGTCGATGCGGGGGTCGATCCAGACATACATCAGATCTGATATGATGCCGATGATCAGCCCCAAAAGGGTAAAGATGAACAAAGTACCAAAGATCACCGGATAGTCCCGCGCCACCGCCGCCTCAAAGAACAACCGCCCCAAGCCGTCGAGCGAGAACACCGTTTCGATGATCAGCGAGCCGCCGAAAAACGCACCGATGAACACCGCCGGAAACCCCGCGATCACGATCAACATGGCGTTGCGGAACACATGGCCGTAAAGGACGCGGCGCTCGACCAGCCCTTTGGCGCGGGCGGTCATCACATAGTGTTTGCGCAACTCATCGAGAAAGCTGTTTTTGGTCAACAAGGTGAGTGTCGCAAAGCTGGAAATGGTTAAGGCAATCGTCGGCAGGGCGATATGGTGGAAATAATCCAACACCTTGCCAAATAGAGACAATTCATTCCAGACATCCGCCTCGGAGGTCAGGCCCCGCGCCGGAAACACCTGCCAATAGGAGCCACCGGCAAAGAGCACCAACAGCAGGATCGCAAACAGAAACCCGGGGATCGCATAGCCGACAATGATCACGCCGGAGGTCCAGGTATCAAAGGGCGAGCCGTCGCGCACCGCCTTGCGGATGCCCAAGGGGATCGAGATCATATAGGCGATCAGCGTCGACCACAGGCCCAGCGAGATCGACACCGGCATTTTCTCGATCACCAGATCAATCACCGAGATCGAGCGGAAATAACTGTCGCCGAAATCGAACCGCATGTAGTTCCACATCAGGTCGAAAAACCGCTCGAGCGGCGGTTTGTCAAAACCGAATTCGCGCTCTAACTGCTCGATGAACTCGGGCGGCAAGCCGCGGGCGCCGGTGTAGCGGTCATTACCGCCACCGCCTGCCGCCACGTCATCACCGGCGCCGGAAAAGCCGCGCGTCACATCGCCCTGGCCTTCCATTCCGGCGATGATCTGTTCAATCGGGCCGCCGGGGACGAATTGCACCAGCGTGAAGTTGATGATCATCACGCCGATCAGCGTGGGAATCACCAGCAGCAGCCGTCTGAGAATATAGGCACTCATGCGTGGTTACCGAAGCGCCCCTGAGGCGCGCAACGCATCGGCGCTCTCTTGATCGAACCACCACCAATCCATCGCGCCCGAGGAAAACTGCGGGAACTCTTCGGGGTGATCATAGATGTCCCAATAGGCGACCCATTCGCTGTCGCTGAACCAGACCGGCACCATGATCCGCTCCCAGCGCAGCACGCGGTCAAGGGCGCGCAGGGCGGTGTCGCGCTCTTCGGGGCTTTCGGCGACAAGGGAAATATCAATAATCCGGTCGACCAAGGGGCTGGCCAGACCAGCGGGATTGAACAGCGAATACTCCGCCGCCTCGGAGCCAAAGCGCTGGTGCAGGCCGGTGCCGGTGTCGATAAAGGCGACATATTGATCAAAGATCATATCATAATCGCGGTCACGGCGGCGTTCGGTATATTGAGCGGGATCAATGCGTTGGTTCTGCGCGTCGATGCCCAATGCTTGCAGGTTTTGCACGAAGGTCTCGAGGATCGCCTCCAGCGTCGCCGAGCCTGACGAGGCAAAGGGAAACTCGATGCGCAGCACCTCGCCCTCGGCGTTGCGGCGCACACCGTCATCGCCGACCACCCAGCCTGCCGCTTCCAGCAGGCGATTGGCGCGGCGCAGGTTGCGCCGGTCGCGCAGCCGCTCGGCCGAAGAGCTATGCGCAGTCAGCGCCGGCTCGGTCAGGATTTCCGCGGGCACCAGATCACCCAGCGATTCCAGCAGCGCCAATTCATCGCCCTCGGGCACGCCCTGCGCCTCAAGCCGCGTGCCTTGGCTATAGGAATAGCGCTGCGCCATCAGCCCGTATTGCAGCTGCTGGTTGGTCCATTCAAAATTATAGGCCAAGGAGATCGCCTCGCGGACACGGCGGTCCTGCAGATGCTCCTGCCCCAGATTGAAGATGAAACCGGTCGGCGTGGGCGGCGTGCCAACGGGGATTTCCTCGCGCACCACATCGCCACGGGTGACAGCGGGGAAGTCATAGCCAATCGCCCATTGCCGCGAATTACCCTCGGCGCGGAAGGTGTATTCGCCGGTTTTGAACGCCTCGAAGGCGGCGGCATCATCGCCGAAATACTCTACGCGGATGGTATCAAAGTTATGCCGCCCCCGCATTTGCGGCAGGTCGTTGCCCCAGTAATCAGGGTTGCGGCGATAGGTGATGCGGCGGTTGATCTCGTAGCTGTCCAGCATATAGGGGCCGGAACCGGGCGAAATCTCCAACCGCGATTCGTCGAGCCGCGCGCCGGTTTCCTCATACCAAGCCTGCGAGAAAATCGATTGATAGCCCACCTGATCAATCAGGTTCCGCCGCGAGATATCCGGCGCGAATTCAAAGCGCACGGTCAGATCGTCAAGCGCCTCGGCGCTGATCACCCGCTGGCGCACGGCCTCGGCATAGCTGGGCAGGCCTTGTTCCAAAATCAGATCATGCGAAAACACCACGTCATGCGCGGTCAACGGCGTGCCATCCGAAAAGGTGATCCCCTCGCGCAGATGGAAAATCACCCAATCCTTTGATTCGGGATATTCCAGCGTCTCGCAGAGCAGGCAGTAATACTCGCCGTAAGCATCCGCCGGTGCGGAATCGCCAAAGGGTCCGCCCATTTCCAACAGGCTCTCATACATCGACGAGGAATAACGCCCCGGCCGCCCGCGCCGCGTGAACGGATTCATCGAATCAAAGGTGCCCGGCGCCCATTCGGAATATTCGCCACCCTGCGGCGCATCGGGGTTCACATAACGGTAATGCGGGAAATCCGGCGCATAGCTCAGATCACCGTAAAAGGAATAGCCATGCGCATTGATCATCGAGGCCAGCTCTTGCCCCTGTGCAGGACTCGCCACCCCGACAGCGGCCAGCGCCAATGCAGCCCCGGCAAGACACCCTGACAGCACGGCGGCAGGGTTGTGGCGCAGAACACTTGCTTGGGCATCGCTTGTCATCGGCTACTCCTGTTTTTCGTCCGACTTCTTTGGGTCGGATAGCATGCACACAGCTAAGTGCACCCGATCACAGGGTTCAAGTGGCGATTGCGTGAGCGGGGCCGAAATGGCGCCTTGATAAGCAAAAGGGGCCGGTCGCTTGCGGCGACGGCCCCTAATTGGCAGATCCTGCGATGCTATTACTGCGACGCGGCTTCCAGATAGGCGATCAGGTTGAGACGATCGTCGATGCTGCTCAGCCCGCGATAGCTCATGCGGGTGCCGGGCGCGGCCTCGCGCGGGTTCTCAAGGAAGGTATCGAGCGCTTCCACCGTCCAGGTGTCGCCAAGTGCCAGCAACGCGCCGGAATAGTTGAACCCGTCAACCCCGTCGATCGGGCGACCGACAACGCCGTGCAGCGTCGGGCCGGTGCCGTTCTGGCCCTCTTCGAGCGAGTGGCAAGCGCGGCAGTTGCGCCACAGGCCTTCGCCCGCCGCGGCATCGGCCTCGGCATAAAGCGCCATCACGTCGACCGCTTCTTCGACAACCTCGACCGCATCCGCGCCATCATCTTCTTCGATGATCGGATAGACCGCCGCATGGTGATCGCCATGCGCGGGCAAATAAATCGTCTCGGCGGCCCATTTGCCAACGAGGAAAAACAGAAGAGTCGCGCAGAGTGCTGCCACAACTTTGGTAAGAACCATGGTATCGAACATGTCGCGTCCCGTGCCTAAGCAGAATTCAGGCTCTTCTACCCGCTTCCCCTTGACGAATTCAAGCGATAGTTACCGCGACGAAACGACGTATAGTGCCGAACGGGTTCCAAAACCGGGGCTTGGCCAGCGAAAAGAGGACCAAATGACCAATCGCATTGCCTTCCAAGGGGAACTCGGCGCCTATTCGCATGAAGCCTGTATCAACGCGCGCCCCGATATGGAGGCCCTGCCCTGCCGCACCTTTGACGAGGTGATCGACGCGGTGAATGAGGGCCGCGCCGATCTGGCGATGCTGCCGGTGGAAAACTCCACCTACGGGCGCGTCGCCGATATCCATCGGCTGCTGCCGGAAAGCGGGCTGCATATCGTCGATGAGGCCTTCGTGCGGGTGCGGATCGCGCTGATGGGTCTGCCGGGCAGTAAACTTGCGGATATCAAACATGTGCGCGCCCATCTGGTGCTGCTGCCGCAGGCGCGTAACTTCTTGAACCAGCACGGGATTACCGCCGAAGCCGCCGCAGATAGCGCCGGTGCCGCCGCCGAGCTGAAAACCCATCCTGACAAGTCGCAGGGCGTGTTGGCCAGTGAACTGGCGGCGGAGATCTACGGGCTTGAGGTGCTGGCCGGTGACATCGAGGATCACGGCCATAACACCACGCGCTTCCTGATCATGGCCCCCGAACCCGATACGCGGCGACGCGGCGAGCATATGATGCTGACCACCTTCATCTTTGAAGTGCGCAACATTCCCGCCGCGCTTTATAAGGCGATGGGCGGCTTTGCGACCAACGGCGTCAATATGACCAAACTCGAAAGCTATATGGTCAACGGCTCGTTTACCGCGACGCAGTTTTATTCCGATATCGAGGGGCATCCCGAGGACCCCAATGTGCAATTGGCGATGGATGAGCTGTCCTATTTCACCAATTCGGTGAAAATCCTCGGCACGTATCCGGCAGACCCCGCGCGCGGCTAAGCCATTGCGCGGCGTCGCAACGTCAGCCGTCTAGCCGCTAGGCAGGGGCACAAAGCAGGTCTAACCTGCGCCACTATAGGCAGCGCGAGAAAAACACGCGCGCATCGGTCACAGGGAAGAGAATTCTATGGGCAACATGCATCACGGGCGTCACGCTTTGGTCACCGGCGGCGGCACCGGCATCGGGCTGGCGATCGCGCAGAACCTTGCGGCGAATGGCGCGCAGGTCACGATCACCGGCCGCCGCGCCGATGTGCTCGAGGCGGCGGCAGCACAGACCGAGGGGCTGCACGCGCTGGTGATGGATGTTGCCGATGAGGCCAGCGTGGTGAAAGGCTGCGCCGAGGCGATTGCCGCGCGCGGGCCGATCACCATCTGCGTCGCCAATGCCGGCATCGCCGAGGGTAAATCCATGGCCAAAATGGATATGGCCTTCTGGCGCAATATGATGGCGATCAATCTCGACGGCGCCTATCTGACCGCGCGCGAAACGCTGGGCGGGATGCTGGCCGAGAATTGGGGACGGGTGATCTTTGTCGCCTCGATCGCCGGTCTCAAAGGGCTCAAGGGCGCGCCCGCCTATACCGCTTCGAAACACGGGATGATCGGGCTGATGCGCGGTTTGTCCGAGGAATATATCGGCTCGGGCCTGACCTTTAACGCGATCTGCCCCGGCTATGTCGACACCGATATCGTCACCCGCAACACCCAGTCTATCTCGGATCGGGCGGGTATTCCGACCGAACAGGCGCGGGCGATGATGGTGAAAACCAACCGTCACAAGCGGCTGATCACCGCCGATGAGGTGGCGACTGCCGCCGATTGGCTGTGCAATCCCGCCTCGGGCAGCATCAACGGCCAGACCATCGAGATCGCAGGCGGGCAAATGTAACCATGGCAATGCGCGGCCTGAGCCAACTCACCGCAGGCATACCGCTGCGGGTGATCATTGCGACCTTTGCCCTTGGCGGCGCGGGTGGCCTGCTGGCGATGGCAGCCGGATTGCCGCTGGCGGTGCTTTTGGGCAGCATGGTGGCGACAGCGGTTGCGCCGATGCTGGGGCTCAGGGTCTTTGGCCAGCGCCCCGCGGTGCCGCAAAAATGGCGCTTCGTGCTGGTGCCGGTGATCGGCGTGGCTATTGGCGCGGGGTTTCCGGCAGATTTCCTGACCCAAGCGCGGCAGTGGTGGGTGACCATGGCGGCGCTGGTGCTGTTCATTCCGCTGGCCCATGCGCTTGGCTACGGGCTGTTTCGCCGCGTTGGCAAGCTCTCGCCGCCGACCGCCTATTACGCCGCGATGCCCGGCGGGTTTATCGAATCACTGGATATGGGCGAGAAGGCGGGCGCGGATATGCCGCTGTTGATCATGCTGCAATTCCTGCGGCTGATCCTCTGTATCGTGATGATTCCCATCGGCTTTTCCATTGCCGAGGGCCATGCGGTGGGCAGTTCCGCAGGTATGGTTCTGGGCACGGGCGCGCCGCTGACCGCACTTGATGTCGTGGTGATGGTGGCGTTGGCGGGCAGTGGCTGGTTCATCGCCGCCAAGCTAGGCATGCCGGCGGCGATGCTCTCGGGCCCGCTATTGCTCAGCGGCTTGGCCCATGCCACCGGCCTGACCGAAGCCGCGCCGCCGGGCTGGTCGATCTTGGTCACGCAATGGGTGATGGGCACCTCGCTCGGCGTGCGCCTCGCAGGGTTTACCAAGGCGCAGGCCGGATTGGCGGGGCTGTTGTCGACGCTGAATGTGTCGCTCTTGCTGCTGATAGCGCTTGGCGTGGCTTTGCTGCTGACAACGCCGGTCGGAGAGCCGGTCTCGGCGATCATTCTCGCCTTCGCGCCGGGCGGCGTCAGCGAGATGTCGCTGGTCGCCCTGTCGCTGCATGTGAGCGCGGTCTATGTCTCGATCCACCATATCGCGCGGATCGTCCTGACGGTGATTTTCGCCCGCTACGGGCAGCGGTTCATCACCCCGGACACATAGATCAAATCACTGATTTACTTGGTTAAAATCAGCTTTCCGGCCCGCGTGATCCGCAGGTCGTAAATCTTGCCGTCCAGTTCGATACGCGCCTGCGTGCCGCCCTCCATCAAATCGCGCGCGACATGGGTCGGCAACGCGGTGATCTGCGCCGGCTGGTTGCGGGTGAAATCGGCTTGCGATGAATAGCTCATGACGTGACCTCTGACTGTCCTGTTAGGCTGTTTCATCATTTCTGACTAATTCACTCAACTATGTCAACGCCGAATTTTCACCCCGTAAAATCACGCCCCGCGACGCTGCCCGCCGATCGCCTCGGTGATCGCTGCGGCGGCCTGTGAAACCTGCGCGCCGATCTCGGGCACAGCCTCCGGTCCAACGCGAAACACCGGCCCCGAGACCGAGACACCGGCAATCGCCTCGCCGTGTTCGTTGAAGATCGGCGCCGCGACGCAGCGCATGCCCGGCGCGCGTTCTTCGTCATCCAGCGCAAACCCCCGCGCCCGCGTCAGCGCCAGATCTGCTTGCAACGCGTCGATTGCGGTGATCGTCGCCGGTGTGAACCCCGCCAGCGCGCCACCACGCGCCAATGCCGCGACCCGCTCCGCCGGAAACCACGCCAGCAGCGCCTTCCCGATCCCCGAGGCATGCATCGGGCTGCGCGTGCCCGGCGGGAAAAACGCACGGATCGCGCTTTGCGTCTCGACCTGCGTGAGAAACAGCACCTCGCCATCCTGCGCGATCCCCAGATTGGCGGTTTCGCCGGTGGCGCGCATCAGAGCCTGCATCGGCGCCCGCGCGCGCTCGACCACATTGGTGCGCCGCAAGAACGCGGTGCCGGCGCGAAATGTGCCCGCGCCGACGTGCCAGATCTGCCCGACAGGATCGAGCTCCACCATCTGGTGCTGCGCCAGAGTGATCAACACGCGGTAGACGGTGGCGGGTGATTCGCCCTCGGATTGCGCCAGCTCGCTCAGTGTCATCCCGTCCGATTGCGCCAAGGATTGCAGCAGCACCATCGCCCGATCCAGCGCCCGCACGGTGTTTTGCTCGGTCTTGTCATGAAACGCGCGGGGCCGTCCGCGTTTGGGTGTCTGCGCCATATCTTCCGCCTTTACTAAAAACCGTTTTATTCTGTGAAAAACTCTAGATGGTTGCCTTTGCTATATAATACATGAAAACACTGTTTATGAAAAACAATTTCAAAAAAATTGAGAAGTACCTGCGCGCGGCCTAATCTACTCCCAACACAGACAGGAGTGCATCATGCCCGCTCAAAATCCGGTTTTTATCCCCGGCCCGACGAATATGCCCGATTCGATCCGCAAAGCCTGCGATGTGGCGACCATCGACCACCGCTCACCGGCCTTTGCCAAGATGCTGCGCCCCGCCATCGCCGGCGTTCAGCGGGTGCTGAAAATGGAGACGGGCGAGGTGTTCCTGCTGCCCGCCACCGGCACCGGCGGCTGGGAAACCGCGATCACCAACACGCTGAACGCGGGCGACAGGGTGCTGGCCGCGCGGTTCGGCATGTTCAGCCACCGCTGGATCGACATGTGCCAGCGCCACGGTTTGACTGTCGAGATCCTTGAAACCCCTTGGGGTGAGGGCGCCCCTTTGGCACGGATCGAAGCGGCGCTGAAGGCCGACAGCACCCACAAAATCAAAGCGGTTCTTGCCACCCACAACGAGACCGCGACCGGCGTGAAATCCGACATCGCAGGACTGCGCAAAGCGCTGGACGCGGCGGGGCATCCGGCCCTCTTGATGGTCGACGGCGTGAGTTCCATCGCCTCAATGCCCTTTGAGTTCACCGCTTGGGGCGTCGATATCGCCGTCGCGGGCAGCCAAAAGGGCTTTATGCTGCCCGCCGGTCTGGCGATTGTTGGCATGTCGCCCAAGGCCTTGACCGCTATGGAAAACGCCGACCTGCCGCGCACCTATTTCGACCTGCGCGACCAGCAAAAGGGCTACGCCGCTGGCGCCTACCCCTATACGCCGCCGGTCGGGCTGATCAACGGACTGGCCCATGCGATCACCCTGCTGGAAGACGAAGGCATCGAGGCGGTGTTCGCCCGCCACCACCGTCTCGCCGAGGGGGTGCGCCGCGCGGTGGCAGCCTGGGGGCTGACGCTCTGCGCGACATCGCCGGACCTCTATTCCGACACCGTCACTGCCGTGGTCGCGCCCGAGGGGTTTGATGGCACCGCCGTGGTGCAGCTTGCCGCCGAGAAATACGGCGTCGCCTTTGGCGTCGGCCTCGGCGAGGTCGCGGGGAAAGTGTTCCGCATCGGGCATCTGGGGATGCTGTCGGATGTGATGATGCTGTCTGGTCTGGCCACCGCGGAAATGGTGATGGCGGATCTGGGTTGGCCGATCACGCTGGGCTCGGGTGTGGCGGCGGCGCAGGACTATTACCGCACGACCGCCTAGAGATTATTGAGTATTTTGGGCAAGATGAAGGAACATTCCGGTGTATATCCCGAGCTTTGACGATGTTCTGGCCGCCGAGGCGCGGATCAAACCACATATCCGCCGCACGCCGGTGTTGCAGTCCGATTACCTGAATGCGCTGACCGGGGCGGAGTTGTTTTTCAAATGCGAGAACCTGCAAGAACCGGGCGCGTTCAAAGTGCGCGGCGCCTCCAACGCGGTGTTTGGTTTGAGCGAAGCACAGGCGGCGCGCGGTGTGGCAACCCATTCCTCGGGCAATCACGCGTCTTGCTTGAGTTACGCGGCGATGCGGCGCGGCATTCCCTGTCATGTGGTGATGCCAAGCACCGCCCCGCAAGCGAAAAAGGACACCGTGCGGCGCTATGGAGGCAAGATCACCGAATGCGCCCCCTCGACCTCTGCGCGTGAAGAGACTTTCGCCAAAGTGCAGGCCGAGACCGGCGGTGATTTTGTCCATCCCTACAATGATCCGCGGGTGATCGCCGGTCAGGGCACCTGCGCGCTGGAACTGAATAGCCAAGTGCCGGATCTGGACGCGGTGATCGCACCGATTGGCGGCGGCGGGATGATCTCGGGCACCTGTTTGACGCTGTCGAACATCGCGCCAAACACTAAAATCTACGCCGCCGAGCCCGATCAGGCCGATGATGCCGCGCGCAGCTTTCGCGCCGGTCATATCATCGCCGACGACGCACCCGAGACCATCGCCGACGGGCTGAAAGTGCCGCTCAAAGATCTGACATGGCATTTCGTGCAATCCCATGTCAGCGATATTCTGACGGCGTCGGAACCCGAGATTATCGATGCGATGAAGCTGATCTGGAAACGGCTGCGGATCGTGATGGAGCCGTCCAGCGCCGTGCCTCTGGCAACGATTCTGAAAAACCCTGACCTCTTTGCCGGCCAGCGCGTCGGCATCATCATCACCGGCGGCAATGTCGATCTCGACAGGCTGCCCTGGCAATAAGGACCGCGCCATGAGTGCTCATATTAACCTAGATGCTTATGAAGTCGGCTATGACATCCCCGCCAAACCGGGGATGCGTGAGGCCGATATCCAGACCCCCTGTCTGGTGCTGGATCTGGACGCGCTGGAGCGCAACATCAAGAAAATGGGCGATTACGCCAAAGCCCATAACATGCGCCACCGCGCCCATGGCAAGATGCACAAATCCGTCGATGTGCTGAAATTGCAGATGGAGTTGGGCGGCGCGGTCGGCGTGTGCTGCCAAAAGGTCTCGGAGGCGGAAGTCTTCGCGCGCGCCGGGATCAAAGAGATATTGGTCTCCAATCAGGTGCGCGATCCGGCCAAAATCGACCGCCTGGCGCGACTGCCGAAAATCAGCGGCGGCGAGGTGATTGTCTGTGTCGATGACGTGGCCAATGTCGCCGATCTCTCGGCAGCGGCGCAGAAACGTGGCACCGAACTGGATGTGTTCATCGAGATCGACTGCGGCGCCGGGCGTTGCGGTGTGACCACCACCGAAGCGGTGGTCGAGATCGCCAAGGCCCTGCGCACGGCGGAGAATCTGACCTACCGCGGCATTCAGGCCTATCAGGGCGCGATGCAGCATATGGACAGTTTTGACGACCGAAAGGCGAAAATCGACGCCGCGGTGGCGCAGGTCAGCCACGCGATTGATGCGCTGAAGGCCGAGGGGATCGAAACCGATCTGGTCTCGGGCGGGGGCACGGGATCCTATTATTTCGAGGCCAATTCAGGCGTTTACAACGAATTGCAATGCGGCTCCTACGCCTTCATGGATGCCGATTACGGGCGCATTCTGGACCAAGACGGCAAGCGGATCGATGCAGGCGAATGGGAGAATGCGTTTTTCATCCTGACCTCGGTGATGAGCCACGCGAAGGCCGATAAAGCCATCGTTGACGCGGGGCTGAAGGCACAGAGTATCGACAGCGGGCTGCCGGTGATTTTTGGCCGCACCGATGTGGAATACGTCAAATGCTCGGATGAACACGGGGTGGTGGCGGACCCTTCGGGCGTGCTCAAGGTCAATGACAAACTGCGGCTGATCCCCGGTCACTGCGACCCGACGGCCAATGTCCACGACTGGTATGTCGGTGTGCGCGGCGGGGTGGTCGAGACGGTCTGGCCGGTCTCGGCCCGCGGCAAGGCCTATTGACCAAAGGTGAGGGGGCTATCTGCCCCCTCTTGCCTGCGGCAATTCACCCCCGAGGATATTTTTGGACAGATGAAAGGGGCGCCGATGTTTGTGGTTCCTGAACACATGATTGCCGGTTTGTTGACGGCGGAGGACGCCTTTGCCGCGGTCGAGGCAGTGTTCGCGGCGATGGCCACGCTGGATGCCTATAACTTTCCGGTGGTGCGCGAGGCTCTGGGCGAGGGGCGGCAATACGGGTTCAAATCCGGGCTCGACCGCGCCGGTGGGGCGTTGGGCGTCAAGGCGGGTGGGTATTTTCCGGGCAATGCGGCGCGGGGGGTGATTAACCATCAATCGACCGTGTTCCTCTTCGATCCCGAGAGCGGAATCCTGCAAGCGGCGGTGGGCGGCAACCTGTTGACCGCGCTGCGCACGGCGGCGGCCTCGGCGGTGTCGATTGACCGGTTGGCGCGCAAGGATGCACGGGTGCTGGGCATGGTCGGCGCGGGGCATCAGGCGGTGTTTCAACTGCGCGCTGCGGCCAAGGTGCGGCAGTTCGAGCGGGTGATTGCCTGGAATTACCACCCCGAGATGTTGCCGCAACTGGCGACCGTCGCCGAAGAGCTGGGCCTGCCCTTCGAGGCGGTGCCGTTGGAGCGGATGGTCGAGGCGGATGTGATCATCACCATCACCTCGGCGCCTGAATTCTCGCTGGCATCGGCGCATGTCAGCGTGGGCACGCATCTGGCCTGTATGGGCACCGATACGATCGGCAAACAGGAGGTCGATCCGCAAATCCTCGCGCGCGCCGCCGTATTCACCGATGAGGTGGCCCAATCCTTGACGCTGGGCGAGGCGCAACATGCGGCGGCCGCGGGGTTGATTTCTGCGGGCGACATCACGCCCCTAGGCGCGGTGATCACCGGCGCCGCACAGGGCCGCACCAGTGACGCGCAGATCACCCTGTTTGACGGCACCGGCGTCGGGTTGCAGGACATCGCGGTGGCGGCAAAAACCGTCGAATTGGCCCGCGCGCGTGGGTTGGCGCTGGAAGTTGCGCTTTAACCTGCCGGGCCGCCGCTCTATCGTCGCGAAAACGAAGGTGGGCATATCATGCGGGTGATGATTGACGGATTCGGGCGAATTGGGCGGACAGTGCTGCGCGCTTGGCTGCGCGGCGACTGGCCGCAGATCGAGGTGGTGGCGATTAATGACATCGCGCCCGCCGAGACCTGCGCCTATTTGCTGGAATATGACAGTGTTTTCGGCCCGCTAGAGGGCGGGGTAGAGGCGCGGGATGGCGCTCTTTTCGTCGGCGGGCGGCGCATTCTGCTGACCCATACGGCGGATATTTCCGAGCTGGATCTGGCCGGTGTCGATCTGGTGATGGAGTGCACCGGCAAGACCGACGACCGCGCCGCCGCCGAGCGCGGGCTGCAGGCAGGTGCGCGCCGCGCGCTGATCTCGGGCCCCTCGGATGCGGCGGATATCACGCTGGTGATGGGCGCAAATGAGGAGCTTTTGGAGCCAGAGCACCGCATAGTCTCGAACGCCTCCTGCACGACCAACGCGCTGGCCCCGCTGGCGCGGCTGTTGGACGACGCGATCGGCATCAAGGCGGGCTGGATGACCACGATCCACTGCTACACCGGCAGCCAGCCGACGATTGATGCGCCGCGCGGCCATGATCTGGCGCGCAACCGTGCAGCGGCGCTGTCGATGGTGCCGACGACGACCTCGGCGGGGGTATTGATGGGCCGCGTGCTGCCGTCGCTGGAGGGACGGATCGAATGCGCGGCGGTGCGCGTGCCGACGGCCAGCGTCTCGGCGGTGGATCTTTGCGTGTTGCCGAAAAGGACGGTGACCGCGGCCGAGGTCAACGCGGTCCTGCAAAAGGCGGGCGGAGTGATCGGCTGGACCGCGAAACCCTTGGTCTCCTCGGATCTGCGCGCCCGCCCCGAAAGTATCGTGATGGCACTGCCGGAAACGCGGGTCACCACCGGCGGCATGCTGCGGGTCTTTGGCTGGTATGACAATGAATGGGGTTTCGCCTGCCGTATGCTGGATATGGCGCTGAAAATGCAGGAGAATTAAAGTGACCACAGTGCAAGACGCCGCCGAAAAACTGGCGCAGGCCTTTGCCGAGAAGCGCCAAATCAAGCCGTTCTCGGATGATGATACGGGGTTTGATCTGGCCAACGGTTATGAGGTGCAGCGCGCCCTGACCGCAAAGCGCGTGGCCAGTGGAGCGCGTGAGATCGGTGTTAAGGTCGGCTTTACCAACACGCAAATCTGGTCACGCTTTGGCATCAAAGCGCCGGTGCACGGGCCGGTGTTCGACAACACACTGGCCACGGATCCGGCGGATATCAGCCGTTTTATGGAGCCGCTGATCGAGCCGGAAATCGTGCTGAGACTGGGCGCGAAACCCTTTGCCTCGATGGAGGACGCCGAGCTGCTGGCCTGTGTCGAGGCGATCGCGCCGGGGTTCGAACTGGTGCATTCCATCTACCCCGACTGGCGTATCACCGCAGCGGATTCGGTGGCCTCGGGCGCGATGCACGGGGCACTGGCGCTTGGTGAATTTGTGCCGGTTAGCGCCGATTGGGCCGAGGTGCTGACGCGGTTCAAGGTCGCGCTTCTCTGCGATGGTGAGTTGCGCGACGAGGGGCAGGCCAGCAACCTTTTGGGCAGCGGGCCGCTGGCGGTGCTGCGGCATTTGCTCGGCCTCAGCACCTGCCCGCCGCTGCCCGTCGGCGCGATCATCAGCACCGGCACCTTAACGCAGGCGCTGCCGATTGCCGCTGGCGAGACCTGGCAGGCGCGGTTTGACGGGTTGCCGCTGGCGCCGCTCGCGCTTCGATTGACCTGACGCGCCGGCGAACAGGGCTTGGCCGGTTACTCGGGCGCGCGCTCGAGCATCCGGCCCAGCATCCGGCCCGCCATGATATGCACATGCAGATGCGGCACCTCTTGCACGCCGTCATTGCCCGCGTTCGAGATCACCCTGTAGCCATTCCCGCCCTCGCCCGGCTGCACGCCCAGATCCTTACAAACCTGCCCGATCGCCGCCACGTAGTCGGCGCGCTCGGCGTCGCTGGCTTCCAGCGCGAAATGGTCAAAGGTCACATAGGGGCCCTTGGGGATCACCAGAATATGGTGCGGTGCCTGCGGGCGCACGTCATGGAACGCCAGCGAATGCTCGGTCTCCAGAACCTTGTTACAGGGGATTTCGCCGCGCAGGATTTTGGCGAAAATGTTGTTGGTATCATAGGCATAAGACATGGTGTCACCCTTGGGATTAACAGGTTCCAAATGCAGGCGCGCCGCAAATTCAAGCGGCGCGCGTTGTCGTTGATCAGTGGCGCCGGCGTCAGTCGTGATCGTTCGACCAGCCCGAGACGGCTTTGACTTCGAGGAAGTCTTCAATGCCCCAAACCCCGCCTTCGCGTCCCTGACCCGAGGCTTTCATCCCGCCAAAGGGCGAGCCGCGCCCGCGCGAGGTGCCGTTCATCTCGACCATGCCCGAGCGCAGCATCCGCGCCGCACGGTTCAGCTTGGCGCCGTCTTGCGATTGCACATAGTTGGTCAGCCCGTAAGGCGTGTCATTGGCAATGCGCAGCGCCTCTTCCTCGGTATCAAAGGGGATGATCGACAGCACCGGCCCAAAGATTTCCTCGCGCGCGATGGTCATGTCGTTGTTCACATCGGCAAAGACCGTCGGACGCACATAATAGCCACGGTTCAGCCCGTCAGGCCGCCCGACGCCACCGGCGACCAGCTTGGCACCCTCATCAATCCCGACCTGAATCAGCCCCTGGATCTTGTCGAACTGCGCTTGCGAGACCACCGGCCCGATATGATTGCCCGCCTCATGGGCGCTGCCGACCTTGGTTTTCTCGGCTGTCGCGACGGCGGTTTCCACGGCTTTGTCATAGATCGACCGCTCGACCAGCATCCGCGTCGGCGCGTTGCACGACTGGCCGGTGTTGTTGAAGCAATGGCGCGCACCACGCACCACCGCCTTCTCGTCGGCGTCGGCATAGATGATATTCGCACCTTTGCCGCCCAGCTCCAGATGCACCTTTTTCAGCGTCGATGCGGCATTCTTCGAGATCGCGGTGCCAGCGCGGGTCGAGCCGGTGAAGCTGACCATATCGACGTCTTCATGCCCCGAAAGCTGCGTGCCAACGCCCACACCGTCGCCGTTCACCATGTTGAACACGCCCGCCGGAACCCCCGCTTCATGCAGGATATCGGCAAAGACCATCGACGAAAGCGGCGCAATTTCCGACGGCTTCAACACCATCGTGCAGCCCGCCAGCAGCGCGGGGATCACCTTCAGCGTGACCTGATTCATCGGCCAGTTCCACGGCGTGATCAGCGCGCAGACGCCCACCGCTTCTTTGATGATCCGGTCGTTCGGCGATTTCTCCGACAGCGGGGCGATGAATTCCACCTCGTCAAATGCGCGGATGAAATTCTGGATATGCCATGTGCCGGTGCCCGCCTGACTGGCCTTCGCCATATCAATCGGCGCGCCCATTTCCATCGAGATCGCGGCGCCCATTTCCTCGGCGCGGGCGTTATAGACCTCAAGAATGCGCTTGACCAAAGCCAGACGCTCGGCAGGGTCGGCATACATGAAATCATGCAGCGCGGCTTTGGCGGCGGCAACGGCGGCATCGGTATCTGCTTGACCACCCAGTGAAATCACCGCGCAGGGCTCTTCGGTGGAAGGATCGATGACCTCGAAATCGGTGCCGTCTAGCGGTGCAACCCATGCGCCGTTGATGTAAAAACTGCGTTTGTCCTGCATACCAATCTCCCTGAAACGAATAATTTCGCGTCACACTGTCACTCCACCAAGACAAGGGCAAGGGGAGGGGTTACCAAACCGCCGACCACTGACTATATCGGTTTTAGACGCATGCAATTCCAGCAAGAAGAGGACGCCATGAGCCTACGTATCAACTCTATCGCCCCGGATTTCACCGCCGAAACCACCAAGGGCACGATCAATTTTCATGACTATATCGGCGACGGTTATGTGGTGCTGTTCAGCCACCCTAAAGACTTTACGCCGGTCTGCACCACCGAGTTTTCGGCAGCCACCAAGCTGACCGAAGAATTCGCCAAGCGGAACACCAAGCTGGCCGGGATTTCGGTTGATGGCGTCGAAGACCACCACAAGTGGATGGAAGACGTCAAAACCTATGGCGGCACCGAGATGAGCTTTCCGATCATCGCCGACGAAGATCTGAAGATCGCCAAACTCTATGACATGCTGCCCGCCGAGGCCTATCTGCCCGACGGTCGCACTCCTGCCGACACCGCCACCGTGCGCACCACCTTTATCATCGGGCCGGACAAGAAAATCCGCGTGATGCTGATCTACCCGATGAGCGTGGGCCGCAACTTTGACGAAATCATGCGCGCGCTTGACGCGGTGCGCCAGACCGATGGCCAGCCCTTTGCCACCCCCGCCGATTGGCGCCCGGGTGACGATCTGATCGTCGCGCTGTCGATGTCGACCGAGGATGCGCAGGCGAAATTCGGCAAGCTGGACATTCCGCTGCCCTATATCCGCAAGACCCAAGCGCCGCAGTAAATGCGCGTCGTAGGGTCTGTAACGCCCTGATGAGCCCGTCCGCATCCTCTGGTGCGGGCGGGTTTTTTCGTCTCGCAACCTTGTGTTGCGCCGTGATCGCAATGAGGGGTGCAAGAGGCACCTCACCGCGCTAGGTAGTCTGCTATGAAACGCCGTTTATTCCTGACCATGGCGGCCGCTGCTGCCGCCTTCTCGCCCGCCGCGCTGACCGCCGAGCCGATCCCGCTTGCGGAAATCTCGCGGTATTTTAATGCGTTCCGCACCGCGCAGGCCGATTTCACCCAAGTGAACCCGGATGGCAGCCTGTCCACTGGACGGCTGATGATCCAGCGGCCCGGGCGCATCCGCTTTGAATATGACGCCCCCGATCCGACTTTGGTGCTGGCCACCGCGGGCTCGGTGAATATCTTTGATGCGCGCTCGAACACCGGCCCCGCGGTCTATCCCTTGAACCGCACGCCGCTTGGGCTGATCCTTGGCAACCGAGTTGACCTGGGGCGCGACCGGATGGTGGTGCGCCATTTCGAGGACGGGCCGACCACCAATGTCGTCGCGCAGGATCCCGAGCATCCGGAATACGGCAATATCCGTCTGGTGTTCAGCGCCGGACCGACCGAATTGCGCCAATGGGTGGTGACCGACGACAGCGGCGGCGAAACCACGGTGATCCTTGGCACATTGCAGACCGGCATGTCGCTGGCCTCGCGGCTGTTCAGCCTCGATAGCGAGTTGCAGCGCCGCGGCATGGTCAATGACCGCTAAAGTATGAAATCGCGGGGCGGCCTAGCGCCGCCCGCAAGAGCGCAATTGCTCGTCATACATCTGCGCGCGCTGCGCCACCCGCGATGACAGCGCCACCAACCACGGTTTGCCATTATAACTGCCGCGCCGGTAACCGGCCTGCCCCTCGTGATAGGCCAGGTAAAGATTGCGCGCATCGGTGGGCAGGATGTTGTTGCGCTCATAGGATTCGCGCGCATACCAGCCGATGAAATCCGTGGCGTCGTCAATATCATCACGGCGGGCGCGGCGGCTGCGGGTTTGCTCTTGGTATTCCTCCCAAGTGCCATCCAGCGCCTGCGAATAGCCATAGGCCGAGGATTGGCGACCCATCGGAATCACCCCCAGCGCATAGCGGTGCGGGGTGCGGGCATCGCCGCGGAACCGGCTTTCGGCATGGATAATCGCCATTTGCACCGGCACGGGCACCGACCAGCGCCTCTCGGTGTCGCGCATCGCGCGCATATAGGCCGGACGCTCACGCGAAAGCGCGCAGGCGTCGTCAAGATTGCGGGGCGCCGAATATTCGCGTCCGCCACAGGACGCCAATAATATCGCGACCACCAGGAAACGGAGAACGCTGCTCATAATCTGCCTCAGACATTTTTTGCCGTTTTTTGTCGTTTTTTTTCTTTCTAGCCGAAATTCACCTTCGTGGGAACGGGTTTGCTCTCACGTGTCGGTGTTTCTTGCCCGAACCCGCGGGTGGCCACCTGATTTGACGCTTTATCGCCACAATCATGCCTTTGTTGTGCCTATTTTCACCACACTGTTTCCAACTCCCGCGCGGTCATTGTATGGACGCGGCGCACAGAGTTGCGTTACAACGAGGCATGGGACAGATGATGCTTACCTCACTGGCAAAATTTCAGCTCGGGCAGGTCGTGCGCCACCGTAAGCATCCGTTTCGTGGTGTGGTGTTTGACGTGGATGCGATCTTTGCCAATTCCGAAGAATGGTATGACGCCATCCCCGAGGACAGCCGTCCCAGCAAGGACCAGCCGTTTTATCATCTGCTCGCCGAGAATGATAACAGCTATTATGTCGCCTATGTGTCCGAACAAAACCTGATCGCTGATGAGACCGGCGAGCCGGTGGATCATCCCGATCTGCCCGAGTTGTTCGGCGATTTCGAAGACGGGTTTTACCCGCTTCAGGTCGATCTGAACTGATCGCCCCACCGCGCAGGTCTGCACCGCGCGCCGCATAGAGTCATCTACGTAGAGCACGCGCAGCCATTGCGGCGGCACTCAGCCCATCGCGGCCACCCCAGCCTAGCGCTCCAGATCCTCCAGCGGGACGGTCATCGACAGGCGGTTTTGCATCCCGTCGCGTCGATACTCCAGATCGCGGGTCAGGCAGCGGATGATATGCCAGCCAAACCCACCCTCAGGGATTTCAATCGGCGGGTCGATCACCGGCAGATCAGGATTGGGCGCATCATCCGAGGGCATCGGGCGCCCGCTATCAATGATCGAACAGGACAACCCATAGCTTTGCAGCGCCACCGATAATTCCACCGGGCCGGGCGCATCGGCATAGGCGTGTTCAACAACATTGTTCAGCGCCTCGGCGAGGATCAGTTCAACCGTCGCGAGGTCTTCTTCGCCGAGCCCGGCCTTGGTCAATCCCTGCTTCACCCGCGCCAGCACACGGCGCGTGGCCATATCGCCAGAGGTAAAGCGGCCGGCAAAAATCTTGCCGAGGCTGGGCGGGTCCATCGGGGTGTTGCCATCCGGCGCACCCGATCCGGCAGGTTCCGGGGGGCTGGGCGCTGTCATTATCCCACCGCCTTCAGGTTGTCGGGCAGGCTGTCATGAATGGTAAAGACGCTGTCCATCCGCGTCAGCCGGAAGACCTTGGCCACCGGCGGGGTCAGCCCAGCCAGTTCCAGCGGACGCTCCTTGCCAAGCAGTTTCATAATTGCGACAACGGCGCCAAGGCCGCTGCTGTCAAGGAAAGTCACCTGCGACAGATCAAGGATGACCTTACCGGTTCCGCCCGCCGCTTCGGTGCGCACCGCTTCCTTGAATTCGATGGCAACGGCAGCGTCGACCCGTGTGTCATGAACGGTGATGATCAGTCCCTGCGTTGTTGTGCGAGTTGTGATATTCACGTCATTCTCCGTTTTCGGGCTACTATCGGGCGATACTACCCGCTAAATCTTTCTAAATGGTTCATGACCAAAGGAGAACACCATGAATGACGTTGTGATCATCGGTGCGACACGGACTCCGATGGGAGCGTTCCAAGGCGTTTTCACCGATGTCAGCGCCGCCGAATTGGGCGGGCGGGCGATTTTTGCCGCCATCGAGAGCGCCGGCATCTCGCCCGATCTGATCGAAGAGGTGTTGATGGGTTGCGTGCTGCCCGCTGGACAAGGGCAGGCACCGGCGCGGCAGGCAGGGTTCAACGCCGGTCTCGGCGCCAATGTTCCGGCGACCACGCTAAATAAAATGTGCGGCTCGGGGATGAAAGCGGCGATGATCGCCCATGACCAGATCGCCTTGGGCGCCACCGGCGTGATGGTCGCGGGCGGGATGGAGAGCATGACGCAATCGCCCTATCTGCTGCCGAAAATGCGTGGCGGCGCGCGCATCGGGCATGGGCAGGTGATGGATCATATGTTCCTCGATGGGCTCGAAGACGCCTATGACAAGGGCCGTCTGATGGGCAGTTTCGCCGAGGATTGCGCTGATCACTACCAGTTCACCCGCGAAGCGCAGGATGAATACGCGGGCGGCTCGCTGACCAATGCGCTCTCGGCGCAGGCCAATGGCGCCTTTGAGGGCGAGATCGCGGCGGTGACCGTCAGCACCCGCAAAGGCGAGGTGACGGTGGGCGCCGATGAGCAGCCCGGCAAGGCGCAGCCCGCGAAAATCCCCACCCTGCGTCCGGCATTTCGCAAGGATGGCACGGTGACCGCGGCCAATGCCTCGTCGATTTCGGACGGGGCGGCGGCGCTGATCATGGCCTCGCGCAGTGCCGCCGAGGCCGCCGGTGCACCGGTGCGCGCGATTGTCCGCGGCCATGCCTCCTTTGCGCAGGCGCCCGGCTGGTTCACCACCGCGCCGGTGCCAGCGGCGAAATCGCTCTTGGACCGGCTGGGCTGGTCGGTTGATGACGTCGATCTATGGGAGGTCAATGAGGCCTTTGCCGTGGTGCCGATGGCCTTCATGCACGAGATGAACATCCCGCGCGAGAAAATGAATGTGAACGGCGGCGCCTGCGCACTGGGTCATCCCATCGGCGCCTCGGGGGCGCGGATCATCGTCACCTTGCTGCACGCGCTGGAAAACCGCGGCCTCAAGCGCGGCGTCGCGGCGATCTGCATCGGCGGCGGTGAAGGCACCGCCATCGCCATCGAGCGCCCATAACGCACCGGCAGCCGGCGCTTATCCCGCCGGTTGCCACATATCCGCCGAGATCAGCCAGCCGCCCTCCACGCGGGTGAAATAGAGCATCGAGCGCCCGACTACCTGCTGCGCCTCGCCGCCTTCGGGCTGAATTGTTGCCTGCCACAGAAACACCATCAACGCCCGGTCCGCGCCCCGCTCGGTGCGCGGTCGCCCGACCTCAAGCACGCTATAGCCACCGGCAAAGCTCTGGATCCATGAATCGCGGATCGCCTCGCGCCCCGCCACCACCGGCCGACCGGCGCCCAGAATAATCGCATCCTCGGTATAGAGCGCGGCAATCGCATTGGCGTCGCGGGCTTCGACGGCGGCGATCATCGGCGGGATGGCATCGCGGGGATTGGCCACCTGCGCCTGCGCCGGAAGCGTAACAGCGAGGCCAAGAATGGTGGAAATAAGCAAAGCGAAAATACGCATGGGATATCCTTTGTCAAAAATAGAGACATTCAAGGCACCCAGCCTAGGGGCAAATCCGCAGATCACCAAACCACTTCACCATAACGCGCAGCAAAAAACCCCGGCCCGCCATCACGGCAGACCGGGGTTTCATTTGGCGTAAACGCTTAGGCGGATCAGGCGGCCAGCGCGGCGATGATCGCGTCGCCCATCTCGCTGGTAGACACCGGCGTGCCACCGTCCGGCCCCATCAGATCGCCGGTGCGCAGCCCATCGGCCAGCACCTTCTCGACCGCCGCTTCCAATTGATCGGCCTCGGTGCCCAGATCAAAGGAATAGCGCAGCGCCATCGCGAACGACAGGATGCAGGCGATCGGGTTCGCCTTGCCCTGACCGGCGATATCCGGCGCCGAACCATGCACCGGCTCATAGAGCGCCTTCGGGCGGCCATTGGCCATCGGCGCACCAAGCGAGGCCGAGGGCAGCATGCCGAGGCTACCGGTCAGCATTGCGGCGGCATCGGACAGCAGATCGCCGAACAGGTTGTCGGTGACGATCACGTCGAACTGCTTGGGATTGCGCACCAATTGCATGGCGCCATTGTCGGCATACATATGCGACAGTTCTACGTCGGGGTATTCCTTGGCGTGGATTTCGGTCACCACGTCGCGCCACAGAATGCCCGATTCCATCACATTGGCCTTCTCCATCGAGCAGACCTTATTGCCGCGCTTGCGGGCCAGTTCAAACGCCGAACGCGCCACGCGGGCAATCTCGGATTCGGTGTAGCGCTGGGTGTTGATGCCGACGCGCTCGTTGCCTTCGGTATGAATACCGCGCGGCTCGCCGAAATACACGCCCGAGGTCAATTCGCGCACGATCATGATATCAAGACCGGCGACGATGTCTTTCTTCAGGCTGGAGAAATCGGCCAGCGCGTCAAAACACTGCGCCGGACGCAGGTTCGAGAACAGGTCCATTTCCTTGCGCAGACGCAGGAGGCCGCGCTCGGGCTTCAGGCTGAAATCCAGCGCGTCATATTTCGGGCCACCGACGGCGCCCAAGAGAACCGCGTCGACCTCTTGCGCTTTGGCCATGGTGTCGTCGTGCAGGGGCGTGCCATGCGCGTCATAGGCGCAGCCGCCGACCAGATCCTCGGACAGGTCGAAATGCAGGCCGCGATTGTCACCAAACCAGCTGATGATCTTTTTGACTTCGGACATGACCTCGGGGCCGATACCGTCGCCTGCAAGGATAAGAATAGAAGGATTGGCCACCGGGGACTCCCTTGTTTTTCGGATGCTCCTGCGCGCCTAGCGCGTCACTGCCCTGTGGTCAAGATTACCCGCGGGGCCAGCGGGTTGGCGGCGAGGGCGCGATACGGGCTGTGTGCGGCTCAATCGCCCAGCGCCTCGGCCAGAAAATCCCACACCCGCCGGATGCGCGGATTGCTGCGCAGGGCTTGCGGCGCGGCCAGCCAGAGTGGCAGCGCGGGCAGTTCCAGATCGGGCAGCACACGCTCCAGTAGCGGATCATCCTCGGCAACCGTCACCTGCGAGCCGCCGATGCCGCAACCGGCGCGGGTGAGCTCCCAATAGACCGTTTGGTCGTCGCAGCGCAGCGCAAAGAAATCGCGGCTCACCTCGAACCCCATTGCCCGCATCATCCGCAACATCCGCTCGTCGCGGTCATAGCCGATGAAATCATGGTCGATCAGATCCTCGGCGCTGCGCGGTGTGCCGCGCCGCTGCAGATAGGATTTCGCCGCATAAAGCCCGATTGGCAGATCGGCGATATGGCGGGCGATGATGTCCAATTGCTCGGGCCGATACATGCGCAGCGCGATATCCGCCTCGCGAAACAGCAGGTTCTCGGAGGTGTCCGAGGGCACCAGTTCGATCTGGATCTCCGGCTCGGCAATGCGCAATCGGGCGAGGATCGGCGGCAGGGTGTATTGCGACAGAATGCGCGAGGCGGTGATCCGCACGGTGCCGCGCAGCCCCTCTTGGCGCCCCTCAGCCATCCGCGTCAGCCGCGCCGCATTCTCGGCCATGCTGCGCGCCACTTCGACCAGGGGCAGCGCCGCTTCGGTCGGCTCCAGCCCGCTGGGAATGCGGCGAAACAAGGCGATACCCAGTTGCGCCTCAAGCTGTTTGATATGGCGCCCCATCGTTGGCTGGCTCTGCCGCGTGGCCCGCGCCGCCGCCGACAGCGACCCGGCATCGGCCACAGCGAGAAAGGCTTGCAAGAGGGTCCAGTCTGGGGCGGCTTTCATCATTCAAATATGAATAGCAGAGCGTTAGATTTAGGCAATACCTATGCCGTCACGTTTGGCAGATAGTTGGGCCATGTTGAACAAAGGACCAGACACCATGGCACAGACCGCTCTCATCCTCGGCGCCTCCGGCAAGATCGGACGCCATTTCACCGCCGCCTTCCACGCCGCTGGCTGGCAGACCCGCGCCTATAAACGCGGCACCGATATGAGCACCGCCGCCCAGGGCTGCGATGTCATCGTCAACGGGATGAACCCGCCCAATTACCACGATTGGGAAGGCATCCTGCCCGCGCTCACCCGCGATGTGATCACAGCCGCCAAAGCCTCGGGCGCGACCATTTTGTTTCCCGGCAATGTCTATGTCTACGGCGCGCAATCCGCCCCTTGGTCGGAACATACCCCGCATGCGCCCTGCAGCCGCAAGGGCGAAATCCGCAGCCAGATCGAGGGCATGTATCGCGATGCCGCCGCCGAGGGGGTGCAGACGATCCTGCTGCGCGCCGGTGATTTTCTGGCCCCCGAGGTGGGCGATTCGCATGTCGATATGACCTATCTGCGCGGCTTTGCCAAAGGCGAGATCACCACCATGGGCGACCCTACAATCAAGCGCGCCCATGCCTGGCTGCCCGATATGGCGCGCGCGGCGGTGATGTTGGCGGAAAAGCGCGCCGATCTGCCCGCTTTCAACGATATCCCCCTGGCGGGGCTGACATTTTCCACCGAGGACCTGGCGCAAGAGATCACCCGCCAAACCGGCACACCGCTGAAGATCACCCACATGCCGTGGTGGATTTTCACCCTTGCCGCGCCGCTGTGGGAGATGGCCCGCGAGCTGCGCGAAATGCGCTATCTTTATGAGACACCGCATGAGCTCTCGGGCACACGATTGGCGCAACTCCTGCCGGATTTCACCCCGACCAGCTTTGAGCACATGGTCGCGGAAGTGCTGGCAACCCGCCAGAGCACCGCGCTGGCCGCGTGACTTTTTCGCCAAATACGTGTATCATCGCGGGGTGGCAGAGCGTTCCTTCTCGGGACGCTCGCCCAACGCAAGGAGACCTGCAATGAGCAAACACCCCCTTGACCACGGCCACGCCGGATCGGCCCAGCGCGCCAAGCGTTACGCCGAAGCCGAGCGCGCAAACCGCCCCAGCCGCGCCGCGAAAATCCTGCAGCAGCGCGCCAAACCCGGTGGCACGAAGCCCTCTGGCGACGGACGGCTGCTGCGCTTTCTCACTATCGAACGGCGGGCCGAGGCGTAACCCACACCGGCGGCGTCTATTCCGCGCCCCAATCCGCGCCCTGCATCTCGCGCAAACGGCTAGCGGTGCGCTCAAACTCAAACGCGCCTGCGCCCTCCATATACAGCCGCTCTGGCTGATCCGCGGCGCTGGCGATCAGCCGCACATTGCCCTCATAGAGCGCATCAACCAGCGTCACAAAGCGCTTGGCTTCGTTGTAATTGGTCGACGACAGCCGCGGGATGCCCTCAAGGATCAACACCCGCACCGCCCCAGCCAGCGCCAGATAATCGGCGGGGCCAAGCGGACGCCCGCAGAGATCCCAAAATCCCGCCCGCGCCACACCGTTGTGATGCAGCGGAACCTCCACCTTGCGGCTTTGCACCTCCAACACCAAAGGCGTGCCCTTGTCGCCGCCGGTCAGCTCCACCCACAGCGCGTCAATCGCGCGCCGCGCCTCGGCATCGGCGGGATGGAAAAACACCTGCGCCTCGCTGAGCCGGTGCTGGCGGTAATCGGTCTCGGATTTCAACTCGACCACCTCCATGCGCTCATTGAGAAAATCAATGAACGGCAGGAAAAGGGCGCGGTTCAGCCCGTCTTTATACAGATCCTCGGGCGGGCGATTCGAGGTGGTGACGATCATCACACCGGCGTCGATCAGCATCTCGAACAACCGCCCGACGATCATCGCATCGGTGATATCGTTGATCTGCATCTCGTCGAACGCCAAGAGTCGCACCTCCGAGGCCACCTGCGCCGCCACTGGTGCCAGCGCATCATCCACCCCGGATTTGCGCGCCTCATGCATCGCGGCGTGGATTTCCTGCATGAAGGCATGGAAATGCACCCGCCGCTTGGCCTCCAGATCAGTCTGCGCGGCAAACAGATCCATCAACATGGATTTGCCGCGCCCGACCCCGCCCCAGAGATACAGCCCCTTCGGCCCCTCCGGCGCTTTCTTGAACAACCCGCCCAAGAGGCCACGCTTCACCGGCTGCTCAAGAAACGCGCGGCGCTCTTCAAGCTGCGGCAGGATCGCGCGCTGCATGGCATCGGGGCGCAAGTCGCCAGTGGCAACTCGGGAATCATACATCTCTGTGAGTGTCTGTCGCATCCGGTTTCCTTACCCTGCATCGGCGCGAGGCGGAAGGCAGGGTTGCGCCCTGTCAGGCAGGCAGGTAACGGTTTATAAAGGCATGAAAGGAAAGACTGCATGGCGAGTGATGACCCCCGCACGCTGGTTTCCACCGACTGGCTGGCAGCCCATCTGAACGATCCCGATCTGCGGATCCTCGACGCCTCGTGGCATATGCCCGACGCCGGTCGCGATGCGCTGGCCGAATATAATGACGGCCATATCCCCGGCGCGCGGTTCTTTGATATCGACGAGATTTCCGACCAGCGCTCGGCGCTGCCGCATATGGCGCCGCCGGTCGAGAAATTCATCAGCCGGATGCGCGCCATGGGTGTCGGCGACGGGCATCAAGTGGTGGTCTATGACAGCAGCGGGTTGTTCTCGGCGCCGCGGGTCTGGTGGCTGTTCAAGCTAATGGGCAAGCAGGATGTGGCGGTGCTCGACGGCGGGTTGCCGAAGTGGAAGGCCGAGGGCCGCATGCTCGAAGACCTGCCGCCGATGGTGCGCGACCGCCATATCACCGTGCAGCGGCAGGCGCATATGGTCAAAGACGTCTCTCAGGTGGCCTCGGCCTCGAAGCTGGGCGATTGGCAAATCCTCGACGCCCGCGCCGGTGAGCGGTTCCGCGGTGAGGTTGACGAGCCCCGCGCCGGTCTGCGCGCCGGTCACATCCCCGGCTCCAAAAACCTGTGTTTCCGCGATCTGCTCAATGACGACCAGACGATGAAAGACACCGATACGCTGCGCGAATTGTTCGCCAATGCCGGTGTCGATCTCGACAGGCCGGTGATCACCACCTGCGGCTCGGGCGTCACCGCCTGCGTCCTCAGCCTCGCGCTCGAGCGTATCGGCCACCGCAAACACGCGGTCTATGACGGCTCCTGGACCGAATGGGGCATGTATCCGGATCTGAGAATCGAAAAGGGCTGACATGCACGCGTTCAAGGCCGGCGACAAAGTCGACTACCGGGTGACCTGGCTCGAAATGCGCCAGCGTCCCAGCTTTGGCTGGCCCAGCCTGCCGGTGGGCCGCGAGGCGATGCTGGTGCGCGCCGATACGCCGCCGTGGTGGTATTTCCTCTCGCTCTATGATGCGGTCGGGCGCGATTACGCTTGGACCGACCGCCACAACACACCGCGCGAAGAGTTGAACGCGTGGATCCAACATGCCGATGTGGCGCTCTATACGCTGATCGGCGCGGGCTGGCCGCAGGGGTTCTTTGTGCTCGACTGGCGCGAAGAGGGCACCTGCGAGCTGGCCTATTTCGGGCTGGTCCCCGAGGCTGTCGGGCGCGGGCTGGGCAAATGGTTGCTGCAATCGGCAATCATGACCGGCTGGGACCGCGAAGGCATCCAGAAAATGACCGTCAACACCTGCACCCTCGATCACCCGCGCGCGCTGGCACAATACCAGCGCATGGGGTTCTCGCCTGTGCGCACCGAAATCCACTCACGTGTGCTGATCAAAGATCAGGTGTTCAAACAACCGCTTCTGTAAGGAACCATCATGTTCAAGCAACTGCCCGCCGCCAAGACGGACCCGATCTTGGCCGTCTCGCAACTGTTTCGCGCCGACACCCGCGAGGATAAAACCGATCTCGGCGTCGGCGTGTATAAAAACGAAGCCGGTATCACGCCGGTGATGCGCGCGGTGAAAGCCGCCGAACAAAAGCTGGTCGATACCCAAGACAGCAAGGTCTACACCGCAATGACCGGCGACCCTGCGTTTCTCGACGCGATGACCGATTTGCTGCTCGGCGATAGCGTAGCGCCTGCGCGTATCGCCGCGGCGGCGGCGACCGGCGGCACCGGCTCGGTGCGCCTCGCGATGGAGCTGATCCGCAAGGCCAACCCCGAGGCCACGGTGTGGATTTCGGCGCCGACCTGGCCCAACCACAACGCGATTGCCGAGGTTGTCGGCCTGTCGTGGCAGCCCTACCGCTATTACAACGCCGAAACCGGCGGCGTGGACCGCGCGGGCATGATGGAAGATCTGGCGCAGGCCAAGGCCGGTGACGTGATCTTGCTGCACGGCTGCTGCCACAACCCGACCGGCGCCGACCTGACGATGGACGGCTGGCGCGACATGGCCGATTTCCTCAAATCCCGCAATCTGGTACCGTTTCTCGACACCGCCTATCAGGGTTTTGGCCTCGGGCTGGAAGAGGACGCGCAGGGTGTGCGCCATCTCTGCACGACGCTGGATCATGTGATCATCTCGGCCTCGGCGGCGAAAAACTTCGGCCTCTACCGCGAGCGCGCCGGTCTGACGCTGGTGATCTGCCCTGAAGACGAAAAACCCTTGGTGCAGGGCACTCTGGCCGCGATCAACCGCGCCTCGGTCAGCTTTCCTCCAGACCACGGCGCGCGGATTGTCTCGACGATCCTCACCGATGACGCCCTGCGCGCCGATTGGGAGGCCGAGTTGACCGAAATGCGCGACCGGATCAACGGGCTGCGCCGCGCGCTGGCCGATGCGCTGCGCTACACCTGCGATTCCGACCGTTTCGGCTATCTCGCCGACCAGCGCGGGATGTTCTCGCTCTTGGGCGGCACGCCCGAACAAATCGAGCGTCTGCGCAATGAATTCGGCGTCTATATCGTCGGCGGCGGGCGGTTGAACATGGCCGGTCTCACCCCGCGCAACATCCCGCTGGTGGCGCGGGCCGTGGCGCAGGTGCTCTGAGCCGACACGATTTGCGGCACCGCGTCAGGTGCCGCAATAGGTGACATATTGCGTTTCACCTTCAGGCGCGGGCGCGGCGAAATCCTCAAGCCCCGCCCGTTCGGTGTATGGATCGGCCAGCACCGCCATCAACCGTCCAAAGGGTGCCAGATCCCCCGCCTGCGCGGCCTCCAACGCCTCTTCGACCTTATGGTTGCGCGGGATATAGACCGGATTGACCAGCGCCATTTTCTCGGGCGCATCAAGCTGCGCGCGCCACGCCGCCAACCAATCCACCAGCGCCGGATCGCTGTTGAGATGCGCCACCAAGGGCGCCTCATCCCCCGCCGCCGCCTGCATCAAATGGCGAAACGCCTGGGTGAAATCGGCGTTCTGCGCGGTCAGCATATCCAGAAACCCGTCAATCAACGCGTCATCCGCCGCGCTGACCCCCAGTTTCGCGCCGAACTTCTTGCGCCGGAGTGCCTCATAGCGCGACTCGGCGCTTTCCAGTGCGGATTGCACCTCGGGCATCGCCGCATCGGGGTTTTCGGGCGCGATCAGCGGCAGCAGGCATTCACCCAGCCGCGCCAGATTCCACCGCGCCAGCAGGGGTTGGTTGCCGTAGGCATAGCGACCCTGCGTATCAATCGAGGAAAACACCGTGTCGGGATGATAGCGGTCCATAAACGCACAAGGGCCATAATCAATTGTCTCGCCGGAAATCGTGCAATTGTCGGTGTTCATCACCCCATGGATAAACCCCACCGACATCCATTTCGCCACCAGTGACATCTGCCGCGCGATCACCGCATGAAAGAACCCCAGATAGCGGTCATCCTTCCCGGTCAACTCGGGATAATGCCGCGCGATGGCGTAATCTGCCAACCGGCGCAGACGCTCAACCTCTTGTCGCGCATAGAAAAATTGGAAGGTGCCGACCCGCAGATGACTGCTCGCCACCCGCGCCAGCACCGCACCGGTCAGCGGTGTCTCGCGCCAGACCCTCTCGCCGGTGGTGACCGCCGACAGCGCGCGGGTCGTGGGAATGCCCAGCGCCTGCATCGCCTCGCCGATCAGCACCTCGCGCAGCACCGGCCCCAGCCCCGCCTTACCGTCGCCACCGCGCGAGAACGGCGTCTTGCCCGAGCCCTTCAGATGGATATCCTGCCGCTGCCCGTGCACGTCGATCACCTCGCCGACCAAGAGCGCGCGCCCGTCGCCAAGCTGCGGCGAGAACCCGCCGAACTGATGCCCCGCATAGGCCATCGCCAGCGGCACCGCGCCCTCGGGCATCTCGCCACCACTCAGCATCGCCAGCCCCTCGGGACTGCGCAGATCCTCGGCGCTTAACCCCAGTTCCGCCGCCAAAGGCTCATTGAGCCAGACCATCGCCGGATCGGGGGCTTTCGCGCCCTGCCACGGCAGATATAGCCCCTCAAGATCGCGGGCATAGCTGTTATCGAACGGAATTTTCTGCATGGACACCTCTGGTCCTAACATAGGGTCACGGCGCTGGTTTGACACCCCCGCGCAGCAAAAGCCTAGCTATCAGGGGCGACCAATCCGATGATCGGCCCCATCGGAAAGCCCCAATCTTCACGGCCAATCTCGGGCGCATAGAGCCGCGAGATATTGCCATCGAGATAGAGCGCCTGCGGCAGGCCCAGCGCATCGCGGAAAAACCGCGCGAAATGATGAAAGCTCACCGGCGCGTCGGAAATCACCAAGACCGCGCGCTGCCCGTCTGCGCTGACCCCGACACCGTTGCGCAAAAACAGCGAGGTGGAATCGGGTAGAAACCGTGGGTGCAACGCGCCGTCGATCACCAGCATCGGGCCGGATTGGGTGGCAAAGCGGCACTCGGGCGGCGCTTCAGCGAACGCGCGGCTTTCAAACACCGCAAACCCCTCGGGCAGCACGCAGAACACACCGTTCGGCAGCATGCCAAAGTTCCCCGGCCCCTCACGCGTCACAATCCCCGCCGCCTCGGTCTGGTCCTCGATATACAGACCAACGGGGCGCCGGTCAGGGTGGAACATCCCCGCATTCATCGCAAAGACCAGATGCCGCGCGTCCGGCTCCAGCGCCGCCTCGACCCGCGCAAAACTGCCCAGCAACTGCCCTTCGGCATCATTGAGGAACAGCCGCAGATCATCACCGGCGCGCGCGGTGCAAGCGGTGAAGGGCTGGCCCTCGAATTCAGTGGTTTCACAGGCGGCCATAACCGGCCCCGCCGCCAGAGCAAGCGCAAGACCCGCGAGGGTCCGGCGCAGCGCCTTAGCTGGCCGAATCATCTGCGTCATCCGCATCGGCGGCATCGGCGGTGTCGTCTGTGCGGTCAGGGGCGTTGATATCGGCCTGCACACGCGGATCGGCAAACATCCGGCGGGCGTTGTCCATCGCGTCGAAACTCTTGTCCAACTCGAATTTCAGATCGGGCGCCAGCCGCAGCCCCAGCCCTTTGACCACCAGCTTGCGCAGCTCGGTCTTGTTCTTGCGCAGCGCCAACAGCGCCGCCTCGGCATCGCGCCCGCCCAGCGGCATGACAAAGGCCGTCGCATAGCCCAGATCGGCGCTGATCCGCACCTCGGAGACGGTGATCGACATCCGCGCCAGATCGGCGTTGTGGATCTCGTCACGCATCAGGATTTCAGCCAGCCGGTGACGGATGACTTCTGCCACCCGAAGCTGGCGTTGCGAGGGGCCGGAGCCGGATTTGAAACGTTTTGCACTCATCCCTCCCATGTAGGTGATAAGCGCGCCCGCCGCAATCCATCCACAAGCCACTGTGACCTGCGCGCGGATGGTTTTCCACCGGCAACGAACCGGCTATGGAGAGGGACAAATCAAGGGGACTGCCATGAGTGAGCCATTAGCCATCGTAGTAAACGGCGTATCAGGCCGGATGGGCCGGATGCTGGTCGAGGTGATCAATGCCAGCGACAAAGCCCGCGTCTGCGGCGCGCTCGAGCGGCCCGGTCATGCCTGGGTCGGCAAGGATCTGGGCGAGATGCTCGGCGGCACCGCCACCAGTGTGATCGTCGGCGAGGATCCCGCGCAGGTGCTCAAGGGCGCGCAGGCGGTGATTGATTTCACCGCCCCCGCCGCCACCGTGGCTCTGGCCCGCACCGCCGCGCAGATGGGCGTGGCGCATATCATCGGCACCACCGGCTTTACGCCCGCGCATCTGGCCGAGCTGCAAGAGATCGCGCAGGCTGGCGTGATCGTGCGCGCAGGCAACATGAGCCTCGGGGTGAACCTCTTGACCGCGCTGACCCGTAAGGTCGCCGAAGCGCTCGACAGCGATTACGACATTGAAATCATCGAAGGCCACCACCGGCACAAGGTCGACGCCCCCTCTGGCACCGCGCTGATGCTGGGCGAGGCCGCTGCCGAAGGCCGCGGCGTGTCGCTGGAGGATCACGCAGTGCGCGCGCGCGACGGGATCACCGGCGCCCGCGAGAAAGGCAGCATCGGCTTTGCTGTGGTGCGCGGCGGCGATATCATCGGCGAGCATGACGTGATGTTTGCCGCTGATGGCGAACGGTTGATCCTGCGCCATATCGCCAGCGACCGCGCGGTATTTGCCCGCGGCGCGCTGAAGGCCGCACTCTGGGCGCAGGGCCGTGAGGCGGGCGAATACGATATGATGGCGGTGCTGGGGCTCTAAGCCCCCACCGTCCGGCGGCGGTCAGAAATCGACCGCGATGCCCTTGCGCTCCCAATCGCCGTAGCGCACCGGCTCGGGTCCGTCACGCCCGCCCAACTCGGTGGGCATCGCCTGCGCTTCGGCCTCGGCCTTGGCGCGGCGCTCGGCGGCTTCGGCCAGCGCGCGCTGCGCGGCGGGCGGCAGATCGGCGGGGGTTGCGGCGGTAGTGGGGGTGGTTTCGTCAGTCATCACTCTTTCCTCGCATCGGGCGATAGGATAGGCGCAAACTAAGGTCCGCGCGCCCATCCGACAAGGCCGGACCTTCCCTCGCTTCCCGACCGGAGACAGATATGCCCCCCAAGCCCGCCCAAGACGACCCCAGACTGCTGGCCACCGACCTCGTGCTGGCGGTGATCGCCGAGGGGCAGATGCTGACGGAATCGGGGCTGGCCCATATCGACCCCGCCGTGCGTGCCCGCGCCCAGCGCCTTGCCAGCGCCACGCTGCGCAATCTGGGTCGCGCCGATACGGTGATGAAACCCTATCTGCGCAAGGAACCACCCGTCGCGGTGATGGCCGCGCTGCGCGTTGCAGTGGTCGAGATGCTGGATCAGGGCGCCGCGCCGCACGGTGTGGTCAACGCCACCGTCACCGCGCTGAACGCCAGTGGCGCCGCAAAACTGGCGGGGATGGCCAATGCGGTGCTGCGCCGCGCCTCCGAGTATCAGGGCTGGGCGGATCTGCCGGTCCAGCGCCTGCCCGGCTGGCTGCGCCGCCGTTTGCGCGGGATCTATGGCGAAGATGTGGTCACGGCGATGGAAGCCGCGCATCACGCCGGCGCACCGATTGATCTGACGCTGAAATCCGGTGCCAGCGAGGTCCCCGAGGGCGAGACGCTGCCCAACGGTTCCCTGCGCCTACCGCAAGGCGTGCAAGTCAGCGCCCTCCCCGGTTTCGACGCTGGTCACTGGTGGGTGCAAGACGCCGCCGCCGCCCTTCCCGCGACGCTTTTGGCCGCGCAAGCCGGTGAGCGTATCCTCGATCTTTGCGCCGCACCCGGCGGCAAGACCATGCAACTGGCGTCCACGGGCGCCGAGGTCACCGCGCTCGATCTCTCCGAGGGGCGGCTCCGGCGTGTGCACCAGAACCTCGCGCGCACCGGTCTGACTGCCGAAGTGATCTGCGCCGATGCTCTGGAATACCAACCCGACACCCTGTTCGACGCAGTGCTCCTCGATGCGCCCTGCTCGGCCACCGGCACCATCCGCCGCCACCCCGATCTGCCGTTTGTGCGCAAACCCGCAGACATAGAGCCGCTTTTGACCCTGCAAGCGCAGATGCTCGACCGCGCGCTCACGCTGCTGAAACCCGGCGGGCGGCTGGTCTATTGCACCTGCTCCTTGCTCCCCGACGAGGGCGAGGCGCAGATCACTGCTGCGCTGGAACGTCACCCCGATCTGAGAACCGTTGACCTCCCCGCCCTGCCCTTTGGCCGCGCCACGCCCGAGGGCGGCTGGCGCACCCTGCCGATGGACCTGAAGGGCGGAAACGACGGTTTCTATATGGCGCAACTTCGCCGCGACTGACGCAGGTGGGATGACAGCGCCACCGCTTGGCGTTATCCCTTGCAGCCGAGGCGACATAAAACACGGGCATGAGCATGACGCAGGGCTGGACAGCGCGCAAACGGCGGTGGGGCAATCGCCTTGCGGCGCGTGCTGCGCGTTCGGCACCGGCAGCGGGCGGCTTTGTCTCGATGCCCGAGCCGCGCACAGTCGGCCATTTCGCTCGCGGCAAACAGCTCTCGGCGGGGAATTTCCTGCTCGCCGGCCATATGGTCGAAACCCATGAACCTTGGGATATCGACCCGCCATCAAGCGGTTTCACCAATGAATTGCACGGGTTTGCATGGCTCGACCATATGGCCGCCTGCGGCGATCGCGGCGCGCGGCTGGCGGCGCAGGGCTGGGTGTTTGACTGGATCGAGCGCTTTGGCATGGGCGAAGGGCCGGGCTGGGAGCCGGATCTCACCGGTCGCCGGATGTTGCGCTGGATCCAGCACGCGCTGTTCCTGACCTCGGCCCGCGACGGCGACGACAACCGCCCGTTCTTTGCCGCCTTGGGCCGCCAGACCAAATTCCTGTCGAAACGCTGGAAAGCCGCCGCCCCGGGATTGCCGCGTTTCGAGGCGCTGACCGGCCTTTTGTATGCCGCACTCTCGCTGCTCGAGATGGAGCGCCACCGCAAACCCGCGACCGAGGCGCTGGCCTTGGCCTGCGCCCGCGATATCGGCGCAGACGGCGGCATCCACAGCCGCAACCCCGAAGACCTGCTCGAGGTTCTGACCCTGCTGGTCTGGGCGCAACTGGCCCTGCGCGACGCCGAACTTGCGGTGCCGCCCGAGATCGGTGCCGCCATCGCCCGCATCGCCCCCTGCCTGCGGGTGCTGCGCCATGCCGACGGCGGGCTGGCGCGGTTCCACGGCGGCGGGCGCGGGCTGGAGGGCCGTCTGGAATACGCGCTCTCGGCGGCCGAGGTGCCGGTGACCCCACGCGCCCCCGAGGCGATGGGCTATGCGCGGCTCGAAGGCGGGCGCACCTCGCTGATTGTCGACACCGCACTGCCCCCCGCCGGCGCCTCGGCCCATGCCGCCCATGCCTCGATGCTGGCGTTTGAGCTGACCTCGAACCGCCGCCCGTTGATCGTCAACTCGGGCTCGGGCCTGCCCTTCGGGCCGGAGTGGGAGAAGGCCGGACGCGCCACCAACTCGCATTCCACCCTGTCGATCGACGGCTATTCCTCGGCCCGTTTTGGCAAGGCCTCGCGCCCCGAGGATGGCGGCGCGCCGCTCATGGACGGGCCGAAACTGGTCACCCTGAACCGCTCTGACGAGCGCGATGGCGCGTCGCTGCTGCTGAGCCATGACGGCTATGTCGCGACCCACGGGCTGACCCATGTGCGCAACCTTGATCTGGGCCATGACGGGCGCGTGCTCTTGGGTGAGGATATCCTCGTCGCCCGCGATCCGGCGCATGTCAAACAGCTCAACCAGCTACTCGACGCGGGCAAGCTGCGCGGCATCAGCTATGCGCTGCGCTTCCATCTGCACCCCGAGGTTGACCCCTCGCTGGATATGAACGGCACTGCGGTCTCGGTGGCGCTGCCCTCGGGCGAGATCTGGGTATTCCGCTTTGACGGGCCGGGGCGAATGTCTCTGGAGCCTTCGGTCTACCTTGAGCGCGGCCGTCTGGCGCCGCGCCCGTGTCAGCAAATCATCATCCGCGCGGCAATTTTGGACGAGTCGAGCCAGATCAACTGGACACTGGCCAAGGCGCAGGATACCCCGCTGGCGATCCGTGACATTGGCCGCGATGATGATCTGGCCCTGCCACGTAATGTGATTGCCACGGACTGAAAGCCGCCCCAAGGACCGCCCAAGGAACCCCGCCATGACCAACCTCGCCCCCCTCAAACGCGCTTTGCTGTCGGTCTCCGACAAAACCGGATTGATCGAATTGGGGCAGGCACTAGCCGCGCGCGGCGTCGATCTGGTCTCGACCGGTGGCACCGCCAAAGCGCTGCGCGACGCGGGGCTGAGCGTGCGCGATGTCTCCGAGCTGACCGGTTTCCCCGAGATGATGGACGGGCGGGTCAAAACCCTGCACCCGATGGTCCACGGCGGGCTTTTGGCGTTGCGCGATGATGCGGGCCACACGGCGGCAATGAGCGACCACGGGATCGAGGCGATCGACCTCTTGGTGGTCAACCTCTATCCCTTCGAGGCCACGGTGGCGCGCGGCGCGGGCTATGATGAAACCATTGAAAATATCGACATCGGCGGCCCCGCGATGATCCGTGCCGCCGCTAAGAACCACGGCTTTGTCTCGGTGGTCACCGACCCCGAGGATTACGCCGCTCTCCTCGCTGAACTCGACGCCAACGCCGGCCAAACCACGCTGCACTTCCGCCAGACGCTGGCACAGACCGCCTATGCGCGCACCGGCGCCTATGACGCGGCGGTCAGCACTTGGATGGCGGGCGCCATCGGGCAGGACACCCCGCGCCGCCGCGTCTTTGCCGGCACCTTGGCGCAGGGGCTGCGCTACGGCGAGAACCCGCACCAGTCGGCGGCCTTCTACACCGATGGCTCAAACCGCGCCGGTGTCGCCACGGCAACCCAGCTTCAGGGCAAGGAATTGTCGTATAACAATATCAACGACACCGATGCCGCCTTTGAACTGGTCTCGGAATTCGACCCCGCCAATGGCTCCGCCTGCGCGATCATCAAACATGCCAACCCTTGCGGTGTGGCGCTCGGCACGTCGCTGAAAGACGCCTACCAGCGCGCCTTTGACTGCGACCGCACCTCGGCATTCGGCGGGATTATCGCGCTCAATCAACCACTTGACCGCGCGACCGCCGAAGAGATCGTGAAGATCTTCACCGAGGTGGTGATCGCACCGGGCGCCGATGACGACGCCATCGAGGTCTTCGCCACCAAGAAAAACCTGCGCCTTCTGATCACCGACGGGCTGGCCGATCCCGCAGCGGATATCACCTCGGTGCGGCAGGTCGCAGGCGGGTTTTTGGTGCAAGACAAGGACAATGGCCGCGTCGATGATCTGAAAACCGCCACCAAACTGGCCCCGTCTGAGGCGCAACTCGCCGATATGCGCTTTGCTTGGACCGTCGCCAAACACGTCAAATCCAACGCCATCGTCTATGTCAAAGACGGCGCCACCGTGGGCGTCGGCGCGGGCCAGATGAGCCGCCTCGACTCAGCCCTGATCGCCGCCAAAAAGGCCGAGCGTATGGCCGAAGCCCTCGGCCTGCCCGAACCTCTGACCAAAGGCTCGGTGGTCGCCTCCGACGCTTTCTTCCCCTTTGCCGACGGGCTGATGGAAGCGGCGGGCGCGGGTGCGGTCGCGGTGATCCAGCCCGGCGGTTCGATGCGCGACGATGAGGTGATCGCCGCCGCCGATGAGGCAGGCCTCGCGATGGTGTTCACCGGCATGCGCCATTTCAAACACTGACATGCGCATCGCCACCATCACCACGTTGATCATTCTGGCGCTGGACCAAGCGCTCAAATGGGCGGTCGTCGTCGGGCTCAACCTGCGCGAGGTGATGTATATCGAGGTGCTGCCTCCCTACCTCAACCTCACCATGGCATGGAACAGAGGCGTCAACTTCGGCCTCTTTGCTGCCGATTCCGTCTGGCTGCGGGTGGCACTGGTGGCGCTGGCGCTCATCGTCACCGGCTGGGTCTGGTTCTGGGTGCGCCGCGAAGGCGCGCGGCCCTTGATGCAACTGGCGCTCGGCTTTCTGGCTGGCGGCGCCTTGGGCAATGCCATCGACCGTATCACATGGGGCGCGGTGGCGGATTTCCTCAACGTCACCTGCTGCGGCTGGGTCAACCCTTGGGCGTTCAATGTCGCTGATATCGCGATATTTATCGGCGCCTTTGGGCTTATCCTTGCCTCGGGCGACAAAACCCCCCGTGACGATCGGTCGGGGTTGCGCTAAACACGGGGGCAAGCTCTGACCTATCGGGACCCGGGATGACGATTTTTCGACTCTGTGCCTTTGCCCTGCTCACCATCTTGGCCCTCACCGCCTGTTCGCGCAGCGGCGAAGGACCGTTCCTGATGAATGCCGCCTCGCCCGGCGATTCGCCCGATGAATTCTCCATCGTGCCGACCGCGCCGCTTGAGGCACCGCCCAATTTCAGCGAGTTGCCGACCCCGACACCCGGTGGCAGCAACCGCGTTGACCCCGACGCCCGCGCACTGGCCGTGGCCGCCCTTGGCGGGCGCGTCTCGGCCGAGGCTGGCGGCATCCCCGCCGCTGACGCCGGTCTCGTGCGTTATGCCGCGCGCGCAGGCTCCACCGAGGATATCCGCGCCACGCTCGCCGCCGAGGACCTGCAATTCCGCCGCAACAACAGCCCGCGGGTGCTGGAGCGGATGTTCAACACCAATGTCTACCGCCAAGCCTATGCCGAGCAGATCCTCGATCCGCAGGAAGAGCTACGCCGCTGGCGGGAACGCGGTGTGCGCACCCCTTCGGCGCCGCCTCCGGGACGCTAAGCGCCGGGCCACAACCGCCAAAACCAGAGCGAAACACAACGCGGCAATCACAAGCGCGCCATAACCGCTTGTCGTTGCCGTGCATCGCGGTAAACCTGCTACAGTCATAGACTGGAGCCCGCCGCCATGATCCATCCCCTTCGCCTCTTTGCCTCTGCGCTCACTTTGGTCGCATTCGGACTGCTGCCCGCGCTGGCCGAAGAGCCGCAGATGTTCACCCTCGACAACGGTATGGAGGTGGTGGTGATCGAGGATCACCGCGCGCCGGTGGTGGTGCATATGGTCTGGTATCGCGTCGGCGCTGCGGATGATCCCGCCGGTCAATCGGGCATCGCGCATTACCTTGAGCACCTGATGTTCAAAGCCACCGAGACCATGGAAGAGGGCGAATTCTCGCAGGTGGTTGAGGCCAATGGCGGGCGCGACAACGCCTTCACCTCATGGGATTATACCGCCTATCATCAACGGGTTGCCGCCGACCGGCTGGGTCTTATGATGCAGATGGAGGCCGACCGGATGGTCAATCTGCGCCTCGACCGCTCATCATGGCGGCCCGAGCGTGACGTGATCCTGCGCGAGCGCGGCCAGACGCTGGAAAGCAATCCGCACCGCCAGTTCAGCGAGCAATTGCGCGCAGCGCTGTTTCAAAACCATCCCTACGGGCGCCCGATCATCGGCTGGCGGCATGAGATGGAAGAGCTAACCGGCGAGATCGCCACCGAGTTCTACCGCCGCTTCTATGCGCCCAATAACGCCATTCTGATCGTCGCCGGTGATGTCGAGGCCGAAGAGGCGCTGGCGCTGGCCAATGAGCATTACGGGCCGATCCCCGCCGCCGTTGAAACACCGGAACGCATCCGCGCCACCGAGCCGCCGCATTTGGCCGAACGCCGCGTGATCATGCATGACGAACGGGTCAGCAACCCCTATGTCAGCCGCCAATATCTGGCGCCGATCCGCCGCTCGGGCGACCAATCCGAGGCCGCCGCCTATCAGGTGCTTGCGGTGCTCTTGGGCGGCAGCTCACAAACCTCGGTGCTGGAACGCAGCCTGACCTATGATCAGGAAATCGCCCTGACCGCTTGGGCCGGATATAACGGCGACGGGCTCGACAATGGCACCTTTTCGCTGGGGGTGATGCCGGTGCCCGGTGTCTCCCTGCAAGACGCCGAGGATGCGCTTGACGCGGTGCTGGCGGATTTCATTGAAAACGGCGTCGATGACGCGCAGTTCGAGCGCGTGCAGATGCAGATCCGCGCCGAGGCGATCTATCAGCAAGACGACGCCCGACGCCGCGCCAATGCCATCGGTTCGGACCTCGCGGTGGGGCTGACGCTGGCGGACAGTCTCGACTGGATCAATGTGCTGCAAGCGGTCACGCCTGAGGATGTTATCAATGCTGCACGCAGTCTCGACCGCCGCTCTTCGGTGACCGGCTGGCTGATGGGAGAAGACGCATGATTCGCCTGATTTACACCGCCGCGCTCGCGCTGATGCTCACCGGCCCGATCGCCACGCCCTTGGCTGCCGCCGTCGATATCACGCCGGTCACCTCGCCCTCGGGGCATGAGGCCTGGCTGGTCGAGGAGCACTCGATCCCCTTTGTCTCGATTGAGGTAATTTTCACCGGCGGCGCCTCGATTGATCCCGAGGGCCAGTCCGGCGCGGTCTCGCTGATGACCGCCTTGCTCAATGAGGGCGCGGGCGATCTGAACGCGCAAGACTACGCCGCGGCGCTCGAAGCGCTGGCCGGGAGCGTCAGTTTCACCGCCGGTCGTGACAGTGTCTCGATGTCGATCCGCGCGCTCAGCGAGAACCGCGATCAGGTCATTGATCTGGCGATTCTCGCTCTCACCGACCCGCATTTCGAGTCGCAAAGCCTTGAGCGGGTGCGCGGCCAGATGGTCGCCTCGCTGGAATCCGACGCGCGCGATCCCAACACCATCGCGCAGCATAATTTCGCCGCCTTGGGCTATGCCGGTCACCCCTATGCGCGGCCCAGCGACGGCACCGCCGATTCCGTCGCCGCGCTCTCGCTCGACGCGATCCTGCACGCCCATCAGACCGCCTTCACCAGCGATCTGGCCTATGTCGGCGCAGCGGGGGATATCACCGCCGCCGAACTGGGCGCGATCACCGACCGCATCCTTGACCAACTGCCGCAATCCACCGCCACATTGCCCGAATATCAAGCCTTTGACGCCGAGCCGGGGATCACCGTGATCGACTTCCCCGGCCCGCAATCGGTGATCCAGTTCGGCCATGCGGGCATGCATTACGACGATGATGATTTCATGGCCGCCTATCTGATCAACACCGTCTTCGGTGGCGGCGGGTTCAGCTCGCGGTTGATGACCCAACTCCGCGAGGAACGCGGGCTGACCTACGGCATCTATACCTCGCTGGCCTCGTCGCGCTTTGGCGACAGCTATGTCGGGCGCTTCTCCACCGCCAATGCCAGCGCCGCCGAAGCGATTGAACTGGTCCGCGCGCAGTATGAATGGCTGGCGAATGGCGGCATTACGCAAGAGGATCTGGACCGCGCGCAAACCTATCTGACCGGCGCCTATGCGCTGCGATTTGACGGCAACGCCTCGATCGCCAACATCATGGCGTCGATGCAGTTTCAGGACTATCCACTCGACTATGTGAACATCCGCAACGATCTGGTGCGCGCGGTTACGCTCGAGGATATCCAGCGCGTTGCCGCCCGTCTGGCACAGCCCGAAGCGCTGCATTTTGTCGTCGTCGGACAGCCCGAAGGGCTTGAGTGACCGCTTTAATCCGGGCGGGTGACATGCTATTCCTAGTGGCATGCATGCCACCCGCCCCAAGATAAGCCAAACCCGCGCTCTGATTCGCCAATTGGACGAAAGCGCCGCCAACCGCATCGCGGCGGGTGAGGTCGTCGAGCGTCCAGCCTCGGCAGTCAAGGAACTGGTCGAGAATGCAATCGACGCCGGCGCCACGCGCATCCGCGTCGATTATGCAGGCGGCGGCAAGACATTGATCCGCGTTACCGATGACGGCTGCGGCATGAGCGCCGAGGATTTGCCGCTGGCGATGAGCCGCCATGCGACCTCAAAAATCGACGGCTCGGACCTGTTGAACATCCACACCTTCGGCTTTCGCGGCGAGGCGCTGCCGTCCTTGGGCGCGGTCGGACGGCTCAGCATCTCCAGCCGCACCGAATCGGGCGATGGCGCGCAGATCGCAGTGACCGCAGGGCGGATGGAGGGCGTCCGGCCAGCGGGTTTGAATGCGGGCACGGTGGTCGAATTGCGCGACCTGTTCTTCGCTACCCCCGCGCGGCTCAAATTCATGCGCACCGACCGCGCCGAGGCGCTGGCGATTGCCGATGTGCTGCGCCGTCTGGCGATGGCCGAACCCTTTGTCGGCTTCAGCCTGACCGACCTCGACACCGGTCGCGCGGTGCTCAGTCTCGACAGCGAGCAGGGCGAATTATTCGACGCGCTCGAGGCCCGTCTGGCGCAGATCATGGGCCGTGAGTTCACCGACAATTCGCTGCGGCTCGACACCGAGCGCGAGGGCGTGCAGCTAACCGGCTATGCCGCCCTGCCGACCTATTCGCGCGGCTCCTCGGTGGCACAATATCTCTTCGTCAACGGCCGTCCGGTGCGTGACAAGATGCTGCACGGCGCGCTGCGTGCGGCCTATTCCGACGTTCTGCCGCGCGACCGCCACCCCGCCGCCGCGCTGTTCTTGGATTGCGATCCGGAACTCGTCGACGTCAACGTGCATCCCGCCAAAGCCGAGGTGCGGTTTCGCGATCCGGGCATTGTGCGCGGGCTTTTGGTCTCGGGCATCCGCCACGCGCTGGCCGAGGCCGGTCACCGCGCTTCGGGCACCGTCGCCGCCGCGACCCTCGGCGCGATGCGCCCCGAACCCTCGGGTCCGCGCATCTGGCAGATGGATTACGCCAGCCGCCCCAGCTTTAATTCCGTGCAAAGCGCCTATGCCGCGCAGGCGCCACAAGCCCCGACCGGCGAGCCCCCGCACCATGACGCCGACGGGGTGATCGAGCCGCAGGGCTTCGCCGATGCGCAAACCCCCTTTGGTGCCCCCGCCCCCTATGCGCGGATCGAGCCCGAAAGCGGCCCGACCGAGGCGCCTTTGGGTGCCGCGCGCGCGCAGGTGCATGAGAATTACATCATCGCCCAGACCGCCGACGGGATCGTGATTGTCGACCAACACGCCGCCCATGAACGGCTGGTCTATGAGCGCCTCAAACGCCAGATCGCGCAATCCGGCGTCAAATCACAGGCGCTACTGATCCCCGAGATCGTGCCGCTCTCCGCCGCCGATGCCCAGCGCCTGTTGGATCACGCCGAGGCGCTCGCTGACCTTGGCCTGATGATCGAAGCCTTTGGCGGCGACGCGGTCGCGGTGCGCGAAACCCCCGCTGAACTTGGCACCGTGGATGCGCGCAAACTGGTGCTCGATATCCTCGATGAACTCGCCGATCAGGGCGATTCGGGCACGCTGGCCTCGCGCATTGACGCGGTGCTCAGCCGGATCGCCTGCCACGGTTCGATCCGCTCGGGCCGGCAAATGCGCGGCGAGGAAATGAACGCATTGCTGCGCGAAATGGAGGTCACGCCGCTTTCGGGCCAATGCAACCACGGGCGGCCCACCTATGTCGAACTCAAACTCAGCGACATTGAAAAGCTGTTCGGGCGGCGATGAGCGGCGAGATTGACCTGACCGATCCGCTGGTTCTGGGCGGTATTGCGGCGGCGGTTCTGCTGGTGATCCTGCTGCTGGTGCTCAGCGCCTCGCTAAAAGCCGCCCGCGCGGTGCAGCCCTTGCAATGGCAGATGGGCCAATTGGGCCAGCGGGTGCAGGCGCTTTCCGACGGGCAGCAGCATCTCTCGGGCGGGCTGCATCATGTCTCGGAGGCGCAGGCGAAAGCGCAGGGCCAGATGATCCAGATGGTCGAGAAGCGTCTTGCCGATGTGTCCGACCTGATGGCGCAATCGCTGCAGGGCAATGCGGTGCGCACCGCGCGCTCGCTCGGCGATCTGCATGCACGGCTAGAGGCGATCGACAAAGCGCAGGCGAATATCGAAAAGCTCTCGGGCAACGTTCTGTCTTTGCAGGACATTCTATCAAACAAACAGACCCGCGGTGCCTTTGGCGAGATCCAGCTGCATGACATTGTGCAGCGCGCCCTGCCGTCGGATTCCTATACCATGCAGGCGACGCTATCGAACGGCAAACGCGCCGATTGTCTGGTGCATCTGCCGAAGCCGCCCGGCGCGATTGCGATTGATGCGAAATTCCCGCTCGAACCCTATGAGGCGCTGCGCAACGCAACCAATGACGCGGAAACCGCCGAGGCCCGCCGCCAGATGCGCGCGGCATTGCGCCATCATATCCGCGCGATTTCCGAGAAATACATCCTGCCGGGCGAGACCGCTGATGGCGCGCTGATGTTCCTGCCCTCCGAGGCGGTCTATGCCGAGTTGCATGCCAATTTCCCCGAGATCGTGCGCGAGGGGTTTTCGGCGCGGGTCTGGATCGTCTCGCCGACCACCTGCATGGCGACGCTGAACACGATGCGCGCGGTGCTCAAGGATGCGCGTATGCGCGAACAGGCGGGCGCAATCCGCAAGGAACTCGCCGAGCTTTACAAGGATATCGAACGCCTCGGGGTGCGGGTCGACAATCTCGATCGCCATTTCTCGCAGGCGGCCAAGGATGTCTCGGAAATCCGCATTTCCGCCGATAAGGCCGGACGTCGCGCGCGGCGGCTGGACAATTTCGACTTCGAAGAGCTGACCCAAGAACCGCCATCTCCAGTGCTGCCCCGCGACAGCTAGGGCCGCCGAGTTGTCTTGAACTCACCGCAGGCGCTGCCTTTGCCCCGCAATGGCTGCCCCACCATTGTAGGCGATTAAACCCAGCACACCTCAGGGCGCGCGGCCCGCATTCAGCTTTGCCCAGCCCGCAACCTGTCCCGTCTTTGCCGCGGGGCAGGGTTTTTCCTGTCTGGCCGATTTAAGCGCAATCGCGGTGGGCAGGTGATACGGGCAATGGGTATGGCACCCCGGGTGAAAGCAGACCGGCGCGGTTTTCTCGATCTCGGCATCGGCCAGAGACACACGGTTCATGGATCGTGTCCCAGGAACTGGTGTAACTTTGTTCTTCGGCCTTGGCTTGGCCGCAGTTACAGGGCGGCGATTGTCGCCGGGTCCATGGAGGTAGTGTCGCAAATGGCGGCGACGGTTTCCAGCGTCA
>NZ_QDKM01000009.1 GCF_003076755.1 Pararhodobacter oceanensis
ACGCTGGAAACCGTCGCCGCCATTTGCGACACTACCTCCATGGACCCGGCGACAATCGCCGCCCTGTAACTGCGGCCAAGCCAAGGCCGAAGAACAAAGTTACACCAGTTCCTGGGACACGATCCATAACCGTAGCCGCAGACGGTTGGCTCCGGTGTTGGGCACGCCCATCTCCTCCAACTTTAGACCACGGGCAATCGCCGCGTCGGTGTTCTTCTTGATGTCGCGCTGCACCTCGCGCTTTTGATCCTCGGACAGCTTCAGATCACGTGCCAGTTCCACGACAATCTCATCGGGCTTGCCATAGACGGTGATGATCTGGTTCACCAAGCGCCGCAACTGGTTGAGGCCGATGTGGACTGTCGGGTTGGTGACGCGGCCATAACGGGTCACGTCGTCATCGCGTTCATCGTAACTGCCTGGTATCACGTGCCGGTCGAGGATCTGGCCGTAATACGGCAGCGCATCCAACCCCTCCCCGGTGCGACCATCTGAATGATGCCAGCCACAAGCGGCGACCGCCGCGCTATAGGGGATCACATCGGCCTCGAGTGCTGCCAGAATGCGGGTCGTGGCCGTCAGACCCAGACGTCCATAGCCTTCGGGCAAGGGCGCTTTGGCGGCCTCGATGGCATTCGTGTGCTCGAGCTGATGATGCGTCTTTAGCCAAGTCACGAAAATGTCGAAGCACTCTTCACTCTGCACTGCGCGAATACGCCTGACGATTTTCCACTGTGAATGACTATCCAGCGCTGACCAGCGTGGCCCAAACCTATCGGGATGCGACAGGCTGGCCCGTACCGGGTCGCAGGCAATCGCATCGCGGTTAGCGGTTTCAAGTGTAAAGCCCTGACCTTTCCGCAGTTTGATGACCTTGCCCAGTGCGGCCAGTTTCATCGACATGCCCAACATTGATTTGGTATGCACCTTGTTGTCCAGCGCATGAACGATCTGATCACGTTCCTCTTTGGTCAGGCCTCGTGCCGCTTCGCCCTGCGCCGTGATCCGCAAGGCGTTGACCGTCTCAAACAGAATGCGGCGTTGATTAAGGGGGTGGGCGCTGGGGATGCGCAGATCATCGGTGAATAGACACAGGCCCACTTTGGGGATCTTCAGGGGCCGTTGATGAAAAATAATTGTCTCAATTTCACTGCGCAATTCATCGGTCAGCGCATCGGCGTGGCAGGCGGCTTGTGCCCGCCACAACTTGTCGAATTCCTCGGCCAGATGGCGGCGGTCGGGATAGTAATCGTATCCGGCCTCCTCCTTTTCCGCATTGTCACGCTTGGCAATTGACAGGCGGGTGCGCACGGTTGGCACCTGCCGTTCATCTGGTGCAGCGGCGCGGCGCATATGCAGAAACTCACCGTACGTCCGGGCACCCTTGGCCATCATAGCCTGATCCAGCCGCGCGGTGGCATCCTTGATCTTGCCGCTTTCATTGTCGCCGCGATCCGTTTTTCGGTTCGATTTAAAGCCTCGCCGTTGGTTCAAATGAAACAACGCCCGGCCAAGATGTGTCAGCGGCAAAGCCTGATCCAAGCCCCGCGCCCGCAGCGCATAGGGATCCAGCAATTCCAACTCTTTGGCCACAGCTGGATTGGCGGGCATTAAACCCACTTCAGCCATGCGCTTCATCAATGCGGCCTTGCGCCGCAAATATCGATCTCGGCGGCGGCGCTGGGCGCGGGCCGCACGGCGATCAACAGCCAAAGATGCTTTGGATTTCGGATCACGCCCATCCGAAAAGATTCGCACACCGCCATCAACAACCTCAGAGATCGAACCATTTTCGGCTGCATAGAGCCACCAGCCAATTGAGTTCGTGCCAATATCGAGACCTAGACGCATAACTACCCCTCCGCACATGTACGGTATCGTTGCACCGTCCGTTCGGATGCTCAACCCTAAAGTGTATTGACATCTGGCTTGCAGATCGTCATTTGTGTATTGTTCAAAATTCGCGGTCGAGCCGTTAACAAGCATTCGATTGCACCACATTGAAACGCAGGCTGCGGCCTGCGTTTTTTCATTTCACCCTCTAATCAACTCGGCCTGCCGTTCTTGCGATACGGGCAGATAGCTGGACACGGTGGTCAGTGCGCTGTCGTGGCCGATGTTTTGCGAGAAGGCTTTGAAGGCTTCGCGGGTAGGGTAGTGGGTATCGGCCCAGCGCACCAAGGTCTTGCGAAAGCTGTGGGGGACGAAGGGGTGCAGACCTGCGCAAACAAAGGCGTCCTTGATCGCGGTGCGAATGGCCCCGGCATTGGCGTAGGGTTCGCGCTTGAGGCCAGTGACGGCAAACTGACCGTTGACGCGTTCCATCTGTGGCGGCGGGAACAAAGCATCCTCATGGCCAAACAGCAAATCATCGCGCAGATGGTGAACCCAAGCCGTGAAGCACTCCAGATACACGGGATCAACGGGCAGGAAATACGTCGTGAATGTCTTTGAGAACTTGGTACGCACATCGCGCCCATCTTGATGAACACAGCCCTCGATCAAATCAATGCGCTTTAGCCGTAGCGATGAGATTGCGCCATCGCGTGCGCCGGTAATCATCAGAAATGCAAACAGGGCTTTGTCCCGCTTTTCAATATCGGACCCCAAGGGCATCGCGTCAAAGGCGTGGCGGCATTGCTTGAGCGTCGGGTAGGGTGTTTCGCGGTGGGCGTGGGCGACACGGGCGTCTTTGGCGTTTTGATTGAAGTATTCGGCATCGGAATAGCTGATCCGAGACTTGTAGCCTGGTTGTCCAGCTAGCCAGAGAACGAACGCCTTGTTGGCGCGTAGAACACCGCTGATCGTCGCTTTAGACAGTGGCTTGCCGGTTCGGTGGTGTGTCGCGGCGTTTAGCTTGACCTTGAAGGCGCTGACCTGCTCAATGTGGAACCTCTTGAAAGATTTGTAACCCGTGCTGGCCTCGAATTTAAGGATGGCATCAGCCGCCCGATCCACGGTGACGGTGTCGCAGCGATTGGCATCGCGCAGATAAGCCAGATACAGCCTCTTGATACGCTCGTTTTCTTCGTTGATTTTGCGGGCCATGGTCGATCCTTTCAAAGTGTCAGTTTCAGAGGGGGTTGTTGGTATCCCTTAGGGTGTTGGGTCCTCTCGTCTGGTGACATCAAAGATTTGGCCAAGTTGCGGGATTTGTGCTTTACCAATCATCCGAAAACTGGGCATCTGACAGGCCTCGCAGAGACCCATGATGCGAGCCGTTGAGCCGGGTTGGTCGATTAGATCGACAAGCATCCCCCATGGGCGGCGCGGAGCTTTGCAGGACATGCAGTAGAGCTGATCGGGTTGCAGTTTCGCTTTGGCCTTGCCCTGTCGCGCCTCAAGATAGCTCCGCGCAACAGACCCAAGTACCAAGTATGGCCGCTGGGCCTTCAGCGCGGGCAAGTCATCGCGGGCCCACCCCCGCACCGCACCGACGGAGACGCCCAGCACTTGCGCGAGTTCAGGGATGGTGTAGGCGCGATTGGCCTTTAGAACGCGGGGATTGAGACGCTTTGCCACGGGCCTAGTCCTCGCCCTCGAACAAGGCGCGAATGTCCTGAGCTTTCCAAACCGTGGTACGTGGACCAAGTTTTTGCGGCTTGGGAAATCGCCCGTCTTTGACACCTTGCCACCAAGTCGATTTGGATACGGGGATCGGGCCCGCCGGGGCAAGGATTTGAGAGAGCCTTACCAACCCAGTTTCAGGAAATATGCGATGATCCATTGTGATACGACCTCATGCGTTAAGAGCTGAGGAAGTCTTTTCATGGTTCAAATCGCAGGTGGCGGAATAGCGAATTCGCTGAAACGAATAGGCGTAAGGCATTGTTAAAAAATAATAATACAGAATCTATTCGTTGGACGAATAGTGACTATTCCGCGTTCCAGTCGGGTGGCAAGTGTTGTGCACCAAGTTGCAGGTACTTCCTGATGGTATCCTTGGAAACACTAAGGCCCAGTTTGTCTGCAATAGATGCGATCTCACCGGGTATTGGGCTGCGGGGCTGGCTTGGGTCATAGCCATAGGCATCCGTTGCTATCGCGGTCAAAAGCTTTGCCAAGCTGACTTTTTCACGTGCGTCGGGATATCCTGCGCCGTTGTCGTCTCGTTCGACAGTAGGAACCGAACTGTTCGAACCTGGGTCGCCGACGGCTTGTTGAAGCATCGCCAAGAATTCAGGGTGTACCGGAAAATTTACGCGCTCGATCCATCGAAGTAACGCATTCGCCTTGATTTCTTCGCTCTGAGCAAAGAGTTGGAACTCTCGTCGAAGGAGCTCTGTGTGTCGGGACATATAGAGCGCGACGGTTTTTAGTGTGCGAGGGCGGCCAAACTGATCGTAGGGTGATGCAGCGGCGCTAAGGGAAGCGCTCGGCTCCAAGCCAACCGAGAGCCAAACAACCTCATCGAGTGACCAAAAACTTGATCTCCCCCAGTGCTCAAAATTGGCAAGATCACTCGTTCGGAAGAGAGGCGCCAAGTACCAGGTCGACAGGCCACTGAAGGCATCCAGAATCCGCCGTTTCGTGATGTCGAACCAGCTTTTTTCCGCCTCTGTTTGCGGCTTGCCTTCCCTGTCATATGACTGCGCAAGTTCTTCATCCGACATAGCGGCAAGGCGCTTCGTAATTTCGGCAAGGAAGTCATTCCGCTTTGCCAAGATCCTTGTCATTGTCCGATTGTAGTCTTCTCCAAGGGGCAAGATTTCATCAGCATCTGGTGGCAAAAAGAGCTTGCCCCCCAAACGCACCAAAACAGGACCGACGTAGGCAATGCGACTTAACGTCTTGTTCTCCGGCATAGAAACCTCATCGACATTATGATGTGATCAGGTTGCCCTTAGTTCTCCCAAGAATCCAGCCCACCAATCCGCAAGCCTGAGGCGTTCCTCCCAGTGCTGCCCGCGATCATAGGCGCGGCGAACTTGGTTGCTTTCGACATGGGCCAATGCGCGCTCGATGGAGTCAGGGTGCCAAAGGCCGCTCTCGTTGGCGATGGTTGAGAAGGACGCACGAAACCCGTGCGCGGTCATTTCATCACCGCTTATCCCCATCCTGCGCAGTGCGCCGTTTAACGTGTTCTCGCTGATCGGGCGCAGGTGAGTTCGTAGGGATGGAAAAAGATAGACGCCATTACCGGTCAATCGCCGCAGCTCATCCAGCAATGCCAGCGCCTGAGGTGGCAATGGCACTTTATGTGGCCTGCGCATTTTCATTTGTTCTGCGGGGATCGACCAAACTGCATTGGCAAAATCGATATGCTCCCACTTTGCAGAGCGCACTTCGCCGGGGCGTTGCGCTACAAGCGCGAGGAACTGCAACGCGATCTTTGTCGTCGTTTGGCCGTGGAAACCATCAATGGCGCGCAACAATCCGCCCAGCGTGGCCGGGTCTGTAATGGCGGCGCGGTGCTTAACCGTCGGGGTGATCAACGCGTCCCGCAAGGCATAGGTCGGGTCGATCTCAGCGGCACCCGTAGCAATAGCCAATCGAAACACTGCGCCGATTATGGCGCGTAGCCGTTTGGCGGTTTCGTAGTTCCCCTTGGCTTCGACTTTGCGCAGGCAGGCCAAAACGACGGGCGACGTAATGTCGGAGATTGGGATGTTGCCCAAGTCGGCATTGGCGAGGCCAAGTAGCCATACTGTCTTGCTCATAGTCGCCGGTGCTTTGTTCTCCTTGCGGGCTTTGACAATGTATGCGTCGGCGAACTTGGCGAACGTGTCGCCATTCGCTTCCCGAAGTTTCCGCTTTTGCTCTTTCTTGACCGCGCTGGGATCTTCGCCACTCGCAAGCAAGGCGCGCGCTTGGTCGCGAAGGCGCCTTGCGCTGGCAAGCGACACGCTTGGATATGCCCCGAACGACAGCAGCTTTTCCTTACCCTCAAAGCGATACTTCATCTGCCAAAGGCGCGACCCCGTCGGTTTGACCAAAAGGAACAATCCCTCCATGTCCGAGACTTTATAGGGTCTGTTCCGAGCGCCGAGATTTCGAATCTGTGTGTCTGTCAAAGGCATCTGGGGGTATCGTAATACTAGCGTTTTCGCGATACCCCCAAGAACACCCCCATACAGGGGGTATCACATTGGATAAGGCTGAACGTCATTGGACAACCCAGCACCGCCCAACCCCTTGTAACACAGGGGGTTTCGGATGTCTTTGGTGCTGTCTGGATTAAGAAGTGGTGCCGCTGAAGGGACTCGAACCCCCGACCCCATCATTACGAATGATGTGCTCTACCAGCTGAGCTACAGCGGCACTGACGCGCGGGGGTGCGTGGCAACCCTGCTCTGGTGGCGCGGTGTGTAGCACCGCGTCGGGGCCGGTTCCAGCCCCTATTTTCATGTTTTCGGATCGAATGCGCCACTATGCCTTGACGGGCCGCGACAAGCGGCGACACACCGTGCCAGGCCGGACCGGTTAGAGGCCGGCGCGTCGGGTTTGTTCGAGGTCGATGGGTTTGGGCGCGGTTGGCGCGGGTTCGGCCTCGGCGGTCGGCGCGTCAGCAGGCGGGGCTGCGGATGCGTCTGCCGGCTCGGGCGTGGCCTCGGGTTCGATGGTCTCGGCCTCCTCCGCCTCGGGCTTTGCGGCAGCGGGTTCGGGGGGCTCAGGCGCTTGCAGGTCGATCTCGACCTCGGGCTCCGCGACCTGTGGCTCGGCGGCAGGCAGCGCGCCGACGATCAGCGGCAGCATCTCGGTGCCGGTGGCGCTGGGACCGGTGCTGTCGGGCGGGGATTTCCAGCTCAGCGTGTCGAACGAGGTGCAATTGTCGCAGAGCGCATGCCAGCTGGCGTGCACATGCTGGCAATTCTCGCAGACCCATTGCGGGCCGCGCGGCGCGGTCAGGGCGCGGGCCAGCCAGCCGCGCACCACGGTGTCGGGCGAGCCTTCGCCGCGCTCGATCGCGGCCATGATGGTCATCACCCGCTGGCTGGGCAGGCGCTCATGCAGATCGCCGATGGCGCGGCGGGCGGCGGGGAAATCCTCGGCCGCGATCAGGAGTTCAGCGCGGGTCTGGCGGGCTTCGTCGCCCTCGACCATGGACAACAGGCTGTCGAAACGGCGCACCCGTTCGGCGGCAGTTTCATCCGCTTCGATACCGGCGAAGGCGCGGGCGAGTTCGGGATGCGGCTGGGCTTTCCAGGCGCGGCGGATCACCTTGGCGGCGGCGCGTTTCTTGCCGCGCGCGGTCAGCGCCTCGGCGGCCATGACCGCGGCGGGGACCAGCTCGGGCGAGTGTTTCGCCGCCTCGATGGCGAGATCCTGCGCCACAGATTCGCGTCCGGCTTTCGCCTCGGCCTGCGCCTGTTGCAGGGTCAGGACCGCGTCGCGGCGTTTGTAGACCGGCTTGGGCAAGCGGCCCGAACGCGAGGTGTCCAGAAGCGTGCGGCGCGCGCCGGACCAGTCGCCGGCCTTGTTTTGCAGCGCCATCAGCGTGTCTTGGGTCTGGCCGTGACCGGGGCGCAGGGTCAGCGCGGTTTCGGCGAGTTTGCGGGCGGTCTCGGGGTTACCGGCCTCGATCTGCTGCTGCATCAAGCCGCGCACGCCGACAAACCGCGCGCGGTCCTCGTCGAGCAGGCGTTTGAAATAGGTCTCGGCCAGCGCTGTGTCGCCCTTGGCCTGCGCCGATTGGGCGATCAACAGGTTGGTAAGTGTCCGGTTTTCCAGTAGTTTCTCGGCGCTGCGGGCTTTGGTCAGCGCCTTGTCACCATCATCGGAGGCGAGCGCGATGAAGCCTTCGGTGAGCGCGTCAAAGCCGCGTTTGCGCCGCGAGCGCTGGAAATAGCGGCTGATCGCGGTTTCGTCGCCGTTGATAAAGCGCAGGGTCGCGACCAAGAGGCCGGAGAGTTTCAGGAGCAGCCAGAGCGCGCCGAGCAGGAGGAGCGCGGCGAGCGCCATCTGGATCGGACCGAGGGTAAATTCGACATTGGCAAAGGCGATGCGCAGCCCTGCGTCACTACTCATCAGGGCTTCGGCGCCGAGGGTCAGACCGGCGACAACGGCCAGAAACAGAACGATTTTCAGAACGGTCCAGATCATCGTGTCAGTCCTCGTCGCGGGTCAATTGGGTTTGCATCTCGGCCAGCGCATCCAGCGCGGCCAGTCGGGTCTCGGCCTGCGCGCGCCAACCGGCCATCGCGGCGGCGGGCGCCTCGGGCAGCGCCTCGAGTTCACCAAGCGCGGCGGTGATCTCGTTTTGCCGCACCAGCGCCTCGGCGCGCGACAGGATCGCGTCGGTGCTATCGCCGTCACGCGGGGCGAGCGAGCGCGCCCCGGTCTGGTTGCGCAGGAAGGTCAGCAGGCGGTCGGCGACCGGCGCATCGGCGGGCGGCGCATCGGCATTGAGCGCTTCGCGGGCGGCGGGGGCGAAGGCGGCGCGCAGACCGGGGGCGGTGATCAGACCATCGGCCAAAGGGGCGAGCGCCTCGGGGGTTTCGGTGGCCGCATTGAGCGTGGCCAGCGCCCCGGGCGCGGCTTCGCCCGAATCGGCGGCGGCGATCAATTCGGCGAGCGCGGCGCGGGCGGCAATGCGTTCTTGCGCGGCTTCGACATCGGTCTCGCGGGCGTTGAGCGCTTGCGCCTGTGCCTCGACCTCGGCGCGGGACTCGGCCAGCGCGGCATCGACGGCGGCCTGCGCCTGCGCGGGGATACCGGCCTCAAGCTGGGCGATGCGGGTGTTGACCGGCGCCAGCGCGCTGCCGATGGCGGCGTTGAGGTCGGCGTTGTTGAGCCGTGCCTCTTCGAGCGCGGCGATGCGGGCTTCCAGCGGTGCGAGGTCGGTCTCGGCCTGCTCCAAGGCGGTGACACGGTCGGTCAGATCAGGGGCGGCCTCAAGCGCGGTGAGGCGGTCAGACAGCGAGGTCAGATCCGCGGAGGGCGTGCCGCCGGTGTTGGCCTCAAGCGCGGCGATACGGGACTGCAGATCGCCGGAGGCATTGCGCCAGCCCTCGGGGAAAACCGCCAGCGCTGTGAGCCCGCCGATGCCTGCGGCGAGAACGCCACCGATGATCATATTGCCCGCGCCTGCGGTTTTGGCGGCCTGCGCAGGGAGCGGGGCGGGAACCGGCGCGCGTTCGGCCTCGGGGGGCTGGGTGGTATCCGTGGTGTCTGCTTCGGTGTCTGTGGCCTCGGCTTTGGCGCTATCTGCGGCGTCATCCGCTGGCGGTTCTTGCGGTTCGCCATCCTGCAGGGTCACGTCTTCGGTCACATCATGCGGCACATCCAGCGCGGCGTCGGTGTCAGCTACGGTATCGGCGTCAGGGCTGGTGTCAGCACTGGTGTCTGCGGTGGCGTCGGTGGCGAAGACATTGGTCACCTCGGTCGACTCACCTCTGGCCTCAGCTTTGGCGGCATCGCTTTTTGCAGTCTGTGCGGGCCTGCGCGTGCCGCGATTGCCGTCGGTGTCTGACATTCCATCCTCCAGATAGCCGCGCCCCAAGTCCCGCGGCGGGTAGGTTTTACTTATCGGTTACGGGGGCTTGCCTCAAGCCATCCGCCGCAATCCGCGACATCACATCCGCGATGGCCGCCATCATCCCCTCGGCATCCGGCGTGCGCGCAATCTGGCACAAGGCGCGCAACTCCGGCGGCAGATTATCCGCACAGGCCGCGCTGATCGCCACCATTCGCAGGTCTTGCAACTCTGCGCCCTGCAACTCTTGCATGAAACGCAGCGCCGCGCGCGGGGAAAATAACGGCACCACACAGACCTGCCCCGCGGGACGGGCCTGCAATTGGGTCAACACCGATGGCGGCCAATTGGTTGCACGCGCCTCATAGACTTGCACACTGCGCGGCTCCATCCCCTCGGGCCCGAGCGCCGCGACCATGTCGCGGGCCAGATGCACGCCGTGAGCATGAACCAGCGGCCCCTCGGGGCGGCGGGCGATCAGATAGGCGACCATCGCCACCGCATCACCGCCGCAGTTATAGGCCACAAAGCCAGCGTCTTGCGCGGCCTGCATCGTCGCCGGGCCGACGCAAAAGGCGGGCAGACCGGCGATCCCAGGCATATCCTTGGCCACCTGCGCCACCGCTGGCACCGCATTGACCGAGGTCAGCAGGAGGCCGCGTGCGCCCTTGAACACCGCAGGATCAAAGGCCAGCGGCACGATCCCCGAGAGCGGCGCGATCAGCAGATCATGCGGCGGGCACTGCGTTTGCGCCTCGGCGGCGAAGTGATGCGCTTGCGGCAACGGGCGGGTGAGCAGGAGTAACGGGCGCATGAACCTCAACTTAACGGCGGCCGCGCCCATTGTCTGCGACGCCCCCCGATGTTACCCCCAGCGCCGAACCATGCGCAACCGGGTGCAGATGACCAGAGTGCTGACTTTATTGGGTATTGAATCCAGCTGCGACGATACCGGCGCGGCACTGGTCCGGCATGCGCCGGGCGCGGCGCCGCAGATATTGGCCAATTGCATCGCCGGACAGACCGAGCTGCACGCGGCCTACGGCGGTGTGGTCCCCGAGATTGCCGCCCGCGCCCATGCCGAGAAGCTGGATCTGATGGTCGAGGCGGCGCTGGCGGAGGCCGGGCTGGGGCTGGCGGATATTGACGCGATTGCGGTGACCGCAGGGCCGGGGCTGATTGGCGGGGTGCTCTCGGGCGTGATGCTGGCCAAGGGGTTGTCACTGGCCAGTGGCGTGCCGCTGATCGGGGTGAACCATCTGGCGGGCCATGCGCTGACCCCGCGGCTGACCGACCAGCAGGCGTTTCCCTATCTGATGCTCTTGGTCTCGGGCGGGCATTGCCAGTTTCTGCGCGTGGACGGGCCGGATGATTTCACCCGTCTGGGCGGCACGATTGACGATGCGCCGGGCGAGGCCTTTGACAAAACCGCAAAACTGCTGGGTCTGCCGCAACCGGGCGGGCCGTCGGTGGAGCGCGAGGCGCTGGCGGGTGATCCCGCGCGCTTTGCCTTCCCGCGGCCGCTTTTGGACCGTGCGGGCTGTGATCTGTCATTTTCGGGGCTGAAAACCGCACTGATGCGTGCGCGGGATGCTCTGGTTGCCGAGCAAGGCGGGCTGACCCAGCAGGACCGCGCCGATCTCTGCGCGGGATTTCAGGCGGCGGTCGCCGATGTGCTGGCCGAGAAATCGCGCCGTGCGCTGGCGCAATGCCCCGATATCACCGGCTTTGCGGTGGCGGGCGGGGTGGCGGCAAATAAATCCCTGCGCGCAGCCCTTGAGCGGGTTGCCGGTCAGGTGCCGTTTCTGGCGCCGCCCCTCGCGCTCTGCACCGATAACGCGGCGATGATCGCCTGGGCGGGGCTCGAGCGGTTCCGCGACGGTCACCGCGACGATATGAGCCTTTCCGCGCGGCCTCGCTGGCCGCTTGACACGACTGCGCCCGCCCTGATCGGATCAGGCAAACGTGGCGCCAAAGCCTGAGGATATCTATGCCCCTATTCGCCATGATCTGCACCGATAAAGCCGACCACGAGCCCCTGCGCAAAGCCAACCGCGAGGCGCATCTGGCCTATCTGAACGAGACCGGCTGCGTCACCTATGCGGGCCCGTTTCTGGACAATGGCACGATGACCGGCTCTTTGGTGATCATCGAAGCCGCTGACAAAGCCGCCGCCGAGGACTGGGCGGCCAATGACCCCTATGCGCTGGCGGGATTGTTCGCCAAGGTGCGCGTTGAAGAATGGAAGAAGGTGATCGGCTGATGCGTTACTGGTTGATGAAATCCGAGCCCGATGTGTTCAGTTGGGATGATCTGGTCGCCGTGGGCGATAAGGGCGAGGAATGGGACGGCATTCGCAACTATCAGGCGCGTAATTTCATGCGCGAGATGGAAATTGGCGATAAAGTGTTCTTTTACCACTCGAATATCGGGCTTGAGGTGGTCGGGATTGCAGAAGTCTCGGCAACGATCCACCCCGATAGCACCACCGAGGATCCGCGCTGGGAATGCGTCGATATCCGCGCGGTGAAACCGCTGCCGCGTTCGGTGACGCTGAAAGAGGTCAAGGCGACGCCCGAGCTGGCAAATATGTCGCTGGTCACCTCGATGCGCCTCTCGGTGCAGCCGGTGACGCCCGAGGAATGGGAAATCGTCTGCAAAATGGGCGGGCTGTAAGGCGCGCGCGCCTGCGGCACCGAAACAGCTTACGGCACGGAAATAAGTAGTCAGGCGGGCAACCGCCGGTTAATCTTTGCTGTGTCGTCATCAAAACAGGAGGGGGCTATGGCCTATCTGGCGGTTATCGTCGCCGCGATCGCAGGGTTTGCGATTGGTGCGGTCTGGTATGGTGTGTTGTCGAAACAATGGATCAAGGCCGCGGGCATCACCGTCGGCGCCGATGGCAAGCCCGAGGGTGGCTCGCCGCTGTTGATGGTCCTTGGCTTTCTCTGCGTGCTGGTGGTCGCCGGTATGATGCGCCACGCCTTCATCATGTCGGGCATCAACACGCCGATGTCCGGTCTGGTCGCGGGGCTGGGCATCGGGTTGTTTTTCATCACCCCCTGGATCACGCTGAACGCGCTCTTTGGGATGAAGCCCAAGGAATTGCCAATGATCGACGGCGGTTACGCGACGCTAGGCTGCGGCGTGATGGGGCTGGTGCTGACGCTGTTTTAACCGGCGGGCGGTGCGGGCGTCCCTCAAGCGGGGAACGCTCGACCTGCCCCCCTGCCCCGCCTTGCGCGGCTTGGCATGCGCGCCGGAACCTCTGGCACGCGTGGCCTGTTATCGTTGCCTGCGCAGACCCGTTGACCAGTCTCGCTCAACGCCGCCGGATGCGGCGGAAGCTGAGGTTGGAATTGCGCCCGATCCCGCGCCGCAACCCCCAGTAAATCACCGCCAGACTCAGCAGTAGCCAGAGCGCGCCCCAAAGCACCGTCGGCCCGCCGTATTGCGCGGCGAGCATATAGGCGTCCGAGCGCTCGCCCGAGCGGCGGATGGTGTCGTCGAAAATATCATAAGGCACATAGAGCACGCTGGTCAGCCCGATCAGCCGCAGCACCATGTCATTGATTTCAATGCTCAAATAGCGGCCAATTGCCAGCATGCCAAAGCCTGCGACGCCGCAGAACAAGAGCGCGAACGCCTCGCGCACATAGAGCAGCGCGACCAGCAGGGTCAGAAAACCGAAGCCCATCACCACCACGCGGTCCCAGCGGGTGCGCAGCGCCACCCACAATAGTGCCATGCCCAGAAACAGCGATCCCAGATAGCCCGCCGAGAGGATCAAAAACCCGTTGCCGCCCCGCGTCAGCGCCGTGCCGCCCTGTTGCGCCGAGACGGAAATCCGCTCGATCGTGCCGCCCGTGGCGATGGCCGCACCGCCGTGCGACAGCTCGTGCAGGAACACCACCAACAGTTTCAGCGGAAAGACGGCGGGCGTATCCCAGAGCAAAAACACCAGCGCGGTGAGGAGGATAAGCTGCCAATGGGATTTGATCATCTGCATGCCCCTATGACGCTGGTTTGCGCTGCAATGTCAATTCCACCCCGTCAACGGCACGGGCTCACGCAAGATTGTTACCCAATCACCGCAGTTTCCAGACAGTTCCAAACTTAGGGGTTTACACAAGCCCCGCTTGAGCGTTCATTTTTCATATGCCGTCACTCAGCGCGCGGCGCGCCAGAGACGGATGCGGAGAAGGACGCGGATATGAAACCGACAGACACGCAGAATCCCGAGTATTTTCATAAAGTCGTTGATTGCCAATACGCCTGCCCCGCGCATACGCCGGTGCCGCTTTATATCCGGTTGATCGCACAGCAGCGCTATTCCGACGCCTATCTGGTGAATTGGGAAAGCAATGTGTTCCCCGGTGTTCTGGGCCGCACCTGCGACCGGCCCTGCGAGCCCGCCTGCCGCCGCGGCCGCATTGATGAGGAACCGGTGGCGATTTGTCGGCTGAAACGGGTGGCGGCGGATAACAAAGAGGATGTGACGGCGCGGCTGCCGAAAGCGGGGCCGCCCAATGGCAAGAAAATCGCGCTGATTGGCGGTGGTCCGGCGTCATTGACCGTGGCGCGGGATCTGGCGCCTTTGGGGTATGAGTTGCATCTCTATGAGGGCGAGGCCAAGGGCGGCGGTTTCATGCGCTCGCAAATCCCCTCATTCCGGCTGCCAGATTCGGTGCTCGATGAAGAGGTCGGCTATGTGCTGGATATGGGCGTGGTGAGTCATTTCAACAGCTATATTAACAGCATGAACGAGATGCTCACCAAGGGCTATGACGCGATTTTCGTCGGCTGCGGTGCGCCGCGCGGGCGCGATCTGCCGAAGCTGAAGGGCCGCAAAGAGGCCGCTGCGCATATCCATGTCGGGATCGACTGGCTGGCCAGCGTCGCCTTTGATCATATCGAGAGCATTGGCAAACGGGTGATCGTGCTCGGCGGCGGCAACACCGCGATGGATTGCTGCCGCACCGCGCGGCGGATGGGCGGCGAAGATGTGAAGGTGATCGTGCGCTCGCCGTTTGCGGAAATGAAAGCCTCGCCATGGGAAAAAGAGGACGCGGTGCATGAGGGCATCCCGATCATCGACAACCATGTGCCCAAGGAATTCGTGGTTAAGGATGGCAAGCTGGTCGGCATGCATTTCGACCGTGTCGAGGCGGTCTACAAGGACGATGATAGCCGCGAATTGGTCTCGACCGGCGAAGAACCGGTGTTCTACCCCTGCGACGATGTGTTGATCGCCATCGGGCAGGAAAACGCCTTTCCGTGGATCGAAAAGGACAGCGGCATCCGCTTTACCTCTTGGGGCACGCCGATCCTCAATGACGATGACACCCTGCAATCGACGCGCAAAGAGGTGTTTTTCGGCGGCGATTCCGCCTTTGGCCCGAAGAATATCATCACCGCTGTGGCCCATGGGCATAAAGCGGCGGTGTCGATTGATCTGTTTTGTCGCGGCAAGGATCTGGAGGATCGCCCCGCGCCGATGGTTAATCTGGTCAGCCAGAAAATGGGCATCCATGAGTGGAGCTATGACAATGATCCGGTGAATGACGCCCGCGAGGCGGTGCCGCTGGTCGAGTTGGAAGCGGCGCTCAGCGACCGCGCGCTGGAGGTGGAACTGGGGTTTGACGCGAGTTCCGCCTTTGTGCAGGCGGCGCGCTGTCTGAACTGCGATGCGCAGACCGTATTCACGGCCAGCAACTGCATCGAATGCGACGCCTGCGCCGATATCTGCCCGACCTCTTGCATCAGCTTTGTGCCCCCTGCCCCCGAGGAGGACTTGCGCGCAAGATTAACCGTGCCGGCGACCAATCTGGAGCAGGATATCTTCGTCTCCGACCCGCTGCCGACCGCCCGTGTCTTGGTCAAGGATGAGGACGTCTGCCTGCACTGCGGGCTCTGCGCCGAACGCTGCCCGACTTCGGCTTGGGACATGCAGATGTTTCTTTACAACACAACCAAGGCAACGCCGGAACTGGTGGAGATCCCATGAAACAGATCAAGGGCGTCAATGACTTTGTGGTGAAATTCGCCAATGTGAACGGCTCCGGCTCGGCCAGTGCCAACCACCTGTTTGCAAAGGCTATTTTCCGCATGGGCATTCCCGTCAGCCCGCGCAATATCTTCCCGTCGAACATTCAGGGCCTGCCGACATGGTATGAGGTGCGGGTCAGCGCCAAGGGCTATCTGGGGCGGCGCGGCGGGGTGGATATCATGTGCTGCGTCAACCCGCAAAGCATGGAGGCGGATGTCGCCAGCGTCGAGCCGGGCGGGTATTTTCTCTATGACAGCACCAAGCCGCTGGCACCGCATTTGCAGCGCGATGACATCAGTTATTTCGGGGTGCCGTTAACCGAGATGTGCATGCGCGAATACCCCAATCCGCGGCTGCAGCAACTGTTGAAAAACGTGGTCTATGTGGGCGCGATGGCGGCGCTTCTGGATATCAAATTCTCGATCCTCAAGGACCTGCTGGGCGACCAGTTCAAGGGCAAGGAAAAGCTGATTTCCTCGAATGTCCACGCGCTGGAAATGGGCTATCACTATGCGATGGATCACTTCAAATGCCCGCTGCCGATCCATCTGAAAGCCGGTGGCAATGCGGCGCCGCATATTCAGGAGAGCGAGCATATCTTGATGAACGGCAACACCGCCGCCGCGCTGGGCGCGATCTACGGTGGGGCGACGGTGGCGGCGTGGTATCCGATCACGCCCTCGACCTCGGTGGTCGATGCGTTTGCGCAATACGCCGAGCGGATGCGGATTGATCCGGGCAGCGGCAAGAAGAATTTCGCCATCGTGCAGGCCGAGGACGAGTTGGCGGCGATCGGCATGGTGGTCGGCGCCAGCTGGAACGGCGCGCGGGCGTTTACCGCCACCTCGGGGCCGGGATTGTCGCTGATGAGCGAGTTTCTGGGGCTCGCCTATTTCGCCGAAGTGCCGGTGGTGTTGATTGATGTGCAGCGCTCGGGCCCCTCGACCGGGATGCCGACGCGCTCGCAGCAATCGGATATTCTGGCCGCCGCCTATGCCAGCCACGGCGACACGAAACAGGTGCTTTTGTTCCCCGCCACCCCGCGCGAATGTTTCGACATGACCGTGCAAGCCTTTGATCTGGCAGAGCAATTACAGACGCCGGTGATCCTGATGTCTGATCTGGATCTGGGGATGAACGACTGGATGTCGCCACCTTTGGAGTGGGACGACAGCTATCAGATGGACCGCGGCAAGGTGCTGGACGCCGAAGGGTTGGACAAGGCCGCGCGTTGGGGGCGCTATCTGGATGTTGACGGTGACGGGATTTGCTATCGCACCTTGCCCGGCGCGCACCCGGATAAGGGCGCCTATTTCACTCGCGGGTCGTCAAAGAACGAGATGGCGGTCTATTCGGAAAGCGGCGAAGATTACGTGCAGAATATGGACCGGCTCTTGCGCAAATTCGAGACCGCGAAATCCTATGTACCGGCGCCGAAAACCCATGATCCGATCCCGGTGAGTAAGCCGAAAACCAAGCTGAAGCTCGGCGCATTGTTCTTTGGCACCTCGGCCTCGCCGGCCTATGAGGCGGTGGAGATGATGGCCGAAGATGGTTACCCGATTGATACGATGCGGATCAGGGCGTTTCCGTTTCACGAGAGTCTGGATGCCTTCATCCATGCCCATGATTTGGTGTTTGTGATCGAGCAGAACCGCGATGGGCAGATGCGGCGGTTAATCATTAATGAGTGTGAAATCCCGCCCGGCAAGCTGCGCCCGATCCTCAATTACTCGGGCACGCCGATCACTGCGCGGTCCATTGCCGATGAAATCCGCAACGCGCTTGGTGCCAAAAGTGCCGAGGTGGTCGCCCTGCATTCGGAGCCTGTCTGATGTCCTATATCAAGCCAAAATTCCAGCATCCCAATATGCCCAAGAACGCGCTTGGCTATACGGTGGGCGATTATAACGGTGCAATTTCAACGCTTTGCGCGGGCTGCGGGCATGACAGTATCTCGGCAGCAATCCGCAATGCGTGTTTTCTATCCTCGATCCCGCCGCACCGGATTGCGAAACTATCGGGGATCGGCTGTTCGTCGAAAATGCCGACCTATTTTCTGGGGCGCAGCCACGGGTTCAACTCGGTGCACGGGCGAATGCCTTCGGTGGCGACTGGTGCTTCGCTGGCCAATCGCGAGTTAACCTATATCGGGATTTCCGGCGATGGCGATACGGCGTCGATTGGCATGGGGCAGTTTATCCATCTGATCCGGCGCAACGTGAATATGACCTATATCGTGGCGAATAACGGCTGTTACGGGTTAACCAAGGGGCAGGATAGCGCCACCGCCGATCTGGGCGCGGTCAGCAAGGCCGGTAACGTGAACCCGTTTGACGGGATTGATCTGGCGAGTCTGGCGATCTTGCAGGGGGCCAGCTTTGTCGGGCGAAGTTTTTCGGGCGATAAGGAACAACTCGAGCCGCTGATCCGCGCGGCGATGGCGCATAAGGGGTTTGCGTTTATTGATGTAGTCTCGCCCTGTGTGACGTTTAACAATCACAGCGGATCGGGCAAATCCTATGCCGAGACGCGCAAAGCGCTGGATGCGATGCCCTTGGATTTCGTGCCGATGCGCGAGGAAATCCGCACCCAATATGAGCCCGGCACGACGCAGGGGGTGACGCTGCACGACGGCTCGGTGATCCATCTGCACAAGGCGAGCAACGGGTATAAAACCGACGACCGCAATGCCGCGCTGCTGTCGGTGCAGGAGGCGCGGGACGAGGGGCGGCTGTTGACCGGTCTGCTGTATCTGGACCCGAATACGCAGAATCTGGCGCAGAATCTAAAGCTGGCGAGCAAGCCGTTGAACAGCCTGAGCAAGGATGAATTATGCCCCGGCAGCCGGATGCTGGACAGTATCAATCAGGGGCTGCGGTAGGGCGTTCAATAGAAGGCGCAAGTCCTGAGCGCGTCCAAGAGCGCGGCGTGCAGGTTGCGGCTGGTCACTGCGTCCCCGATGCGGGCGAGGTGATAGGTGCCGGATTTGTTGAGCGTTTGGAACGGGTTGGTGCCAGTGATCAGCGCTTGGTGGTCAAGCTGACCGGCGTTGCGGGACCCTGCTTTCAGGGTGTGAAAGAGTTCATCCATCGGCGTGGCGCCGTGCTCGATGACGACGTGATCGACCTCGCGGGTGACCTCCTCTTTGGTTAACACATGGCGCAGGGTGGCTTTGATCCGGTTGCCCTCACGCATGAGGCTCAAAGGTTCATAGAGGCAGGTGAAACTGACGCCCGTGCGCGCCAGATCGCGCAGCGCCACCGCGGAGGTTGTCGGGCCGAGGTCGTGCAGCAGCGCGCGGTCCGGCGTCGCCAGTTCCAACGAGGCACCGGCGCTGGCCATAAACTCCGCGACCACCGCCGAGGGTTGATCGCCGACCTCATCGCAGAGCAAGATCTCGCCCGAGACGCGCGCGGCGCCGGTCAATACGTCCCAACTGGACAGCGCCAATTCGGCGCCGGGAATGGAGGGGGCATCGGGCCAGCCGCCACTGGCGATAATGACCAGATCGGGGGATTCGGCGTGGATGTCCTCGGGCTCGGCATAATGGTTAAGGCGCGGCTCAACGCCCAGCGCCGCGAGTTCAGAAATTAACCAATCCGCCACGCCCCAAATCTGCCGCCGCGTGCGGGATTTAGCCGCCAGCGCCAATTGCCCGCCAAGCCGGTCGCTGGCCTCGAACAGCACCACCTGATGCCCGCGCAGGGCCGAGACCCGCGCCGCCTCCATGCCCCCAGGGCCGCCGCCGATCACCACCACGCGTTTCGGCATATCGGCTTTTGTGATCACATGCGGCAAGACCGCCTCGCGTCCGGTGGCGGCATTTTGGCCGCATACGGCGGGCTTGCCTTGGTTAACGCGGTCGACGCAGTAGCCAAGCCCGACGCAGGGGCGGATGCGGACCTCCTCACCGCGCATCAGTTTCGCCACCAGATGCGGGTCGGCCATATGGGCGCGGGTCATGCCGACGAGATCGACATGCCCGCCCGCCACCGCATGGCGCGCGGTGGCCAGATCGGCGATGCCGCCCGCGTGCAGGATTGGCAGGGAAACGGCCGCGCGGATGCGGCCTGCGACGGGGATATGCGGCGCCGAGGGCAGGCCCATCGGGCGCACCCAGCCGGCAAGGCCGAGGTCGTCATAGGGGGCTCCGGCGAGGATGTTGAGAAGGTCCACCTGCCCCGTCGCCTCAAGCATTTTGGCCGCCTCGATACAGTCTTCGGCGCTGAGCCCGCCGTCCAATTCCTCATCGCCGGTGATCCGCATGGAGAGGATAAAATCGGGCCCAACCTCGGCGCGCACCGCGTCCAACACTTGCAGAGTCAGGCGCATGCGGTTGGCGAGCGATCCGCCGAAGGCATCCTCGCGCTGGTTGGTGGCGGGCGAGAGGAATTGGCCGAGAAGATGCGAATGCGAGAGCAGTTCCAGCCCGTCAAACCCGCCCGCCTGCACCCGCCGCGCGGCCGCGGCGAAATCGCCGATCACGCGGGCGATGTCTTCCGCCTCCATCACCTTGGGAAAGGCGCGGTGCGCCCGTTCGCGCAGCCCCGAGGGCGCCAGCACCGGCAGCCAATGCCCGTCATCCCAAGCGGTGCGCCGCCCCATATGGGTGATCTGGCACATCACGGCAGCGCCATGGGATTTTACGCCATGCGTAAGCTTTTGAAACCACGGAATGATACTGTCGTCACCGGCGTAAAGCTGGCCAAAGACCGAAGGGCTGTCGGGGGCGATATTGGTCGAGCCGCCGATCATCGTCAGCGCGACGCCGCCCTTGGCCTTTTCCTCATGATAGAGCCGGTAGCGGGTTTTCGGATGGCCGTTTTCAACGAGGTTCGGCGCATGGGCGGTGCTGACAATCCGGTTGCGCAGGGTCATTGTGCCAAGCTGGAAGGGCTCAAGAATATCACTCATCCGGCGCGCTCCTCTGGCCAAGAAAACCCCATTATTTCCGCCAGTGAACCCGCGGCGGGCGCAGAGGTCAATCCATCCCTGCCGCGCAAGTGACGCCACGGCGTGATTGTCCGAACGGGGGGCTTGGCCCTAGCATTTTGGCAACCAAGGAGCCTGCCATGACACCGCGTGACCCGATTGCCCAGCTGCCGACCCATGAGGTTTTGAATACGCCGCCGCATATGGGGGATCAGGATCTTTGGGCCGGTGACCGCGCCCTGCGCCATTGGGCGGCGCAGAGCGGGGCGGGGGCGCATAGCGCTCATATGGCCGAGGCGGGGCGGGCGTTTGGCCGTGACGAGACCTTCGAGAAAGCCACGCAGGCAAACCGCTATGATCCCGAGTTGCGCGCCTTTGACCGCTACGGAATGCGGCTCAATGCCGTCGAGTTCCACCCCGCCTATCATGGTTTGATGGCGCTGGCGGTCGCGAATATGGCGCATAATTTTGCGTGGCATCACGAAGGGAACGCGGGGCATGTCGGGCAATCATTGCTGACCTATATGTTTGCGCAGCCCGAGGGCGGGGTGCTCTGCCCGATGGCGATGACCTATTCGGTGCCGCCCTCTCTGCGGTTTACGCCGGCGCTCGAGGCCGAGTGGATGCCGCGCATCCTCTCCACCGATTACGACCGCCGCGACATCCCTGCGCCTGAGAAAAGCGGCGCCCTGATGGGGATGTTCATGACCGAGAAACAGGGCGGCTCGGATGTGCGGGCCAATTCGACCATGGCGCGGCCCGAGGGGGCGGCGACCGGCAATGGCGCGGCGTATCTGTTAACCGGTCATAAATTCTTCTGCTCGGCGCCGATGTGTGATGCGTTTTTGGTGCTGGCCAATACCGAGGGGTGCGGGCTGTCGTGTTTTCTGGTGCCGCGCTGGCGGCCTGACGGGACGCGCAATGCGCTGTATTTACAGCGGCTTAAGGACAAGTTGGGGAACCGTTCGAACGCCTCCTCAGAGATGGAGTTTCTGGACACCTACGGGACGATGGTCGGCGATGAGGGGCGCGGGGTGCGCACGATCATCGAGATGGTCAACGGCAACCGGCTGTTCTGCGCGATGGGCTCGGCGGGGATCATGCGGCAGGCGCTGGTGCAGGCGCTACATCACTGCGCGCATCGCTCGGCGTTCCAAAAGCGGCTGATCGCGCAGCCGCTGATGCAGAATGTGCTGGCGGATATGGCCGTCGAGGTTGAGGGCGCACTGGCTTTGGGGCTGCGGGTGGCGCAGGCGATGGACAATGCGATGAGCGATCCGGCCGAGGCGGCGCTGGCGCGGATCGGCACCGCGGTGGCGAAATACTGGAACTGCAAGCGCTGTCCGGTGCTGGTGGCCGAGGCGCTCGAGTGCCATGGCGGGCCGGGGTATATCGAGGAGAGCATCATGCCGCGGCTCTACCGCGAGGCGCCGCTGAACTCGATCTGGGAGGGTTCGGGGAATGTGATGGGGCTGGATGTGCTGCGGGCGATGGCGCGGGAGCCCGAGGGGATTGCAGCCTATATGGCCGAGGTGGAACTGGCGCGGGGGCTGCATCCGCAGCTTGATCGGGCTATTGGAGAACTGAAGGATGAGTTGGGGGATAGGGCAGGGCTTGAGGGCAGGATGCGGAGTGTGACCGAGTTGCTGGCGCTGTGCCTGCAGGGCGCGCTGCTGCTGCGGTTCGGGGATAGCGCGGTGGCCGAGGCCTTCTGCGCCTCGCGGCTGGGTGCGCGGTATCGCGGGGCATTCGGGACGCTGCCGAAAGGGTGTGATCTGGAGGTGATTATCGCGCGGGCGATGCCGGGGTAGTTGGTCTTTTGCGGGCGGTCCGAACAAAGCCCAAGGGCAGCGCGGTCACGCGGGGCAAAGCGAAGCGCCGCCGTCGCCCTCCGGTATTCATGGGGGCGTGACGGCGCTGCCCGACGGTTCCCATCGGGCGGGAGATTGGATTAATGTGTGCGCGTAAGCTGCGATATGCCTAAGCTCGGCGCCATTATTCCGAGGGCAGTGCCGCCACACGGGGCGTAGATTATGGGTGAGCAAGCTATTGGGCGAGGCCAAAGGGCAACGCCCTATTCCCAAGGGCGCGCCGAACCGAGGGGCAAGCGAAGCGCCGACCCGTGGGGTCGGTTCGGCGCTGCCCGACGGTTCCCATCGGGCGGGAGATAGCATCAATGTGCGCGCGCAGGCTACGACATGCCTAAGCACGGCGCCTTAATTCCGAGGGTGCGCCGAACCGAGGGGCAAGCGGAGCGCCGCCCCCCCGACACAATAGAATGCGGGTCGGTTCGGCGCTGCCCGGCGGTGCCGCCGGGCGGAAGACAGGATCAATGTTGGCGCGGAAATACTGATATTGCTAAGCGCAGCGGCTCATTCCCAAGGGCAGCGCTGCCACGCGGGGTGGAGCGAAGCGCCGCCCCGAGGGGGCGTGGCGGTGCTGCCCGACGTGTCCGTCGGGCGGGGTGTTGGATATATGTCGGGCGGTAAGCCGTTAAATCTCGCCGAAGTCCCCTCCCCGGCCTTTTCCGCTGGCGAAACGACCCGCGCCCTCGATGCCCACCGCGATCTGCGCTTTGCTGCCGCGCCATTCCTGCCGCAGCGCGTCCAATTCGCTGAGCCCGTGTTGCGCGCGGGCTGAATGGCGGTCGGCGCGCATGCAGGTCTGCGGGAAGCGCGCAATGTCATGGGCCAGCGCCTCGGCCTTGGCCCGTGCCTCGCCCTCGGGCACCACATATTCGCAGAGCCCGATGCGCAAAGCCTCCTCGGCCCCCACACGGCGGCCGGTCAGGATCAGGTCCATCGCCCGCCCCTCGCCCACCAACCGCGGCAGCCGCACGGTGCCGCCGTCGATCAAGGGGACGCCCCAGCGGCGGCAGTAGACGCCCATGAAAGCGCTCTCTTCCATCACCCGGATATCGGCCCAGATCGCCAGTTCCATCCCACCCGCCACCGCCGGACCGGCGACGGCGGCGATCACCGGTTTTGACAGGTCCAAGCGGCTTGGCCCCATTGGCGCCATCGGAGGGGTGCCGGCGTCGGGAATGTCATAGCGATCCATCGCTTCGGGGCCGGACAGCGCCGCCGCGTGTTTGAGATCCCAGCCCGCGCAGAATGCCCCGCCCTCGCCCCAGAACACCGCCACGCTGGCGCTGTCATCGGCGTCAAACTCTTGAAACGCGTCATAAAGCGCGGTGGCGCTGGCCAGATCCATCGCGTTGCGCGCCTCGGGGCGGGAGTGGATGATGGTCCAGACCGGACCGGATTTCTCAATGCGCACGCTCATTGGGGCCTCATGTTGCTGCGGTGGTTTGGGGCAAGTCTTTACCTGCGGGCGAGGCATGGCAAGACAAGGCTGGCGGGCGAGGAAAATACCGTGGCGTCGCGGGGGAAGCGCTGAGGGACGCGCCCGACACTGGGTGGGCGCTTGCAACCAATGATCGGCACGGGCGCTCAACAGCTTCCATGTCGGTTGCGCGGCGAAAGACATCGCCAAGGCGCCCTCCCGGGGGGAGGGTCGGGCGCGGCCCGGCGTATCCGCCGGGCGAAACAGGCTATAATGGCAAACGCCGCCCCGTGGGGCGGCGCGTCGTCTGGTAATTAAGGGCTCACAGGATACCCGGCAATTTCAACCCGTGCTCGCGGGCGCAGGCTTTTGCCTCGTCATAGCCTGCATCGGCGTGGCGCCAGACGCCGCTGGCGGGGTCGTTCCACAGCACCCGCTCGAGCCGCTTGGCGGCCTCGGGCGTGCCATCGGCGCAGATCACCACACCGGCGTGCTGCGAGAAGCCCATGCCGACGCCGCCGCCGTGGTGCAGGCTGACCCAGGTCGCGCCCGAGGCAGTGTTGACCAACGCATTGAGCAGCGGCCAGTCCGAGACCGCGTCCGAGCCGTCCATCATCGCCTCGGTCTCGCGGTTCGGCGAGGCCACCGAGCCCGAATCCAGATGGTCACGGCCAATCACGATCGGCGCTTTCAGCTCGCCATTCGCCACCATCTCGTTGAACGCCAATCCAGCGCGGTGGCGGTCGCCCAGCCCGATCCAGCAAATCCGCGAGGGCAGCCCCTGAAACGCGATCCGGTCGCGGGCCATATCCAGCCAGTTGTGCAGATGGGTGTTCTCGGGGAACAGTTCTTTCATCTTCTGGTCGGTCTTGTAGATATCCTCGGGATCACCCGAGAGCGCCACCCAGCGGAACGGGCCGACACCGCGGCAGAACAGCGGGCGGATATAGGCGGGCACGAAACCGGGGAAGGCGAAAGCATCCTCGAGCCCCTCTTCCAGCGCCACCTGCCGGATGTTGTTGCCGTAATCGACCGTCGGCACACCCATATTGTGGAAATCCACCATCGCCGCGACATGGATCTTCATGCTGGCGCGGGCGGCTTTTTCCACCGCTTTCGGGTCGCTTTCCTGCTTGGCTTTCCAGTCGGCCATGCTCCAGCCCTGCGGCAGATAGCCGTGGCGCGGGTCATGGGCCGAGGTCTGGTCGGTGACGATATCGGGGCGCACGCCGCGTTTGACCAACTCGGGGAACACATCCGCCGCATTGCCCAAAAGCGCCACGGATTTCGCCTCACCGGCTGCGGTCCAGCGCTCGATCATTGCCAGCGCTTCATCAAGACTGTCGGTCTTTTCATCGACATAACGGGTGCGCAGGCGGAAATCGATGCTGTCGGGGTTGCACTCTACGGCCAAGCAGCAGGCGCCGGCCATCACCGCCGCCAAGGGCTGCGCGCCGCCCATGCCGCCCAAGCCACCGGTGAGGATCCATTTGCCCTTGAGCGAGCCGCCGTAATGCTGGCGTCCGGCTTCGGCAAAGGTCTCATAGGTGCCCTGCACGATCCCCTGCGAGCCGATGTAGATCCACGAACCGGCGGTCATCTGGCCATACATCGCCAGACCCTTTTTATCCAACTCGTTGAAATGGTCCCAAGTCGCCCAATGCGGCACAAGGTTCGAGTTGGCAATCAAGACGCGCGGCGCGTCCGTATGGGTTTTGACCACCGCAACGGGCTTGCCCGATTGCACCACCAGCGTCTCGTCGGCTTCCAGATCGGTCAGGCTTTGGACGATCAGATCGAAGTCTTTCCACGTCCGCGCCGCGCGCCCGATGCCGCCATAGACCACCAGTTCATGCGGGTTCTCGGCCACATCGGGGTGCAGGTTGTTCATCAGCATCCGCAAGGGGGCCTCGGTCATCCAGCTTTTGGCGGTCAGTTCGGTGCCGGTCGGCGGGTAGACGTCGCGGGTGTTCTTGCGCGGGTTGCTCTCGGTCTCGCTCATTGGGGTCTCCAGTCGGACAGGGTTTGCAGGATGGTCTTGAGATGGGGACGCAGGCGTTCGGCGGCCTCTGGCGCATAGGCCCAGGGCGGGCTCTCGATCATATAAGTGGATTGCGCGAGCTCCATCTGGATCGCGTGCTGGCCCGCCTCGGGGCGGCCATAATGGCGCGTGGTCCAGCCGCCCTTGAAGCGCCCGTTGCTGATCGAAGAATAGCCCTCGGCGCCCTCACAGATCGAGGCCACAGGGTCGGCAATACTGGCATCGCAGGTGGTGCCGAGATTGGTGCCGATGTTGAAATCGGGCAGAGTGCCGTCAAACAGGAACGGGATATGCGAGCGGATCGAATGGCAATCATAGAGGATCGCGAAGCCGTGGATCGCATAGACGCGGTCGAGTTCGGCCTGCAGCGCGTCGTGATAGGGCGCATGGTAGAACTCGCGGCGGCGGGCAATCTCGGCTTCGTCGGGTTCCTGCCCCTCGCGGTAGATCGGCTCACCGTCGAAATCGGTCAGCGGGCAGAGGCCGGTGGTGTTCTGGCCGGGATAGAGGCTGACGCCAGACGGGTCGCGATTGGCGTCGATGACATAGCGGTGGATGGTGGTTCGGACTGTGGTCACATTGTCGACCAGACCGGCGTAGAGATCATGGATATGCCAGTCGGTATCACTGATCGCCAACCCGCGCGGGTTCAGCCGTGCAGCGCAATCGTCGGGCAGGTGGGTGCCGGTATGGGGCAAGCCCAGCACCAGCGGGCTGCTGCCACGGGTGATCTCAAGCAAGCTCATGCTGGCCTCCGTAGATGCGGGCGTGCAGCGGGTTGATGCCGATCCCGTAAGAGAGTTCGCCGGGTTCCTCGACGTCCCAGACCGCCAGATCGGCGCGCATGCCCGCGGCGATCATGCCGCAATCGATGAGCCCCAGCGCGCGGGCGGCGTTGCTTGTGGTGCCGGCCAGCGCTTCGGCGGGGGTCAGGGCAAACAGCGTGCAGCCCATATTCATCGCCAAGAGTAGCGAGCCGAGCGGCGAGGAGCCGGGGTTCCAATCGGTGGCGACGGCCATCGGCACGTTATGCTTGCGGAAGGCGGCGATCGGCGGTTTTTGCGTCTCATGGATGGTATAAAACGCACCCGGCAAGATCACCGCGACACTGCCCGCGGCGGCCATCGCCTCGACGCCCATCTCATCGGCGTATTCGACGTGATCGACCGAGAGCGCCCCGTAACGCGCGGCCAGAGGCGTGCCGCCGATGTTGCTGAGCTGGTCGGAATGGAGTTTCACCGGCAGGCCCAGCGCCTGCGCCTTTTGGAACACGCGCTCGATTTGGGCGGTGTCAAAGGCGATGCCCTCGCAAAACCCGTCCACCGCATCGACCAGACCCTCGGCATGGGCGGCCTCGAGCGTGGGAATGCAGATGTCGTCGATATAGGCGTCGGGATTCATGCCTTTGGGCACGGCATGAGCGCCCAGAAAGGTGGTTTTGACCCGCACCGGCCGGTGCTGAGCGATCTGGCGGGCGACGCGCAGCATTTTGAGTTCGCTGTCACGGTCGAGCCCGTAGCCCGATTTCACCTCGATCACCGCGACGCCCTGCGCGATCAGCGCATCGGCTTTGACCAGCGCCTTTTTCAGCAGTTCCGCTTGCGATTCGCTGCGCGTGGCCGAGACCGTCGAGGCGATGCCGCCACCGGCGCGCGCCACCTCTTCATAGCTGGCACCATTGAGCCGCATCTCGAATTCGCGGGCGCGGTTGCCGCCGTAGACAATATGCGTGTGGCAATCAATCAGCGCCGGGGTGACCAGCCGCCCACCAAGTTTATGGATCGCCAGCCCGGCAAATTGCGCCGGTTGATCCGCGCGTTTGCCGACCCATGCGATCTTGCCGCCCGCAACCACCACCGCAGCATCCTCGATCAACCCGTAGCCGCCACTGGCGACCTGCATGGTGGCCGCGTTGATATCGTGAAGCGCATAGTCTTGCATGATGGGTTGTCCTATCGTTAGATCATGCTTATTACTATTATGTAGCTACATATAAAAGTCAATGGAGCCTGAGCCATGCAATTCATCAATGCCAAACAAGTGCTTACTCCGCAGGGTTGGCAGGCCGACCGGCAGCTGCATATCGGTGCCGACGGGCGAATCGCCGGGATCGGGCCGCAAGAGCGCGCGGCGGATGCGCAGGTCGATCTGCTGCTGCCGGCGCCGGTCAATCTGCACAGCCATGCGTTCCAGCGCGCCATGTCCGGCCTGACCGAAGCGCACGGCCCCGATCCGCGCGACAGTTTCTGGACCTGGCGGCAGTTGATGTATCGCTATCTCGACCGTTTGACGCCGGATCATGTCGAGGCGATTGCGGCGATGGTGTTCATGGAGATGCTCGAATCGGGCTATGCCAGCGTCGCCGAGTTCCATTATCTGCATCACGCGGTGGGCGGAGTGCCCCATGCCGATCCCGCCGAGATGGCCGCGCGCATCACCGCTGCGGCGACGCGCACCGGTATCGGGCTGACGCTGTTGCCGGTGCTCTACCAGTTCGGCGGCTGCGACGGGCGGGCGCTGAACGGCGGGCAGATGCGCTTTGGCAATACGCCGGAGCAATTTGCCGAGTTGCATGCGGGTTCGGCGCGGCTGATCGCGCAGCAACATGCGGATTACCGCATCGGCGTCGCACCTCATTCCTTGCGCGCGGTGGATGCAGAGGGGATGGCCACGGCGCTCTCGCTGGCGGGCGACGGGCCGATCCATATGCATCTGGCGGAACAGGTGGCCGAGGTTGAGGAAGTGCAAGCCCATCACGGCGCGCGGCCGGTGGAATGGCTGCTGGCCAACCATGAGGTGGGCGCGAACTGGTGCCTGATCCACAGCACCCAGATGACTGCGGCTGAGACCGAGGCTCTGGCGCGGACCGGCGCGGTGGCGGGGCTTTGCCCGATCACCGAATCCAACCTTGGCGACGGGATTTTCCCTGCCACCGAGTTCACCCGACACGGCGGGCGCTTCGGGGTCGGCTCGGACTCCAATGTGCATATCGCGCTGTTCGAGGAACTGGCGGCGCTGGAGTATTCGCAGCGGTTGCGCGACCGTTCGCGCGCGGCATTGGCGCAGGAGAGCGCCTCGACCGGGCGCGTGCTGTTTGATCAAGTGGCAACTGCGGGGGCGCAGGCGGGCGGGCGCGACGCGGGGCGGATTGAGGTGGGGGCTTGGGCGGACCTGCTGGGCATCGAGACCGACAACGCGTGGATCTGCAACCGGCAGGGTGACGCGGCGCTCGACAGTCTGATCTTTGGTGGCCACGGGCGCGACTGTGTGCAACAAGTCTGGAGCGCCGGACGCCATGTGGTAAGCGCCGGTCGCCACGCCGATCACGAGGGGATTGCCCGCGCGTTTCAAACCGCCGTGCAGGAGCTGGGCCAAGACATTTGACCGAACCGATCCGCCATAGCTGGACCGACATCCGCGACCGCATCCATGCGCGGCTTCTGGACCGCACTTACCGGCCCGGCGACAAGCTGCCGCGCGACGAGGATATCGCGCAGGATCTGGGCTGCGCGCGCTCGACGGTGCAGCGTGCGATGCGCGATCTGGCGGATGCGGGGCTGGTCGAGCGCAAGCGCAAGGGTGGCACCACGGTGCGCGCCGATCCGGTGACCCGCGCGACGCTGGATGTGCCGATCACCCGCGCCGAGGTCGAGGCCTTGGGCAGTGTCTACGGCTATCATCTGCTGCTGCGCGATCTTGCCGTGACCCCGCCCGCCATCGCCGCGACTCTGGCACTGCGCAAGCCGGTGGAGATGCTGCATGTCGAGGCGCTGCATCTGGCCGACCAGCGGCCCTATATCCTCGAGGATCGCTGGATCTCTCTGGAGACCTCGCCGGAGATACTGGGTGTGGATCTGGCGGTGGAGAGCGCCAATGAATGGCTGGTGCGCAACAAGCCCTACAGCCGCTGCGACCTGCGGCTCTATGCGATCGAGGCCAATGCGCGGACGGCGTTGCAACTGGACACGCCGGTGGGCGCGGCGCTGTTGGTGATCGAGCGCACGACCTGGATCAACGAGGCCCCGATCACCACGGTGCGCTCGGTGACCAAACCGGGGTATCAGATGTTGACGCAGATTTAGAGGGCACCCTGCCCCGCGTCGCGCAGTGCCAGACTGCCGGGTGTTTTTGTGCTGCGCGGAGTCGAGGCGAAGCCGCCGCGCATCGCCAGACCGCCCCCCGGGCTGGCGATTTGGTTGGCCTTGGCGCGCCGCTTCATAGTCGTGCGGGTTTGCCACGATAAAGCGCGTCGCTCAGCGGTGGGATCGCCATCCCGCGGTCTGGCACTGCGCGGCTCGGGACAGGTGCGGCGGCTTGCGCCTTGTGTCCGCGCGGGGCCCATACCGCGGTCTGGCAATGCGCGGCACTCCCTCATCTCAACAAAAAAGCCCCCCGAACCTGCGTTCGGAGGGCTTCTCTTAACCTGTCACCAGCTTACGACACGTCGAATTTCAACGGCCGCACCTGCTGGAACATACCGGTCGAAGCCAGCTTCTCGACCACTTCGCCGCTCAGCGGGTGATCGAGATACAGGAGCGCGATCGCGTCTTTGCCTACGGTCGCACGACCGAGGGTAAAGTTGGCGATATTCACCCCGTTCTTGCCCATCGTCTCACCCAAGAGACCGATAATCCCCGGCTCGTCTTTGTTGGTGGTATAGAGCATATGCTCGCCAACCTCGGCGTCGATATTGATACCCTTGATCTGGATGAACCGCGGCTTGCCATCGCTGAACACGGTGCCGGCAATCGAGCGCTCGCGGTCGTCGGTGACCACGGTCAGCTTGATATAGCCATCAAAGGCGCCGGTTTTATCCTGATGCGTGGTCGACATTTTGATGCCGCGCTCGCGGGCGACAACCGGTGCCGAGACAAGGTTCACATCGGGGTTCGAGGCCTTAAGCACACCGGCAATCGCCGCGCAATCGAGCGCCTTGAGGTTCATCTTCGCGGCGGCCCCGTCATAGAGCACATTGATCGCGCGCACCGGCTCATTGGTCATCTGACCGGCAAAGGCCCCGAGATGGGCGGCGAGTTTGATCCACGGCCCCATAACGGCGGCCTCTTCGGCGGTGACCGAGGGCATGTTGAGCGCGTTTTGCACGGCGCCGGTGAGCAGGTAATCCGACATTTGCTCGGCGACTTGCAGCGCAACGTTTTCTTGCGCTTCGGTGGTCGAGGCGCCCAGATGCGGCGTGCAGACCACATTCGGCAGGCCGAATAGCGGGTTTTCCTTGGCCGGTTCTTCGGCAAAAACATCCAATGCGGCGCCAGCCACCTGCCCCGAGGTCAGCGCCTCGGCCAGTGCCGCCTCGTCGATCAGACCGCCGCGCGCGCAGTTGATGATCCGCACACCCTTCTTGGTCTTGGCGAGGTTCTCGCGGCTCAGGATATTGCGGGTCTTGTCGGTCAGCGGCACATGCAGGGTGATGAAATCGGCGCGCGCCAGCAATTCATCGAGATCCACCTTGGTGACGCCCATTTCCTTGGCGCGGGCCTCGGTGAGGAAGGGATCAAAGGCGACAACCTTCATCTTCAGCCCATGCGCGCGGTCGCAGACGATACCGCCGATATTACCGGCGCCGATCACCCCGAGGGTCTTGTTGAACAGCTCAACCCCCATAAAACGCGACTTTTCCCATTTGCCGGCATGGGTCGAGGCATTCGCCTCGGGCAGTTGCCGCGCAACCGCGAACATCATCGCAATCGCATGTTCGGCGGTGGTCACCGAGTTGCCAAAGGGCGTGTTCATCACGATCACGCCTTTTTTCGAGGCGGCGGGGATATCGACGTTATCGACCCCGATACCGGCGCGGCCGATGACTTTGAGGTTGTCGGCTTTCTCGAGCAGTTTCGCGGTGGCTTTGGTGTTCGAGCGGATCGCGAGACCATCGTATTGGCCGATCACCTCGGCGAGTTTTTCCTTATCCTTGCCCAGATCGGGCATGAAATCGACCTCGATGCCGCGGTCGCGGAAGATCTGGACGGCGGTTTCCGAGAGTTTGTCGGAGACGAGAACTTTGGGGGCCATATCGGCGCTCCTTTCCTGTCACGGCGTCTGGGACGCATGGGTGACGGTGTTTTGGGTCGGTGACGGTGCGTGCAGAGCACACACCCTACGGGTCAGGGACTTCGGGCGGCGGTAGGGTGCGTGCTATTGCACGCACCGAACCAGTTTGCGGCCGAGTTCAGGCGTTCTGCGCTTCGATCTCGGCGTTGAACGCCCAGTCGATCCAGGGCATCAGCGCCGCGACATCGGCGGTTTCCACCGTCGAACCACACCAGATCCGCAGACCCGCAGGCGCATCGCGGTAAGCGCCGATATCCAGCGCCACGCCTTCGGCCTCGAGCCGCTTCGCCACCGCTTTGGCAAAGGCCGCCCCGTCCTTGATCCGCGGATCGTTGAACTTCAGGCAAACGCTGGTGGTCGAGGCCTGCGCCGGATTAACCGCGAGGTTCTCCAGCCACGGGGTTTTCGCCACGAAATCCCAGATCGCCTGTGCGTTGGCCGTGGCGCGGGCCTTCAGCGCCGGTTGGCCGCCAAGGCTCTGCGCCCATTTCAGCGCCACGAGGTAATCTTCAACCGCCAGCATCGACGGCGTGTTGATCGTCTCGCCGCGGAAGATGCCTTCGATCAGCTTGCCGCCTTTGGTCAGGCGGAAAATTTTCGGCAGCGGCCATGCGGGCGTGTAGCTTTCCAGCCGCTCGACGGCGCGGGGGCTCAGGATCAGCACGCCATGCGCGCCCTCGCCACCCATCACCTTCTGCCAGCTGAAAGTGGTCACATCCAGCTTGTCCCAGGGCAGATCCATCGCAAAGGCCGCCGAGGTCGCGTCGCAGATCGTCAGACCCTCGCGGTCGGCGGGGATCGCATCGCCATTGGCCACACGCACGCCCGAGGTGGTGCCGTTCCAGGTGAACACCACGTCCTTGTCGAAATCGACCTGCGCGAAATCAACGATCTCGCCGTAGGGCGCCTTGCGCACTTCGGCCTCGATCTTCAGCTGTTTGACCACATCGGTCACCCAGCCTTCGCCAAAGCTTTCCCAAGCCAGCATCTCGACGCCGCGGGCGCCCAGAAGCGACCAGAGCGCCATTTCGACCGCGCCGGTGTCCGAGCCGGGCACGATTCCGATACGGTAGTCCTCGGGCACGCCGAGAACCTCGCGGGTCAGGTCGATCGCCTGGGCGAGTTTGGATTTCCCCACCGCGGCGCGATGCGAACGGCCCAAGGGCGCGTCGGCAAGCATATCCAGCGAGAAATTGGGGATTTTAGCGCAGGGGCCAGAGGAAAAACGCGGATTGGCCGGCCGCGTGGCCGGTTGTGCAATAGCCATTGATGCTATCCTTCCAGATAAGCGCCCCTCGTTGGGGAGGGGTGTCCCACGGATGGGGATAGCCGCGCCGCCCCACTGGCACAAGCGGCAAAATTCGCCTAATGCGGCGGTAGAGGCGCGCAAACCGACCGGCGTGCCGCGAAATGTAGTCGATCGGAAACAGCCATGCCCGCCACCCCCTCGCCCGCCCCTTTCGTCGCCACGCTGCTGTGCAACCCGCAAAATCCGGTGCTGGAGCCGACGCTGGTGGAAACCCTGCGCAACGCTTGGGGCGGCGGCGAGGCGCGCTGGCTGAATCCGGGGATTGCCGCCGAGTTTGATCTGGGCGCGATGCCCGACACCCGCTGGACCACTTGGGAGGACCTGCAGGCGCTGGGGATCGACCTCTGCGTGCAGCCCGCTGCGGGGCGGCGCAAGGCGATGCTGCTGGCGGATATGGATTCGACGATGATCGAGCAGGAATGCATCGATGAATTGGCGGATATGGCGGGCGTCGGTGCGCATGTGTCCGAGATCACCGCGCGGGCGATGAATGGCGAGCTGGATTTCGAGGCGGCACTGCGCGAGCGGGTCGGATTGCTGGAAGGGCTGGCCGAGGGGATCATCGCGCAGGTGCTCTCCGAGCGGATTACCTTCATGCCCGGCGGCAAGGCGTTGATCGCGACGATGAAGGCGCATGGCGGGCATGCGGCGCTGGTCTCGGGCGGGTTTACCGGTTTCACCGAGGCGGTGGCGCGGGATCTGGGCTTTGACGAGCACCGCGCGAATACATTGCTGGCGCAGGACGGGATGCTGACCGGAGAGGTTGCCAAGCCGATCCTTGGCCGGCAGGCGAAGGTCGATGCGCTCAATGACATCACCGCGCGGCTAGGGCTGACGCCCGCGCAGGTGATCGCGGTGGGTGACGGGGCGAATGATCTGGGGATGCTGGATCTGGCCGGTGCCGGTGTCGCGCTCCACGCCAAACCGGCGGTCGCGGCGCAATGTGATTTACGGGTGAACCACGGCGACCTGACCGCGCTATTGTATCTTCAGGGATACAGTGTCGAAGAATTCGCCCCGATCTGAGGGCTGTAGCTGCCGAACCCGACCAGCGGGGGTTTCACACCCCCGCACCCCCGTGGGATATTTCTGGACAGATGACGGGGGAGACGGGCATGGCGCAGACGGGGATTTTTATCGGTGGCGGCGGTGAGGGTTACGGTGATCCGCAGGAGTTGCTGCTGCGCTATGGCAACCGCCACGGGCTGATCGCGGGGGCGACGGGCACCGGTAAGACGATCACCATGCAGATCATGGCCGAGGCGTTTTCGCGCGCCGGTGTGCCGGTGTTCCTGACCGATATCAAAGGCGATGTCAGCGGCATGGCGGCGGCGGGGGAACCGCGTGAAGCCTTTGCCGCGCGCGCTGCGACGATTGGGCTGAGCGACATTGATTACGCGGCGATGCCGGTGACCTTTTGGGATCTGTTCGGCGAGATGGGCCATCCGGTGCGCGCCACCGTGGCCGAGATGGGGCCGCTGTTACTATCGCGGATCATGGAGTTAACCGAGGCGCAGGAGGGGGCGGTGAATATCGCCTTTCGGATCTCGGACGAGCAGGGCTGGCCGATCCTTGATATCGCCGATCTGCGCGCGATCCTGCAGTTTCTGGCCGAGAACCGCAAAGAAATCTCGGCGCAATACGGCAATGTCACCACCTCCACGATCGGCGCGATCCAGCGGCGGTTGCTGGTTTTGGAGAACCAAGGCGCGGCGTCGTTTTTTGGCGAACCGGCGCTGGATATCCGCGATCTGATGCAGCTTGACGGTGCGCAAGGGCGGGTGAATATCCTCCATGCGGCGAAGCTGATGACCACGCCGCGGCTCTATGCGACCTTCATGCTGTGGCTCTTGTCGGAACTGTTTGAGGAACTGCCCGAGGTGGGCGATGCCGACAAGCCGAAGCTGGTGTTCTTCTTTGACGAGGCGCATTTGCTGTTCAACCGCGCGCCGCGGGCGCTGGTCGAGAAGGTCGAACAGGTGGCGCGGTTGATCCGGTCCAAGGGCGTCGGCGTGTATTTTGTCACCCAGAACCCCGATGATGTGCCGGAGACGATCCTCTCGCAACTGGGCAACCGTGTGCAGCACGCGCTGCGCGCTTTCACCGCGCGCGACCAGCAGGCGCTCAGGCGTGCGGCGCAGACCTACCGCAGCAATCCGCGCTTCGAGACCGAAGTGGCGATCCGCGAGGTCGGGGTTGGCGAGGCGGTGACCTCGTTTTTGGAGCATAAGGGCGTGCCCGGCGTGGTCGAGCGGACGCTGATCCGCCCGCCCTCTTCGGTGATGGGGCCCTGCGAGGATGCGGTGCGGCGGCAGGTGATGGCAAATTCGCCGATGGCGGGGAAATACGACCGCGCGGTGGACCGCGATTCGGCGCATGAGATGCTGGCGCGGCGGGCACAGGAGGCGGCGCAGGAGGCCGAGGGATTCGAGGACCGCACTGCGCAGGAGGACGAGGCGACGGAGCGTTATTCGCGGGCGCGGCGCTACCAGCCGCCGGGGCGGATGGCGGAGCGCGTTGAGACGGGCAGCTCACGGGCGCGGCGGCTGGGCAGTCGCAAGACGACCACGCAGACACCCACCCGCAGCCGCTCGTCGCGCTCGGATTCGGTGCTGGAGACCTTTGGCAAGTCGATGGCGCGCTCACTTGGCACCGGCGCAGGCCGCGCCTTGTCGCGCGGCGTGCTGGGGACGTTGTTTCGCGGGCGCTAAGGCGCGGTATTCGCTACGGCTTTAGCTGCGGCGTTAGCTACGGGCGGCGGCCATCAGCCGGCGCATTTCGGTGATCGCCGGTGCCAGCCCCATGAACACCGCTTCCGAAATCAGGAAATGGCCGATGTTCAACTCGCGGATCTCCGGCGTGGCGGCGAAGGGCTGCACGGTGGCAAAGCTGAGCCCGTGGCCGGCGTGGACCTCAAGCCCCGCCGCATGGGCGATCTGCGCGCCCTTCATCAGCGCGGCGAGCTCCAGCGCGGCGGCTTCCTCCTGCCCCTCGGCCACCAAGTCGCAATAGCGGCCGGTGTGCAATTCGATCACCGGCGCGCGCACCGCAACCGCGGCTTCGATCTGGCGTTCGTCATGGCTGATGAACAGCGACACGCGGCTGCCCGCCTCGCGCAGCGGCGCGATGTAATCGGTGAGCCGCGCGATATCGCTGGCCACATCCAAACCGCCCTCGGTGGTGCGTTCCTCGCGCTTTTCGGGCACCAGACAGACCGCGTGGGGCTTGTGGCGCAGGGCAATCGCCTGCATCTCGGCGGTGGTCGCCATCTCGAAATTCAACGGCAGGTCAATCGCCGCCATGATACGGTCGATATCGGCGTCGACGATATGGCGCCGGTCCTCGCGCAGATGCGCGGTGATGCCGTCGGCGCCCGCCTCTTGCGCGATCAATGCGGCGCGCACCGGATCGGGATAGGCCGAGCCACGCGCGTTGCGCAGCGTAGCGACATGGTCAATGTTGACACCCAAACGAAGCGGCGAATTGGTCATATCTTATCTCCGGTAGTGGCGGATTGCTCGCGACGGCGAGCCTCCTCAAAGCGGGCCTTGAGCCGTTTCTGGCGCCCGCGCTGATAGGCGCGCACCAGTGGCAAATGTAGAAGATAGATCACCACAGCAGAAGGCAAGCCGATGATCGCGCCGCCCAGCATATAGGGCAGGAACACCTGCCAGAAGACATCGGCGAGATTATTCCAATGGACCTCTTGGGTGGACATTAGCGCCATGAAATTGCGCGACAATTCCCCGCTGGCATGGCCGATTGCCGACATCGCGGCGCGGAAAGACACCGCGTCATCGGACCCCAGTATCCAATGCCCCAATTCCATCGCCGCCACCGCCATCACCGGAAAGGTGATCGGATTGCCGTAGAAGGTGCCCAAAAGTGCGGCCAGAACATTGCCGCGCAACACCCATGCGAGCAGCGCCGCGGTGGCGAAATGCAACCCGAAGAGCGGCAGGAAGGAGGCGAAACAGCCCAGAGCGATGCCGCGGCAGATGCGCTCGGGCGAATCCGGTAAGCGGCGCATCCGGTGCAGCACATAGGTCGCCGCCCGACGCCAGCCACCGCGCGGCCAAAAGAATTCAGCGACGGTGCGGAGCAGGGTCTTGGGGTTTCGACGCTTGAAAATCACGCGACGCCGTCCGGGTTCAGGGTTGCCGGTTCGGGTCTCGAACACGGATGATTTGAGCAACATCGCTTTCCGCCGAAAGCAAGGTCAGGATTTGATGCAGATGAGGGGCATCTGACACTTCGATCTCGACGAAAATGCGGAAATAATCGGGCTTTCGGTCGATAAACCGCAAATCCGAGATATTCGCCTTATTCTCGCCAATCACCGAGCAGACCAGCCCCAGAACACCGGCGTTATTGGTGATCGTAACCTCAAGCGAGACCGCGTGCACAGGGGGGTGTTTGCCCTCATGCCAATGCAGGTCGATCCAACGCTCGGGCTGGGCCTCAAGGCTGGCCAGCACATCGCAGTCAATCGCATGCGCCACGACGCCCTTGCCGCGGTAGGTGATGCCGACGATACGCTCGCCCGGCACCGGCTGGCAGCATTGCGCGCGGCGGAATTCCTGCCCCGGATCAAGGCCGATCACCGGACGCGCGGTGTCGATTTCCTCATCAGGCAGCACCGCCAGATCGGGATACAGTTGCGCGACCACGGCGCGGGCGCTGATCTCGGCCGAGCCGATACGGGCCAGCAAGTCCTCGGCCCCCTTGAGCGCCATCCCCCCCGCCGCCGCGTCCAGCGCCTTATCGGTGATCTTGCGGCCAACGTTCTCAAAGGCCACCCGCGCCAGTTCCCGACCCAAGCGGATGAAACGGGCGCGGTTTTCCTCACGCAGCGAGCGGCGGATCGCGGATTTGGCGCGGCCGGTATGCACCAGCTCGATCCAGCTGCCCTGCGGGCGCTGGCCCTGCGCGGTGATCACCTCGACCGACTGGCCGTTGCGCAGCCGTGTCCAGAGCGGCACGCGCAGCCCGTCAACCTTGGCCGAGACCGTGGAATTGCCGATTCGCGTATGGATCGCATAGGCGAAATCCAGGGGCGTGGCGCCGCGCGGCAGCTGGATCACATCGCCCTTGGGGGTGAAGCAAAACACCTGATCGGAATACATCTCGAGCTTCACATGCTCGAGAAACTCGCTGTGATCCTCGGCGGTATCGAGCCGCTCGGTCAGTTTGGCGATCCATTTCGCCGGATCGACGGCAAAGGGGTTCACCGCCCGCGACCCGTCGCGATAAGCCCAATGGGCGGCGACACCGGCCTCGGCGACCTCATGCATCTCGCGGGTGCGGATTTGCACCTCGACGCGTTTGCCATCGCGCCCCGACACGGTGGTGTGGATCGAGCGGTAACCGTTGTTCTTGGGCTGGCTGATATAGTCCTTGTAGCGCCCCGGCACCGCGCGCCAGCGCTGGTGGATCAACCCGAGCACGACATAGCATTCCGACACCGTATCAACGATGATCCGAAAGCCGTAGATATCGGAGAGCCGCGAGAAGGCGAGGTCCTTCTCCTGCATCTTGCGCCAGACCGAATAGGGCTTTTTGGCGCGCCCGTAGACGGTGCCGTCAAGATCGGCCTTATCCAGTTCCAGCCGGATATCGGCGGTAATGCGCGAGATCACATCGCCGGATTCGCGTTGCAGGGTGATGAACCGGCGCAGGATCGAATTGCGCGCCTCGGGGTTGAGCACCTTGAAGGCGAGGTCTTCAAGTTCCTCGCGCATCCATTGCATGCCCATACGCCCGGCCAGTGGCGCATAGATTTCCATGGTTTCGCGGGCTTTTTGCGCCTGTTTATCGACCCGCATCGAACGGATCGTGCGCATATTGTGCAGGCGGTCGGTGAGTTTGACCAGAATCACCCGCAGGTCGCGCGACATCGCCATCAACAGTTTGCGGAAGTTCTCGGCCTGTTTCGCCTCGGAGGAGGAGAGCTGCAGGTTGGTCAGCTTGGTGACGCCATCGACCAGTTCGGCGATCTCTTGGCCGAACATCTTTTCGACCTCGGCATAGGTCGAGGGAGTGTCTTCGATGGTGTCATGCAGCAGCGCGGTGATGATCGTCGCATCATCTAGCCGCATCTCGGTGAGCAGCGAGGCCACCGCCACCGGATGCGAGAAATAGGGCTCGCCCGAGTGGCGGAACTGGCCCTCGTGCATCCGCGCGCCGTAGTCATAGGCGGCGCGGATCAGGTCTTCGTTGCAGTTCGGGTTGTAATTGCGGACCAGCGCAATCAGATCATCGGGCGTGATCACTTTGCGATTCCGCCCAATGCATCGTCAATTCTGCTCGCTTTGCGCGGCGACCAACTGGCGGAGCATCTGCTCTTCGGTCATGTCGTCGTGCTCGGGGGTGTCGTCCTGCGCCCCCATGCGCATCGCCATATCGTCCTCGACCGGCAGGTCGACTTCGTTCTGCGTGCGCATGCTCTCGATGAGCCGCTCGCGCAGGGCATCTGCACCCTGGGTTTCCTCGGCGATTTCACGCAGCGAAACCACGGGGTTCTTATCGTTGTCGCGGTCAACCGTCAGTTCACCACCCGACGCGATTTCACGCGCGCGGTGGGCGGCAAGAACCACCAACTCGAAGCGATTCGGAACCTTGTCAACGCAATCTTCGACCGTAACACGGGCCATGAAGCACTCCTAATGAGTCAGAGGGGAGGGTCAAGCAGTGTCCTTTACCGGCATTTCCCAGCAAAGACAAGCCCAGCGGCACCCGGTAAAGGCTGTGATCGGGGGTGATCACGGTTTTGCGCTCATCGCCCGCAGCGCCGCCACCTCACCGGGGTCCAATGCGGCGCACATCTCGCTGACGCTCTGGCCAAGCAGCGGATGCCGCCAGTCGGGCGCGACCTCGCACAGCGGCAGCAGCACAAAGGCGCGGTCCTGCAGGCGTGGATGCGGCAGGATCAACTGCTCGGGGGCGACACGCATCTGCGCCTCAAGCGGCAGCTCCTGCCAATGACGCTGCGTCACCGCATCGGGCAGGACCAGATCACCGGCGGCCAGCAAATCCAGATCAATCACCCGCTGGCCCCAGCGTTTTTCGCGGGTGCGGCCCATCTCGGCCTCAATTTGGTGCAGCACCTCCAAGACCTGCGCCGCGCTCAGATCCCCCGAGGCCAGCGCGCAGGCATTGGCAAAATCCGGCCCCGCCCCTGCCGGAAACGCCGGTGTCCGCCAAATCCCGCTTATGCGCTCAATCGTGAGGCCGGACTGGTTGATATGCGTCACTGCGGCCTTAAGTATGACCTCATTATTGAGTGCGTCATCCGAAGCGTTGCTGCCCAGAGCCAGCAGGAAGCTGTTGCGGTAATTTTGCTTCACATCTATACCCAATTCTGCCTGTGCCGCCATAGTGGTATGCTCCGGTGTAGCGTCTTGCGAGACTGTTTTGGCAAGTTCCGGCTCATTTGAGTTATAATACTGCATTTTTTGTCGCGGATTTGAAAGGAATTACAATGTTTTACAAAGATGAGCGCCTTGCGTTGTTCATCGACGGCGCGAACCTCTTTGCTGCCGGCAAGGCCCTTGGCTTTGACATTGATTACAAGCTGTTGCGGCAGGAATTCATGCGTCGTGGCAAATTGCTGCGCGCCTATTACTACACCGCGCTGCTGGAAAACGACGAATACTCGCCGATCCGCCCGTTGATCGACTGGCTGAACTACAACGGCTATTCGATGATCACCAAATCCGCCAAGGAATACACCGACTCGATGGGCCGCCGTAAGGTCAAGGGCAATATGGATGTCGAACTCGCGGTCAACGCGATGGAGATCGCCAACCGTATCGACCATGCGGTGCTGTTCTCGGGCGATGGCGACTTCCGCCCGCTGATCGAATCGCTGCAGCGTCAGGGCGTGCGGGTCTCGGTGGTCTCGACGATCCGCAGCCAGCCGCCGATGATCGCCGATGAATTGCGCCGTCAGGCCGATAATTTCATCGAACTTGACGAACTCCGCGATGTGATTGGCCGCCCGCCGCGCGATCCGCGCCCCCTGCGTGATGAAGACGAGACTGCGGTGGATGATCCGGCCGAAGTGTCCAGCTAAGCCTTGATCGCAGGCCTCGTCGGGCTGTTCGGGGCGGCATTCCTTGCCGCCACGCTGATCCCGTTCAACTCCGAAGTGATTTTTGTCGGCCTGCAACTGGGCGGCGTCGCGCCCTTGTGGCTGATGGTTGCGGTGGCCTCGGTGGCGAACACCTTGGGCGCCTTTCTCAATTACTGGATCGGGCTGCGGCTGGAAGATCGCGGCGCGCACCGATGGATGCGTATTCCCGACGCGCAATTCGACCGCGCCCACCACTGGTGGGAGCGTTGGGGGATCTGGACGCTGCTGCTCAGCTGGTTGCCGGTGGTCGAGCTGACCACGGTGCTGGCGGGCGCGATGCGCACCCCCTTGTGGCAGTTCACCCTGCTGGTGACGCTGGCCAAGACGGGCCGCTACATCGGGCTGGCGCTGATCACCGCCGGATTGTTCGGCTGATCCCCCTGCCCCGTGGCGACGCGGTTTTCCGCCCTGAGCCGCATCGCGACTGGACCCCGCGCGCCCAAAGCCTTACCTGTGGGCGAAACGGAGGCCCCTAGATGTCGAAACAGCCCCTGACCCTGTATCTGGCCGCCCCGCGCGGGTTCTGCGCCGGTGTCGACCGCGCGATCAAGATTGTCGAAATGGCAATCGCCAAATGGGGGGCGCCGGTCTATGTGCGCCACGAGATCGTGCATAATAAATACGTCGTCGACAGCCTGCGCGAACAAGGCGCGGTGTTTGTCGAGGAACTCGATGAATGCCCCGATGACCGGCCGGTGATCTTTTCGGCCCATGGCGTCCCCAAATCCGTTCCCGCCGCTGCGCAGGCCCGCGAGATGGTGTTTGTCGATGCCACCTGTCCGTTGGTCTCGAAGGTGCATATCGAGGCCGAGCGGCATTCGTCGAACGGCCTCCAGATGGTGATGATCGGCCATGCGGGCCACCCCGAGACGGTGGGCACCATGGGGCAATTGCCCGAGGGCGAGGTGCTGCTGGTCGAGACCGCCGAGGATGTGGCCCATATCACCCCGCGTGATCCGCAAAAGCTGGCCTTCATCACCCAGACCACGCTCAGCGTTGATGACACCGCCGGTATCGTTGCCGCGTTGCAAGAGCGTTTCCCGCAGATTGTCGGCCCGCATAAGGAAGACATCTGTTACGCGACCACCAACCGGCAGGCGGCGGTCAAGGATATCGCCGACCGCATCGATGCGCTCTTGGTGATCGGCGCGCCCAACTCCTCGAACTCGCGGCGGCTGGTCGAAGTGGGCCGCGCGGCGGGCTGTGCCTATGCGCAGCTCATCGGTCGCGCCTCCGAGATCGACTGGCGGGCGCTGGACGGGATCAAAGCCATCGGGTTGACCGCAGGGGCCAGCGCGCCGGAGATCCTGATCAACGAGGTGATCGAGGCCTTTGCTGAGCGCTATGACCTGACCACCGAGATCGTTGAAACCGCTGTCGAGAACGTCGAATTCAAAGTCCCGCGTGTGTTGCGGACGCCTGCATGACGGCTACAGGGATGAGTGGCGACCCCGAGACCCTTGCGGTCTATCAGGCGCGCGCCGAGGACTATGCGCGGATGATCGAGGACACGGCACCGGACGCGGATTTGCAGTCTTTCATCGCGCGCCTGCCTGCGGGGGCCGCTGTGCTCGATCTGGGCTGTGGCCCGGGGCCGGCCTCGGCCGCGATGCTGGCGGCGGGGCTTGAGGTTGATCCGGTGGATGCAACACCGGCGATGGTCGAACTGGCCCGCGCCTGCACCGGCAATCGCGCGCGGCTGGCGACATTCGATGACCTGATCGCGCATGCCGCATATGACGGTGTCTGGGCGAATTTCAGCCTGCTGCACGCGCCCCGTGCCGATCTGCCGCGCTATCTGGAAGCGATCCGCGCGGCGCTGACCGAGGACGGTGTGTTCCATATCGGGATGAAGCTGGGTGCCGGTGAAGAACGCGATGATCTGGGCCGCTTCTACAGCTATTACAGCCGCGATGAACTGGCCGGACTGCTGGCTACGGCGGGGTTAGAAATCCTCTCCGAAGAGATCCGCACCGAGGCCGGCCTCTCGGGTAAACCCGCCGCGGGCATCACTATTTTGACAAGGGCACTGCCGCAATGACCGAAGTTTTGGCATGGACCGATGGCGCATGTTCAGGCAACCCCGGACCGGGGGGCTGGGGCGTGTTGATGCGCGCGATGGACGGCGCGAAGCTGCTCAAAGAGCGCGAATTGCAGGGCGGCGAGGCCGACACCACCAACAACCGCATGGAGTTGATGGCCGCGATCAGCGCGCTCGAAGCGCTGACCCGCAGCACCGCGATCACCATCACCACCGACTCGGCCTATGTCAAAAACGGCGTCACCGGCTGGATCCACGGCTGGAAGCGCAACGGCTGGAAGACCGCGGCCAAGAAACCGGTAAAGAACGCCGATCTCTGGCAGCGGCTGGATGCGGCGCAGGCCAATCATCAGGTGACGTGGAAATGGATCAAGGGCCATGCCGGTCACGCCGAGAACGAGCGCGCCGATGAATTGGCCCGCGCCGGTATGGCACCGTTCAAACCGGCCAAAGCATGACCCTGCTCTCGGCGCTCGACTATCTGTCGGTGTTCATCTTTGCCCTGACCGGCGCGCTGGCGGCCAGCCGCGCGCAGCTCGATCTGGTCGGTTTTTTCTTTATCTCCTGCCTGACCGCGGTCGGCGGCGGCACCATCCGCGATGTGCTGTTGAACCGCGATCTGGTGTTCTGGGTCACCGATCCTTGGTATATCGCCGCTGCCTGTGTGGCTGCGGTTTTGGTGTTTTTCCTGGCCCATAAGCTGGAAAACCGCCGCCGCGCGCTGGATTGGCTGGACGCGGGCGCGCTAGCGGTGGCGGTCTCGGCAGGGGTCGGCGTGGCGTGGTCGCTGGGGCATGGACCGGCGATTGTGCTGATCATGGGGATGATCACCGGCACCATGGGCGGGATGATGCGCGATGTCGTCTGCAACGAGGTGCCCTTGGTGCTGCGCAAGGGCGAGTTGTATCTGAGCGCCGCGTTCTTCGGGGCTTTGGTGGCGCAGATCATCCATCTATTTACCGATTACGACCTGCTGGCCTTTGCCGCCTGCGCGGTGGTGACCTTCTTGCTGCGTGCGGGGTCGCTGGCCTTCGGGTGGAAGCTGCCGATCTATAAGGCGCGGCCCAAGCGGCATTGAGGCGTGATTAAGGTTGACAGAGGCGCGTGGCATGCCCATGTCGCATTCTGATTTGTGAATACGTGAGGCTGTGATGAGCGCGAAGATCAAACTGACCTGTAGCGACTGCGGGCAGGTCAACCAATTCCCCGCCGACAAAGCCGGAGCGGCGCCGAAATGCGGGATCTGCGGGGCGGCTCTGGGGCTGGGCAAGGTCGCGGCGCTGGATTTCAAGACGCTGGAGAAGGCGGCGAAGTCCGACGGGGTGCCGCTGCTGGTGGACTTCTGGGCGCCGTGGTGTGGGCCTTGTCGCGCGATGGCGCCCGAGTTCGAGAAGGCCGCGAAGGCGCTGGCGCCGAAGGTGCGGCTGGCGAAGATCAACACCCAGTCCAACCCCGACGCGACGGTGCGCTATAATATCCGCGGGATACCGGCGTTTATCCTGTTCCATAAGGGGCGCGAGATTGCCCGTCTGTCCGGCGCGCGCCCGGCCGCGGCGATCGAGAAATTCGTGCGGGACAGTTTGGCGAAGCAGAAGGGGTGAGGCGCCCTCGCACGGCGACAAGGCGAAGCCGCCGTGTGTCATTATGCACAAGCCGAGCAGCGTCAGGCCGCGGGCGGGCGACCGCGGGTAAAGCGGCGCATTTTATGGTGCGTTCTACATCCATGATTTGAACGGGGCGCTGGTGGTAATGGATCGCCAGTCCGGGGGGCGGCCTGGCGATGCACGGCGGCTTCGCCTTGATTCCGTGCGGGGGCAAGCAGAGCAACGAAGCGCCTCGCCAGACCGCGGGATGGCGATCTGACCGTCGAACGAAGCGCTTTATGGTAGCTAAGTCAGAGCACAGATTGAGTGATGTGCCTCGGTCCAGAATATCGCCAGCCCGTGCGGGCGGTCTGGCGATGCGCGGCGGCTTCGCCTTTACTCCGCGCGGGGGGCAGGAAAGCAAAACGCGGGACCGAGGCCCCGCGTTTGACTGATTTCTGCTGAACGATGCCCTACCCCGGCGACATGCCCCGCAGGCGCTCGTTACGGCGGCGCAGGATTTCGAGCGTGGCCAGCAAGAGGATCGACAGCCCCACCATCAGCGTCGCCACCGCCAGAATCGTCGGGCTGATCTGCTCACGCAAGCCGGTGAACATCTGCCACGGCAGGGTCTGCTGCCCCGCCGAGCCGACGAAGATCACCACCACAACCTCGTCAAACGAGGTGATGAAGGCAAACAGCGCGCCCGAGATCACCCCGGGCAGGATCAGCGGCAATTGCACCTTGAAGAAGGTCCGCACCGGCCCCGCCCCCATCGAGGCGGCGGCACGGGTCAGCGAGTTGTCAAACCCGACCAAAGTCGCGGTGACGGTGATGATCACGAAGGGAATGCCCAAGATCGCATGGGCCAGAACCACGCCCCAATAGGTGCCCTGCAAGCCAATCGTCGAGAAGAAGAAATACATCCCCGCCGCCGAGATGATCAGCGGCACGATCATCGGCGAGATCAACACCGCCATGATCACCCGCTTAAAGGGCACATGGCTCTGGCTGAGACCCACCGCGGCCAAAGTGCCCAGCGACACCGAGACCAAAGTCGCCATCGGCGCGATCGACAGCGAGTTCCACATCGCATGCTGCCAATCGGGGTTGGTGAAGAAATCGACATAGTGATGCAGCGAATAGCCTTCGGGGTCGAGGGCCAGCATCTCGGGGGTGAAGGTGAAGTAATTCTGCGCGTTGAACGACAGCGGCACGATCACCGCAATCGGGAACATCAGAAAGAAAAAGATCAGCCCGCAGATCACCCGAAACCCGTAATACCAGGTGCGTTGCAGCGGCGTTGCATAGGTCGGAAGCGCCATGATCTTTTACCCCAGCTTTACGTTGTCGATGCCGACAATCTTGTCATAGACCCAATAGAGCACCAGCACGGCGACCAAGAGGATGGTGCCCAAAGCGCCAACCAGCCCCCAGTTGCCCGAGACATTCCACTGGTGCGCGATCCGGTTCGAGATGAACATCCCCGAGGGGCCACCGACCAGTTCGGGCGTGATGTAGTAGCCCACGGCCATGATGAACACGAGGATCGCTCCGGCGCCGATACCGGGCACCGATTGCGGGAAATACACCCGCCAGAAGGCGGTCCAGTCATTTGCGCCAAGGCTCTTGGCGGCGCGCACATAGCTCGGCGGGACGGTTTTCATCACCGAATAGAGCGGCAGGATCATGAACGGCAGCAGGATATGGGTCATCGCCACGATGACACCGAATTTATTGTTGATCATCGCCAGCCGGTTGTCATCGGCGACCAGCCCGATCCAGACCAGCAACTGGTTGATCACCCCCTGCTCTTGCAACAGCACCTTCCACGCCGAGGTCCGCACAAGTAGCGAGGTCCAAAACGGCAAGAGCACCATGATCAATAACAGATTGGCATATCGCTCTTTGACATTGGCGAGGAGGAAGGCGACCGGATAGCCCAGCAACAGTGTGAGGAAACAGATCAACCCGCTCATCCATGCGGTGCGCCAGAATAGCATCAGATGGATAGATCGGTTGTCGGGCAGTGGCTCGATCTCGCCCGAGACCATCGTGTAATCCACCGCCGAGAGGTAATAGCCCACGGTATAGGGCGAGGAATAGGCCTTGAGCGCGCGCCATGTGGCGACATCGCCCCAGTCATCATGCGCCTCGATCATCAACTCGCGAAACGGGCCGGTGGCATCGTCATCAAGCCGCCGCAGGGGCCGCGAGGCGCGCCGCACCATGGTGGTAAACCCGGCCATCTCATAGTTCATCCGTCGCGCCATGGTCATCGCGGTGCGCTCTTCAATGGCGATCCGCAGGTCGCTGACCAGAGCGGTATAGACCGCCTCGGACGGGAGTTCATTGCTATCCGCATCCCAATCCGCCAGCGCGACCACGGTGCGCGGCAGGATATCGGTGATCTGCGGGTTTTCGACCGAACGGAACAGCATCGAGCCGATCGGCATCAGGAAGCCAAGGACGATAAAGGCCAAGAGCGGCGCGATCAGCAGTAACGCCCTGATTTTCTGGCGGCGCAAGGCCCGCGCGAGGCTGCGCTTGAGCGGTTCGCCACCGCGGGCGTCCATACTGCGTTCGTCGTGATCTGTGGCCTGAGTGCTCATCATTCTTTCCCTGAGGTTGCCGGTTCCCAGAGGCGGGAACCGGCGGGTTCATGAAAAACCGGCCCGAATGCGTATCTGCAAGGGGCCGGTTTGCTCAGGAGTTACTGAGCCAGCCACGCCTGGAAGCGGGCGTCCAGCTCATCGCGGTAGTCAGCCCACCAGGTGTAGTTGAACAGGAAGGAGCCTTCCATATTCTCGGGCGAGGTCGGCATATGCGGACCCATATCAATGCCCAGTTCGGCGTGCTGGCCAACCATCGGCGCCGAGGAGGTGCGTGCCGGACCATAGGAGATATAGGCCGCCTGATCCGCCAGACGCTGGGTGTCGGTGGCAAACATCAGGTAGTCCATCACCCGTGCCTGCGCCTCATCCGAGAGACCGGTGGGCACGATCCAACCGTCAAGGTCGAACATCTGGTGGCCCCAGGCCATGCCGATCGGCTGGTCCTGCTCGGCAATCGCGGCGAACAGACGTCCGTTATAGGTCGAGCCCATGAAGACTTCGCCATCGGCCAGCAATTGCGGCGTTTCAGCGCCTGCCGACCACCAGACGGTCTGGTCCTTGATCGTGTCGAGCATGGCAAAGGCGCGGTCAACGCCCTCGTCGGTCTCGAGCGTGGCATAGACTTCGTCATAGGGCACGCCGTCGCAGAGCAGCGCCCACTCCATGTTACCAATCGGACGACGCTCGAGCGCGCGGCGACCCGGATAGGTTTCAAGGTCGAAGACATCGCAAGCGCCGGTCGGTGCATCGACACCCTCGGGCACCATATCGGTGCGGTAGCCGAAGGTCGTCGAATAGACGATCTGCGGGATGAAGCACTCGGAGATGATCATATCGCCGAAGTCCTCAGACGCCGAGGTGCCATCGGGCGCGGCTGCCAGAACCGCGTCATGGTCGATTTCCTGCGCCAGACCCTCGTCGCACAGACGCATCGCGTCCGAGGCCACGGCGTCGACCAGATCCCAGGTCATATTGCCGGCTTCGTCCATCGCCCGCAGCCGCGCCACAGCATCGCCCGAGCTTTCGTCGGTGATGATCGTGACATCGGGATTCTGCTCGAGATAGGGGTTGTGATAGGCGTTCACCTGCGAGGCCTGATAGGCCCCGCCCCAGGAGACGATGGTCATTTCATTCGCCATATGGCCTTCGGCCGAAGCGCTTCCAACGGTCAATGCGACAACGCCGACAGCGCCTTTTAAAGCGGTGGTCAATTTCATGTAGTTACTCCCTAGTCGTATGCCCGCGTTGTAATTGTCTCGCGCCACCCTGCGGACAAAGGCGGCGTGCAGTCGCGTCGCGTCGCGCCTTAGGCGTCGAGCGCGCGACAATCCTCGGGACGCCAGCCAATGCGGATCTTGTCACCCTTTTGATAGCGTGGCTGGTCCTGTGCATTGCGGTATTTCATCACGAAATCCTGATTTCCGGCCACCCGCAAACGGGTGCGGAACGTGTCGCCCATATAGATGAACTCCAGCACCTCGGCGTCGATCAGATGCGCGTCGGGGTGCAGACGCTCGGGGTTGGATTCAACGCGCTCGGGGCGGATCGACACGCGGGTGCGCTCCCCAGCCTGCGAGACATTGACCGGCTGCGCATCGACCAGCGTGCCATCGTCCAGACGCACGGTGCAATGCTCGCCGTTGATCGTTTCCACCACACCGTCGAGCTTGTTATTCTCGCCGATGAATTGCGCGACAAAGCTGTTTTCGGGGCGTTCATAGAGATCTTCGGGCGGTGCCAACTGCTGGATGCGCCCATCGTTGAACACCGCGACACGGTCCGACATGGTCAGCGCCTCGGTCTGGTCATGGGTCACATAGACCGTGGTGATGCCCAGATCATGGGCCAGTCGGGTGATCTCGAACTGCATATGCTCGCGCAGCTGTTTATCCAGCGCGCCCAAGGGTTCATCCATCAGCACCAGCTCGGGCTCGAACACCAAGGCGCGGGCCAAGGCGACGCGCTGCTGCTGGCCGCCGGACAATTGCGCCGGACGCCGGTTCACAAAGTCCTCCATCTGCACCATGCCCAGTGCGCGGGTGATCTTGGCCTCGCGTTCGGATTTGCCCATGCCGCGCACTTCCAGCGGGAACCCGAGGTTCTCGCCAATCGTCATATGCGGAAAGAGCGCGTAATTCTGGAACACCATCCCGATACCGCGCTTATGCGGCGGGATGTTGTTGATCGGCTTGCCATCAAGCCGGATGTCACCATGCGTCGCCGTTTCAAACCCGGCGAGCATCATCAGACAGGTGGTCTTTCCTGACCCCGACGGTCCGAGCATCGTAAGAAACTCGCCCTTCGGCATGCTGAGGTTCAAATCCTTAACGACAAGTATCTCGCCGTCATAGCTTTTTTGCACGCTGTCGAAAACGACGAATTCGTCGGAGCGGTCAGTCGGCACTAGGTTTTCTCCCTGTTGAACAGCTATTCGTGTTCTTGCGTTCAGTAGAACTACCGCGCAGCAATATTTCAAGGATATTTTGGGAATGTGATCAAAATTCGCAGCGAAAGGCGACATTCGCCCTGCGTATCGGGTGATTTGAAACGCAAATGACCTGCCAAAGGCTAGTTTTTAAGCAATCGTCCCGCCGCGCCATGAAATTCAAGGGCTATCGGCCAGCGCAAAGCGCAGGTTTTGGGAAAAAATGGTGCGGTCGAGAAGACTCGAACTTCCACGGGGGTTAGCCCACAGCGACCTCAACGCTGCGCGTCTACCAATTCCGCCACGACCGCACTCTGGATTGGTGCGGTGCTGATAGCGGGTTCGCCATGGGATGTGAAGGGGGAAAACGAAAAACCCCGCCCGCAGCAAGCGGACGGGGCAGGCAAAGCCGGTAAAACGCCGGTATTTGCTTATTTGCTATAGGGTTGCGGCGCGGTTTGCGGGGCAATCACCGGCGCGACCGGGGTCGCCGCCATGGGCGCGGCGCCGGTGGCACCATCGACCGCGGCCAGAATCAGCGCATTGCGCGAATCAGGTCCGGGACGGAAGGCAACCTCGGTGCTGACCACGCCACCGGCGGGCAGGCTGGCGCGGAACCATTCTGCCGCCAGCTCGCGGCGCTGGGTGGCGCCGATCCCCTGCATCAGGTGATGCGCGGGCAATTCGCCGTAGCTATGCTCGCCCAGCGCCACCAGCACCATCGCCGAGCCGACCGCGACGGTCAGATCTTCGGTCAGATAGCCGCTCGACAGGCAGATCCGCGCGGTGCTGGCCAGATCACTGGTGCTCATCCCCGAGGTCAGCACGAATTGCGTCACCCCCTGCAGCACCTGATCGCGCGGCTGCACCGAGAGCGCCGCGACATGGGGCTGCAACAGCGGCTCGAGCCCCTGACACTGCGCGGCGATGCTCTGCGCGGTGGCGCCGGGCACCTGTGCGACCAGCGCCTCGCCCTCGGCGATGGCATAGCCACGGGCGAGGCAGAACTGCTCATTCAGGGCAAAGACCGGATCGCTCAGCGTGCCAAGCTCGGCATAGCCGCCATTGGCATTGGTCACCAAGGAGACGCGGTTGCAATGCGAGGCCAGCGAGGCCTGCTGCACCGCGCCGCCCGACTGTCCGCCAAAGAAATTCGGCACCGCGCTGGTGGCGGCGGGCGCCTCAGGTGCGGCGGGCACTGCGGTTGCGGCGGGAACCACGGGCGGCGCGGGCGTGGCCACGGTCACCGGCTGCTGGTTGATGCCCAGCATCTCGTCGCGCACGGTGTCCAGCAAGCCGCGCATCCCGTTCGGATGGCTCGCCGCCACGCGGGTCACATGCGGCCCGCCCATCACCGCGCGCTGGTGCGCGCTGAGCAGCACCTGCCGTTCGAATTCGCTGAGATGGCCGGTGACCGGAAAGCTCAGATAGGCCTGATACTGCGAGATCCCGGCGCGCGACTGGCGTCCGAGCACCCCGTCAGCGACGCCGACATGGAACTGGAAATGATTGAGCGCGGTCTGCACATCGCGCGCCTGCTGCCGCGCCGCCGAGGGCACCCGCGGGCGATGGGTGCGCACCGGCTGCGTGCGGGTGCGGTTGTGCTGGATCGCGCCAACGATCACCCCGCCGATAATTCCACCTGCGATTGCATCGCCGATATCCGCGGTGGCGCGACCGGTGCCGCTGACCATCAAAGCCGCCGCAAGTGCGGTTGCGGTTAATGTGTTGAGTTTCATAATACCCTCCCGAAAATGTATTATCTCTTAATGGCGTGCCACCCTAGCACCGTGATTCGATTCGTGCCAAGTCTCTTGGCCAGACCGCCGTTACCAGCGGTCACAACAGCTTAGACGGGATTGCCGCCCAAATGGTTCAAAAGAAATAAAAAATACGATGGAATGGAAAACGCTTGACGGGTTGCAGCCCTATCTCCCGACCCTTGCCGCGATGGAAGAGCGGGTGGCGCAGATCGCCAGTGGCGAGGCCGAAGAGGCGATCTGGCTGCTCGAACACCCGCCGCTTTACACCGCTGGCACCTCGGCCAATGCCGCCGATCTGACCGATCCCGGGCGTTTCGAGGTCTTCAGCGCCGGGCGCGGCGGGCAATATACCTATCACGGGCCGGGCCAGCGGGTGGCCTATGCAATGCTCGATCTCAACCTGCGCGGGCGCGATGTGCGCCGCTTTGTGCACAAGCTCGAAGACTGGGTGATCGCCACGCTTGACGAGTTCAACGTCAGGGGCGAGCGCCGCGAGGGCCGTGTCGGCGTCTGGGTGACGCGCCCCGACAAGCCGCGCAACGCCGATGGCAGCCTGCGCGAGGATAAGATCGCCGCGATCGGGGTGAAACTGCGCCGCTGGGTCAGCTTTCACGGCATCTCGATCAATGTCGAACCGGACCTGAGCCATTTCGACGGGATCGTGCCCTGCGGCATCCGCGAACACGGGGTGACATCGCTGGTCGATCTGGGCCTGCCGGTGACGCTGGAGGATGTGGATGTCGCCCTGCGGCGCGCCTTTGACGCGGTGTTCGAGTCGCAAGACTGAGGCGGCAGGCGCGATCCCGAGGCTCTGGCGCGCATCTGGCGCCGGTCTGGCGCGGCCCGCACCCCTGCCGGAGCGCCCGCAGCGGCAGGTCAAAAACCCTCGGATTGTCATTGACCTACATCAAATTTTTGCCTTCTGCGTCAACTCGAGCGTTGCCGCCGCCTGTCGGGCGAACTAGAACAGGGGCAGGTTCACCCCGGAGTCCTTGGATTTCGGGGAAGGTTTACGTAGAAAAACAAGATCACCAAGGGAACGGGAGCAAAGAATGGCCAACGCAGCCGCTCACGGGCACGAGGACAACCGGGGGTTCTTTACCCGCTGGTTCATGTCCACGAACCATAAAGACATCGGTGTCCTCTATTTGGTCACCTCGGCACTCATCGGCTTCATCTCGGTAGCCTTCACCGTCTACATGCGCATGGAGCTCATGGAGCCGGGCGTGCAATATATGTGTGCCGAAGGCGCGCGCCTGCTGGCCGACGGCCATTGCGAGGCGGCGAACGGCCACCTGTGGAACGTTTTTGTCACCGCGCATGGCATCCTGATGATGTTCTTCGTGTTCATTCCCGCCCTGTTCGGCGGGTTTGGCAACTATTTCATGCCGCTGCACATCGGTGCGCCGGATATGGCGTTTCCGCGGCTGAACAACCTGTCCTACTGGCTCTATGTCGCCGGTGCTTCGCTGGCGGTGTGTTCCTTGTTCGCACCGGGTGGCGGTGGCGATCTGGGCACCGGCGCCGGTGTTGGCTGGGTGCTCTATCCGCCCCTCTCGACCAACTTCGAGGCCGGGTTTGCGATGGATTTCGCGATCTTCGCGGTGCACCTCTCGGGCGCCTCGTCGATCCTTGGCGCGATCAATATCATCACCACCTTCCTGAACATGCGCGCGCCGGGGATGACCCTGCATAAAGTGCCGCTGTTTGCATGGTCGGTGTTTGTCACCGCCTGGATGATCCTTCTGGCGCTGCCGGTTCTGGCCGGTGCGATCACCATGCTGCTGACCGACCGGAACTTTGGCACCACCTTCTTTGATCCGGCAGGTGGCGGCGATCCGATCCTCTACCAGCACATCCTGTGGTTCTTTGGCCATCCGGAAGTCTATATCATCATCGTTCCGGGCTTCGGCATCGTCAGCCATGTGATTGCGACCTTCGCGCGCAAGCCGATCTTTGGCTATCTGCCGATGGTCTATGCGATGATCGCGATCGGGGCCTTGGGCTTTGTGGTCTGGGCGCACCATATGTTCACCGTCGGCATGTCGGTCACCCAGCAGAGCTATTTCATGTTGGCGACAATGACGATTGCGGTGCCAACAGGGGTCAAGATCTTCAGTTGGATCGCGACCATGTGGCGCGGCTCGGTGAGCTTTGAAACCCCGATGCTATTCGCCTTCGGCTTCCTGTTTGTGTTCACCGTGGGCGGCGTGACCGGCATTGTGGTGGCACAAGCGCCGCTCGACCGCAGCTATCACGACACCTATTATGTGGTGGCGCATTTCCACTATGTGATGTCGCTGGGTGCTGCTTTTGCACTGTTCGCCGGGATCTATTTCTGGATGGGCAAGATGACCGGCCGCCATTACCCGGAATGGGCAGGCAAGCTGCACTTCTGGCTGATGTTTGTCGGCACCAACCTGACCTTCTTCCCGCAGCACTTCTTGGGTCGTCAGGGCATGCCGCGCCGCTACATTGACTATCCCGATGCCTTTGCGCAGTGGAATATGGTCAGCTCGATCGGTGCGTTCATCTCGTTCGTGTCCTTTGCGTTCTTCATCGGTGTGGTGGTTTACACCCTGCGCGCCGGCAAGCGCGTGACCGAGAACAACTATTGGAACGAGCACGCGGATACGCTGGAATGGACCCTGACCTGCCCGCCGCCCGAGCACACCTTCGAGCAGCTGCCGAAGCGTGAGGACTGGGATCACGGCCACGCGCATTAAGCGAAGGTCTGCTAGACTGCTGAAAGGCCCCGGTATTCGCCGGGGCCTTTTGCTTTGCCACAGCCGGAGGTCTGAATGTTCAGCGGCACCCATATCATCATCTATTCCACCGATCCGCAGGCCGACCGCGCCTGTCTGCGTGACACGCTGGGCCTGAGCTTTGTCGATGCCGGTGACGGCTGGCTGATCTTTGCCCTGCCCGCCGCTGCCGAAGTGGCGATCCATCCGCATGCGACTTCGGGTGCGCAGGAGGTCTATCTGATTTGCGAGGATATCACGGCGACCTGTGACGCGCTGGAGGCCGCGGGATTGCCCAGCGAGCCGCCGAGTGACGAGGGTTGGGGGATACTCTCGGGGTTCACCCTGCCCGGCGGCAGCAGGTTGCGGTTCTACCAGCCGCGGCACGCCCGCCCGACGGGGTGATGCGCCCGACACCCCAGCCCCCTTGCCTCGCGCCGCCGAGCGCTTAGACTTCCTGTTAACGCCTCCCAACCAAGTGCCCCCGTGCCCTGCCCATACACCACACCCCAGCTACTGCGACCGGAGCCCCCCGATGCCCTATGAGCTGCACCAAGAGGCGGACGGGCGCGCAGAACTGCGGCTTTGGCCCTATAACGCGCTGGCGCCGCGCGGCTTTGCAGTGGTGATCGTGATGGCGGCGGGCACTCTGGCGATTCCGCTGCTGGCGGTGATCGGCTCAAAGGTGCTCTGGGGGTTGCTGCCCTTTGCGCTGATCGCGCTCTGGGGGCTGTGGTATGCGCTCGACCGCAATTACCGCGACCGGCGTATTCTTGAAGCGATGGAGCTGACCCGCAGCGAAGTGACGCTCAGGCGGCAGACCGCCAGTGGCATGGTGCAGGAATGGCGCGCAGATCCGCATTGGATCAGCCTGCATCTGGCGGCCAAAGGCGGGCCGGTGCCGCAATATCTGACCCTGACCGGCGGCGGGCGCGAGGTGGAGCTTGGCGCCTTTCTCACCCCAGAAGAGCGGGTGCGGCTGAGCGAATCGCTCGGCGCGGTGTTGATCCGGCTCAAGTCGTATTCCTGAGCCGCCCGCCGATGACAGTTCCGTCTGACAGAGTGGCGCGGCTCAGGTTTATATCGTTAGGCGATTGGCGTTCAGTTGCCCATCAGGCGGGCTTTGACCAGCGGGCCGACCTGGGTGAAATCCATCTGGCCGGTATAGCGCGCCTTGAGCGCATTCATCACCTTGCCCATGTCGCGGATCGATCCGGCCTCAAGCTCGGTAATGGTCTCGGCAATCGCGCTTTCGGTCTCGTCTGCCGATAGCTGGCGCGGCAAATAAGCCTCGATCACCGCGATCTCGGCCATCTCGCGCTCGACCAGTTCCAGCCGCCCGCCCTCTTCATAGGCGCGCGCGCTTTCGTGCCTTTGCTTGACCATCCGCGACAGCACGGCGGTGATTTCGGCATCGGAAATCTCGCGGTCCTCGCTGTCGCCGCGCAGGGCGATATCGCGGTCCTTGATCGCCGCGTTGATCAGCCGCAGCGTGGATAGGGTCAGTTGATCTTTGGCCTTCATCGCGGTTTTGGTGTCTGCGGACAGACGAGCGCGCAACGACATGTGATATATCCATATTCGTGTCAGGGTCGGCTACATTACCTGTCGCGGCGGCCAAGAGCAACGGGGCTTCACGCGGGCCTGATCGGGTGGCGCGCGCCCCAGCGCCCCCAGCGCCCCCGCAAATACTTGACACGACTCGGTCAATTCCGCAAAAAACCGGCATGGGGCCGTAGCTCAGTTGGGAGAGCGCGTCGTTCGCAATGACGAGGTCGTCGGTTCGATCCCGATCGGCTCCACCACGCCCCGCCCGCTGCGCGATGCCGGTTCAGCCGCCGACAAAAGCCTCGACACCGGCGGCGACCTGCCCGACAAAATCCCTGCCGATCCCCGCCGCATTGCCCTCATCGGTGTCGATATGCATCTCGGTAAAGGCATTGGGCTGCACCCGCACCAAAGTGCGCGCGAAGGTCAGCGCGCGGTCGCCGGTGCCAATGCGCACCCGCACCAATTGCCGGTCTTCCAGCCCCATCGCTTCGGCGTCGGCGGGGTTGATATGGATGTGCCGCGCCGCGACGATCAACCCGTCGGTATCCAATTGCCCCGCCGGTCCGACCAAGCGGATCTCGGGCGTGCCCTCCAGATGCCCCGAATCGCGCACCGGTGCCTCGATGCCCAGCGTGAAACTATCGGTGCGCGAGACCTCGATCTGGGTGCGCGGCCGCAGCGGGCCAAGGATCGCGACATTCTCCAAGGTGCCCTTGGGCCCGACCAGCGTGACCCGCTCATTGGCCACCCAATTGCCCGGCTGGCGCAGCGGTTTCGCCTCGGTGAGCTGATAGCCCTCGCCAAACAGAGCCGCCAAAGAGTCCGCGCTCAGATGCACATGACGGCCCGAGACCGCAATCGGGATCGGCCGCGCCGCAGGCATGGGGCGGGCGAGATGCGCGGCGACTTCACGCGCGATCTGCAGTTGCTCGGCGGTTTCGGTGACGATCACCGCCACCTTCGAGCCGTAGGCCTGAATATGCGGCGCCGCGTAATTGTCCAGATCGGGCGCAAGGTTGCGGTCGTGGTCCAGCCGCAGCCCGAAGAATTGCAGCCCGTCGCAAATCCGCCGCCGCATCGAGGCCGAGTTCTCGCCGATGCCGCCGGTGAAAATCACCCCGTCAACGCCGCCCATCGCCGCCGCATAGCCGCCGATATATTTGCGCACGCGGTAAGCGTAGAGATTGATCGCCAGCTGCGCCTGTGCATCGCCCGCGGCGGCGCGGTCCTCGACATCGCGCATGTCGGCGCTGCCGGTCAGCCCCTTGAGCCCGCTTTCATAGTAGAGATCATGCTCGATCTGCGCGACACTCAGGCCCAGTTCGCGCTGCAGATAGCCAAAGGCTCCCGGGTCGATATCGCCCGAGCGGGTGCCCATCACCAGCCCCTCCAGCGGGGTCAGCCCCATCGAGGACTCAAGGCTTTGCCCCAAATTGATCGCGCAGACGCTGGCGCCATTGCCCAGATGCACCGAGATCAGCCGCAGATCACCCAGCGGCTGCCCCATCGCCTGCGCGGCGCGTTCGGCGACATATTGATGCGAGGTACCGTGGAAGCCGTAGCGTCGCAGCCCCGCCTCGCGCCACGCCTGCGGCACCGCATAGGTGGTGACGCGCGGCGGGTTATCCAGATGAAAAGCGGTGTCAAACACGCCCACCTGCGGCAGATCGGGCCAGACCGCGCGCGCCAGCCGCACGACATTCAGATTGGCGGGGATATGCAGGGGCGCCAGCGGGGTGAGCGCCTCGATCCCCGCCAAAGTCTCGGGGTCCAATGTCGCCGGCCCGTCATGCGCCTCGCCGCCGTGGACAATCCGGTGGCCGATGGCCTCGATCCCCGTGACCCCCCAATCGGCGAGTAGGCCCGGCACCGCAGCGGTGGCGGCGGCCAGATCGGCATAGGGGGCGGTGAAATCCTCGCTGCGGTCCGCGGCTTGCAGATGCACCGTGCAGCCGCCGTCGCGGAACCGGCCAAAGCCGCCCTTGAGCCGCTGCACGACCTGCGCTCCGGCCTCGCCTCCGGTATCGAAAACGCCGATTTTCAGGCTGGAACTGCCCGCGTTGAACACCAGAATGCGCATGTTGTCCCCTGTATCTCCCAGCCACTTTGATAGGAAACCTGCGCCGCCAGCGAAACCCCGAAACCCGTTAGCCGCCGCCCTCTGCCTTTGCGTCACGCAGCAAAAACCGCGCCGCCAGTGCCGCAAGCAGTGAAGCGAGGGCGAAATAGAGCGCAATCGCCCAGCCTTGGCGCGCGAAATCAATGCCCTGGTCGATGATCACCCCGGTCAGCCCCGGTCCGATCGCCGAGCCGAGCACGCTGACCGCCGCCATCATCGCCCGGATCGAGCCGAGGTTGCGGGTGCCGTAAGCCTCGGCCCAGATCGTCGTGCCCAGCGTGTTGTTCATCCCCGCCGAGGCGCCCATGCAGATCATCCCCAGCGCGCCGGTCCATGACGAAGGGGCCAGCGCGAAGATGATGAAACCGGCGGCATTGGGCAGCAGATACACCGGCATCAGCCGCGCCGAGCCAAAGCGGTCGACCATCCAGCCCGCGACCTGCAAGAACACCACCGCCGACACGGTGAACACCGGGAACAGCGCCACCAGAACCGCATGGCTCCAGTCTTTGACCTCGGCCAGATGCACCTGATGAAAGAAGAACGCCGTGCCCCAAGCCGGCGGGCCGATCAGCGCCGGCACCATCAGCCAATAAAACGGATGGCGCAGCGCCTCGAGCCGCGTCCAGTTGCGCCCCTGCATGCCCTGGCTGCCCTCATCGGTGGTGAAACTCTGCGGCGTGCGCTCGTTGCGCAGCAGCACAAATAGCACCGGCGCCAGACAGAGCAGCACCAGCGCCGAGGAAATCCACAGGTTGCGCCAGGCGACGAAGCCCAGCAGCGCCACGAAACTCAGCGGCAAGAGCGACTCGCCCAGTGAAATCCCCAGTCCAGCGATACCAATGGCGCGCCCGCGCGTGGCGATGAACCAGCGCGACATCGCCACCATCGCGGTATGGCTCATCAGCCCCTGCCCGAAGAGCCGCAGGAAAAACACCGCCAGCGCCAGCATCCACAGCGAGGAGGCCATGGCCATCGCCAGAGCCGCCGCAGAAAGCCCGACAATCACCATCGGCCCGAGATTGCGCACGCGGATACGGTCGGTCAGCGTGCCCGCGAACACCATGACCACCGCCGAGGCCATGGTGGCAGCGGCATAGAGCCCGCCCCAAGCGCCATGCGAGAGGCCGAAATCCGCACGAATATTGCCCGCGAAGACCGAGATGAAAAACGTCTGGCCAAAGCTCGACAGGAAGGTCAGCAGCATCCCCGCGCCCAGCCAGAGGGCGTTGCTGCGGATAAAGGCGAGAAGGCCGCTCATCGCAGGGGACGCCCGCAAAGGGGACGGGGGGCGGGGCCGGCGCATGGGGCGCATTGGGGGCGTGTGTTGAACATGTTCACAAAGGATCAGAACCCCGCGCCCGAGGCAAGTGGCCTGATCGCCCCGCAGCCAATCCCGAGGCCCCTCAAGCACAGGGGCGGGTCCGAGGGTGGATCGACGATGCGCGGCATGGCGTTCGGGTATTGGAACCGGATCAACCGCAGCGAGGAACGATGCGCAAAGGGTCGCGCCCGACACTGGGTGGGCGCCCTGCCCTTGCCACGAGGCGGAGCATGTCAAAGCAGCAATGTCGGGTGAGCAGCGAAGGACATCGCCAATGCGCCCTCCCATGGGGAGGGTCGGGCGCGGCCCGGCGGTGCCGCCGGGCGTGGCGGTGGAACGGGGCTGCACGGGATTACTTCCTGCTTATGAAAGCCGACGGATCAATAATGGCTGGGAACAATGCACATAGGGTCGCGCCCGGCCCTGGGTGGGCGCCCTGCCCTTGCTACGAAGCGTTGCGCTCGAAAGCAGGGATGTCGGTTGAGCAGCTTATGCCACCGCCAATGCGCCCTCCCATGGGGAGGGTCGGGCGCGGCCCGGGGTGGCCCCGGGCGTGACGGTTGAACAGGGCTGCGCGGAATTACTCCCTGTCTTTGTAACCCAACAGACCAACTATGGCGGGGAACAAAGCACAAAGGGTCGCGCCCGACACTGGGTGGGCGCCCTGCCCTTGTCACGAGGCGGAGCACGTCAAAGCGGCAATGTCGGATGTGCGACGACCATCATCGCCAACGCGCCCTCCCAGGGGGAGGGTCGGGCGCGGCCCGGCGGGGCCGCCGGGCGTAGGGGTGGAACCGGGACGCTTAATGCCGACAGAGTGTCAGTCCTGCGGATCGCGTGGATCGTGTTCGGGGATTTCTCCTTCGGCCTCGCCATCCGGCCCCGGGATCACGTAATCCCCGCGCAGCCAGCGCGCCAGATCGACATCCGCGCAGCGTTTCGAGCAAAACGGCTTATGCGCATCCACCGCCGCTTTCCCGCAATTCGGGCAGCGCGGCGCTTTCGTCGCGGGCGCGCTCATTGCGCCAGCCATGATTTCACCGGCACGCGGTCGCGCTTGCGGGTCAGTTCAAAATTGCCCAGCGGTGTCCAGCCCGCCAAATTCGCCTCGCCGGGATCATCGCGGAAGGCTTTGCCCAGAACCTGCTCGATCACATGCCGGTCGCGTTTGGGGAAGGGCGCAAGGTCGACGACCACGATGCCGCCCAATCCGCGCAGCCGCAATTGCCGGGGCAGATCGCGGGCGGCGGCGAGATTGGCCTTGAGACCGGCGGCGGGCGAGGTATCCGTGCCGGTATTCACATCCACCGCCACCAGCGCGCGGGTCGGTTCGATGCTCATCGAGGCACCACCACCCAGCGGCGCCTGCGCAAGCGCCAGAGCTTCGATCTGGTCCAAAGCGCCCGAGTGATCGAGCGCCTCCTCGCTGGTGTCGACCTCATCGACATCACCCCAGTCTCGCCAGGCCAATTCATGCGGGCCGGGCGCGTCGACCAGAAGTTCCGGCACGCCTTTGACATCGGCCAGAACCGCTTCGGCCAAGGCGCGCATCTGGGCGATATCCTCGGCGATTTCTTCCGCCTCGACCGCCTCGCAGGCCGAGCGCAGGATCAGCCCGAGGCTGTCATCGGCCCCTGCCATCCCACCATTGGCCAAAGCCTCAAGCTCGTCGCGCAGCTCAGTGTCGCGGATCGCGCGCGAGACGTTGCGGCCCGGCGCGCCGGGGGTGACGATGGCGTAGCGGCTCTTGAACAGGAGCCGCAGCACCAAGGGGATCGCCTTGCCGTCCTCGGCCACGCCCGAGACCTGCACCAGAATGCTTTGTCCCGGCGCCAGCCCTTTGGGTTGACGCAGGAACCCGCGCTGCCCCTCGGGCAGATCAACAAACACCCCGCCCAGCCCTTTGACTGGACGCCCGACGGTGCCGCGCAGGATCGCACCCGGCGCGAGCCCGTCGAATTCCAGCGCCAGATCGTCAAGCTGCCCGTCGACCATCATCGCGGCAACCTCGCGCTCGCCGATATGGCCCAGCGCAATGACCCGTCCCTTCATACCCGATACCCCGCAGCGGTTAGGAGATTGGCGGTCTCGGCCAAGGGCAGGCCGACAACCGCGCTGAACGAGCCCGAGATCCACGGGATCAAGGCGCCGGCACGGCCCTGAATGCCGTAGCCACCGGCCTTGCCGCGCCATTCTTCGGAGTGCAGATAGGCGTTCAACTCATCATCCGAGAGACGCTTCATCTTCACCGCCGTGACCACTTCGCGGGTCCAGATGCGCGCGCCGCATTTCACCGCCACAGCGGTGATCACCGAATGCCGCCGCCCGCCCAGTTTGAGCAGGAATTCGGCGGCCTCGGCGGCGTTTTCGGGTTTGCCCAGTATGCGGCGGCCCAGCGCCACGGTGGTGTCGGCGCAAAGCACGACCTCACCCTCGGCGGCGGGGATCGCCTGCACCTTCTCCAAGGCCATGCGCGCGCAATAGGGGCGCGGCAGTTCGGCCTTGCGAGGGGTCTCGTCAATGTCAGCGGGGCGGATGTCGTCCGGAACGATGCCGATCTGCGCCAGCAGTTCCAGCCGGCGCGGGCTGGCAGAGCCCAATATCAGGCGCATCACTTAAAGCGATAATTGATCCGGCCCTTGGTCAGATCATAGGGCGTCATTTCAACTTGCACGCGGTCACCCGTAAGGACGCGAATCCGGTTCTTACGCATTTTACCTGCCGTATGGGCGATAATTTCATGGCCATTTTCCAACTCGACCCGAAACGTCGCATTCGGCAGGAGCTCGCGCACGACACCGGGGAATTCGAGCAGTTCTTCCTTGGCCATGTTCACTCCAACACTTTTCCACCCGCTAAAGTTACGGGCGAGCATTAAATGCGCCTTTGTTGGCAAAAGTTCAAGGTTTAACTTGTTGTGATCACTTGAATGGGACGCGAGAGCCGCGCGGACTGCTCGGGCCAGTGTTGTAAGGTCAAAACGCCCCCTTTGGCGCGGGTCTGGCGGATGCGCGCGCGCGACACCTGCGCGAGGGTCCAGCCCGGTGCATCCATCTCGCCCTCGGCCAGCACGCCGTTGGCCGGCCAGCCGATATCGGGCGGCCCGTAGATCGCCGCGCGGCCGGTGTTTTCCTCAACGCCTGCGCACCACGGCGCGGTGCCGATCAGCGGCGCTTGCACCACCACGCATTGGTTCTCCAACGCCCGCGCCATCGAACCGACGCGCACGCGGGTGAAACCGGCCTCGGTTTCGGTGCAGCTTGGCGCCAGCAGGATCTCGACCCCCGCCTCGGCGAGGGCGCGTGACAAGAGCGGGAACTCGCTATCATAGCAGATCACCACCCCCAGCCGCCCGATTGGCGTGTCGAAGACTGCCAAACCGTCGCGTCCGGCGGTGACATCCCAATCGTCGCGCTCGAAGGGCGTCATGATCTGCTTGTCCTGATGCCCGATCACCCCCTGCGGCCCGTAAAGCACCGCGCGGTTGACCGGCCTCTTACCCGTGAACACCGGCCCCGAAGCACCCAGAATATAGACCCCGTGTTCCGCCGCGAGACCGGCGAGCACCTCATCCACCTGTGGTGCGTGGCGCGCGACTTCTGAGAGTGCGCCCTGCAGATCGGCGGCAACCTCGGCACCGCCCAAACTGGCCAGTTCCATCGCGCCGTATTCGGGGAAGACCAGAAGGTCCGCCCCCTGCCCTGCGGCTCCGGCCACCCAGTCGCGCAGTTTACCGGCGTAATCGTCAAAGCTGTGGCACCAGTCCAGCGGATAGGCGGCGGCGGCAATTGTGATCGGATCAGGGGACATCTCGCTCATAGCTTACGCATCCAGACTTGCAGCGGTTTCAATGTGTCTTGCGCCGCGCCAAGGTCTTTCCAGCCGAACTGCGCCACCGCGCCTGCCAAGGGCGCATAGCCACGCGCGCGCCAGAAGCCGTCAAGCGGGCGATAACCGGCAGGGCGTGCGGGATGATCCTCGGGCCGCTGCACCGCACAGAATGCGACATATCCACGGCCCATTTCGCACGCATGCGCCTCGCGGATGTCAAAAAACCGATGTCCGACGCCCTGCCCGCGAAATTCTGGCAGCAGCACGGATTCGGCGCAATAGAATATGTCTGACATATCCAAGCCACGCCCCGCGAAGGCCTCGGCGAATTCATCGGCATGGTCTTCCATCGGCGTGCCGGTGGCGGCGCCGACCAGCCGCGCGCCGTCAAAGGCACCGGCGACGATCGCCCGCGGGTTGTCGCGGTAGGGTTCCAGATACCGGCGCTCATAGGCGATATCGCCATCATAGAGATACGGCCAGTCACGAAACACCGCGATGCGCAAGCGCGCCAGATCCTCCAGAGCCTCGTCCAGCGCAGGGCCGGTCAGCGCCGCGACCTTCATGCCGAGACCTGAGCCATCCAGTCGCGCAGGTTGTAATAAGTCGTCACCCGCGAGATCAGCCCGTCCTTGAGGGTGAAAAACGCCCCCGCCGGTAACTTATAGGTCTGGCCGCGCGCTTCGGGCAGGCCCGGATCGGTTTTCAGATAGGTGCCATTGACGGTGAATTCCGCCGCCCCGCGCGTGCCGCTCTCATCGGTGAAAATCACCATATCGGTGAGGTTCTCTTTGTAGGTCTCGCTCATATGGGCGCTGAACTCGGCGAACGCTTGCTTGCCGGGGCGCGCGTCGCCTTCATTGGCGTAATGGATAAAATCCTCATGCAGGCAATCGCTCATCGCCGCCACATCACCGGCGTTGAAGGCGTCATAATAGCTTTGCAAAATCTGACGGGCAGCGAGGGTCATGGGCTACTCCTGAGCTTGAGATGGCGCCCGGGGCGATCCCCTTGACGGCGCGAGACGGGTTTATTCCTTACTGGCGGGGGCGTCATCCTCGGCCAGCGGCGGGCCGAAACGGTCGATCATCCGCGTGGCGATCTGGTCGCGGGTCTGGCGGTAGCTCTGCAGCTTGTCGCTGCGGCTTTCGCCCAGACCGGTGGGGTCCATGATCGGCCAGTATTCGACCTCGATATGGGCATAGCGGGTCAATTCCTGCGCCGCCCGCTGGCTGGCCGGCGAGAGCGCCACCACCAGATCAAAGCTGGACAGATCATCGCCCCATTCGACCATCTCGCGAAAGCTGCGCGAGCGGTGGCGCGACAGTTCCACCCCCATCTCAGCGCTGACCGCAATGGCGAAACCATCCACATCGAGATCACCGCGCACCCCGGCGGATTGCACATAGCAGCGCTGGCCGTAGAGTTTTTTCATCAACCCCTCGGCCATTGGCGAACGCACCGAGTTATGGTCGCAGCAAAACAGCACGGATTGAGGAAACAGAGGCACGGATTAGGAACCCCGATTGAGGACACTGATCAGGGTGAACAACCGCCGCGCCGTATCCAGATCAATCTCGGCCTTCCGCTCGAGCCGCTCTTGCAGGATATTGGCACCCTCGTTGTGAATCCCGCGCCGCGCCATATCTATGGTCTCGATCTGGCTTGGCGGCAGGTTTTTCACCGCGTCGAAATAGCTGGCGCAAATCTGGTCGTAATCCTTGATCACCTGCCGGAACGGCCCCAGCGAGAGGTGGAACTCGGCGACCTTCTCCTTGTTCTCGCGGGCGATATCGACCACCAGCCGCCGATCGCGGATCGCCAGCAGCAGCCGATACGGCCCCTGCGGGACCACGCCCCCGTCGCGGGCAGGCAGCGCGAAACTGTTGTCCTCCAGCAGATCGAACACCGCAACCCGGCGCTCTTGCTCCATCTCGGGCGAGGGCGAGGTCAGACCGGTATCGTCGATCTCGATATGGCAGATGCGATTCATCAAAGCGGCCTTCCTGCGTGCTCCACAACTGATGCCTGACCAATTTCGCGGGATCAAGCTACGATTGTCGCCATTCGCCTGCGGAAATTCTTGCGCGAATCCATCTGCTGGATTATCGCCGAAGCAGAGCAAGTGGTGATGGCGTCGCCACACGGAGCGATCCGTTGCTCGCGGCAGTCACCGCTTTCTCCTGAACGCCGGGATCTTTTCGGGGGTCTCGCCATGCCGGGCCCCTCTATGGAGGTCTGACCATGACACAACGTCCCGCCTATTACCGCCTGCATCAGGGTGCGCGCATCCTGCCCTTCGCCGCCGACGAATACGACGCCCGCCTGAAAGGGTTGCGCGCGATCATGGAGGCCCAGGGCGTCGAATCCTGCGTCTTCACCTCGATGCATAATATCGCCTATTATTCGGGCTTTCTCTATTGCGCCTTTGGCCGCCCCTACGGGCTGGTGGTCACCGCCACCGATAGCGTCACGATCAGCGCCGGAATTGACGCGGGCCAGCCCTGGCGGCGCTGCCACGGCGACAATATCACCTATACCGACTGGGCGCGTGATAATTACTGGCGCGCGATCCTCTCGGTGACCGGCGAGGGCAAGACCATCGGCTTTGAGGGCGATCACCTGACCCTGCTGCAATCGGGCAAACTCGACGCCTTCCTCAAACCCGCCCGGCGCGTCGATATCGCCGAGGCGACGATGCGCCAGCGGATGCATAAATCCCCCGCCGAGATCGCCCTGATCCGCGCCGGTGCCAATACCGCCGATGTCGGCGGCTATGCGATCCGCGAGGCGATCGAAGTCGGCGCCCGCGAGATCGACATCGCCATGGCCGGTCGCAACGCGATGGAGCGCGAGATCGCCCGCCGCTTCCCCGAGGCCGAATACCGCGACACCTGGGTCTGGTTCCAATCCGGCATCAACACCGATGGCGCGCATAATCCGGTGACCGCGCGGCGGCTCGAGACCGGCGATATCCTCTCGCTCAACACCTTCCCGATGATCTCGGGCTATTACACCGCGCTTGAACGCACGCTGTTTGTGCGCGAGGTCGACGCGGCCTCGCTGAAAATCTGGGAGGCCAATGTCGCGGCGCATGAATACGGCATCAGCCTGTTGCAACCCGGCGCCAGCTGCGCCGAGATCACCGCCAAGATCAACGCCTTCTTCGAGGACCGCGACCTCCTGCAATACCGCACCTTCGGCTACGGCCATTCCTTCGGCGTGCTCAGCCATTATTATGGCCGCGAGGCGGGGCTGGAACTGCGCGAGGATATCGACACCGTGCTCGAACCCGGCATGGTGATCTCGATGGAGCCGATGCTGACCATCCCCGAGGGCCAGCCCGGCGCCGGCGGCTACCGCGAGCATGATATTCTGGTGATCCATGAGGGCGGCAACGAGAATATCACCGCCTACCCCTACGGCCCCGGCTTCAACGTCGTCGGCTGACCTTCACGCCCTCAAACGTCGCACCCTCCCCCCACTTTATGCGATAAATATCCTCCGGGGGGAGGCCGCAGGCCGGCGGGGGTGGAACCCCCCCGGCGGTGCGAAGGGGCTCGATGCCCCTGAGCACCGCCCCTCCTCAGGTTTTATCGTTCAACGCATCGAGCCGCGCGCGCACGCTCAAGCCATGCGCCTGCAGGCTCTCGGACTGCGCGAGGATCTCGGCGGCGGGTCCAATCGCCGCCAGCGCCGCCGGGGTCATATGCGCCAGCGTGGTGCGTTTCATGAAATCGAGCACATTGAGCCCCGAGGAAAACCGTGCCGAACGCGCCGTCGGCAGCACATGGTTCGGCCCGCCGATATAATCGCCGATCGCTTCCGGCGTCCAATGGCCCAAAAACACCGCCCCTGCATGGGTGATATCTTCCAGCAGCGCCTCGGGATCCTCGACGCAAAGCTCCAGATGCTCGGGCGCGAACCGGTCCGAGAGCGCCGCCGCCTGCGCCAGATCACGCGCGACAATCACGATCCCGTTGTCGCGCCAGCTGGCACCGGCAATCGCGCGGCGTTCCAGCACCTCAAGCTGCCGGTCCACCGCGGCACAGACCGCATCCGCCTCGGCTTGCGAGGTGGTGATCAGGATCGACTGCGCGCTTTCGTCATGTTCCGCCTGCGACAGCAGGTCCAGCGCGATCCACTCGGCATCACCCGTGCCATCCCCGATCACCAAGATTTCGCTGGGACCGGCGATCATATCAATGCCGACCTTGCCAAACACCCGCCGTTTTGCCGCCGCGACAAAGGCGTTGCCCGGGCCGGTGATCTTATCCACCGGCGCGATGGTCTCGGTGCCGTAAGCCATCGCCGCAATCGCCTGTGCGCCGCCGATCCTATAGATGGTATCCACGCCCGAGAGCCGCGCCGCCAGCAAGACCAGCGGGTTGACCACCCCGTCCGGCATCGGCGCGCAGATCACCAGACGTTCGACCCCCGCCACCTGCGCCGGAATCGCGTTCATCAGCACCGAGGACGGATAGCTTGCCAGCCCGCCCGGCACATAGAGCCCCGCCGCCGAGACCGCCGACCAGCGCCAGCCCAATGACGCGCCGGTGTCGTCAGTCCAGTGCGCATCCTCGGGGCGCTGACGCTCGTGGTAGGCGCGGATACGGGTGGCGGCGAGTTCCAGCGCCGCGCGCTCCGCCTCTGGCACCTGCGCGCAGGCGGCGTCGATCTCGGCCTCCGAGAATGCCAATGTCTGAGGGGTCAATTCCAGCCGGTCGAATTTGGCGGTCAGTTCCAGCACCGCCGCATCGCCGCGCGCGCGCACATCGGCAATGATCGCGGCGACGGTGTCATCGACCTCGGGGCTGTCTTCGCGCTTCATGCCCAAAAGCGCGGTCAGACGCGCGTCGAAATCCGGCGCCGAAGTCTCGAGGAAATGCGGCATCACGGGGCTCCTTGCCTGTCAAATCTGCTGGCCTGTCTCTTCTGCGGGTGGGTTAACGGCTCGCCCGGCTGCGGTCAACGCGCGCTCAGTCGTTATGCTGCGGCGCCTTGCCCGAAGGGGCCATATAGGGCCGCGTCACATCGCTGAGTTCGACCTCAAGGCATTCCACCGTCAGCGACAGCGCCCCGTCGCCGGCAAAGGTCAGCAGCACTCGCCCCGGTCCGGCGGGTTCCCCCTCGGACGCCTCGGCTGTATCCTCGGGCGCGCTTTCGGGCTCATAAGCCAGCGCCAGCAGCGACAGCACCGTGTCACTGTCACGGGTCAGCCCCTGATGCTGCACCCCGCCCACATCCGCGAAATCCAGCACGCAGCGCACCCGCTCGAATCGCCGCCCCGAGGCCGCCGCCCGGTCGCGGTCTTCCCAGCGAAACCGGTTGAGCAGCAGCGAAAACCGCCGCTGTGCGCGGTCGAATCGCATATCGGCACCGGTCAGCACCGCATCCTGCAGCAGTGCCGAAATAATCTGCAAATCCCTGTCGTCGCGAGCGATCAACCGCAGCGGCTGCTCGACCCCATCCTCGAAGCGTGCATCAGACATCGTCATTTCCCTTGTCATCGCGCGCCTCACCGCGACCTGTGTCGCGTGCTTTGGCCTGCGCTTTGCGCCTTGCTATATTGGCTTTCAACGCCGCTTTGATCCGCGCTTCACGGGCGTGATCGCCCTTGGTGCCCTTCACCGCCTTGACGCGTCGCGCGCTCAAATCAGCGGTCTCGGCACCTGCGTTTGTGGCTGGTTTTTCCTGTGTCATGGCGCCTCTCTTAGCCTAGAGTGAAAAAACCGTCTATAGAGGGCTTGCACGCCCCGCGCTTTGGGGCTAATCAGCCGCCGACGACGATGCTGTGGTAGCTCAGTGGTAGAGCACACCCTTGGTAAGGGTGAGGTCGAGAGTTCAATCCTCTCTCACAGCACCATCGTTCTCCCCCTTTCCGCAGCCCCATGTGACCAGCCCCGTGCCGGTAGTTCTTGCGTCCGCCTATAGCCGCCCGTGTCGCAGCTTGACGCAGTGATGCAAATCTTCCACAACAGCCGCGATGGTTTCCAGCCGCTCCGGCGGTTGGGATGAAATGGGAATACGGTGAGGTCGCGATCAACGCGCCAAAGCCGGAACTGCCCCCGCAACTGTGAGCGGTGAGTGACCCCGATGAATACCACTGAGCCCGAGGGGCTTGGGAAGGTGCGGGGGAACGCTGATCCGCGAGTCAGGAGACCTGCCATCAGCGGCACCAATAGGTGTCGTTATTGCAACCCAATCCAGACGGGGTGTCTGGCAGGAGGTCATGATGGCGACACGGAACTCCCCGTGCCTTGAGACTAATCGACCCTGCGCCCCGCTGTATCGCGGAGGGCGATATGCACATCGATGCAAGACGCAGGACGACCCGAGACTTCACCACCGCCGGAGCCTTTAACCCGCCGCAACGCGAATGCACGCGATGAGCGCCGCAGCGCTTGAGGTGCGCGAGGTCAGCTGGGCGCCGCGCAAATCCACGCAACCGGTGTTGCACCCGACCAGCTTCGAGGTCGGCGCGGGGCGCATACTCGGTGTCGTCGGCCCCAATGGCGCGGGGAAATCGACGCTCTTGCGGCTCTTGTACCGGTTCCAGAAACCCACCACCGGCACAGTGCGGATCAACGGACAGGACATCTGGGCGATGCCCGCACAGGTGGCGGCGCGGCAGGTCGCGGCGGTGTTGCAGGAACAGGCCGCCGCATTTGGCCTGAGCGTGCGCGAGATTGTCCGGCTGGGCCGCACCCCGCACCGTGCGCATTTCGCCGCCAATGGCGCCGAGGATGAGGCGGTGGTCGCGCGTGTGCTCGACCGGCTCAACCTGAATGCGCTCACCGCGCGCGATTTCGGCACCCTCTCGGGCGGCGAGCGGCAGCGGGTGATGGTGGCCCGCGCGCTGGCGCAGGAGCCGCAAATCCTGATCCTTGACGAGCCGACCAACCATCTCGATGTGCGCCACCAGCTCGAGGTGGTCTCGCTGATCCAGACCCTCGGCCTGACCATCGTCGTCTCGCTGCATGATCTGAACATGGCGATCGGCATTTGCGACGATATTCTGGTGCTCAAAGACGGGCACCCGCAGGGCTTTGGCCCGCCGCAAACCCTGCTCACCGATACGCTGGTGTCGCGCACCTTCCATGTCGATGCCCGCCGCCGCCATCTGGCGCCCTGCGGCACCGCGCATTTCTCTTTTGCCCTGCCAAACTGAACGGAACACCCGATGAAAACCGCCATTCTCACCCTCGCGGCGCTGCTTGCCGCCAGCCCCGCCCTCGCGCAAACCACGGTGCAAAGCTGCGATCGGCAGGTCACATTTGACGCCCCGCCGCAGGCTGCAATTGCCAATGATATCAACCTGATCGAGATGATGCTGGTGCTTGGACTGACCGATCATATGGTCGGCTATACCGGCGTTTCCGGCTGGGTCAAACTTGACGCAGAGATCGCCGCGGGGGTCGAGGAACTGCCCGAACTCTCGTCGCATTACCCCTCACGCGAGGTGCTGATCGGCGCCGATGCGGATTTCTATTTCGCCGGTTGGAACTATGGCATGCGGGTCGGCGGCGAGGTGACGCCCGAGACGCTGGCGCCCTTTGGCATTCAGGTCTACGAATTGACCGAAAGCTGCATCCATATCGGCGACAAAGACCCCGCGTCTATCGCGGATCTCTACAACGATCTGCGCAATCTGGCGGCGATCTTCAACGTGCCGGAACGCGCCGAGGCGCTGATCGCGGGCTATCAAGCCGAGCTTGCAACGTTCCTTGAAACCCTGCCCGCGCTGGATCATGCGCCGCGGGTTTTCGTCTATGACAGCGGCGAGGATGTGCCCTTCACCGCCGGACGCTACGCGATGCCCAATGCGCTGATCGAAGCGGCGGGCGGGGTGAATATTCTCGACGATATCGAGGGCAGCTGGACCACGGTCGGCTGGGAAGCGGTGGTCGAGCGCAACCCCGAAGTGATCGTGATCATCGACTATGGCGAGGTCTCGGCCGAGGACAAACAGGCGTTTATCGCCACGCATCCCGCCTTTGCCGAGATCGACGCGGTGCGCAACAACCGCTTTGTGGTGCTCGATTACGTCGAGGCCACGCCCGGCCCGCGCAATATCCGCGCGGTGATGACCCTCGCCGAGGCGTTTCGCGGTGAGTAAGCCGCGATGAAGGACGCCCCTATCAGCAGCGCAGAACCGGCGCCACCTCCCGTCGCACCGCCAAGACGCGGGCGTCGCCTGCCGGTCTGGGCGATCGCGGTTTCGGGCGTGGCGGTCCTGCTGGTCTCGCTGTCGCTGGCGGTCAGCGTCGGCGCGGTGTCAATCCCGCTGGCCACGGTCTGGAGCATCCTGATCAACAAGATCGCGCCGGAGACATTGGCCCGCGATTGGTCGGTCGGGCGCGAGGCAATCGTCTGGGACATCCGCTTTCCGCGCGCGATATTGGCCTGTTTTGTCGGCGCCGGTCTGGCGATTGTCGGCGCCTCTTTGCAAGCCGTCACCCGCAACCCTTTGGCCGATCCGCACCTTCTGGGCATCTCGGCGGGCGGCGCGTTCGGTGCGATCCTGGCAATGCTGCACACCGGCCTGTTTTTGGGCCTCCTGACCGTGCCGCTGTTTGCCTTTCTCGGCGCATTGGGGGCGACGGTGCTGGTGCTCTCGGTGTCGCAGATCGCCTCGGCGACCAGCGCCGACCGGTTGGTTCTGGCCGGAGTCGCGGTGTCCTTCATCGTGATGTCGGTGGCTAATGTGTTGATTTTCCTCGGCGATCCGCGTGCCACCCATACGGTGGTGTTCTGGATGCTGGGCGGGCTTGGCCTCGCGCACTGGGACCAACTGCTCTATCCGGCGGCGGCGCTCACGCTCTGCGGCGGCTATCTATGGATGAACGCGGGGCGGCTCAACGCGATGACCATCGGCGACGAGACCGCCACGACGCTGGGCATCCCCGTGGCGCGGTTTCGCCTAACCGTGTTCGCGGTTGGCGCGCTGATCACCGGCGTGATGGTGGCGTTTTCGGGGATCATCGGCTTTGTTGGCTTGATGATCCCGCATATTGTGCGGTTGCTGACCGGCGGCGATTACCGGCGGCTCCTGCCGGTCTCGGCGCTTTGCGGGGCGGTGTTTCTGGTCTGGGCCGATATCATCGCGCGCATGATCATGGCGCCGGACGATATGCCGATCGGGATTGTCACCGGCTTGATCGGCGGGGTGTTTTTCGTCTGGCTTTTGCGGCGGCGCATCGGCTGAGCGGCGGGGCGGCAGGGGTCTCCCCGCCGCCCCCGCTGGCCTCAGGCGCTCGGCACTCTCGCCCGCGCATTGCCGCCCTGTGCGGTGGCGACGGTGAATTCATCGCCCGCCTGCAGGGTCAATTTGCTGACGAATGTCGGCTGCGCCTCGGGCGTGCCGTCACGGGTCAGGGTCAGGCTGTTGCAGCCGCCCTCAGTCGCGCCCGGCAGCGCCCAGACCGGCACCACACCATGCGAGAACCCCGAGGACATCACCCCGCGTCCGCGCATCCGGTAACGCGTCTGCACCCCGCGCCCGCCACTGTGTTCACCTTCGACGCGCTGCACCGGGCCGAGCGTTTTCTCAATCACTTCAAACCCGTAGCGCGCTTCGGCCACCTCAATCGGGCAGTTGAAGGTGTCGCCGTGGTTGGTCGAGAACATCGCGTCATTGCCCGCGCGCTCCGGCGTCGCGCCCCAGCCGCCCATCTGCGGCTCGACCATCGTATAGCGGCGACCGGTGTCGGGATGTTCACCGGCAATCACCACGCCAAAGATCGAGGCAAAGCTGCCCGCCGGCAGATCCGCGCCCGCCTGTTCGGCCAGCCCGCGCCAGAGCATATCGATCAACCGGATGCGGGTCTCGAAGTAATAGCCATGCGCCGCGTCTTCGCTGGGATCAAAGATCGAGCCGGGGCGGGTGATCACCTTGAGCGGCGCGAAGGAGCCCGCATTGGCATAGCGCTCGGGGTCGGTCAGCGCCTTGAACAGGATCTGGCAGGCGACCAGCGCGCCGTCATGACAGGTGTTATAGGGGCCTTCGGTCTGGTCCGGTGCCGCGCGCAGATCGACGGTGAAGGCGTCATCGCTGATGGTGATGCTGGCGCGCCATGTGCTGCCGTCATCCTGCGCTTGGGCGACGTCAAATGTGCCCTTGGGCAGCGCTGCCAGCCCCTTTTTCGCCCGCGCCAGACCGGTCGCCTGCGCATCCGCAATCGCCTCGCGCAGCACCTCGGCGCCGTAACGCGCGCAGAGCCCGCGGATCAACCGCGCGGCGCGACGACCGGCCGAGACCTGCGCCCAGAGATCGCCGGTGACGAAATCGGGCAGCCGCGAGTTGGTCGAGATGATATCCGCCACCGCGTCATTGCGCTCACCCTTGGAGAACAGCCGCACAATCGGCAACCGCAGCCCCTCGGCGATGATGCCGGTCACATCGGTGGCCATCGAGCCCGGCGTGCTGCCGCCGATATCGCCCCAATGGGCAATCGAGGCGACCCAGGCGATCACCTCGCCACCGTAAAACACCGGCTCGGCGACCACCACATCGTTGAGATGGGTGACGCCGCCGAAATTCGGGTCGTTGGTGAGGAAGACATCGCCCTCATGGATATCATCGCCCTGTTTGGCGAGGATCGCGGTCACCGATTTGTCCAGCACGCCGACAAATGACGGGATGCCCGCGCCCGAGCTGACCAGCGAGCCATCGGCGGCGGTGACACCGGTGCCGACGTCCAAAACCTCATAGATGATCGGGCTCATCGCGGTCTTTCGCAAAACCTCGAACATCTCTTCGGCAGCGGAATCGAGCGCGGCTTGCACCACCGAGAGGGTGAATTGATCACGCATGGATCTGCTCCACATCGCGCGGCAGATCGGACAGGATCTCCGGTCCGTCTTCGCGCAGGATCACGATATCTTCCAAGCGGATGCCAAAGCGGCCCGGCAGATAGATCCCCGGCTCGATCGAGAACACCATGCCCTCTTGCAGCACGGTCTGTGAGCTGGCGGTGATATAGGGCGGTTCATGGACCTCAACGCCCATGCCGTGGCCGGTGCGGTGGACAAAATACTCGCCGTAACCGGCCTCCGTGATCACCCCGCGCGCGGCATCATCGACCTCATGCGCCTTGACGCCGGGACGGGCCGCTTTAAGCGCCGCTTGCACCGCACGTTCCACCACCGCATGAACCTCGGCGTAGCCCTCCGGCCCGTCGCCAATCAGCGCCATGCGGGTGATATCCGAGGAATAGCCCTCGGACGCCGCGCCGATATCCATCACTACCGCATCGCCGGATTTCAGCACCGTCTCGCCGGTGTGGTGATGCGGAAAGGCGCCATTGGGACCAGCGCCGACGATGTTGAACAGTGGTTTCGCGCCGCTCCCCGCAAAGCTGCTGCGGATGATAGTCGCAACCTCGGTTTCGGTCATGCCCGGGCGCATCGCCGCCCATGCCGCGCGCATCGCTGTGTCGGCGAGTTGGGCGTTGCGCTTGAGGGCGGCGTATTCATCCGCGCCCTTGCACATCCGCAGCGCCCCCACGGTGTCGATGGTGAAACGCCGCGCCGCTTGCGGCAGCGCATCGGTGATCAGCGCCGCGTGATCGGCGCGCATGGTTTCATCGAGCACCAAAGACGTCGCCTCACCCGCACCCAACTCGCCCAGCGCCTGTGTCAGCGCCGCCGCGGGGCCGGTGTCGTCGGACCATGTGAAAAACGGCAAATCCGTCTGTGTGCGCACGCTTTCCGCCTCGAGCGCGGGCATCAGGAACGCCGCGCCATTACCCGAGACCAACGCCAGACAGGGGCGCTCATCGGCATGGGGGGTGACGCCCAAGAGCCACGCCAGATGCGCGCCGGGGGCCAAGACCACCAGATCGGTCTTGGTGTCGTTCATCCGTGCGCGCAATGCGGCTAGCCGGTCTTGTGCCTGTGTCATATCTCTCTCCTCACCCGGCCCCGCGCCGTGAGCCACCCGAAAGCGGGCCAGACCAGCGGCAGCCGATAATCTCGTTTCATTCGCGGCATGGTGCGGGGCGGTCGGCGGATTTGACCCGCGGCCACCGCCCCGCACCTGCTGTTACAACGCTAGCCCATGCACCTCTTTGGCGCGCTCGGGGCTGATCAACCCGTTTTTGATGTCACGGTGCACCGCTTCGGGATCGCGGTCCTTGGGATCGCCGTAGCCCGCGCCGCTGGAGGTGATCACGCGGATCACATCATCGGTGGTCAGGTCGAGGCCGGAGACAAAGCTATAGGTCTCTTGGCCGCCATCCGCCTTGACCACTTCGACGAAATTGCCCGAACCCTCCTTGCCGCCTTCCAGCGGCCACGGCTTGATTTTCGAGCGCGTATACCCCGCTGTCAGGAACCCGTTCTTGGTGCGGATACGGTATTCCAGCACCAGCCCGCGCCCACCGTTATACTTGCCCTCGCCCCCCGGTGCGGTGTTCAGCGCCATACGGTCGACGAAGAGCCCGTTGCGCGCCTCGGAAATCTCGGCGGGGGTGTTATAGGTCTCGCCGTGGAAGCCCGAGAAGATGCAGGGGTTGCCGTCGCGCCCGTCCCATGCGCCCCAGCCACCGATCTGCGGCTCGACGATGGTGTATTGGCGGCCGGTGTCGGGGTGGATACCGCCGATGAACGTGCCGCAGATCGAGCTGAAGTGACCGGCAGGCAGACGCTCGGGGATATGCGGTGCAAGGCAGCGCCAGATCAGATCGTAAACCCGCACTTCGGTTTCGAAGTAGAAGCCGATGGCCGAGCCTTCGCGCGCATCAAAGATCGAGCCCTCGCGGGTCAGCACCTTGAGCGGCCGGAAACTGCCGTCATTGGCCGGCGTGTCGGGATCGGTCAGGGATTTGAACACCATCTGCGCGCAGATCATCGTGCCATCGCGGCAGGCGTTGGTCGGGCCGGTGTCCTGATCGGGGTTATCGCGCAGATCGACGAGGAATTCATCGGCGCTGATCGTGACCTTGACGTTATAGACCCGCCCGTCGTCCTGTTCCTCGGACAATTCAAACGTGCCGTGGGGCAGTTTGGCGAGTTCGGCGCGGGCCGCTTTCTCGCCGAAATCCATGAAGTGATCCATCGCCACAAGGAAGGTCGCGGTGCCGTATTTCGCCGCCAGCCCCTCGAGCCTGCGCGCGCCTACCCGCACCGCCGCAATCGCCGCCCAGACGTCACCCTTGAGGAAATCGGGCATCCGGCTGTTGGTGGTGATGATATCCATCACCGCCTGATCAGTCTCGCCCTCGCGGACGATTTTCACCGCCGGAAGCCGCAGCCCCTCTTGGAAAATCTCGGTCGCCTCGCCCGACAAAGACCCCGGCGCCATGCCGCCGACATCCGAGTTATGGGCGATATTCGCGGTCCATGCGATGATCTTGCCATCTGCAAACACCGGCATCGCCAGCACCAGATCGTTGAGATGCGTCACTCCGCCGTGCCACGGATCATTGGTGATGAACACATCACCGGGCCGGATGTTATCGCCATGTTTTTTCAGGATAAACTGCACCGATTTATCCAGCACGCCGATAAACGCCGGTATCCCCGCCCCCGAGGAGGCAATCCGCCCGACCGCGTCGGTGATGCCGGTGCCCATGTCCAACACCTCATAGATGATCGAGGACATGGCGGTTTTGCGCATCGCCGCGAACATCTCGTCCGAGGCGGCCTGTAGCGAGTTCTGGATGATCTCCAGCGTGATCGGGTCATTCATGCTCATGACTGCCCTCCCACATGGATATGGGTGTTGCGGTAGGCGTCGATTTCCACCTTGTTGCCGGGGTGGATGACAATCGTGGTGCCCGGATCCTCGATGATCGCGGGGCCGTCGAAGGCCATGCCCGGTGCCAGCTTGGTGCCGTCGTAAATGTCGGCCACATGCTTGCCCTCAAGCGCGTAATCCACCTGCCGCTGGCCCTTATGCGCGGGGCTGGCATCGGCGTCGCCCAAGGGCGCAGGTTTGAGTTCCAGCTTGCCGACCTCGGCGCGGGCGACCAGATGGATGCCGACCATCTCGACCGGCGCATCCAGCCGGTAGGTGTATTCGCGCTCATAGGCCTCGTGGAAATCGCGGGTGATCTGGCCGAGTTCCGCGTCCGAGACCGTGCCATTGAGCAGCACTTCGGTGGTGTGCTCCTGGTTCTGGTAGCGCAGCTTGCCGTAGCGCAGGAAATTCACCTCCGACGGGTCAACGCCCTCGGCCTCGAAGGTGGCGCGGGCGGTGGCTTCGGCCTCGGCAAAGATCGCCTCGATATTCGCCCCTGCCCCGTCGTTCAGATCGACCAGTTGGGTGACGAAATAATCACGCCGCAGATCCGACATCATCATCCCGAAGGCCGAGAACACCGAGGCCGCAGCGGGCACCACGACCTTCTTGACCTGCAACTCCTGCCCCAAGGCCACCGCATGCATCGCGCCACCGCCGCCAAAGGCCAGCAGGGTGAAATCGCGGGTGTCATGGCCACGGTTGAGGCTGACCAGTTTCAGCGCATTGACCATATTGTTGTTGGCAATCCGCACGATGCCCTGCGCCGCCTCGTCAACGCCGACGCCCAGATCATCGCCCACCGCCTTTAGCGCGGCCTCGGTGGCTTTCATATCCGCCTCGACCTCGCCGCCGCAGAAATAATCGCGATTGATCCGTCCCAGCCAGAGATTGGCGTCGGTGGTGGTCGCCTTGCTGCCGCCCTTGCCGTAGGCCGCCGGACCGGGCAAAGCGCCTGCCGATTGTGGGCCGACATGTAGTTTCTTAAAGTCATCGACCCAAGCGATCGAGCCGCCACCGTTGCCGATTTCGACCAGATCAACCACTGGCACCATGATCGGATAGCCGGCGGATTTGCCGCTGCGCTCGATCCAGTAGTCGGTCATGATCCGCACTTCGCCGTCTTCAATGAGCGAGCATTTCGCGGTGGTGCCGCCGATATCGAGCGCCAGAATGTTCTTCTCGCCGATCAGCTTGCCCAGTTCCGCAGCCCCCCAGAACCCCGAGGCAGGACCGCTTTCGACCATATTGATCGGCACCTGCGAGGTCGCCTCAAGGCTGTCAACGCCGCAGTTTGACTGCATGATATAGGGGCTTTTCGCCAGACCCTGCGCCTTCAAACCCGCATCCAGCTTGCCCAGATAGCGTGCCGCGACGGGCTGCACATAGGCCGACAAAGCGGTGGTATTGGTGCGCTCGTATTCGCGCCATTCGCGGGTGATCTGGTGCGAGGCGACGACCGAAACCTCGGGCCAGAGGCGGCGCACTTCGTCAACCACGGCCAATTCATGCGCGGTATTGGCATAGGCATGCAGCAGGCAGATCGCCACCGCCTCGACGCCCTCGGCGCGGAAATGGTCAAGGATCGCAGGCACGCCGGACAGGTCCAAAGCCGCGCGCTCTTCGCCGCGATAGGTCATCCGGCCGGGCACCTCGGCGCGCAGATGGCGGGCGACGAACACCTCGGGCTTTTCGTAATGCAGGTTGAAGAAATCGGGTCGGTTGCCGCGCGCGATCTCCAACACATCGCGAAAGCCTTCGGTGGTGATCAGCCCGACCTTTACGCCCTTGCGCTCGGTCAAAGCGTTGATCACCACGGTGGTGCCATGGGCCATGAAGCTGACGCTTTCAGGCTCGATCCCGCCCTTTTTCAGCACATTCAGCACGCCCTCTTCAAAGTTCGGCGGCGTGGTGTCGGATTTGGCGGTGACGATATCAATCGTGCCATCGGCGCGGGTTTCGAACCCCACAAGGTCGGTGAATGTGCCGCCGACATCGGTCGCCACGCGGCGGGTGCTATCTGCCATGTCAGGCTCCTTGGTTGAATTTTTCATGCAGCAGGAAGGCCAGCGCCCCCGGCAATTTCAGCGCATTCGCTGCCTCGATCCGCTCTTGCGTGTAATAGCCCGCGTCGTGCAGACAGTTCAGCGTGCCGATCACCTGCCCGTCGATGGTCACCGGCACATTGATGCAGCTTTCGCAGCCCAGCGAGCGGATCAATTCATGGTCAGGAAAGGCGGCTTTGATCTCTTCGTAGGAGTTCAGCACAAAGGTCTGGTGCTGGCCCTCGACGATATCGGCCCAGCGATCCTTGGCGCGGGGCTTCTCACCCGACACCGGATAAGCCTCGGGCATATTAGAGTAATTCCGGCGCACCACATCACGCTCACGGTCGATCACCAGCGTGGTGAACAGTTTCACCCCGATGGTCTCATCGACCAATTTGGCGAGCGCTTCGAATGTCTGGTCGGGTTGGCCCTTGGCGGCCACGGCCTGCATGAAATCCATCATGTCCCTTTCGCAAGTCTGTTTCTGAGGTCCAATTCGGCATCATCCACCACCGGCACGGCGCCAATCAGGCTGCGCGTATAGGGGTGTTTGGGTGCCGTGAAGATTTGCGCGGTCTCGCCCAATTCGACCAATTGGCCGGATTTGAACACCGCCACCCGATCGGCCACATTGCGTACAACGGCCAGATCATGGGTGATGAAAATATAGGTCAATTTCTTGCGCGTGCGCAGGTCATTGAGCAGCCGCAGCACCCGCGCCTGCACCAGCACATCCAGCGCCGAAGTCGGCTCGTCCAGCACCACCAACTCGGGATCGCAGGCCAGCGCGCGGGCAATCCCCACCCGCTGGCGCTGCCCGCCCGAAAGCGCCGAGGGCGCGCGGTGACGCATCTCGCGCGGCAATCCGACCTCTTCGAGCGCGTCCTCGACCTTGGCCCAGCGCTGCGCGCGTTCGCCGATCTGATAGGTGTCCAGCCCCAGCCGCACCGAGGCGCCGATGCTGCGCTTGGCGTTCAGCGACGACAGCGGGTTTTGCTGCACAAACTGGATCGCGCGGCGGTGGCTGGCGCGGCGTTTGGCGGGGAGTTCAGTGCCGTCAAAACGGATGCTGCCCGAGGTCGGCGACAGAATGCCGAGGAGCATATTCGCCAGCGTGGTCTTGCCCGAGCCGCTTTCGCCGACCACCGCCAGACATTCGCCACGCTCGACCGCAAAGCTGATATCGCGCACCGCATGCACCATGCCACCGGCGACCGAGAAGCTTTTGCTCAGATTATCAACGGTTAACAGGCTCATGCCGCACCTCTGTCATGGCGCACCATCGGCGCGAGGAAAGCGTCCGAAACTTCGGGGACTTCGGGCAGACCGGCGCCGGTGATCCGCGGCACTGCATCCATCAGCGCGCGGGTATAGGCGTGGCCGGGGTTGTGAAATACCGAGGCCGTCGGGCCTTCCTCGACGATATTGCCGCGGTAGATCACATAAACGCGGTCGGCAAATTCGCGCACCACGCCAAGGTTATGCGAGATGAACAGCACCGCGGTGCCGTGCTTCTCGACCAGATCATGCATCAACCGCAGGGTCTGCGCCTGCACCGAGACATCCAGCGCCGTCCCCGGCTCATCGGCGAGCAATAGTTTCGGATGATTGACCAGCGCCATCGCAATCATCACCCGCTGGTTCATCCCGCCCGACAGCTGGAACGGGTAGTTTTCCAGTATGCGGTCGGGGTTGGGGATCGAAACCTCAGTCAGCATCTCGATGGCGCGGGCATCGCAGGCGGCGCGGCTCAGCTTGGGATCGCGGCGGCGCATCACCTCGGCGAACTGGTTGCCAATGGTGAAAGTCGGGTTGAGCGAGGAGGTCGGGTCTTGAAAGATCATCGACATCTCGGTGCCGCGCAGCTTGGCACGGTCGCGCGGGCGCATCGTGTTAATCTCCGCGCCGTCAAAACCGACCTTGCCCGAGACCCGCGCGCTGCGGGTTTCTTGCAACAATCCCAGCACGATACGCGCGATCACCGATTTTCCCGAGCCGCTTTCGCCGACCAGCGCCACGCGCTCTCCGGCGGCAATCGACAGGGAGATGCCGTGCAACACATCAGTGATCCCGCGCAGCCCTTTGAACGACAATCTCAGGTCTTGGATATCGAGAAGCGTGCTCATTCCTCGGCCCCCAATACTTCGCGCAGCCCGTCGCCCAGCAGGTTGAACCCGAACACCGCCAGGAGGATCGCGAGGCCGGGAAACACCGTCATCCACCAGCTATCGGGCAGGTAACGCGCGCCCTCGGCGACCATCGAGCCAAGGTCCGGCGTCGGCGGTTGCACACCCAAGCCCAGAAAGGACAGCGACGAGGCGATGATGATCACAAAGCCCATATCCAGCGTCATTTTGGTGATGATCGCGGGCAGGCAATTGGGCAGAATTTCGCGCAGGGTGATATGGGTGGTGGAGGCGCCGATGACCTCGGCGGCCAGCACATAGCCCTCTTCACGCTCGGACCGCGCGATCGAATAGACCAGCCGCGCATACCACGGCCACCACATCACGGTGACCGCGATCATCGCGTTGGTCAACGTCGGCTCCAAGACGCCCAGCACCGCAATTGCCAGCACCAAGGGCGGGATCGACAGGAACACATCAACGATGCGCATCAAGACCGCTTCGGTCCAGCCGCCGAGATACCCCGCCAGCAGGCCAACGATGGTGCCAATCGGCGTCGCGATGATCAGCACCACCACGCCCAGCACCAGCGAGATGCGGAAAGCGTAGAGAATGCGGCTGAAGATATCGCGGCCGACCAGATCGGTGCCCATCCAGTTGCGCGACGAGGGCGCGCTATTGGCAAAGGCGAAATCAATCACCGCCGAATTATGCGTCGGAAACGGCGCGATCCACGGCGCGAAAGTGGCGGCCAGCACGATCATCAGCACAAGGATCAGGCCGACCAGCGACAGCGGGTTAGAGGCGATAATGCGCAGGGCACGGGTCATGAGGAGGCCCTCGTCGAATGGCGGATGCGGGGGTTGAGAAAGGCGATCAGCAGATCGACCAGGATATTCACCACCAAGAAGGTCAGCGCGATGATCAACACCGTGCCCATGATCGCGTTCAGGTCCTTGCGCAGGATCACCGCGACGCCGTAGCGGCTGAGACCCGGCCAGGCAAACACCGCCTCGACCAGAAACGCATTGCCCAGCATCGCCGCGAAATCGAGGCCGATGATGGTTAGCGACGGAATCATCGACGGCTTGAACGCATAGCGTTTGGCGATCCGCGACGGAAAGAAACCGAAGGCCTGCGCCATCTCGATATAGGGTTTGTCATAGGTCTCGATCATATTGGCACGGGTCAGCCGCGCCGCCTGCCCGATCCCCGACAGCGACAGCGCCACCGAGGGCAGCACCAGATGCGAAAGCGCGTCGAGAAAGGCGCTGAAATTCCCCGCGATCAGCGTGTCGATGGTGAGGAAACCGGTCACCGTGGCAATGTCGAAACTGTCGCCCAGCCGCCCCGCCACCGGAAACAGCGGCAGGTAGAAGGCAAACAGCAGCATCAGGATCACTGCCCAGACGAAGCTCGGCGCCGAGACGGTCAGCAGGGTCAGCACGCGGATCACATGGTCCGGCCAACGCCCGCGATGGCGCGCAGCAAGGATGCCCAAGGGCAGGCCCAGCCCGACCATCAGGATACCGGCAAAGATCACCAGCTCCAGCGTCGCGGGCAGGAACTGCACGATATCGGTGGTCACCGGCCGGTTGGTATAGAGCGACTGCCCCAGATCCCCGCGCAGCACATCACTGACGAAATAGCCGTATTGCGCGAATATTGACTCGTCGAGATGCATCTCGGCGCGCAGATTGGCGACCTGTTCAGCGGAGGCATTCGGGCCCAGCGCAATCCGCGCCGGATCACCGGGAATGACGCGGGCGATGGCGAAAATCAGCATCGACACGCCGATCAGCACGATCACAGAAATACCGAGCCGTCTTAGCAAAATGCGCAGGACAGAGGACATGGGATCAATCCGGGTAAGTGATATTCAGATGCGGTTCGGGCCAGCAGCCAGCCCGAACCAAAGGCGACACCGGGCGTTTATTCGCCGGTCATTTCCATCAGGCGGAAGGTGAAGCCGACGCCATCGACACCAAAGGCCATCGCCGGATCGCTCAGCGCCGGTGCATGGACACGGTTCGAGGCGGCAAACACCGACTGGCGGTCATAGGCATAGATCGTCGGCGCCAGTTCCATCAAACGCGCGTTGAGCGCCGAATAGGCCGCCTCACGCTCGTCGTCCGAAGGCCCGCGCCGTCCGGCCTCAAGCGCCTCATCAACCTGCGCATCGCTCAGATATTCCGGCGACTGCCATGTGCCCGGGGTCGAGGAGTGATACATATTGTAGAGCAACGTATCAGGGTCACCGGTCACCGCATTGGCGAAGATCTGGCTGATGTGGGGGGTGTTCTCGGGGTTGGCAACCCGCTCGGTGAACAGCGCCCAAGGCAGGGTCGCGATGCTCGAGGAAATCCCCAGTTCGGCGAAATTCGCCTGCATCAACAGGGCAAAACGCTCTTCGACCGGCACCTCGGCGATCCAGCTGATCTCGAGGTTGAAATCCTCGGGCGCCGTGGGGCATTCCGCCAGATATGCGCGCGCGGCATCCAGATCGCGGGTCAGCGCCATCTCGGGCGCATTGGCCCCGAACATGCCCACCGGAACCGCACCGGTCGAGGGCGAACCCGAGGACACATCATCGGTGATCGCCACCATCTGCAGCGCAGTGCCGTAGTCAAAGGCATGAGCCAGCGCCTGACGGCAGTTGACGTCATCCAACGGCGCGCGGGCGGTGTTGAGCTTGACATAGAACGCGCCGGTGCCGCTTTCGGTGAACATCTGCGCGCCGCCTGCGGCCAAGGCCCGCATCACTTCCGGCGGCAGCCACTGGCTGGAGATATCATGCTCGCCCTGCGCCAAAAGCGTGCGCACGGTGGCCGCCTCAAGGCTGTAGCGCAGCCGCACCTGATCGGGGGCGGCGTCATTGATGGGCAGGAAATACCCGTCATTGAGCGCCATCACCGTCAGTTCCTGCGGGTTGTGCGAGGTCACGCTATAGGCGCCAGAACCGGCAGCGGTGCCCGAGAGATAGGCCTCGGCCCAAGGGTCGTCGTCGGTGGCCTGTTCCTGCACCAAGACCTGATCAACAATCGGCAACCGCACCAGCGAGGCAATGAAGGGCGCGTTCTGCTCGGCAAGGGTGAAGCGCACGGTGCGCTCGTCAATCGCCTCGGCCTCGACATCAGGAAAGAGGAACGACAGCCCCTGCCCGATCTCATGCATCCGGTTGAGCGAATAGACCACATCGGCGGCGCGCAAAGGGTTGCCGGACTGGAAGGTGACGTCATCGCGCAGGGTGAAGGTATAGGTGGCGCCGTCAACCTCCCAACCGGTGGCGAGATGCGGCTCATAGCCGGGCCCGCCCTGACGCGGCAAAACCAGCGTGTCATAGACGTTGAACATCAGGATCGAATCGGCGTAATCCGAGGCTTTCGCCGGATCCAATTCGCCGACCGCGACCTCATCGAGCCGCAGCACCGTCTGCGCGAAAGCCGGCGTGGTCAGCGCCGTCGCGGCCATCAAGGCGGTGGCAAGGATAAATGGTTTAGTCATATTTCTTTTCTCCTGCTGGCTGTATCCGCACCGGCGCGTTGGCCGGAATTCTGTCGTGAATAGGCTTTGGTCCTTCGCCGAAAATATCCATCGTGCCGCACCATAAAAACGAGGCGGTTTTGTCCGTGGCATTCCATGTCGAATGCACGCGGCGGCTGTCGAAATGCACCGAATCGCCGGCTTTGAGGACTTCGACCTCGCCCTCGATCTCGATCGTCACCTCGCCCTCGATGACATAGAACATCTCTTCGCCGCGGTGGCTGATCGGTTCGCTGCGGTGCCCCGGCGCGTCATGGACGATCACCGAATAAAGCTGCTGGCCGTCGAATTTTGACGAGAGCCGCTCATAGGAAATCAGCGAGGGCTGCACCGAATAGGCTTGGCGCTCCTCTTTGCGGGTGGTGCCGCGATCGCCCGACGGCTGGCTGAGGAATTCGGAAATCGGGGTCTGCAAGACCTCGGCAATCCCCGCCAGCGACGACAGCGACGGCGAGGCCAACCCGCGTTCAACCTGACTGATAAACCCGACCGACAGCCCTGCGGCATCGGCGACGGTCTGCATCGAAAGTTTCAGCACCTTGCGCCGTTTTCTCAGCGCGGGGCCAAGAAGCTCTCGACTGGCTTCATTCGTTTTCTTTACCATGGCTAAAGATTGAGCGGCGAAACCATGGCTGTCAATAAATTTATTTTAGTATAGGTGAAATTCTTTGCAATTTGCACAGCGGGCATGCCACGACACTGCACCCGCAGCATTTCGCGCGGGACGGCGGGTTTTTACCCGATTTTAACCGGTTACCCCGCACGCTCACGGCGTCACAACCAAGCGACTCAGGTCCGATGCTGCAACGCAGAAACGCGCGCTGTCAAGGACAGCACGCGGCGGCTTTGGTCATAGATAATGACGTTGGAACCCCCGTCGCGACGCCTCACCGCGCCAATGCGGCGGCAAGATCGCGGGGGCTGGTGACGGGGCGCGGGCGCGATCTGTGCGCGGCCTGCCCCGTCCGCAACCGGAGTTGGTTAACGCTGGAAGAGGGTCGGGAACCAGTCTTCGCGCAGCGTCTCGCCCGGTTTCATATCGTGGCCGGGGAACGGCGGCGAGGTCGGGCCGGGGCGCTCGACATAGCGCGCGTCATCGCCGACCAGCCGCAGCGAGAAGGCCCGACGCCGCGACTGGGTGGTGTTGCCGCGCGCGCCGTGCAGCGTGCCATAGTTAAACGCCACCGCATCGCCCGGCTCCATCGCCCATTCGCGGATATCCATACCCTCGGCATCGGGGTCCGGCACCGGCATATAGTCGTCCTCATTGGGGTAAAAACTCGACTCCGCCAGCCAGCGGGTCGGCAGCACCGGTTTGTCCCAAGCGTGGCTACCGGCAACGCAGCGCAGACCGGCGTCCTTCACCGCATCCATCGGCGACCAGAAGCTGACGTTCTGGATACCATCGACAAAATAATACGGCCCGTCCTGATGCCAGGGCGTGGCTTTCGAGGTGCCGGGCTCTTTGACCAGCACGTGGTCATGGAACATCTGCACCCGCTTCGAGCCCATCAGGTCGGCGGCAACCTCGGCGGCGGGCGAGTCGCGCACCACCTGCTCGAACTCGGGGATGCGGGTCCAGTTGCAGTAATCGTCAAAGAACCGCCCGCCCTCGCCCTCTTTGAGGTTCTCGGCGGCATAGGGGCCGGGCTCGGCCATATTGCGCTCGATCCCGGCGCTGATCGCGTCGATATGGTCTTTGAACAGGCCTTTGATCAGCACAACACCGTCGCGCTGGAAGGTGTCGATATCATCTTGGGTAAGAAGTGGGTGCATCTTGGTATCCTCCGTTTGAAAGGACCATAGGCCAGGCTATAAATAGCTTCCAATAATACTTATTCATAGATTATATAGATACATGCTATATGTAACATTGCGCCAATATCAGTACCTCGTCGCGGTCGCCGATGCCGGCCGGATGACCGATGCCGCCGCGCGTCTGAACGTCTCGCAGCCCTCCTTGTCGGTGGCGATCAACCGGGTCGAGGCGCGCTTGGGCCGCGAGATTTTCATCCGCCGCAAGGGCGCCGCGATTGCGATCACCCCCTTCGGGCACCGGTTCATCGCGCAGGCCCGCGAGCTGTTGCGGCAGGCCGAGGCGCTGGAGCAGTCCGCAAGCACCGAGCGGCCTTTCGTGCTGGGCTGTTTCGAGGATATCGCTCCGTGGTATCTGACCAAAGCGCTGCACATCCTGCGCGAGCGGTTTCCGCAGATGTCGTTTCAGGGCCGCGAGGGGCGGTTTTCCGATCTGGCGCGGGATATCACCGAGGGGCGCATTGATACGGCGATTTCCTACGACATCGGCTTTGACGAGCGCTTTGATAAGCAGAAGATCAAACATGTGGCGCCGGTGGCCTTCCTGTCGCCCGCGCATCCATTGGCGGCGTTCAAGGCGCTGACCCTGCAGCAATTGGCGAATGTGCGGCTGATCCTCTCGGCCGAGGAATTGTCGCTGGGCTTCGTGATGCGGATATTCGAGAGCGCCGGTGTGGATATGCATGTCGAGCATAAGACCGCCTCGCTGGAGATGATGCGCTCGCTGGCCGCGCATGGGGCCGGGGTCGGGATCAGCTATTCGCACCCGCCGAGTGGGCTGAGCTATGACGGGCAGCCGCTGGTCACCCTGCCGATCCGCACCACCGAGGCGCTGGCCGATATCGTTCTGGTGCGCTCGACCCTGACGGCGCCCGATCCGAGGGCGGCGGAAATCTCGGAGATACTGGCGACGGTGTGAGGTTGAGGGGCGGGTGCATGCGCAACTGTTTGGCCCGTGGAACCCACGGGCCGTGATCACTCGAGCAACAAAGATCTAGAAAGGCACAAACAAGAAAGAATAGGCGCTCCACCTCCGCCCACCCCCTTTGCCCGGGGTCACCCCGGGCCGCGCCCGACCCTCCCCCAGGGAGGGCGCATTGGCGATGTCTTACGCCACGCAGCCAACATGGATGCTTTCGAGCGCAGCGCATCGTGGGACGGTTCCGAGCACCCACCCAGAGTCGGGCGCGTCCCTTTGCGCATCACCCCCGGCGACATAGCCAGCGGCAGGTGCAGACCCAATAAAGCGGCATCTCAGATGCAGAATTTTTCGCCGCAGCGCTTCCCCGCAACTCGTTGAAAACAAAAACATCCGCGCCGTAGAACACAAGCACCACACCATGCGACCTCCAACAATTGCCCGCCCTACATGGGAACCGAACCCGCGCGCGGCAGTTAAACCTGTGGTAGTGCACGGGTCTTGCTTGGGTGTTTTCCGGCCAATTCTCGCCCCGCGCCGCTCAGAAAACACTGCAGCATGGAGGCCCTCCGAATGACTCAAATCACACGCCGCAATCTGCTGGCCATGATTGGCACAGCGGCAGGCAGCACCGCCATGTATCACGCAATGAGCGCGATGGGACACGCCGCGCCCTCGGATTACACCGGGCCGATAAGGCTTGATGGCGATCCAAATGGCGCCAAGGTTTTGATCCTCGGCGCCGGTCTCGCCGGCCTCACCGCCGCCTATGAGATGCGCGCCGCGGGCTACGAGGTCGAAGTGCTCGAATACCGCGAGAAAGCCGGCGGGCGCTGTTGGACCCTGCGCGGTGGCGACAGCTACACCGAGTTGGGCGGCGCCACCCAGAACGTCGATTTTGCCGAGGGCAATTACATCAACCCCGGACCCTGGCGCTTGCCGCATCATCACCATGCGGTGCTCGATTACTGCAAGCGCCTCGGAGTGCCGCTCGAGCCGTTTATCCAACTCAATTACAGTTCCTATCTGCACCGCTCGGACGCCTACGGCGGCCAGCCGCAGCGGCTGCGCGATATCAAAACCGATTACCGCGGCCATATTTCGGAACTGCTGGCCAAGGCGGTGGATCAGGGCAAGCTGGATGAACTGGTCAGTACCGAAGACCAAGAGCTGCTGATCGAGAGCCTGCGCAGTTTTGGCGTGCTGAATAGCCAGAATGAATACGTCAAAAGCCTTGAGGTCAGCGATTACCGCGGCTTTGAAAAACTGCCCGGCGGCGGTGTCGGGGCGGAACCCGTGGCTTCGGATCTGCTGGATCCACGGCAAGTCGTGCAGTCGCGCCTTTGGGAGTATCTGGCAACCCATGAGACCATCGACCACCAAGCGCCAATGTTCCAGCCGGTCGGCGGCATGGACGGGATCGCCATGGGCTTCGAGCGCGAGGTCGGCGATCTGATCACCTATAACGCCAAAGTCGTGGCGCTGCAGCAAGACGAGAGCGGCGTCACCGTGACATGGGAGAGCGCCGACGGCAGCGGCGAGCGCCAGACCAGCACCGCCGATTACTGCGTCTGCACCATCCCCTTCTCGATCCTCAGCCAGATCGACCATAATCTCTCTGGCGGGCTGGCCTCAGCGATTGCCGAAATGCCTTACAATGGCTCCACCAAATGGGGGCTGGAGTTCAAACGCCGCTTTTGGGAGCAGGACGAGCAAATTTTCGGCGGTATCAGCTATACCGACCAAGCGATCGGCCAGATCAGCTATCCCTCGACCGGCTATTTCTCGGACGGACCCGGCGTGCTGCTCGGCGGCTATACATGGCGCGGCGAAAACTCCTATCGGTTCAACGCCATGCAGCCCGAAGAGCGGCTCGAATGGGCGCTGCGACAGGGCGAACGCATCCATCCGCAATACCGCGAAGAGTTCAAAACCGGGGTCAGCGTGGCGTGGCATAAGGTGCCATGGGTGCTCGGCTGTTCGGGGATCTGGCAGAACCGCGACAATTACGACGACGCGGTGAAAATCGACAACCGCGTGGTCTGCGCCGGTGAGCATCTCTCCTATCTGCCCGCCTGGCAGGAGGGCGCGATTCTCTCCTCGCTCGACGCGATCTCGCGTCTCCATGACAAAATTATCAACGGGTGAAGCGATGAAAACCACATATCTCACAGCCCTCCTGATCGCCGCGCTCCCTGCCCTGCCCGTCTTGGCACAGAGCACATCGGATGCGCCCGAGGTCGAACCCCGCCCGCAAGAAGCCGAGATCACCGAGATGGCCGATGGCGGCGCCGCGTGGCAAAGCGAATACACCGGCACCGACGGCGAAGACCTGTATCAAACGCTCTGCGCGGGCTGCCATATGCCGGACGGGTCGGGCGCGGTCGGGGCCGGTGAATATCCGGCGCTCAGTGGCAATCCGAACCTCGAGTTCGCCGGCTACGCGACCTATCTGATCGTCAACGGCCAGCAGGCGATGCCCAGCTTCGGGCATTTCCTCAGCGACGCGCAGGTGGTGGCGATTACCGATTTCATCCAGAGCGGCCTTGGCAATGGTTATGAGCCTGACGGCGATATCGAAGGCGTCGCCGCTGTCCGCCCGCTTGATCCGGTGGATCAGGATACGGAGGAACATGAATGATTGCTCTCATTCTCGCCCTCGGACTCGGCGCGGCACTGCTTGCAATCATCGCCAGCGCCCCGGCTCCACAGCCCCGCCCGATCCCCGTGAAACGGCGTAACGCGGCGCGGCGGTAATTTGAAAAAGGCTCCGGCGCCCCCTCAGGTCTGCGGGCGCCGGAGCCCCGCTTTAAATCACGATCTGACCGCCTGATCGCGGGGCGCGTGATCCCGCGCCACCGTGTCGGTCAGACAACCTCCGGGCCTGTCAGCAAGCCCGGAGGTCCGCTTATATTCAGCCCGCGTGATACAGGCGATGGGTGAACAGCCCGCGGATACTGCCGCCGCGCAGCGCTTTGGCCCCCGCCAGAACCGCAAGATCGGCCAGCGACTCGATCAATACCACCAGCATATAGGCCGCGCCAAAGGTCCAGACCGCGTTCAGGTTATCCGCGCCGAATCCCTGCCCGTAAAAGGCCCAGAATGCGACCCATGCGACCACGCCACCTTGATAAGCGACCGACAGTTTGAGGACATCCGCATAGGCCAGATCCACATAGGCCCGATCCTGCGGAATGATGCGTTGCGCCAAGGCGCTGATCGCGAACAGCGGCACCAAAAGCGTGGTGACATTGACGAAATACATCGGCAAATCGCTGGGCGCAAAAAACGCGCCCTGCACCAGCAGCCCCAACGCCAATCCAAGCGCTGACGGGGCCGCCCCCAAGAGCAGGAACAGCGTCGTGCCAAGGATGAAATGCACCTCGGAGACGCCAACCGCGAAATGCGGCAGCAGCTCGAAAAAGACAAAGACGCCCACCGTCGCCAGCACGCTGCGCGCCGCGAAGGACAGGATATTGTGCTGGGCGAGATCACTGGCGATCAGCTTGACCGAATAGCCAGCGGCAGCCGCGGCGGTGCCATAGGCAAACACCATTTTGGCGCCGTCAACGACGCCCGGTTCGATATGCATGAGACAAGTCCCTTGTTATGCCGCCCCACCGGCGGCGTTGGATATAAAGACGGCACGCTGGCCATCGGTTTTACGGCAGGTCTCCTGACTTGCGGGTCGATGCGCGCGGGCCCTTCCCAGCCTTTCGGCCAGTGGTTTTGCCTTTGCACTCACCGCTTACAGTTGCGGGGGCAGTCCGGGGTTTTCACCCGATTCCCTTTGAAGCCACAGATGTGGCACCGTAATTCAACGCTAATTCAGATTGTTGCACCGCGCAAAGACTAATTCGGGGGTGTAGAGATCCGCGACATTCCCGCTCGGCGGCGGTTCTCACCGGTGTTTCTCAACGGTGCAGCCGGTTTCGGGGCAACCCAGCGCCACGCGCCGCCCCATGCCGAACGTGACGCCTCGCCCATAAGGCGGGTTACTCGGTGGTCGATTCAGCCCCTCGCGCCGTGGGTTTTGCGCAGGTGGTCTTGCCGTTCCGCGATGAAGCGCACGAATAGCAACGCCAGGCTCTCGCGCCGCGATCTGTCCGGCCAGACGGCGAAATAGCCCAAGGGGATCAAACGCCACGCGGGCAAGAGCCGCAGCAATTCGCCCTTGGCCTCGCCGCGCGCTGCAAGATGCTCGGGCAGGACCGTCACGCCGAGGTTCTGGCAGGTGAAATGATAGAGCGCGTCGATACTATCGGCATCAAGCCGCGCTTGCCCCAGAACCTTGACCACCGCGCCGTCAGCCCCGTGCAATGTGGTGTGGTCGGGCCGGTATTTATAGCGCAGCCAGTCCCAATCCTCCAAGTCGGAGGGGTGGCCGGGCGGCGGGCGGGTCGAGGCATATTTGACCCCGACCACCAGCGCCCGATCACTTTCCCCCAGCTTGCGCGACATCATCGAACTGTCGTCCAGCCATCCAGCGCGGATATTGACGTCAAACCCGTCATCCAGCAGATCCTTTTGCTCATCGGTAAAGGCGACCGAAATCGCCACCTGCGGATGCTGCCGAACAAACTCCGCAATCGCCGTCGCCAAGGAGGAAGTGGCCAGAAACGCCGGCATCGACACGCGCAGGGCGCCGACCGGCTCTAGCGACAGGGCGTTCAGCTCGTTGAGCCCGTTTTCCGCGCTGCGCAGCATCTCGGCCACACGGGCATAGAATATCCGCCCCTCATTGGTCAGCGCGATTTTGCGCGTGGTGCGGTAAAGCAGCGTCACCCCGAGATAGCGCTCGAGGTCAGAGACGCTCTCGCTGACCCGCGAGGGCGCAAGGCCGATCACCTTGGCCGCCGCGCGAAACGAGCCTTCGTCAACGACGCTGGCAAAGATCGCCATATGCCGCAGGTGATCCATCATTGTTCTGCCTGCCCGAATTATGACTTCTGGAATCGATGAATACCCCGATCAATCGCGCAGGCATAGATCAACCCTGTAACCAAGGAGTAACGAGATGAACGCCAGCACATTTTTCAATACACCGAATGCCGAACGCTATCTGGGCACGTTGTGCAAACATTTCGGCCATAAGGTTCCGGTCACACATCAACCGGGATCGGGCCGTATCGAACTGCCGTTCGGGCATTGCGAGCTGCGCGCCGATGAGAGCGGGCTGCAGATGACCGTCGAAGCGCCCGACCAGCCGCAACTCGACAAGATGACCGGGGTGATCACCAGCCACCTCGAACGCTTCGCCTTCCGCGAAAACCCGCAGCTTGAGTGGCAGGTGTCCGGGGCCTGAGCGCCGCTCGGACATAGAGGACACCCACGCGCCGGAGGGTCGGGACGCGGTGAGGAAACACGCTGATCCTGCACCCCGCCCGCCCGCGAACACGCCGCGGGGGGGAAGCACCTGTGCCATGCGAGCAGGTCCAACCACCTCATCGCAAGACTTAGACCACGTGCCGATCCGGGTAGGCAGCGAGGCGCCCCCCGAACCGGCGTAGGCTTTCTTAGACAAAGCCGGCGGATGCGGGGCTGCTGCCCTTTGCCGAACCTCTGCCTCGGCCACATCCGCGCAGGCAAGATCTCCTAACCGCCTTATCCGGTCACGCCGCGGCTGCTCCATGTTTGCGAGGCCGCCTGATCGTCGCTGCAGGTTTCCAGTGACAGCGCCTTGATCTGGTTGGTGTCGCTGCGCCCGTTCCGCGTGTCCGCGCCGACCGTCATGCAAAGCCCCGTGTCGGAGGCCGGTGTGATCGTGCCCCCATCGGTGAAGCTAAAGCTCTGCGCGGCGCTGCCATCACACTCCGCCAGCCCGATCGCGGCGCCCGCTTCAAAGGCGGCGACAGTGGCGCAGACATCAAACTCGGGCATATAAAGCGTGCCCTCGGCGAATTGCACCGAGTCAAACCCCTGATCGACAAAAATCTCGCCCGACGGGCTATAGCAGGTGTGGCCCTGCAACCCGTTATCGGGGTCAGCCTGCGCGCCCTGACCGCCGGAAATATCGATGCAATAGCCGTTCTGGGTATTGTCGAGCATATCGACAAGGTAGATTTCCACGGTATCTGCCTGTGCCGAACCGGCGATGAACAGGGCAGCAAGCGCAGCCGATGGCAGGATGAATTTGGTCATTAAAGTGGTCCTTTGTTGGGGTCTTTTTTGGGGTCAGTTGCGGGGTGTTGAAGGTTTCGGGGCGCCACAAGACAGCGCCTTGAAAGCGGTGATGTAATGGGGCGAGAGGCGCCAACCGACGCGGCTCTGCGCCAAGGCCTTTGCACGCTTGCGATCACCGGCGGCGCTTTTGAAATGACGGGTCGGGGGTGCCCATAAAGCAGCCCAAAACATGCGGATAGGTTTCGGTGACGACATAGCCGTAAACCCCGTCCTGCATCATCCCGTTACACTGATCGAGATCACCGGACCCGGCGACATACTCCCAATCATCAATAAATGTGCCATCAAATGCGCCGCCCGGTCCACCATCGCGTGTCCCGCTGCGCAGGCGGTAACTGCTTGTCGCCCGCCGGATATTGTCTCCATCGGCGATGAAACTGCCAAAGATCGGAAACCCGTCAGCGGCAAATCCGATCACCGGCGAGGGGGCGCTGGGGTTTTCCTGCTCGAACAGGGCCATCGGGTTGCCGTGGTAATGGTAAGCGCCGTCAGGCTGGGTGTGGGCGTTATGCTCATCCGCGCCAAAACCGGCGGCAGGCGCCATCGGGTCATAGCGAAACGGCGAGGACATATCGTTGCAGCCGATCCGCCCGTCACCGACGCCGAAACACCCCGCCGCCATCAGGTCCAGCTTTACCCCGTTGAGAAACACGGCGTTGTCCGAACGCAGGCTCAAAGCTGTGGGGCTGGCGGCGAAACTCGGATTGGCGGGAATGCTGTAGCTTTGCCGCTGCTCGGCAAGCGGGGTGACAAATCGGCCGGTGGCGTTGAAATCGTGATTGGGCACCGCGTTCGAGGTGATCTCGCAGCTGTCGCCATTGACCGTGATCTCCAGTGATGCGCTCAGTCTGCGGTGGTTTTGTACATCATTGACCTCGGCTGAATAACTGTCGGCATAGGCCGCGCAACTGGCGAAACGCTCGGATAGAATGGCGTCGGTGATATCCTCATGGGCCTGCGCCGCGGGGGCGCTGAGCGCGAGGATGGCAAGAGTATAAGCAGCCGCGGCAGGAGGTCTTCGGGCAATATGGTTCGGCGGCAGGGTCGTTTGGCTTTGAAGCATCGCACGTCCTATCTTTGGATATCCAAGACTATGCGTGACAGCGAAACAGCGGCAACGAGACCACGCATGTCTTTGTAACGCGGCAGCCCGCGGTTTCCGTCGATAAATCGCGTCGATTTTAGAAAAATCTCTCCGCCAATCCCCCACCCCTTCGGCATCCGGCCGCTGCGGCACCTGTCCTCAGCGCTCGCCAAGCATCTGGCCGATGAGCCCAAGCGTTCAGGGTGTCAGGATTTCGGCGCCGATCTTGAGGATTTCATCAATCAACAGGTCAAGATCCGCGTCGCGGGTGCGGTGGTTGCAGATCGCCGCGCGCAGGCAGTGGCGGCCACGGATCGTCGTATCGGTGATCACCGCGACACCGCTTTCCTGAAGGCGCAGCATGATCTCGGTGTTATGGGCGCGCAGCGCGGCGTCATTCATGCCAGCGGGCGCGTGGCGAAAACAGACCACGGTGGTCGCGGTCGGCGCCATCAGTTGCAACGCCGGTTCGGCCTCGATCCTCGCGGTCAGATGGCGGGCCTGAGCGATGGTCTGGTCGAGAATACGCCCGAAGGCCGCAACCCCGTGATGGCGCAGCATCATCCAGATTTTCAGCGCCCTGAAGCCGCGGGTGGTCTCGAGCCCGTAGTCATGCAGGAACTCTGCCGCCGCAAGCCCGCGGGTGGCCACCTGCAGGTATTCCGCCTCTTCGGCAAAGGTCGCCCGATGGATCCTGCGGTCGCGCAGCAACGCGCAGCCCACGTCAAAGGGCGCATGCAACCCCTTGTGCAGATCAAGCGCCAGCGAATTCGCGCGCTCCATCCCCGCCACCAGATGGCGGTTTTCCGGCGCAATCGCGAACATCGCCCCGATACAGCCATCGACATGCAGCCAGAGGTCTTCGGCGCGGCACAGATCGGCAATCGCGGGCAAAGGGTCGATCGCGCCGGTGTTGGTGGTGCCTGCCGTCGCGATGACACAGGCGGGGGTCCGCCCCGCGGCGCGGTCGGCGCGGATGGCGGCGCGCAATGCAGTGATATCCATTCGATAGTTCTGATCCGTGGCCACGCGGACCAGCGCCTTGCCGCCAAGCCCCAGCAGGTTCATCGCTTTCATATGGCAGGCATGCACTTGATCCGAGGCATAGAAACGCAGCGGCGCGGCGATCTCGGCAACGCTATGGTGATGCAGATCAAGCCCCGCCTTGGCATTGCGCGCGGCCATAAGCCCGACGATATTGGCCATCGACCCGCCGCTGACCAGCGCGCCGCTGGCCCCCTCGGGGAAGCCGGTCATCTGCCGCAGCCAGTCGGTGACCTGCCGGTCCACCAGATTGGCGCCGGTATTGCCGCCACCGAGGTTCGAGCCGTCAATCGCTGCAAGGAAATCCGCCAGCGCGCCGGTCAGACAGCCCGACCCCATATACCACGCCCAGAAACGCGGATGAATATTGCCCATCGCATAGGGATAGAGGTTTTGCGTGACATCGGCATAGACCCTGTCCAGCGCGGCGGGGGATTGGGGCGGCGGACCGGTGAAATCGGCCTTGACCGCCTCGGGCATCGGTTGCCAGACCGGACCATCACCCAGCCCCTGCAGGCGGGCAATGGCACCCTCCACCATCCCCTGCGCGAGACGGCGCATCTCGTCCCAATTGGCCGGATCAAGGGTCTGGTTGTCGCGGGGCTGGGTATCTGGGGGCTGGGTATCTGGGGCCATGCTGCGGCCTCCTTTCGGTTGGATTGCGGCCTGCCCAATCAGGGCGGGCCGCGGCCCTTGGGTGTGCCCCAAGGACAGGCCGATACGGCGCGCCAAGACGGCAGGCCAGCGAGGCTATGCGCCCCGTCCGGCCTGACCGATCACTCGGCGGCCATCCGGTAACCGGGGGTCGACTCCGACAGCGCGCGCTCTTCGTCGTCCATCTCCTCGGGGATATCGGCGAAGAGCGGCGTCGACAGATAGCGCTCGCCGGTGTCGGGCAACATCGCGAGGATCACCGCCCCCGCCTCTGCCCGCTCTGCAATCTGCATGGCAATGGCAAAACTGGAGCCGCCCGAGATGCCGGTCAGTATCCCCTCGCGGGCGGCCAGCTTTTGGGCCCAGGCAATGCCCTCGGCACCCGCGACCGGACGCAGCCCGTCATAACCGCCGCTATCCAGCACCTCTTGCAACACCAGCGGGATGAAATCAGGCGTCCAGCCTTGGATCGGATGCGGCTCGAAGGCCGGGTGACTGGCGGCGGGCGCACCCTCTGCGCCGCGCTTCTGCGCAACACCGCTGGCAATCAGCGCGGCGTTTTCCGGCTCGCTCAGCACGATCTTGGTCTCGGGGCGTTCCTTGCGCAGCACACGGGCCAGCCCCGCGACGGTGCCGCCGGTGCCAAATCCGGTGACCACATAGTCCAGTCTGTCACCGGCGAAATCATTGATGATCTCGCGCGCGGTCGTGGCTTCGTGGATATCGGCATTGGCGCTGGTCTCGAACTGGCGGGCAAGGAACCAGCCGTGTTTTTCGGCCAGCTCCACCGCTTTCTTATACATGCCCATGCCCTTTTCGGCGCGCGGCGTCAGCACCACTTTCGCCCCCAGCATCCGCATCAAGCGCCGCCGCTCGACCGAGAAACTATCGGCCATGGTGACCACCAGCGGATAGCCCTTTTGCGCGCAGACCATGGCCAAGCCGATGCCGGTATTGCCGCTGGTCGCCTCGACCACGGTCTGGCCGGGTTTGAGGGTGCCGGCGCGTTCCGCCGCCTCGATGATGTTCAGCGCCAGCCGGTCCTTGACCGAGGCCGCCGGATTGAAGAACTCCGCCTTGACGTAAAGCCGCACACCCTCGGGCGCGAGGTTGTTGATCCGGATCACCGGCGTATCGCCCACGGTGTCGAGGATCGAGTTGAACAGCCGCCCGCGTCCCTGCGTCCGGCGAATCGTCTCTGCGGTCATGGTGGTCTCCTTTGCTGCTATGGGTTGGATCGGCGCGATTATTCTTTGGGGGCTGCACCGCATCCTGCAACCACCAATGGCCCTGTGCTTGAAGCCGCCCTGAAGAATTCCTGTAGAAATACGCAAAAACGCAGTATCTTCGCATATGGCTTGGCAATTCGGTGATTATCGGCTGGACCCGAAGGGGTTCGAACTCGCCCTGAGGGGCGAGACCGTCCACGCCGAGCCGCAGGTGCTGGAGTTGATCATCCATCTGGTGCGGCACCGGTCCCGTATGGTCAGCAAGGACGAGATCGCAAATACCATCTGGCCCGACCGCATTGTCTCGGATGCCAGCATTTCCAGCAGGATCCGCTCGGCCCGTCAGGCCCTCGGCGATGACGGACGCAATCAGGCTCTCATCCGCACCATCCATGGCAAAGGCTTTCGCTTTGTCGCCGAGGTGACCGAGACTGCCCCCGCGCAGCCCATCCAGCCCTCACCCGCAGCGGATAAGGGCGAGCTGTCACGCCCTTCGGTGGCGGTCCTGCCCTTCCGGCCCCTTGGCGCGGCGCCCGATCTGGCAATCCTTGCCGAGGCGATCCCCCATGAAATCATTCAGGCACTCTCGCGTCTGCGCTGGCTGGCGGTGATCGCCCGCGGCTCGTCCTTCCGCTTTCGCCAGAGTCAGAATGAGCCGGAACTGGTCGGCACCGCGCTGGGGGCGGGCTATGTTCTCTCGGGGGTGATCGAAGGATTGTCCGGCGCCGTTGCCGTGGCCATCGAATTGGTCGATGCAGTCCGGGGCGAGGTGATCTGGGGCGACCGGCTGACCGCCCCGATAGAGGGGATCGAAGACCTGCGCCAGCGGATCACCACCCATGTTGTCACCGCGCTCGACCTGCATGTGCCGCAAAACGAGGTGCGCCTTGCGATCCATTCCGGCGCCGAGAGGCTGGATGCGTGGAAGACCTTCCATCTCGGGCTGAGCCAGCTTTACCGGTTCACACCCGAGGCCAACCAGCTGGCCAAAGGGCATTTCCACGGCGCAATCAGGCTCGACCCTCAGTTTGCCCGCGCCCATGCCGGTCTCTCGTTCACCCGCTTTATCGACGCTTTCCTGCATCTCGGGCCGGATAGCGGGGCATCGGCGATGGCGGCAAGAACCCATGCCGAGCGCGGTCTGGAACTCGATCCGCTTGATCCCTTCACCCATTACACGATGGGCCGGTCCTATTGGCTTGCCGATCAGCCCGAGATCGCCGCCGGTTGGTTCGAACGCGCGATCGAGCTCAATCCGAACTATGCGCAGGGTTTCTATGCCAGCGCTTTCACCGCGCTGATGATCGGCGATATCCCGAAGGTCGATACCGGGCTTGATGCCGCGCTCGGTCTCAGCCCGCTCGATCCGCTGCTCTATGGCATTCGCGGGGTGCGGGCGCAGGCGCTGATCCAGACCGGCGACACCGCTGCCGCCGCGCGACTGGCCGACCGCGCGGCCTCGACGCCGGGCGCGCATTACCTGATCTCGATGATCGCCGCCGCGGCCAACGGGCTGGATGGCCGCCAGCAACAGGCCAGCCGCTGGCGCGAGGATGTGTTGCGCCGCAAGCCGGACGCCTCGGTGGCCCAGTATTTCGCCGCCTTCCCGATCCGCGATAAGGATACACGGGACCGGATCACCGGAGAGTTGACCCGTCAGGGCTTCTGACCGGCGCGCACCCCCGCCGCCGGTCCCGCACCTGATCAATCGCGCCCGTTGAGCGCAAGCACCTGCACCGAAATCGCGCCATCGGTGATCAGCCCACTGGCAGGATGGCCCAGCGCAGGTGCTTCATCCTGTGAGGTCATAGCTGCGTCGGGTTCGGCGCATCGCCATAAACCGCCACGGGATCGAATGTCTTGTGATCCTCGACATAGACCAGCGGCGCGCCTGCCTCGGCGCCATGGGGCACCGCCCGATAAAAGCACGAGCGGTAGCCGACATGGCAGGAGGCGCCCGAGCCGGTGACATCGACCCGCAGCCAGAGCGCATCCTGATCGTCGTCGATACGCGCCTCGACCAGTTTCTGCACCAGACCCGAGGTTGCGCCCTTGTGCCATAGCACCCCGCGCGCGCGGCTGAAGTAATGCGCCTCACCGGTCTCGATGGTCAGCCGAAAGGCTTCGGCATTCATCCAGCCAAGCATCAGCACCTCACCGGTCGCGGCGTCGGTTGTGATACAGGGCAACACCCCGTCTGCGCCGAATTTCGGCGCCAGATCAGTGCCTTCCTCGACCTGCTCGACCGACTGTCGGGTGTGGAATTGCAATTTTGACATCTCGGTCCTTTCGCGGCTCTTGCCTATAGTAATATTATATCATAACACATCCCGGTTAAAACCAAATCCACAGCGAAAAGGCAAACCGAAAATGGCACTGGAGGACAAACGCGTTCCGGTCACTTTGCTGACCGGCTTTCTCGGGGCAGGAAAGACAACGCTGCTGAACCACCTGATCCGCGACCCCGAGGCCGGACGGATTGCCGTGATCATGAATGAATTCGGCGATGTGGCGCTTGATCACGACCTGATCGAGACGGCGACCGAGGAAACCGTGTTGCTGCAATCGGGCTGTCTTTGCTGCGCGATCCTCGGGGATCTGGCCAAGACCCTGACCGGCTTGCAGGCCAAGCGCGATGCCGGAGAGGTCGGTTTCGACAGGGTGGTGATCGAAACCAGCGGCATCGCCGATCCGGGGCCGATCGTCCATACGCTGGTGACCGACCACCAGATCGCGCGCGCCTTCCGGCTGGATGGTGTGGTGACGCTGGCGGATGCGGCGACGGGGATGACAACCCTCGACCGGCAATTCGAGGCGGTGCATCAGGCGGCGATCGCGGATCTGCTGATCCTCACGAAAACCGATCTCGTCGATCCCTTTGACCTGCGCCGCTTTGAGACACGGTTAAGCAAGATCAACGCCTCGGCAAAACGCGTCCATGCCGCCCACGGAAAGGTGCCGCCGGGCATGCTGTTCGGCCTGACCGCGATGCGCGGGGATGTGACATCGGCGCATGTGGTCCACTGGCTGGGGATATCGACCAAACCCGCGGCAGAGGTGCCAGAGGTGGCGCAAGTGGCCAAATCCGACCCTCTGGCCGGGCTTTCGGGCATTCTCGCCAAACCCTCGGCACCGCTGGGTTTCACCCCGTCACCGCCAGCCACGAACCCCCGCCATGACCACCAGATCAGCTCGGCCTCCATCGAGGTGAGCGACCCGATTCCGGTCAATATCTTTGATGCCTGGCTGGATGGGCTGGTCGCGCTCAGGGGGCCGGACATCCTGCGGATGAAAGGCATCCTGCATGTCGAGGGGCTGCAGTATCCCTTTGTCTTTCACGGGGTGCAGCATATTTTCGACGCCCCCGTGCCGCTGAAATCATGGACCGGCGCGGACACCACCAGCCGCGTCGTGGTCATTGCCCGCGGCTTTGACGAGGCGGAGCTGAACGAGAGCCTCAAACTGCTGTTGATGCGGCCCGAGACCACGCCAGAACCGCAGGCGCTGCAGGGTGGCATGATGGCCGATACCAGCGAATATCCATTCTGATCCACAGCCGCCGCATTGGCCTTATACGCCCAACGCCGCGAGGCAATGGCAACCGGCCTGCGCGCGCGTGCCACCTGCGCAGGCCATCGCCCGCGCACCGCCAAAACCATCCCGACACACTGACAACCACAAGGAACCAGCCATGTCAGCTATCGATACCCGCCTGCCCGTCACCGTCCTTTCCGGTTTCCTCGGCGCGGGCAAAACCACGCTTCTCAACCGCGTGCTCAACAACCGCGAGGGGCGGCGCGTCGCGGTCATCGTCAACGATATGTCCGAGGTGAATATCGACGCCGACCTCGTGCGCGAGGGCACCGAATTGTCGCGCTCCGAGGAAAAACTGGTCGAAATGTCCAACGGCTGCATCTGCTGCACGCTGCGCGACGACCTGTTGCAAGAGGTGCGGCAACTCTCGGAGGAAGGCCGGTTTGACTATCTGCTGATCGAAAGCACGGGTATTTCCGAGCCCCTGCCGGTGGCCGCAACCTTTGATTTTCGCGACGAACACGGCCAGAGCCTGTCGGATGTGGCGCGGCTCGACACGATGGTGACAGTCGTGGATGCGGTAAACCTGCTACAGGATTACGCCAGCCATGATTTCCTCACCGACCGCGGCGAATCCCTCGGCGATCAGGACGATCGCAGCCTCGTCAGCCTGTTGACCGAACAGATCGAATTTGCCGATGTGGTGATCCTCAACAAGGTCTCGGATGCGGGGCCCGAGCGCAGCGCCTCCGCCCGCAAGATCATCCGCAGCCTGAACGCCGATGCCAAGATCATCGAAACCGATCACTCCGATGTGCCGCCCGAGAGCATCCTCGATACCGGCCTGTTCGATTTCGACACCGCGCATGAGCATCCGATGTGGGCCAAGGAGCTCTATGGTTTTGCCAACCATGTGCCCGAAGACGAGGAATACGGCATCACCTCTTTCGTCTATCACGCCCGCGCGCCCTTTGATCCGGCCAAGCTGCATGATGTGTTGAACGGCCCGCTACCGGGCACGATCCGCGCCAAAGGGCATTTCTGGATCGCAACCCGCCCGGATTGGGCCGCCGAATTCAGCCTCGCGGGTTCGATGTCTTCGGTAACGCCGCTGGGGCGCTGGTGGGCCTCGGTGCCGCAAGACCGGCTGCCAACCCATCCCGAGGCGCAGGCCGAAATCGCCCGCAACTGGGTCGAACCTTGGGGCGACCGGCGGCAGGAGATCGTCTTCATCGGCGCCGGGCTCGAGCGCGAGGTGATCTGCGCGCTGCTGAATGGCGCCTTGGTGGACACCGCGGAATTCGCGCCCGACGCATGGGTATCCCTGCCCGATCCCTTCCCGCGCTGGAGCGGCTGAGCCAGCGCGTTTTCCAGCCCGCAACCGGAAGGGTGACAATGATCACATCGCAAGACCTCTTGGCCGCCCGCATGGTGTGGGGCGCGCAGAAAGTGGCGATTTCCAAGGCCTATGAAGCGCGCGGGCTCGAGGCAGCCCGCACCGCCGCGCTGCGCCATCTGGAGGCGAACTACGGCTATGATCTGGGGCCGGTGATGTTCAAACCCACGATGGCCAGCGGCGCCCAGAGCTTTCGCCCGACCAAAGCCGGAGCACTCGCCTATTTCTGCGGGCATTCCGCCGAGTATCCCCTTGATACCGGCTTCGCGATCCGCGGATGGCGCGCGGTCGATAGCGTGACCTCGGCGGAACTCATCGCGGGCGATATCGCCATGTGGATGGGCTGGATCATCCTCACCGATCGCTCTGGCGCCGTGACCAAGGTCGACAAGAGTTTCGGCTACCAAAAGGACGCGCAGGATGTGCTGCGCATCGTGCTGCATCATTCCTCGCTGCCCTACCAACCCTGAGGCCCTCCACCGTAGCGCGGCAAACCCTGCGCTACCGGCTTTCGAAAGGATCATCATGACATTTATCCACGCCACCTCGGTTCCGGCGACCGATGCGCTTGCCGAACACGGGGTCCATCGGGTTGCCACGCCCGAAGCCCTTTCGCTGATCCGCCGCGCCGATTGCGCCGGTGCGATCTGGGAGCGCCAGCCGCTGCCCAGTTTCAACCGCTGGATCGACGATCTCGCGCCCGATCACCTGCCCAAAGCGCGGATGGTCCTGCCGGTGGTGAGGGTCAGCGAGGCGTTGCAGGAGATCACCGGCGCCTGCGGCACGCCCAAGGGTCCGGCGCGCGATCTGCTGGTCGATGATATTTCGGCGCTGGCGGCGATCTTTGCCGAGATCATGCGTGTCGATTACCTGCGCCTGCGTCTTGATGTGGTGCGCGGCAACGCCTGTCGCAAATTCCATATCGACGCGGTCACCGCGCGGCTGGTCTGCACCTATCGCGGCACCGGCACCCAATATGGCATCGCCAATGAAGGCCGCGACCCCGACCGCATCTCGACTGTGCCAAGGGGCGCGCCGATCATGCTGCGCGGAACCCGCTGGCCGGTGACGCCGGAGCTCAACCTGCGCCACCGCTCGCCGCCGATCGAAGGCAGCGGCGAGACACGGCTGGTTCTGGTGCTCGATCCGATCATCGACCCCGACGAAGAAACTGTCAGCCATACCCTGCACTGATCGCAACTTCTGGGCCGCGGGCGAAGGCAGCACCAGCCCGCGGTGAGGAATGGGCAAACAGCACGATCCTCCATGCCGCCATCATGCCAGCCCCCGTCAAGAGCCGCTTTCCCTCGGGATTATTGGTTTTCTTGGCCGCGCTTGCGCGTGGCGGCACCTAGCTTGCCGACAGCCTCGGGAACTACCCTCCCCCACATCCAATCGCGCAGCCACCTCGCGCGATGTGTCACGCTGGCATTTCATTTCGGCGGTTCCAAAGACCCACGCCAAGAAAAATCCTCATCCCCTATTGATAATGAATATTCATTATCATAACTACCCATTCTCAGACAGGAGGGTGATCCATGGCGCGACTCAGCAAGGCGAAAACCAGAGCGAAAATTCGCGACGCATTGGTTGCCGAAGTGGTCGAGAACGGCCTTGCGGCGGTCAATGTCGCGGGCGTTGTCCAGCGGGCACAGGTCTCGGCGGGCACGGTCTATGTCCATTTCGAGAGCAAGGACGACATGCTCCGGCAGGTCTATATGGAGATCAAGGCAGAGTTCCACGACTGCATCACCAAGCACCATTCGGAGACCGACAGCACCCGCCTCGTGCGCGAGATGTGGCTTGCCATGTTCCGCTTTGTGCGCGCCCGCCCGAAGGACTTTCTGTTCCTCGAATACGCCAATGCGGCGAATATCCTGCTGCCCGAGCAACAGGCGATCACCGACCGATATGCCGCTGACATTGCCGCGCTGCTCAAACGCGGGGTGGATGACGGCACGCTGGCCGATCTGGATGCCAGCCTGCTCTCGCTCTTGCTGGTGGCGCCCGCCATGCAGCTTGCGCGCAGCGCCGTCCTCTCTGGCCAAACCACCCCCGAACCCTTGATCGAACAGACCTTTGAACGGGTCTGGCTGTCGATTGCAAACCACTGATCATAAGGATCGAACATGCCGAAAATCATCCTCATCACCGGCACCTCCACCGGACTGGGCGTCGCCACCGCGGTTCAGGCGGCACAGGCCGGACACATCGTCTATGCCACCATGCGCAACACGCAAAAACGCGGCGCCCTTGATGCGGCGGCACAGGCGGCGGGGGTCTCGCTCACCGTGCTGCAGCTTGATGTGCAGGACAGCGCCTCGGTCACTCGCGCGGTCGATACCGTCATCGCAGAACAAGGGCGCATTGATGTGCTGATCAACAACGCCGGCATGGGCTATGTGCGCAGCCTCGAACAGGCCGAGGAAGCGGATATCCGTAAGCGGTGCCTACAGGGCACTCAGGATCAGCTTGACGGGCTGAAGTTCCATGGGAGCAGGTCGTCGATGCGGCGGGTTGGATGGCCTGCGGCGATGGCCTCGAGTGTGGCCTTGAGGTAGGCAAA
>NZ_QDKM01000010.1 GCF_003076755.1 Pararhodobacter oceanensis
CCCCCCCCCGCGCCCCCCCCCCCCCCCCCCCCCCCCCCCCCCCCCCCCCCCCCCCCCCCCCCCCCCCCCCCCCCCCCCCCCCCCCCCCCCCCCCCCCCCCCCCCCCCCCCCCCCCCCCCGGTCGGATCGGGCAAAGCCCGATCCGACATGCCTCAGATTTCCTCGCCCGCCTCGATGCGGAAGTTCTGGCTCTTGTCGATCATCGCCACCAGCCGCACGATACAGCCGTCGCCGCGGTCCCAATTCCACGGGAAGAAGGCAAAGGTGCAGCGTTTGCCGGTCACCGCATCCAGATCACCACCGACATTTTCGATGCCCATAATGCCGTTTTTAAACAACACGTTATGCACCGGCTCCCATTCAGGAAACGCATCTTTCCAATCGATGCCGCCGGACCATTCTTTGTATTCTTCGGCCAGATGCGGCAGCAGCGGACCGTTGCGCTGGGGGCCGATGGCGGTGGCCAGCGGGTGGTCATTGGCCTGGGTGTCATGGCCGACAACCTTGACGCCTTTCTCGACCATCCATTCCCCCGCCGATTTCACGAACCCGGGGCAATAGGCAAAGTAATCGCCGTCTTCATATTGATGGTGCCAGCCGGTGTTGATGATCAGCACATCGCCCTTGCGGATCACATGGCCGCAGGCTTTCTCCAGATCCTCGGCGGTGATCGGCTCCCATTTCTTTTTCGGCAGCGACACGACAATGCCCGAGCCAAAGAAATGCGGCAGCGGCACCTCGTCGATAAACGGCGTGCCCTGCACCACATGGGCGGGCGCGTCGATATGGGTGGTCGCATGCATCGTGGTGGTGATGCGCTGCGAGAGCACACCGGATTTCGCCATATAGTGGATACGCTCGATTTTGGTATCCTCGAAATACGGCCAATTGGGGTTTTGAAACCCGAAGCGGTGGCTGAGGTTATAGAACTCCAGCCCCATGCTGTTGTCGAGATTACCCTCGAACTCGATCCCGCGAACTTTCACCATGACAATTTCCTCCTCGAATGTCGGGTGGCGTGGGCAGTGCAGTTGCGCCCCTCCCAGTTCATGATACGATACGGATGCACCGCATAGTGGTCAATACAGATTCTGCCATTTGTATCGTATTGCAAAGTGATTGCCGCTCACTGTATTGCCTTGTGAGACACTTATAAGGGGTTAGCCGATGAACGACCAAGGAACCGCCCGCTCCGGCATTCAGGTTATCGCCCGCGCGGCCGCGATTCTCCGGGTTTTGCGCGACGATACCGATGGGCTGTCGCTCGGACAGATTGCCGAACGGGTGGAATTGCCCCGCTCTACGGTGCAGCGAATCGTCGGCGCGCTACAGGCCGAGCGTCTGGTCATCGCCTCGAGTTCCGGCGGCAGTATCCGCCTCGGCCCCGAGATCACCGCGCTCTCCGAAGCGACGCGCTATAATGTGGTCGAGGAATGCCGCCTGCATCTCTCGGAACTGTCGCGGCTGCTGGGCGAAACCGCGGATCTGTCGGTTCTGCGCGGCGCGGCGATGATCTTTCTCGATCAGGTGCCCGGCATGCACCGTTTGCGCACGATCTCCTCGGTGGGCGATGCCTTTCCGCTGACCACCACCGCCAACGGGCGCTCGGCGCTCTCGCTGCTACCCGAGGATCTGGCGCGGCAGATGGTCGAGGATGAATGGCAGCGCTGGCATCACGCGGGCGATTGGCCGGCCTTTGCGGCTCTGCTGGCCGAGGTGCGCGAGACCGGTCTGGCCTGCGATAGTGATGAGCATACCGAGGGGATATCGGCGCTGGGCGGGGCGCTGCGCGACCGCCACGGCGAGATTTACGCGATCTCGGTGCCGGTGCCGACCCAGCGGTTCGTGCAAATCCGCCCACAGGTCGAAGTGGCACTGCGCGACATGCTGGCGACATTGCGCGTGCAACTGGCTCATTAAGGCCAACCTGCGCGCAACCGGCGGCGCGGCGCAGGGGGCGGCAGGGCGTGCCTATGGCGGCATGCTCAAAGACGGTCGAAACTCCGCTCGGAGAGCCGCAGGCCCTGGATCGGCGCGCCCTCGTTCAAACGCCATGCCTGCAGGGTGAACCTGCGCTGGCCGCTGGCATGCATCGGGTCCGCCTCGGCCAGTTGCCGCGCCTTTGCGATATCGGCGGCTCTATAGATGATCAGCCCCGCGCCGGACATTTGCGCGCCGCTCGGATCAGACAAGGGACCCGCAAGAAACAGCACCCCGCGCGCCTCAAGGTCTTTTTGATAGGCCAGATGCGCGGCCAGTAGCTCGGGCGCGGGCGGGCCCTCCTTGGCGGGGCTGGTGATACAGGCGAAAACCTCCAGCGCGAGGCAGCCGCGCGCGCGGCAGGCGGTTCCGTATTCGTCCCAATTCATGGCGTCTCTCCCTCGAATGTCTTGCGTAATTCGGCCTTTTGCACCTTGCCCATGGCGTTGCGCGGCAACTGGTTAACGAACCGCAACTCCCGCGGCAGTTTGAACCGCGCAAGTTCAGGGCCGAGCGCCGCCAGCACCGCCTCGGCGTCCAGATGCGCGCCCGCGCGCAGCACAATCGCCGCCGCCACCACCTCGCCCAGATCCCCATGCGCGACGCCAAACACCGCGCTTTCCTCCACCTCGGGCAGGGCGTCGATCAGGCTCTCGATCTCCTTGGGATAGATGTTGAACCCGCCCGAGATCACCAGATCCTTCTCGCGCCCGACAATCGACAGATAGCCACCCTCATCAAATTGCCCCAGATCGCCGGTGATGAACCAACCATCAGCGGTGAAGCTCTCGGCGGTTTTCTCGGCATTCTGCCAATAGCCTCGGGTGACATTCGGCCCGCGCACCTCGATCCCGCCGATGCCCTGCGCGTCGGGCGTGGCGAGGCGCACCGAGACCCCTTGCAGCGGCTGGCCCACGGTGCCCGCGCGGCGAGGGCCGAGATAAGGGTTCGAGGTGATCATATTGGTCTCGGTCATGCCGTAGCGCTCGAGGATCGCATGGCCGGTGCGCGCCTCGAATGCGGCATGCGTATCGGCCAACAACGGTGCCGAGCCCGAGATCACCAGCCGCATATGCGCCATGCTCTCACGGGTGAAGCGCGGATCGGCCAGCATCCGGCTGTAGAAGGTCGGTACCCCCATAATCACGCTGGCGCGGCGCAAGTCTTCGGCGATCTGGTCGATGTCGAAGGCACCATGAAAGATCATCCGCGCGCCGGAGAGGAGCAGGGTATTGGTGGCGACAAACAGCCCGTGGGTGTGGAACACCGGCAGCGCATGCAACAGCACATCCGAAGCGGTGAACTGCCAGTGATCACATAGCGCTTTGGCGTTGGAGATCAGATTGTCATGGCTGAGCATCGCACCTTTCGAGCGGCCCGTGGTGCCCGAGGTATAGAGGATCGCCGCCAGATCATCCGGCGCGCGCGGCACGGGTGCCGCCAAGGGGGACACTTGCGCCGCCTTCAGCGCCTCGGGCGTGACACAGCGCAGGTTCTGCACTTCGGCAACGGCGCGTGCCGCCTCGGTGCTGGCGTCGATAATCAACAGCGCAGGCGCCGCATCCTCGATGAAATAGGCCAGTTCCGCGGGCGTATAGGCGGTGTTGAGCGGCACAAACACGCCACCTGCAGCGACCGTCGCCAGATAGAGCACCAGCGCCTCGGGCGATTTCGCGATCTGGCAAAGCACGCGGTCCCCCGGCGTCACGCCCTCGGATTGCAGGGCGGCGGCGGTCTGCGCGACCTCTTGCCGCAATTGCGCATAGGACATCTGCCGCCCGTCAGGCGTTTCCAGAAACGGCGCCTTTGCGGGCTGACCGTTTAGGAATGTCTCATGAATCGGGTTGCTTGGCATCTTTGCGTCCTTGCGTGCTGTCTGCGGTGTCCCAGATCCGGGGGCGGTTGACCAAGGCGCGCACATGGCGCGAGAGGGTGATCTCGCCGCTGGCGGAAAAGGCTTCGTGACGGGATTCGACTTGCTCGAGTTCGTAAAGGTAATTCACCATCACCCCGTGGCTTTGCGCGCGCCCCTTGGCCGAGAGGTCGCCGCCGGGGTTAATCCGGTGCAGCTCGGCGCCATTGCCCAGATGAAACCGCGCCACCGGATCGAGCGGACGGTTGGCGCCGTCCTTGGCCTCGGCCAGATAGGCGGCTGCGGCGATGGGCAGGGCCTCGTGCCCCTCGGCCAGATACTCGGGCGCGATCCCCTGCTTTTGGGTCCAGCGGGCAAAGCCGGGCATCGGCGAGAGGGTGGCGAAACGCTTGAGATTGGGCAGGTCGGCTTTGAGGTCCGAGGCGACCTGTTTGATCAGGAAGGCGCCAAAGGAAATCCCCGCCAGCCCCGCCTGACAATTCGAGATCGAGTAGAAAATCGCCGTATCGGCATCCTCGGCCTGCAGGGTGTCGCGCGGCGCGGAGAGGATCGTGTCGATGGCGCCGACCAGCCCGCGGGTCAGCGCCACTTCGACGAAAATCAGCGGCTCGCCGGGCAGGGCGGGATGGAAAAACGCAAAACAGCGCCGGTCGGCAGGCACCAGCCGCGCGCGCAGATCCTCCCATGTATCGATCCTATGCACCGCCTCATAGGCGATGATTTTCTCCAGCAGATCGGCGGGGCTGTGCCAGTCGATGCGCGCGGGCACCAGAAACCCGCGGTTGAACCAACTTCGCAACAGATGCCGTAGGTCCGCATCAATCGGCGCCAGCGAGGCGTCCTCGCGCAGCGCCGCCAGCAGATTGCAGCGAAACGCCACCAGCCGCTCGGTGCCCCGCGGCGCGGCGTTGAGGCGGCGAAACAGCTCTTGCCGGGGCGGCTCGGCAGCCTGTTGCAGGGCAATCAGCGCGGCGGTGCCCGCCTCGGGGTCTTTGGCACTTGTGGCGGCTTGCAGAACCGCGCCCAGATCAACCTCGAATTCATCGCGCAGCGCTGCGAGATAGCGCTGTAACCCCTCGGCATCGGCGGTTTCGATCAGCGTCAACACCCGGTCGGCGATCGCCACGCCCGAGGCCTGACCGCGCGCGGTCAGCAGCGTGTGGCTCAGCTTTATCGGATCATTCTGCGCGGAATTGAGCGTATCCCCCCAGAGCCGCGGCACCACATTCGGCCCGACGAGATTTCTCAGAAAACCGGCAAAGGATGTGTCTCGGACCATGTTGCGCACCTCAAATTTCGTGATCAACATAAAAAATCGACTTTAAGTTGACAACTCGTTTTTCTTCGGCGTAACAAAAGAAGACGCATGAAGGAGAGACTGCCATGAAGCTGCTGACCGGAACCCTTGCAGGCGCGACGACGCCCTCGGTCTTTGCCGTGACCGGAGAGCGCGCCACGCTGGTGCAAGACGGGGCAGGGGATCTGACGGCGCTGATCCAGAGCGTTGCCAAAGGCGGTGCGCTGCCGGAACCGGCGGCGAATGCGGCCAGCGTGGCAGTCACGGATGTGACGCCGTCGCTGCCCATCGCGCGGCCCGGCAAGATTGTCTGCCTTGGCCTGAACTACGCCGAACATGCCCGCGAAGGCGGCTATGATGTACCCGATTATCCGGCGATGTTCCTGCGCGCCGCCACCTCGATGGTGCCTGCACAGGCGCCGATGGTGCTGCCCGAGGCCTCCGAGACATTCGACTATGAAACCGAATTGATGATCATCATCGGCAAGGGCGGGCGCCATATCGCCGAGGCTGACGCGCTGGATCATGTTTTTGGCTACACCACCTTTAACGACGGCTCGATCCGCGACTACCAGCGCAAGACCCATCAATGGACCGCGGGCAAGAATTTCGACGGCACTGGCGCATTGGGTCCGATTGTGGTGACCCCCGATGAGCTGCCCGCGGGCGCCAGCGGGCTGGCCATTCGCACGCGTTTGAACGGGCGGATCATGCAGGACAGCAACACCTCGGATATGATCTTTCCGGCGGCGCGCACGATTGCGATTGTCTCTGAAATCATGACGTTAGAGCCCGGCGATATGATCGCTTTCGGCACCCCGCCCGGCGTTGGCCATGCGCGCAGGCCGCAGGTCTGGATGAAAGACGGCGATGTGATCGAGGTCGAGATCGAGGGCATCGGAACCTGCCGCAATCCGGTGGTCTCCGAGGCTGCATTGGCGCGCGAAAAGGCCGTGACCGCATGAATGCCTCGGCCCCGAAACCATGCCCCGAGGCGGATCCGCGCGAGGCCGCGCAGGCGGAAATCCGCGAGTTGCGCGCGCGGATACCGCATCTGGATGAAGATGCGATTGATCTGATCCTGACCAAAGCGCGCTCGCATTACGCATGGCAGGACCGGCCGGTCAGCGAGGCGCAGTTGCGCCGCCTTTACGAGATCACCAAGATGGGCGCGACCAGCATGAATTGCTCGCCCGCGCGGTTCTTTTTCATCACCTCGCCCGAGGGCAAGGCCAAATTGACCCCCGCGCTCAAACCCAAGAATGTCGCCAAGATGCTCAGCGCGCCGGTGACGGTGGTGATTGCCGAGGATTTGGCGTTCTGGGAGCGCCTCGATGTCTTGTTTCCGCATGAAGACCGCAAACCGCTGTTTCGCGGCAAATCCGCCTATATCCGCGAGACCGCCGCGCGCAATGCCACCCTGCAGGGCGGCTATATGATGATCGCGGCGCGGGCGATGGGGCTCGATTGCGGGCCGATGTCGGGCTTTGACAATGCTGCGGTGGACCGCGAATTGTTCAGCGGCACCACGCTGCGGTCGAATTTTCTATTGAACCTCGGATATGCCGATGAAACGGCGATTTTTCCGAAACTTCCCCGCCTGCCGTTTGAGGAGGCGTGCAGGATCATGTGACGGGGAGGGGCGTCGTGGGAGGGCGCAAGTGAGTGGGGTAATTCGCCCAGAAACGACTGGAACGGGAGGTCCAGACCATGACCATGAAACTCAATCGTCGCACTTTACTGGCCAGCACCGCCGCGAGCGCGGGTCTGGCGTGTTTCGGACTGCCCGCCTTGGCAGCGGGACGGATGGCCACCGTCATCGACGGCTATCCCGAACGCTCTATGTGGCTGGTAGAGCTGAGCAATTTCTTCCTGCCCGAGGTCAACCGCCGGCTCGAAGAGGCGGGGCTGGAGGTGTTTGATTTCCAGGAAAGCTATGGCGGCTCGATCGTCAATCCGCGCGGCGTGCTGGAAGGGCTGCGGCTGGGGCTTGGCGATATGGGGATCGTCACGACGATTTTCCACGCCTCGGAGCTGCCCTCGCAGGCGATTGCCGCGGTGACGCCTTTTATCTCCAGCAACGCCGCAATTGTCGCCCGCGCGATTGACGAGATCGCCAATGAATTCCCCGATATGCGCGAAGAATTTGCCAGCGAAAATCAGGTCTATCTGGCCACCGGCGTGGTGCTCGATAGCTACCAGATGTTCAGCACGCGGCCGATCAACACGCTGGCGGATATGGCCGATCTGCGGGTCGCGGGGGCGGGCTATAACCTGCGCTATCTCGAGGGGCTGGACGGCGCCGTGGGCGTGCGCGGCGGGCTGACCGATTTCTACAATATGGTGCAGACCGGTGTCACCGAGGCGGCGATGCTCTGGCCCGAGGCCGCCAATACTTTCGCCATCGCCGAGGTCGCCCCGCATATGCTGCGCGCCAATCTGGGCTCGGTGAACACCAAATCCCTGACCGTCAACGCCGACTTCTGGGCCACGCTCTCGCCCGAGGTGCAGGCAGTGCTGCAAGAGGTCGCCATCGACTACCGCGACCGTATGGCCGAGGTCGCGATGGAGCAAGCCTCGGTCTCTGAGGCCGCCTTTGTCGAGGCTGGTGGCACGATCACCGATCTGTCGGACGCAGACCGCGCCTCCTGGGCGGCGGCAATGCCCAATATCGCGCAGGAATGGGCACAGGGGCTTGATGACGCGGGTAAAAACGGCTCGGCGATGCTGGACGCCTATATCAACAAGCTGATTGCGGCGGGCGAGACACCGGCGCGCAACTGGTCGACCGAGGCCTGATCCTTGCGGGGCCCGCAAGACAGCGACGGGATCATGCGCGGCATCAATATGCTGTCGCGCGTGTTCTCGGTGATCGCCAAAGCGCTCAATGCGACCGGCACTTTGGTCGTGTTGGCGCTGGTGGTGATGATCAACTCGGATGTGGTCTCGCGCAACCTGTTCAACGCGCCATTCCCCGGCACCTATGAGATGGTGCAATTCCTGATGGTGATGATCGTGTTCCTGCAGCTGCCGGACGTGATCCGCATCAACCGGCTGACCCGTTCGGATGGCGCTCTGGCGGTGCTGGCGATGGATCGGCCCCGCGCCGCGCGGGTGATCGCGCGGATCATCGACAGCGCGTCTTGCATCTTTATGGGGCTGATCGCCTTTGCCATCTGGCCCGAGCTGCAGCGCTCTTGGGGCAGCGGCGCGTTTTTCGGCACGCCGGGGATTTTCACCGCGCCCTATTGGCCGATCCATCTGGCCATTCTGGTCTCGAGCACCCTGTCCTCGGCGATTTTTGCCACCAAGGCGATCACCGGAAAACGCCGTCCTGAACATCTGCACCTTGAGGAGTCCGGCGCATGAGCCCCTTCGAGATTGGCCTGATCTCGGTCGTGGCGATGGTCGTCATGATCTACCTCGGGGTCTATATCCCCATCGCCTTGGGGATGGTCTCGTTTGTCACCATCTGGATCCTGCGCGACAGTTTCCAACTGCCCTTGGCGCTGTTGAAAATCGCGGTTGGCGATTCCGTCACCCAGTATTCCTTTGCCACCATCCCGCTGTTTACCTTTATGGGGCTGATCGTCTCCAAGGCGGGGATGGGCGAGGATGTCTACCGGGTGATGAATACGGTGTTTTACAGGATCACCGGCGGTGTCGGCATGGCCACGGTCGGCGCCAATGCGCTGTTCGCGGCGGTGACCGGCAGCTCGATTGCCTCGGCCTCGGTGTTTACCAAAGTCGCCGTGCCCGAGATGATGAAACTGAACTATAACAAGCGCTTCGCGGTTGGCGTTGTGGCAGGGTCTTCGGTGCTGGGGATGATCATTCCGCCCTCGGCGATGCTGATCATCTATGCGATCGTCGCCGAGCAATCGGTCGGCCATATGTTCCTTGCGGGGATCATTCCGGGGATCATGTTGTCGGGCGCCTATATCCTTGCGATCTGGGTGATGGCCCGACTCTGGCCGCGGTTCGTGGTGAATGAAGGCGCGGTGAATAAGGCCCCCGAGGATTTGATGAGTGCTGCGCAACTGCTGATGCTGTCGTTGCCCCTCGTCGGGTTGGTGATCACGGTTCTGGGCGGCATCTATACCGGCTGGCTGACGCCCGTTGAGGCCGGAGCGGCGGGGGCGGCGCTGGGTCTGGTGCTGGCGATTGCGCGGGGCAAGATCAACCTCAAAAGCTTCTGGAACGCCTTGCTGGAGACCGGCCATATCACCGCCGCGATCCTGTTCCTGATCACCGCCGCCTCGATGTACAGCCGCATGCTCGGCATCGCCGGGGTGCCCAATGCGCTGGGTGATTTTCTGGAAACCTATCAACTGGGATTCGCCGCGGTGATGGTGATGCTGGTGCTCCTGATGCTGTTTCTCGGCACCCTGTTAGACACCGCTTCGATCATCCTGATCGTGGTGCCGCTGTTCCTGCCGATCGTCGAGCCGCTGGGCGTCAATCTGGTCTGGTTCGGCATTATCGTGGTCATCGGCGCCGAGATCGGCCTGTTGACCCCGCCCTTGGGGATCTCGTGTTTTGTGATCAAAAGCACGATCAGTGACCCCACGATTTCGCTCAAGGATGTGTTCATGGGCGCCTTGCCCTTCGCCGCGGTGATGCTCTGCGTGCTGCTGGTGCTGATCGAATTTCCCATCCTTTCCACGGTGTTGCTGCCGTAACTTCTGACTGCCTAAGGAAAACCCATGCGCAATGTCACCTCTGAAACCCTCACCGATCTGCTCTTGAACCTGTCCGGCCCTGACACCGACCCAAGGGTGCAAGAGGTGCTCGGTGCGCTGGTCAAACATCTGCACGCCTTTGCCACAGAGGTCGGGCTGACCCATAGCGAATGGCGCAAGGGGCTGGAGCTATTGACCCGCGCTGGCGAGATTTCGGACGCCGAGCGCAATGAATTCGTGCTGCTCTCGGATGTGCTGGGGCTCAGCTCCCTCGTCGATATGATCAATTCGCCCGATGACTGCACCAGTTCCTCGGTGCTCGGCCCGTTCCATGTGCTCGGCGCGCCGCAACTGCCGGTGGGCGGCGATCTGATCGGCGACAACGCGGGGCAGCAAGTGGTGGTGCAGGGCGTGGTCCGCGATCAAGCGGGGGCGCCGATTGAGGGGGCGGTGATTGAACTCTGGCAAACCGCTGACAACGGGCTTTACTCGGGGCAGGATGCCACCCAGCCCGACTATAATCTGCGCATGGCGATGACGACCGGCGCCGACGGGCGCTATGCGGTCTCGACGATCCGCCCGACGCCCTATCTGGTGCCCACCGATGGCCCTGCAGGCGACATCCTGAATGCCACCGGCCGCCACGCCTGGCGCCCCTCGCATCTGCATTTCATCATCGAGGCCGCGGGCTATCGCAGTCTGGTGACCGAGGTCTTTCCCAGCGACGACCCCTATCTGGATGAGGATGCAGTCTTCGGGGTGCGCGAAGATTTGGTGATGGAATTCCAGCCCGGCACGCGCGCCGCTTTGCCCGCAGATATCGAAGCGCGGGACCGGCTGGATGAGGGGTTCAGCAGCGTGGAGTTCGACTTCGTACTGCCACCGGCCTGACCGGCGCAAGGCGCCAGCGTCCGCGCGCATTTACCGCGATCAGGGCCGCCCGCACCACATTAGGGCGGCCGCTCTATTTCACCGCGCTATCTTCTTGTTTTGACAGTTCTTTAAACAGAAACTCGCCGGTCTTGCGGTAGTGATCATTGAGCAGCCCGACCGCGCGTGAGGTGTCGCGCGCCAAGGCCGCGTCGACCAGTTCCGAGTGCTCATCGGCAATCCGCCGCTCGGGATAGGCCACCAACCGCGCGACATTGCGGTAGCGCACTGCCAGATCGTAAAGCTGGGCGCAGAAATTCAGCAAATAGCCCGAGGGACAGGCGGAAATCAGCGCCGCATGAAATTCGCGGTGCGCGGCCTCCCAGTCATCGGCACGTGTGATCCGGTCCAGCGTATTCAACCGGTGGCGCAGCATCACGATGCGTTCCTCCCATTCCGCCCCGCCTTGGGCAATCGCATCGGCCAGCGCGATCCCCTCAACGCGGCACCGCGTATCCAACAGGATCGCGAAATCCGCCGCGCTGATCTTGGGCGCCCAGAAGCCGCGCTGCTCATTGCGCACAACCAGTTGTTCCGACGACAGAATGCTCAGCGCCTCACGCACCGGACTGGCGCCCATATCCAGTTTTTCGCGCAGGCTCTCGATCTGGATACGCGCGCCGGGCGCCAATTCCCCCGACAGCACCATTTCGCGAATGCGGTGATGCGCGCGAGAGGTTAGAGAGCGGTGTTCGTCCATGCGGGCCTCCTTAGGTCCCCCTTTTTAGGCATGAAACCCCCGCCAGACAATATCGATATCCCGCCAAATAAGCGATAATTCCTCCTGCGTTTCAATCTTTTCCCCGCTGGCCGCTGCAATTCGCGTGTTGGGCGCTTTGCCGTGCGAAAAGCGCAAGAATAACCGCTCTCCGCCGGCCCGTTCCCCGCTGCACCGCATCCGCATTCCCGCGCCGTATCGGTATGCGGCAAAGCGGGGCTAACCCGCTGATCTCCCCCATATCCCGCGCGAAAACCGGGGTTTCGTTTGACTTTCACACCCCGGCCTCGGTAGCGTCCGGCCATGACAGATCATCCGATTTTATGGAGCTTTCGGCGCTGCCCCTATGCGATGCGCGCGCGGCTGGCGGTTCAGGCATCCGGCCTGCAGGTCGAACTGCGCGAAATCCTCCTGCGCGACAAGCCCGAGGCGTTTCTGGCCACCTCGCCCTCGGCGACGGTGCCATGTTTGCGGCTGCCCAGCCCTGCGCCTGAATCCGTGCCCGAATCCGTGCCTGAACCGGTGATTGACGAAAGCCTCGACATCATGATCTGGGCGCTCAAGCAACAAGACCCCCATGGCCTCTTGGATATGCCAGAGGCGGGGTGGCAGTTGATCGCCACGAATGACGGCCCGTTCAAAACCGCCCTCGATCACACCAAATACGCAGTGCGCTATCCTGATCTTGATCCCGACGCCGAGCGGGAAAAAGCCTCGGCGTTTCTCTATGATCTTGACGCGCAGCTTGCGGGGCAGGAGGCACTATTCGGTGCGCGCTGGCGCGTGGCGGATCTGGCGATCCTGCCGTTTGTGCGCCAATTCGCCAATATCGACCGACCCTGGTTCGACGCGCAACCCTGGCCGAATCTGATCCTATGGCTGGACGCCTTTACAAACAGTGAAGACTTCGGCCGGGTGATGGTGAAACCCCCGCCATGGCGCCCCGAAGACGCGCCGCTCTGGTTCGGCGGCTAGGGTTCAGGCCGCCCCTCAAACAGCCAATTTCAAACGCGAAGCCCAAAACGACGAAAGGCCGCCCGAAGGCAGCCTTGTCGTGAACCACATTGGGGTGATGTGGTCAAATTGGAGCGGGCGAGGCGATTCGAACGCCCGACCCTAACCTTGGCAAGGTTATGCTCTACCCCTGAGCTACGCCCGCTCTCTCTGTGAGGCGGGTTCTACGCAAAGCCGCTGGGGGCTGCAAGAGGCAATTTGCATCTTCTGCATCTTTTTTCGCAACTATTTGGAATTCCCCAAGAAATACCTGCAAAACCGGTGAAATCGTGGCCTCTGGCGCGGCGCGGGGCAGGGGGCGGGATGGAATCGCGAGCACCGCCTGCAGGGGGGCAGGGCGGCGGCTGGTAACCGGATGGTAAGTTTTGCGCTCTAACCTGCGATAAGGGCAAAGAAAGCGGGCGCAGGCCGGGAAAGGGGCTTGGGGCCGCGGGGAATATCGCTATCTCTGGGGGTGCGGCGCCTTTTGGCCGCATGTTTCCGGAGACTGAAATGACGGATGTCGATTTGAACGCCCGTGCGAATGGGGCGTGTGAATTTTGTGGGGTGACCGAGGGGCTTGCGGCGCTGGAACAGCCGCCCGCCGGTCCGCTGCTGCTCTGCGCGATCTGCCGCGGCGACAGCGCGCCCGATAGCCCCGCGCATTGGCAGTGCCTGCAAGGCGCGGCCTGGTCCGAGGTGCCCGCGGTGCAATTCGCTGTCTGGCGCAAACTGGGCGCGATTGAGGAGCCTTGGGCCAGCGATCTGCGCGAGACGATGTATCTGAGTGATGAGGCGCAGTCCTGGGCGGATGCGCCCGAGGCCTTGGTGCACCGCGACGCCAATGGCGCGGTGCTGGCCACAGGTGACACGGTGGTCCTGATCAAGGATCTGCCGGTCAAGGGCGGCGGCTTCACCGCCAAACGCGGCACCGCCGTGCGCGGGATCACCTTGGTGGACGATAACGCCGGTCATATTGAGGGCCGCGTTGACGGGCAGCGGATCGTGATCCTGACCGAATTCGTCAAAAAGCGCTAATCATCCCGCGCGATACTGACCGGCACGATACTGACCAGATTGCGCCGGGCCTGACGGGTGACTGTCATGGCCCGGCGCCGTGTTCATAGACCCTCGCGGGTCACTCGAATTCAACCAACATATCCTTGGCGTCGATCTGGTCGCCCGGCTGCACATGCAGCGCTTTGAGCTGTCCCGCGCGCTCGGCGTGCAGGCCGGTCTCCATCTTCATCGCCTCGATGGTCAGCAGCAGATCGCCCGCCGCAACCTTCTGTCCGACGCTCACCGCGATCGAGGCAATCGAGCCCGGCATCGGCGCGCCGACATGATCGGGATTGGCGGCATCGGCCTTGGCGCGCACCGCCTGCGTGGCTTTGACCTTGCGGTTTGGCACGCGAATGGTGCGCGGCTGGCCGTTGAGTTCAAAGAACACTTTCGCCTCGCCGTCATCCATCGTGTCGCCAATGGCAACCATCTGGATTTCCAGCGTTTTCCCCGGATCAATCTCGGCCGAGATCTGCTCGGTCGGCTCCATCCCGTAAAAGAAATTCCACGTCGGCAGGCTCCGCACCGGCCCGTAATTTCCGTGGCGCTCCATGTAATCGAGAAAGACCTTGGGATACATCAGATAGCCGTTGAGATCCTCGTCATCAATCTCGGCGCCGTCCAATTGCTGCGAGAGCGACGCGCGTTCGGCCTCAAGATCGAGGGGCGGCAGATGCTTGCCGGGCCGCTCGGTTGATGGGGTCTCGCCCTTGAGCACTTTCGCGGTGATCGCCTGCGGCCAGCCGCCCTCGGGTTGGCCCAGATTGCCCTTGAGCATATCGACCACCGAATCCGGGAAGGACATTTCGCGCGCCGGATCCTCGACATCCTTGCGGCTGAGCCCCTGTGTCACCATCATCAGCGCCATATCGCCGACAACCTTGGACGAGGGCGTCACCTTGACGATATCGCCGAAGATCTGGTTCGCCTCGGCATAGGCGCGGGCGACCTCGGGCCAGCGTTCCTCCAGCCCCAAGGCGCGGGCCTGTGCCTTCAGGTTGGTGAACTGGCCGCCGGGCATTTCATGCAGATAGACCTCGGAACTGGGCGCCTGCTGGCCGGTTTCAAAGGCCAGATAATGCGCGCGCACCTGCTCCCAATAGTCGGAGATGTCGCGGATCGCGCCCATATCGAGGCCGGTGTCGCGTTCGGTATGGCGCAGCGCTTCGACCACCGAACCCAGTGTTGGCTGGCTGGTATTGCCCGAAAGCGCATCCATTGCCGCATCGACCGCGTCAACACCGGCATCGGCGGCGGCCAATATCGTCGAGATCGCCGCGCCCGAGGTGTCATGGGTGTGGAAATGGATCGGTAGATCAACCGCATCCTTCAGCGCAGAGAACAACACTTTCGCCGCCGGTGCCTTGAGCACGCCAGCCATATCCTTGACGCCGAGGATATGCGCGCCCGAAGCCTCGAGTTCGCGGGCCATTTTCACATAGTAATTCACCGTGTATTTGCTCTGCGCGGGGTCCAGAAGATCGCCGGTATAGCAGATCGTGCCCTCGCAAATCTTGCCGGTCTCGATCACCGCATCCATCGCCGGACGCATGTTTTCCACCCAGTTCAGACTGTCGAACACGCGGAAGACATCAACCCCGGTCTCGGCGGCGCGGGCAACGAAACTTTGCACCACATTATCGGGGTAATTGGTGTAGCCGACGCCATTCGAGGCGCGCAGCAGCATCTGTGTCAGCAGGTTCGGCATCGCCGCGCGCAGATCGCGCAGCCGCTGCCACGGGCATTCCTGCAAGAACCGATAGGCCACATCAAAGGTCGCGCCGCCCCAGCATTCCATGCTGAACAGCCCCGAAAGATTGGTCGCATAGCTTGGCGCCACGCGGATCATGTCGATCGAGCGCATCCGTGTCGCCAGCAGCGATTGATGGGCGTCGCGCATGGTGGTGTCGGTGATCAACAGCCGCTTTTGGTCCTTCATCCATGCCGCCAGCGCGGTGGCGCCTTGGGCATCGAGCAGGGTTTTGGTGCCCGCGGGCGGCGCATCGACCAGCGGCGCCGGTGGCTGCGGCGGGCGCGGTTGCGCGGCAGGGCGCGGGCGTCCGGCGGTCTCGGGGTGGCCGTTGACGGTGATATCCGCCAGATAGACCAATATCTTGGTGGCACGGTCGCGGCGTTTGGTGAATTCAAACAGCTCGGGCGTGGTGTCGATGAATTTCGTCGTCGCCTGATCGTCCAGAAACACGGGGTGTTTCAGCAAGTTTTCGACAAAGGCGATATTGGTCGAAACCCCGCGGATACGGAATTCGCGCAGCGCACGGTCCATCCGCGCAATCGCCTCGGACGGGGTCGGCGCCCAAGCGGTGACCTTCACCAAGAGCGAGTCGTAAAACCGTGTGATCACCCCGCCGGTATAGGCGGTGCCACCGTCGAGCCGGATGCCCATGCCGGTGGCCGAGCGGTAGGCGGTGATGCGCCCGTAATCGGGAATGAAATTGTTCAGCGGATCTTCGGTGGTGACGCGGCATTGCAGCGCGTGGCCCGAGAGCCGCACGTCATCTTGCGTTGGCGTGCCGGTGGCGACATCCAGCGTCGCACCCTCGGCAATGCGGATCTGCGCCTTGACGATGTCGATGCCGGTGACTTCCTCGGTCACCGTATGCTCGACCTGCACACGCGGGTTCACTTCGATGAAATAGAACTCTTCACTGTCGATATCCATCAGGAATTCGACGGTTCCGGCGTTCTGATAGCCGACGCTGCGGCCGATTTTCAGCGCCAACTCGCAGACTTCGGCACGCTGGGCATCGCTCAAATAGGGGGCGGGGGCGCGCTCGACGACCTTCTGGTTGCGGCGCTGCACGGTGCAATCGCGCTCAAACAGATGATACAGATTGCCATGGGTGTCGCCGAGCAATTGCACTTCGACGTGGCGGGCGCGCTGGATCATCTTCTCCAGAAACCCCTCGCCATTGCCAAAGGCAGCCTCGGCCTCGCGGCGGCCTTCGCGCACCTTGGTGTCCAACTCCTCGGGGCCGCTGATCGCGCGCATGCCGCGCCCGCCGCCGCCGTGGCTGGCCTTGAGCATCAGGGGATAGCCCACCGCCTCGGCCATCTTGCGGACCGCCTCCATATCCTCGCCGAGCACCTCGGTCGCGGGGATCACCGGCACGCCCGCCTCGATCGCCACCTGCCGCGCGCTGGCCTTATCGCCAAGCGCGCGCATGGTGTCGGCGCGCGGGCCGATGAAGGTGATGCCGGCAGCGGTGCAGGCGTCGATCAGCTCGGGGTTCTCGGACAGCAGCCCATAGCCCGGATGGATCGCATCGGCGCCCGCCTGTTTGGCGACGCGGATGATCTCGGGGATCGACAGATAGGCGGCGACCGGCCCCATGCCTTCGCCGATCCGATAAGCCTCATCGGCCTTGAACCGGTGCAGGCCCAGCTTGTCCTCTTCGGCATAGACCGCGATGGTGCGTTTGCCCAGCTCATTGGCGGCGCGCATAATGCGGATGGCAATTTCGCCGCGATTGGCGACTAAGATCTTGTTAAAGCTGGACATAATGCTGCGGCTCCGCTGTTGTCGGGGATCGTTTTGCGGTATTGCTAGCCCAATTACTGCGCTGCAGCAAAGGTTATGTTGGATTTTGTCACATTTGCGGCTGGCCGTCGCGATCATAGATCTGCACCAGCTGGCAATCGGCGATCCATGGACGCGCGCCTTGGGTGCAAATCGCGGTAGCGGTGGTGCGGGCGATCTCTGCGGTGGGCAGGCCGCAAGTGACCTCATGCCAGTGCAAACCCTCGGTGTGCATCACGAAAAGGTCGATCGAAAAGCCCGCGGGTTGGCACCAATTGGTCGGGATGCAATCCGCGGCTTCGGCGCCGCCCGCGGTGCATTCCGCGGTGGCAGCGGCGAAGCCCTCGGCGGGGGTTTGGGCCAGCGCCATGCCCGAGGACATTTCCGGCGCTTGCACAAAGGCGATACCGCTGGGGCCGTCTTGTGCCGCGAGGGGCAGCGGCGCGAGCAGGAGGCATAGGGGCAGGGCAATCTGGCGGATCAGCATGGGCGGTCCTCTGGCAAAGGGGAAAGCCTAGCGCGGTGATAGCCATGCGCCAAGCGCGATATCGCGGGTGGATTGGGGGGGGCGGTGCTCAAAGCAAAGCGCGAAGGGACGCGCCCGACCTTGGGTGGGCGGATGAGAGATTGGAGTGAAGCGCTGCGCGTGAAAGCACTGATGTGGGGTGCGCAGTGAGGGACATCGCCAATGCGCCCTCCCGGGGGGAGGATCGGGCGCGGCCCGGGGTTCCCCCGGGCGAAACAGACAGAAAAATTGGCCTTGGTAACCGGTGCATAGAAAGAAAAATGGCCGACCCCTAGGGACCGGCCATTCAAATTCTCTCCGCTCTCGCCAGCCTCAGCCAGCGGCGCGGGAATGGCGTTTGCGCTCATGCGGGTCGAGATAGCGCTTGCGCAGGCGGATCGACTTCGGCGTCACCTCGACCAGCTCGTCATCGTCGATATAGGCAATCGCCTGTTCCAGCGTCATCACCACCGGCGGCGTCAGGCGCACCGCTTCATCGGTGCCCGAGGCGCGCACGTTGGTCAGTTTCTTACCCTTCAGCGGGTTCACCTCTAGGTCGTTCTCGCGGCTGTGCTCGCCGATGATCATACCGGTGTAGATCTGCTCTTGCGCGCCGATGAACATCTTGCCGCGGTCCTCGAGGTTCCACAGCGCATAGGCCACCGAAACGCCGTTTTCCATCGAGATCAGCACGCCCTGACGACGGCCCTGAATGCTGCCCTTATAGGGCGCCCATTCATGGAACACGCGGTTGAGAACGCCGGTGCCGCGGGTGTCGGTCAGAAACTCGCCGTGATAGCCGATCAGGCCGCGGCTGGGCACCTGCGCGATGATGCGGGTCTTGCCAACACCGGCGGGTTTCATCTCGGTCAACTCGCCACGACGCGGGCCGGTGAGCTTTTCGATCACCGCACCGGTGTGCTCATCGTCCACGTCAATGGTGACCTCTTCGATCGGCTCGACGCGCACGCCGTCCTCTTCGCGGAAAATCACCTGCGGGCGGCTGATCGACAGCTCGAAACCCTCGCGGCGCATGTTTTCAATCAACACACCCATCTGCAATTCGCCGCGCCCCGAGACGATGAAGGCCTCGCCGCCCGGCGTGTCCTCGATCTTGATCGCGACATTGACCTCGGCCTCTTTCAGAAGACGCTCGCGGATCACCCGGCTTTGCACCTTATTGCCGTCTTTACCGGCCAAGGGGCTGTCGTTGATCCCGAAGGTGACGCTGATCGTCGGCGGGTCAATCGGCTGGGCGGGCAGGGCGGTATCGACGCTGAGCGCGCAGAGCGTATCGGCGACGGTGGCTTTCGACATGCCGGCGATGGTGACGATGTCACCGGCGATGGCCTCTTCGATCGGCTGCTGGCCAAGACCGCGGAAGGCGAGGATTTTCGAGACGCGGAACTGCTCGATCCGCTCGCTCTCGCGCGACAGGGCCTTGATCGATTCGCCGACTTTCAGCGTGCCGGTCTCGACCCGTCCGGTCAGGATGCGACCCAGAAACGGATCCGCCGAGAGGGTGGTCGCCAGCATGGTGAAATCATCATTGCGGCGCGCCAGCTGCTTGGGCGCGGGCACATGGCTGAGCACCAGATCAAACAGCGCATCCATATTCGCACGCGGACCGTCAAGATCCGTGTCACACCAACCGTTGATCCCCGAGGCATAGAGCACCGGAAAATCCAGCTGGTCGTCATCGGCGCCGAGATTGGCGAACAGGTCGAACACCTCGTTGAGCGCGCGGTCGGGCTCGGCGGCGGGTTTGTCGACTTTATTGAGCACCACAATCGGACGCAGCCCCAGCGCCAGCGCCTTGGCGGTGACGAATTTGGTCTGCGGCATCGGGCCCTCGGCGGCGTCAACCAGCAGGCAAACCCCGTCCACCATGCTTAAGATTCGCTCGACCTCGCCGCCGAAATCGGCGTGACCCGGCGTGTCAACGATGTTGATCCGCGAGGATTTCCACTCGACCGAGGTGGCTTTGGCAAGGATGGTGATCCCGCGCTCACGCTCGATATCGCCCGAATCCATCACCCGGTCGGTGGTGGCCTGGCCGGTGCGATAGGTGCCGGATTGTTTCAAAAGCTCGTCAACCAATGTGGTCTTGCCGTGGTCAACGTGCGCGATAATCGCGATATTGCGAAGGTCCATGTGTCGTTTTTTCCCGTTATGTTGCACGCGCGATAGAGGAAAAATCCGGTCTTGACCAGTGCGCAGCGCAAATTGCGTGACGTCGCACGCGATATGGCGGCGTTTGAGCGCCGATTAAGCGGCAGGCGCGGCAGATTTGCCGGTTGGGCGGTCCCGGTTGGGGTGGTCCCTGGGCGGTTTGTGACGCCAGCCGGGCCGTTGCGCCCGATCTGCGCCGTTGCGCTATCTTAATGCGGGGCGGCGGCGGAAAACAAGTTGATCACTAAAATCCCCGCGATGATCAGCGCCAGACCCAAAAGCGCCGGCCCGTCGAGTCGCTGGTTGAACACGAAAAACCCGATCACCGCGATCAGGAAAATCCCGAATCCCGACCAGATTGCATAGGCAATCCCCACCGGAATCACCCGCAAGACCAAGGACAGCAGGTAGAAAGACACGATATAGGTGGCGATGGAAATCGTCGTCGGCCAGAACCTGGCGAACCCGTCCGAGGCTTTCAGCGCCGTGGTGCCGATGGTTTCAAAAACAATGGCAATCGCGAGAAGAAACCAATGCATGGGGCGCGTCCTTGGGCTGTGACTCATCTGGCGACTGTCTGGCAGGTTCTCGGGGCGGGGGAAAGCCGGTTCTGCGCGGCGTATCTCGGGCGCTGGTGCTATCGGGGCGGGCGCGCGGGGCATCGAACCCCGCGCGCCCGGCGGTGGCTGCGCCCCCGCGCCCCCGTGGAGGGCGCTGCGCAGGACTTATCCGATGCGGCGCTTATTGTGGTCTTGGGAGTTGGATATTTAAGGCATAAAGTGGGGCCTATGGCGCAGCGGTTGCGCGTCATTACGGGCGGATTGCGGGGGGGTGCCGGTGGCGAAGTGGCGTTTGTATACCATTGCACACAATTGCCTTGACGAATGCCCCGCGATAGGCGAGATAGCGGCCAACGGAGCGCGGGTCGCGGCGTGACGCCTCGGGTCTTGCGCTGCGATCATCGTTTCAAGGCCCGACCCGCGGACCCGCCGCAGGCCGCCGCCACCGACCGATACACGCGCCGCATCGGGCGCTAGCATAAGGATGTGACCATGGCACAGACCCCTGACATTATTTACACCAAGGTTGACGAGGCTCCCGAACTGGCCCGCGCCTCGCTCGAGCCGATCATCCGCGCCTTTGCCGCGCCCGCCGGGATCTCGATGGAAACCCGCGATATCTCATTGGCCGGTCGCGTGCTGGCGGTGTTTGCCGATCATCTGACGGAACAGCAGCGGGTCAGCGATGATCTGGCGGCACTCGGTGAATTGGTGAAAACCCCCGATGCGAATGTGATCAAACTGCCGAATATCTCGGCCTCGGTGCCGCAGCTGGTGGCGACGATCAAGGAATTGCAGTCGCAGGGCTATGCGCTGCCCGATTACCCAGAAGAGCCCGAGACCGACGCCGAGCGCGACGCCAAAGCGCGCTATGACAGCGTCAAAGGCTCGGCGGTGAATCCGGTGCTCCGCGAGGGCAACTCGGACCGTCGTTCCGCCAAGGCCGTCAAAGCCTATGCGCAGGCCAACCCGCACCGGATGGGCGAATGGTCCTCGGACAGCAAGACCCATGTCGCCTCGATGTCGGGCAATGATTTCTACGCCAACGAGAAATCCGACACGATCAGCGCGGCGCAGGCCGGTGCTGCGAAAATCACCTTTACCGGTGCCGATGGTGCCGAGACGGTGTTGAAAGACGGGCTCTCCTATCTTGAGGGCGAGGTGGTTGACGCGACCTTCATGTCGGCCAAGGCGCTGCGCAAATTCATCGCCGCAGAAATCGCCTCGACGGCGCCGGATGTGTTGTTCTCGGTGCACCTGAAAGCCACGATGATGAAGGTCTCGGACCCGATCATCTTTGGCCATTTCGTCAGCGTCTTCCTTGAGGATTTCATCGCCAAACACGGCGCGAAACTCGATGCGCTGGGCTGGAACCCGAATTCCGGCATCGGTGATCTGGAAGCGCGGATTGCCGGTGATGCCGATCTGGAGGCCGATCTGGCCGCCACTCTGAAGGCACGCCCGGGCATGTATATGGTCAATTCCGACCGCGGCATCAGCAACCTGCATGTGCCCTCGGATGTGATCATCGACGCCTCGATGCCCTCGGTGATCAAAGCCGGTGGCAAGGGCTGGGGCCCGGATGGCGAACCCGCCGACACCAAATGCTGCATCCCCGACAATTGCTATGCCGGCGTCTATGACGAGACGATCAATTACTTCAAAGAGACCGGCAAGCTGGATGTCACCACCTGTGGCGCGGTGTCGAACGTCGGCTTGATGGCGCAAAAGGCCGAGGAATACGGCAGCCACCCGACGACCTTTGAAGCGCCCGCCGATGGCACCATCCGCATCGTGTTGGCCTCGGGCGATGTGCTGCATGAGCATGCTGTCGAGGCGGGCGATATCTGGCGCTCCTCGACCGCCAAAAAAGCCCCGATCCTCGACTGGATCAAACTGGGGATTGCGCGGTTCAAAGCCACTGGTGCGGGCGCCTTCTGGCTGGACGCAAACCGTGCCCATGACGCCGAGCTGATCAAATACGTGGAACCGGCGCTGAAAGAGGCGGGGATCGAGATCCCGATCATGGCGCCGCGCGAAGCGACGCGGTTCAGCTTTGAAACCATGCGCGCGGGTAAGGACTGCGTGACCATCACCGGCAACGTGCTGCGCGACTATCTGACCGACCTGTTCCCGATTTTGGAACTGGGCACCTCGGCCAAGATGCTGTCGATCGTCAAGCTGATGCAGGGCGGCGGGCTGTTCGAGACCGGTGCCGGCGGTTCGGCGCCGAAACATGTCGAGCAGGTGACGGAAGAAAACCACCTGCGCTGGGACAGCCTTGGCGAGTTCTGCGCGCTGGGCGAGAGCTTTAACTTCCTCGCCGAAGAAAAGGGACGCTCGAAGGCTGGTGTGCTCGGTGCGGCGGTCGATGCGGCAACGCAGCAACTGCTGGATAACAACGACTCACCGCAGCACCGCGTCGGGCAGAACGACACCCGGACCTCGCATTACTGGTTCGCGCGCTACTGGGCCGAGGCTCTGGCGGCGCAGGGTGATGACGCGGAACTGGCGGCGCATTTTGGCCCCGTGGCCAAGGCGCTGGCCGAGAATGAGGCAAAGATCCTTGCCGAGTTGAAGGCCGATGAGGGCAAGCCCGCGGATATGGGCGGCTATTATCACGCTGATCCGGCGAAAGTGGCGGCGATCATGCGGCCGTCGGCGACGCTGAACGCGATCATCGGGTAAGCGGTTGATTTGACACGAATTATGAGGGCGGTCCGAGTGGGCCGCCCTTATGCGTTTGGCGACCTGTTTTGCGAGTTCATCTCATGCGCCACGGTTCAGCCGTCCCGCCCGTGGGACCCACGGGCCGCGCCCGACCCTCCCCCCGGGAGGGCGCCTTGGCGAAGTGGTGAGTGGCTCAGGCGGCATGCGTGCTTTGAGTGCAGACGGTAGTGGAGAGGTATCCTGCGCCCACCCAGGGTCGGGCGCGTCCCTTTGCGCATTGCGGTGAGCGGGTGCGCTGGGGCAAATGTCTCTGGGTGGCGGATCAACATTTTCCACCTGTCAGGCACGGGGGCACCCCGGGCCGCGCCCGACCCTGGGTGGGCGCGCGCAGCCTTGAAGCAGAGCGCCGCGCTTCAAAGCATTAATGTCGGGTGAGCAGCGGATGACATCGCCAAGGCGCCCTCCCGGGGGGAGGGTCGGGCGCGGCCTGGGCTGACGCCCGCGCAAAGGGATATTCAGCACGCCGCAGTTTTCATTGTTCCAACGCCCCAACCCGCGTAAACTCTCCCCTTGCTGCACCGGTGCGGCGGGGACGCTTTCGGTCGCACCTTTCGGACAAAGGATGCGATGATGAAATTCACAAGCCTTTCCTGCATCTTGGCGGCGGCTCTCGGGGCGACACTGCTGATCCCACCGGCGGCTTTGGCCGAGGAGACCAATTGCACCACCATCTGCGAAGAATACGAGTTCTGCGCCGGTCACGCGCTGCAGGCGATCTATGACGGGGTGTTCTCGGGCAGCGGCTGCGCGGATTACAACGGCTGCGGGCAGGTGGTCGAGGACTGCCGCCGCGAGGCCGGAACCTGCGCGCCATCCTGCAGCCATGACTATGCCAACTGGAACCCCGACGACTAACGCCCGCACTCCGCGCAGCCGCCCGCGCGGTGATGAATTTCCACTACCAGCGCAAGCGGGATGGTTTATCATGCGCAAAGCGCAGCCGAATACCGGCGCGAATCGCAAGCGAAGCAGGCAGGAATGAGCGCAGACACCAAGCGATCCGATCCACAAGCGGCAGCGGTCACGCTGCGCGGGCTCGGGTGGAAATCGCATTTCCAACAACAGCTTAACGAGGATGAAGCATTGACCGGCCTGCGCCCCGCGCGGGTGACCTCGGTGCGCCGCTCGGGGCTGCATGTGCTCGGGCCGGATGTCGATACCGCGCTGCCGCCGTTTGTTGATCCCGAGGGCGGCGACGGCGCCAATGCCACCATCGGCGACTGGCTGCTGCTGGATTCCGAATTGCCCACCGCGCGCCATATGCTCGAACGCTTCAGCCTGTTCAAACGCCGCTCGCCGGGGACGGGTCGCGCGGTGCAGCTGATCGCGGCGAATGTCGATACGGTGTTCATCGTCACCTCGTGCAATCAGGATTTCAACGTCGCGCGGCTGGAACGCTATCTGACCCTGGCGCGGCAGGCAGAGGTCACGCCGGTGTTTGTGCTGACCAAACCCGATCTCGCCGATGACCCCGAGGCTTATGTTGAACAGGCGCAGGCGCTCGACCGCTCGATTGTCGTCGAATGCGTCAACGCCAAGACCGAAGCGGGGGCAAACCGGCTGCTGCCATGGTGCGGCGCGGGGCAGACGGTGGTCTTTGTCGGCTCCTCTGGGGTGGGCAAATCGACGCTGGTCAAAACCCTGACCGGCGAGGAGAGCATCGTCACCCAAGGCATCCGCGAGGATGACGCCAAGGGCCGCCATACGACCTCGGCGCGCGAACTTTATCAACTGGCCAGCGGCGCCTGGCTGGTCGATACGCCGGGCATGCGGGAGCTGTCACTGGCCGATGTCAAAGACGGGCTCGAGATCGTCTTTGCCGATCTCTCCGACCTCTCGGAACACTGCCGGTTCAATGATTGCGCCCATGAGGCCGAGCCGGGCTGCGCGGTCAAAGCGGCGATCGCGCGCGGCGAGATCGATGCGCAGCGGGTCGAGCGCTGGAAGAAACTGGTGCAGGAAGAGGCCCATAACGCGATGAGCCTGGTCGAGAAACGCGCCAAGGATAAAGCCTTGGGCAAGATGATCAAAACCACCCTCAAGGGCAAACGCCGCTAGAGGGGGTGGCACCCGCATTGCCGCCAGGCTGACGCCACGTGACCCCGGATGTCGTCTTTGCTCTTTTCATTCCCCCGCACCCATGCGATAGGGCCGTGCCAAGCGACGACTCCAACCCAGCAGGAGCAGATCATGCGTATCCGCGAGGCCCTAACCTTTGATGACGTTCTCTTGGTCCCGGCGGCCTCGACGGTGCTGCCGTCCACGGCCGACGTCTCGACCCATGTGACCAAATCCATCCGGTTGAACATTCCGCTTCTGTCCTCGGCGATGGATACGGTGACCGAGGCGCGGATGGCGATTGCCATGGCGCAGACCGGCGGCATGGGGGTGGTGCACCGCAATCTCGGCGTTGACGAACAGGCCGAAGAAGTGCGCCGCGTCAAACGGTTCGAGTCCGGTATCGTTTACAACCCGATCACCCTGCGCCCCGACCAGACGCTTGAGGACGCGCAAGCTTTGGCCGACCGTTTCAAGGTCACCGGCTTTCCTGTGGTTGACGCGCAGGGCCGCGTGCTCGGCATCGTCACCAACCGCGATATGCGCTTTGTCTCGGACCCGAAAACGCCGGTCCATGCGATGATGACCAATCAGGATCTGGTGGTCATGCATGAACCCGCCGACCGCGAAGAAGCACGCTCGCTGATGCACGCGCGGCGCATCGAGAAACTCTTGGTCACCAATGCCGCGGGCGAGTTGACCGGTCTGTTGACCCTCAAAGACACCGAGAAATCGGTGCTCAACCCGATGGCCTGCAAGGATGATCTGGGGCGCCTGCGGGTGGCCGCGGCCTCGACCGTGGGCGACGCGGGCTATGAACGCAGCGCGGCGCTGATCGAGGCGGGCGTGGACCTTCTGGTGATCGACACCGCGCACGGGCATTCGGCCTCGGTCGCCGAGGCGGTCGAGCGGGTCAAGGCGCTGTCGTCAAGCGTGCAGGTCGTCGCGGGCAACGTCGCCACGGCGGCGGGCACCAAGGCGCTGATCGACGCTGGCGCCGATGCGGTCAAGGTCGGCATCGGGCCGGGCTCGATCTGCACCACGCGGATTGTCGCCGGTGTCGGCGTGCCGCAACTGACCGCGATCATGGACAGCGTCGAGGCCGCAGGCGATATCCCGATCATCGCTGACGGCGGGATCAAATTCTCCGGCGATTTCGCCAAAGCCATCGCCGCTGGCGCCTCCTGCGCGATGGTCGGCTCGGCCATTGCCGGGACCGAAGAAGCGCCGGGCGAAGTGGTGCTGTTTCAGGGCCGCAGCTACAAAAGCTACCGTGGTATGGGATCGCTCGGCGCGATGGCACGCGGCTCGGCGGATCGCTATTTCCAGAAAGACGCGGCCTCGGACAAGCTGGTGCCCGAGGGTATCGAGGGGCAGGTGCCCTATAAGGGGCCGGTCGGCGGCGTCATCCACCAGATGGTCGGGGGCTTGCGCGCGGCGATGGGCTATACCGGCAATGCCACCGTCGACGAGATGCGCCGCAAATGCGAATTCGTCCGCATCACCGGCGCGGGGCTCAAGGAAAGCCATGTGCATGACGTGCAGATCACCCGCGAAAGCCCGAACTACCGGATGGGCTGACACGCAGCGCAGAGACTGAATTAGACGCCGGAGTGAGGGATCATTCCGGCGTTTTTCTATGCGCGGTCTTGCATCTGTGGGCCTCGTTCAAAGCGCGCGACAAGGGACGGGCAGGGCGCTCATGCGCCCGCGTCGAACGCCTCCTCCAGCGCGGCAATGTCGAATTTCACCATCGCGAACATCGCCGCCATCACCCGCGTCACCTGCTCTTGCGTGCCTTCATGGATCATCTGCCAATAGATGCGCGGCACCAATTGCCAGCGCATGCCGAACCGGTCCCTGAGCCAGCCGCATTGCACCTCCTCGCCGCCGCCCGCCAGCAGCCCGTTCCAGATCCGGTCCAACTCCGCCTGATCCTCGCAGACCACCGAGAGCGAGACCGCCTCGCTGAAGGTCTGGCTCGGCCCGCCGTTGAGCGCCTGATGGGCGACCCCGTCGAGGGTGAATTCCACCAGTATCACATCGCCCGCCTTGCCCGCCGGCCAGTCATGGCCCGAGCGCATGATATGGTCGATCCGCGAGTTGGCGAAGACCGAGGTATAGAATTCCGCCGCCTCCAGCGCCTGACCGTCGAACCATAGGCAGGGGGCGATTTTCTGGGTCTGGGTCAAATGCTGCGCTCCTTTGGTTAAAGCCTGTCGCAGTGGGTCGCTGTCGCGCGTTGGGCGGCTGGGGGGAGGGGGGTGGCCGCTGTGCAAAACCATCGCGCCAAGCGGGGGCAACGCACCCTTAAGCGGATTTAGCGCCCAAAAACATGATATTGGCGCCAGTGGGATCGTCGCATTGCAACAGCCAGCCGCTGTCATCGGGCAATTCGGTGGGGCCGATACGGGTCTGGCCGCCGCCTGCCTCTACCGCCGCTTTCGCTGCGTCGATATCGCCGACCTGCAGGGCGAAATTCCAATAGGGGCGGGTCTGGCCCTCGGGCAGCGCCATCACCGCGCCGATCATCTCGCCGTGGTGGTTGATAAAGGTATACTCCCCCACCGGGCCCATCGACATCGCCCCGCCATGCTCCCAGCCGAACAGCGCGCTGTAGAACGCCAACGCCGCCACCGGATCGCTGGTGACCAATTCATTCCAGCAGCCATGGCCCGCGCGCGTCGGGGCAAAGGCGGTGCTGGTCTCGCCGGAACTGCCGCGCATCACATAGAACGCCGCGCCCTGCGGATCCGAGCAAAAGGCAAACCGCCCGACGCCGGGGATGTCGGTGGGCGGAATATTGACCTGCCCGCCCAAGTCGATGACCTTGGCGGCGGCGTCATCGACATCCTCGACCCCGACATAGAAGAACCACATATCCGGCATGCCCTGCGCCTCGGGTGGGGTGCGCAACAGCCCCGCGATATCCGCGCCCGAGGCCGAGGCGACGCGGTAATCCATCGCGCCGCCGGGCATCGGCGCAAAACCCCACCCCATAACGGCAGCGTAGAAATCCTGCACCGCATCGGGGTTGCCGGTGATCAATTCATACCAGATCGGGGTGCCATGGGGATCGCTCATCTTGGAGGCCTTTCTGCTGGGATGGGATTATTCGGCGGCTTGGGCGGGCAGCGCGGCGCCGCCTGCAGGGCGGGGCAGCGGACGCTCGACATCATTGAGGTGGCGCAGCAGATCGGCGATCTGGCCACGCAGCCAGCGATGGGCAGGGTCGTGATCATGCCAGCGGCTCCACGCCACCCAGAGCAGCGCCGGTTCCAGTGCAAAGGGCAGCGGGTGCAGCGTCAACCCGTAGCGCGGGGTCACTGCCCGCGCCAATGTGCCGGGCAGGATCGCCAGCAGATCGCTACCGGCGACGGTCTCGTAAAGATCGCGAAAACCGCTGACCGAGAGGCTGACGCGCCGTCTATGGCCCATGGTCGCCAGCACCTGATCCTCAAAACTGGCGTGGCGACCGGCAGGGGCAAAGGCCATATGGTCCAACTGGCAATACATCTCGATCGGGATCCCATCGCCATCGCCGATCCCCGCCCGAGCCAGCCGCGGATGGCCCCTGCGCGCGATCACCAGCCAATCCGCCCAGAACAGCGGCTCGGCGATGATCTTGGGCGGGATACTATGGGTGCAGGGCAGGGCGATATCGACATCCATCCGCCCGATCTCGTGCAGATTGCCCTCATGGACCAGATCGACGAAATTCAACTGCATTCCGGGCGCGGCTTGGCCCAGCCGCTCCATCAGTTCAGGCAGTAGCATCACCGAAAAGAAATCCGACCCCGAAATGCGAAACGCGGCGGTGCAGTTCGCCGGATCGAAGGGACCGGCACCGGCAAGCGTCTGTTCCAGCGCGCTCAGATGGCTGCGCAGGGGTTCACGCAGGGCGCGGGCGAATTCCGTGGGATGCAGGGCGCCGCCCTCGCGCACAAACAGGGGCTCGTTCAGCGCCGCCCGCAACCGCCCCAGCGCCGCCGAGACCGCCGGTTGCGACAGGCCGACACGGGCCGCCGCCCGCGTGGTCGATCCTTCAATCAACAGCGCGTCGAGCACTTTCAGCAGATTGAGATCAAAGGCCGCTAGGTTCATCCTCCCCCGCTTTCGCGCCGAGTTTGACGCGAAATTCGGGATTTGTCACCCGTTTCCTGCGGCGGATCGCGATCCACCATGCGCCCGCTTTAGCGGCAAAGCGGCTATTCGGCGGGTGTGGCGCGCGGGGTGGTTGCACGTGGCGAGCTGGCAGCGCCGACGCCGTGGCGCAGCACAATATAGGCAAAAAGCAGCATTGCAAGCAGCGCCACCAGCGAGCCGATCTGCGCCAGAACCTCGGTGCGTTCGGTGATCGCCAGCGCAATACCGGGGACCAGCAGCACCACCGCGGCGAGCGAGAGCGCGTAATGCGCGCCCGCCAGACGGGTCTCGGCGGCCTGCGGGCTGAGCGCGTAATAGGTGCCGAAAATCGCCATCGCGACAAAGCCGATCAGATTGAGATGGCCATGGGCGGGAGCCAAAAGATGGTTATGGCTGGCCGACATCTGGATGCCCCAAGCCATGCCGATCAGGGCGCAGATTGCGGCGGTGGCGTAGAATAAGGTCGGAAGTCTGGTCATCACGTGCCTCCTTGTTGCGCGACGCCGCAAGGCAGCACCGCCTTGCGGGTTCGGATGCGGCTCCGCAGCAATGCGCGGGCCTTGCACCGGATAAATCTAGCGCAGGCGGGCGGGGTGGAGAAATTGATTATCTGTATGATATCTATTCGCGCGGTGGATTGCGCGCCTAGGTGCCGGTGTCAGCCGGTCATGAAGACATCATAACGCGTTGATTTGCCAAGGATCTGATGCGAGGGCGCGCGGATACCCGCGATCGGATCGGCCTTGGCGGGCCATTTCAGCACCACCCGTTTGCGCGCCGCCGCCAGCGCCACGCGCATCAGATCCGCCGCATCCTCGTCACTGCCGACAATCGCCCGCACCTCGCGCAATTCGCGTTTGACCAAGGCGGATTTGCGGCTGGGCGGGTGCATCGGGTCGATCAGCACCGCCTCGGGGGCAAGCGCGGGCAACAACTCTTTGGAGTCGCCTTGGATCAGCGCCATCCGTGCCATGATCTCGGCGAAAACCCCGCCCTCCTGCACCGCCCGCGCCATCGCGTCGGCAATCAGCGCATGCATCTGTGCGGAGCGTTCGATCATGGTCACTTCGGCGCCCAGAGAGGCCAGCAAAAACGCATCACGGCCCAGACCGGCGGTGGCATCGACAATCTGCGGGGTGTTGCCGCGCCGCAACCCCATCGCCTTGGCCAGATCCTGCCCGCGCCCGCCGCCAAAGCGCAGCCGGTGCGCCACCGCGCCCGAGGTGAAATCCACGCGCAGCGCGGGGGAAGACCCTGTAGAAGACATCGTCATCCTCCCATCACCCTGCGGTGCAAACCCGCCCCGCGCCCATGTTCAATACCGCGCGCAGACCCTTGCCACGCGCGGTTTGTCCATAGGGCATCGCGGGGGAGAATGTCCATTGGCCGGGGCAGGTCAGGCGGTTTCAGCGGCGCGCCAGTCACACGGTTGCCGCATCGCATCTGACCGGCAATCCTGCCTCACTTCGATTGCGCGGATCGCGTAAGGCCCAAGGCGCTAGATATCCCAGATCGCGGCAATCACAATCAGCGCGATGAACGCCAGAAACAGCCCGAACAGCAACAACCGCTCGCGCCAGACCTCTTTGGCGGACATCTTTGCAGGCGGGCGGTGATCGGGGTCTTCTTCGCGCAGCCGCCGGTGCAGCGCGCGCCGCGCGCGTCCCCTATTGGTTTTCATCAGGTGATGGCGCGCCATAGGACCTCCGGTAACCTTCCGAGGGGGCCATCATGCAAATCCAGCCCCGCTCGCGCAACCCCCCGCCCTTAGCCGCTGTCCTTGGCCCTTGCCCTAGCCCCTTGGCGCATTGCACCATGGGAGGGCAGCAAGACTCGGTTCACTATTCGGCTCAAACCATCACCCAAGACCCCGGAGGCCCCATGGCGCAGCGCGATGACCAGCACCCGCATCTGGACGAAGAGGAGGAGGGCTTCGACCCCGGCCCGCGCGAGTTATGGCCGCGCATTCTGTGGATCATCGTGATCACCCTGATGATCAGCGGCGCGCAGTCGATCCTGCTGGCGGTGGCGGCACTGCAGGTGCTGATCATGATCGCCAATAAGGGCCAGCCGAATGAGGAACTGGGCGATTTCGGATCAATGGTCGGGGCCTGGGTGGCGAAAGCGGCGCGCTATCAATCGGCGGCGAGTGACCAGAAGCCCTGGCCCTGGACGCCGATGGGGTCTTGAGGGGGGGCTGTTAGGGCGGCGCTTGGGGGCATCGAGCCCCCGCGCGCCGGTGGGGGTGGCCCCACACGCCACCAAGGGGGTTTTCCACCCCCTTGGGATCCCCCGAGGATATTTAAAGCATAAAGTGGGGGCTTAGGGGGTGACCGGCAGGATGGTGGTGGATTTGATTTCTTCCATCGACAGGAGCGCGGTGACATTGTGGATTTTCACATCGCGGATCAGGCCCTGATAAAAGACGTCATAGGCGCGGGCGTTTTTGACCCGCACCTTGAGGATATAGTCGATGTCACCGGCGAGGCGATGCGCCTCTTGCACCTCGGGGCGGCGGCGCACCGAGGCGAGAAACCGGTCTTGCCACTCCTGATCATGCTCCGAAGTGCGCACCAGCACGAAGAAACAGGCCTCGAGCCCCAGCGCCTCGGGATCCAAAAGCACCGTTTGGCGGCCGATCACCCCGGCCTCGCGCATCTTGCGGATACGGTTCCAGACCGGCGTTTTCGACGAGCCGACCTTGCGGGCGATATCGTCTAGCGACTGGCTGGCGTCGTCTTGCAACTCGATCAGAATTTTGCGGTCGAGCGGGTCGAGGTCTGGGCGGGTCATGGCATGTCCTATGGCGTCGGCGCTGTTTTAGCGTCCATCGGCCACAGCGTCCAGCATCGGCGCGTGCTGGCGTTTGCTGGCGCTTTGATATCGGCTCTTGCGTGTTGAGGGGTGCTGGGTTTTGACTGTGCCGGAGAGACCCGCGGCGGGAGGCGGCAATGGACGGCGCATTCGAGTATATCATTGTGGGCGCGGGCTCGGCGGGCTCGGTTCTGGCCGAGCGGCTCGCCACTGCGGGCAAGCGGGTGTTGGTGCTGGAGGCGGGCGGCAGTGACCGGCGGTTTTTCGTGCAGATGCCTCTGGGTTACGGCAAGACCTTCTATGACCCAAAGGTCAACTGGGGCTACCGCACCGAGCCCGACGCGGGCTTGAACGGGCAGAGCGATTACTGGCCGCGGGGCAAGATCTTGGGCGGCTCCTCCTCGATCAACGCGATGGTCTGGGTGCGCGGCCATGCGGGGGATTACGCCGATTGGCAGCGTGCCACGGGCCGCAGCGACTGGGGCTGGGAGGCGGTGTTGCGCGCCTACCGGCAGATCGAGGATTGCGCCGATGGCGGCGATCACTGGCGCGGGCAGGGCGGGCCGCTGCATATCCGCTCGAATAAAGCCCATGCGCACCCGCTGGTCGCGCCCTTCCTGCAGGCCTGCGAATCCGCTGGCCTGCCGCGCACCCCCGATTTCAACGGCGCGCAGCAAGAGGGCGCGGGCATCTACCAGCTAACGATCAAGGGCGGGCGACGCAATTCGGCGGCGCGGGCCTTCTTGCGTCCGGCACTGGCCACGGGGCGCGTGGCGCTGCGCACGGGCGCGCAGGTAACGCGTGTGCTGATCGAGGGGCGGCGCGCGATTGGTGTGGAATACCTGTGGAAGGGCAAATTGCTGCGGGCGCTGGGCGGCGAGGTGATCCTTGCCGGTGGCGCGATCAATACGCCGCAGCTCCTGATGCTCTCGGGGATTGGTCCGGCGCAGATGCTGCGCGATCAGGGCATTGAGGTGCGGCTTGATCAACCGAATGTCGGCGCGCATCTCAATGACCATCAGGGGATCAATTACACCTACCGGATGACGGTCCCGACGCTAAACCAGATCCTGCGCCCGTGGTGGGGCAAGGCCCGTGTCGGGCTGCAATATCTGCTGACCGGCGGCGGACCTTTGGGCGTGTCGATCAACCATGCGGGCGGGTTTTTCAAGACCGATCCGGCGCTGGAGCGGCCCAATATGCAGCTTTATTTCCAGGCCTTCTCGACGCTGATCCCGCGCGGCGAGACGCGGCCGGTGCTGACCCCTGATCCGTTCCCCGGCCTCTCGATCGGCCTGTCGAACTGCCGCCCGAGCAGTCGCGGGTCTGTGGAACTGGCCTCCGCCGATCCGCTGGCCCCGCCGCGTATCCACGGCAATGTCTTCTCGACCCCGCAGGATGTCAGCGAGATGCTGGCGGCGGTGAAAATGCTGCGCCGGATTGCCGAACAGGCGCCGCTCAAGACGCTGATCGCCGAGGAGCTGCGCCCCGGTCCGCAGGTCGCGGGTGATGACGCGCTGGTCGAGGATTTCCGCCAACGCTCGGGCACCGTATTCCACCCTTCCTGCACCGCGCGGATGGGGCGCGATCCGGCCAGCTCGGTGGTTGATGGCGATCTGCGGGTGCATGGGATCGACGGGCTGCGGGTCTGCGATGCCGCGGCCTTTCCGACGCTGATCGGCGGCAATACCAATGCACCGGCGATCCTGATCGGCTGGCTGGGCGCGCAGCGGATCTTGGCGACCGCGCCCTCTGCGGGGTGAATTTGCTCCGGTATCTGCGCCATATATGCCCCCGCTTTTTGACCCGCGCCATTTGACCCCCGTTATTTGATCCGTGTCATGGTGCGCCGCGCTTTGGGCGCGCATTCTGCCCTTGCAGTGACCCGAGGCGGAGTAGGGATATGGCGATATTGGTGACAGATGAGGGCTTCGCGCCGGATGATTGGCGGCATGGTTATGTGCCGCTGGCCGCGCTTTCGGATGCGGCGGATGGCGGCTGGCGGCTGGGCATTGACCTGCGCTCGGCAGAGCTTTCGCCGCGCGATTGGCAGCGGTTGCGGGCAGCGCTGCCCAGATGCGGGATGATCCGCCTGCGGCTGCGTCATTTCGGCGATACCGAGGCGTTGGAACTGGCCGAGACGCTGCGCGCGGAGGGCTATAGGGGCCGGTTGCGCGCCCATGGTGCGGTGCTGGCGCGGTTTTACACGCTGGCGCGGCGGGCGGGGTTTTCCGAAGTGGAACTCGACCGCCACCAAGCCCAACGCCAGCCCCGCGAGCATTGGCGGTTTTTCGACACTTGGGCGCCCGAGGGCATCGCCCGCAGCCCCTTTACCGGTTGAGCCGCGCTCACTGCCGCGACGAGGCCCGCCGAAACCACCCCCCCGCATTATGCCGCAGCTGCAGCACCGGTGACATCGCGGGGGTTCCGCATTAAGTAAGACCGCTATAGACGGTGTTCATTCCAATCGAGGTTCCATTTCATGCCAGACACCACCCCTGCGCCCGCCACCGCCGCCGCTGCGCCTGCGCCCCGTGCGAAAACCCTGCCCGATGCGCAGACCGTTACCCAGGTGCAGCATTGGACCGAGAGCCTGTTTTCGTTCCGCTGCACGCGGCCGCAAAGCCTGCGCTTCCGCTCGGGCGAGTTTGTCATGCTGGGGTTGATGGGCGACAATGGCAAGCCCTTGCTGCGCGCCTATTCGATCGCCTCGCCGTCCTGGGATGACGAACTGGAGTTCTATTCGATCAAGGTGCAGGACGGGCCGCTGACCTCGAAGCTGCAGCATATCGGCGTCGGCGACGAGATCATCCTGCGGCCCAAGCCCGTCGGCACTTTGGTGCATGATGCGCTCCTGCCGGGCAAGCGGCTCTGGCTTTTGGCCACCGGCACCGGGTTTGCCCCTTTCGCCAGCCTGACCCGCGACCCCGAGACCTATGAGAAATACGAGTCGGTGGTGGTGATGCACACCTGCCGCGACGCCGCAGATCTGGAATACGGGCGGCAGTTGATTGCCGCGCTGCGCGAGGATCCCCTGATCGGCGAGATGGTCGAGGGCAAGCTGCAATATTACCCGACGACGACCCGCGAAGAGACCCCGTTCATGGGGCGGATCACCGACAATCTGGCCTCGGGCAAAGTGTTCGAGGATCTGGATCTTGCCGGCCCGCTGACGCCTGAGGCCGACCGGGTGATGGTCTGCGGTTCGCTGGGGTTCAATCTGGATATCAAGACGCTGATGGAGGGCTGGGGATTGCGCGAGGGTGCGAATTCGGACCCTGCCGAGTTTGTGGTCGAGAAGGCGTTTGTGGGGGAATAACCCGGTCTTCGGCGTAAAGGGACGCGCCCGACCCTGGGTGGGCGCGCGCCGCCTTGCCTTTGAGGGCCTCGCTTAAACGCACCCACGTCGTCCGAGCTGCGGGTGACATCGCCAATGCGCCCTCCCCGGGGGAGGGTCGGGCGCGGCCCGTGGTGCCCACGGGCGCAACCGAAAGATGCTCTCGCGAGAGTGTTTTGAACCTCGAAGCAGCGATCGTTACTTTATCTCGCTGGTGAGAGATGCAAAGCAAAAGGCCCCCGCGAAACGCGAGGGCCTTTGTCATTTCCGCCTTGGCGCTTACAGGCCGAGGAAGCCGCGCACGCGGGTCAGGGCGCCGTCCAGCAGCTCGGGGTTGTCGCGTGCGCCTTCCAGCGCCCCGCGGGCCACGGTTTTGCGCAGTTCCGACAGGTCCGAGGCGTCAATCGCCGCCATCGCCTGATCGAAGTCAAACCCCTCGGGCGAGAAGAGTTCCGCCATGCTGGTCTCTGCCCCCGCTTCAACACCGGCTTCAGCACCCGCTTCCGCACTTGCCTCAGCCCCGGCATCAGCGCCCTCAGCCATATCAGCCGACCGCTCGGTGATTTCGGCGGCTGCGTCCGAGGTTTCCTCGGCGGCCTCCATCGCGGTCTCGGCCACATCGCCACCCGCGTCACCGGCAGCATCTGCGCCAGCCTCTACCGTAGTGTCGGCAGCCTCTTCGGTCATCTCGGCCGCGCCCTCGGTGATCTCGGCGGCGGTATCCGAGGCTTCCTCGGCGGCCTCCATGGTTGCCTCGGTGGCGTCACCAGCCATCTCGGCAGCGGCATCGCCGGTCTCTTCAGCGGCCTCCATCGTCGCGTCGGCAGCCTCCGAGGTGGCCTCTGCGGCGTCATCAGCCATATCACCGGCCATATCACCCGCAGCATCCCCCGCCGCATCCGCCGCATCCGAAGCGTCACCGGTCAGCTCTTCGGCCCCGTCGATCATCTCGCCCACCGCGGTTTGCGCGTCATTCACTGCGTCGCCCATTGCCTCTTCAACCGCCTCGGCGGCGTCTTCGGCAGCCTCGGTCACCTGATCCACCAAAGCCGCCGGGGTCTCTGCGGCTTCTTCTTCTGCAGCTTCTTCTTCTGGGGTCTCTTCGACCACCACCTCTGCCGGCGCCTCGATCGAGGCCTCTTCGGTTTCGGCAACCGTCACCGGTGCGGGCGCGGGATCTTTTTGCGCAACCCAGATGCCAATACCTGCCGCCAGAACAATCGCCGCGATGATTAAGGTCTTTTTCATGGGTGGTCCTCCGCCATGTGTTTTTTGGGAATTACCGGTGTTTTGGAAGCGGCGCAATGCTGCGTCCCGCAAATCGGCGTTATATCGCGCCAAACAGGGGGGTCAAAGCGCGCCATGGCGCAATGGCACCTTGCACAACACCGCCCGCGGGGCTATTTTCCCGCGCGACGACCCATAAACAAAGGAATTGAACCATAGCCCGCAGACCTCATAATGCCCCGCCCAGCCGTGACACCGGACCCCGCAGCAACGAACGGATTCGGGCGACCGAAATCCGCTTGATTGGCGCGGAAGGCGAAAACATCGGTGTTGTCACACCGGCGCAGGGCTTGCAGCTTGCACAAGAAGCCGGACTGGATCTTGTGGAAATCTCGCCAAACGCGGCCCCGCCGGTTTGCAAGATCATGGATTTCGGCAAGTTCAAGTATGAACAGCAAAAACGCGAAGCCGAAGCCCGTAAAAAGCAAAAGACCATTGATATCAAAGAGGTCAAGTTCCGGCCCGGAACCGACACGCATGACTATGACGTCAAGATGCGCAATGTGTTCAAGTTTCTGGAAGACGGCGACAAGGTGAAGGTCACGCTGCGGTTCCGCGGGCGCGAGATGGCGCACCAGCAATTGGGCGCAGAACTGCTGCGCAAGATTGCCGCGGATGTGGCCGAGATCGGCAAGGTCGAGAATATGCCCAAGCTTGAGGGCCGCCAGATGGTGATGATGATCGGCCCGCGCTGATCTCAGGTGCAAGTGATCCGAATGACAACGCCGCCCCGAGATGGGCGGCGTTTTGCTTTTGTGAACCCCTCGGCGGCTCAAAGCGCATAGGGTCGCGCCCATGCCCTGCGGGTGGATCAGCTAGGTTGCAAGAGACGGTTGTCAGGCCGCAAGACTGCTGACCAACCTTAATGCCATGCGCAAAGGGACGCGCCCGACCCTGGGAGGGCGCCCGCGCGCTTTCCACAAAGCGCTGCGCTTCAAAGCATTGATGTCGGTGAAACCCCTCAAGACCTCACCAAGGCGCCCTCCCATGGGGAGGGTCGGGCGCGGCCTGTGTTTCCCACGGGCGTGACAGTCGGGGAATGTTGCTCTGCTAAAGGCTGCAGTCTAAGCGCTGCCGGTGAAAGCGGGCATCAAGCTGCATGCGGTTCGCCATATGGAGGCTGGCATCCCTTGAAGCGCGTTGTGTTTCAAGCCCTCCGCAACGCAAAAAGGGCGGCGCCCGATCCTGGGAGGGCGCTGGTATCGGTCCGGCAGCAGACTGCGCCCAAAAGCATAGATGCCGGATGCGCGGTGAAGGATGTCGCCAAGGCGCCCTCCCGGGGGGAGGGTCGGGCGCGGCCCGGGGTGCCCCCGGGCGGGACGGCTAAAACGGAGGGTCTCCAATTACAAACGCCGCCCATTTTGGGGCGGCGTTCTGCAACTCACGAGACCAGCCCTTACAAGGCCGCTGCACTCACCCGCGCAATTGCGCGGCGATCTCGCTCATCTGGTCGGCGGGCATGAAGCCGCGCAAGAGTTCCCCCGCCGCGCCAGCCCCCATGACAAAGGTTGGCGTGCCGCTGATCTGCAGCCGCTGCGCCAGCGCGCGGTTTTCCTGCAGCACCGCATCGACCTCGGCGCTATCCATATGCGCCAGCACCGCCTCGGGATCGAGCCCCAGCTCATCGGCCAGCAACCGCGCGCTGGTCTGCGAGAATTCCCCGTCCCAGGCCACCAGCCGCTCATGCCCCTCAAGATACTGCGCATCCGAGCCCAATTGCAGCGCGGTCACGGCAAAGCGGCTCATCACTTCGGACTGCGGCCCGAGGATCGGGAACTCCTTGATCACGAGGCGGATATTGCTGTCACCCTCGATGAAATCCACCACCTGCGGATAGGCGCGGCGGCAAAAGCTGCACTGGTAGTCCATGAACTCGACCAGCGTCAGGTCACCATCGGGATTGCCGCCGACATAGGAATGGCTGTCGTGGTAAATATCATCGGCGTTGATCTCGACCAGCGTGGCGTCCATCCCCGATTGCGCCTCGGCGGTGCGGCGCTCGAATTCGGCCACCGCCTCAAAGATCACCTCGGGGTTGTCGAGCAGATAGGCGCGCACAGCCTCGCCAAAAGCGACGCGTTCGGCGTCCGTGGCCGGCGCGGTTTGCGCCGCCAGCGGGGCGGTGCTGAGAAACAGCGCGGCGGCCAGCGACAGCGAGGTGGTCAGCGACAGCGAGGTGGTTAGGGCGGTCGGCAGGATAGTGGGCAGGGCCACGAAGGGGTTGGACAGGCGGGACATGCGCACTCCTTATTGAATTGGTCGCGGAGTGTGGGCGCTTGGCGAGGGCAAGATCAAGCCCTGATCGTAAAGGGGCGGAAATTCTGACCCAAACGTGAAGCCGCGTGGCTGACTCCCTGCCAAGGTGCATGACGGTCGCAATGACGAAGACGGCTCTGCGCCACCCTGCCGCCAACCGCCCGAGCCGAGCGCAAAGGGCCGCGCCCGACCCTGGGTGGGCGCCAATGCCGGTGCCACAAAGTGGACGCTCGAAAGCTGAACTGTCGGTCGCGCTGTCGCTGCCATCGCCAGTGCGCCCTCCCGGGGGGAGGGTCGGGCGCGGCCCGTGGTGCCCACGGGCGTGTCGGGTGGGGAATGATCCGCAGAAATCAACTGGTGTTGTTTGGCGAGAATATCGCCCCACCTCCACATCCAATACACTGCGGAAAGGGCCGCGACCGACCCTGGGCGGGCGCAAACCCCTTTGCCACAACGCGGGCGCTTGCAAGCTGAACTGTCGGACGTGCTGCCCGTGACCTCGCCAGTGCGCCCTCCCGTGGGGAGGGTCGGGCGCGGCCCGTGGTGGCCACGGGCCAAACAGGGGGCGATGCGCCACAGGCAAGAAACTCACCGTATCAAAAATGCGTATGCCGCAGCCTCCGGCTTCCCTCCCCACCGGTAATCGCGCTAGGGAGGGCGGGTAGAGGAGGGCGGCGCATGCAGGTTGAATTTCGGGCAAGAGTGACCATCCGGCGGGCGCTGGCGGGGCTATTCGGCGTGCTGCTCATGCTTGCCACACCGCTCCACGCCCAAATCCATGCCCAGGACCACAGCCAAAACCGCGCCGCTCTCGCGCGGGTCGCCGGACCGCTGCAGCTCGAGACCGGTTGGCGCAGCGTCGCGCTCCAGCTGCCGCTGACCCAGCCGGTGCCCTGGCGCACGCGGCTGATGCAGGATCCACCCCGCGCGGTGGTCGATTTCCACACCGTCGACTGGAGCGGCTTTGACCCCGCCTCACTGCCCCTCAGCGGTGCCGTCGCCGCTCTGCGCGTCGGCCAGACCGGCAGCGGCTGGAGCCGTTTGGTTATTGAGCTGACCCGCCCGATGGGGTTTGCGCAGGCCGAATTGCGCAGCCTTGACGGCACCGCGCCAACGACGGGGCAGGGCAGCGAGACCGCCGGCGCGCTGCTCTCGCTGCAACTCACGCCGCTCAGTGACGAAGACTTCGCCGCCCAAGCCGCCACCCTCGGTCAGGTCACCCCAGCGACGCCCGACACGGCGCTCACCGAGACCGCGCCGCGCGTGCCGCTTGGCCAGCGTCTCACCCGCGTGGTGCTCGATCCCGGCCATGGCGGCGTTGATCCCGGCGCCAGCTACCAAGGCGTCACCGAATCCCATCTGATGCTGCGCTTTGCCCGCGAGCTGGCCGCCGCCTTGCGCCGCACCGGGCGCTATGAGGTGGTGATGACCCGCGATTCGGATGTCTTTGTCTCGCTCGAGGCGCGGATCACCGTCGCCCATTCCACCCGCGCCGATGTGTTTCTCTCGCTCCATGCCGATGCGCTCGAGGGCCAGCAGGCGCGCGGCGCCACCATCTATACGCTGTCCGAGGATGCCACGGACGAAGCCTCGGCGGCGCTGGCCGAGCGCCATGACCGCGACGATATCCTTGGCGGCGGCGTCGATCTGACCGGCACCGATGAGACCGTCGCCGCGGTGCTGATGGAACTGGCCCGCGTCGAGACCTCGCCCGCCACCGAGCGGCTGGCGCGGGCGCTGGTCGAGGCGATCGAGGGGCGCGATATCCGCATGCACCGGCATCCGTGGCAACAGGCGGCGTTTTCGGTGCTGAAATCGCCTTCGGTGCCCTCGGCGCTGATCGAGGTCGGGTTTCTGTCCAATGCCACCGACCGCGAACGGCTGCGCGACCGGCGCTGGCGGGCGCAGATGGCGCAGGCGCTGATCACCGGACTGGATGCTTGGGTGGCCGAGGAGGCGACACAGGCCGCACTCCGCCGCCGCTAAACCCCGCCAAACCACCACACCCCATCACCTCTGCGCGATTTCCGCCGGTGACGTGGCGCAAGCTTTTGACCCGAGGGCCGCTTGCCCCTATAGACAGCGCAGAGCCAAAATTGTGGCGCAACCAGAGCGGTATATGACCCGAGCGATCCTGTCCTTCTTCGGTAGCCTGTTCAGTTTCATCGTGCTGGGCCTGTTTTTCGGCGCGCTGACTGTCGGCGGCGTGGTCTGGGTCTATACCCATGATCTGCCCTCGACCGAGCAACTGGCCAATTACAGCCCGCCGACGATCAGCCGGATCTACTCGGGCGAGGGGCGGTTGATCGACGAATTCGCCCGCGAACGCCGGTTGTTCACCCCCATCGAGGACATCCCGCCGCTGGTCCGCGCCGCCTTTATCTCGGCCGAAGACCGGCTGTTCTATGAACACGAGGGGTTCAACCCGCTGGCCATGGTCTCGGCCCTGCGCGATGCGATCACCTCGCGCGGGCAGAATGTGCGCGGCGCTTCGACGATCACCCAGCAGGTGATGAAGAACTTCCTTTTGTCCTCGGACCGCACCATCGAGCGTAAAATCCGCGAGATCATTCTGGCGTGGCGGGTCGAGCAATCGCTGAGCAAGGACCAGATCCTCGAGCTTTATCTCAACGAGATTTTCCTCGGCCAGAACTCCTTTGGCGTCGCCGCCGCCGCGCAGACCTATTTCAACAAGACCCTCGAAGACCTGACCATCGAGGAAATGGCCTTCCTTGCCGCGCTGCCGCAAGCGCCCTCTGAATACCATCCGGTGCGCGCCCGCGAGCGGGTGACCGAGCGGCGCAACTGGATCATCGGGCAGATGGTCGACAACGACTATATCACCGAGGCCGAGGCCGAGGCGGCACGCGCGCAACCGCTTGATACTGTGCAAAGCGGCGATATCGAGTCGTTCCGCGAAAGCCTGCCCGAGCGCGACTATTTCACCGATGAAATCCGCCGGCAGTTGTCCTCGTCCTTCGGCGAAGAGGAATTCTTCACCGGCGGCCTGTCGATCCGCGCCACCGTGCACCCGCAATTGCAGGTCCATGCCGCCCATGCTCTGCAGCGCGCTTTGGAGTCCTATGACCGCAGCCGCGGCACATGGCGTGGCACCGGCATCCGCTTCGAGCCCGAAGTGCTGGCCGATGAGGCGACATGGCGCGAGGCCCTCGCCGCCGCCGATGTGGCCCGCGATATCACGCTGGGCAACCCGTGGTATCCCGCCGTGGTGCTGGATGTGACCGCCGACCGCGCCCGTCTGGGCATCGAGGGCCAGCGCGAGATCGGGCAGGTGGATCGCCCCGATATCGACTGGCTGCCCGGTTCGATGTCGGACACGCTGCAAGTCGGCGATGTGGTGCATGTGCGCGCGATCACCTCGGATGAGGACGGCAGTTTTATGCGCTGGTCGCTGCGGCAGGTGCCCGAAGTGCAGGGCGCCTTCATGGCAATGGACGTCAACACCGGCCGGGTGATCGCCATTCAGGGCGGGTTTTCCTATCAGCAATCGGGCTTCAACCGCGCCACCCAGGCGCGCCGCCAGCCCGGTTCGGCGTTCAAACCCTTTGTCTATGCCGCCGCGCTCGATTCCGGCTTCACCCCCGCCACCATCGTCATTGACGCGCCGATCGAGATCGACACCGGCGACGGTATCTGGCGCCCGCAAAACGCCTCGCGTGAGTTTTACGGCCCGACGCCGGTGCGCATGGGCATCGAGCAATCGCGCAACCTGATGACCGTGCGGCTGGCGCAAGAGGTCGGCATGGATGTGGTCGCCGGTTATGCCGAGCGTTTCGGCGTTTACGACCGCATGCAGCCCTTCCTCGCCAACTCGCTGGGCGCGCAGGAAACCTCGCTGTTTCGCATGGTTGCCGCCTATGCAATGTTCGCCAATGGCGGCGAGCGGGTCGAGCCGACGCTGGTGGACCGCGTGCAGGACCGCTGGGGCCGCACCGTCTACCGCCATGACCAGCGCCAATGCGTCGAATGCTCCGAGCCCGATCTGCCCCCCGGTCAAGCGCCGTGGATTGCCTCCAACCGCCAACGCGTGATGGACCCGATCACCGCCTACCAGCTTACCTCGATGATGCAGGGCGTGGTCCAGCGCGGCACCGCCACACGGGTGCGCCTGCCGGTGCCGGTGGCCGGCAAGACCGGCACCACCAATGACACCCGCGACGTCTGGTTTGTCGGCTATACCTCCAATATCGTCGCCGGTTGCTACATCGGCTTTGACCGCCCGCGGTCCTTGGGCCGCGGCGTCTCGGGCGGCGGCACCTGCGCGCCGGTGTTCACCGATTTCATGCGCCACGCGGTCGAGGAATTCGGCGGGGGTCGTTTCGAGGTTCCCCCGGGCGGGCATTTCATCCGCATCAACCGCTTCACCGGCGAGCGTATGGGCGATGATGCCTCGGGCGCGGATGTGGTGGCCGAATACTTCCGCGACGGCGAAGAGCCGGTGTTCGGTGTCGACGCGCTGATCGACGGCGGCTTTATGATCGGCGGCTCGCTGCCGGTATTCTCGCCCGAGCCGCTCGACGGGCCGCTGGTCACCGAGGACGGGGTCGAGATCGGCAGTGAAGTGGTCGAGGATGACAGCGGCGGGGTGATCTTGCGCGAAGGCTCCAGCTTTGGCACGCTCAGCTCCGGCGGGCTCTATTAACCTGCGATAAGCCGCGAGCGCTGGCGCTTTGACCCATTGCGCGCCGCTGCGTCACACTTGCAGGCGGGGCGTGCGGCGGGCGAAACAGCGGTGCAAACTTGGGCGCAGAGGGGGAGAGCCATGATCACATTGCACCACGCGCCGCAGAGCCGCAGCTTTCGCATCCTGTGGTTCCTCCATGAGGCCGGTCTCGCCCATCACGTCACTTATCACAGCTTTGGCGGCAAGGGTCTGCGCGATCCGGCGTTTCTGGCGCTCTCGCCCGCAGGCCGCGTGCCGGTGGTGGAAGTCGACGATCAGGTGCTGTTCGAATCCGCCGCGATTCTGGAATATCTGGTCGAGACCCGCGCCCCCGCTCTGGGCCGCGCCGCCGGTCATAGTGAGCGCGGCCAATACCTTGAGTGGCTGCATTACGGCGAGACCATCGCCCAGCATCTGGCGCAGCTCACCTTTCATCATATCGTCTTGCGCCGCGAGGATCGCAGCCCGGTGGTGCAGCGTCTCGAAGCCCTGCGCCTGCGCCGCACGCTTGAAGGCATCGAGGCCGCGCTCGGTGATCAGGACTATATCCTGCACGGCGGGTTCAGCGCCGCGGATGTGATGATCGGCAGTTCCACCGATCTCGCCCGCCGCTTTGTGCCGCTGACCGGTCTGCCCCGCGTGCAGGCGTGGCACCAGCGCCTGACCGCACGCCCCGCCTATCAGGCGGCACTGGCGGCGGATGGTCCGGCGGAACTGTATTTACATGACACCTATGGAGACGCCCGTGGCTGACAGCCCCCAGACTTATGTCGAGATTTTCGAGGTCGGCCCCCGCGACGGCTTGCAGAACGAAAAGCGCATGATCCCCACCGCCGAGAAAATCGCGCTGGTCGATCTGCTGTCGCGCGCCGGTTTCAAACGGCTTGAGGTTGCCAGTTTCGTCAGCCCGAAATGGGTGCCGCAAATGGCGGATTCGGCGCAGGTGCTGGCCGGTATCACCCGCGCATCGGGCGTCTCCTATGCCGCGCTGACGCCCAATATGCGCGGTTATGAGGGCGCGAAGGCCGCCAAAGCCGATGAGATCGCGGTCTTTGCCTCCGCCTCGGAAGGCTTCTCCAAGGCCAATCTCAACTGCACCATCGCCGAGTCGATTGAACGCTTCCTGCCGATCATCGAGGCCGCCAAAACCGACGGCATTCCGGTGCGCGGCTATATCAGCTGCGTCACCGACTGCCCGTTTGACGGGCCGACCCCGCCCGCAGCCGTCGCCGATCTGGCCGAGAAACTCGACGCATTGGGCTGCTACGAGATCAGCCTAGGCGACACCATCGGGCAAGCCACGCCCGAGAGCCTGACCGCGATGCTGCAAGCGGTGCTGGCAAAAGTCCCCGCCGCGCGGCTGGCAGGGCATTTCCACGACACATCGGGCCGCGCCTGCGACAATATCGAGGCGGCGCTGGCGCTTGGCTTGCGGGTGTTTGACGCGGCGGTCGGTGGTTTGGGCGGCTGCCCCTATGCGCCCGGCGCGCAGGGCAATGTCGCCACCGAAGCCGCCATGGCGCGCATCGAATCCTTGGGCTACCGCACCGGATTGGACGCGCAGATCATCAATCAAGCCGCTGATATGGCACGTAAAATGAGGGAATCCGCATGAGCTGGGAGACAATCAAACTCGAGCTGGACGCGCGCGGCGTGGCGACATTGACGCTGCACCGGCCCGACAAACATAATTCGATGTCGGCGCTGATGATCGAGGAACTAACCCGCGCGGCGGCACAATTGGACAGCGACGACGCGGTGCGCGTGGTGGTGCTGACCGGCGAAGGGGCGAGTTTCTGCGCTGGCGGCGATCTGGGCTGGATGCAGGAACAGATGAAAGCCGATAGCGCCACGCGCGCCGCACAGGCGGGGCAACTGGCGGGGATGCTGGGTGCGCTGAATTCGCTGTCGAAACCCCTGATCGGGCGGATACAGGGGCAGGCGTTCGGCGGCGGCATCGGGCTGATCTCGGTCTGTGACGTGGCCATCGGGGTTGAGGGCGCGAAATTCGGCCTGACCGAAACCCGTCTCGGGCTGATCCCCGCGACCATCGGCCCCTATGTGCTGGCCCGTATGGGCGAGGCGATGGCGCGCCGCGTGTTCATGTCGGCGCGTCTCTTTGGCGCCGAGGAGGCGGTGACGCTGGGGCTGCTGGCCAAAGCCGTCGCCCCCGATGCCCTCGACGCCGCCGTTGAGGGGGAGGTCAAACCCTATCTGTCCTGCGCCCCCGGCGCGGTGGCCTCGGCCAAAGCGCTGGCCCTGCAATTGGGCGGCGGTATCGGCGCGGATGATGTGGCGCAGTCGATCAAGGCATTGGTCGCGCGCTGGGAAAGCCCCGAGGCCGCCGAGGGGATCTCGGCCTTCTTTGACAAGCGCAAACCCGACTGGCTGCGTTAACCAACAAGCCCCGCGCGCGCCGCACCGCGCGCGGGGTCGAATCACGCGCGCATGCTGCGGCGAAAACCATATAGTTTTCATATATCTTTACGCGAATCATCTGCCATGGCGCGGGCAGGGCGCGCAGCCATGCCGCAAGTGCATAATCCGGCGCCAATAGCGCCAGCCCGCGCGGCAAATCCCCGCATCCCGCCGCGCCCATGCCCATATATTCCGCCCGAATCCGCGCCAAATCCGCCCCGGAACTACCCGCACGCCAGCACCGCCGCGCAAATGAGTCGCGATGCGCCGCGCGGCGCGATAGAATGCCCTGCAATCGGGGCTTTTATTGGCCCTGACGCGCCGGACCTTCGGTTGACCCCGTGTGCCTGCCAGAGTAAACGGTGCAACAAGCTAAATTGAGCAGCCTAGGACGCCGGTTTACCGGTGCAAACTGCGCTAAAGGAGCCAACGGTGGACGATCTTCTCCGAGACTACCTTCCCATCATCGTTTTTCTTGTGATCGCCATCGGGCTTGGACTTGTGCTGATGCTCTCGGCCATGATCATCGCCGTGCGCAATCCCGACCCGGAAAAGGTCTCGGCCTATGAATGCGGGTTTAACGCCTTTGACGATGCGCGGATGAAATTCGATGTGCGCTTCTATCTGGTCGCGATCCTGTTCATCATTTTCGACCTCGAGATCGCGTTTCTGTTTCCCTGGGCGGTGGCCTTTGCCGATATCAGCATGACCGCGTTCTGGTCGATGATGGTGTTTCTGGGCGTGCTGACCGTCGGCTTTGCATACGAATGGAAGAAGGGGGCTCTGGAATGGGAGTGACCAACGCGCTTCAGACTGGGGCCAATACCGCCGGTGCCGACCGTGAGGTTGCCACCCAGGCCCTGAACACCGAGTTGCAGGACAAGGGCTTCCTGCTGACCACCACCGCCGATATCATCAATTGGGCGCGCAATGGCTCGATGCACTGGATGACCTTTGGTCTGGCCTGCTGCGCGGTCGAGATGATGCACGCCTCGATGCCGCGTTACGACCTCGAGCGTTACGGCACCGCGCCGCGCGCCAGCCCGCGCCAGTCGGACCTGATGATCGTTGCCGGCACGCTGACCAACAAGATGGCACCGGCGCTGCGCAAGGTCTACGACCAGATGCCCGAGCCGCGCTATGTGATCTCGATGGGCTCCTGCGCCAATGGCGGCGGCTATTACCACTATTCCTACTCGGTGGTGCGCGGCTGTGACCGGATCGTGCCGGTGGACATCTATGTTCCCGGCTGCCCGCCGACCGCCGAAGCCCTGATGTATGGCATTATGCAGTTGCAGCGGAAAATCCGCCGCACTGGCACTTTGATCCGCTGAGGAGGCGCGTATGTCCGACGCCCAAGATCACGCCCTGAAAGAACTGGGCGCCTATATCGAAGTCAAACAGCCCGACGCCGTGCTAGAGGTGTCGGTGGCTTTCGGCGAGTTGACGGTGACCGTCACCGCCAGCTCGATCGCCGACTTCGTGCGCTTCCTGAAGACCGATGAGACCTGCCGGTTCTCGACGCTGATCGACATCACTGCCGTCGATTACCCGCAGCGCCGCCAGCGGTTCGATGTGGTGTATCATTTCCTGTCGATGTATCGGAACCAGCGCATCCGCATCAAATCGGCGGTGCGCGAGGATGAGATGATCGCCTCGATTACCGATATCCACCCCTCGGCCAATTGGTTCGAGCGCGAGGTGTTCGATATGTTCGGCATCCTCTATTCGGGCCATCCCGACCTGCGCCGCATCCTCACCGACTACGGGTTCCGCGGCCATCCGCTGCGCAAGGATTTCCCGACCACCGGCTATGTCGAAGTCCGCTATGACGAGGACGCCAAACGCGTGGTCTATGAACCGGTCAGCCTGCCGCAGGACTATCGCCAGTTCGACTTTATGTCGCCATGGGAAGGCGCGAATTACATTCTGCCCGGTGACGAGAAGGGGGCGGCGAAATGATGGACGGAACCAAAGGCTTCACCGATACGCTGACCGGTGAGCAGAAAATCCGCAATTTCAACATCAACTTCGGCCCGCAGCACCCTGCGGCACACGGCGTGCTGCGTCTGGTGCTCGAGCTTGACGGCGAGATCGTCGAGCGTTGCGACCCGCATATCGGGTTGTTGCACCGCGGCACCGAAAAGCTGATGGAAAGCCGCACCTATCTGCAGAACCTGCCCTATCTGGACCGGCTCGACTATGTGGCGCCGATGAATCAGGAGCACGCTTGGTGTCTGGCCCTCGAGCGGCTCACCGGCACCGAGGTGCCGCGCCGCGCCAGCCTGATCCGCGTGCTCTATTCGGAAATCGGGCGGGTGCTCAACCACCTGTTGAACGTGACCACGCAGGCGATGGACGTTGGCGCGTTGACGCCGCCGCTCTGGGGGTTCAACGAGCGTGAAAAGCTGATGGATTTCTACGAGCGTGCCTCGGGGGCGCGGCTGCATGCCGCCTATTTCCGCCCCGGTGGTGTGCATCAGGATCTGCCGCCCGCGCTGATCAACGACATCGAGAAATGGGCCGAGGAATTCCCCCAGAAACTTGATGATATCGACACGCTGCTGACCGAAAACCGGATTTTCAAACAGCGCAACGCCGATATCGGTGTGGTCTCGGAAGAAGAGATCACCGATTGGGGATTCTCGGGCGTCATGGTCCGTGGCTCGGGTCTGGCTTGGGATTTGCGCCGCGCGCAACCCTATGAATGCTATGACGAATTCGACTTCAAAATCCCTGTGGGCAAGAACGGCGATTGTTATGACCGCTATCTCTGCCGCATGGCCGAGATGCGCGAATCGACCTCGATCATCCGGCAGGCGATTGCCAAACTGCGCGCCCCCGAGGGGCAGGGCGATGTGATGGCCCGCGGCAAGATCACGCCGCCGAAACGCGGTGACATGAAGACCTCGATGGAAGCGCTGATCCATCACTTCAAACTTTATACCGAGGGCTTCCACGTGCCCGCCGGCGAGGTTTACGCCGCGGTTGAGGCCCCCAAGGGCGAATTCGGCGTCTATCTGGTCGCCGATGGCACCAATAAACCCTACCGCGCCAAGCTGCGCGCGCCCGGTTTCCTGCACCTGCAGGCGATGGATCACATGGCCAAAGGTCATATGCTGGCCGATGTCTCGGCGATCCTCGGCAGTATGGATATCGTGTTCGGCGAGGTGGACCGGTGAGATTGGCAGCGCCCCTCGCGGCGATCGCATTGACCGCCGGACTGTCGGCGCCCGCGGCGGCTTTCTCGCCCGAGCGGGCGGCGATTCTGGTCGATGCGGTGCGCGACAACGGCTGCGAGATGGCCGGCCAGCAGGCGCCCGCCGCGCTCGAGCCGCTGGGCCTCGACGCGATCGAAGTGCAGAGCTTTGTCGATATCCTGTATGGCGCCGAACTGGTGCGGGTGTCCGATGACCTTGAGCATCTGATCCTTTCCGAGCAGCTCTGCACCGCGCAGGGCAGCGACTCGATGGCGCTGATCGTCTCGGCCTTCGCCAGCCAAGAGGCCACGCTGCAGCCATGGGAGCCTGATTTCACCCCTGCGCGCGGCGCCGAATTTGTCGCCGTCTTGCGCGACAATGATTGCGGCATGTCGGATGCGCAGGCGGGGGATATCCTGCCCGGTCACGGGTTCAGCCCCGAGATCTCGCGCGATATCGTCACCGTGATGCTTGAGGGCGGGCTTGCCGATCTGAGCGAGGACGCCTCGCAGGTGAACCTCTCGGCGCCGCTCTGCGCCGCCGATCCGGTGGATGACAGCGCCACGCTGGAGGCCGCGCTGGCCGCATGGCATCTGGCGCATAACCAGACCGCAGCCGAAGAGGTGACGCAATGACTTTGATCGCAATGACCATTCTCGCAATCACCGCCGCCCTGCTGTTTGCTGCGACACTCATCGCCAGCCAGCCTGCCGCCACGCGCCAACAGATCCGCATAGAGCGCGACACTCATTCGACGGGGGCGCGCGACTGATGTGTAAACCCCTGGTATTTCGACGCAATTCCGATGTCTCTGTGACGTCCCAGAAAGGGCAGAACTGACGCTATGCTCCGCCGTCTCCATCCGCATCAACCCGAGAGTTTCGCCTTTACCCCTGCCAATCAGGCATGGGCCGAGGCGCAGATCACCAAATATCCCGAGGGCCGTCAGGCCTCGGCGATCATCCCGCTGTTCTGGCGCGCCCATGAGCAAGAGGGCTGGCTGACCCGTCCGGCGATCGAAAGCATCGCGGATATGTTGGGCATGGCCTATATCCGCGCGCTCGAAGTGGCGACTTTCTACTTCCAGTTCAAACTGGCGCCCACCGGCACCGTCGCCCATATCCAGATTTGCGGCACCACCAGCTGCATGATCTGCGGTGCCGAGGATCTGGTCAGCGTCTGCAAAGAGCGGATCTCGCCCGAGCCGCTGGCGCTCTCGGCGGATGGCAAGTTCAGCTGGGAAGAGGTCGAATGCATCGGCGCCTGCTCGAATGCGCCGGTGGCGCAGATCGGCAAGGATTACTACGAGGATCTGACCGTCGAGAGCCTCAACCGTATTCTCGATGAGCTGGACGCAGGCCGCGTGCCGACACCCGGCCCGCAAAACGGCCGTTTCACCTCCGAGCCTCTGGCCGGGATCACCAGCCTCACCGAAGGCGAGCGTGTCGAGAGCGCCAATGCCTCGGTCGCCCGTGCGCTGGATCTGGGTGATACGGTCAAGCGGATCGACGGCACCGAAGTGCCGATCCTGACCCCGTGGCTGGATGGTGCGGCGAAAAAGCCGAAATCTGAACGCGCCGATGGCAAGCCGGTCTCGAGCCGTCTGGGCAAAGCCCCGCTGGACGAGAAATCCGCCACCATCCCCGCCGAGAAAGCCGGTCAGAAACCCGCCCAGCCCGAAGCCGCCGCCGCCGCGGTTGAGCCCGAGGCCGATGCCGCCGCGCAATCCGCGGCCAAGCCCGAGGTGACGCCCGAAGCCAAGGCGACACCGGCTCCCGATGGCACGCCCGAACCGGTGCCCGCAGGCGAGGCGACGCGCCCCGCCGCGCTGCAAGCCGCGCGCGAAGGCGGTGCCGATGATCTCAAGCGGATCAAAGGCGTCGGCCCGAAGATGGAGCAGGTCTGCAACGAGCTGGGCTTTTACCACTTTGACCAGATTGCCGCATGGACCCCCGCCGAGGTCGCATGGGTCGATGACAATCTCGCTGGTTTCAAAGGCCGCGTGACCCGTGACAACTGGGTCGAACAGGCGCGCCAACTGGCCGCGGGCGAGGACACCGAATTTTCGAAGCGCGTCGATAAAGGCGATGTCTATTAAGGCATAGGCCCGCGGGCGCGCTGTGCTAAGGAGTTGAAAAGGCGCTATGAAGGATGAGACACCACGGGGACGGCAAGGGCGCGCAATTGCGCTGCTGATTGCCGGCGTCTGCGCGGTGTATCTGATCCTTCTGGCCGTGGGGGATAAGCTGGGCTGGTCTCAGCGCACCCTCGCGCTCTTTGATCTGGCGGCACTTGCCGGATTCGGGATGGCGTTGTGGCTGATTTATGGGCTCTGGCGGTCAAGCCGGAACGACAGAGACCCCGATGTTAAGGATTGAGCGATGCTGAAGGATCAGGACCGGATCTTCACGAATCTCTACGGGATGTATGATCGCAGCCTCAAGGGCGCGATGTCTCGTGGCGCGTGGGATGGCACCAAGGATATCATGGCCAAGGGTCGTGACTGGATCGTCTCCGAGATGAAAACCTCGGGTCTGCGCGGGCGCGGCGGGGCAGGGTTCCCGACCGGCCTGAAATGGTCGTTCATGCCCAAGGAAAGCGACGGTCGCCCCTCCTATCTGGTGGTCAACGCCGACGAATCCGAGCCGGGCACCTGTAAGGACCGCGAGATCATGCGCCATGATCCGCATACGCTGATCGAGGGCTGCCTGATCGCCTCCTTCGCGATGAACGCCAACGCCTGCTACATCTACCTGCGCGGCGAATATATCCGCGAGCGCGAGGCGCTGCAGGCCGCGATTGATGAGGCTTACGACGCCGGTCTGGTCGGCAAGAACGCCGCCAAATCGGGCTGGGACTTTGATATCTACCTGCACCACGGTGCGGGCGCCTATATCTGCGGCGAGGAAACCGCGCTGTTGGAGTCGCTTGAGGGCCGCAAGGGCATGCCGCGGATGAAACCGCCGTTCCCTGCCGGTGCTGGCCTGTATGGTTGCCCGACGACGGTGAACAACGTCGAATCCATCGCTGTGGTGCCGACCATTCTGCGCCGTGGCGGCGCGTGGTTCGCCGGTTTTGGCCGCCCCAATAACGCGGGCACCAAGCTGTTTGCGATCTCGGGCCATGTCAACAACCCCTGCGTCGTCGAAGAGGCGATGTCGATCAGCTTTGAAGAACTGATCGAAAAGCATTGCGGCGGCATTCGCGGCGGTTGGGATAACCTTCTGGCGGTGATCCCCGGTGGTTCCTCGGTGCCGGTGGTGCGCGGTGAGCATATGCGCGACGCGGTGATGGATTTCGACTATCTGCGCAATGAACTGCAGTCGGGCCTTGGCACCGCGGCGGTGATCGTGATGGACAAACAGACCGACATCATCAAAGCGATCTGGCGGCTTTCTGCCTTCTACAAGCACGAAAGCTGCGGCCAGTGCACGCCCTGCCGCGAAGGCACCGGCTGGATGATGCGCGTCATGGACCGTCTGGTGCGCGGCGAGGCCGAGGTCGAGGAAATCGACATGCTTCTGGATGTGACCAAACAGGTCGAGGGCCACACGATCTGCGCCCTTGGCGATGCCGCGGCTTGGCCGGTTCAGGGTCTGATCCGCAACTTCCGCGATGTGATCGAAGACCGTATCAAAGACCAAAAAGCCGGCCGCACCTCGGCTCTGGCAGCGGAGTAACCATGTTTTTCGCTCCCTCAACCTCCAGCAAAATGCCGACCGGCCACGGGTTTCTGCCCGTGGCGGGCGCATCTGCTGTGCCATCGGTGCGGAAACCCGCCGATGCGGGGGGGGCTCTGCGCTCACACGATCAATTGACCGCGCGCGCGGTCAACGGAGAGGGCAAAGCGCAGTATGTTTTCAACCGATTGCGGCATCTGCCGCGGATTGGAGAGAACATATGAAACTCGGAACTTTCTTGCCGACCACATTGGCGACCGCAACCTTGGCCCTTTCGCTGGCAGTGACATCTGCGCAAGCGCAGACCACCCCGCAGGCAGAGGTCAACGCCACCTTGATGGCCGATGACTACATCTGGAGCGGGCTGTTTTCGGTCGCTGTGGCCGACCAGATCCGCAACGAATGCGCCCGTATGGATGCGCGCACCTTCCGCGCGACGCGGTTTCTGTATGACCTTTACGGCAAGGCGCGCGATTACGGCTATTCCCGCGACCAGATCGACACGTTCCGGCGTGACGAGGCGAATCAAGAGCTACTGCGGACCTGGGTCATGCAGTATTTCGACCAAAATGGGGTGCAGCTTGACGCGCCCGAGACGTTTTGCGCGCTAGGAGAGGCCGAAATCGCGGCCGGAACCCGTGCGGGCACACTTTTGAGAGCAAGGTAAGCCATGGCAGAGCTTCGCAAGATCATTATCGACGACCGCGAGATCGAGGTTCATCCCGCGATGACCCTGATCCAAGCCTGTGACGAGGCCGGGATCGAAATCCCGCGCTTTTGTTACCATGAGCGTCTGTCGATTGCCGGCAACTGCCGCATGTGTCTTGTCGAAGTGGTCGGCGGGCCGCCCAAACCCGCCGCCTCCTGCGCCATGCAGGTCAAGGATCTGCGCCCCGGTCCCGAGGGCCAGCCGCCGGTCGTCCGCACCAATTCGCCGATGGTCAAAAAGGCCCGCGAAGGGGTGATGGAGTTTCTGCTGATCAACCACCCGCTCGATTGCCCGATTTGCGATCAGGGCGGCGAATGCGATCTGCAAGACCAAGCAATGGCTTACGGCGTCGATTTCAGCCGCTACCGTGAGCCCAAGCGCGCCTCGGAAGACATGGATCTCGGGCCGCTGATCGACACCACGATGACCCGCTGTATCTCCTGCACCCGCTGCGTGCGTTTCACCACCGAAGTGGCGGGCGTTTCGGTGATGGGCCAGACCGGTCGCGGCGAGGATGCCGAGATCACCACCTACCTCGATGCGGTGATCGATTCGAACCTGCAGGGCAATATCATTGACCTTTGCCCGGTCGGCGCGCTGACCTCGAAACCCTATGCTTTCACCGCCCGCCCGTGGGAGCTGACCAAGACCGAGTCGATCGACGTGATGGACGCGCTCGGCGCCAGCATCCGCATCGACACCAAGGGTCGCGAAGTGATGCGCATTCTGCCGCGCAACCATGACGGGGTGAACGAGGAATGGATCTCGGACAAGACCCGTTTCGTCTGGGACGGTCTGCGCCGCCAGCGCCTTGATACCCCGTTCATCCGCGAGAACGGCAAGCTGCGCCGCGCAACTTGGGGCGAGGCCTTGGCCGCCGCCGCCACCGCGATGAAGGGCGCCAAGAAGCTCACCGGTCTGGTCGGCGATCTCGCCACCACCGAGGCGGCCTATTCGTTGAAAACGCTGGTGGAATCGCTCGGCGGTTCGGTGGAATGCCGCACCGACGGCGCACGTTTGCCCGCTGGCAACCGCTCGGGCTACGTGGGCAATGCGCTGATCGAGGATATCGATACCGCCAAGGCAATTATGCTGATCGGCACCAACCCGCGGCTTGAATCGCCGGTGCTCAACGCCCGCATCCGCAAGGCTTGGCTGAACGGCGCGAAAATCGGCGTTGTCGGCGAGGCTGCCGATCTGACCTATGACTACCACCACCTCGGCACCGGCCGCGACGGCTTGGCGAAACTCAGCACCGGCTCGCATGACGACGCGCTCGGCAAAGAGACGCTGGTGATCGTCGGGCAGGGCGCCTTGCGTGAGGCTGACGGCGCTGCCGTGCTCGCCCATGCAATGAAATTCGCCGAGCTGACCGAGAGCAAATTCATGGTGCTGCACACCGCCGCGGGCCGTGTCGGCGCGCTGGATGTCGGTGCTGTCACCGAGGGCGGCTTGCAGGCCGCGACCGAGGGCGCCGATGTGATCTTCAACATGGGCGCCGATGAACTCGATATCGATGCCGGTCCCTTTGTCATCTACCAAGGCAGCCACGGCGACCGCGGCGCCCACCGCGCCGATGTGATCCTGCCCGCCGCCGCTTACCCCGAAGAGGGCGGAATTTTCGTCAACACCGAAGGCCGCCCGCAACTCGCGGTCCGCGCCGGTTTCGCACCGGGCGACGCCAAAGAAAACTGGGCGGTGCTGCGCGCTTTGTCTGCCGAAGCCGGTCAAACCCTGCCCTGGGATAGCCTCGCCGCGCTGCGCAAGGCGATGATCGCAGAGGTGCCGCATCTCGAACTGATTGATATGGTGCCGGAAAACGACTGGCAGGCGGAACCGCTGGACACGCTGGGGGATGCATCTTTCCGCCCTGCCATCCATGATTTCTTCCTGACCAACCCGATTGCACGGGCCTCGACCCTGATGGCCGAACTCAGCGCGCTGGCGATTGCTCGCGCCGACAAGCCGATGGCAGCCGAGTGAGATGAACATGAGCCGCCGCGCCCCTTTACTGATCGTGACAGCGCTGGCCCTGAGCGGGCTGGCGGGCTGTGTCACGGCGGCAAGCCAGCCGGATGATCGGGTGCTGGGCGCGCCGGAAAACGCGGTCTATCGCGGGGTGCAAACCCGCCTGCTCGAACAGGATCTGGTCAATTTCATCGTCGCCATGGAAGGCGCCGAGGACCAGCGCGACCCGATCGCCTACGCCAGATGTGCAGCAGCACAATACGCCCTGATCAGGGGCTACGGATTCGCGCGCCATGTGCGCACCAATGTAACAGAACAGGGTGGTCTTTGGCGGGCCGATGCGGTTTATACCGTCTCGCCCGCACTGCCCCGTGGGTTCCGGACGATTGACGCCGAAGTGACGGTGGCCGATTGCACGGAGCAGGGGATACCGACGGTCTGAGGACAAGATATGGCTGACTTCTTTACCAACACCAATCTGGGGATTCTCCTCCTGACCGCCGGGCAAGTCCTGCTGGTCGTGGTGCCGCTATTGCTGGCGCTGGCGTTCCTCATGTATGCCGACCGCAAGGTCTGGGCGGCGGTGATGCTGCGCCGCGGGCCCAACGTGGTCGGCCCCTTCGGCCTGCTGCAAAGCTTTGCCGACTTTATCAAATATATGGTCAAAGAGGTGGTGTTTCCCGCCGGTATTGACCGCGCGGTGTTCCTTTTGGCGCCGATGATCACCTTTGTCATGGCCATGGTCGTCTGGGCGGTGATCCCGTTCAATGACGGCTGGGTGCTGGCGGATGTGAATATCGCCATCCTCTATATCTTCGCGATCTCGGGGTTCGAGGTTTACGGCGTGATCATGGGCGGCTGGGCGTCGAACTCGAAATACGCCTTCCTCGGCTCGATGCGCTCGGCGGCGCAGATGATCTCTTATGAGGTCTCGATCGGTCTGATCATCATCGGGGTGATCATCTCGACCGGCTCGCTGAATCTGAGCGATATCGTCCGCGCGCAGGCCGGTGACTACGGGTTGATGCATTGGTATTTCATCCCGCATTTCCCGATGCTGTTCTTCTTCCTGATCTCGGCGCTGGCCGAGACCAACCGGCCGCCGTTTGACCTGCCCGAGGCCGAAGCCGAACTCGTCGCCGGCTATCAGGTGGAGTATTCCTCGACGCCGTTCCTGTTGTTCATGATCGGTGAATTGACCGCCGTGGTGATGATGTGCGCAATGATCAGCTTGCTGTTCTTTGGCGGCTGGCTCAGCCCGGTGAGCTTCCTGCCGGACGGGATCCACTGGATGATCCTGAAGATGCTGGTGATGTTCTTCGTCTTCGCCATGGTCAAGGCAATCACCCCGCGCTACCGCTACGACCAGTTGATGCGGATCGGCTGGAAGGTCTTCCTGCCGCTGTCGCTGGGCTGGGTGGTGCTGGTCGCGTTCTTGGCGAAATTCGAAGTTTTGGGCGGCTTTTGGGCACGCTACGTGATTGGGGGCTGATCAAATGGCAGAACAAATGGCACAGGGCAGCGGCGAGCGCAGGGCGACGGATTTTACCCGCTCGATCAAATACTTCCTGCTGTTCGATTTTCTCAAAGGTTTTGGCATCGGCATGCGCTATTTCTTTGCGCCGAAGTCGACGATCAACTATCCGCATGAAAAAGGCCCGATCAGCCCGCGGTTTCGTGGCGAGCATGCGCTGCGCCGCTATCCCAATGGCGAAGAGCGCTGCATTGCCTGTAAACTCTGCGAGGCGGTCTGCCCCGCGCAGGCGATCACCATCGACGCCGAGCCGCGTGACGACGGCAGCCGCCGCACCACGCGCTACGATATCGACATGACCAAATGCATCTTCTGCGGTTTCTGCCAAGAGGCTTGCCCGGTGGATGCGATTGTCGAGGGGCCGAATTTTGAATACGCCACCGAAACCCGCGAAGAGCTGTTCTATGATAAAGAGCGTTTGCTGGCCAACGGCGACCGCTGGGAGGCCCAGATCGCCCGCAACCTCGAGCTTGACGCGCCTTACAGGTAGGAAGCCATGACCGACGCCTATACAAAGATGATCCAGCAGATGATGGAAAGCGGGCAGGAGATGCTGCAGCGCTTCAATCCGGCGTTGGAAAATGTCAAAGGCGCGGGTCTGGATAAGATGTTTCCGACGATGTCCAAGGACATGATGGAAATGTGGTTCGGCAAGACCTTCAACCGCGAGGGGCTGGATGCCAAAACGCGGCTTCTGGTCACTGTCGGGGCGCTGACCGTGTTGGGCGCGCAGGCCGAGCCGCAGATGAAAACAACGGTGCGCCACGCGCTGGAAGCGGGCGCCACCGAGCGCGAGATCGCCGAGGTGATCTGGCAAATGAGTATGTTCGGCGGCCTGCCCGCCATGCAAAAGGCGCTGGAAATTGCCCAGAGCGTCTTTGCCGAAACCAAGGAGAACGAGGCATGAGCGTTGCCGATTTTGCCTTTTACGCTTTCGCCATAGTCGCCGTGATCGCGGCGCTATTGGTGGTGACGGCGCGCAACCCGGTGCACTCGGTGCTGTGGTTGATCCTCACCTTCCTGTCGTCGGCAGGGCTGTTCGTGCTGATGGGCGCGGAATTCATCGCGATGCTGTTGATGATCGTCTATATCGGCGCGGTCGCGGTGCTGTTCCTGTTTGTGGTGATGATGCTCGACATCGACTTCGCCGCGCTCAAGGCCGAGATGACGCGGTATTTCCCGCTCGCCTCCTTGGTCGGTGTGGTGATCCTGATGCAACTGGCGCTCTTGTACGGCGCTTGGGGGCAGGCCGAGAATGCCAGCGCCCTGCGGATGGCGCCAACGCCGGATATGGCCGAGATCCACAACACCCGCGCCTTGGGGCTGATCATCTATGACCAGTATCTCTTGGTGTTCCAGCTTTCGGGGCTGATCCTGCTGGTCGCGATGATCGGTGCGATCGTGCTGACCATGCGCCACCGGACCGGCGTCAAGCGGCAGGATGTTACGCAGCAGATGTGGCGTGATCCGGCCAAGGCGATGGAACTGAAAGACGTCAAACCGGGGCAGGGGCTCTGACCGGGTCTCTGGGCGACTTGCGATAGGCCACCGCGCGACCTGGTGGCGGACTAAAAACTAAATCGGGTGCACAAACCCGGAGGGAACGGACAATGGTTGGACTTGAGCATTACCTGACGGTAGCGGCGACGCTGTTCGTCATCGGTATTTTCGGGATATTCTTGAACCGCAAGAATGTCATCGTGATCCTGATGTCGGTTGAATTGATCTTGCTGTCGGTGAACATCAACCTCGTGGCGTTCTCGTCCCAGCTCGGGGATCTGGTGGGGCAGGTGTTCACGATGTTCGTGTTGACCGTCGCCGCCGCCGAGGCCGCGATTGGCCTTGCGATCCTTGTCACCTTCTTCCGCAACCGTGGCACGATTGATGTTGAAGACGTCAACGTGATGAAAGGCTAAGACCGATGGCGACGATCCTTCTTTTTGCTCCTCTGTTGGGCGCGCTCATCTGCGGTCTGTTCTGGCAGGTGATCGGCGAGAAAGCCGGTATGGTGATTGCCACCGCGCTGCTGTTCCTCTCGGCGCTGCTGTCATGGGTGCTGTTCCTCAGCTATGACGGCGTGGCGGAGAGCATTCAGGTGCTGCGCTTTATCGACAGCGGCACGCTGGTCGGCGACTGGGCGATCCGCCTTGACCGTCTGACCACTGTGATGCTGATCGTGGTGACCACGGTCTCGGCGCTGGTGCATCTCTATTCCTTTGGCTATATGGCCCATGACGAGAACTGGACCGAGGAAGAGGATTACCGCGCGCGGTTCTTCGCCTATCTGTCGCTGTTCACCTTTGCCATGCTGATGCTGGTCACCGCCGATAACCTCGTGCAGATCTTCTTTGGCTGGGAGGGCGTCGGCCTCGCGTCCTATCTGCTGATCGGCTTCTACTGGAAAAAGCAGTCCGCCGGTGCCGCCGCGATGAAAGCCTTTATCGTCAACCGCGTTGGTGACTTCGGCTTCCTGATCGGCATCATGATGCTGTATTTCCTTACCGATTCCGTGCGCTTCGATGATATCTTCGCCTCCGCCGAGCAGCTCTCGCAGACCACGATCCACTTCCTCTGGACCGATTGGAACGCGATCAATGTCGCCTGTTTCTTCCTGTTTGTCGGGGCGATGGGGAAATCCGCGCAGCTGTTCCTGCACACTTGGTTGCCCGACGCGATGGAAGGCCCGACTCCGGTCTCGGCCCTGATCCACGCCGCAACCATGGTTACTGCCGGTGTGTTCCTCGTCAGCCGCTTCTCGCCGCTGATGGAATACGCCGATGAAGCCCGTGCCTTTATCGTGCTGATCGGCGCCTTCACCGCGTTTTTCGCCGCCACCGTCGGCCTCGTGCAGAACGACATCAAGCGGGTGATCGCCTATTCGACCTGTTCGCAGCTCGGCTATATGTTCGTGGCCGCCGGTCTTGGCGTCTACTCGGTGGCAATGTTCCACCTGCTGACCCACGCTTTCTTCAAGGCAATGCTGTTCCTTGGCGCCGGTTCGGTGATCCACGGCATGCATCACGAGCAGGACATGCGCAATTACGGCGGTCTGCGCTCGAAAATGCCCTATACCTTCTGGGCAATGATGATCGGCACGCTGGCAATCACCGGCGTCGGCATTCCGCTCACGCATTTTGGTTTCGCCGGTTTCGTCTCGAAAGACGCGATTATCGAGAGCGCATTCGGCGGCGGTGCCACCTATGCCTTCTGGATCTTGGTGGCCGGTGCGGCGATGACCTCCTTCTATAGCTGGCGGTTGATGTTCATGACCTTCTACGGCAAGCCGCGCGGCGACCGTGAGACCCATGACCACGCCCATGAAAGCCCGCTGACCATGCTGATCCCGCTGGCGGTGCTGGCGGTCGGCGCGGTCTTCGCCGGTATGCTGTGGTATGAGCCGTTCTTTGGCTCCGAGGCTTCGGTGCATGCGTGGTTCGGCGATTCCATTGTGATGCTGTCGGATAACCATGTGATCCACGCCGCCCATGAGGCACCGGCTTGGGTCAAGGTCTCGCCCTTCATCGCCATGCTGGCGGGTCTGGCACTGGCCTATCTGTTCTACATCCGCAGCCCGCATCTGCCGGGGCAGCTGGCGCAGAACCAGCCGATCCTCTACCGCTTCCTGCTCAACAAATGGTATTTCGACGAGATTTACGACGCGATCTTCGTGCGCCCGTCGATTGCCCTTGGCCGGTTGCTGTGGAAGCGCGGCGATGAGCGCAGCATTGACGGTTTCCTCAATGGTCTGTCGCTGAACGTCATTCCCAGACTGAACCGCGTCTATGCCCGCGCCCAGTCCGGCTATCTCTATACCTATGCGTTCGCCATGGTCCTCGGGATCGCCGCGCTCGTTACCTATGTTACGCTCACCGGAGGGGCACACTGATGCTGAACCTTCTGTCCATCATCACCTTTGTTCCAGCAGCGGCGGCCTTTGTGCTGGCGGTGTTCCTGCGCGGTGATGACGAAACAGCCCAATTGCAGGCCAAACGGCTGGCGCTTTTTGCCACCAGCGCGGTGTTCCTGATCTCGCTGATCCTGCTGTTCTCCTTCGATCCCTCCGACACCGGCTTCCAATACGTCGAAGAGGCCGAGTGGATCATGGGCCTGACCTATAAGCTGGGCGTGGACGGCATTTCGGTGCTGTTTGTCATGCTGACCACCTTCTTGATGCCGATCACCATTCTGGCCTGCTGGAATGTGACCCACCGGGTCAAGGAATATATGATCGCCTTCCTGCTGCTCGAAACGCTGATGATCGGCGTGTTCGTGGCGCTGGATATGGTGCTGTTCTATCTGTTCTTTGAGGCCGGTCTGATCCCGATGTTCCTGATCATCGGCATCTGGGGCGGCAAGAACCGGATCTACGCGGCGTTCAAATTCTTCCTCTATACCTTCATCGGCTCGGTGCTGATGCTGGTGGCGATGATCTATATGTTCATGCAGGCGGGCACGACGGATATCCCGACGCTGCTGACCTATGAATTCGACGCCGGACCCTTTAGCCTGCTCGGCTGGCAGATCACCGGCGGCGTCCAAACGCTGTTGTTCCTCGCCTTCTTTGCCTCCTTTGCGGTGAAAATGCCGATGTGGCCGGTGCACACTTGGTTGCCCGACGCCCACGTGCAGGCGCCGACCGCCGGTTCGGTCATTCTGGCCGCAGTGCTGTTGAAAATGGGCGGCTACGGCTTCCTGCGCTTCTCGGTGCCGATGTTCCCCGTGGGCGCGGACACCATGTCGACTCTGATCCTGTGGATGTCGGCAATTGCGATTGTCTATGCCTCCTTGGTGGCGCTGGTGCAGAACGACATGAAAAAGCTGGTGGCCTATTCTTCGGTCGCACATATGGGCTTTGTCACCATGGGGATCTTTGCGCTGAACAAGCAGGGGCTTGATGGCGCGATCTTCCAGATGATCAGCCACGGGTTTATCTCGGGCGCGCTGTTCTTGCTGGTCGGGGTGATCTACGACCGTATGCACACCCGCGAGATCGAGGCCTACGGCGGTCTCGTCAACCGGATGCCGGCCTATGCGGCGGTGTTCTTGCTGTTCACCATGGCCAACGTCGGCCTGCCGGGCACCTCGGGGTTTGTCGGCGAGTTCCTGACCTTTATGGCCGCCTTCCACGCCAACACTTGGGTCGCCGCCGTGGCCGCCACCGGTGTGATCCTCTCGGCAGGCTACGGGCTCTGGCTCTATCGCCGCGTGGTCTTTGGCGAATTGGTCAAGGAAAGCCTGAAAACCATCAAGGATCTCGATACACGCGAGAAAACCATGCTGGTGCCCTTGCTGGTGATGACCCTGCTGCTGGGGGTCTATCCGGCGCTGGTTACCGATCTCATCGGCCCTTCGGTCGATAATCTTCTCACTCATTTCCATGCCGCGGTCGGCACTGAGGCTGTCGCGGATGCGGCGGCGCAGGTCGCCCCCTCGGCTCAAAGTCACTGAAAGGCCCACCCAGATGACCTCGGTTGATCTTTCGATTGCGCTACCCGAAATTCTACTGTCGCTTTGGGCGATGGTGGCGCTGATGGCGGGGGCCTATTTTGGCAAGGACAAACTTGCCGCCACGCTGACCTGGGCCACGGTTGCGGTCATGGTGCTGCTTGCCGTGATGATCGGCGTGCTCGAGCCTGAAACCCGCACCGGTTTTGGCGGGCTGTTCCTTGATGACGCCTTTGCCCGCTTTACCAAAGTCGCGATCCTGCTGGCCGGTGCCGCGGTGCTGGTGATGGGGATGGATTACCTCGAGCGCCAGAATATGATGCGGTTCGAGTATCCGATCCTTGTCGCGCTCTCCACCGTCGGGATGATGGTGATGGTCTCCGCGGGCGACCTGATCACCCTCTATATGGGGCTCGAGCTGCAGTCCCTCTCGCTTTATGTCCTCGCCGCGATCCGCCGCGACAGTGTCAAAGCGACCGAAGCGGGCCTCAAGTATTTCGTCCTCGGCGCGCTGGCCTCCGGTCTGCTGCTCTACGGCGCCTCGCTGGTCTATGGTTTCTCGGGCACCACCCGTCTGGCCGATATCGCCAGCACCGTGCATGCCGGTGAGCAACTGCCGATCGGCCTGCTGATGGGTCTGGCCTTCATGATGGCCGGTCTGGCGTTCAAGATCTCGGCCGTGCCCTTCCATATGTGGACGCCTGACGTCTACGAGGGCTCGCCGACGCCGGTCACCGCCTTCTTCACCACCGCCCCGAAAGTCGCCGCCATGGCGCTGCTGGCGCGGCTGGTGTTCTCGGGCTTTGGCGAAGCGGCGGCGGACTGGGGCCAGATCCTTGCGTTCCTCGCCGGTGCCTCGATGGTGGTGGGCGCCATCGGTGCGCTCAGCCAGCGCAACCTCAAGCGCCTGATGGGCTATTCGACGATCTCGCATATGGGCTTTGCACTGCTGGGCCTCACCGCCGGCACCGCCGCCGGTGTGCAGGCGACGCTCCTTTATCTGGTGATCTATGTCACCATGTCGATCGGGGTCTTTGCCTTCATCCTCTCGATGCGCCGCGAAGGCCGTCCGGTGGTGCAGATCGACGATCTCAACATGCTGTCCAAGGCACAGCCCGCACAGGCGCTCGCCCTCCTGATCCTGATGTTCAGCTTCGCTGGTGTGCCGCCCCTGATCGGCTTCTGGGCCAAATTCACCGTGCTTGCGGCGGCGATTGACGCGGGCTTTATCACCCTCGCCATCGTCGGTGTGGTGGCCTCGGTGGTCGGCGCCTTCTACTACCTGCGCATCGTCTACTTCATTTACTTCGGTTCCGAGGTTGACCCGCTGGACAGCGATGTCGCACCGGTGCAGCGCTGGATGACTTTGGTCGCCGCAGCGGTCACCCTGCTCGGTGTGATCAACCTCTTTGGCATCGAGGGTGCTGCAGGGTTGGCGGCGCAAGCGCTTGTCCAATAATCTGCCCGCCTGGCCAGACGGCTATGCCCGTCTGGTGTTGCCCGAGGTGGATAGCACCAATGCCGAGGCCATGCGCCGGGCCGCTGAATTAAGCGGCCCGACGTGGATTTTGGGGCTGCGCCAAACCGCAGGCCGTGGCCGCCGTGGCCGCGACTGGAGCGATCCGCCGGGCAATTTCTCGGCCACGCTGGCGGTGCGCCTCGCGGATGAGCCCGCGCGTCTGGCGCTGCGCTCCTTTGTGGCGGCGCTGGCACTCTATGACGCGCTGACCGATCTGACGCGGCTGGAATCGCCCTTTGCGCTGAAATGGCCCAATGATGTGCTGCTCAATGGCGGCAAACTCTCCGGCATCCTGCTCGAGGGCGTGGGGCAGGGGGTGCTGGCGCTTGGCATCGGGGTCAACCTGCGCAGCCATCCGCCGGTGCAACAGGGTGCGGGCTTCGCGCCGGTGAGCCTGCGCGCCGAGACCGGCATTTCGGTGCTGCCCGAGGAATTCCTCAACCGCCTCGCCCCGGCCTATGCGCTCTGGGAAGACCGCCTTGTGACCTACGGGTTCGAGCCCATTCGCACCGCCTTTCTCGCCCGCGTCGCCCGTCTGGGCGAGCCTCTGGTCGCGCGCACGCTCTCGGATCAGGTCCACGGGGTGTTCGAAACCATTGATGAGAGCGGCGCCTTGGTGCTCAATACAGCCTCCGGTCGCGTGGCAGTGCCTGCCGCCGATATCTTCTTTCCCTGACCCGAGGGGGGTCCCATGCTGCTTTGCATCGACTGTGGCAATACCAATACGTCCTTCTCGATCTGGGACGGCAACGAGTTTCTGGCCACATGGCGGATGAAAAGCGACCATGCGCGCACCGCTGATCAATATTATGTCTGGCTCTCCACCCTGATGGTGCTCAACAACATCAGCGTCGAGTTCAGCAATGTGATCATCTCCTCGACGGTGCCGCGGGTGGTGTTCAATCTGCGGGTGCTCTCGGACCGGTATTTCCGCGTGCGCCCCTTGGTCGTCGGCAAGCCCGACTGCAAACTGCCGGTGCTGCCGCGCGTTGATCCCGGTGTGGTGCCGGGGCCGGACCGGTTGGCCAATGCCGCCGGTGCCTTTGTCCGCCACGGTGGCGATGTCATCGTGGTGGATTTCGGCACTGCAACCAATTTCGATGTGGTGGCCAGCGATGGCGCCTATGTCGGCGGGGTGATCTCGCCGGGGGTGAACCTCAGCCTTGAGGCGCTGCACCAGGGCGCGGCAGCGCTGCCCCATGTCGATATCACCCGCCCCGACAAGGTGATTGGCACGAATACCGTGGAATGCATTCAATCGGGGGTGTTTTGGGGCTATATTGGTTTGATCGAGGGGATAGTCACCCGCATCAAAGCCGAGTATGGCCAGCCGATGAAAACCGTCGGCACCGGCGGGCTTGCGCCGCTGTTCGGACAAGTTGACACAATTTTTGACACGATCGAAGACGATCTGACGATGCACGGGCTGACCGTCATCCATGACTTTAATAAGGACTTCGTATGACGCGTGAACGATTAATTTACCTTCCATTGGGTGGTGCTGGCGAAGTTGGCATGAACACCTATGTCTACGGCTACGGCCCGAAAAACCGCGAGCGCTATATCGTGGTCGATCTCGGCGTGACCTTCCCGGATATGGACGGCACCCCCGGTGTCGATCTGATCATGGCCGATATCACCTGGCTGGAAAAACGCCGCGACCGGATCGACGGGATTTTCATCACCCATGCGCATGAGGACCATGTCGGCGGCCTCGGCCACCTCTGGAGCCGGTTGCGCGCGCCGGTCTATTGCCGCGATTTCACCGCCCGGATTGCCGCCAAAAAGATGGTCGAGGCGGGCCAGCCGGTCGAGCAGATCCACACCATCGGTGCGATGCCCGACACGCTGGAACTGGGCCCGTTCAAGGTCCAATTCGTGCCGGTCTCGCACTCGCTGCCCGAAGCCTCGGGCCTGTTGATCGAGACCCCGGCGGGGCGTATCCTGCACACCGGCGACTTCAAACTCGATATGGCGCCGGGCGTCGGCGAGCCCTTTGACGAAGAGATGTTCCGCCAGATCGGCGAAGCCGGCGTCAAAGCGCTGGTCTGCGATTCGACCAATGTCTTCTCGCTGCATCCGGGCCGCTCGGAAAGCACGCTGCCGGAGTCGATCACCGATTTGGTGCGCGAGGCCGAGGGCATGGTCGTGGCGACCACCTTTGCCTCCAACGTCGCGCGTCTGCGCACTTTGGCCAAAGCCGCGCGCGACGCGGGGCGCTCGGTCTGTCTGTTAGGCCGCGCGATGCAAAACATGGTGCGCACCGCCACCGAGGCGAAGCTGCTGCATGATTTCCCGCCCACGGTCTCGGTCGAAGAGGCCCGCGACATGCCACGCGGCAGCCTGATGCTCTTGGTCACCGGCTCGCAGGGCGAACGCCGCGCAGCCTCGGCGCAATTGTCGCGCGGCTCCTATCTGGGGCTGTCGTTGAAAGAGGGCGATCTGTTCCTCTTCTCCTCGATGACCATTCCGGGCAATGAGCGCGGCGTGTTGCGCATCGTCAACGCCCTGTCGGAAATGGGCGTCGATGTGGTCGATAACACCATGGGCACCTATCACGTCTCGGGCCACGCCAACCGCCCCGATCTCGAGCGGATGCACGAGTTGACCCGTCCGGCGATGCTGGTGCCGATGCACGGCGAGCACCGTCACCTGCGCCAACACGCGCGGCTCGGCGCGGCCAGCGGCATGGCCACGGCCATCGCACCCAACGGCACGATGCTCGATCTGACCGGCGACACCCCCGAGGTGGTCGATTTCATCGACACCGGACGGCTCTATCTCGACGGGTCCGCGATTTATGGCGCCATGGACGGGGTCGTGCGCGAGCGGATGAAAATGGCGCTCAACGGACATGTCATGGTGACGTTAATTATCGATGAAGACGGTCTGCCGATGGGCGAGGCTTGGGCGGATTGCCTCGGTCTGGCGCGTCATGGGCGCTCGCAACGCCCGCTCTCCGAGGTGATCGAGGATGCGCTGGTCGAAGAGCTCGAGCGCACTGGCCGCAAGGTGATGGGCAATGACGACAAACTGGGCGATGTGCTCAAACGTCGCGTGCGCTCGGTCTGCGTCGATGAGATCGGCAAAAAGCCCGAAGTGACGGTTGTTGTCAGCCGTTTGGCCGAAGAGTGACATTTTAAAAGGGTTTGTTAACTCATCTCTGCGATGCTGCTGAAAAGGCAGGATTCTCAGGCCATGAATGCACCGACCCGCGACCCGCTCTTGCGGCGAAAACTTGTGACTCGAAACGCGCCACCGCCGGATAAACCGGCGGTGACCGGCCCTGCGCAGGGGCTGTCGCGGGCGTTCGCGCGCGCGACCTCGTCGATGGCGCCCCTGGTTGCCGAACAGGGCGAGACCCGGCGCAGCAGCGCGAGTTTGGCCGAATTGCTCGATATGATCGACAGCGACGCCTTTGTCGGCCAGCTTGACGGTTTGGCGGCGGGCACCGCTGTGGTGATGCTCGACCAATCCACCTTTGCCACGGTGATCGAGGCGATGACCATCGGGCGGCTCGGTCCGAAACCGCCCTTGCCACGCCGCCCCACGCCCACCGATTCCAGTCTGCTCGCCGATCTGGTGAACCATACGATGCGCGATCTCACCGATCCCATTGCCGCGGCGATGCGCTTTCACCGGCCGGTGGTCGATCACCGGCTGCTGGCGGTGCTGCTCGATGATGTGGTGTTTGACACCGTCAGCCTCGATGTGGATCTGGTCGCCGGTGAGGTCCAGCGCCCCGGCCGGATCATGCTCGCCCTGCCACGCGCGGCGCCGGAAACACTGACCGGCGATCCGGCGGCGGACAGTGAAACCAGCAATTGGGGCAAGCAGTTAGAGGAGACCGTGATGCGCGCTCCGGCCTCTATGCAGGCGGAATTGGGGCGTCTGACCCTGCCGCTCTCCGAGGTGTTGGCGCTCGGCGTCGACAGTTCCCTGACCCTGCCGCTGTCCAATCTCGAAGAGGTGCAACTGGTCGCGCTGGACGGCTCGGTGCAGGCGATCGGGCGGCTTGGTCAAAGCCGTGGCAACCGCGCCGTGCGGCTGACCTCATGGCCGGGGGGCACGCCGCCGGTGCCGCAGATGAGCGATATCAAACCCGCGCCCCGCGCCAAGCCTGAGGCGCAGGCGGGCGAGGGCGGCGATCTTGCCGCTATCGCAGCGTCGCAACCGGACCTTCCGTCAAACCCCGGGTAAACTGCCGCATCACCGGATCCTCGGTGGCAAACGCCTCCGCCACCGAGCCTTGCCAGTAAAACCGCCCCTCATGCAGCTTGGCCACGCGGTCGGCCACATCCCGCACCGTGCGCATATCATGGGTAATGGTCAGCGCCGTCGCCCCCAGATCGCGGGTGATCTCGCGGATCAACGCGTTGATCACCGCCGCCATCACCGGATCCAGCCCCGCGGTCGGCTCGTCAAAAAACAACACCGGCGGATCACCGGCAATCGCCCGCGCCAGACCGACGCGCTTTTGCATCCCGCCCGAGAGTTCCGCCGGAAAAAGCATCGCCGTCTCCGGACCCAGACCCACCCGCGCCAGTTTTTCCACCGCCAGCGCCTGCGCCTCGGTCGCGCCCAGCGGGTTCCGCCCACGCATCAACCGAAACGCCACATTCTGCCAAACCGGCAGCGAGTCAAACAGCGCCGCACCCTGAAACAACATGCCGACATGCTGCGCCAGCACCTGCGGCTTGGGATTGGCCAGCCCCGCGACCTCAACCGAGCCCCGATCCGCCCGCTCCAGCCCCAGCAAACACTTGAGCAGCACCGATTTCCCCGTGCCCGAGCCGCCGATCACCACCAGGCTTTCACCCTTTGGCACCTCGAACGACACCCCGCGCAACACGCGGTTTTCGCCGTAAGACTTCTCAAGATCATGCGCGCGGATCATGCCGAAAAGAACGCCTCCGTCAGCAGGTAATTCGCCGCCAGTATAAGGATCGAGGCCATGACCACCGCCGATTTCGTCGCCTCGCCAACGCCCTGCGCACCGCGGCCCGAATTCATCCCGAAATAGCAGCCCGAGATTGCCACCAGAAACCCGAACACCGCGCCCTTGATCATCCCCGAGGCCACATCCCAAAACTCAAGGAAATCCAGCGAGTTACGCAAGTATGCGCCGCCGTCAAACCCCAGCCGCGTGACGCCAACCGCATAGCCGCCCAGAATGCCGATGGCATCGCCCACCGCCACCAGCACCGGCATCGACAGCGTCGCCGCCAAGACCCGTGGCACGGTCAGATATTGCATCGGCTCGACCGCCAAAGTGCGCAGCGCGTCGATCTGTTCCGAGACTTTCATCGTGCCGATTTCCGCCGCGATCGACGAGGCGACGCGCGCTGCCACCATCAATCCGCCCAGCACCGGCCCCAATTCGCGCACCATGCCGATTGCGGTGATCGAGGGCACGGCGAATTCCGCCGAGAACCGCGCCGATCCGGCATAGATCTGCAGCGCCAAAGCGCCGCCGGTGAACAGCGTCGTCAGCCCCACCACCGGCAGCGAGAGCCAGCCGATATGCAAGAGTTGCGCCAGCAATTCACGCGGGTAAAACGGCGCGCGCAGCATCCACATCAGGCTTGTGATCACAAATCCGCTGAACCGCCCGACGCTTGCAAGGGTCTCGGCCAGACTGCGGCCGATTGCCCCCAAAAGCGCGCGCGGCGTCATGCCAAGCGGCTCTGATAGCGGCGTTTATAGCGACCGCCCAGACTGGTTAATATCTCGTAACCGATGGTCTCCGCCGCATCCGCAACCATATCAATGCCTTGCGGCGCGCCGAGGATTTCCAATTCCTCGGGCACCACCTCCAGATCGGTGACATCGACGGTGATCAGGTCCATCGACACGCGCCCGACCACGGGGCAGGCGGTCTCGCCGGCATAGAGCATGGCGCGGTTTGACAGGGCGCGCAGCAACCCGTCGGCATAGCCCGCGGCGACGGTGGCGATGCGCGAGGGGCGCTCGGCCACCCATGTACAGCCATAGCCGACCACTTCGCCCGCCTCGACCTCGCGGGTCTGGATCACCGGCAAGGACAGCGTCACCACCGGCGTCGCATCGTCAAACGGCGCGCCGCCATAAAGCCCGATACCGGGGCGGCTGATGTCGAAATGATACTCGGGCGACAAGAGGATCCCACCGGTCGCCGCCAATGAGCGATCACCAGCGTAACCCGCTGTCATATCGAGGAAATTATCCATCTGCTGGGCATTGAACAGATGCTCGGGATCGTCGGCGCAGGCCAGATGCGACATCACCAGCTTGGGGTCTGCCGCCACCGCCAGATCGCGCACCGCGGCCCATTCCGCTGCCTCCATACCCAGCCGGTTCATCCCAGAATCAAGCTGCACGCCAAAGGGATGGCGGGGCAGGGATTCCAGATGCCGGACCAGTTGATCGGCGGAATTGACCAGCGGGATCAGGTCAAGGTTGCGCAGGGTCTGGGTGTCGCCCGCCATATGGCCGCTATAGACGAAAATCCGCGGGCCCGAGCCGACCGCCTGCCGGATCACCGCGCCTTCTTCGGCGAGGGCGACAAAAAACGTGCGCGCGCCCGCGTCGGCGAGGCGTCGCGCCACGCGCGCGGCCCCCAAGCCGTAGGCGTCGGCCTTGACGGTGGCGCCGGTTTCGCTGCGGCAAAGGCGCGAGAGTCGCTGCCAATTGGCGGCGATCGCGTCCAGATCGATGGTTAAACGTGCGGCTGTCATGAGGCTCGTTTGGCCCGTCCGGGCGCCGCAAGTCAAGGGCGAATACGTGCCGAGCGCGGTTCCGCCGAGGCTGTGGATAACTTGCCTCAAAATGGTCGGATTTTTGATTGAACCTGTTAGGAGGACGTAACGACTCATTAACGTTAACCGCGACGATTCGCTTCAAGCCATTAGGAGTTCCCCATGTCGACGCCCATCCGCAAGCCCGCACCCGCCCCGCAGCCCAATCAGCCGCAGCCCAAGCGCGCGCATAAATTCACCGATTGGGCGATGATCTGAACGTCACCAGATAGGCGGCGATCGCCGCCCGGTCCTCGGCGGAAATCCGGCTGAGATTGGCGATCACCTCGGCCATGGTGCCGCCCGCAACGTCAAATTCGGGGGTGAAGCCGCTTTGCAAATAGGCCGCGATATCCTCGCCAGACCAGCCCTCGGGGGGCAGCGCCGGAATGCGCCCGTCGCCCGCCGGATTGGGCGCTCCGGTTAACCATTCTGCCTGATCCAGCCCGCCCGCGACATCCCGCGGCGTATGGCATTCCGCGCAATGGCCCAAGGCCTCGACCAGATAGCGCCCGCGGGTATACTGCGGATCGTCACGCGCAGGTGCCACGAAATCCGCATTGTAATTCAACAGCTTCCACAGCCCCAACCCGCGCCGCAGCGTGAACGGGAAGCCGACATCATGCGCGCGTGTGGGCGTGGCATCGGCGGGCAGGCTTTGCCAAAAGGCCCAGAGATCGGCGATATCCTCGGGCGTCGCACGGGCGTAACTGGTAAAGGGAAACGCCGGATAATAATGCTGCCCCGCGGGGCTAACGCCCAGCGTGACGGCGCGGGCAAACTCCGGCAGGCTCCAGCCGCCGATCCCCTGTTCAGGGTCCATCGAGATATTCGGCGCGGTGAATGTTCCGAAGGGCGTGGCAAATTCCTGCCCGCCCGACAGGTGCAAGCGCTCCTCGACCGGCGCGGTCACCTCCAGCCCCGGCGCCGTATGGCAACCGGCGCAGCCCGCAGCCCAGAACACCAATTCACCGGCCTCGGCATCGGCGTCATGGGCGGCAAGCACCGCCAGCGTCTCGGGCGCCAAGGCGGCGGGGCGGGTCATTAACCAAAACCCCGCCGCCCCGACCAGCGCCAGAGCGAGAGCTGTGGCGGCGAGTTTGCGCATAGCTTAATCCGCTTGGCGGAAGTTCTGGTGACAGCCGCTGCAGGCCCCGCCGAGACCGCCAATCGCGCCTTGTAATGTCGCCAGATCGACCCCGGCCGCGGCCTCCATCGCCTCGGCGGCAGCGGTCAGCGCGGCTCCGCGGGCGGCGAAACCCTCCATATCGGCCCAGATCGCGGGCAGGGCGCGGGTGCCCTCGACCGCCGCGTTATCAGTGCCCTCGGCCCACATGCGGTCGGTGTTCAGGCGGGTCAGATGCACCAGATTTGACGCCGCGGTGGCCGCCATTTCCGCATCATAGGCCATCCGGCCCTGCGCCATTCCGCCCAGAACACCAAGGTTATAGGCTTGTAATTGCATGAGATTCTGACGCGCCGCGATATTCGGGTCCTGACGCTCCTCAGATTGCGCCAGCAGCGGCGTGGCAAGGGCGCTGGCCAGAAAAACGGCGATGGCGGCGCGGCGGATAGGGAGGCGCGGGATTGGCGGCATATGCGTGATCCTTATGTGGCTGTCCTGCGATGAGGATAACCACAGATGCAGGTTTTCCAACTTCGCATCTTTGTGATCACACTGCGCATTTGTGCACATGAGTTGCGCATTTGTGCACAGGTATAGGCGCCGCCGCCCCTCAGCGCCCCTTCCAGACCGGATCGCGCTTTTCGGCAAAGGCGTTCTGCCCCTCCAGCAAATCCTCGGAGCCATAGAGCCGGTCGACCGCCGCCACCTGCCTCCGCGTGACGCGGTTGAGCGCGTCCTGAAACCGCATATCCTCGGCCTCGCGCACCACTTCCTTGATCGCCGCATAGACCAGAGGCGGCCCCGAGGCCAAGAGCCGCGCCAGCTCCCAGGCCTTATCCCGCAGCTCCTCGGGCGCGCAAATCTCGCGCAACAGCCCCCAGTGTTTCGCCTCTTCGGCGTCAAACCAGCGGCCGGTCAGCAGCAGGTCCATCGCCACGTGATAGGGGATGCGCTTGGGCAATTTGATCGAGGCGGCGTCGGCCACCGTGCCCGAGCGGATCTCCGGCAGCGCGAAACTGGCGGTCGACGAGGCGAGGATCAGATCGCAGCTCAGCGCCAGTTCCAAGCCGCCGCCGCAGCAAATTCCGTTGACCGCGCCGATCACCGGTTTGTTCAAATGCGGCAATTCCTGCAAGCCGCCAAAGCCGCCGACGCCGTAGTCGCCATCCACCGCATCGCCGCCCGCCGCGGCCTTTAAGTCCCAGCCGGGGCAGAAGAATTTATCCCCCTCGGCGCGCAAGATCGCCACCCGCAGGGCGTCGTCATCGCGAAATTCCTTGAACACATCGCCCATGATTCGGCTGGTCGCCAGATCAATCGCATTCGCCTTGGGCCGGTCCAGCGTGACCTCCAGAATACCCCCCTCAACGCGGGTTTTGATCGGGCCTTCGGTTCGCATTTGCATCAAATTTCCTCCCAAATGACTGCATCCACCGCCACTGCGCCCGATTGGCGCAGGATCAGCGGGTTGATTTCCACTTCGACCAGAGACGGGTCGCCGCGCAGCATCTCTTGCAAGGTGAGTGCCGCGTTAATCAAAGCCTCGGTATCCGCCCGCGCCGCCCCGCGCCAGCCATCCAACAGCGGCCAGAGCCGCAACTCGCGCAGCGCCTCCGCGATTTCCACCCGCGTGACCGGCAGCACCAGCGTCACCGTATCGGCCAGCAATTCCGCCGCCACACCGCCCAAACCAAGGGTCAGCGTGGCCCCGTAAACCGGATCGCACCGCGCGCCAAGGATCACTTCGGCGACGCCGCCCGTGACCATTTCCTCCAGCAAATAGCCCTCGGCGCCGGGCATTTCCGCCTCTGCGGATGGGTCGCTGACATTCAACCTGACCGCCCCCGCCTCGGTTTTATGTGCGAATCCAAGGCCTTTGAGCGCGAAGGGCGGGGTCATGCCGTCAGGTATCAACCCGTCCAATCGCGCCGCCGACACCGACGTCGGCACCGCGATACCGGCAGCTTTGATCCGCGCTTTCGCCTGTGCTTCGTTCAGCATCTGCGGCGCTTTGGCGGCGATCACCGGCCACGGCCGCCAACCCTCGCGCCCCGCAACGGTCTGCGCCGCTTTCACCGCGCTCAGGGCGGTTTCCATCCCCATCAGCGGCACCACACCGCGTGCCATTTGCGCAATCGCGCGGGTCTCGTCGAAATTCTCGGGCAAAGAGGCCAGTGCAAACGCCGGTTTTCCCGTCGCCTTCTGTGCCGCCTCGATCGCCTCCAGCGCGGGTTCAAAACTGCTCGGATCGCAGCGGTCGGGGCGCGGCGGGTCAATGACAAACAGCCCCGCGTCATAGCCTTGCAATGTGGCGGTAAACACCTCGGTGGTTTTCGCCAGATCGCCCCAGATAAACGTGTGATAATCCAACGGGTTGGACAATGTCACCAAGGGCCCAAGCACCGCCGCCAAACGCGCGCGCTGCCCGTCACCGAGCGGCGGAAACTCCACCCCCACGGTTGCTGCAAGATCGGCCATCAACCCCGCTTCACCGCCCGAACACGACAGCGAACACAGCTGCCGCCCCAGCCCCGGCCCATGCGCGTGCAGGATTTTCAGCGTCTCGATCAGTTCCGCAGGGCTGGTAACTTCCGCCACCCCCGCCTGCCGCAAAAACGCGCTCGAGGGCGCCCCGCCACCGGCCAAAGACGCGGTATGCGAGGCGGCGGCGTCGCGCGAGGCCTCGGTTTTGCCGGCTTTAATCGCCACAATCCCCTTGCCCGTCGCGCGCGCCGCCTCGGCCAAAGCGGCGAAAGCGGGCGCATCGGCGATGCCTTCGATATAGAGCCCCAGCGCCGTCACCCGTTCGTCCGCCAAGACCGCCGCCGCCAGATCGGCCAACCCGACCTGCGCGGCATTGCCCAGACAGGCGACATAGGCGATCGGCAACCCGCGCGCCTGCATGGTCAGGTTGATCACAATATTCGACGACTGGCTGATCAGTGCCACACCGCGTTCCACCCGCCGCCCGCCATGCTCGTCGGGCCACAAAAGAGCACCGTCCAAGTAGTTGATAACCCCGTAACAATTGGGCCCGAGGATTGGCATGTTGCCAGCCGCCGCGACCAATGCCTCCTGCAGCCCCGCATCCCCCGCCTCGCGCCAACCCGAGGCAAAACAGATCGCCCCACCGGCCCCTATCGCCGCGAGCTCCTCGATAACCCCCAGCGTCGCATGCCGGTTCACCCCGACAAACACCGCGTCAGGCACCTCGGGCAAATCCGCCAGCGCGGCCACACAGGGCACGCCGCCAATCTCTTCCCGCGTCGGATGCACCGGCCACACTGGCCCTTCAAACCCCATCTTCGTGCATTGCGCGATCACATTGCGCGCCCAACCCGATCCCAGCACCGCAATCGAGCGCGGCCGCAACACGCGCGACAGATCCCTCATATCCAGGCCCCGTGATGCGCGGTGACCGGGCAGGGAGGCTTTGCCCCCCTCTTCGGCGGGGCCGAATTCACCCCCCAGGATATTTTTGGACAGATGAGGGGCGTAATCGGCCCCCCGACCCCCTGAACAGAGAGCCGGAGAGCGTCACCTGTCACGGCCATCGGCTTCCCAGCCTGTACCGCAGAGCCATTCTGATGAGAAAATCTTACCATCGCGTTATCATCTGTCCGAAAATATCCACGGGGGTTCCAAGGGGGCGCGTGCGCCCCCTTGGCGCGGGAGCGCGAGGGGCGCGCAGCCCCTCGCACCCTCCTCAATTATCCGCCCAACGGGCGGAGAAGCTCGCGGCTGATGATATGGCGCTGGATCTCCGAGGTGCCTTCCCAGATCCGCTCGACCCGCGCATCGCGCCAGATCCGCTCCAGCGGCAATTCATCCATCAACCCCATGCCGCCGTGGATCTGGATCGCCTCATCGGCAATCATCGCCAGTGCCTCGGTCGCCTTCAGCTTGGCCATCGCCATATCGCCGTCGGTCACCGTGCCCGCGTCCAGTTTCCACGCCGCCTCATAGGTCAAGAGCTCCGCCGCTTTCAGCTCCAACGCCATATCCGCCAGTTTGAACGACACGCCCTGAAACTTGCCGATCTGCTGGCCGAATTGTTTGCGTTCGGCGGCCCAGTCCAGCGCATGGCCCAAGGCGCGGTCGGCGCGCCCGATGCTGGTCGCCGCGACCTGCAACCGCGTCGCGCCCAGCCAGTCGTTGGCCACCTCGAAGCCTTTATGCACCTCGCCAAGCACATTCTCGGCGGGCACGCGGCAATCATCAAACTCGAGGATCGCGTTCGAATACCCGCGGTGCGACACATTGCGGTAGCCGTCGCGCACGGTGAAGCCTTTGGTGCCCTTATCGACGAAAAACGCGGTGATCTTCTTCTTTTTCCCGCGCGGCGTGTCCTCTTCGCCGGTGGCCATAAAGGCAATCGTAAAGCCCGCGATATCGGCGTGACTGATGAAATGCTTGGTGCCGTTCAGCACCCAGTCGCTGCCCTCTTGCCGCGCGCTCGCCGACATGCCGCGCAGGTCCGAGCCCGCGCCCGGTTCGGTCATCGCCAGACAATCCCATGTCTCGCCGCGAATACAGGGCATCAGATAGCGTTCGCGCTGGTCCTCGGTGCCCGCCAGCAGGATATTCGAGGGCCGCGCCACGCAGGTCCAATGCAGCGCGTAATTCGCCCGCCCCAACTCGCGCTCATAGAGCAGCCACGACAGCGTATCGAGCCCGGCGCCGCCGACCTCTTCGGGCATATTCGCCGCATAAAGCCCCGCCGCCATCGCCTTTTGTTGCAGCTCGCGGATCAGCTCCATCGGCAGATGACCCGTGCGCTCGACCAGCGCCTCATGCGGATATAGCTCGGCTTCGACAAAACTGCGGGTGGTCTCGACGATCATGCGCTGTTCATCACTCAGGGCGAAATGCATCTTGTGTCTCCGGTGGGAAAGGGGCGGCGGCGTTAAGGTTAACGGGACTTGCGTTGTCCGACATACCGCCCCGTATCCTTGGGCTGCGGCAGCGCGGCATGGGCGGTGACAATCGGTTGCAACTTTGCCAGAACTTCGGGCGCGACGGGGCAGGTGCCGCCGTTCACCGTATCCACATGCAACAGCATCTGTTCGATCGTCGCCACCGGCGCCCCGTCACGCTCGATGCGCATGAACAGATGCAACCGCTTCTCATCCGCGCCCAATACCTGCACCGAGCCGGTCAGCGCGTCGCCCAATCTGGCCTCGCCCAAATGCATGATATGCGATTCCGCTGTGTAATAACTGCGCCCCGCCGCGACATAGTCGAGCCCCGCGCCGATCAGCCCCAAGAAGGCATTGGTCACCTCCGAGGAGGCAAAGAGATAGCGGCTTTCGGTCATATGGCCGTTGTAATCAATCCAACCGGGCAGCACCTGCATATGCGACAGCAAAAGCGGCGCATCCAGCGCGGGCAGTTTGGCCGCAGGCGCCTCAGCGGCCCGCCGCGCATCGTGATCGAGCAGCACTTTCCCCGCGCCCCAATTGCGCTCTTTCAGCACCCGCAAAAAGCCGATCAGGTTCTGGTCGCGGATGCGTTCCATCTCGCGGATCGTCATATGCCCCGATTGCGCGTCGGATTGACCGGCGATCAGATCGACCAATTCATCATTGAATTCAGGCACATCCATGAGTTTGGTCCATGGCCACGACAGGCAGGGGCCGAACTGCGCCATGAAGTGCTTCATCCCCGCTTCGCCGCCCGCCACGCGGTAGGTGTCAAACAGACCCATCTGCCCCCAACGCAACCCGAACCCCATGCGGATCGCCTCGTCAATTTCTTCGGTGGTGGCGACACCGTCCTTGACCAGCCAGAGCGCCTCGCGCCAGACCGCCTCAAGGAAACGGTCGGCAATATGGGCGTCGATTTCCTTGCGTACATGCAGCGGATACATGCCGATCTCGCGCAGGATTTCCTTTGCCTCTTCAATGCGTTGCAAGTCGTTCTTAGGCGAGGGCACAACCTCCACCAAAGGCAGCAGGTAGACCGGATTGAACGGATGCGCCACGAAAAGCACCTCGGGGTTCGTGGACTTCTCCTGCAATTGCGAGGGCTTATAGCCCGACGTTGACGAGCCCAGCAGCGCATCCGGCGCATGGGCTTGGATCTCGGCATAGACACGGTGCTTCAACTCAATGCGCTCGGAGACGGATTCTTGAATATATTCAGAGTCTTCCACCGCATCCTTAAGGTTGTTTGCAAATGTCAGACGTCCCTCGGGCGGCATCGGCACATCCGCCAGTGCCGGCAGCGCCGCGCGGGCATTGGCCAGCACTTCGCCGATCTTGCGCGGCGCCTCGGGATCGGGATCATAGACCGACACATCCCAACCCGAGAGCAGGAATCTCGCCGCCCAGCCGCCGCCGATCACGCCGCCGCCGATAATTGTCGCTTTGCGCGCCATCTCGTCTCTCCTCATGGGGCTGCTGCCCGCAAATCCTCAGCCGAAATTCGGCGCCCGTTTTTCTAACTTCAACCGCGCGCGCACTTCGTCGGGCCCGACCACCCGCGCGCCCATGCCCTCGATGATGCCGACCGCGCGTTCCACCAGTTGCGCGTTGGTCGCCAGCACGCCTTTCTCCAACCAGAGGTTATCCTCCAGCCCGACGCGCACATTGCCCCCCGCCAGCACCGACGCGGCGACATAGGCTATCTGGTTCCGCCCCAAGCCGAAGGCCGACCAATGCCAGTCGTCGGGCACATTGTTGACCATCGCCATAAAGGTGTTCAGATCGTCCGGCGCCCCCCATGGCACCCCCATGCAAAGCTGCACCAGAACCGGATCCTTGATCAGGCCTTCGGTGACCAATTGCTTGGCAAACCACAGGTGGCCGGTGTCAAACGCCTCGATCTCGATCTGCACGCCGCTGTCGGTCATACGTTTGGCCATATCGCGCAGCATACCGGGCGTGTTAACCATCACATAATCGGCCTCGGCAAAATTCATCGTGCCGCAATCAAGCGTGCAAATCTCCGGGCGGCATTCGACGACATGGGCGACGCGCTCTGCGGCCCCCGCCATATCCGAGGATTTCGCCATCCGGTCCATCGCCTCGGTGCCATCGAACATCAGGTCGCCGCCCATGCCCGCGGTCAGGTTCAGCACGCAATCAACCTCCGCATCGCGAATGCGCTCGGTCACCTCGCGATAGAGCGCGGCATCGCGCGAGGGCGCGCCGGTTTCGGGGTCGCGCACATGGCAATGCACCACCGCCGCACCGGCTTTGGCGGCGTCGATGGCGCTATTGGCGATCTGTTCGGGCGAGCGCGGCACATGCGGGCTGCGATCCTGCGTGCCCCCCGATCCGGTCACCGCACAGGTGATGAAAACCTCGCGATTCATCGTCAATGGCATTCGAATCTCCTTCATTTGTGTAAAGCCTAGCAGGGTTGCGGCCACGTGCTTAGCGTTTTACGAAGGGAATATGTCAAAATCCGAAAGCATCTTTGCCCCCTCATCGCAGCCCCTCGATATCGCCGTGCTGGTGCTGCCGCGCGCCTCGATCCTCGAGGTCGCCTCGGTGCTCGACCCCCTGCGCAACGCCAACCGGCAACTGGGCCGCGAGGGCTTTCGCTGGCGCGTGGTCTCGCCCGATGGGGCGCCGGTGCCGCTGACCTGCGGCATCGAATTGCCCAGCCACGGCGCGGTTAAAGCCGCGCTTGGCGCCGACGCGCTGGTGGTGATTTCGGGCTACAATCAGGCCGAGGTCGCCACGCGCGAGATCATCGCCGAGGTCCGCCGCATCGCACCGCGGTTCCGCGCCTTGGGCGGGGTCGATGCGGGCCCTTGGATACTGGCGCGGGCCGGATTGCTGGGCGGCTACCGCGCCACCGTGCATTGGGAGGATCTGGAGGATTTCGCCGCCGCCTATCCCGCGATCGAGGTGGTGCCCGACCGCTATGTGATCTCGGGCAACCGTTTTACCGCCGGCGGCGCGGTGCCGGCAGCCGATATGATGTTGCATCTGATCGGCGCGCGTTGCGGCATTGGTGTGGCGGGGCAGGTGGCCGATAGCTTCCTTTACGAGGCCCGTGCCGATGGCGCTCGCCCGCAACGCCCCGGCTTGGTGCCGGGTGCCCGCGATCCCCGTGTGTCGCAAGCATTAACCTTAATGAGCCAGCATCTCGAAGACCCGCTGTCGCTGGCCCGGATCACCGCGGATCTGGGCATTGGCATAAGGCGGCTTGAGCAGATTTTCGATGAAAGCCTCGGCCAAGGCCCCGCCGCCGCCTATCTGGAATTGCGCCTGCAATCCGCCCGCCGCTTGCTGGCTGATACCAGCCATCCGATGCAAGAGGTGGCGCTACGCTGCGGGTTCAATGACGGCTCGGGATTCTCGCGCGCCTTCAAGCGCCGCTTCGGCCAGTCCCCGCGATCCGTGCGGGGGTAGAGATGCGAAAATTATCAGACAATTAAAGGTCTGACAATTATATGTGTCTTCTGCACACGTCCAAGCCGAGAAGTTCGGGACTGGGTTTTCCAACGCGCGATGAAACGAAAAATGCGCGCTATAACAATCTGTTACAGCGCGCATCTCATCTCTGAATCGGAAAACCCTATTCCACCGTCACCAGAGCATGCCGTTTGCGCCCCGCCGTCAGCTTCATCGGCTCGGCCAGATCCGCCGAGGTGACGATCCGGCCCATATCGCTGACCACCTCGTCATTGACCCGCGCGCCGCCCTCGGAAATCAGCCGTTTGGCGTCTTTCCCCGATTTCGACAGGCCCGCGCGCACGAACAACTGCACGATCGAGACCCCGTCATCGGCCTCGCTGCGCGCGATTGCCACGCTCGGCAGATCCTCGCCCGTTCCGCCTTGTTCGAACACCGCCCGCGCCGTCGCCTCAGCCGCAGCAGCGGCCTCGGCACCATGACAAAGCGTGGTCACCTCATTGGCCAGAATCACCTTGGCGTGGTTAATTTCCGAACCTTCCAGCGCGCCCAAACGGTCGCATTCATCGACCGGCATCTCGGTATAGAGCTTCAGGAACCGCCCGACATCCGCATCCGTGGTGTTGCGCCAGAACTGCCAGAACTCATAGGGGCTCAGCAGATCGCCATTCAGCCAGATCGCGCCGCCCTGCGATTTGCCCATCTTGCGCCCGTCCGAGGTGGTCAGAAGCGGCGTCGTCAGGCCGAAAATCTGCGTTTCCGCCACCCGCCGCGTCAGGTCCACACCGTTGACGATATTGCCCCATTGATCCGATCCGCCCATCTGCAACAGGCAGCCATGCCGCCGGTTAAGCTCAAGGAAATCATAGGCTTGCAGGATCATATAGTTGAACTCGAGAAACGACAGCGACTGCTCGCGATCAATCCGCGATTTCACGCTTTCAAAGCTCAGCATCCGGTTGACCGAGAAATGCCGTCCGATATCGCGCAGGAATTCCAGATAATTCAGCCCGTCCAGCCATTCGGCATTGTTCAGCATCACCGCGTCCTGCGCGGCATCACCGTAGTCGAGGTATTTCGCGAATACCTGCTTCATACTGGCGATATTCTCGTCAATCTGCGCGTTCGACAGCAAGGGCCGCTCATCGGCGCGGAACGAGGGATCGCCCACTTTGGTGGTGCCGCCACCCATCAGGGTGATCGGTTTATGACCGGTTTTCTGGAACCAGCGCAGCAGCATAATGTTCAGCAGGTGCCCAACATGTAGCGATTTCGCTGTCGCGTCATACCCGATATAGGCGGGCACAATGTTTTTTGTCAGTTGCTCGTCCAGCGTTTGCAGGTCGGTGCAATCCGCCAGAAATCCGCGCTCGATAATGATGCGCAGAAACTCTGATTTCGGTGTATAGGTCATTGTGCTTGTCCTTGGCGGGTATTCGCGCTGTCTATAGACGAATTGGCGGGCAAAGGGAAAGGGGCGCATGATGCGGCGGCTATGGTAAAACCACAGGGCGGGGGTGCGGCGCAGCGGGTGCTGGGCACGATGTCGGGCACGTCTTTGGACGGGGTGGATGCGGCGGTGCTGCTCACCGACGGCATTGATATCCTCGATTTTGGCGAGAGCGCCTATCGCCCCTATAGCGAGGCCGAGCGCGAGATCCTGCGCGAAGCGCTTGGCGCCTGGCACGACGACCCGCGCGTCGAAGCCGCCGCCGAGGTCGTCGAATTCGCCCATGCCGAACTCTGCGCGCAGTTTCGCAACATTGATCTGGTTGGCTTTCACGGCCAGACCTTGGCCCATGATCCCGGTGGGCGCGGCACCCATCAGGCGGGCGCGGGCGAGGTGCTCGCACAGGCGCTCGGCTGGCCTGTGGTCAGCGACTTTCGCAGCGCCGATGTGCGGCTGGGCGGGCAGGGCGCGCCCTTGGCGCCCTTCTACCACCACGCATTGGCGCGCTATATCAAAGCCGAGGCGCCGATAGCATTCCTCAATCTCGGCGGTGTTGCGAATGTCACCTGGGTCGATCCCGCCATCCCCAAACCCGAATACGCCTGTCTCGCCTTTGACTGCGGTCCGGGCAATGCGCCGATGGATGATGCGATGCGCCAAAGACGCAATGAGGCCCGCGACACGGACGGCGCGCTGGCCGCGACGGGCCAGCCCGACGCGGCGCGCCTCGACGCTTTCGCGCGCCACGGCTTCTTTCACCGGATGCCGCCCAAATCCCTCGACCGCGCCGCGCCTGCGCCCGATGTCAGCGCGCTCAACGATGCCGATGCGCTCGCCACCCTTGCCGCCGCCTGCGCTTTGGGCGTCGCCCGCGCCTTCGAACATTTCCCCAGCCCGCCCGCACAGCTTCTGGTTTGCGGCGGCGGGCGGCACAATCCGACGCTGATGGCGATGATCGCCGCCGGCTGCGACTGCGAGGTGCTGCCGGTCGAGGCGCAGGGTCTCGACGGCGATATGATCGAGGCGCAGGCCTTCGCCTATCTCGCGGCCCGCGTGGCCCGCGGGTTGCCGACTTCGGCGCCCAAAACCACCGGCGTCGGCACCCCGGTCGGCGGTGGCAGCCTCAGCAAACCCTAAGCCTCAACCCCAAAGCCGCAAACCCTGAATTTCACCTGCGAAAAATACTCTGGGGGTGAGGCCGCAGGCCGAGGGGGCAAGGCCCCCTGCGCGTCTTGGCGCGCCGAAACGCGCGGGCTCGATGCCCGCAAGTTTCGCCCCAATAGCCCCATTCAGGCCTGCCGCAGCCCTACACCCGCAACAGCCGCTCGAAGACTATCTCCAGAAATGCCTCCGCCCCGTCCATCGGATCGCGTTTGCCGCGGATCAGGCGGATCTGCGCGTCGAAATCGGCGTAATGCTGGGTCATCGCCCAGATCGAGAAAATCAGATGATAGGGATCAATCGCGGGCAGGCGCCCGGCATCGCTCCAGGCCTGAATCACCGCCGCGCGGTCATCGACCAGATCGCGCAATGTGCCCGAGATCGAGGTCTCCAGCCGCGGCGCACCCTGCAAAACCTCATTGGCAAACAACCGGCTTTCGCGCGGGTAATCGCGCGACATCTGCAGCTTGCGCCGCATATAGCCCATGATCTGCGCGCGCGGATCCCCCTCGGGATCAATCGCCCGCAAGGGCGCCAGCCAGACATCCAGCAAGCCCTCCAGTAGCGCGTTATGCATGCGCTCCTTACTGTCGAAATAATACAGGATATTGGGTTTCGACAGGCCGGCGACGGCGGCAATCTGGTCAAGTGTGGCACCGCGAAACCCGTTGGCCGAGAACACCTCAAGGGCGGCGTCCAGTATCAGCCCGCGGTTGCGCCGTTGAATACGCGTGGTCATAGGGGTGCTACCCCGTCCAACCCATCGCCATTCAACCCGATCCCGCGCAGGATGATCTGGCAGACGGTCTCGGTCGCCGACACCCATTGCGCGTCACTGAGCGGGCCCTGGTTCAGCGTCTCGATCTGATGGGCGAAATCGGCGTAATGCTGGGTCGTCGACCAGATCATATACAAAAGCCAGCGCGGATCGACGTCATGGATCGCCCCCTCGGCACTCCAGCGCCGGATCACCGCAATCCGCGTCTCGGTCCAGCGCCGCAGTGAGGTCTCGAGATAGTCATGGATGATCGGCGCCCCGTGCATCACCTCATTGGCCCAGACCTTCGAGCCATAGCGGTGCTCGCGGCTCAGCTGCATCTTGCGGGTGATATAGCGGCGCAGGGCGACGTCCGGCGTGGCGGAGGTCTCGAAACTATCGGCGGCCTCCAGCCAGATGGTGAAAATCCGCTCGACCACGCGGCGATAGAGGGTTTCCTTGCTGGAGAAGTAATAATGCAGATTGGCTTTCGGCAAATGGCAGGCATCGGCAATCGCCTGCATGGTCGCGCCGCCAAAGCCTTTTTGCGCAAACACCTCTTCGGCGGCATTGAGAATCGCCCGCTCGATCTCTTCGCGGTTCTCGGCGCGGCTGCCCGGTTTTTCAAACCCGTCACGATGGCCCATACGCGGCTTGCTCCTGCTGTTCGGCGCGGTTTTGCCGCTCTGCAAATAATCTTGACTGAATGGTCAAGTCTGTTAGCGTCATCACATTCAGCCCGTGGTGCCGCTGGTTTTTGGGGCCTTATTTGGGGGCCGGTGTTCAGGGTCCGAAGGTCCAAGGATAGGCAGATGACCACGCCGTGACAACCCGAGGTCTCGCCCAGCGGGACAAGAATTTGCCAGTGAAAACACTGGCCTGCACCTGCTGTGGCCGCGGCGGCGACAGCGCGCAGATAAACCGGCGCAGGCAGCCTTTCGGGCTGCGCCATAACTGCCCGACAGGAGAGAGAGAATGACCGCAACACCCGCCAATCTGCGCATCAATGCCGACCGGCTTTGGGACAGTCTGATGGAGATGGCCAAGATCGGCCCCGGCATTGCGGGCGGCAACAACCGCCAGACCCTGACCGATGAAGACAGCGAGGGCCGCCACCTGTTCCAGCGCTGGTGCGAGACGGCGGGGATGACCATGGGGGTCGATGAAATCGGCAATATGTTCGCCCGCCGCGAGGGCACAGATCCCGAGGCTTTGCCGGTCTATATGGGCAGCCATCTCGATACCCAGCCGACGGGCGGCAAATACGACGGGGTGCTGGGGGTTCTGGGCGGGCTGGAAGCGGTGCGCACGATGAATGATCTCGGGATCAAGACCAAACACCCGATTGTGGTGGTCAATTGGACCAATGAAGAGGGCACGCGGTTTGCCCCTGCGATGCTGGCCTCGGGGGTGTTTGCGGGGCGCCATACGCTCGATTGGGCGTTTGACCGCGAGGACGCCAAGGGCAAACGCTTTGGCGATGAGCTGGAGCGGATCGGCTGGAAGGGCGAGGAGAAGGTCGGCGACCGCAAGATGCATGCGCTATTCGAGTTGCACATCGAACAGGGGCCGATTTTGGAGGCCGAGGGCAAGGATATAGGCGTCGTCACCCACGGGCAGGGGCTGCGCTGGGTCGAATGCACGGTCACCGGCAAGGAAAGCCACACCGGCTCGACGCCGATGGCGATGCGCAAGAACGCCGGACGCGGGTTAGCGCTGATCACCGAATTGGTCCATGAGATCGCGATGAAAAACCAGCCCAATGCGGTGGGCGCGATCGGCCATATCGACGTCTACCCGAACTCGCGCAATATCATCCCGGGCAAAGTGGTGTTCACTGTCGATATGCGGACCCATATTCTGGATAAACTCAACGCTATGGTCGAGGAACTGATGAGCCGCGCGCCGGAACTCTGCGCCGAAATCGGGGTCGAGTTCGAGGCCAAGATCGTCGGCCAGTTCGATCCGCCCGCCTTTGATGAGGATTGCGTCGCCGCGGTGCGCCGCGCCGCCGAACAGCAGGGCTATTCGCATATGGATATCGTCTCGGGCGCGGGCCATGACGCCTGCTGGATCAATGATGTGGCGCCGACGGCGATGATCATGTGCCCCTGTGTCGACGGGCTCAGCCATAACGAGGCCGAGGAGATCTCGAAAGACTGGGCGGCGGCAGGCACGGATGTGTTGCTCCATGCGGTATTGGAGACCGCGCAAGTGGTTGAGTGAGGGGCGGGGGGCTGCCGCCCCCCGCACCCCCCGCCTCAGAGGGGCGCAAACGCCCCCCTGAGAACCCCCCAGGATTTCAATTTGAGTATTTCCGGCAAGATGAAATCCGCGGTGGGGCGCAAGGGGCAAAAGAGATAAACAAATAAAAGACGCAGTGGAGGGACTATGTCGACCATCATCAAGAACGGGACCATTGTCACCGCGGATCTGACCTATGAGGCGGATGTGCGGGTTGAGGATGGGGTGATCACCGAGATCGGGAAGAACCTCAAGGGCGGCACCGAGCTGGACGCCAGCGGCTGTTATGTGATGCCGGGCGGGATTGATCCCCATACCCATCTGGAAATGCCCTTTATGGGCACCTATTCCACCGATGATTTCGACAGCGGCACCCGCGCCGCGCTGGCCGGTGGCACCACCATGGTGGTGGATTTCGCCCTGCCAAATCAGGGCGAGAGCCTGTTGGATGCGCTCAAACGCTGGGACAATAAATCCACCCGGGCCAATTGCGATTATTCCTTCCATATGGCGGTGACCTGGTGGGGCGAGCAGGTGTTTGACGATATGGAGGCGGTGGTGCGCGAGCGCGGCATCAACACCTTCAAGCATTTCATGGCCTATAAGGGCGCCTTGATGGTCAATGATGACGAGATGTATTCCTCGTTCAAACGCCTCTCGGAGCTGGGCGCCACCGCCATGGTCCATGCCGAGAACGGCGATGTGGTGGCGGAATTGACCGCGAAACTCTTGGCCGAGGGCAATACCGGCCCCGAGGCCCATGCCTATTCGCGCCCGCCGCAGGTCGAGGGCGAGGCCACCAACCGCGCGATCATGATTGCCGATATGGCCGGTGTGCCGCTTTATGTGGTGCATACCTCCTGCGAAGAGAGCCATGAGGCGATCCGGCGGGCCAAACAGGCGGGCAAGCGGGTCTGGGGCGAGCCCTTGATCCAGCATCTGACGCTCGACGAATCCGAGTATTTCAACGCCGATTGGGATCATGCCGCGCGCCGGGTGATGTCGCCGCCGTTTCGCAACAAAAAGCATCAGGACAGCCTCTGGGCCGGTCTGCAATCGGGGTCTTTAAGCGTGGTTGCCACCGATCACTGCGCCTTTACCACCGAGCAAAAGCGTTACGGTGTGGGCGATTTTTCAAAAATCCCCAATGGCACCGGCGGGCTGGAAGACCGGATGCCGATGCTCTGGACCCATGGTGTCGCCACCGGCCGGTTGACGCCCAATGAATTTGTCGCCGTCACCTCGACCAATATCGCCAAGATCCTCAACTGCTATCCGAAAAAAGGCGCGGTGCTGGTCGGCGCGGATGCCGATCTGGTGGTCTGGGACCCCGAGAAAGAGAAAACCATCTCGGCGGGCAACCAGCAATCTGCGATTGATTACAACGTCTTCGAGGGCAAACATGTCAAAGGTCTGCCGCGGTTCACCCTGACCCGTGGCCATGTGGCGGTGCATGACGGCGAGATGCGCCACCAGCCCGGCCATGGTAAATTCGTTGCCCGCGCGCCCAATGCCACGGTCAATAAGGCGCTGAGCCAGTGGAAGGACATCACCGCGCCGCGGCCCGTGCAGCGCAGCGGCATCCCCGCGACCGGCGTCTGATCACGCTTGTGGCACCGTGCCTGACAGGGGTGCGGTGCCCGCCCTCACCACAATGACGACCGGTTTTAGAAAGACGTAACGCATGACCCAGACGCCGACTTCCTCGGTCATCCAGGCACAAGACCTAGGCCTCACGTTCCAGACGAACGACGGGCCGGTCCATGCGCTCAAGGATGTGACGCTGACCATCAACAAGGGCGAATTCGTCAGCTTCATCGGCCCCTCGGGCTGTGGCAAGACGACGTTTTTGCGCACCATCGCCGATCTTGAGCAGCCCACCGCCGGCACCCTGACGGTCAACGGTATGAGCCCCTCGGAGGCGCGCAAGGCCCGCGCCTACGGCTATGTGTTTCAGGCCGCGGGGCTATATCCGTGGCGCACGATTGGCGGCAATATCAAACTGCCGCTCGAGATCATGGGGTTCTCGAAGGCCGAGCAAAAGGAACGCTGCGCACGGGTGCTGGAGTTGGTCGAGCTGGCGGGGTTCGAGAAGAAATTCCCCTGGCAGCTTTCGGGCGGCATGCAGCAGCGCGCCTCGATTGCCCGCGCCTTGGCCTTTGACGCCGATATCCTGTTGATGGACGAGCCCTTCGGCGCGCTGGATGAAATCGTCCGCGATAGGCTCAACGAGGAATTGCTCAAACTCTGGGCGCGCACCGAAAAGACCATCGGCTTTGTCACCCATTCGATCCCCGAGGCGGTCTATCTGTCGACCAAAATCGTGGTCATGAGCCCACGTCCGGGCCGGATCACCGATATCATCGAGAGCCCGCTGCCCAAGGAACGCCCGCTCGATATCCGCGACAGCCAGCAGTTCATCGACATCGCCCACCGCGTCCGCGAGGGGCTGCGCGCCGGATATGACGAGGCGGCGGAATGAAGAACGCGCTGCCCATCCTCACCATTGTCGTGGCGATCCTTGCGCTCTGGTATGTCGCGGTGATCCCGATGAACGCGCCATGGGAGCGTAATCAGGCGGCGATGCGCGGTGATCAGATCGCGTTTAGCCAGATCGTCACCAATACGATGAACCAGGACCGTCCGGTCTTGCCCGCGCCGCATCAGGTGGTGCGCGAGATGTGGAATTCGACGGTGGTCGAGGAGTTCACCGGACGCCGCGGCTGGTGGCGCTCGGGGAGCCTGTCGAACCGCTCGCTGATCTACCACGGCTGGGTGACGCTGAGCGCCACCATGCTGGGCTTTCTCATCGGCACCGGCGCCGGTATTCTGCTGGCCATCGGCATTGTCTATAACCGCGCGATGGATGCCAGTGTGATGCCCTGGGCGATTGTCAGCCAGACGATCCCGATCATCGCGCTGGCGCCGATGATCATCGTGGTGCTCAACTCAATCGGCATCTCGGGGATCGTGCCAAAGGCGATCATTGCCGCTTATCTCAGTTTCTTTCCGGTGGTCGTCGGCATGGTCAAAGGGCTGCGCGCGCCGGATGCGATGCAGCTTGACCTGATGAAAACCTATTCCGCCAGCGGCGCCAATGTGTTCTCGAAACTGCGCCTGCCAACCTCGATGCCCTTCCTCTTTGCCTCGCTGAAGGTCGGCATTGCCGCATCCTTGGTCGGCACGATTGTCGGCGAATTGCCGGTGCAGCAGGGCGGGCTTGGCGTGCGGCTTCTGTCGGGCAGCTATTACGGGCAGACCGTGCAAATCTGGGCGGCGCTGTTTGCGGCGGCGATACTGGCGGCGGGGCTGGTCGGCATCGTCGGGATGATAGAGCGGCGCACGCTGCGGCGGATGGGGATTGCAGCATGAACAGGGTGATCAATACTCCCGGAGCCTGGCAGCATCTGGGGCTCGCATTGGCCGTCGCTTTGGCGCTGGTGCTGGGGCTGGGCGGCGCGGCGGCGCAACCCTCCAGCGAGGTGATCGCGGCGTTGGTCGCGGCGGTGGTCTTCGCCTATGGCTACCGGCAGCGCCCGCCCAAATTATGGCGCGTGCTGTTGCTCTTGGCCTTCTGGAACGCGCTGGTCTTCGCCGCCTACGCTCTGGCCATGCAGCAAACCGGCGCCGAGGGCGCGGCCTTCTGGAGCGCGGTCGCCGCGATCTGGCTTGGCGGCTGGGCGTTTGTCTCATTTGTCGCCGAGGTCCGGCCCCGCGCGGGCAGCCTCTGGGCGCGTCTGCATCCGCTGGTCGCGCCCTTGGTCTTTGGGGTGACGCTGCTCTGGGTTTGGGAAACCGCGGTCAAGGCGCTGGAGGTCCCCAAGGTGATCCTGCCCGCGCCCAGCGAGATCGGCATGCGCTTTGCCGCCTCGCTCGATGTGCTCTGGATCGACCTCGTGCAGACCTTTGTGCGCGGCACGCTGTCGGGGTTTGCCATCGGCTGCGGCGCGGCGGTGGTCTTTGCACTGGTGGTGGACCGCTATGCCTTCCTGCGCCGTGGGCTCTTGCCGGTGGGCAATTTTCTGGCGGCTTTGCCGATCATCGGCACCGCGCCGATCTTTGTGATGTGGTTCGGCTTTGACTGGCCATCCAAAGCGGCGGTGGTCGTGGCGATGGTGTTTTTCCCGATGCTGGTCAACACCGTGCAGGGGCTGGCCTCGACCGAGGCGATGCAGCGCGATCTGATGCGCACCTATTCGGCGGGCTGGTGGCAAACGCTGGTGACGCTACGTCTGCCAGCGGCCATGCCTTTTATTTTCAACGGGCTGAAAATCTGTGCAACACTGGCACTTATCGGGGCAATCGTGGCCGAATTCTTCGGCTCGCCCACCCGCGGCATGGGATTCCGCATTTCCACAGAAGTCGGGCGTTTACAACTCGATATGGTGTGGGCTGAAATAACCGTAGCAGCGCTGCTTGGCTCGGCGTTCTACGGGTTCTGGGCTCTGCTCGAAAAGCGGGTGACCTTCTGGCACCCGTCACAGCGCAGCAGATAAAAGGGTCCATAAGGGCCGTTCATAACGGGAGGAAGACTGATGAAGAAATTCTACCTTGTCGCCATGACAGCAGGTCTTGGCATCAGCGCGGGCGCGGCCTCGGCTGATGACATCACCCTGCAGCTCAAATGGGTGACGCAGGCGCAGTTCGGCGGCTATTACGCGGCGCTCGAGAACGGCTTTTACGAGGAAGAGGGGCTTGATGTCACCATCCGCCCCGGTGGCCCCGATATCGCGCCGGTGCAGGTGCTGATGGGCGGCGGCGCCGATGTCATGGTCGACTGGATGCCCTCGGCTCTGGCCGCCCGTGAGCAGGGCGCGCCGGTGGTCAATATCGCCCAGCCCTTCGCGCGCTCGGGCATGATGCTGACCTGTCTGGCGGAAACCGGCATCACCTCGCCGGATGATTTTCCGGGCCGCACGCTGGGCGTCTGGTTCTTTGGCAATGAATACCCGTTCCTGTCGTGGATGAACCATCTCGGCATCCCGACCGAGGGCGGCGATGACGGGGTCGAAGTGCTGCGGCAAGGCTTCAACGTTGATCCCTTGCTGCAGCGGCAGGCCGATTGCATCTCGACGATGACCTATAACGAATATGGTCAGGTCCTGGATGCCGGCATTCCCGCCGATCAACTGGTCACCTTCAAATACGAGGATCAGGGCGTCGCGACGCTGGAAGACGGGCTCTATGTGCTTGAGGAAAATCTCGAGGATCCCGAGTTTGTCGACCGGATGGCGCGATTCGTCCGGGCGTCGATGCGCGGTTGGGAATGGGCCGCCGAGAATCCCGAAGAAGCGGCGATGATGGTGCTCGACAATGACGAATCGGGTGCCCAGACCGAGGCGCATCAGATCTTCATGATGCGTGAGGTCGCGATGCTGACCGAAGGCGCCACCGGCCGCCTTGACGAAGAGGCCTATGCCCGCACCGTGGCCACGCTTTTGGGCGGCGGTTCGGATCCGGTGATCACCGCCGAACCCGAGGGTGCGTTTACCCATGTAGTGACCGACGCGGCACTCAACTAATCCGCGAAAGGGCGCAACGCGGCTCTTGCGCTGCGTCCTTTGTGCATCACTCCAGCACTGGCCCGGCATCCGCGCGATGTCGGGCCAATTTTATTTTCTTTCTCGTCACATTCGCCAAGTATGCGATGTGATTAGGAATCCTTGGCCGGTTCACCGATGAGTCGGCGCGGCAGACAGATAGGCGGGAATAATCAAGCCCAGAGATGGCGCGGGATCAAAATAATCACTGTTGACCCCTATGCGTTGATACGTCAGTTTGTGTAGGCCGGTTCAAGGGCCACTAGATATGGTAAGGCTCGCCCGGGTGACGGAACACACACATTCCCCTAGCGGAACACGCGCAAACCGCGTGTGTCTGGTTATCGCGTGACTTTCACGCGGTGATGGTTTTGCCGTGTCCTGATCCCGGAGCGCGCCAATGATATCGAGAAAAAGGCCCAGAGACCGGCGGGACATATGGATTGATCGGGGACAGGCACAATGCAAATCGAGCGCAAATTCACCACCGAAGGCAAGGACGCTTACGCGGCACTGGAGTTCACCACCACCGTGTCGGAGATCAGGAATCCCGACGGGCGGATCGTGTTCCGCAACGCTGCCGTCGAAGTGCCCAAGGGCTGGAGCCAGGTCGCCTCGGATGTGATTGCGCAGAAGTATTTCCGCAAAGCCGGTGTGCCCGCACGCCTCAAGAAAGTCGCTGAAAAGAACGTGCCCGAGTTCCTCTGGCGCTCGGTCGCCGATCAGGACGCGCTCAAAAGCCTGCCCGAAGACAAGCGCTATATCGGCGAAACCTCGGCGCGGCAGGTCTTTGACCGGCTCGCCGGCGCTTGGGCCTATTGGGGCTGGAAGGGGGGCTATTTCACCTCCGAGGCCGACGCGCAGGGCTATTTTGACGAGATGCGCTTCATGCTCGCCGCGCAGATGGCCGCGCCGAACTCCCCGCAGTGGTTCAACACCGGTCTGCATTGGGCCTACGGCATCGACGGCCCGTCGCAGGGGCATTACTACGTCGATCCCTTCACCCATAAGCTGGTGAAATCGAAATCCTCCTACGAGCACCCGCAGCCCCACGCCTGTTTCATCCAGTCGGTCTCGGATGATCTGGTCAACGAGGGCGGCATCATGGACCTCTGGGTCCGCGAGGCACGGCTGTTCAAATACGGCTCCGGCACCGGCACCAATTTCTCCTCCCTGCGCGGCGAGGGCGAGAACCTCTCGGGCGGTGGCAAATCCTCGGGTCTGATGGGCTTTCTGAAGATCGGTGACCGTGCCGCAGGCGCGATCAAATCCGGCGGCACCACGCGGCGCGCGGCGAAAATGGTGATCTGCGATATGGATCACCCCGATGTCGAGCAGTTCATCAACTGGAAGGTGATCGAGGAACAAAAAGTCGCCTCGCTGGTCGCCGGTTCCAAAGCCCATGAGCAGCATCTCAACGCGATTTTCACCGCCATCCGCACATGGGACGGCGCCAGCGAAGCCGCCGTCGATCCGGCCCAGAACCCCGATCTGAAAGCCGCGATCAAATCGGCCAAAAAGGCCATGATCCCAGACACTTACACCAACCGCATCCTGCAATACGCGCGTCAGGGCTACACCAGCATCGAATTTCCCACCTATGATACGGATTGGGATTCCGAGGCCTATGTCACCGTCTCCGGCCAGAACTCGAACAACTCGGTGCGCGTCACCGACGCCTTCCTGCAAGCGGTCAAGAATGACGACGATTGGGCCCTGATCCGCCGCACCGATGGCGAGACCGCCAAGACCGTCAAAGCCCGCGAGCTTTGGGATCAGGTCGGCCACGCCGCTTGGGCCTGCGCCGACCCCGGCATCCAGTTCCACGACACGGTCAACGCCTGGCACACCTGCCCGGCAGACGGCGCGATCCGCGGCTCGAACCCGTGCTCGGAATATATGTTCCTCGACGACACCGCCTGTAACCTCGCCTCGATGAACCTCTTGACCTTCTACAAAGACGGCGCCTTTGACGCCGAGGCCTATATGCACGCCTCGCGCCTCTGGACGATCACTTTGGAAGTCAGCGTGATGATGGCGCAATTCCCCTCCAAGGAAATCGCCCAGCGGTCTTACGAATACCGCACGCTCGGCCTCGGCTATGCCAATATCGGCGGCCTCCTGATGAACATGGGCTTTGGCTACGACAGTGCCGAAGGCCGCGCCATGTGTTCGGCGCTGACCGCGATCATGACCGGCGTCTCCTATGCGACCTCAGCCGAGATGGCCGCCGAACTTGGCGCCTTCCCCGGCTACGCGAAAAACGCCGATGCGATGCTGCGGGTGATCCGCAACCACCGCCGCGCCGCCCATGGCGCCAGCGACTATGAGGGCGTCAATGTCGCCCCCGTGGCACTTGATGCCGCGAACTGCCCCGACGCGCGCCTCGTCGATCTGGCCCGCAACGCATGGGATGAGGCGCTGGCCTTGGGCGAGGCCCACGGCTACCGCAACGCGCAGGCGACGGTGATCGCCCCCACCGGCACCATCGGTCTGGTGATGGATTGCGACACCACCGGCATCGAGCCCGATTTCGCGCTGGTGAAATTCAAGAAACTGGCCGGTGGCGGCTATTTCAAGATCATCAACCAGTCGGTCCCCGCCGCCTTGACCAAACTCGGCTATACCAAAGCCCAGATCGCCGAGATCATCGCCCATGCGGTCGGCCACAACACGCTGGGGCAGGCGCCCCATATCAACCACACGGCGCTGGTCGGCCACGGCTTCAGCGAGGTCGAGATCAAAAAGATCGAAGCCGCGCTGCCCTCGGCCTTCGACATCCGCTTTGTGTTCAACCAATGGACGCTGGGCGAGGACTTCTGCCGCGAAGCGCTGGGCATCCCCGAGGCCAAGCTCAACGATCCCTCGTTTGAACTGCTGCGCCACCTCGGCTTCACCCGCGCCCAGATCGACGCCGCCAATGACCATGTCTTGGGCACGATGACGCTGGAAGGCGCGCCGCACCTCAAGCCCGAGCATCTGAGCGTGTTCGACTGCGCCAACCCCTGCGGCAAGACCGGCAAGCGCTTCCTCAGCGTCGATAGCCACATCTATATGATGGCCGCCGCGCAGTCGTTCATTTCGGGCGCGATCTCGAAAACCATCAACATGCCCAACACCGCCTCGATCGAGGAAACACTGGCCGCCTATGAACTCAGCCACTCGCTGGGGATCAAGGCCAATGCGCTTTACCGTGACGGCTCGAAACTCAGCCAGCCGCTGGCCGCCGCGCTGATCGAAGACGACGAAGAGGCCGAAGAGATCCTCGCCACCGGCTCCAATCAGGAGAAAGCCGCGGTGATCGCCGAGAAGATCATCGAAAAGGTGATCATCAAAGAGGTCGCTCGTGGCCGCGAGAAACTCCCCGAGCGGCGCAAGGGCTACACCCAAAAGGCGCTGATCGGCGGCCATAAGGTCTATCTGCGTACCGGCGAGTATTCTAGCGGCAAGCTCGGCGAGATTTTCATCGACATGCACAAGGAAGGCGCCGGTTTCCGCGCGATGATGAACAATTTCGCCATCGCGATCTCGGTGGGCCTGCAATACGGCGTGCCGCTCGAGGAATATGTCGACGCTTTCACCTTCACCCGCTTTGAACCCGCGGGCATGGTGCAGGGCAACGAGGCGATCAAGAACGCGACCTCGATCCTCGACTATATCTTCCGCGAACTGGCTGTGTCTTACCTCGACCGCACCGATCTGGCGCATGTCAAACCCACGGGTGCAGCATTCGACGACCTCGGCGAGGGCGCCCGTGAGGGCCAGCAGAACGTCAGCACGGTGACCGACGACGCCGCCTCGCGCGGGCTTGAGGTGCTGCGGCAGATCTCCTCGACCGGCTACCTGCGCAAACGCCTGCCGCAAGAGCTGGTGGTGCTGCAGGGCGGCGGCAAGGCTGAAATGCGCGACAGCGCCGCCAGCCACGAAACCACAATCGCCACCGCCACCCTCACCGAAACCGCCACCGTCGGCCTCGCCGTCGGCTCTCCGGTCGGCTCCAGCGTTGGCTCCACCACCGCCTCCTTCGACCCGCGCACCAAAGCCAAAATGCAAGGCTTTGAGGGCGATCCCTGCACCGAATGCGGCAACTACACCCTCGTCCGCAACGGCACCTGCATGAAATGCAACACCTGCGGCGGGACGTCTGGGTGTAGTTAAAGAGATTGAGGTGGGTGTCAGCAGGGGCAAAGTAGCTCCCAAATCGGGCTAAGTTTGTTCCAAGAACTGGAAGTCCGACGCGGCTCCGAGCGTTAAGTTATTGTATTGGTGTCAGAATCCGGAATTCCATCAGAATTTCAAAATTGACACCTTGATGCCCGAAGCGCCTCAATGCGCTTGGTGGTGAAAATCGGAGCAGGCGTCTAAGCCGAAAACTCAACGAAGTCATCATATTAGGGGCGTCCTTGCGGCGCCCCTAATTATTTGCGACGTGTTGGGCTGGAACTTTTCACGCATCAGGCACAGGAGACCGCTATGTTGATGCCGCATTCGGTTACCTTGCATGATGATGAGACCGCACTGTCGTTTGGATCGCGCCTTGCAGCGGTCAATCAGCTGCCGAGCCTGTCCGAACTCCTGAAAGACTTCCAGTTTACGATCACAGACATCCTTAACGGTGACCCGACGACCTTGGCTGGCTTGGCAGAGCTTGGCGGCGTCGAGGCGACGCGTCTTTCCAATCGGGCATTTCGACCCCTCGATAGCTCCTCCTATCGGATAGCCGGTTCAACCGTCGAAAAGCGCCATCTCTACCTTCGCCGGAACCGGATATGCCCTGCATGCTTTCGTGCTGATCTCGGCGGTCAGATGTCCGCGAGTGCGATGGTGAATGCCTATGCCCGCGTTCTCTGGTCTTTTTCCTCCGCGCGAACCTGCCCAATCCATCATCTGTTCCTGGTTGCGCCGCCGGAAGAGGATCTCATGTATGAGTTTGCCTCGTCATGGAGCCCTTGGCTTTTAGAAATCGCGGATGGGGAGCTTGACGATCCTAGCCCGGCGGAGGCCCAGTTTGAGCGCCATCTCTCAGATCGACTGGCTGGGAATGCAACGAAGAGTTGGCTAATGGAATTTTCCCTCGGGGCGTTGGGCGCCGCATGCGAGATGATGGGTATTTCCCTACTATTTGGAAAGCAGGTAGGAATCCGCGATATGACATCTCGCGATCTCGCGGTCGCAACCGATTCAGGCTTTGCGCTTCTCGCGGAAGGACCGCAGGCAGTCGTCGCCTATTTTGAAACGCTTCACTCAGAGAAGGGCTCGCCTCAAGACAAGCCTCAGGCCCGCTACGGCCGGATTTATGAATGGATGACCCGCGGTAGCGGAAAGGGGGACGCCTATGCGCCACTGCGCGATCTGTTTCGGCAACACATCCTAGAGACCTGGCCGCTTGATGCGGGCGTAATGGTTCTTGGATATCGGCTTCCAGAGCGACGCCTGCATTCCATCAGGACTGCCTCACAGACACATGGCTTGCATCCCAAAAGGCTGCGCCGGCTGCTAACTGACGCGGGTCTCCTCGCTGAATCGGACCGGCCTGATTTTGAAGCATTGTTTAGCGCACCGGCGGCGCAGACGTTCCTCGAGCAAGCATCGGGTTCGGTGGGTTATGCGGAGGCCCAACGCCGTCTGGGTATGACGCGCACACAGATGGAGAGGTTGATAGCTGGCGGGCAGTTGAAGCCGGGGGAGGGCGGCGATAAAGCGCGGCCGCGTTTCACGGAAGCCGCGATCAGTCAGTGGACCAGTTTCTTTAACAGTTTCCCATGTGCGCCCCAGCATCACACATTGACGAGCGTGACAGAAACCGTCAGCAACCTCGGCAGCACGACGACTGATGTCCTGAATCTGATCACGCAACAGCAGTTGAGGGAGGTATTCAGAGATTCCCGCAAGCAAGGTTTGTCGGCGATCCTAATTCGGAAAGGTGAAGTGGCGCAGCGCTTAAAGGCCGTGCAGGGCAGGCGGCTCTCAACGTCGATCTCGGCGGTGTCAAAAGACGCGGGGATCAGCACTGATTTCCTGCAGCAATTGGCTGACGCCGGCTGTTTCGGCCTTGTGCAGGCAACCGAGACACGAAGCCATCATCAACCAGAAACCCGAATTCCAGATGATGAATTTGCTCTGTTCAACGCGCAATATGTTTCGCGCCGCTACCTGTCACGTAGCGGGCGCAGCCCGATCGCGATCAAACGCAAACTCGATGACGCCGGTATCGAGCCCGCATTCGTTTCCTTAGACGGAAAGGAATTTATCTACGAGCGGGGGCATCTCGTTAATATCTGATGGCTGAACATGACTTAGTTCGCGTCTGCGATGAGTTTAATCGAATCCAACATAAGGACTGCAAACTAAGAAACCAACGATCAGATTGATCTCCAGAGACGCCGATTGCAGGAATTTGGAGACGCGCGCTTCCGGCCCTTAGCTGCCTTACACATAGCCCGCGATTGCGGCAGCGCAGCAATCGAAATCTTATATTTGGCGAGTGCGCCTGTAAGCTGTAGGGTGACAATCGAAGGTGGTGGCGAAGTGCCGTTTTGCCGCGTCAGCGTGCTCGTTTACACCTATTGATGATGGCCCTCCAGCCTGAATAGGATTTTTTAATTGTTGAAAGAAGAAAAACGTAAACCTCTTATTGTTCGGCGCCTGTTGATCCAAAATTTTAGAGGTGTAAAAAGTGGATTAGTTGATTTCCATGGCCACACACTTCTTGTTGGCGGCAACAATGCGGGCAAGTCTACGATCTGTGAAGCGCTGGAACTGGTGCTTGGTCCAGAGCGTGCCTATCGTCGCCCAATCGTCAATGAGCATGACTTTCATGCTGGCCGTTATCTCGATGAGGACGATAATCCTGTTTACATCAAGATTGATGTAGTTCTGCTTCATCTGCCTGAAGAGATGGAGAAGAAACTTTTTTCGAAGACCCGTCCATGGAGCGATGCCAAAAGTGGATTTGTAGATGAAGATGGCGCAGCGCCCGAGGACGCCAATGGCGAAGATATCGTCCGCGCCCTGCCACTGACCTTCATCGGTCATTATGACCGAAAGGAGGATGACTTTGTCGGGGCGACGTATTTCGCACACCCTGTCGAAGAACTTGGCGAAGACGATGAACACTTTGGCAAGCCATTTGCGGGCCTGCACTTCTTCCCTCGTGATTGGAAAATCCAGTGCGGCTTCATCTATTTGCGGACGCTACGGACCGGACGTCGCGCCCTTAGTCTGGAACGCGGCTCGCTGCTCGATACGATCCTACGGCTCGGCGACACCGGGAAGGAATCAATGTGGGAAAGCACGGTGAGGCAACTGCGCGCCCTGGACCCGCCGATTGGAGACATTCCCCAGCTCGAGGGCATTCAGAGGCAAATCAGGGACCGTATGGCGCGCTTCGTCGGCTTGTCTGCGGACCAGGATGCGACTGGCTTCTATGCTTCTGACCTGACGCGGGAGAACTTGCGTGAGGTGGTCCAGCTCTTCCTGAAGAGCCAGGACAGCAACCACGCGGTTCCGTTCAACCGCCTCGGGACAGGCGCGGTGAACGCACTGGTCTTTGCACTGCTGACCCATATTGCGGATTTGCGGGGCAACCGCGCCATCATCTTTGCGATGGAAGAACCTGAGATTGCCTTGCCGCCCCATTCGCAGCGTCGGATCGCGAAATATCTCCTGAAGAATATGGGACAGGCCATCATCACTTCCCATTCACCCTATGTAATTGAAGAGTTCGATATGGCGAATCTGCGGGCTGTCTCCCGGACGGCGGGGATTTTGTCTTCGGATAGTATTCCTGCGGGCGTCATCAAACACAGAGCACTGCGCACCAATCGCAGGCAATTGGCCGAAGCCGTCTTGGCGCGCGGCGTGATCGTCGCCGAAGGCGATACCGAAGCCAAGATGCTGGCAGCGGCAAGCTACGTGTATGAAGCTCTCGATAAATCTGATGCTTATGCGCCGTTGGACTTGATTGGGGTGAGCGTCTTTGATGCGGGTTCGCAGTCCGATGTCCCGAAATGGGGGCCGTTTTTTGAGGTATTGAAAAAGACGACCTTTGCCTTCCACGATCAGCCTCAAAAAGCCTGGACGGCAGACCAGACGGAGAAGCTGGACACTTATCACTACAATTTCGAGAGCGCGTATAAGGGCACGGAAGACTTGCTGGCCGCCGAAGTGCCGCCTGCGGTTCTTCGGCGGTTTCTGGATCAGGCCAAGGACCATCCCGACTACCCAACCGATAAGGGGTATCTGAAAGGCGGCGAAAGCGATGACGACGTGATCCTGTTGTCCAAACAAGTCCTCAAAGCCAAAAAGGGCTCGGGCTTCGCTGCGATGCTGATCGAACAATGCGCGACGCTGGAAGAGATGCCCGGAACCGTGAAGGGCTTTCTGGAAAAGGTCGCCGCCGACATGGCGCTGCCCAAGCTGGACGATACAGACGACGATTCGGGAGACGGCGAAGATGGACCGGATGATCCCGACCCGCTGGATATCGACGCCGAGGACCTGATCTGAGTGATGGCCTTTACGATCTGCGAAAAACGTCAATCGGTCATTGATGAACAGGGGCACGCGCTGGTCATCGGCGGGCCGGGATCGGGCAAAACGACACTCGCGCTGCTCAAGAGCAAGGGTATTCTGGATAGCCTCGCAAAGGGGCAAAGCATTATTTTCCTGAGTTTTTCGCGCGCCGCCGTGCAACAAATCCTCAAGCGCTGCCGAGAGATCCTCAACAAAGAAGAAATGAAGCGCATTGATGTGCGCACCTATCATTCCTTCTGCTGGGATATCCTGCATTGCCATGGGCGCTTGCTGGGCGGGCGGCCTCTGAAGATGATGGCCCCGTCAGAGGAAGGCATACGGCGCACGCAGTTCGATGGAGACTGGACGACGGAAAGCAAACGACTGAAAGATGAAGACGGGATTATTTGCTTCGACCTCTTCGCCGCTGCAACGGCGGAGCTCTTCGAGGGCAGTTCGCACCTGCGCATCTGGATGGGACGGCTCTTCCCACTGGTGATCCTTGATGAATTTCAGGATTCCGATGACGATCAATGGCGTTTTGTCCAGCAACTCAGCGCCGTCACTCAAACCCTATTTCTCGCTGATACAGAACAACGGATATTCGAAGGGTCGTTCCGGCCCGGCGTTCGGGCGGATAGGCTGGATATTCTTAAGAGTGCCATCGTGCTTCGTGAAGTTGATCTGCGTGATGACAATTACCGCAGCGCCGACAGCGACATTCTGGCCTTTGCGGATTGCGTCCTGAGCGGCAAAGGCCCGTTGCCCAACACCAAAGATGTGAAGCGGCTGTCCTACGACTACAAGAACCAGTTCTCGGCAACAGTTCATTTCGCGGTCGCGGTCACACTTCACACCCTGCGCAAATGCGGGATCGATGATCCGACCGTCGCCGTTCTGGCGAGAAGCAATGATCTGGTCGCAGAAATCTCCGATATTCTCGAAGTCCCGCACAGCTATAACGGAAAGGACCTGAAGCCGATCCCCCATGACATTGTCTGGGATCAAGAGCTCTCGGCATCGGCCGGTGTTGCGATTGCGTCGGCGTTGGAATTTGTCTCTCTGGATACACCGGTTGCACGCGAGGCGATGCACGCCAAGATCGAAGAGTATTTCCTGATCAAAAAGGATTTTTGCCAACGCTATGGTGGGCGTGGTGCGCAGACGGCGGGCACGAAGGCGGCGCGCTTTGGGAAAGCAAAGGCCAAGGTCGCGGAGGGTAAGGACCTAACGCAAGGCTCGCCGAAGACCTTCGAGACCGCGCTATCGGCAATCCCCGCTCTGACGGGTGATCCGGTCAGAGACTGGAAGACCGTTAGAGCAGCGTTTCGAGCGCATGATGATTTGAAGGCGATCTTTCAGGATGCTCGGATGGTGAGACTTTTCCGCGCCTCCGATACGCTGGCGACGGCCTTGGCTGGGCGCTGGATGGAACGCGCGACCTATGAAGGCGCGGCACGCATGATCCGAAGCGTGCTTGATCAGGAAAAGCTGATCGGCCTGGAGCGTGATCCGAAGGGCGTCTCGTTAATGACCTTGCACAAATCCAAAGGGAAAGAGTTTGACGGCGTCGTAATGATTGAAGGCATGTATTCCAGCCCTTTCCTGCTTGAGCGCGAAGCGCCCGACTTTGCACCGTCTCGGCGACTTTTGCGCGTTGGAATTACCAGGGCGAGGAGCTTTGTCCTGCTTGTGCGTCCCAGAACAGCCAGTCCCCTGATTGATTGATAGCGCGCGACCTATTGCGCAATCTTCTTCGCAATTGGCCAGTTGGGTTGCGACTGCAGCGAACGACCGCTTCCCGCCGATGCTTGTCAGACTGACGGAACCGGCCCTGAGCTGCCGTTCGTGACAAATCCGTCCAACGGCAGTTCCCAGCCCGAAGCGGCCCCATGAACCTCAGTGCTGATTTTCGATAGCTGACCTTCGCCGTGAGGGTCGCGAACCGGTAAGATGCGGACAAAGTGAGCCTTCGCTGCAAGCTGCATAGATGGCTGCTTAAAACCTGTGACACGCTTTGGGTTGGTGGCCCCAATTGACGAAGCGAACGAGACATAACCGCTATTCTTGCGTGGCAAGTGTTGCTGTTAAAGTCGATTGCTCGAAGTCGGTGATCAGAACGCTCAACTTCATTTCCCATGGCCCTTCGGTGGGAAGCGTCAACGGTCCCGCCAGCCAAGTGCCTTCTGGCGTTAATTCCGCCTCAACCTTGATTGGGCCAATGCCTTCTAGAGTGTCTGTGAACAAAAGGCTGGCTTCCTTGGGCAGTAGTGGGTCTCCGCCACCATCCGCGAAATAGATTGTTATGTTAATCGCACCGGGAGGCGCGTCAGAAAAAGTGACATCGGCCATTACCTCAGCGCCATGCAGGTGCAGGTAAATCTGGTCAGTTGCCTCTTCGGGACCGGGCGGCGGGGTCAGCCGAAAGCACATGGCAACCAGCAGGACAATCATCCCGAGTGCTATTTCGGCTCCAATGCTGCGGCGCAATCCAGATTGCGCCGCAAGGGGCGCAGCGGCGAGTGCCGGGGTCAAGCATGTCTTGTTCAGCAAGGCAAGCGCAAGCATGCAGGCCACCAGAACCAGTTTGAACGCCAGAAGTTTGCCCCAGTTCGACCCGATCAGGGTCGCAACATCCACGCTGTGGATGAAAATCAGGCCAACGCCAGAGGCCACAAGCACGATCACAGCGGGAAGCGCCACCTTCGAGAACCTGTGCAAAGCCCGTAGGTTATTCGCCCCCGAGAGGCTGGCAATCAACGGCGGCAACCCTCCGATCCAGAAGATCAACGCGGCGGCGTGCAGACCCATCAGCGGCTGACCGATCCAGCGGCTTGGCCCCACGCTGGCATGGCCAGACACAGCAAGCGATATAGCCCCGAGAGCCAGTGCAAACAGAGCAACACCACACTTCCCTAAGGAACTGCCTGCGATCAAGGCCGCGACCGCACCTATCAAAAGTCCCCAGCCACGCGGGGCAGACACAGCGGCGATCCAAGGGGCGGGTGACAGCAGGGCAGGAAATCCGCGACCTAAAAGATCAAGCCCGTATGCCCCGAGAGCGACACCAGCGAGTGGGAGTGCAGCCAGAGCGGACGTTCGCCAGAGGCGGCCGGCAACCGGGGGCAATGGTGCAATCATAGCGGCGTAAAGCGCCGCACCAACTGTCAGAACCATGCTCAAAACCGCCAGATACCGCGCCGCAATTGAGGGAATAGCAGTTGCCGGAACATCCGGTTCGGCCCCGCCCGTGACTTCGCCAACCGAAAACACCAATGCCCCGCCGACCGGATGTCCATCGGCTGAGGCGACCCGCCAGTTCAGCACATAGGTGCCTCGTCCGGTTTCGGGAGGTGCAGAAATAGAAAGCGCGTCGGGCTTGGCAGATGCTTCAGCCGCACTGCGTGTTCCGTCCGGTAGAAGCCATTCCATAGTCAATACGCCAACGGGTTCGCTGAAACGCAGACTTACGGTCTCGGGCAAAGCATCAAGCAGGGCATCGGCTGCTGGGCTGCTGCCTTGGAACTCGGCATGAGCGAAAGCGGGTGACGCCAACGCGAGAACCGCAATCAAGGTGCATAGAAACCTATGCAGAATGCCTGTCGGTCGTGTCATCGGTCTACTCGCTCTCGATTTGTCGTGGATTCTTCTGTTCGGGTCAATTCAGCGCCGAAAGGTGGGGCCGCCCGATATCGGACGACCCCCTGCTATGCAGTCGCGTTAGTGGCTGTGACCTGGTTCGGTGATTTCCACACCCGGAGCCGGACCTTCGAGTTCATGGGGGTCTTGACCTTCGGCGGGGATTTCGATCCAACGTTCGGCCCCGTTTGCGCATTCCTGCACAACAGGGAAATAGACAGTCGATCCTACCGCAAATGTGTCGGTCATTTTGCCGCGAAAGGAAAACTGGTCGAAATGAGCGTCTAGAAGTTCGTAAGCGACAAGGGAACCCCGTGGGTTAACGGGTCGGCGTGTCCGAGCTAGCTTTCGAGCGTTCATGCAAGCGCCGGGGTTCTATGTCGACGACCAGTTCTACGCCTATATCTACGCCTAGTAGCT
>NZ_QDKM01000011.1 GCF_003076755.1 Pararhodobacter oceanensis
GGCCCTCTGGCGCTACGACTACAACACCATCAGGCCACACTCATCGCTCGGAAACCAAACGCCAAAGCAAGCGCGGCAGGCGCTTGAGCAATTTGAGGGCTCCGCGCCCACCGCGCTTGCCCAATCCAGAACCCCAAACTATCAAAACCAAACCTGCAAACTCTCGTTATGAGTGAGGGACCCATGGGGGGCAGGTCAATCCACACAGGCGTCAATCGCGGCGCAGAGCACAGGGGTCGGCATTGATATCTACCGGAGCTCCGATTTCCGAGACGTATTCGACGATTGATTGAGTGAAATTATCTGAGAATGGTCTCCTTCGAGCGGCAATTTCTTCGTCATTTTCGATGGTCATGATAAGGTTGTATTTGGCAACCATTGAATGGGTGCTGAAAATTGATAGGAATAAAGTAAATTAAAATCAATCACTTACGCGCTCTCGTTTTGGCGCAAAGGTCACTATTTCATTGGTCCGACAAGTGTCTGTCTGCGAGCGAATAAGCTTCGGCGGGTGGGCGAGTGGCGGGCGGGTCGGGGGGCGGCCCGTAAGGGGGGCGATCTGGCTGGCGAATGGGGCGGTCTAGTAGAGGAGCAGCGGTTCTTTGGCACGTTCGGACCGGAGCCGACGTTCGCCCAGAGCCGAAGCTCACCTCTACCCAAGCGCCCCCAGCCCCCCGCGATACGTCAAACCGATGCCCCGCTCTTGTCCGAAGCGCGGCGCAATTCGGTCTAATTGGTGCCTGCCTTGGGGCCTAGGGTTTCTCGCATAGCAACCTTTAGGGTCCGTCATGCGATTTCCAGTCAGTTCTTTGTTTGCCACCCTCGCCCTGTCAGCCTGTATGAGCGCGGAGACCGGCGGTGGCGCCATGCCGCCGGGCGCCATTGTCTCGACCGATGGCTATGAAACCTATGTCACCCGGCACAATGGCTTCACCCGTATCCGCCGCGCCGACCCCGAGCCGGGGGATGCGGCGGTTTTGGCCCAGTTCGAAGATGCCGATCCGGCGTCTCCGGCCGGGTTTCGCAGCCTGCTTGAGGATCAAAGCGTCGAGATCCCGAACAGGGTGAACGCCGAGATCATTGTCGAGGGCGCGACCGCGGAGGTGATCGACCGGGTGTTGCGGCTGACCACCGATGTCGAGGCCTATAACCCCGCGCAGATTGCCGCGGCGGGGGGCGAGATCGTGCTTTCGGGCAGCGATTACAGCCTCGTGCGTCTGGGCAATGGATCCTATAGCTACGGCCAGCAAAGCGACAGCGGATCGCTCTATCTGGCGCTGAATTTCGACACCGAAACCGCGACAATCCATATTCTCAATCGTGAACTTTACCACCATTACACCGGCGATCCGGGGATCGATTCGCGGGTCATTGACCTGCTGGGCGAGGATCTGCCGTTCAATATCCAGACCGGGCTTTTTGGCGGTGAAATCTCGGGCGAGGTGACGCAGCTTTACGTCCGATTGGGCACGGTTGTGGTGCCGGTCAGCGGCACTTTGCTGGGGCAGGTTGGCGGATCGGCGCGGGATGATCTGGTCGCGGGCGGTGTGTTCGAAGCCACAGGCAGCGACATGGCGATGGGGCAGATGCTGGATGTGCGGGTGGACGGGGTGTTCTCGGCGTCGAATTGATTGTTGCGGAAACCGTGAGCAATGGCGCTGAATGGCGTTATTGTTCACGGCATGACCCATAATTCACCACGTTTCCACCTCAGTTGATTGGTTAACTAATGGTGAAAGCCGCGCTGACTGCGGTTGTAACATGAGTATGTTCCCGATGATGTTTCGTGCCCTTATCCTATCTGTGATGGCGGTTTTGCTGCCGGTCACCGGCCAAGCGGATGCGTTGCGGCGCGCCAATCTGGCGGGGCTGAGCGGCTCGGAAAGACTGCGGCAGTTCGCAGTTGGGCAGGCGATACTGGAGCACCGCGGTGATCCCGGGGTCGCGCAGGCGATGCGGGCCAGTCTGCAGCAAAGCGGGTTTTACCATAGCGGAGCGCGGCCCGGTATCCTGTCGCGCTCGGCGCAGATTGATCCGGTGCTGGCCTATGACGCCAATATCAACGGCGGCTTTCTGAATGACCGGTTCGAGATTTTCGGCCTGTCTTTTGACATCGATCCAAGCCGCCTTGCGCTTGCCGGGATGATCGGCGGCGCGCGGGCCAATGGGCAGATGCGTCTGGCCTACGGTGAAGGGCGCTATCTGGATCTGCGCGGCTCGGTCGAGGCGGTCTATGCGCCGCAGCATGACATTGGCCGCGCGCAGGCCGGGTTCGAGGCCTGCGCCCGCAACCATCTGCGCGGGTGGAGTTTTGCCGATCTTTGCGTCACCGGCGCCAGCAGCTGGCGGGCGCTGTCGCAGGATACGTCGGGCAGTGTCTCGCTGTCCTTTGCGCAGCTACATGCGGGCGGTAACAGCGCGCATGAATTCACCGCTGGTGTGTCGCGCTCGCTGTTTGGCGCCACGGCGCAGAATGCGGTTTCGATGGGCTGGCAGGCGGTGTGGAACCGGGCGGTTACCGGGCTTGAGGTGACTTTGGCCGCGCCTGTCGCGGGCGAGACGGTGATGCGGCAGCGGCTTCAGGGCTCGGTCAGTTGGGACGCGCGGGGCCGTGCGGTTCGGCTGGGCGCGTGGCATCAACTGGCGGATGGCGGCATGTTGCTGGGCGTGGCGCGGGTGGACCGTGTGAGCGGGGTCAGCCTGTCGGTGCAGGCGCGCCCGGGAGTGACCGTCGAGGTTATGCATCAGGTGACGCAATCCACGCTGAGCATGTTTGACGAGCGCCGCAGCGGGTTGTCGCTGCGTTTTGATCTGGGCCGGCGCTGAGGCTTGCTTTGGATGCCTGCGGTCAAAGGCGGGTGCGGCAGCTTGCCGAGGTGTCGCGAGAGTGTCGGCGATGTGCGCCGGATCGGAATGGGGAAACCGAGACCATGGGCTGGTCTCGGTTAGTGTATGTCAGGGGGGCGGGGTGTCTTGGTTAACCAGCCGTGCCTTGGGGCTTAGAAATTAACCTTATCGCCGCCTTTAAGGCCCAAGAGCTCGCGAGCGTCATCGGGGGTGGCAACGGTGTTGCCGAGGTCTTCGATGATCCGGCGGACCTTGCTGACCTGCGCGGCGTTGGATTCGGCCAGCTCGCCACGGCTGATGAACAGGCTGTCTTCGAGCCCGACGCGCACATGCCCGCCCATCTGGCTGGCGGTGACTGCCATGGGGATTTGCACTGCACCAGCGGCCAGAACCGACCAGCGGTAATCATCGCCAAAGAGCTTGTCGGCGGTGCGCTTCATGAACACCAGATTTTCCACATCCGCGCCGATGCCGCCCATGATCCCCATCACAAACTGCAGGAAGATCGGTGCTTTGAAATGCCCCGCATCGGCCATCGCCTTGAGGTTATAAAGATGCCCGACGTCGTAGATCTCATGCTCGAATTTGATCTGATCGGGCGCGAGGGTTTCGGCGGCCTCCTTGATGTCCTTGAATGTATTGCGGAAAATATTGCCCTCGGAGCCTTCGACATAGGCTTTCTCCCAGTCGAACTTCCACTCCTTGTAGCGCGCGGCCAGCCCGTGAAAGCTGAAGTTCAGCGAGCCCATATTCATTGAGCACATCTCGGGCTTGAACTGTTTCGCGGGGGCAATGCGGTCTTGGATCGACGCGGTCAGCGAGCCGCCGGTCGAGATATTCACCACCGCGTCGGTCGCCTGTTTGATCCGCGCGAGGAAGGGCGCGAAATCATCGGGGTTGATCGAGGGGGCACCGGTTTCGGGATCACGCGCGTGCAGATGCAGGATCGAAGCGCCCGCCTCGGCGGCGGCAATCGCCTGTTCGGTGATCTGCTCATAGGTGTAGGGCAGGGCGTCGGACATCGTCGGCGTGTGGATCGCGCCGGTGACCGCGCAGGTGATGATGGTTTTGGGTTTGCGCGCCATCTGTCAGGCTCCTTTGGTTAATCAATATGCGGGGTGATCGCATCGCTGTGGAGAGCGCTGCGATCTGACTGTGGGTTTTGGGCGGGCAGCGCTGGCTAGTCGTGCCAATGCACCATCGGCAATCCGGGGACCGGGCTGCGGAAGACCGGAATGCGGGTGCCGCGCAGCGAGCCGATATAGACATTGCGCAAATCCGGCCCGCCAAAGGTCAGTGAGGCAAACCACGGCGCAATTGTGCCGCCATGCGCCAGCAGCAGATCGGGCGTGATCTTATCGGCCTTGAACGCGGCATCGAGTTCGGCGGTCTTTGCGGGGTCGGTATCATCTAGGATGATCCGCATATCGCCCTTAGGCGTGAGGGCGAAGATGCGGTCGGTCATCACATGGGTGCCCCAAAGGTTGCCGTAGGCGTCAAAGGCGATGCCATCAATGAAGCCGCCGGTATCCGAGGGGCCGAAGACCTCACGCGCCAGAACCTCAGCGTCTGCACCAATGCGCAACCGTGTGATGCGGCGGCCGGTGGTTTCGACGACATAGAGCCAGTCTTCAGCGGCATCAAAGCGGATTTCATTGGTGAAGGCGAAGCCGTCGGCGACGATCCGCGCGCCTTTCTCGTCGATTACCGCGACATAGCCATCGGTGATATTGGGGCTGATCGCGGCCATCCAGTCGGTGATCCGCGTGGAAATCGTCAGCCAGATCCGCCCCTTGCTGTCGCGCAGGACGAAATTGACCTTGCCGATGGGCTGCCCGTCGATTTGGTCGAGCAGCACCTCGCTTTGGCCGTCGCGGGTCATCCGTTCCAGCCGGTCGGTGCCGAAGTTGGAGATCAGGATCGAGCCGTCGGCAGCAAAGGCCAGACCGTTGGGCAGGGTGCCCGAGGTGAACCGCTGCGCCTCATCCTCGGTGGCGCTGAACCTGTCGTCATGGGCCTGGGCGATCAGCTTTTGGGGGCCATCGGGGCGGATATGGACGACGCCGCCCCGCGCGTCGGCGCTCCACAGGCTGCCGTCGCGCTCGGCCAGAATACACTCGGGCCGCTGCAGATCCTCGCCGATATAGCTGAGATCGGCGGCTGTGACGGTGAAGTCGTCGATCGGATTGGCGCCGCGCATCAGGTCATTCCTCAAGGATTGCGACTGCGCGGATGAAACCGGCAGAGGCGGCTTTGATCTTGAACGGAAAGCAGGAGAGGCGGAAACCGGTCGGCGGCAATTGATCAAGGTTGGTGAGTTTCTCGATATGGCAATAGCCGATGTCGATGCTGGCGCGGTGGCCCTCCCAGACAATCGAGGGGTCGGGATTGGCGATATAGCGCTCGCGCGTGGCGGAGAAGGGCGCGTCCCATGACCAGCCATCGGTGCCGGTGACGCGCACGCCGCGCTCAAGCAGCCAGAGCGTCGCATCGCGGCCCATGCCGCAGCCTTTGTCCAGATAGTCGGGCTGGCCGTAGGCGGCGCCCGCGGCGGTGTTGATCACCACGATTTCCAGCGGGCTGAGCGTATGGCCGATGCGCTTTAGCTCAGCCTCGACATCCGCGGGTTGCACGACATAGCCATCGGGGAAATGGCGGAAATCCAGTTTGACGCCGGGCTGGAAGCACCACTCCAGCGGCACCTCGTCAATGGTGATCGCGCGTTTGCCGCCATCCATGGTGGAATGATGGTGATAGGGCGCGTCCAGATGGGTGCCGTTATGAGTGATGCACTGCAGGATCTCGATCGCCCAACCCTCGCCGCCGGGCAGGTCGTCTTTGGTCATGCCGGGAAAGAACTGGGTGATTTGCTCAGGCGTCTGGCTGTGGTCGAGATAGGTGATCTTGGGTTCGAAACCGGCAGGGTCCGAGGCGATGCCGGTTTCCAAAGGCACGGAGAGGTCGATGATTTTCATGGGAGACTCCTAGAGCAGGCCGGTGGCAATAGCGGGGAAAAGGATCACGAGGCCGAGGACCATAACCATGATCAAGGCAAAGGGGGCAGCGCCGGCAAAGACATCGCCGAGGCTGATACGCTGGTCGTCAATCGCGCCTTTGATCACATAGACCGAGAGGCCAAGCGGCGGCGTCAACAGCCCGATCTCGACCGCCAGCACGGTGATTATGCCGAACCAGATCATGTCGATCTGCATCGCCTGCGCGATCGGCAGCACCAAGGGCAGGGCGATCAGCATGATCGACGAGGAGTCGAGGATCGTGCCCAGCACCACAAGGATCAGACAGTAGAGCAGGATAAAGCCGTAGACACCGACATCCCGCGTCGCCACCCAATCGGTGAGAAAGGCGGGCAGGCCGGAAAGCGAGAGAAACCGCGAATACATCGTTGCGGCGATGATCAAAAAGCAGATCGAGGCGGTGATATGGCCGGTCTCAAGGGTGACCTGCCAGAGCGTGCGCGGCCCGATGCGGCGTTTGGCGAGGGCAATGACAATCGCGCCCAAAGCGCCGATGGCTCCGGCCTCGGTGGGGGTGAAAATCCCGCCGTAAATCCCGCCCAGCACCAGCACAATGAGCAGTGCGATGGGCAGCAATTTGCTGCTGGTATCGCGCAGCAGCGAGACCGGCGCGAGGCTGGTGGGGGCTATCGGCGTGGCGACACCGGTGAAACGCGGGAAATAGCGAACCATGACGCCGATGCCGATGCAGAATGCCAGCGCCAGCGCCAGACCGGGCCCGATGCCGGCGATGAACAGATGGCCGACGGATTGCTCGGCGATGATGCCGTAAAGGATCAGCAAGAGCGACGGCGGGATCATCATCCCCAGCACCGAGGAACCGGCGACAACGCCGCTGGCAAAACGTCCGGTATAGCCGATGCGGGTCATCTCGGGCACCGCGACCTTGGCGAAGACGGCGGCGGAGGCGATGGAAATGCCGGTGATCGCGGCAAAGATCGCATTGGCGCCGACCGTGGCCATGCCGAGGCCGCCCTTGAGGCGCTGGAAGGCGCGGTTGGCGACGTCAAATGTATCGCGCCCGATATCCGCGCGGCTGACCACCAGTCCCATCAGCACAAACAGCGGGACCACGCCAAAGAGATAGGACGAGATGCTTTCGCGTGCGGCCAGTGACAGCAAGCGTGCGGCCAGTTCGGCATTGTCGCGCAGCGCCCAGACGCCGAGAAAGCTGACCAGCGCCAGAGCAATCGAGACATGCATGCCGAGCCAGATCAGCCCGAGAATGCCGACCAGTGACCAAAGGCCGATTTCAATTCCGGTCATGGGCGCCCCCGAGTAGCGTGAATGGTTAAGGCCAAGGTGCGGGTGACGAAGACCGCGAACAGCAGCGCCGAGCCGATGACGACGATGCCGTGAACCGGCCAGATCGGCGCCAGAAACTGGCCGACCGTGCCGATCATCTGGCCGCGCCCGTAAGAGCGCATGAACAGCGGGTAAAAGGCGCTGAGCAGCACCCAGATCAGCACCGCTCCGGCGCCGTGCAGGACAGCATCGAGCGCATCGCCAGCACGTTGCGAGCGTTTGGTGAGCATCTGCAGGAAAGCGTCCGAACGGGTCAGCTTGCCGCGCGCCAGAGTGTTGGAAAGTTGCAGGAAGACGATGGCGAGGATCGACATCGCCACCATTTCCGGCACGCCCGCGATGGGTTTGCCCAAGAAAAACCGGCTGGTCACATCGACGCCGATCAACAGCATGATGCCGAGGATCAGGGCGGTGCCAAGCGCCGAGAGCACCGCAGTGGCGCGGTCGAGCACAAGGGCGGTCAGGTCCAGCACCGCCAGCCCCGTGCGGAGGTCTTCGGTTGTTGCCATAATCATGTTCCGTTTGGCCGGAGGAGGTTGCGGCAGATTGCCTGTCCGTGCCGCCGGTCAGCGGCACGGAGCCTGTTCAACGCAAAGCGTTTAGCGCTGCGACCAGTCGCGCCCGAGATCGGCGCCCGCAGCTTTGAGCGCGTCGATATAGGCGGTCAGAACCTCCGAGCCGGGCAGCCCCATGCCATTGGCGTTCTCGGCCCAGACACCAGCGATATCGGGCAGCGCCGAGGCCCAGCGGGTGCGCTCTTCCGGCGCCAGCACATGCAGGTGGTCGTCATCCGAGGCGATGGTGGCCATGGCGGCGGCCACGCGGTCGGTTTGTTCAACCAGATAAGCCTCGGTATAGGCGGCGGCGGCATCGCGCAGGGCGTTTTGCACCGCCTCGGGCTGGTCGGCGAACCATGTGCGGTTGGCGACCAGAGTTCCGGCATATTGGGCGCCGAAATCGGTGATCGTCACATAGGGCGCAACCTCATGCAGGCGGGCAGGGGCGGCGGCGGTCGGAAAGACGATGACGCCGTCAAACACACCGGTCTGAATGTCGTTGTAATAGGTGGTCAGATTGCCCGAGACGCCGACCGCGCCGGTGCCCTCAAGCCAGTTTACCGCCGGTCCCGGGGCGGCGATGCGGCGGCCCTCCAGATCCTCGATGCTGGTGACCGGAAAATTGGTCATCAGAACATAGTTATCCAGCGCAAACCCGCCGCCGAGATATTCGGCATCATACTCGTGCCAGCTTTCCTCGACGCCCGGCACGGTGTCATGCAGCATCGCCACCGACTCCATCACCAAACGCGGGTCCGAGGGGCCGAAGGGGGTGTTATAGCTGACGTTCTGCAAGGGCAGTTGCGTGGGCATGAACACCGTTGGGATCGCGGCGACTTCGGCCAGACCGACCTCGACCGCTTCCAATTCGCCGCCGACCGCCGCAAGGCTGCCGCCGTAGGCTTCGGACCAGTTGATCGCATAATCGGTGCCCTCAAGCGCCGTATTCACCGCCGGAATGAAGGTCTCGGTCAGGTGTTTGACCCACAAAAAGATCGACGGATGCCCGTTGACCAGCGTGACGTCGATGCTCTGGGCCGGCGCGGTGGCGGGCACGGCAAGACCGGCAGCCAGCACCGGAAGTGCCCAAATATGTTGAAGTGGTTTCCTCATTGTCGTCTCCTCCTGTTGAAACTTTGGTGGCCGCCGCCGTGGGTCGGGGCGTGCCTATGTCGGTTGCTCGCGCTCGGTCGCTGCGGCAATCGCGCGGATACCGGCGCTGATAAACCGCACCGCGCCCGCGATGATCGCGTCGATATCGTCGTCGCGCAGATCCCCCTGCGAGAGATCCTCGGCGCGTCCGGTCGGCGCCATCAAGGACATGCCGATCGCGATTGCATTCAAATAGCAAAGCACGGCATCGTCGCGGGTCAACCCGGGGGTGATCGCCGCGATCTGGTCGATGAACAGGGTCGCGATGGCGTTGTAACGCTCTTTGGTCAGGCGCTGTGAGCGTTCATCGGTGCCCGAGGCGACATGCACCAAGAGCCGCGCATAATGCGCCCCGCCGCGCGAGGGGTCGCGGCCCAGCGTGACCGTGGGGCGCAAAAGCGCATCGAGAATGGCCTCGAGCGTGACGCGATTGGCTTGGCGCAAGCGGGTGAGTTGTTGGCGCCGCTCTTCGTTGATCGCCTCCGAGCGCCGCGCGAACACCGCCTCGAAGAGCTTTTCCTTGTTGCCGAAATAATAGTGGATCAAGGCCGAATTCGCCTGCGCCTTATCGGCGATCACGCGGGTGGTGGCGCCGTGAAACCCGTTCTCGGCAAACACCTCCTCGGCGGCGTCGAGGATATTGTCCTGCGTCGAAGAGGGTTCGGGTTTGGTGGCGGTATTTCGGGACATCTGGAAGTTCGATTCTTAATTAATCAGTTGATTGAATGACAGCATGTCGCGTTTCCCCTGTCAAGCGGTTGGTGTCTAGCTGGCGTGGGGGAGCGTGGGCGGAGGCGCGTTGAGGCCAATGTTTACAGGCCTTTCAGCTGCGCCGTTTGATGTGGGTTCGTCTGGCGGAGGCGGGGAGTTGCAGGGGTGGTCGCGGTAGTGATCCATGCAAATTTGCATATGAAACCAGCGAAACCGGTCAATTCCGCTGTGACCCCGGCGCGAATATACTGCGGGGCATAACGCCCATTAACCGAAAGGCCCCCCATGCGTATCTTTGATGACCCGACCTCGCGCGCCTATGCCCGAGTGGCAGGCGCCCTATATCTGATCATCGCTTTTGCCGGTGGTTTTGCCATCCTCTATGTGCCAAGCGCCCTGAATGTGCCGGGCGATCCGGCGGCAACTTTCGCCAATATCGCGCAGCGACGCGGGCTGTTTCATGCCGGGCTGCTGGGCGATCTGGTGATGATCACTGCCGAGGTTCTGCTCTCGGTGATGTTGTATTTCATCTTTCGTCCGGTCAGCGCGACCCTGTCGCTGGCCGCCTCTTATGCGCGGCTGATGATGGTCGCGGTGATGGCGGCGATGCTGTTTTTCCATGCCGGTGCATTGGCGCTGGCGGATGGCGCGGTGCCGCTGGGCAGTTTCTCTCAGGTGCAGCGGCTCGAACTGGCCGGTCTGATGCGCTATATCCATGATAGCGGTGTCTGGATCTGGCAGATTTTCTTTTGCCTGCATCTGCTCTTGCTCGGCACGCTGGTGATCCGCTCGGGCCTCTATCCGCGGCTTCTCGGCGCCGGACTGATCCTTGGCGGCACCGGCTATCTGGTCGATAGCGTGCAGATGTTCGCGCTGCCGGAGGCGACGTTGCTGGCGGGGGTTAAGGTGGCGCTGCTGTTGATCGTCACCTTGGCCGAGGTGGGGTTTGCGCTATGGCTTTTGTTTCGCGGGCCGCGCGTTCGGCAGAGTAGCGTTGCAAGCTGAGATATGCTCAGGGCGGTGATTGCGCGGGCATTAAACGTGCCACCTGCCTGAAGTTGTCGATGGAATTAGCCCGACTTAACAAGGGCTAAGCTATGACGAGGCGGTTCTCATCTTCGAACAAAGCGAGGGGGTGTGCTGCCCCCTCGCTTGCCGGTCTGTGGATCAATTGCGCTTAGGGATCGACGCGGACTTCGGGATCCTCGGGGGCAACGCTGCGGGTGGGCGCGCCTTCGGGCACATCGACATCGCCCTCGCGGATTTCGGCGGGGGTGATCTCATTGTCGGAGCCGTCTTCGGTCGGTGTCACCATGCTCTCGCCAAGCCAATAAAGGGTGAGGCCGATGGCAAAGATCGCGACCACGGCCATGCCGATCAGCGGGCCACGGTGGCGGCGCTGTTGGGTCTGTAGATTTGTGTCAGGGGGAGTCATCCTTCACTCCTTTCTGGGTATAGGGGCACAACCCACGGGGCGTTTATTGGTTCCGTTTTCGGTGCCGCAGGCGATGGGCGTTGAGCGGGGCCAGCGCGGATCAGCCGATGCCGACCTGCCAGACCGCGACGAGGACGCCGAGCAGGAACACCAAGGTCGCGAGATGCAGGATACCGTCGCGGGTCAGCAGGCTGGCGGCGAATAGAGCGAGCACCGCCGAGGCAAAGGAGCCCGAGGTCGGCACCAGTTCCATGAACGGCATGAACAGCGTCAGGCAGATGATCAGCGTGAGCGAGACATAGAGCCACGGGCGATGAAACAGAAAGGTGAGCCGCGCTTTTAGCACCCGCTCGATCACTGCCAGCGGTTTGCGAAGCCAGTCGATGCCGGTGCAAAGCTTGGCGGTGGAGAGTTGCCTGCGGGTGAGGATGCCGGGGAGCCAGAGGTGGTCGCGCCCGAGCGCCATTTGCGCGGCCAGCAGGAAGGCGATGACCGCAACCAAAGCGGTGAGGCCGGGGATCGCGCTGGCGGGTGATGTGGAGATCAGCGAGAAGATCAGCATCACCGAGGCAAAAGCCCTGTCGCCGAGGGCCTCGATCACGTCCTGCACGGTGATACTGTCGCCGTCGATGGCGGTTTCGAGCCGGTCAAGGATGCCGGTAAGGGAGTGATTGTCATTCATTTTCTGGGCCGGTCCCGTTGGTTTCCAGGGTCGTGTAATAGGCGGTGAGCGCGGTGATATCCGCGTCGCTCAGGTTCTGGGCTGCGACGCGCATTAAGTGGGCGCGGCTGCCGCCGCCGCGGGCGCCGTCGCGCCAGAGGAGCAATTGCTGGCGTATATAGGCGGGGGGCAGGCCGACGAGGGTCGGGGTCTCGGCGGCAGATTCGCTGGCGTTGGGGCCGTGGCAGGCGGCGCAGGCGGGGACATCGGGGTCGGCGGTCGCGGCATGGGCGAGCGCGCGGCCCTGCGCGATCAGGGGGGCGGGCGTCGGCGGCGGGGCGTGGGTCGGCGCGGGTTGCTGCGCGAACCATGTGGCGAGCGCGTCGAGTTCTGCGGGCGACGGCCTGCTTACCGCCTGCGCCATGATCCCGCTGGCGCGGCTGCCGTCGAGATAGGCGCGCAGTGACATCCGCAGATAGGCGGCGCCTTGCCCAGCCAGTGGCGGCACATGGGTGCCGAGCGCTGGTGTGTGGCAGCCGCGGCAATAGGCTTGCGGCGCAGGGCCGTCGGGCAGGCGGGTGAGGGCTGCATAGGCGGCGCCGGTCATCCCGTCCTGCACCGCGGTCAGGAAGGCGACCACCGGCCAGACTTCGTCATCGCGCGCGGCGGGCCATTGCGGCATGCCGGTCATCTTGATGCCATTGGCGGTGATCCAATGCAGATGATGCGGTTGCCAGCCCTGCACGGCGGTCTCGATATGCGGCGGCGGCGGCACCATCGCCGCCATCGTCGGGCTTTGCGCCACGCCGGGGGCGGCGTGACAGGCGCGGCAGGCCCAGTCGTAATGGCGCGCGCCGAGTTCGATCAGCGCGGGGTCGTTGAGGTCGGGCAATTGGGGTGGGCGCTCGGCGCGCAGGCGCACCGAGTTGCGAAAGGCCGTATGCAGCACCCATGAGACGCCGGGCAGATGGCCGACCCGCGCCGAGACATTATAGAGTCCCAGTGTCACCACCGCGCCGCCGCTCAGCGCCGCCAGCACCGCGAGGGCGGCCAGCATCTGCCAGAGGTATCTCATGTCTGCACCTCCGCTCTGGCCAGCGCGCGTCCGGTCAGGATCAGCCCCGCGAGTAGATAGACCGGCGTGCCGATCCCCAGCATCAACAGCCCGCCGAGTTGCTGCGCGGTGAGATTCGGCGCGAGGCCGCAGATCTCGGCATAAAGATCGCGCGGGGCCAGCACGATCAGCGCGCCGAGAAGCGTCATATGCATGGAGGTGACCAGCAAGCCTCCGGCGCCGATCAGGGGTTGTCGTGCGCGCAGGCAACCGGCCCAGACGAGGATACCGGCGATCAGGAAGCTGAGTTGCTCGACGGCAAACCCCAGCGGGCTGTGGAAGGCCAAACCATGGGCGCCGGGCAGGTGCCAGCCCCAGACCAGCGCGAACTCGAGGGTGGCGGCGATCATCGGCGGCAGCGCCATAGGCTCGGCCCATTGCGGCGCGCCCAGCACCAGTAGTGGCGGGATCACCGCGACCAGCAGCATATGGCGCAGCATATGGGCGGGGAATGCGGCGCCGAACCACGCCTCAAGCGGGGCGAGCCAGATGAGCGCGGCCAGCGCCAGCGCGGTGATCAGCAAGACGCGTTTCATCGGCAGCTCTCCAAGAGCAGCACCGGCAGCGTGCCATAGACCACCCCGATCGCCGAGATCAGCGCCAGCAGCACCGCGGCATGACCGAGGAATTGATGCCTGTCCTCGGCCTCACCCAGCGCATTGGTGTAGTCGCCGGTGGTGCGGTAATCCCATTGCCGCCATGCGCGCCAGCCGAGCCAGAGGATCACCGCGAGCGCCAGACCTGTGGCCAGCAGTAGCGCCAAGCGGGCGTGGGGCAGCAGCGCGGGGGCTTTGGCGCAGACCACAGCGGCGATTGCGTAGCTGGTGACGAAATGGGCGGCCCAAGTGGCCGGAGCGAGGTTGATGCGCCAGAGGCTCTCGGCCTCTTCGCGGAACTCGCGGCGGTCCGGGTCGCTCTGTGGCGGTGGGTCTCTGCGCATCACAAGACCCCCGGAGCCAGGCCGATCACCGCACCCGCGACCAGCACCGTCAGGCAGAGGAAATGCCAAAATAGCGTGATATTCCACAGGTCGGCGTCATAGCGCGGGGTCAGCTTGCCGGTGAGGCTGCCGGCGAGGCAATAGAGCTGCATGATCAGGCCGACCAGCGCATGGGCGACGACCCAGATCATCAGCGCCCAGATGATTGCGGGGTAGACATGGGTTGTAGGCTCGAGCGCTTGCACCGAGAGGGTCAGCGCCGAGGCACCGCCTGCGGTGAGGAGGGGCGCGGTGATCAGCGCTGCGCGCGCCCTGCCGATGCGTCCCGCCGCGTTCCACTGCCGCGCGGCCAGCGTCAGCGCCCATGATGCGGTGAGCGCGAGCACCGCAAGCGCGACCAGTTCGGGGGCGGCATGGGGGGCATCCTCGGGCGGGAAATCGGGTTTGGAGGTCCAGTAAAAGAAGAAGCCAAAGACGATGCTGGCGAAGGCGGTGGCATCGCCGAGCATGGTGATCCAGACCGCCCACCAGCCGACCGCCTTTGGCCCCGAGGCATAGGTCGGGAGTGAGAGGCCCAATCCGGCGTCACGCATCTCATGCGCGGGCGGGCGCGCGGTGGAGGTCCAGAGCCAGTAGAGGATACAGACCAGCGCAAATGCGCCGGAGACCAGCGCGGGTGCATACATATGAAAGGTCGGAAAGATAAACGCCCCGCCGGTGAATAGCGCCGCCAGTAGGGTGATCCATGTCGGGCCGGTGACGCGCTGCACCAGTTCGGGGCTGGCGTCGATGACGCTGGTGACCATGGTTTCGCGGTGCCCATGGGGGCTGTCGGCAAGGTAATAGCGACCGGCATCCATCCGCGCGACCAGATCAGGGTCATCCCAGAGCGGATAGCGCGAGGTGATATGCGGGATCGAGCGCGCGCCCCAGTATTCGGCGGGGATATTGTGGCTCCACTCCAGCGTGCCCGCCGCCCATGGATTGCGCGGCATCTGTTGTTGCGCGCCCTTGGGACGCAGGAGATCCCAGACAAACACCGCAAAGCCCGCGGCAATGACAAAGGCACCAAGGGTCGAGATCATATTCAGCCAGCCCCAGCCCGCCGCCTCGGGATAGGTGAAGACCCGCCGCGGCATGCCCAGAAGCCCGGTCAGATGCATCGGCAGGAAGGTGACATTGAAGCCGGTGAAGATCAGCCAGAAGGCCCAACGCCCGAGACGCTCGGAGAGCATCTTTTTGCGGATGAAGGGAAAGAAGTAATAGATGCCTGCGATCACCGGAAACACCATGCCGCCGAAGAGCGTGTAATGCAGATGGGCGACGATGAAATAGGTGTCATGGACTTGCCAGTTGAACGGCGCGATGGCCAGCATCACGCCGGTGAGGCCACCGGCGGTGAATATCGCCAGCGCACCGGCGATCCAGAGCATCGGCAGGCTCATCTTCACCCGCCCTGCGATCAGCGTTGCGGCAAAGGCAAAGAGCTGGATGCCGGTGGGGATCACCACCGCCTCGGAGGCCGCCGAGAAGAACCCCAGCGAGATATTCGGCAATCCGGTGGTGAACATATGATGCACCCAGAGGCCGAAAGACAGAAAGCCGGTGCCGACCGCGCTGAGCACGATCCACGAGTAGCCAACGATGGGGCGCCGCGCCACGGTGGGCACGACCATCGCGGCAATGGCAATCGAGGGCAGGAACACGATGTAGACCTCGGGGTGGCCGAAGATCCAGAACAGATGCTGCCAGAGCATCGGATCGCCGCCGCGTGTGGGGTCGAAAAACGGCCAGTCAAAGCTGCGCTCTAGCTCGAACAGGAAGTCTCCGGCGATCAGCGGCGGAAAGGCAAAGAGGATCATCCCGCCGACCACCAGCACATACCACGCATAAAGCGGCATGATATTGACCCGCATCCCGGGCGGGCGGCATTTCAGCGCGCCGACGATCAGCTCGACGGCGGCGGCAATGGAGGCGATCTCGATAAACGATAGGCCCAACAGCCAGATATCGCTGCCCGGCCCCTCGTCCTGCGTGGCCAGCGGCGGATACATGAACCAGCCGGCGGTGGGCGCGGCATTGAACAAAAGCGAGCCCATGACGAATACGCCGCCGATGACAAAGCACCAGAAGCCAAAGGCGGAAAGCCGCGGAAACGGCATGTCGCGCCCGCCCAGAAGTGCAGGCAGGATCAGGATCGCGATCGCCTCGAACATCGGCACCGCAAAGAGAAACATCATTGCCGAGCCATGCATGGTGAAGAACTGGTTGAAGCGGTCGGCAGAGATCAGATCATTCTCGGGTAGGGCCAGTTGCAGGCGGATGAGCAGTCCGAGGACACCGGCGAGAAGCATGAAACCAAAGGCGCTGAGCGCATACCAGAGCCCGATCTCGGAGTTGTTGACCGCGGTGACATAGCGCCAGCCCTTGGGCGGCGCCCATGCCGCGCGCAATTCGGCGGCGCTGCGCTCCTGCTGCGCCTGCGGGACGGGTGTGGCCAGCATCTCGGCGCTGGGCGGATAGGGGCCTTGGGGGCCGGTGTTTTGCGGTTCGCTCATTCCAACCCCTTGAGATATTGCGCCAGATCCGACAGATCGCCTGCGCTCAGATGGTCATAGGCGGGCATTTCCACCTCGGGTTTGATCGCGCCGGTATGGGCGATCCAGGTCTCGAAATCCTCAAGCGTGGTGCCCAGCGTGCCGGCGCCGAGGCTGAGGCGGCTGCCGACATGGGTCAGGTCCGGCCCCACCGCGCCGCGTGGTTGACTGTCCCGCCCCTCGGGGCCGCGCACCGTATGGCAGGCGCCGCAGCCCTCGCGGGTGAAGACCTCGGCGCCGCGTATGCCCGCCGGATCAGCGGGGGGTGCGGCGGGGGCCTCCTGCGCCGCGAGCCAGAGCGCGAAGTCATCGGGCGCCATCGCCACCACCTCGAAGGCCATCAGCGCATGGCTGGCACCGCAAAACTCGGCGCATTGCCCGCGCCAATGGCCGGGCGCCTCGGGGTGCAGCGACATGCGGGTTTCGCGGCCCGGAAACATATCCATCTTGCCGCCCAACGCCGGTATCCAGAAGGAATGGATCACCCGCCCCGCATCGAGGATGATCTCGCTGCGTTGACCCGCGGGCAGGCGGATTTCATTGGCGGAGATGATCGGCGCCTCGGCGCCCTCGGGCCAGTATTCGACCCGCCACCACCATTGCTCGCCGGTGACGCGCAGGGTCAGCCCGTCGCCCGGCGCGCGCTGGTCGGGCATGATCGACAGGCCGTAGGCCAGAAGCGCGCCGAGAATAACGGTGGGAAAGATCACCCCGCCGACAATGATCAAGCCGTTGGCAAAACGCCGCGAGAGGGCCGCGCGGTTAATCCGTGTGACATAGAAGAACAGCCCGTTGACCAGCAGCCAGAGGATGATCGCGCCACCGAGCATGACCCAGAACAGATCGCCCAAAACCCGTGCATCGGCGCCGCCCGGGGCCAGCACCGATTGCCGCCCGTCGCAGCCGGACAGGGCGAGTGTGGCCAATAGCGCGCTGGACCGGAGCAAGCGGCGCGAAGGGGCGATGTGGTCCACTCTGGCGGTGCTGCCGGTCATAGGGGATTGTTGCCGTGGCGCCGTAGATCGGTGTCGCGCAGATCATCGGGCGGGAGGTTGTTGGCGTGCAGCTTGAGCGCATGCGACGGGCGGTCTGGGCAGTCACGCATATCGCGGGGGCGGGTGTCGATGGTGGAGGTATTGTTGGCAGCGATGTTGGTCAGGCTGTGCTGGCGAAACCTGATCCTGCGGTCGCGGAGCCGGTTCGGCGGCGGGAGTTGCAGCGTGCGGTGCAAAACCGCCGGAGCGTCGCGCGGGGGGATGACGTGAGGCGCCACCGCTTTGGATGGCGCTGTCCGCGAAAAATCCCGGCGCGAAAGTTCTGGCATGGTTTCAACCTCCGACTGACCAAACGGCTGAGAATGCTAGAGGTTCCCAATAAATCCCGTCCGCCGCGCGTCGCCAGTTGCGAGACCGGAGCAGATCGGCGCGTCGTGGCGTGGTGTCGCAGGCTGTCCTGTGCTTACCGGTTTCTGCGTCACGGGTTGGTGGTTCGGGGTAAATAGTCTTTTCTTCGCAACCCCTTAGCCACGCGTGACAGTCTCGACCGGTGCGATCCCCGTCAGCAGTTCGGCATCGACATCGCCGCCGTGGAGCACCGAGATATTGCCGGTGGTCTCCAGCACCACCGCATGCACCGCCGCCATCTCCTGCACATTCGCCTCGCGCAGTTTGGCGATCAGGTCTTCTTTGGACACGCGGGTGCGGCGCAGGGCGTCCTCAAGGATCCGGCCGTCTTTCATCAAAAACACCGGCGTGTTTTGCACCACCGCGTTCAGCCGCGGGCTGCGGTAGCGCAGGCGCGAGACGATATATTGCACGGCGAAAAGACTGGCCATCGCCGCCAGCGTTTGCACGAATGCGACCCAGTCCTGCGACTGCGAGGCGCCGGCCAGCAAAGAGCCCATGGCGACGGTGGTGACAAAGTCGAAATTGGTCATTTTCGAGAACGACCGCAGCCCGACGATACGCACCAGCAACACCACCCATGCGATGGTCACCGCGCTGAGCAGGATGCCGGTGATCAGGGCGTCGATCATCGGGGCGTCGGTGAACACGGTGAACTCCTCTCGTCGCTGCGGGTCTGGTGATGTGCCGACCCTCGGCGGTTTGCTGAAATGGGGCAGGGGGGATCACCCGCCGAGGCCGCGTTTTGGAGGGACGCGCGGCTTGGGAGCCTGCGTCATTGCGGCCTGATGGGTGGCCGGTGAAGGCGCCAGAGATGCGGGGTCTGTGGCGTTTGTGTTGCCGGAAGAACCGGAGGCCGGGGGATTGGTTCCGAGGTTTGGTAGATGCTGCGTTGCTGGTGGGGGGGCGCTCACGTTCCGGCGAGCGACAGGGCAGCGGCGGAACTCCTTGTGCTGGGGCGCGGTTTCTCACGGAGAAGCTGCACAGATAGGAGTAACACCGATGACCACCCCGCCAACCGGCCCGCAGCCCGAGCCAACTCCGCCAGAAGCCCCCGTCCGCGTGCCCGAGGAAACACCGCCCTTGCCGCCCAAAGAGGCGCCGGACAATATCCCCGTTGAGGCCCCCGAGAGCGATCCCGGTGAGGTGCCCGAGCCACCGCCCAGCGAAGTCCCGCAGGAGGATTGATCCGTGGGCCGATTGCCCCTGCGGCATTGTTAGCTTGACGGGTAGGCGGCGGGTGTATTGGGTTTTGCGTCTCGGCCTTGCCTATCCGGCACCACCCGCGCAAAATTAGGGGCAAGCGGATTGGATGCGGGAACCGGTTGGTCTGTGCCAAGGCGATCCGCCAGATGCGTTGAAACCGGATTGGGGCACCGGTTGGGTTTGCCGGTGGGTGCTTGCGTCGGTCCGTCCAAGGGAGCGTCGGGAGCATTCGACCTCTTGCGATCCAGCGGGGGCTTTACAGCGCGGGTCTGGTCAGCATCAGCCAGAGGATCGCCAGCACGGCGGCAAAGGCGGGAAAGCCGCAGGTGAACCAAAGATGGTAGAGCCGATGATAGCGTGCGGGCAAAGCGGCGCCCCTGTCGCGGGCCTCGATCGCCAGATTGCGCATCTGGATCTGCATCCAGAGCACCGGCAGCCAGAAAATCCCGACGATGGCATAGAGCGCCAGTGACCATGCGACCCAACCGCTGAGAAGCGGCCAGCCCGCCGCGCGCGCCAGCAGATATCCGGTCAGCGGCTGCGCGATGGCGGCACTGGCGGTGAATACGGTGTCGGCCAGCACCACGATCCCGCCGACATGGGCGATCAGTCGCGGGTCGCGGCTTTGGTGCGAGATCACCATGAAAAACGCGATACCGGCGCCGGTTCCCAGCAAGACCGTCGCGCCGAGGACATGAAGGAAACGCAGGGTCTCGTAGATCATCGCCCCTCCATCATCAGCCAGACCATCAGCGCGAGGGTCATGCCGGGAAAGACCTTGAGCATCGGCCCCAGCGGATCGGCCCAGAGGTCGGGTGCGACAATCAGGCTGCCGGTCAGATAGGCGCCCGAGAGGGCCAGCATTCCCAGCGCGGCGGCTCTGGTCCAGCGCCGCCAGAGGATCGCGAACCCGAGCCCGAGATCGGCGACGGCCCCGCCGAACACGCTCAGATTGGTGGTCCAGTTCGGCACGTCGCGCACGCTCAGGATCGCCATGGCGCGCGCGGGGTTGAACAGGGTGATCAGGCCCGAGAAGACCCAGAATAGCGCCAGCGTCGCAATGGCCAGCGGCAGGGCGAAATAGCTGCGGGCAAAGAGCCGTTCCTGACGTGTGGCGGGCAAGAGCGCCAGCGTCTGCGCCAGTGACCGGCAGGGGCGGCCGCCCGCATCCTCCCATGCGTCGGGATTGCCGGTAATACCGTCCTGCAAGGCCCGCAGGGCGGTGCTGCGCAGGGGCGAGCGCCAGCCAAGAAGTCCGAGGACATCCGCGGCTTTGCCCAATGCCGTGATCAGCGGGGTGGGCAGGCGCAGGTGCAGGCGGGGCGCGGGCCAGCCTTGCCAGCACCGAATAATTTGCAGCAATTCGGGAAAGGGGCGCGCCTCCCGCTCGGTAAGATCGCAGATCAATCGTGACGGCAGCTCGCCCTGTGCCGCGGCGACCACCGCCTCGGCGAGATCGCCGATATAGACGGTCTGGACCTGTGCCTCGGGCATGATGCGGGGCATGAGCAGGGGCAGGGCGCTTGCGCCGCGCAGCAAGGCGGTGCCGCCATAGGCATCGGGCGCGAGGACGAGGGTCGGCCGCAACACCACCCAATCGAGCGCGCTGGCGCAGAGGATCGCGTCACCCTGCGCTTTGCTGCGAAAAAACGCCGTTGAGGCCTCAGCCGATACCCCCGCCGCCGAGATCTGCACGATCCGCAGGGGCAATTCGGCGGCGGCTTGGGTCAGGCGGGAGAGGGCGGTCACATGGATCGCGGTGAGGTCATCGCGCGCGCCGTCCTGCAGCGCACCGGAGGCGTTGACCACGACATCGACACCGGCGAGGTGGATGCGCCACTCGTCAATGGTGATCGCGGGAATATCGCGGATCAGCCAATCGGCGGAAGGGTCGGATTGCAGCGCGGCAGAGGTTGAGCGCCCGATGCCGGTCACCGTAAAACCGGCGCGGCGCAGGGCCCGCATAGATGCCGCCCCGATCAGCCCGTATCCGCCCAGAACAATGGCTTTTTGCATGTCAGTCTGCCCGATCTGCCTGCGGTGATGGTAGGTACACCGGGGGCAAAGACCAAGGGTTTTATGGGTGTGGTGATCCGCCCGCCGCTATCTGCGCTGGTGGATGCGGGCGGGTTTGGTTTGGGAGGTTCCGGCGGGGAGGGGCGCGGATGAGGGCTTTGGCGTGACGCTCATCAGCAAGTGTTTCTAACCGAGCATCAGGCCGAGGATCACCGCGCGCCCATTATCGCCGACGCCACACTCGGGCGGGTCCCGCGCGGCCTGCGGAATAGGTGATCAAGGTCTGCCCGTCGGGGGCGATGACGGTGTTTTCGGACGGGGGCGGGAGGGGCTGCAACAGGTCTCCGCCGCCGATGTCGATGATCGCGCTGCTCCCGTCCGCCGCATGCACGACTATGGTTTTGCCACCGGGGATGAATTGCGCCGCGATGATGCCCTGCGCGGTCATGGTTTGCGCGCCGGTTTCGGCATTCCAGACCGCCAGATTGTTGCTCTCGTCCAGCGTCAGTAGCCGCGCGCCATCTGCCGAGAACGCGCCGTAGCGCAGGGGCGTGGCGAATCCCTCAAGCGTCAGCACGGGCGCGGTGTCGGAATTCCAACCCTCCAGCGCCTCCCACAGCCGGACCGTCGGCGTGGCCACGGGGTGGAAGTTTCCGCCGCCAAGATGCAGCCGCTCCGCGTCAATAGGCGGGAGGCTGGCAAGGCGCTGGCGCAGCGGGTCCACCGCCAGCAGGGCCTCATAGGGGCCATAGGAGCCCGGCAATTGCGCATAGATCTCGGCGCAGCTGCCATCCGTGCATTGGTAGGGCGCGCCACTCATCTGGTAGGTCAGGGTAAACCCCGAGGAGTCCACGACCAGCTCGCTGCCGTCCTGCGAGAGGGTCATCGCCCCGTGCGGGCGCATGGCGTCGGTCTCGATGGTGGCGATTTGTGCGCCCGATTGGCCATAGACCCAGAGCGGGCCGAAGGTGCCAGCGACGATAAACGTCTGCCGGAAGGGGTCATATAGCACATCGTCGGCGAGGAAATCCTCTTCGAAAGCCAGTTCAAGCACCGGCGCGGCGCCGGATAATGTCCAGCTGCGCAGGTGGCGGCGGGAATGCGCGTAGACCTGCGCCGAGATCAGCCCCGGCGTGTTGGCGGGCTGGGCGAAACGGATCGGCAGCAGGCTGGGGAAGACCCCGTCCAATGTCGCCATGGCGAGCCCGTCGCGCAGGCTCCAGACCCGTGCGCGAAAGCCGCCCTCGGGGCTCCAGAGCGAGCCCGCGACCAAGTCACCGCCGGGCGAGACGGTGAGCGGCCCCAGGTGCTCGCCGGGCGCGGTCTCCAACTGCCCAAGGGGTTGCCAATGCGTCTGCGCGGCGATTGGCGCGGGTGAGATGGCGCCCGAGGCGGCGGCGAAAAGCGCTGCGAAGATTGGTCTCATAGGACGCCTTTGCGGCTGTGTTCTTCGGGGCAGTTGGGTGACATGGGTGATATCGGTGCGGGCCTGCACCCGCGTCACGGGCGGTCGCCGCGCGGCGCGGGTGTTGGACAAATATACCAATATTTCGCGCGTCGAGCGAGTCCGGGTTTGGTTGCCGAGGGAAAAACCCGCGCGGGAAGGCGGGCGGGATATGCCCGCGCCGCGTTTGCGTAGGTCCGGCTTTACGGATCGGCCCTGTGCTCGAAGGGCGTCGCGGCGGCGAGTTTGGCGATATCGGCGAGGGCCGGGATTTCGCCGAGGTCGAGACGTCCGGTGCCAAGGCGAATATGGCCGGTGGGCGCCAGCGAAAAACTCTCGCCGGCAAGGGCAGAGATCCCGTGGGCGGCGAGGGTGATCAAGGCAAAAGTCTCGGAATGCACGGGCAGATAGAGGCTGAGACCGGCGCCGTCGGGCACGTCGATGCCGCGTTCGCGCAAGGCCCGGGCCAAGGCGTTGCGGCGCTCGCGGTAGGTTGCTCCGGCGGATTGGATGCCCGCGCGTGTCTCCTCGTCGGCCTGCAGCCATGCGACGGCGGATTGCAGGATGCGGCTGGTCCAGCCGGCGCTGAAGGCGCGGAAGGATTGGACCCGGCCAACGAGGTCTTCGGAGGCCGAGAGCACCGCCATGCGCAGATCCGGCCCGAAGGATTTCGAGAAAGAGCGAATATGGATCACCCGGTCGGGCAGGCGGTCGCCCAAGGATTGCGAGGGTGCCATGGCGATCTCGCCGATGCCGTCGTCTTCGATGATCAGGGTCTCGCTTTCGGACAGCACGTCGCCCAGTTCGGAGAGACGTTGCGCGGTGCAATGCAAGCCGGTGACAGAACTGATCACTGGCTGGAACACAAACGCATCGGGCTTTTGTTCGAGCACCGCCTTCAGGGCGTCCGGCTTGGGGCCGAAACCGTCGCTTTCCACCGGCAAAATCCGCGCGCCGAGGTCTTCGAGGATATCAAGGATGCGCATCGAGGCGGGCATTTCCAGCGCCACCGCCGAGCCCGGCTGCACGAGGGCATGGAGCGAGAGGTAAACTGCGTTGTAGCCGCCATTGGTCGCCAGCATCGCCGCAGACCGGAATGGCCAATCGGGGCGCAAGACCTGCTCGAGTTCGGGCAGGATCCGCACCCGTTCGTAGCTGTTGAGCTTTTCCGCGCGGGCGCCGTGCAGCAACGCCTGATCCAACTGCGGCAGGAGCGAGAGGTCCGGCACCGCAAGCGTGAGGTTGCGGGTGCTGGGGGAAAAATGCCCCTGCGCCGATACCCTCAGGGGGCGCGGCGAGAGATTGGATGCGCTGACATAGGTGCCATTGCGCCCGCGCCCGGTCAGCACGCGCAGGCGGCGCAGTTCTTTCCAGGCTTCGGAGAGGGTGCTGGGACTGATCTCCATGACAAAGGCAAGGTCACGCAGCGAGGGCAACCGCGCACCGACCGGCAGCACGCCGGTCCGCACCAGCCGCGCCGTGTCCCGCGCAAGCCCTTGGGTGGAGCGATCCGTCAGATGAGCCGCCAACTCCCTTGCGTCGATTGTGGTCATGGATCGTCCTTAATGTTCGGGGCAATAATTTAAATGTTCGGTAGCTTAATAGCATTTGTCAACGCCGTGCCAAGCCTCCTATCACGTCAACAAGTTGCGCAAATGGGAGTTGGGCATGACATTGAAGATACGCCTTGCGGTGAGGGATTGGGACTATCTTACGCCGCTGATCCTTGGTGATGTTAGCTCTGGTGCGCTGTCGGTCGAGGTGGATCGCGTGTCGACGATGCCGGTCACCATTGGCGGATCGTCGCCCTATAACGCCGGTGAGGCCTCGTTCAGCCGCCATCTGACCGGGTTGGCGCAGGGCGAGACCGGCACCGTCGCGGTGCCGAATTTCCTGATGCGCGGGTTTCGCCACGGCTGTATCATCACCCGCAAAGACAGCCCGTTGACCACGATCGAGGATTTGGCCGGCAAGCGTATCGGCGTGACCGGCTGGCAGGATTCGGGTAACACATGGACGCGGGCGATCCTGCGGCATGCGGGTATCATGACCGATGATGTGTCATGGTACGCTGGACGGCTGACGGCGGAGCATCCGATTCAGGACCGGCTTGGCGCATTCCATCAACCGGGCCGGATCGAGGCGATGCCGGACGAAGAGCCGATGATGGACAGCCTGTCGCGCGGCTGGCTGGACGCGGTCTTTACCCCCTTCATGCCGAGCGGATTTTTCGAACCCGAGTCGCAGTTCCGGCAATTGCTACCCGATTGCCGCGCCGCGCAGGTCGCCTATTTCTATTCGGTCGGATATGTCCCCGGCATTCACATATTGACGGTGGATCAGGAATTGGTGGAAGCGGAGCCCTGGGTGCCACAGGTATTGAGCGATCTGATCGACTGTTCGCGCGAGATGTGGACCGCGAAACGGCGCAGGTATGCCGACACAACGCCGTTCATGCTGGATGAGATGTTGCATACCGCACGGTCGCTGCCCGCGTCATGGGACGCCAGCGGTATCGAGGCGAACCGCAAGATGACCTCTGACTTTATCGGTCAGATGTACGACCAGGCAATCCTGCCGAAGCTGCTGAGCGTGGAGGACGTCTTCGGTGCGGCAGAAGAGGCACGGAAGATTGCATGAAGTTTTTTAACCTGAGGGAGAAGACTATGACCACCAAACCTATCCTAAGTCTGGCGCTTGCCGCACTGATCGCCCCTGCCGTAGCGCAGGCCGAGCAGACCTATAATGCCGAATTGAACGCCCGTCTGCCGGAGGCCATCCGCGAGGCCGGCTCGATGATCGCGGTGACCAACGGATCATTCCCTCCCTATGAATTCGTCGAGGGGCGCACGCATACCGGCGCCACCGCCGATCTGGCGCAGGAAATCGCCCAGATCCTCGGCGTCGAGATCACCCATGCAACGGTTGCGGGCTTGCCTGCGCTGCTGACCGGGATCGGCGCAAACCGGTATCAGTTCGCCATGGGGCCGGTGGGTGACTTCCCGAACCGCCGCGAAGCGAATGACTTTGTGGACTGGGTTCAGGAATACGTTGTCTTTGCCGTTCAGGCCGGCAACCCCGAAGGCATCGTCAGCCTTGGCACTACCTGCGGCAAGCGGATTGCGGTGATGTCGGGCGGTTCGGCCGAGCGGGTTATTCTTGCCCAGTCGGAGCAATGTGAAGCCGATGGCCAGCCGGCGATCGAGGTTCAGTCCTATACCGACCAGCCGAGCTCGATCCTCTCGGTGCGTTCGGACCGTGCGGATGCGTTCTTCTCGTCGCAGGCGCCGCTGACCTATTTCGTCCAGCAGTCCGAAGGCGCGCTGGAACTGACCGCGGTTGGCCAGTCCAACGGCTTCCCCAGCCTGATGCAGGGCGCGGTGGTGCCGCAGGGATCGCCGCTTGGCCCGGTTCTGCGCGATGCCTTCCAGATCCTGATGGACAATGGCACTTATGAGGAGATCATGACCGAATGGGGTCTTGAGAACAACATGATCGAAGCACCCGGCATCAATCTCGGCGAGGCACTCTGATCATGGTCGATGTGTCCTCAACCCAGCCGCTTTCGCGTCCTGAGGCTTTGCCGGATCGTCAATCCGACGACCTGCGCGATGTCGCGGGGGCACATCGACCTATTCCCAAAGGCAAGGTGCTTTTGTGGGTCGTGGTGCTTCTGTTTGCTGCGGATTTCGCGCGCGCGGTGGCTACCAATGACAATTTCGGCTGGCCGGTGGTGGCCGAATTCTTTTTCAACACAACCGTGCTGGAGGGTCTATGGGTGACCATCTGGCTGGCGGTGGTGAGCATGATACTTGGTGTCATGCTCGGGCTGCCCTTGGCGATCGCGCGGATGTCGAACGACCCGCTGGCCAAATCCATCTCGGGGCTGTTCGTGTGGTTTTTCCGCGGCACCCCGCTGCTGGTGCAGTTGATCCTGTGGTATAACCTGTCGTTCCTGTTTCCGCAGATCTCGCTGTCGATCCCCTTTGGGCCCAGTCTTGCGGCGTGGAATGCCAATGATCTGATCACGCCGATTACCGCCGCGATTATCGGACTGGCGCTGAATGAGGCCGCCTATATGGCCGAGATCATCCGCGGTGGTCTGCTGTCGGTGGAACGCGGCCAGAGGGAAACCGCCGAGGCCTTCGGGATGAAGCCGATGCGCGCGCTGTGGCGGGTGGTGATCCCGCAGGCGATGCGCAGCATCGTGCCGCCCTCGGGCAACCAGTTCATCAGCATGATCAAGGCCACTTCGCTGGTCTCGGTGATCGCGATGGCGGACCTGCTGTATTCGGTGCAATCGATCTATAACCGCAACTTCGAGGTCATCCCGCTGCTGATGGTTGCCGTGATCTGGTATCTTCTGATTGTCTCGGTGCTGAGCGCGATCCAGTCGCGGATCGAGCGCTACTATGCCCGCGGAGACCAGCAGCGTGTCGTGTTCGATGCCCCCGAAACCGTAACCACTCAGGAAGAGGCCCCGCTATGACTGCAACCACGGCTCAGGCCCCGATCCTGCGGGCGCGCAATGTCCATAAGGCCTTTGGCAATAACGAGGTGCTCAAGGGCATTGATATGGATATCGCGCCGAGCGAGGTGGTCGCCATTCTGGGCCCGTCGGGCTCGGGCAAATCGACCCTGCTGCGCTGCATCAACCGGCTGGAAGAGATCAACAAGGGTTTCATCGAGGTTGACGGCGAGCAGATCGGCTACAAGCTGCAGGGCGACCGTCTGGTGGCGCTGAGTTCAGGCGCGATTGCCCGCCAGCGCAGCAAGATGGGTATGGTGTTCCAGAGCTTCAACCTGTTTCCCCATATGACGGTCTTGCAAAATGTCATCGAGGCGCCGGTCGGGGTGCATGGGGTCAAACGCCGCGAGGCGATCGAGCTGGCCACCGATCTGATCGCCAAAGTCGGCTTGGCCGACAAGCTGAACGCCTATCCGCGGCAATTGTCCGGCGGGCAGCAGCAGCGGGTGGCGATTGCCCGTGCGCTGGCGGTGAAGCCGAAGATCCTGCTGTTCGACGAGCCGACCTCGGCTCTGGACCCGGAACTGGTGGGCGAAGTCCTGGAGACCATGCGCGGATTGGCCAAACAGGGGCTGACGATGATTGTCGTCACCCATGAGATCGGCTTCGCCCGTGAGGCCGCCGACCGGGTGATCTTTATGGACGGCGGGCATATCGTCGAGCAGGGCAAACCCGAGGATATCTTGGTGAACCCGCAGCGCGAACGCACCCGCGAGTTCCTGCGCCGCGTCCTGTAACCTCCTCTCAGATCTTTAAGAAAGGCGGATCGCAGTATGCGGTCTGTTTGCAGATGACCAAATTTGCCACGATTGATGACTTCAAACATGCCGAGGCCGAGCTTGTCGGCATCCGCCATCACCTGCATGCGCATCCCGAGCTTTCGCTTGAAGAGGTGAAGACCGCGGCGCTTGTGGCCGATAAGCTGGAAGGCTGGGGCTATGAGGTGACGCGCAATGTCGGGGGCCACGGTGTCGTTGGGCAGTTGCGCGTCGGGGACGGGAACCGCTCGCTTGCGATCCGTGCCGATATGGACGCTTTGCCGATCCATGAGGCGGGCGATCATGCCCATGCCAGCACTGTGCCGGGGGTGATGCATGCCTGTGGCCATGACGGTCACACCACGATGCTGTTGGGGGCAGCGGAATATCTTGCGCGGACGCGGAATTTCTCGGGCACGGTGAACCTGATCTTTCAGCCCGCCGAAGAAGCCGGTCGCGACAGCGGGGCGGTCGCGATGATCAAAGACGGGTTGTTCGAGCGCTTTCCCTGTGATGCGATTTTCGGGCTGCACAACCATCCCGGCGCCCCCGCAGGCCAGATCCTGATGCGCGCGGGCCCGTTGATGGCGGCGGCGGATAGCGTCAAGATCACCCTGCACGGCAAGGGCGGACATGCGGCGCGGCCGCATCTGTGTATCGACCCCATCGTGGTTGGTTCGGCGCTGGTCATGGCGTTGCAGACGATTGTCTCGCGCAGCATGGATTCCACCGACACAGCCGTGGTCACCGTCGGCACGTTTCACGGCGGCGCGGCGAGTAATGTCATCGCGCAAGAGGCAACGCTGGAGTTGAGCGTCCGCACCTTCACCCCCGAGGCGCGTGCTTTGATCAAAAAGCGCATCTACAGTATTGTCGAAGCGCAGGCCGCGTCTTGGGGGGCGACCGCCGAGATCGAATATGACGACGGTCATCCGGTGGTGACGAATGCCCCCGATGAAACCGCGTTTGCCACCGAAGTCGCAGAAGAGTTGACCGGTGCCGGCAATGTGCCGGAATGCGCGCTGATCCCGGGAAGTGAGGATTTCGCCCATTTCCTGCAGCATAAACCCGGCTGTTTCATCCGGCTTGGCAATGGCGAAACCTCGGCGCCGCTGCATAATCCGGCCTATGATTTTGACGATGCCAGCCTGACCACCGGCGCGGCGCTCTGGGCGCGGCTGACGGAACGCTTCCTGACCGCCTGATCGGGTATTGCTGGACGAAAACAGCCGCGCCCGCCTTGCAGAAGTGTAAGGCGGGCGCGGTGCTGTTTGGGGGTGATAGGGCGATAGGTTTGCCCTTTGATCGGGCATCACCGCGGTGTCAGGGCAGGGCCGATGGCGGCTCAGAGCACCAGTAGCGCGCGGAAGTCGTTGACGTTGGTCAGGGTCGGGCCGGTGCGGATCAGGTCGCCGAGCGCGTCGAAGACGTTGTAGCTGTCATGCGCGGCGAGGGCGGCGCTGGGGGTAAGCTCGGCGGCAGCGGCGCGCGCCAATGTGTCGGGGGTGAGTATCGCGCCGGCGGCGTCTTCGGTGCCGTCGATCCCGTCGGTGTCACCGGCCAGCGCATAGATCTGCGGGTGTGCGGCGAGGGATAGCGCGAGCGAGAGCAGGAATTCGGTGTTGCGGCCCCCGCGACCGGGTTTGGCCTCGCCGATGGTGACGGTGGTTTCGCCGCCCGACAGCAGCACAGCGGGGGCGGCGACCGGCGTGCCGCGACCGGCCACGGCGCGGGCGATACCGCCCATGACTTTGCCCATTTCGCGCGCCTCGCCCTCAAGCGCGTCACCCAACAAAAGGGGCGTGACACCAGCGGCGCGCGCGACGTCGGCGGCGGCTTCGAGTGACATTTGCGGGGTGGCGATCAGCCGGTAATCCACGGCAAACTCGGGAGCGGGCTCGGCGGGGGCCAGCAAGAGATCGCGTGCCGCCTGAGGCAGAGAGGGGCCAAGCCGCGTGACGAGTTGCGAGAGATCCTGTTGCGCGGTCGGATCGGGCACGGTCGGGCCGGAAGCGATGGCTGCGGGGTCATCGCCGGGCACATCCGAGATCGCCAAACTGACCAGTCGCGCCTTGCCCGCCGCCCGCGCCAGACCGCCGCCTTTGATCAGCGAGAGCCTGCGGCGCAGCCTGTTCATGTCGTCTATGGCCAGTCCCGAGGCCAAGAGCAGCCGATTGACCTCGGCTTTCTCGGTTGCGGTCAGGGGCGGCAGCGGCAGGGACATCAGCGCCGAGCCGCCGCCCGATATCAGGGCGAGGATCAGGTCGTCCTCAGTGGCCGAGCGGGCCAGTTGCAGGATCTCCCGCGCGGCCTGTTCTCCGGCGGCATCGGGCACCGGATGTGCGGCCTCGCGCACGGTGATGCGTTCGGTCGGCACCATGTGGCCGTAGCGGGTGACAACAACGCCCGAGAGATCGACATCCGGCCAGGCTTGCTCGAGAGCGCGGGCCATCGCGGCGGCGGATTTGCCCGCGCCGACGACGATGCAGCGACCGGCGGGTTTCTCGGGCAAATGCCGCGCCAGAACCGTGGAGGGATCGGCGGCGGCGATGGCGGCGTCGAACATCCGCCGCAAAAGGCCTTGGGCGTCCGCGGGCGTCATTGTCAGATGTTCTCGCCGCGAATGGCGTCGCAGACCGCATCGGTCACCTGCTGGGTGGTGGCAGAACCGCCCACATCCGGCGTCAGCGTGCCCTCCGCGCAGACCTTTTCCACCGCCCGCATCAGCCGCGTGGCGGCAGCGGTCTCGCCCAGATGGTCGAGCATCTGCGCGGCGGTCCAGAAGGTGGCGACGGGGTTGGCGATCCCCTTGCCGGTGATGTCGAAGGCCGAGCCGTGGATCGGTTCAAACATCGACGGAAAGCGGCGCTCGGGGTCGATATTGCCGGTCGGCGCAACCCCGAGGCTGCCGGCCAGCGCACCGGCAAGATCGGAGAGAATATCGGCGTGGAGATTGGTCGCCACGATGGTGTCGAGGCTCTGCGGGTCCTTGACCATCCGCACGGTCATCGCATCGACCAGCACCTTGTCCCAGGTGACATCGGGGAACTCTTTGGAGACCTCGGCGGCGATCTCGTCCCACATCACCATTCCGTAGCGCTGCGCGTTCGATTTGGTGACCACGGTCAGCAGTTTGCGCGGCCGCGATTGCGCCAGTTGGAAGGCATAGCGCATGATCCGCAGCACGCCGACTCGGGTGAAGATCGAGACCTCGGTAGCGACCTCTTCGGGCATGCCTTTATGGGCGCGACCGCCGATGCCGGAATATTCGCCCTCGGAATTCTCGCGCACGATCACCCAGTCAAGATCACCGGTTTTGACATTGGCCAGCGGCGAGGTGATGCCGGGCAGGATTTTCGTCGGGCGCACATTGGCGTATTGGTCGAAGCCCTGACAGATCGGCAGCCGCAGCCCCCACAGCGTGATATGGTCGGGCACATCCGGCGCGCCGACCGCGCCAAAAAAGATCGCGTCAAAGTCGCGCAGCTGCTGCGCCCCGTCCTCGGGCATCAATGCGCCGGTTTGTTTATAGCGCTCGGAGCCCCAGTCAAAATGGGTCACATCCAGCGCGAAACCTCCGTCGCGACGGGCCAGCGCCTCAAGCGCTTGCAGACCGGCGGCGATGACCTCGGGGCCGATGCCGTCGGCGGGGATGGCGGCGATTTTGTAGGTGTTCATGGCAGATATCCATTCCTGATGACATCGGTGTCGAGCCGGAGCAACCCGGATGCAGCGATCTGGTCGGGCGTGCCGGTGAGGGCGGATTGGCGGTGACCTTGCGGCGCCAAACATGCCTCACCGAGCAGCGCCTGACCGGCGATTTCACCGGACACTAAAGCCGGTGGACCTGATCACTCAATGGGCCTAGAATTATATACAATCGCGATATAGTGCGGGTTGGGAGGTGGCGCTTGGATATCAATCAATTGAAAAGCTTTCTGATGGTGGCCGATACGCTGCATTTCGGACGGGCGGCGCGGGCGCTGGATATGCTGCCGGCCTCGCTGGGACGGCAGATCAGGATTCTGGAAACCCGTCTTGATACCAAGCTGTTTTTGCGCACCACCCGCAATGTCGCCCTGACCGAGGCGGGTGCGGCGATCCTTGAGGACGCCCGCGCCTTGGTCGCGCAGGCCGAGTATCTGGACGAGAAGGTGCGTTCGATCCGCAAATCGGGGACTCCGGTGCTAAAGGTCGGCGCGATTGACAGTGCCGCCGCGGGGCTGATGCCGCAATTGCTGCGGTTTCTGCGCGTCGAACATCCCGAGATCGAGGTGCAGCTTTTCGAACAGAAAACCATCCATCTGTTGCCGCGATTGCTGAGCGGCAGTCTGGATATCGCCTTTTGCCGCCCGCCGGACACGCGCGATCCGCGGATTGATTTTCAGACCCTGTTCTATGAGACCGCGGTGGTCGCGCTGCCCACCGATCATGAATTGGCGCAGCGCGACGAGATCTCAATCGAGGATATCGCCGATGCGCCGCTGATCGTGCCGGATCGCCGGTCGCGGCCGCATTCGCATGACCTGACCATCAAGCTGTTTCTCGATGCCGGGCTGACCGCGCGTATCGCGCAGGTTGCGGAAGAAAAGCATACCATCGTCAATCTGGTGGCCACGGGTTCGGGACTGGCGATTGTTCCGCGCTGGACCGCGCGGATATCGGTGCCGAATGTCACCTTTGTGCCGCTGTCGATGCGTGGCGGGGCACGGCGCTCGAAACTGATCCTTGCGGCGGCCTGGACCAGAGGCACCCGCGACAGCCAGCGCGATGCCTTGCTGGATACTTTGGACAACAATCTGAAGGCGATCGAGGATAGCGCGTGATAATAACGAAATAGAATATAATCTTTCGGACATTGAGTCGCGCCGACCTCGCTCTCATGATCTGCTTCATCGGTATCGTGCCGTTCAGGTTCGCTGCCAGATAAGCACGTGGGAGGAAATACACATGAAACTGACCGCTATCGCATCTATTCTTGCAGGCGCTGCATTGACGCTGCCTGCCGTGGCCCAGGACCGCACGGACTGGCCATCGAGCCTGAGCATTTCCACCGGATCGCAGGGCGGTGCCTATTTCGTCTGGGGGTCCGGCCTTGCGACAATGATCGGCGAAACCCTCGATCTGGGCACCAGCGTCGAAGTGACCGGCGGGCCGGTGCAGAACGTCGTCTTGGTCGAAGTCGGGGAAACCCTGCTGGGGTTCACCACCATGGGTCCGGCGCAGGAGGTCATGGCCGGTGAGAGCGAGTTGATGCCGGGGATGGAGGCCGCCAATCTGCGCGCGCTCTTCCCGATGTATCAAACGCCGCTACAGGCGGTGGTGCTGGCCGACTCGGGGATCTCTTCGATCGAGGATCTGGAGGGCCGGCGGGTCAATATGGGGCCGGCTTCGGGCACCTCGGCGACCTATTGGCAGCGCTATTTTGACAGCGCCGGAATGGAGATCAACGCCAGTTTCGCAGGTGCCTCGGATGGTGCCGGTCAGCTGGGCGATGGTCTTATCGACGCGTTCGTCTATGCCGCGGGTCTGCCCACCGGCGCCTTCAGCCAGCTTGCGATCGAGAATGACGTGACCTTCCTGCCGCTGTCGGATGAGAATATCTCGGCCTTTACCAGCGCCGTTCCGACGATGCAGCGGTTCACCATTCCCGCCGGCACCTATAATGGCCAGGACGTAGATGTGCCCTCAGTGGCGATGTGGAACTTTGCTATTGCCAATGCGGCGATGCCCGAGAGCCTTGCTTACGAGATCACCAAACTGGTGCTGGAGAACAACCCGCGGATGCGGCAGATCCACGCCTCGGCGGTCGAGACCCTGAGCGAGAACTGGGAGAAGAACACCTTCATGCCCTTCCATCCCGGCGCGGTGCGTTACTTCGAGGAAATCGGCATCACCATTCCCGCCGAATTGCGCTGATCACCGCGCGATACCACCATTGCTCACGGGCCTATTCCGGCGAGTTGCGTTGATTTGAACCCTGCGGTTGGCGTGGCAGTCTTTGCTTGGCGGTCTTTGCTTGGCAGAGGCGGCTGCGGCCCAACCGGCAGCGGCGCGAATCCCGGTCCACGCAGCATCGCCAAGATAGGTCCGTGACGCTCGCTTAACCTCCAGCCGTCCGGTGACCCATGACCCAATCCGCTCGCGGTGACATTTCCTCATCGGAATTGGTCGCCGAACTCGCAGACCCGATCGAAGTGACGGATGCCGTCGATGAAGAGCATCCCGCCAGCAACCAGCGCGTCTTTCTGGGGGGCAGGGGCTATGCGTTTGCCACCGCCTGCGCGGCCTATACGCTGTTCCACCTGCTGGTGATGAACCTCTATCCGCTTGAGACATGGACCTACCGGCTGCTGCATGTCGGCGGCGGGCTGGCGCTCGGGTTCTTGCTGTTCGGGGCGCATGGTATCGTGCCCGGCCAGCCCAAGCCGCAGCGCAGCGCGGGCAATCTTGGCTTGCTGCTGGTCGCGGCGGGCGCGGTGCTCTATGCGGCAGTCGCGATGGCGGTGCTTTGGGGCAACTGGTGGCTGTTCGGCGCCGCCATGCCGCCGCATTGGGTGCTGACAAGTTTCGGCATTCCTTTGGTTGTCGGCACCGGTCTGGCGGTGCTGCATGGCTGGGTTTTCGCCGAATACCGCAATGACCGCTTTGGCGCTGCGGATATTTTGCTGGCCGTGGCAACCATCGCTGCGGTCGGCTATGTGATCTATTTCGCCCGCGCCCTGCAGATGCGCGCCGGAATGCCGATGGCCCAGCCCGCGGATATGTGGGCGGCGATTGCGATTGTGATCCTGATCCTCGAAGCGGTGCGGCGCATGGCCGGGCTGGCGCTGGTGGTGATCGCCGGTGTGTTCGTCGCCTATGCTTTCGCCGGACCATGGCTGCCGGGGATCCTGAACCACAACGGCTATACGCCCAAGCGGTTCTTTTCCTATATCGTCACCGACAACGGTATTCTCAGCGCGCCGATTGCGATTTCATCGACCTATATCATCCTGTTTGTGGTGTTCGCGGCGTTTTTGCAGGAAACCCGCGTAGGCGCCTATTTCGTCAATGTGGCCTTTGCCGCGGCGGGGCATAAACGCGGCGGTCCGGCGAAGGTTGCGGTGTTCGCCTCGGGGCTGATGGGGATGATCAACGGCACCTCGGCGGGCAATGTTGTGGCGACCGGAAGCCTGACCATTCCGCTGATGAAAAAGGTCGGCTATCGCCCGCAAACCGCGGCTGCGATCGAGGCCGCAGCCTCCTCGGGCGGGCAGATCATGCCGCCGATTATGGGGGCGGGCGCCTTCATCATGGCCGAGATCACCGGCATTCCCTATACCGATATCATCTGGGCGGCGCTGATCCCCGCGGTGCTCTATTTCGCATCGATCTTCTTTATGGTGGATCTGATGGCGCAGAAGTTCAGCATGGTCGGGCTGCCCCGCGCGCTGCTGCCGAAGCTCGGTGCGCTGATGCGGCAGGCCTATCTTTTTGCGCCGATTCTGGTGCTGATCTGGGCGCTGTTCGTCGGCTACTCGGTCATTCGCTGCGGCACGCTGGCGATGATGACCGCGGCGGTGGTTTCGTGGCTGACGCCGCACCGGATGGGGCCGCAGCGTCTGTTTCGGGCGCTCGATATCGGCGCGCGGATGTCGCTGCAGCTGGTCGCTGTCTGCGCCGCTGCCGGGATCATCGTCGGTGTCATCGCCCTGACCGGCATCGGCTCGCGGTTCTCGGCGCTGCTGTTGGGGATCGCTGATCAGTCGCAGCTTTTGGCAATGATGTTCTCGATGGTGGTGGCGGTGATCCTTGGCATGGGCATGCCGACCACGGCGGCCTATGCGGTGGCCGCATCGGTGATCGCGCCCGGCCTGATCAATCTAGGCATCGAGCCGCTCACCGCGCATTTCTTCATCTTCTATTTCGCGGTGATGTCGGCGATCACACCGCCGGTGGCGCTGGCTGCCTATGCCGGAGCCGCTTTGGCGCAATCCGATCCGATGAAGACCAGCGTCGAGAGTTTCCGCATTGGTCTGGCGGCCTTTGTGGTGCCCTATATGTTCTTCTTCTCGGATTCGCTGTTGTTGCAGGGCGGATGGGTGGACACAGTGCATGTGTTCGGATCGGCGCTTTTGGGTATCTATCTGCTGTCGTCGGGGATCATCGGATGGTTTTTCGGCCGGATCGGATGGGTCCCGCGCGCGATGCTGATCCTCGCCGCGCTGGGTATGCTGGATGCGGGGTTGCTGACCGATCTGATCGGGCTGGCGGTGGCGGTCACGCTGTTCCTCTATCAAAAGAAGATCGTGACAGCGGATGTGATCGCGCAGGGGAAAGACTGACAGGGGCGGCGACCGGGGCATACCGGTCGCCGCTGGCCTGACGCAGCGCTGTTCAGGGCGACCAGCGGCGGTTCTGTGGTCGGTGGGTTGTGAGATCAAACCGGCGATGGTTTCGACGCTGCGCCTATGCCGTTTCTGCGAACTGCAAATGGTGGGCTAAGCACCAATCCAGCCTCAAAGCAAACCAAGGGCGCGGTTTAACTTGGTTCGGGGATCGGGCATTATTTTCCCATGTTCTGCAGAGAGATGGCACAATCGCTAACGCCCCGCTCGCAAAGGTTGCTGCGGCGGGCGGTTGGTATTCCAACCCGCTTTACCGGAGGTGCCCGCTCTGATGCAGGTCTGAGGCGGGAGGGTCTTTCACCATCTATGCACCCTGCATTTATTGGCGCAGTCCGAGATCGGCCTCAATGATGCTTCGGCATCATTAACAATGCTAATTCAATAAAATTATTGACGGCGATGTGGTGGTTCCTTAGGGTGGACGGACATCGAGACGGGGGTGCGTCTTGGCGTGAACAGGTTCCAGATGCCCCCGTCACGGCAGCACCAAGACAGAGGGCAGAATGACGTCTCAGATTTTCTCCACCCGTGGCAGGCCCTTCCACCTTGGTTCGTTTCCGTTGGAGCGGCTTGCGCGGCGCGATCAGGCCGCCGACCTCTCGGGCACGCCGCCATTCGATCCCGTTTCCTTCGATCACACAACGACCCCGCGATCGCTGGTCAATGCGATGCGGGACTATCAGGCGATGCTGGATGTTCTGCGTGGTGGACTGCCGTCCGCGCAAAAAGCGGGCTGCCCCGATGATCCGCAAGAACGCGCGCGCCACATTAAGTCTTATGGCTATTTTCAAAACGTTCCGATGGTGGGAATTGGCCGGTTTGACAGTAGTTTGAAGCTTGAACAGCCCTTCGCCAATCCAGAAATCGACCGGCTGGCCGAGGACCTGAAGACCAAGCAGGTCAAGTCGCTGGCGTCCGGTATTGACGTGATCATGGCCGATCTCAAGGAAAGCGTGTCGGCGCCGCCGCAGCCGGTGGATGGCCACACGCACGCCATTGTCTTTCTCTATAACTACAATCGCGATCCGGCGCCGGATGAACCCGGATATTCCTGGATAGGTGATGCCCAGGCCCAGAGAGCCTGTCTGCTCGGGACCGAAGCCGCGGTGGTTATCGCCAGCTATTTGCGCATTCTTGGCTATGATGCCAAGGCGCATAGCGGCGCCTCCAGCGAAGTCGATCTGAACAAGCTGGCTGTCGCGGCGGGTCTGGCCGTCGTCGAGAATGGCAAGCTGGTAAATCCCTTTGTTGGTGAGCGGTTCCAACTGGTGGCGATAACGACGAATTTCAACATGGCAACCGACAAGCCGCTGGCCCCGATGGCCGAACAGCCGAAGGACCTGATGCGCGGGTGGGCGTGGAAGCTGGGAAAGGGCTCTGCCAAGAATGGCCGCACGCTCGATCCCTATGCCAAGCGGCGCTACACTGACGGGCTGCATCCTTTTGAAAAGCTCCGCCGCGTCGACAAGCCGACGACCTTTATTGATGAAGAACGGGTTGCGCGGGTGCCCAAGCGCGCCGATATGTTCGTCCGCTCGCAGTTTGGCGATATGGGCAAGATAAACCAAGACGCTGCGACCGGAGGATACTTCACACGAAAATCGCCGATCAGTCAGGCATCGAAACGCCCGATGGGCGCCTTTAACCTGCTATTGGATAGCCCTGTCGCCGATACGGTTGACGAAAGTGCGCGCGACCGCCGCGCAAACCACGAGGCGATCAAGGCGATCGGCTATTTCCTCGGGGCGGATGCCGTGGGGGTTGCGCGCTGCCCTGAATGGGCATGGTATTCGCATGATGCCTTGGGTGAGCCGATTGTGCCAACCCAAGACAGCGCCATCTGCCTGATCATTGATCAGGGGTTCGACACCACCGAAGGCTCGTCTGGTGATGACTGGATTGCCGTGGCGCAATCGATGCGCGCCTACCTGCGGTTTTCCCTGCTCGGTGGCGTGATCGCCGCACAGATCCGCAACCTTGGCTATACCGCAAAGGCGCATACCAACCAGAGCAGCGAAGTGCTGCATCCACCGCTGCTGTTGCTGGCCGGGTTGGGCGAGGTCAGTCGCATTGGCGAGGTGATCGTGAACCCGTTTCTGGGGCCGCGGCTGAAATCCGGCATCATCACCACAGATATGCCACTGACCCACGACAAGCCGGTGGATTTCGGCATGCAGGCGTTCTGCGAAAGCTGCAACAAATGCGCGCGCGAATGCCCCTCGGGCGCGATCACTGCCGGTCCCAAGTTGATGTTCAACGGCTATGAGACCTGGAAGAGCGACAGCCAGAAATGCACCACCTACCGCATTACCCAGAAGGGCGGGGCAATGTGCGGGCGCTGCATGAAGACCTGCCCGTGGAACATGGAGGGGCTGGAACATGAAAAGCCGCTTCGGTGGATTGCGATGAATGTGCCCGCGATGGCCGGTGTTTTGGCCAAGGCCGATGACCTTGTCGGCAATGGCCGGATCAACCCCAAAAAGCGCTGGTGGTGGGATCTGCGCTGGAACCGCGATGGCTCTTGCGAGATGGTCGATCAGACGGTGCAGCCGTCGAATTACCGTGAGTTGCAGACCGACCTGAAGCTGGATTTCGAGGATCAGACGCTGGCGGTTTATCCGGCCAATCTTGCCCCGCATCCCTGGCCATTCCCCTTTCCGATGGACCGTGAAAAGGGCATCGAGGCCTATCAGGCGATGATCACCGCCGAGGAATATCAGGCGCGGCTGGACCGGGGCGACACCGAGGGGCTAGCGCATGAATACAAGTTGAGTGGCGAGGCGCCGGTGATCCGGGTGCAGGTCTCCAAGGTTGACCAGATGACGCCGGGGGTCACCAAATACGAGTTCACCGCGCTGGGTGGTGAGCCGCTGCCGGAATGGACGGCGGGCGCGCATCTGGATGTCGTGGTCGCGCCTGAATATTTCCGTCAGTATTCGATGTCTGGCGATCCGGCGGACCGTTCGAAATACCAGATCGGTGTGCTGCGCGAGGACGAAGGCCGTGGCGGCTCGAAACTGTTGCACCGCATTTTTGCCGAGGGGCGCAAGCTCTTTATCTCGAAGCCGATCAACCATTTCCCGCTGTCCAAAGACGGCAGCAAACATTTTTTGATGGGGGGCGGGATCGGTATCACGCCGATGATCGCCTTTGCCCATGAATGCCACCGCGAGGGGCTGGACTTTGAATTGCACTATTCGGCGTCAAGCCGCGCCAGCGCCGGGTTTCTTGATGATCTCGCCGGGTTTCCCTGGGCAGATAAGGTGCATCTGCATTTCTCTGACGAAGGCTCGCGGGCCGATCTGGATGCGGTGTTGTCGGGGTATGAATCCGGATGGCATGTCTATACCTGCGGGCCGGACCGATTCATGACCTCGGTGATGGATGCGGCGGAACGGCAGGGCTTTCCGGAAGAGGGGCGGCATCTGGAGTATTTCTCGGTGCCGGAGCTGCCCGAGTATGAGAACCATGAGTTCACGGTGAAACTGGCGCGCAGTGGCAAGGAGCTTAAAATCCCTGCGGATAAGGCGGCGACCGAGGTGCTGCTGGAAAACGGCGTGCAGATCGACGTGAAATGTTCCGACGGGATCTGCGGCGTGTGCAAATGCGGATTGCTGGCCGGCGAGGTCGAACATCGTGATTTCGTGCTGTCGAATGCGCAGCGCGAAACGGCGATCATCCTGTGCCAAAGCCGGGCGGCGAAACCCGGCGGGACCATCGAAGTTGATCTTTAGACCTTAACGGGGTGACCCGCGTCGTTTTTTGCAGGCTGACGCGGCGCGCCGGGTGTTAGCGGGCAAAATGGACGCGAAGACGTTCAAAACACTCGGTCAGGGCATTACACAGGTCATCCCCCAAACACGCGCGCACCGCGTCTTGACGGGCTTTGAAGCGTATGTCCACTTCGCCCAGTTTGACACGACCGGCCTCGGTCAGAACCACCATCTTGCGTCTTTGGTTGCCGGGATCGGACTCGAATTCCACCAACCCCCGGCTGCGAAGATTGCTGGCCGTTCGGCTGATCTGGGCATTGTCAGTCACCATATGGCGGGCGAGATCGGCCATCGAGATCCGCTCAAAGGTTTCGACGGTGCGCAACACCCGAAACGCCGTCAAATTCAGGTCGCTGCCTTGCAAATGCTCGATGGCATCCAGCTCCATCAGTTTGGCGACATTTCCAAACTGGAAGGTGACATTGCTTTCCAGCTTCTTCACCCGTTCGAGTTGCAGTTCCAGTTGCTTGGCGGTCATGGCCATGACGATCTCTCCTGAAATGGCTTTGTCCCTGCAAGTATAACATTGCGCAGGCATTGCACCAGTCTGTTTCAGGTGCTGGGCGGGGTAATCAAAGGCGGCGGGCCGGATTTCAAGGGCCGTGCGATTTATGAGCCGAGGGCGCGATTATCTTTAGGACGAACGCGGCTGCCCCAAAATATGGCTTATGCGACGATAAATGCGAGTGGCACTGAGTTTGGGATTGAAAAAGCCTGCGCCGCTGGGGGACGCAGGCTTTTGTGATATTCGTGGCGAAAGCGAGCAGAGGCTTTGACCGTGCCGAAAAGCCCGCGGAGCCTCGGCTGCCTGGTATCAGCCGCGCTGGGACTATTCGGAGGTGGCCTCAATCAGAGCTTGGGCTTCCTCGGTCGCGGCACGCATCAGCGTGGCGAGGTCTTCGCCCTGCACCACCAGCGTCCCGCCAAAGGCGCGTTGTGCAAATTGCGCTGTCCGGCTTTCGGGATCGTTCAGCACGTCCTCGATTGCCGCTGCCAAGGCCGTATGCGCGTCTTGCGGAAGATTTGCCGGCGCAATCACCAAGAAGCGGGAGCCGAAGGTGAAGGGCACCCCGAATTCAGACAGCAAGGGGGCGTCAGGCGAGAAGGGGAGCGGGACGGTTTCGGCTGAAGCGAGGCTAACGAGAGACCCTGCTTCGACGCCCTGCGCCTGAATGCCAGCGGCCCATGCAACGTCGAGATCGCCCGCCACAACGCCGTTCAAGCCGCCGCGTCCGCCTTGCACCGTGACCGAGGTCAGCTCGATGTCGTTGTTTCTGGCGATCACATAGGTTCCGTCGGCAAGGTTCGGCGCCATGGCACCGACGGAAATCCGCTCACCGGCTCTGGCTGCGGCGATGACGTCTGCAAGGCTTTCCCAGCCGCGATCCGCTCGGGCGATCAACCCCGTCTGGCTGCCAGCCAAGGTCGACAGATAGGTGAAATCATCCACCGAATAGGGTGGGGTCTGGGCCACAAGCGGCACGTAGGCGACCGACGGTTGAACGGTTATCCCGATGGTCAAACCATCGGCGGGTTTGGTGAGAAGCTCGCTTGCCATTGCGGCGCCACCGCGGCCGGGCAAGTTCTGGGGAATGAACTCCCACCCCCGGGATGAGGCAAGATCCTCGGCCAGCGCCCGCCCGAGCGTATCCGCGCCGCCGCCCGCGCGGAACGCAATCATCAGGTCGATCGGACCGGAAGGGGTCCAGTCATCGGCCATGGCGCTCTGGCCGATGAGCGCAAGCATCAACCCTGCGGTGGCTGCCTTCATAAAGCGAAATCCCATTAGTTTCTCCTCCCATTGGTTTTCAAGCTTTTGGTATTTGTCGTGAGATTTACATCATATCCTTCAAACTGGCATCGGGGTTTGCAATATCCGGCCTTGAGGGGCTTCGTGTGTGTCCTGTAGGCGTCTGTCGGCCATATCGGGTTCTGGCGCCCCCGCTGCGTCATAGGCTCTTTGCCGAAGGTGATCGAAAGCGGTCAACGCCGTTTGGCCGGTTTTGCTGATGACTGTTCCAAAACCGGTTTCAATACCGTGACCGATTGCAGACGAGCGGTTCAAAACTGGACATCGGGACGGGGTCCGTTAGCCTCGTTAAGTATGATGCTGGTCATGATACAGGCTCCTTACGCGCGGGATTTCTGTTCAGGTATTCAGGCGTTTAGGCGAACGCGCAGAGCCGAGGGCCCGCGGAATGATAGCGTCTCGGTCCATGAAATGTCCTGATCGGGAATAAGCTCCATCCGCGGAAACCGCTGGGTCAGTTCCTCAAGCAGAATACGCAGTTCCAGACGTGCGAGGGGCGCGCCGAGACAGGCATGCAAACCATTGCCGAAAGCGATGTGACGGCGCGGGTTTTCGCGGGTCACGTCAAAGGTTTCAGGCTGGTTAAAGACCTCTTCATCGCGGTTGCCGGATGCCAAAGACAGCAGGAACTTGGTGCCGGCAGGGAAGGTTTTTCCAGCCACGTCAACCTCTTGCTTGGCGATCCGCCGCCAAGCAACGACCGAGGAAGCATAGCGCAATCCTTCTTCGACGGCATTCGGAATGAGCGAGGGGTCTTCGACCAGTTTGCGCCATTGATCGGGATGCTGCATTAGCGCGTGGAACAGGTTTCCTGCGGCGTTTGTCGTGGTTTCATGCCCCGCCAGTTGCAGGCCGAAAACCAGATTGCGAAGCTCGTTCATGGTGAGCTTTTCGTCATCACCATCCCGGAGCTTCAGTAAAACACTCGGATAGTCGTCGCCGGGGTCTTGGACCCGGGCGTCGACGAGGGCAGAGCTGAAGTCCCAGAAATCGGCGATATCCACCGCTGCCTCTTGTAGTTCCTCGTTGCTGGGACGGCCAAAGATCGTGCGGATTCTCAGATCGCCCCACTCCTTGATTTTGCGTGGGTCAAAATCCGTGACACCAAGAAGCAGAAAGACGGCCTGGGCGGGGAATTCGTAGAAAATCTCTTCGACGAGGTCCGCGTCTTCCTTGTCGGCCATCTGATTGATATAGCCACGAACCAGATCTCTGAGCTGGTTCTCGTAGAAGGAAAACTGCCGGATGTTCAGGAAACGCGCCGCAATATGGCGAATGCGGGTGTGTTTCGGGGGATCGCAGGCCACTTGAACGGATTCGTTGCGAAAGTTCCGGTCATCCAGATAATCCCTCACGCTCTGCGGCCAAGGACAGACCGGTTTGGTCGCGATGGTGGCAGAGTATTTTTCGGAATCCTGCAAAATGGGCTTGATGTCGCTTTGGTGCGTGACAACCCAGTAGTCGATTTCAGGAGAGTAGAACACGCGCGCCTCGGGGCGCATGGAGGCGAAGAAATCATACATGCCTTCCTGTGTGAAAGGCTGGTGATTGTCGCCGAGCCCATGCATCGGGCACTGCGGTTGCTGCGCATTGCTGCCTGTCATCTTCCCCCCTCGATTCGCTCGATATCGCAGATTAAAAGATGTCACGAAAATGATGCATATGCAACTATAAAGAAGATCATGCACCAAAACGGGCGCGTGTGATGCAAAGATCTAGCGCGCGTCGAATGGTGCGTCCTCCGGCGCTCGCGGCTCATCATGCGCTGGCTCTTGCACCCTCGGGCCCGGCTTTCCGGCGCATTCGTGGAAGATACGGGCCGTGCAGCTGCGACAGATCTCGTCATCGACTTTGTCAACGGCGTGCCGGATCGCATCCGACTTGGTGAAATGCACGTGATCCGCGCCGACGGCTTCGAATACATGCAACCGACGCAAGGCATCGCGGGCCGATTTATGCGACGCGATGAGGTGATAATCCTGTCCCCGCCGGCGTGCTGTGCGGCATTCGGTGATGATGAAATCAGCACCGGTCAAATCGATTTTGCCGACGCCTTTCAGGTTCAAGACGGTGCCGCGTTTCCGCCCGAAATGATCTTCGATCTCGCGAAATTTTTCCTCCACATGTTCGACCGAGCCAAAGAACAGCGGTCCCTCGATCCTGAGATTTGCGATCTGCGGACACTCTGTAAGATTGTAGGTAAAGACGTTGCGAAAGACCCTGCGGCCATCCTTTTCCATCGGCGCGCCAACACCTATCGAGGGACGGGCGCTTTTGTTGATGAAGACCGCAAGCGACACCAACACGCCGACCAGGATCGCGAAATCAAGCTCGGATAGCACGCCGGTGAGAAATGTGGCCAGCAGGATCAGTGTTTCGCTGCGGCTGGTGGTCACGATGTGTCGGATCTCGGCGATGTTCACCAGTTTGAACGCGACATAGAGAATGATCGAAGCCATGGCGGCGACGGGCACGAAGCGAACCAGCGGCGCCACAAGAAACAGGCCCGCCAGAAGCATGGCCGCTGCGAATAGCGCCGCCATCGGGGTTCGCGCGCCGCTTTCCGCATTCAGGCCCGAGCGGGTGAAAGACCCTGAGCCCGCATAGGACTGAAGGAACGACCCGGCCATGTTGGACAGGCCTTGGCCGACAATTTCCTGATTGGAATCGTAGCGCTCACCGCGGCGCAGGGCAAAAGACTTGCCGATGGAAATCGCCTCGAGCAGGCCGACAAAGGCAACGGCGACAGCGCCGGGGAATAGCTCGCCCATGATGGATAGCGACAGATCGGGGACAGCGACCGCCGGGACAACGCTTGCAAGCGGCTGGAAGAATTTCAGGTCCGAGGCATCGCCGCCCAGCAGCCAAGCGGCCAGACTTCCGGTGAAAAGAGCCAGAATATAGGCCGGAATCCGTTTGTCGATCCTGACAACAAGCAAAATCGTCGCCAAGGTCACGAGCGAAACCACCACAGCAGAGAGATTGGCCTCGCCGCTATGGGCCACCACCCGTTCAAACCTCTCGAACGCGCCGCCACCGCCTGCGATTGTCAGGCCAAGGGCGCCGGATAGCTGCGACGTCGCGATCAGCAATGCCGCCGCCGCGGTGAAGCCGATGACCACCGAATGCGAAACAAAGGCAATCAATCCGCCCATACCGGCCAGCCCGGCCATAAGTTGCAACGCGCCGACCATCAACGTCAGGACCAGAGCCAGAGCGATAAATTCCTCGGTGCCAGCCGGAGCAAATTGCGACAGGGTGGTAAAGACCACAGCCGAGATTGCCGTGGTGGGGCCGGATACCATGACCATGGACGCCCCCCAAACCGCTGCGACGGCACAGACGGCGATGGCGGTGAAGAGCCCGTATTCCGGCGGCAATCCGGCGATAATCGCAAAGGCGACGCCTTGCGGCAGCACAATTGCCGCGTTGGTCAGCCCGGCCAGCGCATCATCGCGAAGACTGTCAGCCGACACATCCCTAAACCAAGGGCGCAGCGGTGACAGGCGGCGAAGCGATTTTTGGAGCAATGGTGACATCAAGCTACTTCCGGGTGTGGAGGTTCGAGTTATCCCAGATGCACCTATTTTGGTCAATAATAATGATGATGTCGCAACAATAATGGGGCGCAAGGTGCCGAGAGGTGGCTCCGGATGCCCGATGGGTCGGGTTTTCTGACGCCTGCGAGGGCACAGAAACCGCGCAGCAAACATGAGGAGGGGATGATCAGGCCGCTTCCAGTTGATGGACGGAGGGCCGAAATCGGCGACCTGAAAGAGTTTTTGGCTGTTTAGGTGTCACTGGACCCTGTGGCGCGCTGACGCCGGTTGCCGAAAACGCGGATGTTCTTGGTTCACATGCACATCAATCCGAGCGAAGAGGCGAGGGGCCAAGCCGACCGCCGGCAGTTCTGGACTTCTGGCAGTTGCGAAGACCGGAGCGGCTGTTGGCGGCGGCGGTGTTGCGCGTCTGGATCTGCGAGGGATCCGCTGACGGGTCAGCGGGTCACATGCTCTGTCATCAGGTTGATGGCTTCGGTCAATGCAGCCTTTCTCTCGGGGCCGAGCAATTCGTCGAGCTTTTCGTTTCTCTCCAAGAAGGCAGGTTTGATCGTTTCAAGCAGTGCGTTCCCTGCACTCGAAATCTCGACGAGTTTCTTGCGTTTGCTGACCGCGTCTTCCTTGAATGTCACCAGTCCCTGCCGCTCAAGTTCGGTGGCGCTGCGGCTGACCTGCGCCCTGTCCATGGCGCAAAAGCGGCTGATATCGGAAATGGACGTGCCGCCAAGCGTGTTGATCACGTTGAGAATCCGGTAGCCGGTCAGGTTGACTCCGCTTCCTTCCAGCATCGCTTGCGCCTGCTGATCCAGAAATTTGCTGAGTATCGAAAGGCGGAAGGTCAATCTGGATTCCAGCGCGCGCACGCGTTCGAGTTGGTCTTCGAGGGTCTTGGCGGAAAAATGCACCACTATTATCCTTGTTGATTTATCATCATCAATGTTGCTTGAGCTTGATCTAGATGATATCACTTACACAGTTGAAGCGAAAGCACCAAGGCAGGGATGGCGGTTAAGTGGTGAAAACCCCGAAAAACATACTGTTTCTGATGGCGGACGAGCATCAAGCCGGTGCGTTGTCGGTCCTTCACCATCCTCATGTGCAAACGCCAAACCTTGACCGACTCGCCGCGCGCGGCAGCGTTTTTCTCAATGCCTATACCGCCAGCCCGATCTGCGTCCCCGCCCGTGCGGCCGTGGCGACCGGCCGGTATCCGCATGAAACCGGCTATTGGGACAATGCGCTGGCCTATGACGGGCGCTTTCCAAGCTGGGGCCATATTCTGCAGGCGGGCGGTGTTTCGGTGACCAGTATCGGCAAGTTGCACTACCGCAATTCCGAAGATCGCACCGGTTTCGACCAGCAGATCCTGCCGATCCATATTCTGAACGGCATTGGCCAAATATGGGGCTCGGTGCGCAATCCTCTGCCAACAAAAAGCAAGGGCGGCAGCATGCTGGGCGGCATTGGCGCCGGCGTGTCGAAATACAACCTCTATGACATGGAGGTCGCCAATGCGGCGGTGGACTGGCTCAACATGCCGGCCCGGACCGAGGCGCCTTGGGCGGCATTCGTCAGTTTCGTGGCGCCGCATTTCCCGCTGATTGTGCCCGAGGAATATCTGGACAAATACCCGGCCCAAGACATGCCGCTGCCCGCAGTAAGGCCGGGAATTGATGGCTATGAAGCGCATCCTTGGGTCGCGCGGATGAACGATATCGAAGACAGCGATGCCGAGTTGGGCAGCGATCAACGCCGGCGCGAGGCGATCGCGGCCTATTATGCGCTGTGCAGTTTTGTCGATCAGCAGATCGGCAAGGTTCTCGATGCACTCGACGCCTCGGGGCAGGGCGATGACACGCTGATCATCTATACATCGGATCATGGCGAGAACCTCGGGATGCGCGGGCGCTGGGGCAAATCGCTGCTCTACCGTGAAGCGACTCAGGTGCCGTTGATCATGGCCGGGCCGGGCATTGCCGCGGGCGCGCAGGTGACCACGCCGGTGTCGCTGGTCGATATCCCGCCGACAATCACAGATGCCTTCGGACTGCCGCCAGACCCTGATTGGGCGGGGCGGTCGCTGACGGACATTGCCGCCGAGCCCGCGGACCCCAGGCGCGTGGTGTTCGCCGAATATCACGCGGTCAATTCGCCAAGCGGCGGCTTTATGGTCGCGGATGCGGGCTGGAAGTATCACGAATATATCGGCTACGCGCCCGAGCTTTTCGACTTGGAGAGCGACCCGTTGGAACGGCACAATCTTGCCGGTGATCCGGCATATGCGGCGCAAGAGGCGCGGATGCGCAAGGCCCTGCATGCGATCTGTGATCCCGCGCGTGTCGATGCCAGCGCCAAGGCCGATCAAGACAGGTTGGTGGCAGGTTTTGGCGGGCCGGAAAAAGCCTTTCGCATCGGGCCATCCGGCGCCACGCCGGCCCCCGGACCCTGAGATGCGAACGCGAGCGAGGAGGAGGAGACGATGAATTCCGAAACGTCCAAACGCAGGGCCGCTGCGTCTGCCATGATTACCGCGGCGACTGGCGTTCAGGCGCAGGTTTCGGCGCCGAGAGGCCCTGACGAGGTGCTGTTTGCCCTGTCAGGCGGTGGAGTGACGGAGACGCTGGGCTGCAGGCTGGCCGAGGAGGTTAGCGCAGACAAGACCACGTCCGAACACGCTGCGGGCAAGGGCAGTCAGATCATGGCGGTGGCGCTCAGGGATGCCCAGACAGAAGCGGCGCGGGCGCGCGCAATCCCTCAGCGGCACAAGGTGAAGACCCTGAATAACGCAGAAGGAAAACTGGTCCGAAGCGCACAGCGGGCCTTTGCTATGCCGGTCGCGGGGCAGGGTGCGGAGGCGTTCAGTCTGGAATGCCATGCCGCCGACACCCCGCTGCCCGACGCCGTCGCCGAATAACCCTGACCCTGTGGCCCGGTCTACCACTGCCGGTCCATCCCCAACCATCGGGAGCCTTGCCATGCTGTCTCGACGTATCGAAATCTGGCTTGCCATATTCTTTGCCGTCCTTGCCGGGCTGACCGCCTTTGTCTGGGCGCCGCTCGACAGTGAAACCGCCGCGATCTATGAATTTCGCAGGCAGATCAGCATCGGTGACGCGATGCTGCCGATGGTCGCCGGGGGCGGGATTCTGCTGTTTTCGGTGGCGCATCTGTTTTTGCAACTACGCCGTCGGCGGGATGCGGATGAAGACCCGCTGTTTGATCGCACCACGCTGTTCTTCTTTGTGACCTTCGGCGGCGTATTGGCGCTGTCTTTGATCCTGATGTTCTGGGCAGGTCCGCTGGCGCTGGCCCTGTTCGGACCATCGGGTGACGACGCCGCGACCTATCGACAGATGCGGTCGAGCTTACCTTGGAAATACATCGGGTTCGTGCTCGGCGGCTTCACGCTGGTCTTTGGACTGACCTCGCTTATCGAAGGCCGGGTGCGATGGCTGCGGGCGGTCAGTTCGATCCTCGCCGTGCTGGGTCTCATCCTCATTTTTGATGTGCCATTCGACACGATTCTCCTGCCTCCGAATGGAGATTTTTGATGTCCCCGCTTGAATATATCTGGGCCGGTGTCATGGCCGTCATCGCCGGGCCTGCTGCGTTCGAGATCTTCGGGATCGGCATTCCGCTTACTGTCCTGATGGTGTTTGGCGGTTTCCTGCTTGGCGTCGTCGGCGGCGCGACACCGGGGTTGGCCGGTCCCTTTCTGATGGCGGTGTCGCTGCCGATCCTGCTGTCGATCTTTGGCTTTACGCCAGATGCCCTGCTGCCGGTGATGGGCTTTCTTGTCGGCGTGATGAAGGGCGCAACGGTCGGCGGCGCGGTGCCCGCGATCCTGTTCAACACGCCGGGCACGCCTGATGCGATGATGACCACGCTCGACGGCTACCCGATGGCGCAAAAGGGGCAGGCGGGCAAGGCTCTGAGGACCGCGCATTTCGCATCGGTGTCTGGCGACACGTTTTCCGACCTTGTGCTGTTTACCTGCGCTCCGTTCCTCGCGGTGATTGTCGAAGCCTATCTGGGCTTTGGCGAAAAGGCGGCGCTGATCGTTTTGTCGATGGCATTCATCGCTGCCGTGGTCGGTGCATCGCCGTTGAAAGGTATGATTGCCGCCTTTCTCGGGCTGTTGATCGCCTCCATTGGCACGGGCGAGGATTTTTACGCGCGCCTCTCTTTCGGCACCGATGCTCTGGCAGATGGCGTGCCGATGATCACTGCCGTTATGGGCGTTTTGATACTCGGAGAAGTGCTGGTCGCATTTGAGAACATGTGGCGCCAGCGGCGCAGCAATGCTGTGGTCAAAGAACCGGCGCAGTCCGGTGACAATCGCCTGTCCTGGACAGAGCGAAAGGCTTTGATGCCCTTCATCGGCATCTCGGCTGTCGTCGGCACGATCATTGGCGCCTTGCCGGGCATCGGATCGACTTTGGCGGCGACACTTGGCTATGCCACGGGTGACAAAATGCACAAGGGGCCGGTGAAATTCGGTCAGGGCACGCCCGAAGGCATCGCCGCAACCGAAGCCGCCAATAGCGCGGTCTCCGGCTCCAATCTGATACCGGTGCTGTCGCTCGGCATTCCGGGCAATGTGGGCGCGGTGTTCATCATCCTGGCAGCCGAATCCATCGGCGGCTTCAACCCGGGACCGACCGTGTTTCGGTTCACCGCATCCGAGGTGAACCCAGAGCTGGTGATCGCCTTCGGCCTGTTTACCGCGATGATGATTGCCAATATCTTCAACTGGGTGATCGGCGGCCGGATCATGGCCGCCTGCGGTATCATGTCGAAAATACCCAGCCATGTGCTGCTGCCGATGGTGTTGTTGCTGACCCTGACGGCGATCTATGCGCAGGAAACCAGTTTCACCGCAATCTACTTTGCCTTGGCCTTCGCGGTGCTCGGGTATCTTCTGCGTAAGCTGAGAATACCGACGCTGCCGTTCGTGATTGCTTTCATTCTGGCCGGAAACCTTGAGCATTCGTTCCGGCAGGCTTTCGCAGTCTCGGGCGGCGATCCGTGGTTCCTGTTCAAGAGCCCGCTGTCGCTGGTCTTCCTGCTTTTGTCGGCGGCGGTGGTGATTTTCTTCTCCCGCTCGAAAACCCCTGAGGCCGGCAGACGCGCCGCAACAGAAAGGGATCTGTGATGGCGATCAAGAACATACTCGTGGCGGTAAACGGCAGCACGGGCTCGCGCAGCGCGGTTGAGGCGGCGATCCAGATGCAGGCCAAATATGACGCGCATCTGACCGGGATTCTCGTGCACTACGGGCATCGCGACCGGTTTACCGAAGAGAACTGGGTGCCAGACAACGTGCGCATGATCATGAGCGACGGCATCCGGCAGAAGGAAGCGGTGGTCGAACGAGACTTTCGGGCCGCTGCCGAGGATCGCGTGCCTGCGGAGAAACTGCACTGGTTGGCGCTGAGCGGTGAGCCGGATGATACGCTAGCAAAATACGTGGTGATGTATGATGTGGCGGTGATGGGGCCGAATGCCCGCAAGTCGCATCCGGCCATTGACCTGCATCCCGAACGCGTGGCGCTCAAAAGTGGCCGCCCGATCCTTGTGGTGCCGACGCCCTTCGATCCTGCCAGCCTGAACAAGCGCGCGGTTGTCGGTTTTGACGGACGCAAGGCGGCGTCGCGGGTGATCCACGATGCGATGCTCTACCTCGAGACCAAGTCGCAGGTGGATATCGTCAGCGCCGGTGACAAGATGTACAAACCCGCCAATAGCATCAGCGCGGTCGATCTCTTGGCACGTCACGGCGTCAAGGCCGACCGGATTCGTCTTCCGGGCGGTAGCCGCCATTTCGGCGAAGAACTGCTGGCCTATTGCGACAAGGTCGATGCCGGCGTGCTGTTCATGGGCGTATATGACCAAGGTATTTTCCGCGAGGAACTGCTGGGCGGTGCAACCCGCCATGTGCTCGCCAATGCCACCATTCCCGTGATGATTTCCTACTGAGGAGGCCCCGATGACCCGGCCCAATTTCCTGATCATTAGTGCCGACCAGCATCGCGGCGATTGTCTCGGTGTCGAAGGTCGCAAGGTCCGCACGCCCAATCTCGACCGCTTGGCGCGGGACGGGACCCGCTTTACGGCGGCGATCTGCCCGTCGCCGGTCTGTCAGCCAGCGCGGGCCTCGATCCTGACCGGTCAGCTGTGCCGGACCCACGGTGTCCATGACAACGGCATCGACCTTGACGCGGATACCGGCGATATGGGGTTTGCCGGAACCTTGGCCCGCGCCGGATATGACACCGGGTTTTTCGGCAAGGCGCATTTCTCCAGCTATGATGCGCGCGACCCTACCGGGCGGCCCGAGTCGGTTCTGTCATCGGTAGATTTTGGCCCGGAATGGACAGGTCCCTATATGGGGTTTGGCCATGTTGAACTCATGCTCTCGGGCCCGACCAACCATCCCCCGCTGGCGCCGCCTCAGGGGTTGCATTACGAGCATTTCTTTTATGCCGACGGCCATGGCGCCGAGAAAACGCGGCTGTATCACGAGGGCCGCGGTGATACCAAAAATGCGGCCCAGACATGGCATTCGCAACTGCCGACAAACTGGCATTATACGCCATGGACGGCCGATCGGGCGATGGACTGGCTGCGCCAAGCCCGCGACACTGACCGCCCGTTCTGCGCTTGGGTCAGTTTCGTTGATCCACATCACCCTTTCGACTGCCCCGAACCTTGGTCGCGATTGCACGACCCGGCCGAGGTCGATTTGCCCGCACACCGGACCCGAGATCTCGACAAGCGTCCGTGGTGGCACCGCGCCGCAATTGAGAACTCTCCTAAGGGCGATGCCGCCGAGGTTGCGGTCAGGTCCAATTACTCACGGATCGAGCCACAGACCGACGACCAGCTGCGTGAGATCATCGCCAATACCTATGGCCAGATCGCCTTTATCGACGAACAAGTGGGCCGCATCCTGACCTTGCTGGACGAGGCCGGATTGGCCGAGAATACCATCGTCATCTATACCTCGGATCACGGCGACTGGCTTGGCGATCACGGGCATATACTCAAAGGCCCGATGCCCTATGAGGGGCTGTTGCGTGTGCCGTTTCTGGCCAAGGGGCCCGGTGTCCGTGCGGGCGCGGTGGTGGGCGAGCCGGTATCAACACTCGATATTGCAGCGACGCTTTACGACTATGCCGGGGTCACGCCCGGCCTACCGCAGCACGGTCAGTCCCTGCGCCCGCAGTTTGAAAGCGATGCGGCGCGCGATTTTGCGATGATGGAGTGGGAGCTTTTGCCCAACCGTGTCGGCGTGGCCCTGTCGTTGCGCACAGTGCGCACCAAGGACGCCAAACTGACCGTCGAACTGCGTTCCGGTGCGGGGGAGATGTATGATCTGGCTGCCGACCCGCACGAGATGACGAACCTGTTTGACCATCCTGATCACGCAGACATGCAGGAGGCGCTGACCGCCTATTTGCACGCGCGTGCGAATGACATCGGACCCAATAGAACAGCAGTGGGGCCAGGATGACAGTCCCGACAGGCCAGCTTTGCGACGGTATCGGCGCGCCAGATGTGCGAGCGGGGGCAGATGCGGCGGCGAAGCTCAATTCCGGCAAGCTATTGGAGCAGGGTTGAATGGCAGGTCCCGAAACGCACTATCCCGCGCTGGCCTATATGATCGACCGCGCCCGACGCCGCGTGCCGTATTTTGCCTGGGAATATCTGGCCAGTGGCACGGGTGCGGAACGCCTGATCGGTGACAACCGCGCGGCGCTTGACCGGATTTCGCTGGCCCCGAAAGTGGCGCAGGGGCGGTTTCAGCCGGACACCAGCACCCGCCTGTTTGGCCAGAGCTTCAGCGTGCCCTTCGGCGCAGGACCCGTTGGCATGTCGGGTCTGATCTGGCCCGGTGCCGAGTTGATCCTTGCCAAGGCCGCGCGCGCGAACGGCTTTCCCTATACACTCAGTATGGTGGCCAATGAAACGCCCGAAGCGGTTGCCGAAACCGGTGGCAAAAACGCCTGGTTCCAGCTTTATCCGCTCAAAGAACGCGAGATCGAAGACGATCTGCTGGGCCGTGCCGCCGCCGCCGGAATTCGCACGCTGGTGGTCACGCTGGATGTGCCGGTGGGAAGCCGCCGAGAGCGCCAACTGGCGGCGGGCCTGACGGTGCCGCCCAAGATTACGCCATTGACCCTGTGGCGCGTGGCGCAACGACCACATTGGGCTCTGGCCACCCTGCGACACGGTCAGCCGAGGTTTCGAACGCTGGAGACCTATTTCCCGTCTTCGGCGATGGCGGACAGCGCCAAGATGGTCGGCACCATTGTCGATGGGCGCCCCGATTGGGCGACCGTCACCCGGCTGCGGCAGCAATGGCAGGGCAATCTGGTGATCAAGGGCATATTGAGTGCAGATGAAGCCGAGCAAGCCATTGATTGCGGGGCGGATGCGGTGGTTGTGTCCAATCATGGCGGACGGCAGTTCGATGCCGCGCCTGCGTCAATCGACGCATTGCCTGCGGTGGCGGAGAAAGTGGCCGGGCGCGTGCCGGTGTTGTTTGATAGTGGTGTGCTCTGGGGGCTGGACATCCTGCGGGCGTTGTCGCGCGGCGCGGATTTCTGCCTGCTGGGCCGAGGGTTTCTATATGCGGTGGCCGCGCTCGGGGCGGAGGGTGGCAACCATGCCTATTCGGTCCTGAAGCAGGATCTCGAAACCAACATGATACAGATGGGCGCTAGAACGATCGGGGACGTGACGGGGCAGCGGTGATGGCCTTGGCAAAGGGGCCCGGAAAGGGCCTGGCACGGGCCGTCATGGTTGCGCTTTCTGTTCAGTGGGGTTGGGCGTCGTTGCTCTTGGCCAGCGGCTGTGTATTTGCGGGGGCGTTCGCAACATCAGCCAGCTTGCGTCCGCTTAGCCCATGAGTTCAGAGGAGAAGCTGCCGGGAGAGGCGGGGAATACCACTGTTTTGCTGCCATTGATGAAACTCCGGTGATGGGCATGCGCGTGGATGGCGCGTGCAAGCACGATAGCCTCAACATCTCGCCCCAAGGCCACGTAATCTGAGGGTGATTGGGCATGCGTCACACGGACGATATCTTGCTCAATGATCGGCCCTTCATCAAGATCAGCGGTGACGTAATGCGACGTCGCGCCGATGAGTTTTACACCGCGCAGATGGGCCTGTTTGTAAGGGTTGGCACCTTTGAAACTGGGCAGGAATGAATGATGGATGTTGATAATTCTGCCCGACATCTTCTGGCACATCTCATCCGAGAGAATCTGCATATAGCGTGCCAGAACAATCAGATCGGCGCCGGTGTCGTTGACGATCTGCATGATCTGGGCTTCGGCATGGGGCTTGTTTTCTTTTGTCTCCGGGATGTGGTGGAACGGAATATCTTGGTTCACGACGACCTTCTGATAGGTCATGTGGTTTGAAATAACGGCGACGATTTCAACCGGAAGCGCACCAATGCGGGCGCGATACAGCAGGTCGTTCAAGCAATGGCCAAACCGCGACACCATCACCACAAGTTTCATCTTTTTTGACTGGTTATGAATCGCATAAGTGGCATCGAGCTTTTTGACCGCGGCGGCGAATTCTTTCTTTAGCTTGTCGCGATTGCCGTTTGCCTCGACCGAGAAGCTAATTCTCATGAAGAAACGTCCGGTTTCAAGGTCTTCATACTGCGAGCTGTCGGCGATGTTGCAGCCATTTTCGGCGAGCGTTGTGGAGATGAGCGCAACGATCCCGGGCTGCGCGGGACAGGTGAAGGTCAGGAAAAATCTCTCGGTCATTGTCGTTCCTATCGTCCGGCACGGGACATTTTTGTGTAGGTTTCGCGTCCCAATCACACCGGCGTGCGACAGGCTGGGCTGGCGGGCGAATGCCAGCAGATCGCGTCAACTGCGCTCGGGTCCGAAGGCAGTGGCTGGCATGCGTGATCTCGCTTGGCTAGAATATTGAATGATGCGTTGTCAACTATATTGTTGCGAGTGCCATGCGCCCTGGTCCCGAATAAGATGCCTTGGCGATGCCGCCAGTTCGGCGCAACACATGCTGCAATAGAGGCTCTCGCGCGGTGGCGTTCGGGTATCAGGCCGCGATCTGTTGCCGTTTTCCCTTTGCCATTGCCGCGTTGGGAGCACTTGACTTGCTGAATTGTGACATCGAAAACAAGCTGATCCAGATAGGTGCCAAGCACCAAGAGACCGATGATGCCAGTGATCAGGAAGGTCGAGGTGGACCAATGGGAAACGACCGTCAGCAGGAGCTTATGGCGACGAACACCGTCGCATCGCTGATCACACAGACGGCATCGGCCAACTTCGGCAGTGCAGCATTGCATTTCTTGTCATCGGTCGCGCGGTTCGAGAATTTCGGTGCCTATTACATCCCTGATCTTGCGCGGCCCAAGCCGACCCTGTCTTTTTGGTCTGGCCGGATCAGCGACTACTGGTTTCAACATGATGCCGACCTGATTCTGGCCACCCGCGAGGCGCAGCTGGTCATCCTGAGGCAAGTGAACGAGGCCCCCGACCGTGGTGTGAACATCGAAAGATGGCATCCCGAGGCGGGCGATGCGCGCAACGACATTTATCTTCGAAACGGGATCGTCGAGCGGGTTGCACTGTCGTCGCGTGAGGGGCGCTCGGGCCTGCGCTCGTTCTTTCTGCGCAGTATCAAAGATGGCTGGTTGAGTGACGCAGAGTTTACCGGGATCTGTGAAATCCTGCCCATTGTGCATGGGTTGATCGGGCTTCGGCAAAAAGTCGTGGGGGCCGAGCGGCATCAAATGCGCTTTGACGGGGAGGTGACGCGACTGCGCAACTTCAATGTGCCGGCATTCGCTGACCTGTCACGGCGCGAGGCGGCGGTCTGCGATTCGCTGATCGAGGGCAAGTCGGTTGCCGCCACCGCGCTGGATCTTTCGGTGTCCGAAGCCACGGTCAAAACCCTGCGCGCCCGTGCCTATCGCAAATTGAACGTCACCTCGGCGACCGAGTTGATGGCCCTGTTCATTCGGTCACAGCCGCGGGCATGAGCAAACGTCATCCGTTCGGCCTACATATCGACGTGTGACGGGCAAATAAGGTGCTCTCATTCAGTGGGAGGACCAACATGACGACCAGCACCAAAACCCTTCAGGACAAGATCGACAAGGCCGGCGACGTCTGGGCGATGCTCTATAACGCGCAAGAGCACAAGTTCCAGTTTCCCGTCCAGCCCGAGTTTTCGAACTGGGTAGACGAGCAGATTGCATGGCGCAATGCGTGCATCTTTCAAAACATGTCCCATCATATGACCGATGTTTTCTTTGAAGGGCCGGATGTGGTGCGGCTGCTCTCTGATTTCGGGATCAACTCTTTCGCCGGGTTTGGGGCGATGCAGGCAAAGCAGTATGTGGCGTGCAATGCCGATGGCTATATCATTGGTGACGCGGTTCTGTTCTGCGAAGAGGAAAACAAGGTCAGTGTCGTCGGCAAGCCCGGTGCGGCCAACTGGCTGCGCTATCAAGCGGAAATCGGCGATTATGATGTCACGGTCACCAAGATCGACCCGCCGTCGCCCAACCTTAGCGACCGGGTGCGGTTTCGGTATCAGGTGCAGGGGCCCAATGCCGACAAGCTGTTGGAAGAGCTGAACGGCGGGCCGCTGCCCGACATTCCCTTCTTCAAGATGGGCAAGTTCAACATCGGCCCCCATGAGGTTTTGGCGCTGAACCACCGTATGTCAGGCGCTCCGGGGTATGAGTTCTGGGGGCCGTCAGACGTGGCTGTAGAGGTGCGCGATCTGATCCTTGAAGCCGGTAAGAAATACGACCTCACCCCGATCGGCGGGCGCACCTATCCGGTCACTGCGGCGGTGTCGGGCTGGGTCGGCTCGATTCTGCCTGCCGTCTTCACCGGTGACGACATGCGCGCTTACCGCGAATGGTTGCCCGCCGGCGGGTTCGAGGCGCGGCATTCCATTGGCGGATCGGTGGGCATGTCGAAGAATGTCGAGGACTACTACCGAACACCCTATGATCTTGGGTATGGTTTTATGGCAAAGTTCGACCATGAGTTTGTGGGCCGCGAAGCCTTGGAGAAGTTGGCACCCGAAAAGCGGCTCAAGAAGGTCCGGCTGATCTGGAATAGCGACGACGTTGTCGATATCTACGCCAGCGCTTTGAAATCAGGCGATAAATACAAGAAAATCGAAATGCCAGTCGGCAGCTATGCGACCGCGCCTTGTGATCGTGTGCAGCTGGATGGCAAGGACGTGGGTGTCTCCTTTGCCCCGATCTATTCCGAAGCTGACCGGTCCTGCATCTCGCTGGGCTCGATCCCAGCGGAGCTTGCGATCGAAGGGCAAGAGCTGAGCTTGATTTGGGGCGAGCCGGACGGCGGTTCTGACAAGCCGACAGTTGAGGCGCATGTGCAGAAAATCGTGCGTGTGAGAGTGGACCCCAAGCCGATCAAACGCGACTGATCAAAGGGGCATCGCGCCGCAAACACCAGCGCAGCGGCATGTCAAACTGCAATCGCTCCCTACCGGACCCTTGCTGGTGGAGCGATTGCACCGGCGCAAAGTGTCGGGTTGGGGTGACGCGGCGCGTGTTTCGGCCTCGCCAATGATGGCCTCTGAACGCGCGTGGGATCTCCCTGCCGCGCTGGCTGCCTATCACACCATGCCGGACAGGGGCGCGGGTATTTTGTTCACATAGCCCGCGCGGATTGCCCCGGAACCAGATGAAAGCCGGGGTCGCGTCGGGGAATGTCATGGCGGGGAAATCCGGCGGTCAATGCTGTGATCTACAGGGCTTCGGCATCCCTGTGACGCTGGCGAAAGGAGGATCTATGTATCGGTTGAGGCTCTGGGCCGTGAAACGCTCGTATCAGTGTGAAAGGCTCTATACGGCGCTTGAGGCGGCTTTGGTCAAGCTGCATCCGCTGTTTGAAAAGATCGGCTACAACCGTTTGGAACGGCCGGTCGCGGTTGTGGAGCGGGCCGCGAAAACGCTGCTGTTTGACTGCAAGATGTGCGGACAATGCGTATTATCCTCGACGGGGATGTCCTGCCCGATGAATTGTCCGAAACAACTCCGAAATGGCCCCTGTGGCGGGGTTCGGCCCGGCGGGTATTGCGAAGTGAAGCCCGAGATGCGCTGTGTATGGGTTCTGGCCTGGGATGGGGCCTCTCGCATGAAAGAGGGGCACCGCATAGGCAATGTGCTTCCGCCTGTGGATCGCCAACTTGAAGGCAGCTCGGCCTGGTTGAGAGCAAGTCGGGAAAAGGCGTTGTCGCTGCAGGTGTCGGTAGATGCCGAACGGACCTCGCTGGCCCGCGCATTTCCAACCGCGCGTCGTGCGGAACCGGCGGCGGCGCCGCTCGCCCAAGAGCCCGGAAACACAGCGCAAGGCGGGGCCCGGAAGTGAGTTTTTCAGCCAGTGATCCGACCAAACCATATGCTGCACCTCCCGAGGGGTTCTCTTCTGGCAGTGAATTGGAGCGGGTTTTACGCGCGGGCAAATTCGCGGTGACTTCGGAACTGAACCCGCCCGATAGCGTCGATCCCGCCGACGTGTTTGAGGCCGCCGCGCCTCTCGCCGAAGTGACAGACGCGATCAATGCCACGGATGCATCGGGGGCGAATTGCCATATGTCCTCGATCGGGATTTGCGCGGTGTTGACTCGGGCGCGTATCGAAACCGTCTATCAAATCTCATGTCGCGACCGCAACCGGATCGCCATGCAGGGTGACGTGTTGGGCGCGGCGGCGATGGGCGTGCGCAATGTCCTGTGCTTGACTGGCGATGGGGTCGGGGCAGGGGACCAACCCGGCGCGAAACCGGTGTTCGATTTCGACGCCATTTCGCTTATCCGCACCATCCGAACGATGCGCGACAGTGGCCAGTTCCTGTCAGGTCGCAAAATCACCAAACCACCGCATCTGTTCATCGGCGCCGCTGAAAACCCCTGTGTTGAGCCATTGGACTGGCGGGCCCAGCGGTTGCAGAAGAAAGTTGAGGCGGGGGCGCAGTTCATCCAGACAAACTATGTCTTTGACCTGCCGCGGTTTGAACGCTTCATGACCCGCGTGCGGGATCTTGGGCTGGACGAAAACGTCTATATTCTGGCGGGTATCGGACCGCTGGCATCGGCCAAGGCCGCGCGCTGGATGCGCAACAATGTCCCCGGGATTCACATACCGGACGATATCATTGCGCGGCTTGAAGGTGCCGACAATCAAGGCGATGAGGGTCGGAAAATCTGTGTGGAGTTCCTGCAGAAGTTTCGTGAAATCAAAGGCGTATCCGGCGTCCACATTATGGCCTACCGCCGCGAGCATCTGGTCGCCGAGATCCTGCGTGAAGCCGGGCTGACGGAGAGGTAACGCAGGTTTGCGGTCTGGAAGGTGCGGTCAATGATGCCGATTGGGTGCTGGGTATCAGCGCGGCATGGGGCTGACTGGACTCCGTCTATGCATCCGGCGAACTGGTTTTAGGCTGGTTGTCTTTGTGTTGCAGAAAGCTCCGAGGTCCAAGCGTTCAAGCGCCGTGGTGCGCTGACACTCTGGGCTGATACTCTGGTTTGATCCTGCGATGATATGGGAGGCCGCGCCAACGGGTCGGCGTGGCCGTCGCGTTGTCCAGCGATAGCGCATCAACGGACGCGTAGCTGCTCTGGCTCGATACTGCCCAAAGCACAGCAGCGCCCGACAGCATCGTTGCAATCGGCCCGAGATTTCCTCGGTGCGTTGCAACCCGCGGGAGCGGTCGAAAACTCGTGAATGGGTTTTACCTTTGAGAAATTTGCCAAGTGAATGGATTGGACGGTTGCCGCCAACCTCATGTTAGCATACTAACTGTTCGTATGGTAACTGATCGATTCCAACGTCAACCTCTGCTGCACCCTGCCACACTTGTGGCGGATGACGTGCGGCGCGGGCTTGCGGTGTTCGAAATCCGAGCGCGTCAGGCGCGCAATCGCGATGTCTCCGTGCGCAGTCCCCGTCCGTTAGGAACAAGGGCATGAAAGTTGAACAACCCGCCCTCGGCAAAATGGGCACCCTGATTTTACTGATTGCGCTCGGAGCGTTTCCGCCGCTGACGATGGATCTGTATCTACCTGCTTTGCCGCAGATGACCGAGATGTTTTCGACCAGCCGCGCGATGATCAATCTGACCCTTGGCGGCTATTTGGTCGCTTTTGCGGTGGGCATGCTGTTCTGGGGGCCGCTGAGTGAACGCACAGGCCGCAAGCCGGTCCTGTTTGTCGCCCTCGGGATTTACATCGTGGCAAGCATGTTGTGTGCGGCGTCCTTTAGTGTCGAGGTGCTGATCGCCGCCAGAATCCCGCAGGGGTTTGCGGGCGGGGGCGTCACCGTCGTTGGAACCGCGATCGTCAAGGACATGTTTGATGGCCGTGAGCGTGAACGCGTTATGGCGCGTGTCATGTCACTGGTGCTGATCGCCCCGATGGTCGCGCCCGTCTTGGGGGCCTTTCTGCTCAAAATCGCATCTTGGCGCGTGATGTTTGTGGTTCTGGCCCTGTTTGGCGGATTGGCCGCAGCACTTGTCAGCCAATACCGCGAAACGCTTGCAGAAAAATCTACCGGCCCGTTCATTAAATCATGGAACCGGCTTGGGGTGGTGTTGTTAAACCCGCGGTTCGCCTTCCTTCTGGTCATCTTTGCCGCCGCCCCGATGTGCCTGATGGCGCTTATTGGGATCTCGGCCTATGTCTATGTTGACCGGTTCGGGATGTCGGAACAGGCGTTCAGTTTCCTCTTTGCGTTCAACGCCGCCTGCGCGATGATTGGCCCCACGCTTTACCTGCGCCTGTCGCGCAGCATCGCGGTTCAAACCATTATCCTGAGCTGTTTCGGGGTCATTGCGTTGGGGGGCCTTGCGATGCTGGCTTTCGGGGGGCTGTCGCCCTTTGGGTTTGCCGCTATTGCGGCAACGACGACGCTGGCGGTGATTATTCTGCGCGTGCCCGGGGCGAACCTGCTGCTCGATCAACAGCTCCGCGACACCGGATCGGCGGCGGCTCTTATCCAGTTTAGTGGCACGCTTTTGGGGGCTGCCGGCATTCTGATCGTGACCGCCAGTTCGCACGACCTTATTCGCAACTACGGCGTTCTGTTGGTCGCAATCGGATCGATTTGCGTGGCGATGTGGCTGGCCGTCAGGCACCGCCCGTTTGTGGCAGATACTCTATTCCGACCTGACGCGCCGCCCGCATACCAAGCCAACAAAGAACCGGAGATGCCATGAAACCCTTCCTCGCAGCCACGCTCGCCATTTGTATCCCTGCAGTCGCACTCGCCGAGACCTTTTCGGCCGACGTTTGGGCCGACAACTGGTTCGAGATGCGGATCAACGGAGAAACCGTGGCGCAAGACAGTGTTCCGATCACGACCGAGCGGTCGTTCAATGCCGAGAGTTTCGAGTTCGAGGCCGAGCGGCCCATTGTCATCGGGGTGGTGGCGATGGATTTTAAAGAGAATGACACCGGCCTCGAATATATCGGCACGCGCCGTCAGCAGATGGGTGACGGCGGCTTGATTGCGCAAATCAGGAATGCAGCGGGTGATACCGTTGTTGTGAGCGATGCGGCCTGGCAATGCCTTGTCGTTCACACCGCGCCGCTGGACGCGGCTTGCGAAGATGCGGCCGATCCGGTGGTGGGTGTTGGTGCTTGCGGTTTTGAGGCCACAGAGGCGCCCGCAGGCTGGGACACGGCGGAGTTTGACGCCACCGACTGGCCGCAGGCAGACGTCTATACCGAGGCGCAGGTCGATCCGAAAATGGGCTATGACGAGATCACATGGTCAGATGATGCCGCGCTGATCTGGGGCCCCGACCTTGAGCAGAGCAACACGGTGCTTTGCCGTGTGACCGTCGATTGAGGCAGGACGGGCGGTTTTTTTCACAAATATCCAACTTCTTGGCGACGGAAACCCCTTTGGCATGCGTGTCACAACCAACCACATTCGCAAGAAAGATATCCTCATGAGCAATTTGTCAGATAGTCCCGACCGGTTTGGATTGGTAAGCCGCGCCTTTCATTGGGGGATGGCCGCTTTATTTGCCGCGCAATTCCTCTCTGCCGCTGCGCATTGGGCGCTGCCCCGTGAAAGCGCTCTGCGCGGGACGCTCTGGAGCTACCACACAAATCTGGGCACGACGCTATTCCTGTTGGTTTTGCTGCGGGGCGTTTGGGGGCTTTTGAACCTTCGCAACCGCCCGGCGCATGCGAATTTTATCGGGCAGGCGGCCAAACTCGGGCATCTCGCGCTGTATGCCTTGATGGTGATCGTGCCCGCGGTCAGGCTTGTTGCCTCTGCCGGCGGGACGCGCGGGTTCAGCTATTTTGGCATTTCGATCTTTCCGGCGCGCGAGACAGCGATTGCCTGGACGCAAGTTGCGGCTGAATGGCACGGGGCAATGGGTTGGATCCTTGCCGCCTTGGTCCTCGGGCATATCGCGATGGCTGTGGTCTGGCACCGTTTGATCAAACGTGATGACGTGTTGAGCCAGATGGCCTGACGCCTGATCCGGGTTACACACCGAATGCCGACGATCGCCCATTTGGCGATACGCACTGAGGAGCTTCGAATATCTTGAAGAAAGTTATGGTTACTATCCTGTCACTCGGTGTGCTTGCGGGGGCCTATGGCTTTGCATTTGGTGTGCCCGACCAGATCTCGCATATCTGGAGCGATGCGCCCGCCGAGGATGCTGGCCCGCCCGCTGGTGCCGCTGCAGGTCCGCCCGGACAAAGCCGGAGCACAACTGTTGTCCTTGCGCCACTTGAGGAGCGCAGTCACACGCTGGTCCTGCGCACGATCGGCAGCGCGGTGTCCCTGCGTCGCGCCGATGTGGTCGCCACCGAGGCGGGTGAGGTTGTGCAAACCAACCTGCGGGCCAATACGATGGTCGAACGGGGTGACGTGCTTCTGCGCCTTGATGACCGCACGCAGCGCCTGTCGCTCGAGATTGCACAGGCCAATCGCGATCAGGCGCAGGCCACGGTCACGCGCTATGAGACGCTGAACAACAATGGCAGTTCTGTGGTCACCGATGTGGCCCTGTCTGAAGCCGAAGTCGCGCTAAGATTGGCGCAGGCCAATGTCGGGCTGGCCGAGGTGGCGCTGGAAAATCGCACCATCGTCGCGCCGATCTCCGGTCGTCTTGGGCTGAGCGAGGTCAGTGTCGGGGACAACCTGTCGTCGGGCGATACGGTGGTGACGGTCGATGATACCACCACGCTGCTTGCGGAATTCGAAGTGCCCGAACGCTCTTTCGGGCTTTTGGCGGAAGGCAAACCCGTCTTTATCACCACGCCGACCCATGCCGGTCAGGTTTTTGAGGGCAGTATCACCGCATTCGACAGCCGTCTCGACAGCATCACCCGCAGCGTGACCGTGCAGGCCGAAATCGACAATGCAGAAGGCGTGTTGCTGTCGGGCATGACCTTTGCGGTGCGCATGCTTGAGGAGACCGCCGCCTTGCCGGTCGTGCCCGCCACCGCGATCACATGGGACCGTGGTGGCGCGGGGATTTGGGTCGCAGCAGAGGGCACCGCCAGCCGCGTTCCGATCACCATTCGCTACCGCGACGGTGATCTGGTCTGGATTGAAACCGACGCGCCCATCGGGGCCCAGATCGTGATCGAAGGCGCGTCCAAACTGCGTGACGGCGCGCAAATCGCGGTGGCGCAACCCGCTGAAGGTCAGGGCATATGAGTTTCGAGAAAAGGGCCCATAAAGCCGGATTCGCCGATATTTTCGTCGCGCGTCCGATCCTCGGGATTGTTCTGAACCTGCTGATCATCATTGCCGGCCTTGCGGCGTTGACCAGCGTCGATATTCGCGAAATGCCCGATGTGGACCAGCCGGTTCTGTCGATCCGCACCACCTATGACGGGGCGGTGGCGAGCACAGTGGATACCGAAGTCACCCAGGTTCTTGAGGATGCGCTGAGCGCCCTTGAGGGCATGTCCTATATTGAATCGACCTCGAGCACAGGCTCGAGCCGTATCACCATTGACCTGTCGGACGGCACCGATGTGGATGTTGCCGCCAATGAAGCGCGCGAGATCGTGTCAAACACCCTGCGCTCCTTGCCCGACGATATCGACGACCCGAGCGTCAGCAAGAGTGACAGCAATTCGGATGCGATTATCCGGCTGGCCCTGTTGGGCGACGCCAGCTTGGATGAACTGACCCAGATTGCCGAGGGGCTGGTCTATGAACGCCTGTCACTGATCGACGGGATCGCCGAAGTCACCGTGCGCGGCAACCGTGCCAATGAATTCCGCGTGGCGTTGAGTATGCCCTCGTTGCTCAGCCGTGGTTTGACGATCTTTGATGTCTCCAGCGCCTTGGAACAATTGCGCGACGATACCGCATTGGGGTCGCTTTCGTCGGAAACCCGGACCCTTGCTTTGCGGGTCGGCAACGCAGATGTCACGGTTGAAACCGTCAACTCGCTGCCGGTTAACGCCACCACGCAAATCGCCGATGTGGCCTTTGTCCAACTGATCCCCGAAGACACAAGCGTCTATACACGGGTGAATGGCGAAACCGCCGTCGGTCTTGATATTACGCGGCAATCGGTGGGCAATACGCTTGAAATCTCTCGCGATGTGAGCGTGGCTCTCGAAGAGTTGCGCGCGCAATTGCCCGGTGACGTGCAGCTTTTGGTGACATCGGACGACGGGATATTCATCGAAGGCTCGATCAACGAGGTGGTGAAATCCATACTGCTGGCGACTGCGATCGTGATTGCGGTGATCTTCTTGTTCCTGCGCTCACCCCGCGCGACGCTGATCCCTGCGATCACCATTCCGGTGGCGTTGATCGGCACATTAGCCGCGGTCTGGCTGACGGGGTTTTCGGTCAACACCATCAGCCTGCTGGCGCTGGTTCTGGCCACAGGGATGGTGGTGGATGACGCGATTGTGGTGATCGAGAATATCGTCCGCAAACGCAAATCGGGACTGGGGGTCTTTGCCGCCGCCGCGTCGGGAACGAACGAAGTGTTCTTTGCCGTCATCTCGACGACAGCCACGCTGGCCGCCGTGTTCATCCCGATTTCCTTCCTGCCGGGGCAGGCGGGGGGTGTGTTCTCGGAATTCGGCTTTGTGCTGGCCTTTGCGGTGACATTGTCGTCAATCACCGCTCTCACCCTTGCGCCGGTCTTGGCCGCCTTGCTGGACCCGGGAAAGACCCAGATTAAGGGCGCGGAGGCAAAGCCAAGCCGGCTTGCGCAAACCTTTGACCGGGTGATGGATTTTGCGATCCGAACGCCGATGCTGGTGCTTGCGGTGGCGCTTGGGTTTGCGATGATTGCAGGCGGTGCCGCGATGACGCTACCGTCGACGGTGACACCGGAGGAAGACCGCGGGTTTTTCCTTATTCAGGCGCGCGGCGCATCGGATACGACGGTTGACTACCTTGATGCGCAGATCGTTCAGGTCGAGGAAATCCTCACGCCATATCTGGAAAACGGCCAGATTGACGCGGTGCAAAGCATCATCGGTGTGGGCGGCGGCACCAGCGCGTTTATTGTTGTGCGCCTGCCCGACTGGGCCCAGCGTGACTATACGCAGCAAGAGCTGATCGGCCAGATCAGCGGCCGGTTGTCGTCGGTGCCCGGTGTGCAGGTCAGCGCAAGATCGACCAACAGCCTGAATATTCGCGGCGCAGGCAGCGGTCTTGGCTTTGCGATCACCGGCACCAACCTTGAAAACATGACCGAGGCGGCGGACACGCTGGTTGCGGCGATGGCGCAGGACGAGATTTTCCTGAACCCGCAACTGTCAAATGATAGCGTCGTTGCGCAACTGGAGGTCACCGTGGATGCGGCAGCCGCGCGCGACATGGGGTTGAACAGCGCGGATGTCACCAGCCTCGTGCGGGCCTTGGTGCAAGGCGATGTTCCGGTCAGTGTATTTTCCGAGGATACCGAAATCGACGTGAATGTGGTGCCCGGCGGCCCGCCGATCGACGATCCCTCTGATATCGCGTCGATGTCGATCCGCCTTGATAGCGGGGCCTATGTGCCATTGTCAGCCGTCGCCTCGCTGCAAACGGTTGCCAGCGAAGCGCAGATTGAACGCCTCGGCGGATCACTGGCCGTGTCGATGCAGGCCAATCTGGGCGAGGGCGTGGATTTGTCGACGGCGATGGATCAACTTTTGACCATCGCAGACGAAGTTTTGCCCGACGACATGGGCATCATCTTTACCGGCGAGGCCGCGACGCTGGATGACACAGCCGCCGGAATGTATGCCGTCTTCGGCGTGGCTTTGCTCGTCGTGCTGCTGGTTCTGGCGGCGCAGTTCGAGAGTTTTGCAAGCGCCGTCGTCATCATGATGACGGTTCCCTTTGGCCTTGCAGCGGCGCTGCTGGCGATTTCGCTGACCGGCGGATCGTTGAATTACTACAGCCAGATCGGGCTGGTCATGCTGATCGGGGTGATGGCCAAGAACGGGATCCTGATCGTTGAATTCGCCAACCAGTTGCGCGAGGCGGGGGAAGATATCGACAGCGCCATTCGCAACGCGCTCCGGCTGCGGATCCGGCCGGTGATGATGACCATGGTGTCCACCGTCTTTGGGGGGCTGCCGCTGATCCTGACATCCGGCGCCGGTGCCGAAGCACGTATTGCTGTCGGCTGGGTGATCGTCGGCGGGCTTGGCTTTGCGACGGTATTCACGCTGTTTTTGACGCCAATTTTCTATCGCTGGATCGCCGTTTGGGGGGCCGCACCCGGGGCCGCATCAAAAAGGCTTAGGGCCGAGGCTGCCGGTGACGCAGGCGCATCGTTTTGAACGATGACTAGGTATGCGCTTGGACGCTAAGTGTAGGCCGTGACACGTCTTGAGGCTCGGAGCAGCGCCCTATGTCGGGAGGCTGACCTGCCTTGTTGCTCAGATGGGGGTTTGGGCAAGAACGTGAGGCATGGCTCAGCCGAATGCCATCCAGACAGCAACAGCCGCCAAAGCGCCAAAGCGCCAAAGCCGATGGCGGCGGTCACGATCCATGTGGCCATGTGATAGCCCATATTGGCCGGCATGGTCGCTTTCATCCCGAAGCGCGCGCCATTTGCCGCGAAGAACATATTGCCGGGCCCGGGGCTGTAGGCGAGCGGAAACAGAAAAACGAGCAGGGCGGCGATGGTCGTTGTCATGGGGGCCTGCGCGGGCGCGTTCTGGCTGGGCCATGCCGGTGCGCTGGATGGCCGACCGGTGACCACCCATTGGGCGCTGGAGGCGGAGTTTCGCGCCGCCTTTCCGCGCGCTGATCTGCACCCCGAGCATCTGCTGATTGATGACCATGACATTGTGACTGCAGGCGGGGTCATGGCCTGGGTCGATCTGGGGCTGTTCCTTGTGCGCCGCTGGCTGGGGGCGGAGGTGGTCTTGCGCAGCTGCCGCCATATGTTGATCGACCCCCAAGGGCGCGAGCAGCGCAACTATCGCAGCTTCCGCCCGCGCTTGGATCATGGCGACGCCGCCATTCGCGACATCCAGCGCTGGGTGGAAAAGAACGCCACATCGGACCTAACGCTCGCCACTCTGGCGACCAAAGCCGCAATGAGTGAACGCACGTTCCAGCGCCGCTTTACCCTCGCCACGGGGCTGCCAGTGAGCCGCTACATTCAGGAACTGCGGATTGAAAAGGCGCGCGGTCTTCTGGAGCGCACGACACTGCCGGTCAGCGAAATCTGCTGGGCGGTCGGCTATACCGATGTCTCGGGTTTCAGCCGCCTGTTCCGCTCGGTCTGCGGGGTCAGCGCGGGCGAATACAGGCGGCGGTTTTCTGTGGCGTGACCGTCGCTAAGGGCCGCAAGGCGGGACGAAGCGACCGGTTCCCAACTATGGATGAAACCCGGCTTTTGATAGCCGGATCCGGTTAAATCCCGTCAACAGGACCGAGATCACGGCCAAGGTTGTCAGAACGGACTTGAGTATCGACGCCGAGCTGGCGGCATAGACCAAGGGAGCAGACACCTCTGGCCAGCTCCAGATCATCGCGACGATCCCGAGGTTCTCGAGATAATCGAACAGCGCGGCAGCAATCGACAAGGCGATGCCAAAGCGGACCAGCGTCCGGTTTTGCAGGCGTTGTCCCAGCCAGCAGATCGCGGAAACCAGTGTCAGCGCGAGCATTGCCGGATAGATGGTGTCCAGAGCGATCTGGCGAATGATGTAATAGCTGCGACCGTCCGCTCCTAGCGCGTCAAGAAGCGCCGCGGCTTCAGCCGGGCCATAGCCGGTGGGGCGCATGTCGAAGGGGATCTGCCCCGAAACCGCTTGGATATGGGCAAGGGTGACGCTTATCATCAGCGTATAGATAGACGCAGCAACCACAGCTGAACCAACCGCAAGCATTCCCATGTGTCTGGACAGAAATCTGTTCGTCATTTTGTAACCTCCTTGATCTGTGCCACATATGCCCGCAGCGGGATACCCCCGCATTATCATTTGATAAGGCCCGCGAAGATGGATTTACGGACATTCCTGATGCAGTCGCCCGACCTGCCGGACGTGGCTTGCGCGGATGAGTTTGCATCTGGTTGGACGGGGCAGCGCTTGGCAAAAGGGGCGTATCTCACCCGCCAGGAATTCCCCGAGACAGGTGAATTCATCCTTTTAAATGGGTGTCTGGCGAGTAGTATCTGTGATCAGGACGGCAAAGAGATCTGCGTGGGTTTTTATGTCGGTCCCTGTGTTGTAACGCCAAATATTGCCCGAACACGCGACGGCTTGTCGCTTGTATCCATTGTGGCCATGAGTGATTCCGTGCTGGCACGGATTGACAGTGACGAGCTTACAAATCGGATGATTTTGGCGGAACCGGTCCGCAATTGGGCCAATGGTATTCTGCGGGAGGCATTGAGCCGGAAGGTGGATCGCGAGTGGTGTCTTGCCGCACTGGGTGGTGCTGAGCGGCTTGCTTGGTTTCGTCAGACATATCCGGGCTATGAAGACATCTTTCCCCATACGTTGATTGCCTCCTATCTGGGCGTCACACCCGTCACAATGAGCCGCCTGCGCACGAGCGACAAAAGCCGGTAGGGCGCAGCCATGCGCGCGCCGCGCCCTGCTTGGAATAGGGGTGCCAACCGCGGTCTCTATGTCAAAGTAAAACTCGTAGATCGCATGGCTTCTGGCCTGAACAATGAGCCTGCCTCGGTCTCATAACGCAAGACGCAGAATCTTTACGCCATCAAATTAAACGACTCGCCTATAGGTCGCAAACAGACGCGCCCATGCGCAAAAACTATGCATGGTGTCTCCAGATGACGGAGGGCCACCCATGCAGCAGCATCACCGAGACAGCCGCAAAATTGATCCCACCCGCGGTGCGACGCTGGGCGATGGCACGCCCAATGATCAGGACCGGATTGAAATCGGCCCGACCCAACTTGCGATGCGCGAGTGGGAGGGGGCCGATCTGACGCTCCCCGATCTTGCGAAAATGCGCAGCTATCGGCACGCGCGCCTGACCAAGCACATCGTTGATCGCGGTTACGCGGGGCTTCTTATGTTTGATCCGCTCAACATCCGCTATGCCACGGATTCCACCAATATGCAGCTTTGGAACATGCATAACCCGTTCCGCGCGGTGTTGCTTTGTGCGGACGGTTACATGGTCATCTGGGACTATAAAAACGCGCCCTTTCTGAGCACCTTCAATCCATTGGTCGCCGAACAACGCTCGGGCGCCGATTTATTCTATTTTGGTCGTGGCGACAAAATTGATCTGGCCGCCGATGTCTTCGCCAATGAGGTGCGCGGGCTGCTTAAGGATCATGCGCCCAATCAAAAGAAACTCGCGGTCGACAAGATCATGCTGCACGGTTTGACCGCGCTAAGGGCGCAGGGGTTCGAGATCAAGGACGGTGAAGAGGTCACCGAAAAATCCAGATCCATCAAAGGCCCCGACGAGATTCTGGCGATGCGCTGCGCCTCTCATGCCTGCGAGACCAGCGTCAAGGCGATGGAAGATTTCGCCCGCGCGCATGTTGGCAATGGCGAAACATCAGAGGATGAAATCTGGGCCATTCTCCACGCCGAGAACATCAATCGAGGGGGCGAATGGATCGAGACGAGGTTGCTGTCGTCGGGGCAACGCACAAATCCATGGTTTCAGGAATGCGGGCCAAGGATCACCCGACCCAACGAGATCATCAGCTTTGATACCGATTTGATCGGCCCCTATGGCATCTGTGTTGATATCTCGCGCAGTTGGTGGATTGGTGATCAAAAGCCGCCGGCGGATATGATCTATGCGATGCAGCATGCGCATGAGCATATCATGACCAATATGGAGATGCTGAAACCGGGTGTCATGATCCCCGAGTTGACCGCCAATGCCCACCGGCTGGATGACAGGTTTCAGGCGCAGAAATATAGCTGCCTGATGCACGGGGTTGGCTTGTGTGATGAATGGCCCTTGGTTGCCTATCCCGATAAGGCGGTTGTGGGGGCTTTTGACTATCCGCTGGAGGCGGGAATGGCGCTTTGCGTTGAGGCAGCAGTGGGCGAGGTCGGCGGGAGTTTCACCATCAAGCTGGAAGATCAGGTACTGATCACCGAAGATGGCTATGAAAACCTCACGCAATATCCCTTTGATGCCGCTTTGATGGGGAGGTAATTCCGGGCGCCCGGCGGATTTTCATGCTCACATCAGGCCGAGAATGACGCCGCCAGATGCGATCAGCACAACGATGGTCCAGGGCGGTGCCTTCCAGACCGTGAGCAGGACAAAGCCGGTCAGGCCGAGGGCGAAATCATAGGGCGTTAGAATGGCGCTCGTCCACACGGGATCATAGAGCGCGGCGCCCAGAATCCCCACCACGGCGGCGTTGGCACCGCGCATCGCGGCCTGTGCGCGAGGGCGCGACCGGAAGGCATCCCAGAAGGGCAATGTGCCAACCAAGAGCAGAAAGCCGGGAAGGAAGATCGCGATAAGTGCGATGGAGGCCCCAATGAAACCCTTCGCAACAGGTGTGACCGCACCGAGATAGGCAGCGAAGGTGAATAGCGGTCCCGGCACGGCCTGCGCCATGCCGTATCCAGACAGGAACGCGTCATTGCTGACCGCGCCTGACGCCACGACTTCGGCCTGCAAAAGCGGCAGCACGACATGACCGCCGCCGAAAACAAGCGATCCTGCGCGGTAGAAAGCGTCAAACAGGGCAAGACCCTGTGACACTCCGGCAGCAAGGGGCAAGAGGAGCAAGAGCAGGGCAAAGAGCGCCAGCGAGATCGCCCCCAGGCGTTTTGATACGCGAAATGTCAGCTGTCCGATTGCGGGATCAGGGGCCGCGCGGCATAGCCAGAGACCCGCGATCCCCCCAATGAGGATCGCGGCGACTTGCCCGATAGAGCCCGCCGCGAAGATCACGATCAGCAGGGCTGCAAGCGCGATGCTTGCCCGCGCGCGGTCAGGCGTTAGGCTGCGCGCCATCCCCCAGACGGCCTGTGCAACAACGGCAACCGCCACCACCTTGAGGCCGTGGATCAGCCCCTCGCCAACCGGCCCCTCAAAGGCAGCAGCGCCGAAGGCGAAGAGCACCAAAAGCAGCGCCGAGGGCAGGGTGAAGGCTGCCCATGCGGCCAATGCACCAAGGGGGCCGCCCCGCAATAAGCCAAGCGCGAACCCGACCTGACTGCTCGCGGGGCCGGGAAGGAACTGACACAGGGCGACAAGATCGGCGTAACCCGCCTCATCAATCCATTTCCGGCGGGTGACCAACTCATCGCGGAAATAGCCTAGATGCGCGATGGGGCCACCGAATGAGGTCAGGCCCAGCTTCAAGAAGGCGCGAAAAACCTCGCCCGCTGTCCCTTGTGGCATCGGCTTGTCAGCTGCCATCGTTTCTGTGTCCGACGTCATGAAATAGCTCCCGGATTCTGCCCTGCGCCTCGATGCCATAAGGCGTTGCGCGATGAAACCGGCGTTGAGAGCGGCTGGCCTACTTTATGGCACGATGGTTGAGGGGCAGGGGCGGCAGAGGGTCTCCGGGCGCGATCCGGTCATGCTGGCGGCGGGTGGTATCGTGCTAATGCAGATGGAGGGGTTTACCAGATCGAGCAATGGGCCACCGGCGCCTATGCGAGGCATACCGCTGGCAACCGGCAAGGGCAGGTTTCAGGCGGTTTCAATCTGCGGTGTCTGCACATCGGCACTCTTGAGTTGCTGCGCCATGATCTGCCGAAAGGACAGGCTCGGATTTGCTTCGGCAAGCATGCCGACCTTGATCCAGAATTCGGCCTGCGCATTGATCGAACGGCACATGACCGAACTGGACTTGCGCAGTTCCTCATGCAGGTCGTCCCCGATTTTCACGATGCCCATCGACGCCTCTCCTGCGTGTTGTTATACGAAACATATATGATTCGTATATATCGGGACTGGCTGCCGGTCAATCGGACCTCTCTGGCTGCAGTTTGTAATACGCAGAAGGGTTTATGATGGGCGGCTATATCAACGTGCCACGCGCACCACGGGCAGAGGATGCCCGTCGAACCGAATCCATCAAGCTTTACGGGCCGGACGCCTTTGAGGGAATGCGCCGCGCGGGTGCCCTGACGGCCAGATGCCTCGACGGTGTGTCCGATCTTATTCGCCATGGCACCGCTTTGGCCGAGATCAACGCCTTCGTTCTGGAGTTTGCGTCTGCGCATGATGCCAGGCCCGCAACGCTGGGCTACAAAGGTTATCAATACGCCTGCTGCACATCGGTGAACCACGTGGTCTGCCACGGTTTTCCGACTGACAAGAGGCTGCGCGACGGCGATATCGTGAATGTCGATGTCACCCTGATCCATGACGGGTGGCATGGGGATTCAAGCCGGATGTATGCGGTGGGAAAGCCAAAACGCGCGGCGGAACGGCTGATCCAGATCGCGCATGAGGCGATGATGCGGGGGATCAGGGCGGTGCGACCCGGCGCGCATCTGGGGGATATCGGTCATGCGATCCAGAGCTATGCACACTCCCAGCGCTGTTCGGTTGTCCGCGAGTTTTGCGGCCACGGCATCGGGCAGGTGTTTCACGATTCCCCCGATGTCTTGAATTTCGGCAAGGCTGGCACCGGGCCGGAATTGCGGGCGGGTATGATCTTCACCGTCGAACCGATGATCAATCTGGGGGGCGCCGGCGTGAAGATGCTGGCGGACGACTGGACCGCGGTGACGCGGGACCGGTCCCTCTCGGCGCAGTTTGAACATTCGATTGGCGTGACGTCTGAGGGGTGCGAGATCTTCACCCTTTCGCCACAGGGCCTGCACGCCCCCGGGATCGTGCTTTGAAGCAATTGGGTCTGAACGATCAACTCCGGTAGCCAACCCAGCCCTTGAAGGTGAAGGCGGCATAGAAGAGCTGAATATCGGTGAACCCTGCCGCGGCCAAAAGGGCTTGGTCCTGTTGCGGTGCCAGGATCGGCAGGCGGGTGTTGAAGGTTTCAACGCTCTGTGCCGCCTGTTGCCGGGGCATGCCATGGGAGATCATCATTGCCGCGTTCCGGCGCAGCCACATATCCCGATCCGCGCCCTCGGGGACGCTATGGTGCATCACCACCAGCGGCGCCCCCGATCGCAAGCGACGCGCGATCTGTTGCAGGGTGTGCAGGCGCTCATCTTGGGGCAGAAAATGCAGCGTCAGCAAACAGGTCGCGCCGTCAAAAGGGCCGTCCGGCGCATCGTCGATATAGCCTTGGGTGAAGGACACGCGCTGAGAGTGATCGCCGAGCGTGACACGCGCCTGATTGAGCATCTCTGCCGAAGGGTCGATACCGTCAAAATGCCATCCGGGCTGCATCTCTAAGAAGGCGTTCAACTCCAAGCCGCCGCCAGCCCCCAAGACCAAAACGCGGCCAGATGGCGATACGCATTCGGCCAGCAGAACCCCGGCCATGCGGTAAACGTCATATAGGCCGGGAACCAGCCGCTCGGTCCTTGCTGCATAGTCGCTGGTATCGCGGGTGAACGCATGATTGCTTTTGCCGCTCTGAGTCACGGATGGATATCCGGCCAGATCAGAGATCGATGCAGCTGCATGCCCGCCATGGCACCGTCACCAACGGCAAGGGACACGGAATGCGGCATCATCGCTGCGTCACCGCAGGCATATACACCGCGCACCGTGGTTTCCTTTGACCCTTCGACCGCGATCATCTGCCCGATCGGGCCTTGTGCCATGGAGCATCCCAGATTGGCGGGCAATGAACTGGAGGGGGTGACGGTCGGCGCCACAAAGAGGCCGGCAAAGGAGAGGGTGCGGCCACCCCTCAACTGCACATCTGCCTCACCCGAAAGGGCGCGGATGGCTGTGTCTTCAATGGTGATGGCTTTCTGTTCAAGGGCCTGCCGGGCTGCAGGCTCGAGCGTCAGGGCGCCATTGGTGAACAACGTCACCGTGCCCCATTCGCTCAGCAACTCGGCCTGATGCGCTGACATCGGACCGGTCGCGATGACGCCGATGCGGCCTGCGTCCAGTTCGTAGCCATGACAATAGGGGCAATGGAAGACAGACCGCCCCCAACGCTCCTCCAGCCCGTCGATATTTGGCAGGTGGTCGGTGACGCCGGTGGCAAAGAGGAGGCGGCGACCGTGGTGGGTTTGGCCATCGGCGATGGCCACGTCGAAGGCGTCATACTCTCCGTTAACGGCGACGGCCTCGCCGTCAACCCAAGTCAGCGTGGGATAGGCCTCTAGCTGCTGGCGGGCCTCCTTGGCGATGGAGGCGGGGTCGGTGCCGTCCTGACCGAGAAACCCGTGAGACTGGCGTGCCATGCGGTTGCGCCTGTTGCCAGCGTCGATCACGAGCACGGACCTACGCGCACGCAGAAGCTGGAGGGACGCCGACATGCCCGCATAGCTTCCGCCGATGACAATGACATCGTAGATCATTCAGGGCTCTTTCTGTTGAACAAGCGCGGCGTATCGCAGAGCGAAATCCGCAGAAAGGTCGGCTAGGGTGATCTCGCCAAAGCGCGCCAAAAGCAGGGCCTCGGCTTCGGCAAAGGTTTGATCCAGAGCGGCATTGACGGCCTGTTCGACAAGACAGGCGGGTGCCGCGTTGCGATGTCCCACAGCGAAAATCGCGGGCTCTCCCAAAGCATCATGCAATTGGCGCAGCGAAACCGTCGACAGGTCGGCAGTGATACGCCAGCCCCCCGCATGACCCCGCGCCGAGGCTACGATACCGGCCTCCCGCAGGAACGCCATCGTCCGCCGCACCACAACGGGGTTGGTCATCAGGCAGGTGGCAAGATCGTCAGAGGTCATCGGGTCATCACGCTCTGCCATATGGAGGAGAGCATGCAAGACCAAGGAGAGGCGACTGTCTCGTTTCATGTAACTTTAATAGTTATGATTCGGGCCATGTGTCAAGCAAAACGCCAGTTTGCGACGTTTCGTTGGGAACCTGCCGATACTCCGCCGCGATCAGATTGCGAAAGCCTGTGTCATTGCGAAATCCCTTCGGGGTGTCCGAAAGCGTCGGGCGATGATGGCTTGCAGCGCGCTGTTTTTGAGATGGGCGCTAAGTCTGCGACGTAGATATGTGACGCTGGCTTTGGGTTGGGGTGTCGCTTGGCTCCGGTTGCCTGAGCGCGCAGCGGGTCGTTCTCTGGTGAGGCCATGGCGCCTTGCTACACTCACCAAGGGAGGGGTTCCTGAGCCCGTCGGAACAGGCCTCTGTGACGAAAAAGGCTCCTGTGACACAGACTCCGCTATCCGATTTGTCTGCGGGGTTCGATCTTGAAAGATCACGGAGACTTGTTCATAAGACCTCCAATCCAGCGAATCAGCATTCATTGCCCGCCAGACAGATGTTTTCACCTTCTGAGCGGAGCACTCGTGTTGAAACTCCAGACAATTGATCGGCTTGATGCCGGTGTCGATTCGCATTTGGTCCTTGGCGGTCTTGATCCGCGGGCCGAAGCACAGGCTGTGCAGGAACTTTTGCGCAAAATCGCCAATGAGAACGGCATCGCCTCGTTCGAGAGTGCCGAGACGGTAACCCTGTCGCTGTTCGGTGGCACCCTAAGCGTCGGTGCGGCTGATCCCGGCGCGAAGATTGTCATCACCGCAGAAGACGACACCGGGCTGTTCCGGCTGCAGCAGATCGTGCTTGGCCTGTCGAGCCATCACAACGTCGCGCTGGCGCCAGAGTGGAGCCGGAGCTGGCCGGACCGTCACTCGCCGAACCTGAAAGTCGCGCAAGTGGTCCATGTCGAGCAGGTCTCGCCAGGGTTTCGCCGGGTCCGTCTGCGCAGTGACGGGTTCCGCGATCTGGAGGACAGCGCACTGCATGTCCGTCTGCTTATTCCGCCGCGGGATCGGGCGCCGATCTGGCCCTGGCTGGATGACAATGGCCGCCAGATCTGGCCCGAGGGCGATGATGCCCTTCACCGTCCGGTCTATACGTTCCGCATGATTGATCCGGCGGCGGGCATCGGGGATGTTGATATCTTCCTGCATGACGGCGGTCGCGTCACCGAGTGGAGCGAAACCGCCGCACCGGGAGAGGTGATCGGCACCATGGGGCCAATCGGCAAATCCCTGCCTGCCTGCGACTGGGTGGCGCTTTTTGGCGATGAGACGGCTCTGCCCGCCATCGCCCGGCATCTTGAGACCCTTCCGGCCGACACCCGAGGAAAGGCGTTTGTGCATCTGCAGGACCTGCGCGACCGGCAGGACCTGACCGCGCCAGCGGGTGTCGAGGTCGAATGGATCACCGGCAAGGGTGAGCCGCTGCTCGATGCCATGCGGGGGCTGAAGATCCCCGAAACCTCGCGCTTTATCTGGTTCGCCTCTGAGAAATCCCAGTGCCAGACGGTCCGTGCCTATTTGCGCGACGATTTGGGCATGACCCGCGACGAGACCCATGTGACCGCGTATTGGACGCGCGCCACGACCGCAACGGACTGACGGCACCCGCCGTCTGCCGCCACCGCGAGCAATCTGCCAGCTTCATCCTAAAAAACCGCCGCATCTCAGCGGCCTACAGGAGGACGTTATGCGTCACTCATTCTCCATGCGCGCGCGTTTGCTCGCCAGTGCTGGCGGGATCGCTTTGCTCTCGCTGGCGCAACCGGCGTCGGCCCAGGCGGTCGATGACGCCGATGAACAACTGCTGCTGACCGAAGACACTGCGGAAACCGCAGGGTTGCTGCACCGGATGCTTGGCCGCATCACCTTCTTTGCCGGCCGTCTGCCGCGACCGGTGCTGGATGTGCCCGCGACCGTCACCGTCATCGACGGTGAAGACCTGCAGGAGCAGGGGGTCACCGACATGCAGCAGATGGCCCGCTATGTGCCCGGCCTGACCGTCAACCGCCAGATCAACGCAGCCCAGCCGTTCAATGATTTCGGCGGCTTCAGCATGCGCGGCGTCGGCGGTAACCGGGTGCTGACGCTGGTCGATGGATCGCGTGTTGCCGAAGCGATCATCGACGGCACCCGCGACTATCTTGATTTCAGCTTTGTGCGGCAGGCCGAAGTGGTCCGCGGCCCGGCCTCGGTGACCTGGGGCGCCGATGCTCTGGGCGGCGTTGTCGCCCTGCAGACGATCGCGCCGGAGGATCTGCTTGAAGGTGGCGAACGGGGCGGTGAGATGCGCACCAGCTATGACAGTTTCACCAATACCCGCACCGGCACCGTCAGCTTTGCGCAGCGTCTCTCGGACCAGCTGTCGGTTCTGGTCGGCTATTCGCATATCGAGGCCAACGAGCCGGAGTTGAGCAACGCCGCAGCGAATGGCGGTCTTTATAGCGATATTCATGGCGGCTGCCCGCGTGATCTTGCGGCCGGTGCAACGCCCTGTAACGCGTTCGACCCGACCGATATCGAGACCGATCACGCGCTGTTCCGCGCCGAATTCCGCCCGACAACCGAGCATCGCTTCAGCTTTACCGCCGATCTGATGCGTCGGGTCACCGATGTTGCGTTCAACCAGAACCTCGGCGATCCGACCGCCTCGGGAACCTATGTCACTTCGGATGACCGCCGGCAGATCCTGCGCCGCAACCGGTTTGCGCTGGAGCACGAGTGGACGCCCGAGAGTGGCATTGTCGACGCGCTGACCACGAGTTTTGGCTATGTGCCGCACAGCTATCTCCGCACTGGTGAGCGGCGCTATAACAACGCATCGGGCGAGACCGAAGTGAGCTGGGATTCACTGGCCTATGACGAGGATTTCTTCGAACTCGACATTCAGGCCCACCGGCGGTTTTCGCTGGGTGCCACCGATCACGAGCTGGTTTTCGGCTTTGATGGTGATATGACCTATACCGATTACGAGCGTATGACGCGGGTGCAGAATATGGTCACCGGCTCGGATGTGACCACCGTCGCAGGTGGCTTTAACTTCGCCAATGCAACGACGCGGCGCAGCGACATTTATGTTCAGGACCGGATCGAGTTTGGCGGCGGACGGTTCGAACTGACCCCGGGTCTGCGCTATGCAACCTATGCGATCGACCCGCGGCCTAATGCCGATTATTCGGTCGTTCCCGGCTCTGAGCCGCAGCGGCGCGACGACAGCGCTTTGCTGGCGGCGCTGGGGGCACGGGCGCATCTGAACGACAACTGGACCCTATGGGCGAATGCCAGTCAGGGCTTCAAGATGCCGACCGCGCAACAGCTCTATACCTCGCTGCCGGGGGCATGGTTCAACCTGATTCCGGCGCCTGATCTGCGCCCGGAATATGTCAATAACTTCGAAATCGGCGCGCGGGGTGAATTCGACCGCGGGTTCGTGTCGGCCAGCCTGTTCCGCGCCGATTATTCCGACTTTATCCAGTCGTTCTATAACCCGCCGGGCACCAGTGATTACACCTATCGCAATATCTCGGAGCGGGAGGTCTGGGGTTTTGAACTGGCCGGTGAAATGCAGATCAACGACGCGCTGACCTTCACCACGTCGCTGAACTACCAAGAGGGTGTCCAGCGCGCCACGCCGACCTCGGCGGAGACTCCGGTCAACCTGCGTCCGCTCAGCGGGGTCATCGGCCTGAACTGGGAATCCCAGAGCCGGCCGCTGGCGGTTGATCTCTATTCGCGCTTTGCGGGCGGTGTGTCCGAGACCTCCTCGGCGACCGGCTTCCGTCCCGGCGGCTATGCGCTGCTGGACCTGTTCGTGCGCTACGATTTGACCGATACGGCGATATTGAGCTTTGGCGTCACCAACCTGTTGGACACGGCCTATTATCAGGACTCGGCAATCGGTGTGACGACGACCCCGTCCGAGGCCGTGGCGCGTCAGAACCCGCTGGACCTGCATATGGGGCCGGACCGCGTGTTCACCTTGCAACTTGCGTCGAGGTTCTGATCAGATGCGCGCAATCTTGAAACGACTGGGGTGGCTGGCCTGGCTGGCCGCCTCAGGGCCCGGGGCCTGGAAGGGGCTCGGGCTTTTCGCATTGATCCTGACGCTGGAATTCGTCGGTATCTGGCTGTCGGTCCAGATGATCAACTGGTCCAAAGCCTTCTATGACGCGCTTGAGCAGATGGATGCCGCCGAAGCCCTCAGGCAGGTCGGTATCTTCGGCATCATTGTCGGCGTGATGTCGGTGACCACCCTCATCGGGTCGTGGCTGACCAAATGGCTGCGGATCAACTGGCGCCAGAACCTGACCGACCGGGCGCTCGCCCTGTGGCTCGATGGCGGCGCCTATTGGCATCTGCGGCCTGGTTTAAGCGCCAACCCGGTTGAAAACCCCGACCAGCGGATCGCCGAGGATTGCAACCGGTTCATCGAGTATCTGCTGAGCTTCAGCATTGATCTGATCACCCGCGTGGTCTCTCTGGTGACCTATCTGGCGGTGCTGTGGAACCTGTCGAACTTCCCCCTGCCGCTGGATTTCATCGGCATCGACGCGGAAATCCCGCGCTATATGGTCTGGGCGGCCTTCGTCTATGTCTTTGGATCCAGCCTGATCACCCATTTTCTGGGCCGTCCGATCAAGAACCTGTCTTTCCGGCAGGAACGCCGCGAGGCCGATTTCCGCCATGCATTGGTGCAGGTGCGTGACCGGGCTGACGAGATTGCGCAATCCGGCGGCGAGGGTGCGGAACGTCGGCGGCTTGATGAGCGTTTTCATGCGGTGCGCACGAATTGGCGGCGTCTGATCGGACAAGAGTTCATCATGGGGCTTTTTGTGACGCCCTATTACCGCTCGGTCCTGCGCATCCCGACCTTTCTGGCGCTGCCGGCCTATTTCGGCGGCGCGGTGACGCTGGGCGGGCTGATGCAGATGGCCGGGGCGTTTTCGCGGGTGACCAACACGCTGAGCTGGTTCATCTTTCGCTACGAACGGCTGGCCCGCTTTGTCGCTGTCTCCGAACGTCTCGAAGGGCTGTTCAGGGCGGCCCGCGCGCCCGATCCGGTGCCCGATGTGCCGCGCGCACTCGAGCGCCGGACCAGCGAGGCCGGGCTGCGCAGCGAGGGGCTGCAGCTTTATACCCCGCTTGGTGTGGCGCTGGCGCCGGTGCCCGACATGGTGATCAGCCCCGGCCAGCGCGTCTGGCTGCGCGGCGCGTCGGGGCAGGGCAAGACAACGCTGCTGTCGGCTCTGCGCGGCGTCTGGCCTTACGGTGTCGGCACTCTGGAGCTGCCTGACGCACCGATGATGGCCCTGCCGCAGGTGCCCTTGGCCTTTGCCGACGGGATGCTGCAGACCCTGACCTATCCGCACGCGCCCTCGGACTATGACCCTGCGCAGCTTGAGGATGTGCTGCGGCGTGTCGGACTGGCGGGGCGGATCCCGCAAACTGACGGACCCGAGGCCTTGCAGGGACTGTCTGTTGGCGAACGCCAGCGGCTTGCCTTGGCCCGCGCGGTGTTGTTGCAACCCGAATGGCTGCTGATCGACGAGGCGACGAGCGCTCTCGATCCCGCCTCCGAGGCCGAGCTTCTCGACCTCTTGCGCCGCGAATTGCCGCGCAGCACGATCCTCTGCGTGGCCCATCGGCCACCGGTGGGGCTGCAACCGGATTACGAGATCCACATCGGCTATGATGAAGAAAGGAAAAGCGCATGACCCCCGGACCCTGGACCCTGCCTGACAGCGGCGAAACCATAGCGCACCCCGAGATGATGGCGCGCGCCGCCGCCGCGCCGGTGGTGTTGCTGGGCGAGCGCCACGACCAAGCCGACCACCACCGCTGGCAGATGCATGTGGCAGCGGGGCTTTTGGCCCATCGCGCAGATATCGTGATCGGGTTCGAAATGTTCCCCGCCCGTCTGAACCCGGTCCTCGGTGAATGGGTGGCTGGACGGTTGACCGAAGAGGCGTTTCTGGCGCAGGCCGAATGGGGCACGGTTTGGGGCTTTGCGCCCGAACTCTACATGCCGCTGTTCGATTTCTGCCGCCTTCACCGGATCGAGATGATCGGCCTCAACTGCCGCCGGGCGCTGGTCAGCGAGGTCGGCGCGGGGGGCTGGGAGGCGATCCCCGAGGACGCCCGCGAGGGGCTGACACCGGCCCTGCCTGCGACGCAGCGCTACCGGCAGTATCTGTTCGATGTCACCGGCGGCGCGCGTCCCGACCGCAAGGCCAAAAGCGCCAGCGACCCCGCCTTTGACCGGTTCGTGCGCGCACAGCAGACCTGGGATCGGGCCTTTGCCTGCCGGATCGCCGACGCCCGCGCGCGCCCTAATCCGCCGCTGGTGATCGGGATCATCGGCCGGGGGCATCTGGAATACCGCGGCGGCACCCCGGCGCAGCTTGAGGATCTGGGGATCCGCGATGCACTGGTCCTGCTGCCACAGGACAACCCGGCGGGCGACCTGCCCAAAGGATTGGGTGACGCGGTATTTACCATGAATACGCCATCAGCGGCAGAGCCGGCCTGAGCCGGTTTGACCGGCGCCAGCTCGACCGGCGCCGGTTTGCCCTGAGACAACATCTCAGGGGCCGGTGGCGGCTATCCTGACCGGGACGGCGCCATAGTTTTCAATGTGAACCAGGGGAAGTCACTGTTGGCGGGGCGAGCGCCAAGCTAGGCGGGGCCGTCCTGATCGACGTAGAGACCCCAACACAAGCCTATGACACCGGCGGGCGCACGCGTGCATTGAAAGCAATTATAGACGCTATGGCGCAGGCGAAAGTGGCCGGAATTGATCCGGATTCGGCGGTAAAGCTGGTTGGGTGGACTAGTGGGGAGTGCCTAAGCGATGAATTATTCAGAGTTTTTAATTTCCGCCATTGGCGGGATTATGACCGGAAACACGATTTTCTTGGTTTTTATTGTTCTACGATTGATCGAAATGGAGAAACAGATGGAAAGCGTTGTGTTTTCTTTGGTGTCAATGATGGGAACTGCAATGCGCTCTTCGAGTGCTTTGCCCGGAAGAACGTCGCTTCCTGAGATCACAAACTTTAACCATTCAGGTGGGACGAATCCGCTCTGCGCAAACCATGCTTGCCCCGGTTTGGGTTCTAATCTTTGAAATGGATAGGGCGCAGCTTTGTATCCTTTCACAGAATACCCCTGAACTCTAACGGGAAGATCTGTTCTATTATTCACTACAAGCTTAATGGTTGCGCCTTTTTCGCCGCGGCCGCCGAACTCCGCCCATACATTCGGCATCGTAGGCGGCGCACTGCGCGTATAGGCAAGATATGAGACCCATAGCGCGCCAGATGAGATCAAGATCGGTAGCCAGGTTACCGCCGCATCTAACCAACCAAACGAGTTGCCTACAGTTTCCAACTCATCCCCCCTGTTCCCCCAGTCTTCCCCAACAGAAAAAGGGCTTAGAGGCGTTGACCTCTAAGCCCTTGAAATCTTTGGCTCCGGCGGTAGGGATCGAACCTACGACCAATTGATTAACAGTCAACTGCTCTACCGCTGAGCTACGCCGGAACACGAGGGCGATATAGCAAGGGGGTTCGGGGGCGTCTAGGGGGTAAGAGGGGTTTCTTTATCTTTTTTGTCAAAAGGTTGATTTTGCCCGATTTCATCGTTGGAAAGAGGGTCGGACCGGCGCGACTTGGGCGTGCAAACCAATCGCTCCGGTGAAACGCAGGACGTGGCGGGTGTCGAGGTCGATGAGATGGGCGAGGACATTGCGCGCGGCGGCGGGCAGGAGGGCTGGCGGGATGTCGGAATAGACCGCGGCGGTGATCTCTTCGATGGTCCGGGCGCCATTTCGCACCGCAGAGACAATCGACGATTCGCGCGACAGCCGGTGGGCGCGCAGGGCGCGGGTGCGAGCGAGGCCGTCATCGATCGGCGCGCCGTGACCGCTGTAATAGCGCAGCGGGCCGAGGGCTTCGATGCGGGTGAGGCTGGCCATGAAATCGGTGAGATCTCCGTCGGGGGGCGAGACGAGGCTGGGCGCCCACTCCATGATGTGATCACCGGTGAACAGCGCGTCACGCCATTGGAAACATAAGTGATTCCCCAGATGGCCGGGCGTATGGAGCGCGGTCAGCCGGTGCCCGCCGGCGTCGACCTCGCCGCCATCGGGCAGGCAGATGTCGGGCTGAAACGCCATATCAACACCCTCGCCGCCGCCGATGTCTGCCGCTGCGAGCGCCTGCATACGCGGTGAGCGGCCGGCCAGCGAATCGCCGAAGGCATAGACCGGGGCGCCGGTGGCTTGCGACAAAGGGCGCGCGGCGGGGGAATGGTCGAGATGCGAATGGGTGACGATGATTTTCGCGATCTGTTGGCCGGGGCGCACGGCGGCGAGAATCGCCGCGAGATGGGGCTCGGAGGCGGGGCCAGGGTCGATCACCATCAGCTCGGTATCGCCCAGAATATAGGTGTTGGTGCCGCGCTCGGTCATCGGCGATGGGTTGGGCGCGAGTAGCAGCCGCAGGCCGGGCTCGAGCGTGAGTGGCTGGCCGGGCAGGGGGGCAAAGCCGCTGGTGGTTGCGGCTTGGGAAATGGGGCTGATTTCGGCCATGTTGGGTCTCGCTAATCGGGAAAACGGCCCCTAGAGTATCGCCATGCTGGGCCGCATCCTCAAACCGTTTTTTCCGCGTGGGCTGTATTGGCGCGCGGCGCTGATCGTGTTCCTGCCGGTGGTGACGATTATGCTGGTGCTATCGGTGGCCTTTATCCAGCGCCATTATGACGGGGTGACGCGGCAGATGACCGGTCATTTCGTGTTGATGGCGCGCCATATCACCGCCGAGATCGAGCGTGCCGAGGATCCTGCCGCCGCGGCGCTGCGGCTGTCGCAGGCTTTGGCGATGGATATCACGCTGGTGCCGCAAGAGCCACTGCAGGGGCAGCGGGTGGTGACCGCGTGGTATGACATCTCGGGGCGGCTGGCGATTCGCGAATTGGCGCGGGATCTGCCGGATATGCTGGGGGTGGAATTGCAGCGCAGCATTGTCACCCTGTGGCTGCCGAATGGCGAGGCGGTGGCGCAGCTGCAGGTCCCGCTGAGCCGGATTTCCGCGCGCAACCCGCATCAATTGCTGGTGCTGGTGTTTGCCATCGGCGTGGTGATGAGCTTGATTTCTTTCATTTATCTGAAGAACCAGATGCGCCCGATCCGCCATCTGGCCGCCGCTGCCGAGGCGTTCGGGCGCGGGCAGTTGATGCCGCTCAGGGTCGGAGGGGCCTTGGAGGTGCGCGCCGCCAGCCATGCGTTCTTGCAAATGCGCGAGCGGATCGAGCGCCATATCGACCAGCGCACGCTACTGTTGTCGGGGGTCAGCCATGATCTGCGCACGCCGCTGACGCGGATGCGCCTGTCGCTGTCGATGCTCGAGGATGACCCCGAGATTGCCGCGCTGCTCAGCGATGTCGCCGAGATGGAGGCGCTGATCGACCGTTTTCTGGAGTTCGCCCGCACCGAGGTGGTGGAGCCGGTTGAAGTGGCGGATTTGGGTGCTTTGGTCAGCCAGCGCGCCGCCGAGGCGCGGCGGGGCGGGCAAGCGGTGGAACTGATGGGCCCCTATAGCGGCCCGCTGGTCTCGCTGCGGCCGCAGATGTTCGCCCGCGCCTTTGACAATGTGATCAGCAATGCGCTGCGCTATGGCAGCCGCGCGCGGGTCTCGCTGGAGGTCGGGCCGCGGTTTGTGACGGTGAATGTCGAGGATGACGGGCCGGGGATTTCGCCGGCGCAATATGAGCTGGCGACGCGGCCTTTCGTGCGGCTGGATCCGGCGCGCGGGGCCAGTCGCGGCAGCGGAGTCGGGCTGGGGCTGGCGATTGTCGCCGATGCGATGCGCAGCCATGGCGGGCGGCTGGAGTTGGATCGCGGCGTTGATCCCGAGTTCGGCGGGTTGATCGCGCGGCTGATCCTGCCGCTGGGGCCGGACTCGCGCGCCTGAGGTGCGGTGGCTGGCGGTAGATCGGGGTGACTGGCGTCTAATACCCTGACGCTGGCGCGCTTCAGGCGGTCACATCGTGATTGTAAATCCAGTCGAAGCGGCGTAGCGCCGCATTGGGCGCAAGTTTGGTGCCCACACGCAGGATGCCATGGGCGACGGGGGCCAAAGGCGCGCGCAGATGGTAGCTGCGGGCGTTTTTATTCGCCGCCTGCACAATCGCGCGGGTACGCGGGGCGCGGGCGGCGCTATAGCGTTGCAGGGCGGTGGCTGGAGCCTCGGGCGAGTCAGCCAATGCGCGCGCCAAAGCCCATGCATCCTCGAGCGCCATATTCGCCCCCTGTGCCATGAATGGCAGGGTCGGATGCGCCGCATCGCCAAGGATCGCCGCGCGTCCGGCGTCGTCATGCCAGCGCCGCGCCACCGGGTGCCGAAACAGCCCCCAGAGATAGACCCGGTCGATGGCGCGCAGCCAATCCGGCACCGGCCCGCCAAAGCGGGCGAAGGCGGCGCGCAGATGCGCGGGGTCATCCTGATGATGCCAGCCTTCGGCGGCCCAGCCGCGGCGTTCCTGCACCGCAACGATATTGCGCAGGGTGCCGCCGCGCAGCGGATAGCTGACCAGATGCTGCCCCGGCCCCATGAAGACCTGCGCCACCGGCGGCCTGCCATCGCCTTTGATCACCGCGCGCCAGGCCACCTGTCCGGTGAACATCGGCGCGGCGGCGCCGTTCAGCGTCGCGCGTAGCACCGAGTGCAGCCCGTCGGCACCGATCACCAAAGGCGTGTGATGGGCGGTGCCGATGCAGGTCTGGACCCGCGCCCCGCAGGCGTTCAGCTCCAGCCTATCCACCTTTTGCAACAGATGGATACGCGCGCCGGCGCCGCGCATCGCGCGTTCCAGCGCGGCGATCAGATCGGCACGATGGCACAGATAAAACCCGGGGGTTTGCGGCATCTCCATCCGCGTGACCAACCGCCCCGCGGCGTCGCGCAACTCTACCGCTTGGGTCTTGTCGCCGACCTCGGTCGGATCAATGCCAAGGGCTTGCAACACCCGCACACCATTGGGGCTGATTTGCAGACCGGCCCCGACCTCGGTGATCTTTTCCGCCTGTTCCAGCAGATGCACATCCATGCCGAATTTGCGCAGCGCCACGGCGACGGCAAGCCCGGATACCCCGGCCCCCAGCACAAGCGCTTTATGCCCCTTTAGCGGAGGCGAGGCCGGGTCAATTGTCATCATCTCTGGCGGTATTCTGGCGTTATCTGCTGGCGTGAACGGCTGGCATCAATTTTGGGTGTTCACTTGGGCATCGGCTCGGGCGATCAATCGTCGCGGTGGACGCGTTCGCGGCGCTCATGGCGTTCTTGCGCTTCCAGCGTCATCGTCGCAATCGGCCGCGCGTTCAACCGCTTGAGCGAAATCGGCTCGCCGGTGACATTGCAATAGCCGAAATCACCGGTTTCGATCCGGCGCAGGGCCGCGTCGATCTTGGAGACCAGTTTGCGCTGGCGGTCACGGGTGCGGAGTTCCAGCGAGCGGTCGGTCTCTTCGCTGGCGCGGTCGGCCACATCGGGCAGATTGCGCGAGGAATTTGCCAGATCGACCAGCGTCTCCTTGCTGCCTTCCAGAAGCTCTTCTTTCCACATCAGCAATTTGCGGCGGAAATACTCCAGCTGTCGCGCGTTCATGAAAGGTTCGGATTCGGCCGGGATATAATTTTCTGGCAGAATGGTCTCTTGTTTCATTGTCGTCTTCCCTGCTTGCAGGATCGGCCGGCATCAAACACTTCGATGTCAAACTTCTCGGCCATCCATGCTCCCCTTGCGTGGCGCATTACCGCAAGAGTTAATAAATGTCACGCGGATTTCGGTAAATTTTCCAGTTGCGTGACCTGTTAATGCAGCCGATACTGGTGACTTTACGTCAATTCCGCCCCGCGTCAGGGAGGAATGCGCGTCTGGCAAGCCTCGGCGGCGGTGTGGCTTGACCGCACGCGAGTCGCTGCCGATCCCCTTATAGTCCTGCAATATCACCGCTCTTTGCAACTGCGGCAGAGCTTGGGGGTGCCCGCGCGATTTTTGGCCTAAGATGCAGGCAAGCACCATTCTCGCGCCTCAACTCGCGCCCTTGATCCTGCACCGCATCGCCCGCCGCATCTCCCTTGCGCCGCGGGTCTCCGCCATTAACCATGCCCCACAATGCCGCCCGCCTGATCCGCCGCGCGCGCGATGCCTTGCGGGTTCTCGCAACCGCCGCTAGGGTGCGCGCCGATCAACCGACAGGACGTTTCATGCGCTTTGCCTCGACCCAAACCTATATCGCAACCGAAGATCTGACGATGGCGGTGAATGCCGCGGTGACGCTGGAGCGGCCCTTGCTGGTCAAAGGCGAGCCGGGCACCGGTAAAACCGAACTGGCGCGGCAGGTCGCGCAGTCTCTGGGTGTCGAGATTATCGAGTGGAATATCAAATCCACCACCCGCGCGCATCAGGGGCTTTATGAATACGATGCGGTCAGCCGCTTGCGCGACAGCCAGTTGGGCGAAGAGGGCGTGCATGACGTCAAGAATTACATCCGCAAGGGCAAACTCTGGCAGGCCTTTGAGGCCGAGAAACGCGTGGTGCTGCTGATTGACGAGGTCGATAAGGCGGATATCGAATTCCCCAACGACCTGTTGCAAGAACTCGACCAGATGGAGTTCTTTGTCTATGAGACCGGCGAGACGATCCGCGCCCGTCACCGGCCGATTGTGATCATCACTTCGAACAACGAGAAGGAACTGCCCGACGCCTTCCTGCGCCGCTGTTTCTTCCACTTCATCCGCTTCCCCGACCCCGAGACGCTGGCACAGATCGTGCAGGTGCATTTCCCTGATATCAAACAGGGGCTGCTGTCGGCGGCGCTGACCCAGTTTTTCGAGCTGCGCGAGACGCCGGGGCTAAAGAAAAAGCCCTCGACCAGCGAGATGCTCGACTGGCTGAAACTGCTGCTGGCCGAGGATCTGACGCCCGAGGATCTGAAACGTGACGGGGCAAATGCGCTGCCGAAACTACATGGCGCGTTGTTGAAAAACGAGCAGGACGTGCATCTGTTCGAGCGTCTGGCCTTCATGGCACGGCGTCAGGGGCGCTAATAGCCCACCGATACTGGCCCTAATACCGGCCCCGCTCATCTGTCCGAAAATATCCTGGGGGTGAGCCGCCAGGCGAGGGGGCAACGCCCCCTCACTTTTGGCGCTAGAGGTCCAGATCAATCCACACCGGCGTGTGGTCCGAAGGCCGGTCCCAAGCGCGCGGTGCGGTTTCGACCCAAGCGTCGGTCAGACGGTCGGCGGCCTGTGCGGTCAGCATCAGATGGTCGATGCGGATACCGTCATTGCGCGGCCAGGCACCGGCTTGATAATCCCAGAAGGAATAGATCTCGTGCTCGGGGTGGCGCAGCCGCAGCGCGTCATAAAGCCCGAGTGATTTCAACCGGCGAAAGGCGGCGCGGGTCTCGGGGCGAAACAGCGCGTCGTCGCGCCATGCCTCGGGGCGGGCGGCGTCTTCGGGCTGGGGTATGACGTTGTAATCACCGGCAAAAACCAACGGCACTTCGCTGGTCATCAGGTCGCGGACCCGCGCTTCCATGCGCTCCATCCAGGCCAGTTTGTAGTCGTATTTCGGCCCCGGCGCGGGGTTGCCATTGGGCAGGTAAAGCCCGCAAATCCGCAGCCCGCCGTCGCCGATCGTGGCTTCGATCCAGCGCGCCTGTTCGTCACTCTCATCGCCGGGGAGCCCGCGCACCACATCGTGCAAGGGCTGTTTTGACAGCACCGCAACGCCGTTGAATCCCTTCTGCCCGTGGGTTTCCAGATGGTAACCGCGCGACTCGATGATCTCGCGGGGGAAATTCTCGTCTACGGATTTGATTTCCTGCAACACCGCGACATCCGGTGCGCTTTCATCCAGCCAGCGGCCCAGAACCTCCGCGCGCGCCTTGACCCCGTTGATATTGAATGTGGCGATTTTCATGCTGTCTCTCTTTGCGCGCCGGGCCGCGGCGGGCGACCCGAGGCCACCATGCCAGCCCGCAATCCATGCGGCAAGCCTGGCTTAGGCGTTGCCGCGCCCGAACAATCCCGCGCCCTCGGCGGCGGCGCGCAGGGCTTTGGCCTTGTTGACGGTTTCCTCATATTCGGCCTCGGGGTCGCTATCATAGACGACGCCGCCACCGGCCTGCGTATAGAGCACCCCGTCCTTGACCACGGCGGTGCGCAGCGCGATGCAGAAATCCATCTCGCCATTGGCGGCGAAATAGCCGACGCCGCCGCCGTAAACGCCGCGTTTCTCGGGCTCCAATTCGTCAATGATCTGCATTGCCCGCACTTTCGGCGCGCCCGAGACGGTGCCTGCAGGCAGACCGGCCAGCAGCGCCGAGAGCGCGTCTTCGTCGTCGCGGATTTCGCCGACGACATTGGAGACGATATGCATCACATGGCTATAGCGCTCGATGATGAATTTCTCGGTCGGGCGCACACTGCCGATTTTCGACACCCGCCCGACGTCATTGCGGCCCAGATCGAGCAGCATCAGATGCTCGGCGAGTTCCTTTTCGTCGCTGAGCAGGTCTTGTTCCAGCGCCTTGTCTTCCTCGGGTGTGGCGCCGCGTTTGCGGGTGCCGGCGATCGGGCGAATGGTCACCTCGTCATCGCGCAGCCGCACAAGGATTTCCGGTGAGGCGCCGACGATGTGGAAATCGCCGAGATCAAAGAACACCATGAAGGGCGAGGGGTTGGTGCGGCGCAGCGAGCGGTAGAGCGCGAAGGGCGGCAGCGGGAAATCCTGCGCCCAGCGTTGCGAGGGCACCACCTGAAAGATGTCACCGGCGCGGATATAGTCCTTGGCTTTACTGACCGCCGCTAAATAGTCGTCCTTGGCGATATTCGAGCGCGCCTCGCCGACCTGTGCCACTTCGCCAAGGGCGCGCCCGCCGCCGACTGCCTCGCGTTCAAGATCGCGCAGCGCATCCATCACCCGTTCGGCGGCCTGCGCGTAGGCCGCGCGGGCGCTTAGCCCCGAGGCGACCCAAGCAGGCGAGACCACCGTCACCTCGCCTTTGACCCCGTCGAGCACCGCCACCACCGAGGGGCGTTTGAGGATCGCATCGGGCAGATCCAGCGGGTCGGGATTGTTTTGCGGCAGATCCTCGACCAGCCGGATCATATCATAGCCCAGATAGCCGAACAGCCCCGCCGAGGCGGCAGGCAGATCGGCGGGCGTGGCGATGCGGCTTTCGGCCAAGAGCGCGCGCAGCGCGTCCAGCGGATGCTCGGACTGGTCCTTGAAGGCGGCGTCATCGAACCGTGCCTCGCGGTTGATCCGGCTTTTGCCGTCACGGCACTGCCAGACCAGATCGGGCTTGCTGCCGATGATCGAATAGCGCCCGCGGACCTCGCCGCCGGTGACCGATTCCAGCATGAAACTGTCGCGGCGGCTGCCGACCAGCTTGAGATAAAGCGACACCGGCGTGTCCAGATCGGCGGCCAGACGGGCATAGACCAACTGGTTCTCGCCCGCCTGCCATCCGGCTTCGAACTCGGGGAACGCGGGGGTCAATAGCGCGGAATGGGACACGGCAGAGGGGCCTTTCGCAAGGGCAGTGGTAACGTCAGAACGCGCGGGATGGGCGCGGGGATCGGCGGCTCAGGGCGCAGCGTGGCCGTGGTAGCGCCGGTTGGTGAGGCGGTAGGCGGGGCCATCCCCGCCTCACCCTGTTAGGCGCAAAGCCAACAGCTATGGACCGCAGCGCAGATCAGTTGAAGTTGACATGCACCGCGTCGATGGCCGCCTGATTGAGCGAGATACCGGCTTCGGATTCCAGCGCGCGGGCAAAATACTCATAGACATCCTGCGCCAGTGCCGAGCCGATCTGCTCGTCAATCGCGGCGACCAGACGCTGGGTTTGCTCGTCTTCCAGATCGGCGGCTTGCGGCTCACCGGCCAGTGCCAGAAGCGCGCGCTCATCGCTGACATGGACCACCGGACCGTCGCTATCGGCGGCGAATAGGTCCTCGAGCATCGCTTGCGGCACTTGCGGCAAAGTGTCGAGACGGGTGATTGCCTCGAAGGTCTCGGGGGTCAGTTCCTGCGCTTCGGCGAAATCCTGTGCGCCTTGCTGCGCCAGCTCGACGCTGAGGTCCTGGGCCAAGGCGAGAAGGGCACGCTCGACCGCGACGGCGCGGGCACCCGCGGTGGCGGCGGCGCGGACCTCGTCCAAGGGGCGCGGGGCGGGGGCGGTGATACTGTCAAGGCGCAGGGCAAAGACACCGCCATCCGAGAGCCGCAACAGCTCGGGGAAGTCGTCTTCGGTGATCACCTGCGCGGCCTCGCCGAATTCGGTATAGGCGGCGATCCCCTCGGCGGACTCCACGCTCCAGTCGATGGAGCCCAGAACCATCGGCGTCTCATTGGCCAGATCCTCAAGTGTGGCGCCACCGGCCAGCAGGTCGTCAAAGCCCTCCTGTTGGTCGGCAATGGCGCGGCGGGCGCGGTCACCGGCGAGTTCGGCGTGCAATTCCTCTCGCGCCTCGTCAAAGGTGACCTCCTGCGCGTTGAGAATGGCGTTCATCCGGAACAGCGCCGGGCCAAGATTGGTGGCATGGGGGCCGGTGACACTGCCGGGATCATCGAGCGCGAAGACCGGCGCACCGGCGGCGCCCAATTGTGCCTCGGAGACATCGCCGAGATCGGCGTCCTCCAGCGTCAGATTGCGCTCGCTCACCAGATCGTCAAAACTGGCGCTGCCCTCGGTGATCCGGTCCATCGCGACTTGCGCGGCGGCTTCATCGGGATAGATCAGACGTTCGACAAGGCGGCGCTCGGGCTGCACATAGGTCTCGATCCGCTCGTCATAAAGCGCGCGCAGGGTGGTGTCATCGACCTCAACCGTCTCACGCAGCATTTCCGGCGTTAGCCAAGCATAGGTGATCGCGCGGGTCTCGGGCGCGGTGAACTCTTCGATATTTTCCTCGTAATAGACCTGAATCGCGGCCTCATCGGGCGCGGCGACCGGCGCGTCGAGATTGGCCTCGGTCAGGGTGAAAAGATCGAAGCTGTGGCGGGTGCCGTAGAACCCGACCAGCGCGCTGCGCAGATTGTCCGGCGTTTCAATACCCGCAGCGGTGGCGGCTTGCAGAATGCCGCGGGCGGCGTCGCGGCGCACATCCGCTTCGAATTGCGCGGGCGTCTGGCCGATGTTTTCCAGCTGGAAGCGATAGGTTTCCATGTCAAAGCTGCCGGTCGGGCCCTGAAATGCGCGAATCGAGGTCAGCGTGCGCTGCACATTCTCGTCGCCGACGGAAATGCCGATGCGGTCGGCCTCGTTTTCCAGCGCGGCCTGGGTGACCATCTGGCGGCGGACGGCGGCGTCGATGCCAAAGGCGCGGGCCTGTTCAAAGCTGACCGTCTGGCCGATCTGTTCGCCGAAAGCACGCATCTCGGTTTGCAGCGCGCGCGAATAGGCCTGCGCGTCAATATCGCGGCCCCCGACGGTGCCAATGGCGGTCACTCGCTGGCTGAGGAACCCGTCGATGCCAAAGCCCCCGAGGCCGGCAATCAGGAGCGCCATCAAGCCCCACATCAGAATATCTTGTGCGCTTTTCTTCTTGGCCATGGGGCCCTCACTGGCTGAAAACTCCGCCCCTGTCTATTGGCAAGCGGGCCAAGGGGCAAGCCGGTTGACGGCAGGATTTCGGCGCGGGTTTTGTGGGTGAGGTGGGGCGTGGCTTGGGGCCATCGAAGCCCCGCGCCACGGCGCTGGCCGATGGCCCGCGCGGGGCTGCCGCGGGGCGTGGCGCGGAGTGGTGAGCGGCGCGCGGCTGCGGGCGGTCGTTTGGATATTTAGGGCATAAAGTTGCGGCGCGGTGGTGAGGCTTGGTGCCTAGGTGGTGCGGGGCGTGACGGCTTGCAACCTCGCGCCGGACCCGCGCGCCCTTGCCATTGCGGGAATTGCAGCGCATCACGGCGCCCAATCGCGAGACCACGCGCGAGCCGAGGAGACAGACATGACCCCAGCCGCAAGACAAGCCGCCGCCATCGACCTGTTGGACCAATGGCGGGCAGGGCGTCCGCTTGAGGCGGCGCTGACCACATGGGCGCGCAAAAGCCGCTATGCCGGGTCGAAAGACCGCGAGGCGGTGCGTGATATCGTGTTTCAGGCGGTGCGGTGTGCGCGCTCGGCTGCGGCATTGGGCGGCGGCGAAGACGGGCGCGCGATGCTGCTCGGGCTGGCGCGCGCCGAGGGCGAGGCGCCGCAGGGCTGGACCGGCGAGACCTATACGCCGGCGCCGCTGACTGCGGGTGAGGCGGCCTTGTTCGAGGCGCCGCCGGAGCCCCTGCCGCGGGACGTGGCGCTGGATTGTCCGGCGTGGCTCTGGCCGCAATTGGAGCGCGATCTCGGTGCGGATGCAGGCGCGACACTGGACCTGATGCGCGACCGCGCGCCGGTCTATCTACGTGTGAACATTCAGAAAATCAGCCCTGAGGGTGTTATCGCCCGTCTGGCGCAAGAGGAGATCACCGCCATCCCGCATCCGCTGGCGGAGACCGCGCTACTGATCACGCGCAACCCGCGCCGCTTGCGCAACTCAAGCGCGTTCAAAGAGGGGCTGGTCGAGCTGCAAGACCTCGCCAGTCAGGCCGTGGCGCTGGATTTCTCGCGCGCCATTCCCGCAGGCGCGCCGGTGCTCGACTATTGCGCGGGCGGCGGTGGTAAATCCTTGGCGCTGGCCGCATTGGGCCATCGGGTCAGCGCGCATGATGTCTCGCCCTCGCGGATGCGCGACATCGCGCCGCGCGCCGCCCGTGCCGGTGTGCAGATCGCGGAACTGGCGGCACCCGGTGGCGATTGGGCGGCGGTGTTTGCCGATGCGCCCTGCTCGGGATCGGGCAGCTGGCGGCGCGCGCCCGAGGCGAAATGGAGTTTCTCGCCCGAGAGGCTGGACGAGTTAACCACAATTCAGGATAGTATTCTGGCAAATTGCGCGGCATTGACCGCGGCCGATGGGGTGCTTGGCTATGCCACCTGTTCGCTGCTGCGCGCCGAAAACGAGGACCGTATCGCCGCGTTTCTGGCCACGCATAAAGGGTGGGCATGCCTCAGCCAGCGCCGGATCGGGCCGCTTGACGGTGGCGATGGGTTCTTTCTGGCGATCCTGCAGCGCGGCTGACATGCAAAGCGCGTTTAGCGGGTTGCGCGAACAACCTAAGGTGGTAACTTGGTTGAGTTAATCGCCCATTAACCTATTGGGATGACAAAGACCCGATGCCTCATATAGCCCCGAAGACCGATCCGAAAACCCTGCCGAAACAAGCTGCTAACGGCACTCGCAGCCTGCCGGAGCCTGCGGGCTGGGCGGCGCGGCTTGAAGGGCGCTGGCTGATCGGATTTGGCCTGCTATTCGTCGGGCTCGCACTGGCGGCGATGGTGATTGGCGCCGGATCATCGGCCCTGATCCTCGGGGCCATGGGCGCGAGTCTGGTGGTATTGGGCGGAGCGGCGCTGATTATCGAGGCGCGAAACCGCAAGGCACAGGGCGATCTGGCGGCGGTCATGGCGCGCGCCACGCAGCGAGATCCCGAGCCGGTTTTGATCACCGATGGCAAGGGTAATCTGCTGTCGGCGAATGGCGCCGCTGATGGCTGGGTCGATCCTGCCGAGGCTTTGACGCTCTGGTGTGTTAACCCTGATGAGATTGCGGCCATGGTATTGTCTGACGTTTTGGCGCATGGGCAGGCCATTCGTGAATATACGCGCAAAGACAGTGTGTTACATCTGGCTGTTCACACGGTGGATGAGGCGCGGACAGTGCTGGTTTGGCGGTTCTCGATGCGGCAGATCGAGCAAAAGCGCGATTTGGATAGTCTTGGCGTGCCGATCATCACGCTGGAAGCCGCGGGGCTGTCCGGCAATCTGGCAGCCCGCGCGCTCGGCGGGACCGAGGTGCTGGCCGATCTGGTCGCAGCGCTGGCAGAGGCGGAGGTCACCGCGACTGGCGGCGCATTTGTCACGCTGGCGGACGGGCAGAGGATGCAAGCGGTGCGGCTAAAGGCGGCCTCGGGTCGCGACGATATCATCCTCTTGCCACAGGCGTCGGAACTGGCGGTGCAAGACCCGTCGCCGATGCTGGATTATGAGGAAATTCCGGTCGCATTGCTGCAGCTTGATCCGGCGGGGAAAATCTCGGGAACCAACCGGCTTGCGCGGACGCTTTTGGGGCTGAGTGCCAGTGATGAGCAATATTTCTGGCAGGTGGTCGAGGGGCTGGGTCGACCGGTCTCGGACTGGCTGGCGGATGCGCGCGCCGGCCGCGCCTTGGGGCGGCCCGAGATTTTACGCGCCTCGCTGACCGGCACCGAGACCTATGTGCAGATCATCCTGCGGCGCGCCAGCGGACCGACGAATTCGGATGCTTTGGTCGCGGTGATCTCGGATGCGACCGAGTTGAAATCGCTGGAAGCGCGCTTTGTCCAGAGCCAGAAAATGCAGGCCATCGGGCAATTGGCGGGCGGGGTTGCGCATGATTTCAACAACTTGCTGACCGCGATTTCTGGGCATTGCGACCTGCTGTTGCTCAATCGTGACCGGTTTGACCCCGATTACAACGATTTGCTGCAAATCCATCAGAACTCCAATCGCGCGGCGGCTTTGGTGCGGCAATTGCTCGCCTTCTCGCGCAAGCAAACCATGCGGCCCGAGAACCTGAGCTTAGAGAGTCTGCTGGAGGATCTGACCCATCTGTTAACCCGTTTGGTCGGCGAGAGGATCGTGCTGACCCTGAGCCATGACCGCAGCATTCGCGGGATCAGAGCGGACCGGCGGCAGTTGGAACAGGTGATCATGAATCTGGTGGTCAACGCCCGCGATGCGATGCCGATGGGCGGCGAGATCCGGCTGGAGACCCATGTCAAGATCCTGACCACCGAGCAGGATCATGGCCGCGTGCAACTGCCCGCCGGTCGCTATGCCACGATCAAGGTCATCGACGAAGGTATTGGAATCCCTAAGGAAATCATCGACAAGATTTTCGAGCCGTTCTTTTCGACCAAGCGATTGGGCGAGGGGACGGGGTTGGGGCTGTCCACCGCATACGGGATTGTCAAACAGATGGGCGGCTATATTTTTGCCAATAGTGTCGAGGGTTCGGGCACCGAGTTTACGCTGTATTTTGCCTGTCTGCCTGATGACGCGGTGCTGTCTTTGGACAAGCCGACACCGCCCCGGCCTGTCGCTGCTGACAGCGAGGCGGCAGCGGCGGCGTTAACCACGAGCTCCAGTGACCAGAGCGCCACACGCCTGCCCCCGCCGGATGAGGGGCTGAAGGGCGGAACCATTCTATTGGTTGAAGACGAGGCGCCGGTGCGGGCCTTTGCGGCGCGGGCGCTGCGGTTGCAGGGGTATCAGGTCTTCGAGGCGGCAGATGGTGAACAAGCGCTTGAATTTCTAGAGGATTCTACTTTGCGGATTGATCTTTTTGTTACCGATGTGATCATGCCCGGCATCGACGGGCCGGGCTGGGTGGCGCAGGCGTTGCGCACTCGTCCGGGCACGCCAGTGGTCTTTGTCTCGGGCTATACCGAGGACACATTGAGCGCGGCGCTGTCGCATACGCCGAAAGCGGTGTTTCTGGGCAAACCCTTCTCGCTGGGGGAATTGAACGACACGATTAACCAACAACTCGAGGCGTAAGCTTGGCGCTGGCCCGCCGCGTTGCTGGGGCGCAAACTCCGGCTTGACGGTTGCACCCTGACGCGCGAGGCTGAGATGAGCGCGAGAACCCGGAATTGGAGCATTGGCATGTCATTGATTTTATTGCGACATACCAGACCCGAAGGGGCGGATGGCATCTGCTATGGACGCAGCGACCTGCCGCTTGCCGAAGGGTTCGAGGCCGAGGTTGCGCGGCTCTTGGCGGAATTGCCGCAGGTGGTGCGTATCGTCACCTCGCCCTTGTCACGCTGTCGGTTGCTGGCCGAGGCGATCGGGGCGCGGCGCAACCAGAGGATCGAGAGCGATCCGCGCCTGCTCGAGATGGATTTCGGCGAGTGGGAGAATCGCAGTTGGTCGGATATTCCGCGCGCGCAGATTGACGCATGGATGCAGGATTTCGATCACGCAAAGCCTCATGGCGGCGAATCGGTATTTGATCTGGCGCAGCGCACCCATGCGGCGTTTGATGCGCTGAGCGGCGGTGCGGTGCCGGTGCTGGCGGTGACCCATTCGGGCGTGATCCGCTCGGCGCTGGCGGGGCTGGGCGATCCGCAGGGCTGGCATGTGAACACCGATTTCGGCAACTGGCGGCAGGTGGATTGGCCTGCGCGCGCCGTGTGACGTCTGGGGCCGCGCAAATCGCCCGCCCACCGCGCGGCGGGGCTTGGCCCGAGCGATCCCAGAGCGTAGCCTGCCAAGACCATGCAACCCGATCAAATCGACACATTTCTCGACCTTTGCGAGACGCTGAGTTTCAACCGCACCGCCGAGCGGTTGAGCGTGACGCAATCCACTGTCTCGGGGCGGATTGCGGCGCTTGAGCGGGCACTGGGGGTGATGCTGTTGCGGCGCTCGCGGGCGGGGTGCGAGTTGACCACCGAAGGCTTGCGCTTTGCCCCCCATGCGCGCGGTTTGCGCCATGCGATGACCGAAGCGCGGGCGGCGGCGCGCGGCGCGGGCGGCAATGCGATGACCATAAGGTTGGGCCTGCAAAATGACCTTGCGGCCAATGATCCGGCGCGTTGGGTGACGCGGATGCGGGCGCAGCTGCCACAGGCGGCGATCTATATCGAGGCGGATAATTCGGCGCAGATGTGCCGCGATGTGCAGACCGGCGTGCTGGATCTGGCGCTGATGTTCACCCCCTATCCGACGCCCGATCTGCATTTCGAGAGCCTTGGCGAATTGCGCTATTGCATGGTCGCGCCGCCCGGTGTCGGGCTGGGTGCGTTCAGCCAGATCACCGCCGAGCGCTATGTGATGGGCAACCTCTCGCCGGCGTTCGAGCGCACCCATGCCGCGCTCTTGCCGCATCTGGCGATGCCTCCGCTGGCGGCGGGGCATTCGACCACCATCAAAGGGTTGATACAGGCGCTGGATGTTGCCGGATACCTCGAAGAGGGGATCGCCCGTGATATGATCGAGGCGGGGCATGCCGAGCCGGTCAGCGGCGCGCCGATCCTGACCCAGCCAATCCATGCAGCCCTGCATTTTCGCAACCGGCATCGCGCGGTCTGGCGTCGCCTGATCGTGGCCCTCAGAGACCAGATGGGAACCCTACAATGACGGCTCAAACCCCCAAAGACTACGCCTGGCTACCGCAAGATATCCAGGATTTCATCGCCAAAACCGCCGAGGCTTATCCGCCCGATGCGGTGGATTTCACCATTGCCGAGCAGCGCGCCTATTATGATGCCTCCTGCAAGAATTTCGACGTGCCGCATCCTGCGGGGCTGCGAAGCGAGGATCTGATGATCGCCGGTGTGCCCTGTCGGCGCTATACCCCGAGTGCGCCGCGCAAAGGGGTGACGGCGCTCTATTTCCACGGCGGCGGCTATATTCTGGGCGGGTTGGAGAGCCACGATTCGATTTGCGCGGAACTGTCGGAGGGCGCGCAGCTTGAGCTGGTGGCGGTCGATTACCGGCTTGCGCCCGAGCATAAACACCCCGCCGCCTATGAGGATTGCCTTGCGGTGGCGAGCAGTGTCCCAACAGTTGGTGTAACTCCCGCCGGTAGTGCGGGCTGAGCGGAGCCTTCGCATAGCGAAGCGAGGCCCGCGCGGGTCGCTTGGCGGCCATGGTTGTTCTTCGGCTAAGGTTTGGT
>NZ_QDKM01000012.1 GCF_003076755.1 Pararhodobacter oceanensis
TACAACACCATCAGGCCACACTCATCGCTCGGAAACCAAACGCCAAAGCAAGCGCGGCAGGCGCTTGAGCAATTTGAGGGCTCCGCGCCCACCGCGCTTGCCCAATCCGGAACCCCAAACTATCAAAGCCAAACCTGCAAACTCTCGTTATGAGTGAGGGACCCATGGGGGGCAGGTCACGCTTCAGTCGCTTTGCAGACACTGCCGAGCGACGGCATGCGGCAGGAAGCTATCGCGGACTATTGGATGGTCTCGACGACGATCCCATGTCTGATCTCGATCAGCCCCGAGCAGAAAGCCAAAAGGGATCGGGCGGCTTTGATATTGGTGAAGATATTTCTGACGAGGATTCAATGGAGTAAAGCGGCGAACAGCGAGGCGAAATATATCATCTCGCTTGATCGAAGCAGAAGGTTTTTTCGGGCGACTTGCCGTCATTCCGGTCCTTAGCCTCACTCCTTAGGTCGCTATCTATGCTTGGTTCCGCAAACGCGGGCCGCGGAGCAAAAGCCATAGGGCAAACCCGATCTCGGCCAAAGTGACGATCAACAGCAGCGCTACTTTAATCGCCGTCAGCAGCATCGAGTCCGGCAGAGCGAACATCTGCACGCTGTCGAACAGATAGCCGGTGCCGCCGAGGATCAGACCGGCGCCGAGGAGGCGGGGATAGAGGCCCGAGCTCATCACCAGCGTGCCGAGCAAGAGAAGATGCAGGCAAAAGAAAATCTGCCAGATCCAGACGCCGCTGTCGTGGATGTAGCGCATAAGACCGGCAAGCTCGATGCGCTGCGCTTCGGTGAAACTGCCCAGCGGGACCGCTCCATCGGCGAGCGCCAGTGATCCGGCGTGGAAAAACAGCATGGCGGCCATCACCGCTACCATCATGAGCCGCGCGTAGGAGGCCGCCAGAGAGAGCGTCGCATTGACGGGGCGGAACATGAAATACAGCATCACCGACAGCAGAACCTCGGCGCAGATCATCACCAGATCGCCGACCAGTCCGGCGTGGAAAAGCCCGCGTTGACGCGCGATATTGGTGAAGGTTGCCGCCGGATCACCCGGTAGGTTGAGCGCGCTTGGCACATAGAGGATCGCGAAACCGCCGGCAAAAGCGATGATCAGATAAAGAGCGCCAGCCAAGCGGGCATAGCCTTGGGACATCGGGTTTTCCAGAACATGCATGGTGATACCTTTCGGATGGTTGGACGGGGTGGCGTCGGTATACGCCTCTTTGGATGACTTCGAAATTGGCCGGGTTTGCCGATTTGATATGCAAATTTGCATGGATCGCCGCGTCGGTTCAGCTCGCAGATCGACGCGGCCTCTTCACGTAAAACCGTCAAACGACGCGGATCTTGCGCTGCAAACGTGCCAACCGCCCTTTTGTCGTGTCGCTGGGCTGGTTGGCGCGCTGTCCGGCCCAGATCGAGGCCAGAACGATGGCCGCGCCAAGGAGTTGCAGTGGCGAGAGGGCTTGATCCAGCCACAGCCAACCGAGGACAACCGCACTCACCGGACTCATCATGCCGAGGATGGAAACCGCCCCCGGTTCGATCCGCGCCACGCCGCGAAACCATAGCGCATAGGTTGCCGCCGCGCCGATCAGCCCGAGCCAGAGAAGACCAGCGTAATTGAGCGCGGTGAGCGGCGGCAGCGGCGGCTCGAGGAGCATGGCAAGCAGCCAGAGGATCAAACCGCCGGCACTCAATTGCCACGCGGTGAAACTGAGCGCCGAGACCGGCGGCTGCCATTTGCGGCTGAGCACCGTGCCTGCCGCCATCGACGCTGCCCCACCAAGACCGGCGGCAACGCCAATCGGGTCGAGATCAGCCTTGGGGCCGATGAGCAAGAGCGCGACGCCAAGCACACCCGCTGCCGCGGCCGCCACCGCTCCGGCACGGATCTTCGTGCCCAGCCAGCCGCGGGCCATAAAGATGACCATCACCGCCTGAAGGGCTCCGAGTGTCGCCGCAACCCCGCCAGGTAGTCGGTAGGCGGCGATGAACAGCAGCACCCAGAACAGCGCGAAATTGAAACTGCCCAACAAGAGCACCCTGCCGATCCATGCGCGCGGCGGCAGGCAGCGGGTTATGGCGAGCAACAGCAGGCCTGCGGGCAAGGCGCGCAGGGCGGCAAGGGTTATGGGATAGCCGGCAGGAAGGGTTTCGGTAGTGACGAGATAGGTGCTGCCCCAGATCGCGGGGGCCAGCGCCGTCAAAAGGATATCGGTGCTGCGTGACATGTTCAGGTCTCTTATGAGGGCTCACCAAAGCGGATGACGCGGCGGGCGCGGGTGGTCGGAACAGGGCGGCAAACCGAGATCGCGGCGCATGCGGGGCGGCAGATACGTCAGGCGCGACGGCATCTGGCGCTGTGCGCCAACAGGCGAGCGCCACAACGCGCGGCCAACGGCTTTCAAGCCTTGCGTCATGCGCGCGACCGGCCGCCGCTCGCGCGCGATTGCGGAGGTTGAATCGCGCATCACGCCGCCTCCTCGAGCCAATCGGTGCCAGCGAGCCGCGCCGCGATCCGCGCCACATGGGCGCCTTGAAATCTGGCGCCTGCAAGATCGACTTCGCTGGGCTGGCGTGAGCCGTCCGCGCCGGCAATCGTGCCGGCACCGTAGGGCGCGCCGCCGATAATCGCGTCGCCCGTCGTCTGGCCGCTGAAGCTATAGGGCATGCCGGCGATCAGCATGCCGAAATGCTGGAGCGGGATCTGCGTGGAAAGCAGTGTCGCCTCATGGCCGCCGTGCTGCGAGCCGGTCGAGGTGAAGACCCCCGCGACCTTGCCGACCAGCGCGTTGCGCGCCCAAAGGCCGCCGGCCTGATCCAGAAATGACTTCATCTGTCCGGCCATCATGCCAAAGAGGGTCGGCGTGCCAAAGAGGATGGCATCATAGGCTTCAAGGTCCGCGGGCGTGGCCTCCGGCGTGTCATCTTTGGCAAAGCCGGCCTTTGTTCGGATCTCCTCGGACAGGGTTTCGGGCACGCGGCGCAGATCGACATGGGTGCCGGGGACGGAGCGTGCGCCTTCGGCTTCGGCCTCGGCAAGGCGGCGCAGATGGCCGTAGCTGGAATAATAAAGAACAAGAACGCGGGTCATGATTTCCTCTCGGGCATAGGTGGATTTGATGCTCGAGAGGATCGGCGAAAGAGGGTGCGCGAATAAGCACCCCGCTGTCACTTGATAATTTACGCTCGTTGAAGAATGTCAGCGCCCGAGCGCTTTGCGCAGATGGTCGATAAAGGCCGTCACCTTGGCGTCCATGCCCAAACGCGAGGCGGTCACCGCGTAGATTTCGGGCGCCGGAAGTTCCCAGTCGGGCAGCACGCGGACCAAAGTGCCCTCTGCCTCGGCGGCTCGCGAGACGAAATCGGGCAACGTGCCGATGCCGTAACCCGCGATCAGCAGGTCGCGCAGCACAAGGCTATTGCCAACCCTTACGGGGGGATCCAGATCAACCTTTGCCGCGCCCGCGGGGCCGTGAAGCTGCCAAGTGCTGAGATGATCGGCCAGAAAGAACCCCACAATGCGGTGGCTCGGAATGTCCTCGGGCGACGCCGGTGTGCCCGCGCGCTCCAGATAGGCAGGCGCGGCAAAGATGCGTTGGCGCATAGTGCCGATCTTACGCGCCACCAGCGCCGAATCCGGCATCGCCGATCTTATCCGAATGGACAGATCAAAGCCGCCCTCGACCATGTCGATCACCCTGTCGTCAAACGAAAGCGTCAGCCGAAGCTCGGGATAGCTGCTCAGGAACTCCGGTAGCATCGTTGCAATGACGGTCTGTCCAAAGGAACTCGAGGCGTTGACCTTGAGTTCGCCGCGCACTGCACCGGCCCCCTCGCGGATGCGCGATTCCACCTGCGTGACGGCGTCAAGAATTCCGCTGGCCTCGTCATAATACAGCCGCCCCGCTTCGGTCAGCGACATCGCGCGGGTGGTGCGGGTCAAAAGCGTGCTGCCGAGGCTTTCCTCCAACAGTTTGATCTCGCGGCTCAAAAGCGCGGGTGAGACGCCGAGGTCTTCGGCGGCACGCGCAAAGCTGCCGCGCTCCACAATGCGGCGAAAGGCTTGCATGACAGAGAGTTTGTCCATCGGATCGTTTCCCAGGCTACAGCGAGGTTCACGTATATCACAGGCGGAAACGGGTGATCCAATGCTGAGTGAGCCGTCGCATGCTGCGCAGCCGCCGAGTGCGAGCGGGAGCACTCACTGCGCCTTACACTGCGTGCAGCTTCAGTGTCCGAGCTCAGCACGGCCTGTGTTAGAGGGGAAGTGTCGACCCACGTGATCAACCGAGTGTCGGCGTTAACCCTGCATGTGCGCGCGGCCATTCAATCCTTGAAGCATTTGATGCAGTCGGATCACGGCGTCGCCTTGACCATCGCCGGGGTTCCAAGTTTGCGGGATGATATCCTCACTGAACCCTCAGGTGAAACATATCGGCGTTTTCGGGAATTCAATCTGTCCATGATCCGCCGAGGTTCGCGATCGGCAATTCTTTTCGGCAGCAATTTCGTTAAGTCTGCCGAAAAGCTCGGGGTTAGCGCGCGCGAAGAGGATGAGTTCGCTGAACGCATCTTGTTTGCAGAACACGGGCAGGTCGGGCGTAGTATCGCTCTCGCCAAGGAAATCCTTCGAGACGCAGTGAGCAGAAAGCGTGATGAACTTTCCCTCGCGCATGCCGAACGTGTGTTCAGAAAAATCAACGGCGATCTCGAGATGACCCCATTCCACTTTGACGATTGGAGCGCGGTCAAGCGGGAATTGGAAGCCATCGGATGGGGGCAGTAATGACCCTATCACCAAAGTTTCCGCTCGATCCGGAGGAGACGTTGCTGTCCTATACTGATCGGCTTTCTCTGATGCATACTGGTCGCGGGATGGACCGCCTTCTCGCAGATCGCGGTATTCTTAAGGAGCATTTCATCGCGGGGCGGCCTGAAGCGGTCGCGACGTTGGCAAAGGCAACGGGTTTCACTGTCGGCGACGTGCAGCGCGTCGCGATCCGGGTGTTTCAGCGTGGCTTTATCTTTCGTGGTGAAGATTTTTCGAGAATGTCGCTCTCCGCGCGGGCGTCTCGCTATTGCCCCGTTTGCTTTGAGGACGATGGGCCAAAGAAGGGCCACGATCAATAGGTGAAGCGCTGGACACCATCCGCCGGACTTCGCCTGCGATCGCCGTTCAGGCGGGCCCATTGGCATACTATGGCACGCTGTTTGATTGGCTGGACCGTCGGAGCAATGCGATTGATCCTGGGCCGATCCGGGATGTTTTGCGAGATCATATTGTTCAGCACACAGCGGTGGAGCGAGGCACCACCGTCCTTGGCGTCGAAATATCCGACCAGAAGTTTTACACGGTTCACAGTCTTTCTGCCGAGGTCGGCATCGAGCGCCCGCGCCTTACTCGGCTGCTCAAGAAGCATGATCAAATTCCGTCGGACGCAACCGACATCGAAAGCGGCAAGGCCATTTTCGAAGCAGCCAAGATCGTGCCCTTAATCGATGCCTTCAATACATCCGCGCCGATCTGCCCGCCGCCTGGGCCGGTCTGACCGACGCCGCCCTGGAGGCGGCCAGCGGCGTGAAAGGCGCGAAGTTCTGCCACAACGGCCGCTTTATCGCGGTGGCGGCGACGCGCGAGGCGGTGTTGCAAATGGCGCAGATCGCGGTGGGAGAGGCCTTGGCCGAGGCCGGTTAGCGCTCGCAGACCTGCCCTCGTTGAGAGCGAGGGCGCGGGGGTCAGATCATCCGAGGTGGGAAGGGCAAGCCCGCGCCGCAGCGGTCCGAAACCACCGCCAGAGCGCGACCGTTTTCGGCCCCTCTCACAGGCTGCGCGCGTAGTCCTCGAGCCAGTCGGCCCAGCGGTCGAGGCCGATCATCACGCGGATCATCTCGGCGGCGCCCGGGCCGTGGCGCTCGAACCCGTCGTGGCGCAGGGTGACCCGCGTGCCTTCGCCCTCGGGGGTGAAATCAACGGTGATCAGACTGGCTTTGGCGGGGTCTGGCTCGGCGCGCCAAGGCTGCACCGTCGCATCCATCTGCCAGCCCAATTCGAGCGTTCGACCGGGGGTAGGGCTGCGCGCGATGCCCCAACTCTCGATCTTGCCGGCAAGGCTGCGCTCGCCCCAGAACCCCTGGGTGAGGTCGATGAAGATCCGGTCAAGCGCGGCTTCTTGGCAATGGGAATGCTCGCGCGGCCACCATTGGTTGATCCTGTCGGTAAACCCCTCCCATGCACGGGCAGGGGCGGCAGCGACGACAATCGAGCGTGTGACCTGTTTCATGCCCGCGCCGTTGGGCAGAGGGTCAGGTTGCGCAGGCTGATCTGGCGTCGGGCCAGCGCTTCGAGCATCGCCAGCTTGCGGTCCTTGGCTTCGGGGGCGCTCCATAGGTTGTGTTCCTCTTCTGGATCTGCGGTCAGGTCATAGAGTTCGCCCCAGTCCGGCGCGTCCTCCAAGAGTGACATACGCCAGCCGTCATCCACAAGCGTGGTGATGGCGCTGCGCGCGTCGGCATCGGCAAAAACCGCAATGCCGGGGTCTTCGATCAACACCGGCGCGGCGGGCGCATCAGCGGCGAAGACGTCATCACCCTGCATGCCGAGTGGAATGCGCAGACCGGCGCGCTGCAGCAGGGTGGGGGCAAAGTCGATGGCGCTGGCCTGACGCGCGCTGACCCCGGCTGTGCGCCGATCGGCAGTGTCGCGCCAGATGAAGGGCACACGGATAACACTTTGATAATGCAAGCCCATTTTCAGGATCGTGCCGTGGTCGCCCATATAGTCGCCGTGGTCGGACATGAACACCACCACCGTGTCCTCGTCCAACCCGCGGGCGAGCAGATGCGCCATCACCCGCGCGATTTCCTGATCGACAAAGCTGATCGCACCGTAGTTGAGCGCGATCACCCGCCGCAGCGCCGCCTCATCAAGGTGGAACGGCCAATGCGAATGGGGATCGGCGTCGCCCATCGCATAGGGGTGGCGCGCCGCTGCGGGCAGGTCTGCATGGGCGGCAAGCGGGCGTTGAGCGGTGGCGGGGAGCTGGACCTCGGCGGGATCATAGAGATCCGCCCAGCGGCCCGGCGCGGTGAAGGGATGATGCGGGTCGGGAAAGGACATCAACAACAGGAATGGCGTGTCCTCATCCTGCGCATCGAGAAAGGCGCAAGCCTCATCGGCAACATAGCGGGTCGGATGCAGCTCTTCGGGCAGAGCCGAGCGCCAGCATTGCGGCACCCGGTCTTCGGGGGCGTCGAGGGCGTTTTCGGGGCCGCGCAGGCTGTCCGGATCGGGGTGGCGGTCGTGTAGCCATTGGCTGTAATGGCCCTCGACCTGATCGCCGTGGCCGATGCATAGGCGCACATGATCGAACCCGTAATAGGGCGTCGGCATTTCCTGTTCATTGCCGCCCGCCCATTTGGCACGGATCTCATTGGCATAGTCGGGACCGCTGCGCTGCTGGCGGGTGCCGCGCCATTCGGCGGGGATCTCGCCCTTGCCGCGTGGCTGTCGGGCGGGAGCGGGGATATCGGTGACATTTTGCAAATGCGACTTGCCGATCATCCCCGTGCGCCAGCCCGCGCTGCGCAGCACATCGGCATAGGTCACGCTGTCGAGCCCCAAGGGAATGCCGTTCTGGCGGCAACCGTTCACCGTCGAGATCTGGCCGGTCATCAGGCAGGCGCGGTTGGGCTGGCAGATCGGCGTGGTCACATGAAAGGCGTCAAAACGCTGCCCCTCGGCGGCCAAAGCGTCGATGGCGGGGGTTTTGACCACAGGGTTGCCGTAGCAACCGAGGTGGTCCCAGCGCTGCTGATCGGTCATCACGATCAGGAAATTGGGGCGTTTCATGGTGACTATCCTCAGGTCTTTTGAGCGGCGGGTAACAGATGCATCCACAGCGCCGCGGCGAGGCCGAGCACAAGGCCGAGGCCGTCGCTTGACAAGCCGCCGACCTGTGCGGGCAGCAGAAGCAGCAGCCCGCCGGCGCCGAGCAACAGGCGTTGCGCGGCATTGGCGGCGGTGAACAGGTAGCCGACCACCGCCGCCGAGACCAACCAGACCCCGATAAAGGCGGTGGCGAAGGTCCAGATGATCTCGGTCGGGGTGCCGATCAGCAAGAGCGCGGGCGCGCCGATGAACAGGAAGGGGATCAGATAGGCCGACCAGCCCATGACCATCGCCGTATAGCCGGTGCGCATCGACTTCGAGCCCGAGATCGAAGCCGCCGCAAAGGCCGCGATCGCCACCGGCGGGGTGATCATCGACATCATCCCGAAATAGAGCACGAAGAGATGCGCGGCGATCGGCTCGACGCCAATCTCAACCAGCGAGGGGGCGATCAGCGTGGCGAGCAGCAGGTAGACGCCCAGCGTCGGCATGCCCATGCCCAGGATGATACAGGCCAGCGCGGCAATCAGCAGCAACAAGAGCAGGCTGCCGTTGCCCAGTTGCACCAGCACCAGCGTCATCGCAAAGCCCAGTGACGAGATGTTCATCACCCCGATGATGATCCCCGCTGCGGTGGCGATCATCAGGATATCGGTGACCGACAGACCGGTGTCACGGAGCACGCGGGCAATGGTGCGCAGGGTTAAACCGGGACCATCTGCGGCGGCGTCGGAGGCCTGCCGCCGCTTGCGCCACTCGAACCAGAAGCCGATGGCAATCACGCTGACCGCCGCCAGAAAGGCCGCGAATTCGGGGCGTTTGTTCAGCGAAAACAGCGCATAGATCAGCACCACAAAGGGCAAGATGAAGGGCCAGCCGTTGCGCAGCACAAGGGCCAGCCGCGGCAGCATCTCGCGCGGGGGGCTGCTGAGCCCGTCGCGGGCGGCCAAGAGGTCCACTTGAATAAGCAGCGCCGCGTAATAGAGCACCGCGGGCAGCAGGGCGGCGGTGGCAATCGAGGCATAGGGCACCTGAATGATCTCGGCCATCAGGAAGGCGGCGGCGCCCATCACCGGCGGCATCAACTGGCCACCGGTCGAGGCCACGGCCTCGATCGCGCCCGCGTGATGCGGTTTATAGCCGCCGCGTTTCATCAGCGGGATGGTGATCACGCCGGTCGAGACCACATTGGCCACCGCCGAGCCCGAGACCGAGCCGAACAGCGCCGAGGCGGTCACCGCGACCTTGGCCGCGCCGCCGCGGTAGCGGCCCATCATCGCCATCGAGACATCGGTGAAAAACCCGCCGCCGCCGCTGTGGTTCAACAGGTTGCCAAAGAACACGAAGGCGACGACCACGGTCGAGGCGATCATCAAGGGCATGCCCAGCACCGCATTGGTGTCGAGCGCCAGAAAGATCACCAGCCGGTCGTTGGCGACATCGCGGCCCTGCAAGGCGCCGGGGATTAAATGGCCGAGCACCGCAAAGCCGAGCGCCACCAGCACCAAGATCACCATCGCCCAGCCGGTGGCGCGGCGCAGCCCCTCGATGCTGAGGACCAGAATGATCACGCCGACAATCAGCGCATCCATGGGGCGCATCCATAGGCGGGCCAGCAAATCGGGATAATTGATCGCGACATAGCCGCAGGCCAGCAGTCCCAGCAGCGCCGCCACGATATCATACCACGGCAGGGTCGGGCGGCCCGCGCCGCGCAGGGGGCGCGAGACAAACACGGTGGCCAGCGCCAGACCGAGCATCGCCGCGACATATTGCTCGTTATAGATATTCAGCCCGATCTGGCGAAACAGGTCCACCGCCCAAGCCAGCGCCATCAAGGTCACCGATCCGGCGAGGAACGAAATCACCACCGCATGCAACCCCTGCGGTGACGCGGCGGGTTTCAACAATTCGGGCTCTTGCGTGGTCATCTCAAAGTCCTCGGTTCCGGTATTCGGCTGGTGATCGGCACTGGCTGGCCAGATGGCAGGGGGCAGGCCCCTGCGATCCGTTTTTTTTGTCTCAGGTCGTTAGTCTCAGGTCGCAGGGATCAGTCGGTCAGGCCCTGCGCGGTGAAATAACTGGCGGCACCCGCATGCAGCGGCAGGCCCTCGACCGGGCTGGCGATCAGATCATCGCTCATCGCGGCCAGACCGGGGAAAGTGGCGGCCAGCGCATCGCGGTTCTCGTTCAGCGCGGCGATCACCGCGGCCACCTCAGCGTCGGGCACATCGGCGCTGGCCAGCAAGACAAAGGTGCCGGTCATCATCGCCATCTCACCCTCGATGCCGGGACGGTTGGGCAGCGGGCGCACATGGGCCATAAAGGCGCCCGGCGTGCGGCTGCGGATGGTGGCATCGGATTCGGGCGTGTCGGGGACGGCCAGAAAGCGGATACCGCCGAGCGCCACATCAGCCTGTGCCACCGCGCCCGATCCGGGCGAGAAGATCGCCGCATCGACCGCGCCGGTCATCAGATCGTCGATCCCGCGGCTGCCATTGGGCGCCGGCACAATGGTCACGTCGTCCAGTGTCAAGCCGACGGTGGCGAGGGTGGTTTCCAGATAGCCCGCCAGCACCCGCTGCTGCGGAAACGCGCCCGCCAGCCGCTGGCCGCGCAGGTCTTCGAGCGACTGGATATCAGAATCGGCGGCGACAAAAATGCCCGAGTGGAAGGGCATCAGATTGGCGACCAGACGCAGATTGCCCATCATGCGGCCGTCAAAACTGCCGATCCCGGCGGCGGCTGCGGCGGCGATATCCGAAGAGGCAATGGAGAATTCCAGCTCGCCGGTTTCGACCAGCGGGATGGTCACTTCGGGCCCGCCTTGGGGCACGACGCGCACTTGCAGATCGCTGTTTTCGGTGGCCACTCGGGCGAGGGCGGCGGCCACGGTGAAGGCCAGCGAGCCCTGCGGCAACGAGCCGATCGACAGCGTTTGCGCCTGTGCTGATCCGGTGGCGGACCCAGCGATCAGGGTTGCAAGGGCGAGGCCAAAGCCAGCGGCGCGAACAGAGAAGGACATCACGATATCTCCTGTTGGGGGGCGCTCGTCTCGGAATGGACGAGGCTGCATTGCCACCCTAAACGCGGAATCGCGTGATGAACTATGCGAAGTTCGGGATTATCTATGTGTCTTGAACATATGTTTTCGCACAGCAGTGCCCCGGTGTATTGCCTGTCGGGGGTCTGATTGATGTCCGGGGCCGGATGTGGCGCTGTGGGGCCTATTTCAGCCCCATCTCCTCGATCGCCAGATGCATCTGTTTGAGGAAATACCGCTCGACCGGTGTTTGTTGATGGCCACGGCGCCAGAACAGGCCGACGTCATCGTCTGGTTGCTCAAACACCACATCCAGCGCCACCATCAGCCCGCCGTCCTCGTCGCTGCGGTAGGTATTGGCGGGCAGGAACATCACCGTGTCCGAGTGCAACAGCAGCGCCCGCGAGATCCCCACCGCCCCCATCTCCATCCGGTCCTCGGGGATGCTCAGCCCGTCGCGCAGAAACAGCGCGTCGATCATCTGCCGGATCGGGGCTGTCGGCGCGGGCAGAATCCAGCTCAGGTGCATCAAATCGGCCAGCCGCAGCTTTTTCGCGCCCGCCAAAGGGTGTCCGGCGCGCGCCATCACCCGCCATGACTGGCGAAATAGCCGTTTGGTGGCCAGTGCGTCATCGGGGGAATGCTGGTTCAGGCGGCCAATGATAAAGTCCAGATCACCGGCGCGCAGGCCCGGCACCAGATGATGATAAAGCCCCTCATAGACCGAAATGCGGATGCCGGGGCGCTCTTGGCGGACCTTCATCAACACCCGTGGCAGCGGTCCCGAGGCGCCATTGGGCAGGCTGCCGATGGCCAGTAGGCCGGTGTTGGCACGGTCGAGATCGGTGATCCCCTGCCAGGCATTGCGCATCTCGTTGAGGATCGCGCGGGCGTGGAGGACGAAAAGCTCGCCTTCGGGGGTCAGCGATACGCCCCGCGCGCGGCGCTCGAAGAGCTGCACATCGAGCACTTTCTCGACCTCGCGCACCGCCCGCGAGACCGCCGGTTGCGAGATGTTCAAGGCGCGCGCGGCGCCCAGAATATTGCCGTTTTCCGCAACCTTGTCGACAAAATGCAAATGCCGCAGCGAGAGGCGCGAAATCAGCAGCGGCCAAGCCGGGTCTCCTTTCGCGCGGGTCATCTTATATCCTTAGTGTTGGCCAATTCATCACCAGTTTCGCCGCTGCCACGGGGATGTCAACGGGCGCTTGCGGGCATGTAGCGGACCCATGACGAGGGTGCCACCGCTGGCTGCTGCAGGGGCGATACGTCATCCGTTGCCGAAGGGTTAGCTGCCGCGCTGACGGGCACTGGTTTACCCCACAGCCCCTGCATTCCGCCGGTATTGCGCTGCATAGTCGCGCAGCAGGGGGACGCGGCGGGGGCGGAAGCTGTGGCCGTTCAGGCTGGCCGTTTCAATCCGCGAGACGTAGAAAACGCGCCAGTCCTGCCGCAGACAGCACCAGACCAGCAGCATCAATTTATGCTCGGAATAGCTCAGGCCCAGCGGCCAGACTTCGCGTTCGGTGGTCTGCCCATTGGCATCGCAATAGCGCATATCGAGCGCCAGTTCCTCCCAGCAGGCGCGGCGCAGAAGCGCGGTGTCGATGTGGAACGCCTCGAGCACCGGCGGCGGGCGGAAACTGCGCAACACCGTATGCAGGGCCTGCTGCGCCTGTTGATCGGGCAAAGTGGCGATGATCCGCGCCAGTGCCGCGCGCCCCGCACCCTCGAGCGCCGCATCGCCGGTCTGGCGCAATTCGCCCACCGCCAGCACCAGCGCCTCGATTTCCAGCCGCGAGAAGCTTTGCGGCGGCAGGGCGGGGTCCTCGGTCAGCCGGTAGCCGACGCCAGCCTCGCCATCAATCAGGGCGCCACCGGCGCGCAGGGTGGCTATGTCGCGGTAAAGCTGGCGCCGCGAGACCGCGGTTTCCTCGGCCAGCCGCGCGGCGGTGACCGGCGCGGGCAGGCGGCGCAGCGCATCCATCAGGCGCATAAGACGGTCGGTTCGGGACATGCTGACGTAATCTGTCAGCAGAGCGCGGGTAAAGCAAGTTACCGAATGCAACCAAGGAGGCCCAGATGCCAACTCTCTATCACGCTCCGCTGTCCCGCTCGACTTCGATCCTTGCGCTTATTGAAGACTTGGGCGTTGCCGATCTTATTGATGTGGTCGAAGTCAGTGTCGCGCGCGCCGATGGCAGCGGCGGCGCCGATCCGCGCAACCCGCATCCCGAGGGCAAAGTGCCCTATCTGACCGACGGCCCGCAGCATCTGCGCGAGCGCGGCGCGATCGTCGCCTATCTGACCGACAAATACCCCGACGCGGGGCTTGGACGGCCGGTCGGCCATCCGCAGCGCGGGGCGTTTCTTAGCTGGCTGTTCTATTACCAAGGGGTGATGGAGCCGGTGCTGGTGCTGGATCTGGCAAAGGTCCAGCACCCGATGGTGCAGGCGACCTTCCGTGATTTGGAGGCGGTGTTTGCGCGTCTGGCGGAGGCGCTTGCGGGCCAGCCCTATCTGTTGGGCGAGGAATATTCGGCGGTCGATCTGCTGCTCTCAAGCCCGTTTCAGTGGATGCCCGAAGTCGCACCCGACGATCCCGTGGTGCAGGCATGGATCGCCCGCTGCGCCGAGCGTCCAGCGGTAAAGGCCCTCGCCGAAAGAGAGCTCGCCGCGCTGTCGGGATAAGCCGTGTTTGTGAGCATCCTGCGCAGCAGGGGCGGCTAGCGACTCGTTGCTCAGCACTGACCGTTTGCTACGGTCGGACTATGCGCAACGGAAGCACTTCACCGGATGGCTTCGAGGGCGTCCTTGAAGCCATTCGCAACCGGCTGATCGCGCGGCAAGGGGGCAGGGGATGAGACCTGCCCCGAACCGCCCGTTTCCAGCACCATTACCAACCCTCACACAACGTATTGTTGCGGTTGACAATGTTTTGCCCATGACGTTTTGTGGCGCCGTCAGCATGGTCGCCATTTCCCGATGGCGCTAAGAGGGAATGAGGTGAGGGCGTTTGCCCGATGCCTCGACTGCCCCCGCAACTGTAAGCGGAACGTTGGCGCCGAAGTTACCACTGATCGCTGCGGCGGTTGGGAAGGTTGGCGTTAACCATGTTCCGCGAGTCAGGAGACCTGCCTGCTGAGAAATTCAATCAGCCAGGCGGGGTGACCTGGCGGGAGTGGACCGATGCGTGACGCCAATCCGGCGACAGATATATTCTGCATCAAGCCGGCCTTCGGGCCGTCGGATCCGACCTGCTTTTGCCCGCCGGAAAGGTGGGTATGGCGGGTGATCCCGAGGTAACTCTCTCTATTTGTTTGCGGTGCCGCGACGGGCGCGAGCAGCGTGACAGCGATCTTGCCCAGCGTGGCGGGCGGCGTCTGGCCAATGCCATTGCCGCCCAGTTCGACGCGAGCGAGGCGGCGCGACTTGGCGTGCGGTTGCGCGGGGTCAATTGCATGAGCCAATGCAAACGCCCCTGCGTCGTCGCTCTGTCGGGGGCAGGGCGCTTTACCTATCTGTTCGGCGATCTCGATCCCGCAAGCCACCGGCCCGAGGTGCTGGCGGTTGCTGCCGCCTATGCGCAGGCCGAGGGCGGTTTCCTGCCGCGTTCGGCGCGGCCACGGGTTTTGCAGGCCGGTATCCTTGGCCGCATCCCGCCTTTCGGTTTTGCCGGCGATCTCGTCGAGCCGCTAGCCACAACATTTTCTACACAGACAGAGGAAACCTGCGACCCATGACCCTATTTCGATTGAAACCCCTGCTCGCCGCAACGGCGATTTGCGCAGCACTCGTGACGCCCGTCGCCACCTATGCCGAAGACCTTGTGATCGGCCAAACCTTCCTTGCCTCGGGGCTTGATCCGGCCGAGGGCTCGAACGGCTGGGCGGTGGTCAGCCATGGCATCGCCGAGCAGCTGTTTCAGGTCTCGCGCGATGGCGAGGTAGTGCCCAATCTTGCCGCTTCGGCGGTGCAGAATGCCGATAGCAGTTGGCTGGTGGAACTGGCGGCTGATCGCTTCTTTTCCGATGGCACGCCGGTCACGGCCGCCGCAGTTGCCGAGGCGCTGAACCGCACCGGCGCGGCCAATCCTTCGGCGCGGGCGACGGCGGGGCGCATGGTGTTCAGCGCTGTGGATGAGGATACGCTGAGGGTAGACACCGAGCAGCCGACGTCGATCCTGCCGTCAATTCTGGCGGAATGGGCGTTTCCGGTCTACCGGCTTGAGGGCGAGGAGATCATCTTTACCGGACCCTTCGCGGTCGAGGCCTTCGAGCCGGGCGGCTCTATCGAGATGGTGCCCAACGCGCATTATGCGGGTGCCGCGGATCGACCCAATGTCACCCTGAGACGCATTGGCGACGGGCAGTCATTGGCGCTGGCCTTCGCGTCGGGCGAGGTCGATATGGCGTTCCATCTGCCGGTGGAAACGCTGCCGATGTTGGCGGGGATCGAGGGCGAGGCGAAATCCTTCCCCGTGGCCTATCAATATATGATGTGGATGAACACGCGGGCGGGGGCCTTGGCGGATGTGCGGGTTCGCCGGGCGATTGATCTGGTGGTCAACCGTGCGGATCTGGTGACGGCGGTGCAAGCGGGGGTTCCGGCAACCGGCGCGTTTGCCCGCAGCTATCCGTTTGCCGCGACCGAAGACCTGCCGCATGACCCCGAGGAGGCCGGCGCGCTGCTGGACGCCGCCGGTTGGCAGCTTGGCGAGGACGGGATGCGGCGCCGCGACGGGGTTGCGCTGGAACTGGTCCTCTATGCCTTTCCGCAGCGGCCGGATCTCTTGACCTTCCAGCCGGTCCTGCGCGGGGCTTTGGCCGAGATCGGCATCTCGGTGCGGACACAGGTCACCGAAAACCCCAATGATGTGGCAACGCGGGGTGCCTTCGACCTGCTGCTTTGGGCGCAACACACGGCTCCGGCGGGGGATCCGGGCCAGTTTCTGTCGCTGTTCTTTGAAACCGGCGCGGCGCGGAATTACACCGGCTGGTCGAATGCCGACTATGACGCGCTGATCGCCGAACTGCGCGCCGAAAGCGATCCACAAGCCCGGATCGCCCTTGCGCGTGATGCGCAGGAGATGATCGCGGCGCAGGCGCCGGTGTCGTTTCTGGTGACGCCGGAATGGCATGTCGGCCTATCGCCCGCTTTGGCCGGCTATGAGCCTTGGGGCTCGGATTACTATGTGATCCGGCCGGACCTGCGTGTGGCCGAGTGAGCGCGACGCAGACCTTGCAAGATATCGGACGGCTGGCCCTATCATGGCTGGCCGTTTGCGCTGCGGCCTTCGTGCTGTTGCGGCTGATGCCGGGCGATCCAGTCGAGGTGTTTCTGGCGCATGTGAACATCCAGTCGGGGCCGGATATCGCCGCCGAATATCGCGCGCAATGGGGGCTTGACCGCTCGATCGGCGCGCAATTCCTGCGCTGGCTGCTGGGTTTTGTCACGCTGGATTGGGGCGTTTCATTTGAGACGGGCCGGTCGGTGGCCGCAGAGTTTTCTGCGAGATTGCCCTATTCCATGGCCATCGGTTTCGGCGGGATGGCGCTGGCGGTGTGTTTGGGCTTTATGCTCGGGTTTTATGCCGCACATCGTCATGGTGGATGGGCGGACCGCGGGTCGCGTCTTTTGGCCGTGGCGGGGCAGACCCTGCCGGCCTTTGCCGTGGGGCTGGTGCTGTTATGGGTGCTCGGAGTGCAGCTTCGGTGGATCAACGCTTTCGGCGGTGGCGCTCTGGAGCGGATCTTGCTGCCTACGCTATTGGTCGCGTTTTTCTCCATCGGCTCGATTGCGCGGCTGACCCGCGCGGGGTTTATGGAGGTCAAGACCAGCCCCTATTACCGCACCGCACTGGCCAAGGGACGGTCGGAAATCGCCGCGCTTTGGCATCACGGCTTTGCGGCGGGCGGGCTGACGCTGATCGCCGGACTGGCGCCCGAGCTGGCATGGATCGTTGGCGGCACCGCGACGGCGGAAATCGTGTTCGGCGTGCCGGGCCTGTCGGAACGGGTGGTGCAAGCGGTCAACCAGCGTGATTATGCGGTGCTTCAGCCCTATATCGCCCTGGTCGCGATCTGGATCATGCTGGTGCTCAACGGTGGTCGGATGCTGCGCAAATTCTGGGATCCGAGGCTGGTATGAAATGGGGGCTACCCTGCGCGGCTTTGGTCGCGGTTATTGCGCTGATGTTGCTCATCGGATCGGGCCGGATGGGCGACCCGCATGCGATTGATCTGGGCAACCGGCTGGCGGCGCCCTCGCTGACCCATCTGCTGGGCACCGACCATCTGGGGCGCGATCTTGCCAGCCGGGTGATCTGGGGCGCGGTGCCCTCGGTGATGGCGATTGCCATCGTGCTGGCCGCTGGCATCGGCTTTGGTGTCACCGCCGGTGGTGTGATTGCGCTGGGCCCGCGACCGCTGCGGCAAGCGGTGTCATGGCTTGCGGAAACCGCGCTGGCGGTGCCGACGCTGGTGACGGCGCTGGTCTTGTCGGCGGCTTTCGGCGCGGGCGTCTGGAGCGTTGCGGCGGCATTGGTGGCGACGTCCTGGGCGCCCTATGCGCTGGCCAGTGCGGCGCTCTTTGATCGCGCGCGCGCCGAGCCCTATTGGCAGGCGAGCCAAGCCCTCGGCGTATCACTTCCGGCGGCGCTGCGGCGTCATATGCTGCCCAACGCCTGGCCCGCCATCGGCGCGCTGGCAGGGGCGGATGCAGGGCGCGCGGTGGTGCTGGTGGCCTCGCTGGGCTTTATCGGTTTGTCGGCGGATACCGGACGCCCGGAATGGGGGGCGATGGTGTTTGAATACCGGATGTTCCTGTTCACCGAGCCGCGTCTGGTGCTGGCGCCGATCCTCGCCTGCGCGTTGACCACGGTCTTTCTGCATGTAGGATTCGACCGGCACAGATTTGGCCCGCGATGATACGCGGCTTCGGGGCTGCTGGGCCATTGGCGGTTGGAACGGCCGGCACCGGCATGGCGAGGCTTCATGGGAGCGTCAGGCTCAATCTTGCGGGAGTTTATTCACCGTCATCGTCGCGTGGCCGGACAAGGTGTTTTGCTTGAAGGCTTGCAAATGCTCAGTGGCAAGATGGTCGCGCCAGTGATCGACGCTTTCCCAGACCTCGTAGATCAGGCTGGCCCTCGCGTCCTGCTCATGACGGTAAATATCATAGCGCAGGCACCCCGGCTCCTGTCGTGTGGGCGCCGCCAGCCTCTCGATTTCGGCGCGCACATACTCCTCATGGCCGGGTTTAGCGAGGATCCGGGCGACAACGATGAATTCAGCCATTAGCTTGCTCCAATATCATATCTGCGGCTTTCTCGGCGATCATCACCACCGGCGAGGCGGTATTGCCCGAGACAATCCGTGGCATGATCGAAGCGTCAACCACGCGCAAGCCCTGCAACCCGTGCACCCTTAGATCACTACCCACCACCGCGTCCATGTCATTGCCCATTTTGCAAGTGCCCACCGGATGAAAGATGGTGGTCGCAATATTGCCGGCCTGTTCCAGCAATGCGGCATCGGTTTGGTGTTCCGGCCCCGGCAGGATTTCATCAGGGGCATAGGGCGCGAGCGCCGCCGCCGTCATGATCTGGCGGGTCTGTTTGATCGCCGCAACCGCAATGCGTTTGTCGCTTTCCGTGGACAGGTAATTCAGCCGGATATCTGGCTGATCCGCGCCCTGTCGCGAGGTGGCGTGGCAACTGCCGATGCTTTCCGGGCGCAGATTGCAAACCGAGACGGTGATCGCCGGAAACGAATGCAGCGGGTCGCCCAAACGGTCGGTGGAGAGGGGCTGCACATGATATTCCAGATCCGGCGTCGCCAGTGATGGATCGGATTTGGTGAACATGCCGAACTGGCTGGGCGCCATCGACATCGGCCCGCTTTGCACCGCCAGATATTGCAACCCGATCCGCGCCTTGCCGAATAGCGAATTGGCTTGGGTGTTCAGGGTTTTCGCGTTTTTCACCCGATGCACGGTGCGGATTTGCAGGTGGTCTTGCAGGTTTTCACCTACACCGCGCATCTCATGCAGGGGGGTGATACCCAACCCGGCGATCAGATCGGGCTGGCCGATGCCCGACAGTTCCAGCAGTTTCGGCGAGTTGATCGCGCCCGCAGCCAGCAGCACCTCGGCCTGCGCTCGGGCGGTGTAAGTCCGGCCCTTGCGGGTGAACTCGACGCCGGTCACGGTTTTGCCCTCCAGCGTCAGACGCTCGGTCAGGGCATGGGTCAAGACCCGCAGGTTGGGGCGTTTCAGGGCCGGGCGCAGAAACCCGCTGGCGGTGCTCCAGCGAATGCCATGCCTTTGATTGACCTCGAAAAACCCCGAACCCTCGTTATTGCCGTCGTTGAAATCATCGCGCGGCTCGATGCCGAATTCTCGGGCGCCCGCCTGCACCGCGCGCAGGATGTCCCAACGCAACCGTTGCTTGGAGACCTTCCATTCGCCGCCGGATTTGTGCATCGCGCTGTCGCCCGCGTGATGGTCCTCGGATTTGAGGAAATAGGGCAGCACATCGTCCCAGCCCCAGCCGGTATTGCCCAACTGCCGCCAGTGGTCATAATCCGCCGCCTGACCGCGCATATATATCATCCCGTTGACCGATGAGCAGCCGCCCAGAACCTTGCCGCGCGGATAGGTCAGAGAGCGCCCGTTCAACCCCGGTTCGGCGGCGGTTTTCATCATCCAGTCGGTGCGCGGATTGCCGATGCAATATAGATATCCGACCGGAATCTTGACCCAGTGATAGGCATCCGAACCCCCGGCCTCGAGCAGCAGGACGCGGGTTTTCGGGTTTTTCGTCAGACGGTTGGCGAGCACACATCCGGCGGTGCCGGCGCCGATGATGATATAGTCATAGGTTCCGTCCAGTGTCCGGGGTTTCTGCATCGTCGGTTCCATGCGTTCAGGTCTTGGCCCAGAAACCGCGCATCATCTCGGTCAGGGCAAGATAGGTGTGATAGCGGGCGTCGTAATGTGCCTTAGTCGCGGGGTCGGGCAGCAAACGCTGGCTGACACGGGTCATTGCCGCGATCCCGGCCTCGTAATCCGCAAAGATCCCGACGCCCACCGCCGCCCCGATTGCCGCGCCCAAGGCGCCGGTCTCGCGGGCTTCGGCGACGGTGATCGGCACACCCAGCCCATCGGCGAAGATCTGCGGCCAATGCGGGCTACGTGCGCCACCGCCAGAGAGCGTAGCGCGGTCCATATGCACCCCGGCCTGTGCCAGAACCTCGATATGGCGGCGATGTTCGAACATCACCCCTTCAAAGATTGCGCGCAGCATATGGCCCTCGGAATGCCAGCCCGCCAGACCATAGAATCCGGCGCGAAACTCGGCCCCTTGCCGCGAGCCATAGAGGAAGGGATGAAAGAACGGATCATCCGGCGCCGGATCGACACCGGCGACCAGCGCGTTGCACTGGCCGAAGGGGTCGTCGTGATGCTGGCCGCGTTCGACAAACTCGCGCACATACCATTCCAGATTGGCCGCCGAGGTGGCGCTGGATTCGATGTTGACGAAGCGCTTCGGCCCAAAGCCCGAGGCCATGAACACACGCTCATCCGAGACCGGCGCATCCGAGAACACCTGATTGATGCTCCAGCTTCCGACAATGATCGAGGCGTCGCCCTTGGCGCCCGCGCCCGAGCCCAGCGCAGAGGAGATCACGTCGAAATAACCGGCGATAACCGGCGTGCCCGCGGCCAATCCGGTGCAGGCGCTGGCTTCGGGGGTGATATGACCCGCAATCGCCGCCGGATCGAGCAGCTTCGGCAACAGCGGCGCCGCGTCGCGCAACCCGTAAAGGGCCAGAAGTTCGTCACTGTAAGTGCAATCCGGCATCGCCGTCAGGCCACAGCCCGACATATCCGAGATATCGCTGAACCTCTCACCGGTCAGCTTGAAGCCGATGAAATCCTTGCACAATAACGCGGCGCCGGTGCTTTGGTAGATCTCGGGCCGGTGGCGTTTGATCCATGCCAATAGCACCGGTGTTTGCGAGGGCCAAGGGCGTTGCCGACAGATATCATAAAGCGCCGCCCCGTGTTCCGCGTCGAGCTCTGCCGCCAGATCCGCGCCGCGCGTATCCAGACTTTGGATGCCGAGCAGCGGCGTGCCGGTCTTGTCGAGCAAATAGAGCCCGTTGCCATGTCCGGCGCAGCCAATCGCGGCGATCTCTTCGGGCGCGATCCCGGCCTGCGCGATACAGCCGCGGATGGCCGTTTGCGCATTGGCCCATAGCTCGTTGAGATCGCGCTCCACCTGTCCTGCGGCGGGGGAGGAGGATTGCCCGTCAATCGCATGCAGGGCGATCTGGCGGCCGGTCAGGTCGAAAAGCACCGCCTTGATCACTGTGTTGCCGGCATCGAGCCCCAGCAGATATTTTTGCGCATCAGCCACGGTTGTAAATGTCCCAAGCCTCTTCGCCGCTGGCGCCATTGTGGATCAGTGCCATCAGCGCCGCGACCACCGCTTTGGGGTTGTCGTGCTGATAGATATTGCGACCGTAGACCATGCCTTTTGCGCCCTGCGCGATGATCGCCGCCGATTTCATCAACACCGTCTTGAGGTCCTCCTTGCCGCCGCCGCGCACCAGCACCGGCACGCGGGCGGCCTCGACCACACGGTGGAAATCTTCGGGGTTTTCGGTGGGATCGGCCTTGATGATATCGGCGCCCATCTCGCTGGCCAGCCGGGTCAGGGTGACGATCTTTTCGGCGTTGCCATCGACCTGATAGCCGCCGCGCACATCATTGGGCAGCATCACCAGCGGTTCGATCATCAGCGGCATGCCGTATTTCTGGCAGGCAGCGCGCACACGGCTGATGTTCTCCACGCATTGACGGAACAGATCCGGCTCATCGGGCAGCATGAACAGATTGACCACCACACAGGCGGCGTCCATTTCCAAGGCGCCGATGATCGGCTCGTCGGCGTTTTGCAGCAGCGACCACATCACCTTGTGGCGCTGGTCGTTATAGGGATTGCCCATGTCGATGCGCATCACCAAAGCTGGTTTGTCTTTTTCCGGGCGGCTTTGCAGCAAATCCGCCTGACCATAGGCGCATTGGATCGCATCGGGGCGGGCGGCGATCAATGTGTCCATCACCTTGGGCATATTCTCCAAACCCACCATAAAACTGGGCTCGTTGCAGACGCCGTGATCAATCGCCACGTCAAGGCAACCGCCATTGGTGAACATCCGGTTCATCCGGGCTTTGGGGCTTAAGCGCATGTGGGTATCCTCTTGTCGGTTCGCTGTTGCAGCATATCCAAGGATACGCCGTGAAAATCTCGCAAGTCATCCATCAGGGCTTGCTGTTCGGAAAGGGTGTGTTCTTGCGTCCAGCCGAGTTCTGCCGCCAGCACTGCTGCGATGCGGGTGATCAGCGCCGTCGAGATCTGGCCGGTGATCGCCAGATCGGTGCGCCGCATCACCAGATCGGCTATCGTGACCACATGCTCGCGGGTGGCGAGAAAAGCGATTTCCGCAGCGGTATAAAGGCAGCCGGAGGCCAGCGGCTGATCGTCACCGCGTGCCGCGCAATAGGCCAGAACCGTGCGGGCGTTGCTGCCATAATGGGCGACCAGATGAAGCGCGCGGGTGCTGGTGATGGCGAAGTCTCGACATAGCTCCTGCTGCAGGTCATCCGCGCCAGAGGTAAATCCGGCACCGCCGCCAATGGCCATATCCCGTGTGCCGGTCTTGCGGCTGTGGCCCAATTCCTTGAGCACCTCGTCGGCGGTCTGTTCGGCAAAGGCACGAAAGGTCGTCCATTTGCCGCCCACCATGCAAAATTGCGGCACCTGACCCTCCAGCCGCATCGTGTGATGCCCGCGCGAAATGCGTCCGGTAAAATCATGGTCACTTTTCGGCAAGGGCCGGATGCCGCTGTAGCTAAAGACAATCTGCTCCGGCGAGACCGCGACGTCGGGGAAAACCCGGCGCAGCGAGGCCAGAATATAGTCGCGTTCCTCTGGCTCGCAGCGCACCCGCTTTGTCTGTTCAACGCGAATATCGGTGGAGCCGGCCAGCACATTCCCCAGATAGGGAAAGACAATGCAGATCCGGCCATCGTCATTCTCGAAATAGATCATCTGGCCGTTGAGTGCCTGCAGCAAATCGGCATTATCGAGGATCAGATGCGAGCCTTTGGTGCCCGAGACCAACCGGCCCGCGCTGTTCGGGCTCGGGGCCAACTGGCCAATCGTTTCATCCAGCCACGCGCCGGTGGCATTGACCAGAACCTTGGTGGTGACCGGAAGTATCTCGCCGCTGCGCAGATCGGCAAGCTGATATCCGTTGGCCACTGGCGAAAGCTCGGCATAGTTGAGCGCCACCGAGGTCGGGCTGGCGAGGGCCGTGTCTTGCACAAGTTCCAGCCCCAGCCTTTCGGGGTGGCTGATCCAGGCGTCGTAATAGGTGGCCGAATACCGCAGGTCGTCGGTCAATTGCGGCCAGATCGCCTTGGTCGCTTTGGCGCTGCGAAACTGGTGCCGCGGCAGAAGCCGGCGCTTGCGCGTCACCCAATCATAGAGCGACAGGCCCAGCTTGATCGGCAAAGCGCCGCGGCTGGCGGGTTTGCCCGAGCGCCCGATGAATGACATCATCGCATTCAGCGTGCCGGAAAACATCGAGGTGACCGGCACCGTGGTGGCGAGTGGCCGGACGAAATGCGGGGCGTTTCTGAGCAGGGCATCACGCTCGGCCAGCGACTCGCGGACCAGATCAAACTCGCCGTTCTCCAAATAGCGCAACCCGCCGTGGATCATCCGCGATGGGGCCGCACTGCACCCCGAGCAGAAATCACCGCGCTCAACCAAGAGCACCCGCAGACCTTGCAACGCGAGTTCGCGGTAAACGCCGATACCATTGATACCGCCGCCCACGACGACAACATCAAAGCTGCCGTTTGCGGATAGCGATGCCAGACTGGTGTCTCGTGGTGAGGGCATTGGGTCTCCATGCACCAAAGATGGCTTTGGCGTTCATGCGGGCGGATCGGGCGACAGATTATCCGTCGAGGTTTTGCAGATGCCTTTGGGCAGCGCTGCTGATCGCGGCGATATCTGCGCCAGACAGGCGCAGACGCCCGGCCTTGGCGTTTTCGCGCGCCTGATCGGCATTGCGTGCGCCGCAGAGTGAAAAGGTGATGCCGGGTTGCTGCACCGTCCAAGCGATGACCAGTTGCGCCAGCGTCGCGTTATGGGATTCGGCAATCGGCGCGATCTGATCCATCAAGGCTTTGACCTTCTGCCGGTTCGCGGCGGAAAATCTGGGGTTGTCCTTGCGCTGATCGTCGCCGTCGAACGTGCGGCCCGGTGTCATCTTGCCCGACAGCAGCCCCAGCGCCAGCGATGAATAACTGAGCGCGGAAATCCCCTGTCTGGTGGTCACCGGCAGTAGCGTCGTCTCGATCTCGCGTTTGACCATGCTGTATTCTTCTTGAACCGCGTCAAGCTGGCCCGCCGCCACATAGGCTTCAATATCCGCGACACTGGTATTGCTGGCCCCGATTGAGCGGATTTTGCCTTGCGTCTTCAGGGTCTCCAGCGCCTCCATCGTTTCGTCGATCGAGGTCGTCGGGTCCTGCCAATGGGTGATGTAGTGGTCGATATATTCGGTGCCCAGCCGTTTGAGGCTCTGCTCAAGCTCGTAGATAATCGCGTCTTTGCCCAGATAGCGATGCACCGGCTTGCCGTCATAATCAAAGAAGTGATTGCCCTTCTGGCAGTGCCAGACCAGCCCGCATTTGGTCGCCAGAACCACCTGATCGCGCCGCCCCTTGATCGCTTTGCCGACGATCTCCTCGGCGGTGCCCTGACCATAGGCCGGGGCGGTGTCGATCAGCGTGATACCCTCGTCAATCGAGGTCTGGATCGCGGCAATCGAGCGGCTTTCATCCGTGCCGCCCCACATCCAGCCGCCAATTGCCCAAGTGCCCAAACCGATCACCGAGGCCTCGATCCCACTGGCCCCGATTGGGCGTGTTAGCATGTCATGCGTCATGATCTGACCTTTCTTCACTTCCCAGCACCGTCAGTGCCGTTTCTTCATCCACCACCAAGGCGTTGAGATAATTGCCATTCAGCACCGCACGGATTGGCTGCGCCTTTTCGATACCGGATGCGATGCCGATCACCTGTCCGCAGGCCGCAAGCTCGCTGGGGGCAACCGCCACCAACCGCGTGTTCAGCGCATAATTGGCCACCGCGCCGTCATCACGGATCAGATGCGCCAGCAATTCGCCGACAACGCCCATGCCGATCAGCATCTTGCGGTCGGCCTCGGGCACCGGATTCAGGTCGTAATAGCTCGATCCGGCAGGTTCGGTAGAGCCGATGCCGACCAGCGCGATATTGGCCTTGCGCGCCAGATCAAAGACCTCACGCACCGAGCCGACCTGACACAGCATATCGCGCTGCGCGGCGCTCTCGGCGAATAGCGGCGCGTGGACCAGCATCGCCTTGCCACCCAAGCGGCTGGCGAGTTGCGTGGCCAAATGGTTGACGTCGGTGAAATATTTGCCCTGCACACCACCGGTCAGCGGCACCACGGTCACGTCAAACCCCTGTTCGGTGGTCAGATTGTCAACAATCGCACTGACCGTCTTGCCGCCGGTGATCGCGATCACATCGCCGTCGCGGATGGTTTCCAGCAGCAGATTGGCCGCCGCCCGCCCGACCTGTTGCAGCGTCGTATCGGGATTGTCCGACACCGTCGGCGTGACCATCGCCGCCGTCAGCGAGGTGGTTTCGACCAGCTTGGCTTCATAGTCGGTCAGGCGCTGGAACCGGCTTTCGATATCAATCTTGATCATCCCCAGTTTGCGCCCCTGCGCGATCAGGCGGTTGACCTTCGAGGTGGATAAATTGAGCCGCGTGGCAATCTCGGACTGTTTCAGCCCTTCGATGAAATGCAGCACCAGAACCGTGTGGATCTGCCGCACCAGCTCGTAGTTTTCATTGGGATTTGTCATTGGCACAGGTCCATGTCGTCACCGCCGCCGCTTGTGGAGATAGTGGTCAATAGAGACCGCCGCCAAGAGGATCGAACCACGAATGATGTCTTGCCAATAGACCGAAACATCCAGCAGCGCGAGCGAGCTTGACACCACCGACAGCAAGACCACGCCCAAGATCGCGCCGAAAATCGTGCCGGTGCCGCCGTTCAGGCTGGCGCCACCGATCACCGCGGCGGCAATCACGTTCAGCTCCATGCCCAGCCCGAAGGTCGGTTGCGCCGAGCCAAAGCGCGCCATGTAGATGATGCCGGCAACACCGCAAAGCGCCGAGCAGAGCGTGGTGGTCAGGAACACCACTTTCTTGGTGCGGATGCCCGAATAGGCGGCGGCGCGTTCGTTGCTGCCGGTGTAGAACACCTTGCGGAATACCGTGGTCTTGCGCAGCATCAGATCAAACGCCACCACCGCGACGATAAATATGATGATCACCAGCGGGATCGGGCCAATCGAGCCCTGACCGATGAATTTGAACTCGGGCGGCAAAGTGAACAGCCCCAACGGCCGCCCGCCGGTGGCCAGCAAACAAATGCCGCGCGCGATCACCATGATCGCCAGTGACACAATGAAATGGTGCAGGCCGACGCGGGTGACGAAATACCCCATGATCGCGCCGATCCCCGTGCAGGCGGCAATCGCGATGCCCGAGGCGACCCAAGGGTCCACACCGGCCAGAAACAGCCAGCCGGCGACGACCATCGCCAGCGCGGTGACCGACCCCACCGACAGGTCAATCCCGCCCGAGATCAGCAGGATGGTCATGCCGATCACCACGATCCCCTCGACCGCGAAGGCCATGACCATGGCGCGCATATTCACCCAGGTCAGGAAGTAGGGCGAAGCGAAGGTCATCACCACGAACAGCACAAAGATGATCGCGATCAGGCCGGTTTCGCGCATATGCAAAAGGCGGGCCAACAGGCTGGCGGATCCTTGGCCGGAGGCGGCTGGTTGAGTAGAGATGTTCGCTGACATGTGCTCTTTCGTTTCTATCACGCGATGGCGGCGTCGGTCACAGACGCCAATCGCATTACGTTTTCTTCGGTTATATCGGCGCCGCTGACCTCGCCGCTGATCCGCCCCTCGCGGACCACCATCACCCGGTCGCATAGGCCAATCAGTTCCGGCAATTCGGATGAAATCACCACGATGCCGACGCCGCTTTGGGCCAGATCGCGCAGGATCTTATGGATCTCGACCTTGGCGCCGACATCGACGCCGCGGGTCGGCTCATCAAGGAAGATCAGCTTGGGGTTGACCGATAGCATCTTGGCAATCGCGACCTTTTGCTGGTTGCCGCCGGACAGCGAAGACACCGGATCCGAAAGCCGCCCGTATTTCAGGTTCAGCTTCTTGGCCAATGCCGTGGCCTGACCTTCCTCTTTGTCACGGTTGATAACGCCCAGCTTTGAGGCGACTTGTTCGACTTTGAGGGCGGAAATATTCACCGTGATCGGCATATCGAGAAACACACCATCGCCTTTGCGATCCTCGGAGAGATAGACAACGCCGGCGTCAATGCTCTGCTGATAATCCTGCGTCGCCAGCTGCTGGCCATTCAGCCAGACCTCTCCCGTCACTGCGCCTTCCAGTCTGCAAATCCCCTTGACGATTTCACTACGCCCCGAGCCGATCAACCCGGCAATGCCCAGAATGCAGCCGCGCTCAAGCTGGAATGACACGTCGTGGAACCGGCTGCCGTCGCTCAGGTTTTTGACCTTCAGCAGCACGTCATCACTGCGATCACCCTCCGCCTGTTTCTCGGGATACAGCGTGCCAAGCACCCGTCCGACCATGGCGTTGACCACATCGCCGGGCCCGATCTCGGCGACATTGCGGGTGGTGATATTCTGACCGTCCCGAAACACCGTGACCCGGTCGCAATTGTCGAAAATCTCGACCATCCGGTGCGAGATATAGATGATCGAAATACCGCGATCCGCCAGTTTGCGCATGATCCCGAACAGGATCTGCGCCTCTTTTTCGGTCAGGGCCGCGGTTGGCTCATCAAGGATCAGAACCCGGCAATCGAGCGTCAGCGCCTTCGCAATCTCGACCAGTTGCTGGCTCGAAATGGACAGATCACGCACTTTGACCGCGGGATCAATGTCGCACAGCTGCCCCAGCACATCGGCGGCTTTTTTGTGCAGGGCTTTAAAATCCATGAACAAGGACTTGCTGACATTGGTTGCCGACATAAAGATATTCTCGGCCACGCTGATGTCGGGGCAGAGGGCGATTTCCTGATGCACAAAGCCGATGCCCAGTTGTTGCGCCCGCGTCGGCGAGGTGATCTTGACCGCAGTCCCATCCAACAGGATCTCGCCGCTATCCGGCTGCAAGATGCCGTCGATGATGTTCATCAAGGTGGATTTTCCGGCACCATTCTCACCGGCGAGCGCGTGGATCTCGCCCTTGCGCAGATCGAAATCGACGGATTTCAACGCATGGATCGGCCCGAAGGATTTGGAAACACCGGATATCTGTAAGATCAGATTGTCGGACATTGTGCGGGCCATGGTTTGAGGAAGTTTTGGCGTCGAAGGGGCGGGCGCGCGGGAATTTCTCAGCGCGCCCGCTGATCCGTATGGAGGCGGTGCGATCAGTCGGTATCGCGGCCTTCCATATAGGTGTTCAGGTCAAAACTATCGGCATTTTCCTGCGTGATGACGGCAAAACCGTTATCCACATAGGGGATCTGCATCGGGTTGAAGCCCGAACTTTGATAGTCGTTGAACGGGTCAAACACATCGCTATGCGCGGCCATGAACACCGCCAGAAACCCCATAAAGCCCTGCATGCCCTGGTTCGGGTTCAGCGCCATATGGATGTTGCCAGCGCGGATATGCTCCAAGGTGGCGGGGGTGACATCGGCGTGCATGATCAACACATCGGCCTCGGCCTCGAGAATTGCCGCGACCGCACCTTCGGCCGAGCCAGCTTCGGGGATCCAGATCGCGCCCAGATTGGGGTTGGCCTGCACGATCGAGGCGGTGGCGCGATAGGCGGCGTTAGAGTCCTGGTTGGTGGCCTGCCGACCGACCAACTGCATGTTCGGATAATGCTCTTCCATATAGGAGATCAGCGCCGTGACGCGCAGGTCGTGGTTGGATTGCCCCGGGTTTTCCAGAACCGCATATTCGGCGCTATCGCCGATCTGCGACACGATCTCTTCGGCGGCAAACCGGGCCTCGGCCAGATTGTCCGAGGTGATATAGGCGGTGCGGTTCGAGTCCGGCGAATCCGCGGCAAAGGTCACGATCTCTGTGCCGCTTTCGATGGCGCGGTTGATCGGCTCGATGAACGGGTCGGCCTGCATCGGGTGCAGCAAGACGCCAGCCGGGCTGCGGACCATATCCTGCTCGAATGACGCGATCTGGCGGGTGATGTCATAATCGGGCGTGCCCGAGAAGATCGTCTCACAGCCAAAGGCGGCGGCGGCCTGACGAAAGCCCTGATACACCGGCACCCAATAGGGGTGGCTCGAGACCATCACGTTCATCACATAGGTTTCACCGGGCTCGCAGGCCAGCGTTCCTTGTGCGGATGCGGTGGTTGCGGTTGATACTGACGCGGCCATCGCGATGGAAGCGGCAAAGCCTGCAATAGTTGAGTTCTTCATTTCTTTCCTCCCGAAAGTGGTGGCCCGAAGACCTGAATCCTAACCTGTAGGCATCACGGCTCGCAATTACTCCCATGCACCGAAATTTGTCCCACGAGCGAATAAGGGCGTCGAAACGGGCGCCGGTCAACAGTTTTTGCCAAATTTTCCACGAGGTGAAATTAATTTCACAAATGGGCGGATGGAGAGTATCTGACAGGCTGCAATGCTCGAGTTGGGGATCGATATTGGCGATGGGATCTGTGTGGTCCAGGTCGGCGCGCGGTTCATCGTCACTGCGCGGCGGCAGCGAATCGGGGCGGCGAGAGGGGCAGGCGGCAGGCCGGTTTGACCTCCGCCAGTGGTTTTGTGGGCAGGCTGGGGCTCATCCGATCCGTCGCGATGATTGATCTGCTGTTGGAGGGATGGTGCGCGCCGCCAAAGCGTGACGCCCTGCATTTTCACCAAAGTTCTGCGTGCGCTGGGCGATCTGGCCAGTGGCAGATTGGTCGCCGAGATCAGCCCATGCCGAGGATGAAAGACACGGGCGCGGTCAGCAATGGATGGCGGTTAGGCCGGAGCCGCCACTCCTGACGATCAGTGGCTTGGGTGCGGGGGGATTGGATTGGGCAAGCGAGAGGTCGCACCCATCCAAACCTGACCGCGCGAAATCACCTCCCGTTCGCAATCGTGACGCAAACGGAAGGTGATCGGGTCTCCCCGAGATGCAGGCGCGGCTTAGAAGACCGCGGTGATTGCCTTGGTTTCGAGGTAGCCGTCGAGCGCGGCTTCGCCGTATTCGCGGCCCCAGCCGGATTGTTTCATCCCGCCGAAGGGCACATTGATATCGACCGCGCCGTGACAGTTGATCGCGACCTGACCCGAGCGGATCAAATGCGCCATGCCGTGGGCTTTGGACAGATCCTTGGTCCAGACGCTGCCCGACAAGCCATATTGCGTGTCGTTCACGCGGCGGGCGAGGGCCTTGAGGTCGGAGGCGTCGTCAAACACCTGCGCCGAGATCACCGGACCAAAGATTTCCTCTTGCACGATCCGCATATCGGCGCTGGTGTTCGAGAATAGCGTCGGCTCAAAGAAATGCCCCGGACCCTGTCGATTGCCGCCGGTGACCAGTTCGGCGCCCTGTTCCACGCCGCTCACCACATAGGAGGCGACGCGGTCTTGCTGCGCTTTGGAGATCAGCGGCCCAACCATTGTGTCCATCGCGAAAGGATCGCCGAGTTTCAAACCCTTGGCGACCTGCTCGATCCCCGCCATCATCGTCTCGTAGATCGGTTTCTCGATGAACAGCCGCGTGCCGGCCATGCAGTTCTGCCCCTGCAACAGAAAGGTGGCCATGGCCGCGCCGGGGATCGCCTGTTCAAGATCGGCATCGGCAAAGACCACGACAGGCGACTTGCCGCCCAGTTCCAGAGACACGCGTTTGAGGTTGCCGCGCGCGGCGCCAAGGATCGATTTGCCGACCTCGGTGGAGCCGGTGAAGCTGATCTTGTCGACATGCGGATGATTGGCCAGATGCGCGCCGACGATGCTGCCCTCGCCGATAACGACATTGACCACGCCCTCGGGAAATCCCGCCTCGGCGATCAGACGCGCCAGATGCATCGCGGTGAGGGGGGTGAGTTCGGAGGGTTTGAAGACCACCGTGCAGCCCGCCGCCAGCGCCGGACCAAGTTTGAGGATTGCCATGCCGAGCGGGAAGTTCCACGGCGTGATCGCGGCGACCACGCCGACGGCTTCGCGCCGCGTGTAGGTCAGGGTCGGGGCACCGTTCGCGGCACCGGGCGTGGCCGGAATGGTGCGCCCGTCCAGCTTGGTCGGCCAGCCCGCATAATAGCGCATGATCTCGATCGACAGCGGCAGGGCCATATGGTTCGACAGCACCGTTGGCATCCCGTTGTCGAGCGTTTCAAGTTCGGCCAGCAGCGCGGCGTCGCGCTCCATCAGATCGGCGAGTTTGAACATCAGCCGCGCGCGCTCGGTGGCGGGGAGGCCGGGCCATGGGCCATTGTCAAAAGCGTTGCGTGCGGCGGCGACTGCGTCATCCACATCTGCGGTGGTCAGCGGCGCCAGCGTCAGTAGCGCCTCAAGCGTGGCCGGGTTTTCGACCTTGATCGGGTTGCCTTCGCCGGTCTTGGGCGCGCGGAAATCGTTGTCGATGAACAGCGAACTGGCCGAGGACAAAAGGCTGCTCGCGGCCTCGGAAAACTTGGTTTGGACATTCATTTCTCTGTCTCCTTAACCGTTGATAATCATATCTGCTGCCATCTCGCCGATCAGGATCGAGGGCACATGCGTATTCGCCGAGGTGGTCGAGGGCATGACCGAGGCATCGGCGACGCGCAGCCCCTCGACACCGTGGACCTTGAGCGTGGCCGGATCGGTGACCGCCATCTCGTCGATGCCCATTTTCGCGGTGCCGACGGGGTGGAAATAGGTCGTGACCGAGCGCCGGATGAAGGCTTCTTTCTCGGCGCGTGTGGCAAGGCTTTCGGGCGGGATCGCCCGCTGCACCGCAAACTCGCGGAAGGCGGGTTCATTGGCCAGTTCCTCGGCCAGCAAGAAGCCCTGATACATGGCTTCGCGGTCCTCCGGCTCTTGCAGGATATTGGGCTGGATCTCCAACGCGCCATCGTGCTGTGCGGATAGCATCTTCATATAGCCGCGGCTTTTCACCCCCATCAGACCGGGCGAGATGGTGAAGGGGTTTTGCGGCAACGGGTATTCCGCCGCCAGTCCCGGCATCAGATAGGGGATCTGGATCGACACAAACATCAGATCGGGGGCGGTCAGCTCCGCGCGGGATTTCCAGAAGAACGTGGAGCCTTCGAGATTATGCGTCGGCGGCGCGATCGGCTCGCGGGCTTCATAGATCATACCGCCCAGCAGGATATGTTCCTGCAGGTTCTGGCCGACGCCGGGCAGATGACTGTGCGAGGCGATGCCCAGATCGGCCAAATCCTCGGCGTTGCCAATGCCCGAGAGCATCAGCAGGCGCGGGGTATCAATAGCGCCGGCGCAGAGCACCACTTCGGCGCCTGCGCGGATCGTGCGCTGTTCGCCATCGACAAGGATATTCACCCCGCGGCAGGCATTGCCCTCCATCACCAATCCGGTGGTTTTGGCGCGCAGCAAGACCGTCAGGTTCGGATTGTCGAGCGCCGGACGCAGATAGCCGCGCGCGGTGCTGACGCGGACCCCGTCGCGCATGTTGAAGTTATTGGGCCCGACGCCAAGATTGGACGGGCCATTCATATCCTCGATATAGGGCATGCCCCAGCTTTCGGCGGCGTCAATGAGGACTTTGGCCACCGGATGCAGACTGTCGAGCGTCGGGGCCATGACCGGGATCGGGCCACCGGCGCCGCGCAGAGCGGTTTCGCCGCCTTGCCAGTCTTCCATCGCTTTGAGCTTGGGCAGGATCGATTGGAAATCCCAGCCTTCGGCGCCCTGTGCTGCCCAATTGTCATAGTCGCCCGGCACGCCGCGCACCCAGACCAGCGCATTGGTCGAGGACGAGCCGCCCAGCACCTTGCCGCGCGACAACAGGATCGGGCGGTTGTCGACCTGTTCGGTGGGGGTGTAGAAATAGGACCAGTCACGCTCGGAGCCGATGTTGGCGACCCATGCGGCGGGGTTGTCGATTTCCGGCACGCCCTCGTCATTGCCGCCGGCTTCAAGCACAAGGATACTGGCGTCGGTTCCATCCGCCAGACGCCGCGCCAGCGCACAGCCCGCCGCACCCGCGCCGACGATGATATAATCGTATTCGCTCTGGATATTGGCGGCGTTCTGCGATTGCACCAATCCGGCGGCCAGCGCCTGATTGACCGCCGAGGCCGAGACCGCCGCCCCGAGACCGGCAGCGGCAAGTTGGGTGAGTAGGGCGCGGCGGCTTAGCTTGCCGGTCGCGGCGAGATCGAGAAGCGTCTCGGCGTGTTCTTTGGATGTGTCGGTCATGGTCTCTCCTGTTGGGTTACACCTGTGATGGTGGCGGGATGCTTCTGTCAACGCGGTTGGGCGAATGCAGAAGTTCTGATAATTTCCAATGGGTTGGACGCGCGGCTATGAGGTCACTGCCGCAGGTGGTGCATAGGTTGAAATCCTCGCTTTGGGGCCATCGGCGCGGCGGTGGCGATCACGCGGTGACCGCTGCGGCACCGCTTTGTTGGTCGATTGATGTGCCTAGACATCGTATACCGTATACGGTAACTATGGGTCAACTTTGTTCCGGCAATAGGTGAAAATAGTTTCGCTCCCTGCTTGATATTTGCTCAATTCATCTGCGGATTTCCCCGGCTTTCGCGCAATCTGGCGATGTTTTGAGCAGGCTTCTGGGGCGAGGTCTCATGATCCGGTCGAATGGGGATGACGCGTTTCTGATCCCGCCGGTCTGAGGTGTGCCCTTTGCCGTGTTCCGGTGCGGGTTGATGGTGGTCGGGTCGGTTTGGATATCTTTCGGAGACGCTGATGGAGCTGCGCAGGATAAAATATTTTCTCGGGGTCGCTGACGAATTGCACTTCGGGCGGGCGGCGTCGCGGCTTGGCATTGCCCAGCCGCCATTGAGCCGCCAGATCGCCGCGCTTGAGGCCGATATCGGCGCGCAGCTTTTTGACCGGAGCCGCGGGCAGATACGTCTGACGCAGGCCGGCGAGGTGCTCGAGCGTCACGCGCGGCAGATCGTTGACCGGCTCGACTCGGCCTATCGCGAGGCCCATCTTGTTGGCGCGGGCGGGGCCGGGCGGCTGCGGGTGGCGTTTGTCGGATCTGCCTCACACGGGGTATTGCCCAGCCTGATCAAATCCTACCGCTCGCATTTTCCCAAAGTTGAACTGGCGCTCTCGGCGATGAACAATGCCGCGCTGCATCTGGCGCTGGTCCAGCGCGAGATTGATATCGCCGTCGCCCGCCCGCATCTGGAGGATGAGGAATTGCGCCGCGAGCCGCTGGAGCGTGAACGCCTGATCCTTGCGGTGCCCGACAATTCCGAGCTGGCCACGCGCGAGACGATCCGGCTGGCGGAGCTCGGCGATCAGGCCTTTGTTCTCTATCCGCGCCGCCCGCGTCCCAGCTATGCCGATTTTGTTCTCGACCTGTGCCGGCAGGTGGGTTTCGAACCCGCCACGCTGGAACTGGCGCAGGACTACCAGACGGCGATTGCGCTGGTTTCGGTCGGCGCGGGGATCAGCGTGGTGCCGGAAAGCGTGTCGCGCACCACCCGTCCGGGGGTGTTTTTTCGCGACTACGAGGGGCCGAATCCGGGCACCGGTTTGACCATCCACGCGCGGCGCGACAACCAGTCCCGGCAGGTGCTGCAATTTCTCGATATCGCGAAGAAGTTTATGCGCAATCATTGACGTTCAGACCCGGCGCGTCGCGTCATTAAGCGCGTCGTGATTGATCGTGATGCCAAACCCGTGGCCCACAGGCATATGGATATGGAAATCCTTGAACAGCAATCCCGAGGACATCAGGTCATTTTTGAGGATGCGCGGCCCGAAATGTTCGCAGCCCCATTCAAGCTGCGGCAGGGTGGCGAAGACCGCCATATGGGCTGCGGCGCCGATCCCGCTTTCCAGCAAGCACCCGCCATAGAGTTCCATTCCGAAGGCCGAGGCGATCCCCGCCGCGCGTTTCATCTCGAGCAGGCCGCCGGATTTGACCAGTTTGAGCGAATAGACGCTGCCCGCGGCGGTCGCGGCGTTCTGCACGATTTCGGGATTGGAGAAGGCGGCTTCGTCCACCATGATTGGGATTGCGCTGCGCGCGGCGATGCGGGCGGTGGCGGCCAACTGGCCGGGGTGCAGCGGCTGTTCAATCAAGGCGACGCCGAGTTCGGCGAGTTCGGGCAGATAGCGGATCGCGGTGGCTTCGGACCAGCCTTGGTTGACGTCAACCACCATCTCGGTGTCTTGGGGCATCGCGCCCATGATTTTGCGCAGACGGGCCATATCATCAGCCGGGCTGTGGAACCCCAGTTTGATCTTGAACCTGCGGTGTTCACGGGCCGAAAGTTTGCCGCGCGCTTCCTCAATCTCCTGATCGGCATCCCCCGAGGCAAGCGCCCAGAGCACCTCGATACGGTCGCGCACCGGCCCGCCAAGGAAGGCGCTTGCAGGCAGCTCAAGCGTTTTGCCTGCCGCGTCGAAAAGCGCGCTTTCAACCGCCGCGCGCGCGGAACTGTTGCGGGTCACCGCCTTTTTCATCCGCAGCCCGTTGGCTTCGAAGGCCAGCGCCGGCTGCCCGATCAAAGCGGGGGCGATATAGGTGTCGATATTGGCCTTGATCGCCTCGACGCTCTCTTCGGACCAGCGCGGCCCGCCAAGGGTCGAGGCTTCGCCGTAGCCGACCGCGCCCGAGGCCAATTTCGCGGCAACGATCACATAGGATTGGTGGGTGATTTCCGTATTCGACAGCTTGTGGCGGCGGGTGGTGATGCAATCGACGATGCGGGTCTCGATCTCCGCGATCCTCGTGTCACGCTGCGCGGCGCCGTCCAATTGCGTGATAACGGCGGTTTGGGGCGTGGGCATATGCGGTATCCTTTCGCGCGAGCCGTGAGATTGCCCGCTGGGGGCAGGGCAGAATATTGGCGCACGCAGGTCGGACCCCGCGTGCGCCCAAGGTTGATTACTCGGCGGCCATGGCCACGGATTCGGCAGCAAGGGTGAAGTCGAAGCGGACATAAAGCTCGGTGCCCATCGCCTCGGTGGCTTTCGAGAAATCGCCGATCAGGTCTTCTTTGACCGCAAACACCGCGTCATTGTCGAGATGATCCGAAGAGGCGTCGTAAAGCTGCGAGACCAGCGGGCGAAAGCCCGGCTTATTGATCATCACATGGATATGGCCGGGCCGCATCGTGTGATGACCCATGAAGGAAATCATCTCGCCAGCGGTCCAGTCCGAGGGGATCGGATAGGGCGCCGGACGAATGGCACGGTAGCAATAATAGCCGTTCTCATCGGTCTCAAAGCGGCCACGCAGGTTGTAATCAGGCTGTTCGGGATCGTGGTTTTCATACAGCCCGTTGGGCGCGTCCTCCCAGACGTCGAGCACGGCCTGCGCCACCGGATTGCCTTGGGCGTCCTTGACATAGCCATCGACAAAGACGGTTTCCTCATTGTCGAAATGTTTTTGCACAATCGAGGCGCCATGGGGGAGCACCGGCGCATTCTCGCGAAAGAACGGGCCCAGCACCGTGCCCGCGGTTTCGCCATTGGGCGTCGGGTTCGACAGCATATCAACCAGCACTTCGACGCCCAGAATATCGGCCAGAAGGATAAACTCCTGACGTTTGTCCGAACAGACGGCACCGGCGCGGGCGAGGAAATCGCAGGCTTTCATGAATTCATCGCTGCTCAGGTTCACCTCTTTGCAGAATTCATGAAGATGGCGCACCAAAGCGGTCATGATCTCTTTGTTGCGGGCGGGCACGTCCTGCGATGCGCCAATGGCATCGGTGACGACTTTGGTAACATTGTCTACGGTAACGTTTCGCATTGATTTTTCCTCCTCAGGTGGGCGCGGTCCGGGCAGGTATCGCCGCCCGGTCGCTTCTCGATCGGTCAAAGACTGCATTGCCCGAGGGGTTTCGAACAGAGCTTGCCGGGGTATTACGCGATACCCAGAAGTTTGCCCGCGCATGGCTTGTCGCGCGTTACGCTATCGGTGATCACCAAGACCAAGGCACCCGCCGCATCAGCATGAGGAGACAGGCATATGATAGACCGGATGAAGCGCATGCAGGCGGATCTGGAGCATCTGCCGCATCTGCACCGGATGGGAGCGCTGTTCTCCGAGACGGTGCTGGTGAAAGTGGACGGGCAGGAGTTCTATCTGGTCTTCGACAAGGGCCGGATCGCGCAACTGCTGGAGGGGCCGTCGAAAAAGACGCCCTACCGTTTCGGCTTGATCACTGATGGCGCGGCGCTGACAGAATTCTGGACCGCGACGCCCAAGCCGGGGTTTCACGACATCTTTGCGATGGTCAGGATCGGGCGGGCAGAGATCATCGGCGATATGCTGTTGCTGGTCAAAAACCTGAGGTTTCTCAAAGAAGTGCTGGCATTGCCGCGCGCGCGTCACGAGGTGATAAAATGAGCATCGAACAGATCACCGGACGCTATCTTTGCGTCGAGGTCGCCGGTCGCCAGCAGCGCATCTATTTTGAAGAGGCGGGACAGGGTCGGCCGGTTTTATGCCTGCACACCGCCGGTTCGGACACGCGGCAGTGGCGCCATATCCTGAACGATCCCGAGATCACCGCAGAGAACCGGATCATTGCCTTTGATATGCCGTGGCATGGCAAAAGCCTGCCGCCCGAGGGCTTTATGACGCAAGAATATCTGCTGACCACCGAGGCCTATATGGAGACGGTTCTGGCGGTGATCCGCGGGCTGGGGCTGGAGCGACCGGTGCTGGCCGGGGTGTCGATGGGCGGGCGCATTGCCCTGCAACTTGCGGTGCATCACCCCGAGGTGTTCTCGGGGTTTCTGGCGATCGAGGCGAGCGATTTCCAGCCCGCGTGGTATGATATCGACTGGTTCCACCGGCCCGACGCCCATGGTGGCGAGATGGGTGCCGCGCTGGTCTCGACCAATATCTCGCCCTATGCGCCCGAGGCCGAGCGCGCCAATACCATGTGGATGTTCATGCAGTCGGGGCCGGGGGTGTTTCGCGGCGATCTGAGCTTTTACACGCAGGATGACAGCCTTGTCGGCGCGCTTCACCGTATCGACACTGCCAAGACGCCAGTGCATTTCATCGTTGGCGCCTATGATTTCACCTGCACACCGGATGACGCGCGCCGCACTGCAGCGCAGGTGGCGGGGGCGACCCTTTCGGTGATGGAGGAGGTCGGGCATTTCCCGATGAGCGAGCATCCGGCAGGTTTCCGCCCGTTCTTTATCGAGGGGCTGGCGCGGATGCCGAAAGCCGAGATCGGGGCGTAACGCGCTGGGGTGGACCGGATTGGCGTCTTCCCCTTTCGGCGTGACCGTGTTTGCAAGGCAGATACGCTGACGCCGACAGGAGGCAGTTCAACGCGGCAGGCCCGGAAATCCCCGGCCTGCCGCTGCTGTCAGAGGCGTTCCAGCGCCACGGCGATGCCCTGACCGACGCCGATACACATCGCCGAGAGGCTCTTTTCTCCGGGTTTCAGATCGTGGATCGTGGTGCCGGTGATACGGGCGCCCGACATGCCCAGCGGGTGGCCCAAGGCAATGGCGCCGCCATTCGGGTTCACCCGCGGGTCATCATCGGCAATGCCGAGATCGCGCAGGGTGGCGATACCCTGACTGGCGAAGGCCTCGTTGAGTTCGATACTGGCGAAATCCTCGGTGGTCAGCCCGAGCCGCGCCATCAGTTTTTTGGATGCCGGCGCCGGACCCATGCCCATGATGCGCGGCGCCACGCCCGCACTCGCCCCGCCCAAGATGCGCGCCAGCGGTGTCAGCCCATGCGCCTGAACCGCGGCTTTTGAGGCGATGATCAAGGCGGCGGCGCCGTCATTGACGCCCGAGGCATTGCCCGCGGTGATCGTGCCCTCCGGTTTGACGATGGACCTAAGGTTGCCGAGTTTCGCCAGCGTGGTGGCGCGGGGATGCTCGTCACTCTCAACCACGACAGGATCGCCGCGGCGCTGGGCGATGGTCACCGGCGTGATCTCTTGCGCGAGGCGACCGCTGGCCTGCGCGGCGGCGGCGTTGATCTGCGAGCGCAGGGCAAAGGCATCCTGATCCGCGCGCGAAATCTGGAACTCCTCGGCCACATTCTCGGCCGTCTCGGGCATCGAATCGACACCGTATCTGGCCTGCATCAGAGGGTTCACAAACCGCCAGCCAATGGTTGTGTCATAGACCGTATTGCTGCGGGAAAAGGCGCTTTCGGCCTTGGGCATGACAAACGGGGCGCGGCTCATGCTTTCGACGCCGCCCGCGATGGCAAGGTCGATCTCGCCGGCGCGGATGGCTCTTGCCGCGATGATCACCGCATCCATGCCCGAGCCGCAAAGCCGGTTGATCGTCGTGCCCGGCACGCTCTCAGGTAGACCGGCCAGAAGTGCTGCCATACGGGTCACATTGCGGTTGTCCTCACCGGCTTGATTGGCGCAGCCGTAATAGACCTCGTCCAGCGCCGCCCAGTCGATATCATTGCGCGCCATCAGCGCGGTGATCGGCACCGCGGCAAGGTCGTCAGCGCGCAGGGAGGAGAGGCTGCCGCCAAAACGGCCAATCGGGGTGCGGATATAGTCGCAAATATAGACGTCACTCATGCCAGTTCCTTTGGGCAGGCCAGTTCTTGCAGCGGCCCGTCCAGATGCAGCGGGGCGCCGGTCAGGGATTGAAGATCGTCGAGCGAGATCGCGGCGATCTTCTCGCGCAGGACGAAACCCGCCACCTCAATGTCGATCACCGCCAGCGAGCTATAGATGCGGGTGACGCAGCCCACGCCGGTCAGCGGCATGGTGCAGGTATCAACCAGTTTGGGCGCGCCGGTCTTGGTCACATGATCGGTGATCACCGCGATCCGCTTGGCCGATTGTACAAGATCCATGGCGCCGCCCACGGCGGGAATGCCGCCCTTGCCGGTGGACCAATTCGCGAGGTCGCCGGTTTGCGCCACCTGATAAGCGCCAAGAATGGCCACATCCAGATGCCCGCCACGCACCATGGCAAAACTGTCGGCATGGTGGAAAAACGAGGTTCCGGGGTTGAGCGTGATCGCCTTTTTACCGGCGTTGATCAGATCCCAATCCTCATGGCCCTTGTCGGGGGATTTGCCGAAATCCAGAACGCCGTTCTCGGTGTGAAAGATCGCCTGTTTGCCGTGGGGCTGGAACTGCGCGACCATTTCCGGAAAGCCGATGCCGAGGTTCACATAGGCCCCGTCTTCGATATCCTGCGCTGCCCGCCAAGCGATCTGCGCGTTGGAGAGTTTGATCTCGGTGATGTCGATCATGGGTAGATGGCCTCCGCCCGGTTGAGGTCTTCTTCCTGCGCGGGGTTGGGGATTTCAGTGAGCGCGCTCACAAAGATACCCGGTGTCACCACATGTTCGGGGTCGATCCCGCCCAGTGGCACAAGGCGTGACACCTGCGCGATGGTGGTTGTCGCCGCGCTTGCCATCACCGGATTGAAGTTCCGCGCCGCCATCCGGTAGGTCAGATTGCCATGAGGGTCGCCCAGCTCGGCCTTAATCAGCGCGTAATCTGCCTTGAGCCAGCGTTCCTGCACATAGGACCGCCCCTCGAAAACCGCGACCGGCTTGCCTTCGGCCACATCCGTGCCAAACCCCGTCGGGGTGTAGAAGGCGGGGATGCCCGCGCCTGCGGCCCTGATACGCTCGGCCAATGTGCCCTGCGGAACGATCTCCAGCTTGATCTTTCCGGCCCGATAGGCGGCGACGAATACGCCGGGATCGGCGGAACGCGGGAACGAGCAGATCAGCTTGTCAACGCGCCCCTGTTCGATCAGCGCGGCAAGGCCGACATGGCCGTTGCCAGCGTTATTATTCACCACAGTAAGATGTCTGGCACCTTGGTCGATCAGCGCGTGGATCAACTCGATCGGCGCGCCCGAGCCGCCGAAACCGCCGATCATCACCGTCGCCCCGTCGGGGATCTGCGCCACCGCCTCGGCGGCGGTCTGGATGGTCTTGTCCATGTCAGGGTCTCCTTTGGCGCCAACCTAGGGAGCGGTGATGCGTGGGGCTAGGAGTTTTGTTCGCATATTGACCTTTGTTCAAATCGTGTGATTACCTGTGCGCATGATGAACAAACCGACCGACTATATCGCCTCTCTGGGCAAGGGGCTGCAGGTGATCGAATGTTTCGGCGCCGAGACCCCGCGCTTGACGATCACCGAAGTCGCCAATCGCACCGGTCTGGACCGGGCGACGGCGCGGCGCTGTCTGTTGACGCTATATCAGCTGGGATATGCCGAATTCGACGGCAAGTTTTTCACCGCCACGCCGCGCATTCTGCGGCTGGGGATGGGCGCCCTCGCGTCCTTGCCGCTGCCGCAACTGGTGCAGCCATGGCTTGACCAATTGTCGGATCAAATCGGCGAGTCGGCCTCGGTGTCGATCCTCGATGAGACCGAAATCGTCTATCTCGCCCGCGCCGCACAGCGCCGGGTCATGTCGATCGGTCTGATGCCCGGCTCGCGGCTTCCGGCGCATTGCACTTCGATGGGGCGCGTGCTCTTGGCGGCGCTGCCGGTGGAGGAGGCGCGGGGGCTGGTGGATCGCTCGGATCTGTCGCCGCGCACCGCCCATAGTCTCACCGACCCGGACGAGATCATGGGCCGGATCGCCGAGGTCGGGCGTGACGGCTATGCGGTGATTGATCAGGAGGTCGAGATCGGCCTGCGCTCTATCGCCGTGCCGGTGATGAATATGCGCGGCGAGGTGGTCGCGGCGCTGAACATCGGGCTGGCGGCGACACAGGCCGAGGCGGGGGAGCTTGTGGCGCGATTTCAGGCGCCACTCCTTAAGGTGCAGGCAGGGCTACAGCGCGTGTTGGCCTGAGCCGCAAAGGCAAAAGCCACCCCGAGAACCCTCGGGGTGGCCTGATTTCGCGTGGTGAACAGCCTCAGTTCTGCGGGGCCAGAAGCGGGCGCAGACGGGCGATTTCGGGGCTCAGGCTCTCCAGATCGTCCCAATAGGCCGCGGTCGCCACCTCAAGCAGATCGGCGCCGGCGTCAAACACGGTCACACCGGCGGCCTCTTGCGCGGCAAGTTCGGTGGCGGTGCGTTCGGCGCTCCATTCGACCATCATCGCCTCGAACCATGCGGTGGTTTCATCGACAATGGCTTGCTGTTCTTCGGTCAGGGCATCGTAGGTTACTTCGTTCATCAGCACATTGATGATGACATTGTAGAACCCCGGATCGACACGCACCGAAGTCATGTCCAGCCAGCCCATATCGCCGATGCCCCAGAGCGCCCAGCCGTACCCATCGACCGTGCCGCGCTCGAGTGCGGTGAAGATTTCGGGCGCGGGGATCGGCGTATTGATCACCCCCAGTTCTTCGAAGATCAGGTTATAGGTGGTCTGGCCGCGCAGGCGCATACCATCCAGATCATCGAGACCGGCAATCCCCTCGGTAAGGAAAATATGGAACGGCACGCCATCGCCATAGGTGGTGACATAGGTCACGCCCATACTGTCGCGCGCGATCTCGTCAAGCGCGGCATAGGCACCCGAGGCGCGCTGCTCGGGCACCGATAGCGAGGTCAGCGAATGCGCGTCGGATTCGACCATCTGCCCCTTGTAATACGAGGGGGGCAAGGCCGCGAGGTCGAGCACACCATTGGAGACAGCGGTGGCGAGTTCGGTGGCCGGCACCGCCTCGGGACCGCCGACGATGCGGATCTGAAGCACGCCTTCGCCGATCTCGTTGAGATGGTCGGCATACATCTGGAACGGCACCCCGTAGGTGGTGTGCGGCGGCACAAAGACGCCCGCCCGCAGGGTGAGTTCCTCGGCCTGCGCCGTGGTTGTGACCGCGATGGCTGCGGCGAGGGCGCCGGAAACTAGCTTCATGTTCATCGTTCTTCTCCTGCTGGTGATTTCTGGGCCGTAGTCTGGCCTCTGTTCAGTTCATTGCGTTCTCTTCAGGCAAGTTTCTTGAGCCGGACCTCGGGGTCCGAAAGGGTTTCGTGCGGCACATTGGCCTTGTTTTGCACCAGGGCTTCGAGGAACCGGCGGTCGCGTCCGTTGTCGAACAGCACGCCCCCCGCCAGCACCCCGTCCGAGGTCCAATAGAGGCTTGAACCTTTCTCGCCGGGCACGCCGCGCGCGACTTCTTCGCTGCTGTCGTTCCAGAAGCCGACGACCTGCAGGTTGTGCCCGAGCTGGTCGGTCCACATCCACGGGATCTCGGCATGTTCGGCGGGCCTGCCAGCGATGGTGCGCGCGATCGCCTGCGGCTGGCGGTCGGCATTGCGCCAGGTTTCCAGCCGGACATGCGCGCCGAAATGCGGGTTGTAGCTTTCGGCCACGTCACCGGCAGCATAGAGATTGTCATATCCGGCAATCCGTCCGCTGGTATCCGTAAGGATACCGCCACCGGGGCCAAGCGCGCCGGCGGGCGCGAGTTCGGTGTTCGGCGTCATGCCGATGGCGGCAAGGACGATATCGGCCTCGAAAAGCCCTTGATCCGTGGTCACGGTGAAATGCCCGCCGGTGGTCTCGATCCGCTCCACCGTCACGCCGCAACGGATATCGGTGCCATGCGCCCGGTGGCGTTGGGCCAGCCATTGCGAGGCGGTGGGCGGTAAAATCCGCGCCATGATCCGCGGTCCGGCCTCAAGCACGGTGACCTCGATATCACGCGCCCGCGCCGCATCGGCCACTTCCAGACCGATCACACCGCCACCGATGACCACGATGCGTTTTGCCTTATCGAGCCCCTGCGACAGCCGCGCGCAATCATCCATATTGCGCAATCCGGTGCAGAGTTCACCCCCCGGCAGGGGCAGGGCGCGCGACCTGCCGCCGGTGGCGATGATCATGGCGCCAAAGCCAATGCGCTGGCCCGAGGCGGTGGTCGCGATGCTGCTGTCGTAATCAATCGCGGTGACGGGATCGCCTAGCCGCACCTCGACATTCGGCGCCGTCAGCACCGCGTCCGAACATAGCGGATCGGCGTTCTCCGGGTCGAAGGCCTTCAGCAAATCCTTGCTCAGCGGCGGGCGGTCATAGGGCGCGTGGGGCTCGTCTCCGGCAAGGATCACTGGGGTGGTGATGCCCTCGTCGAGCAGCGCGCGAAGGCTGCGGGCTCCGGCCTGTCCGGCACCGACAATCAAGATCGGGCGCTCTGCGTGGTCCATAGGGTGCGGCCTTTGATTCGTTACGCTGTATTTAGCGTATACGGTATACATTAAATCTGTCAACATACCTCTACACCCGCGCAAATCCATTGACATAAAAGGGAATATTCCGATCTGGCGCCTTAAGGATTAGTCGGGGTTTCTGCGCTGCAGCTTATGCGTGTTCGGCGCGCGTGATCAGGCGTCGGTCTCGCTGAACTCCAGAAATGAGTCCCGCGCTTTGGTCAGCAAGGTCAGTTGAAGCTCGGCGGCACGCTGGTCATCTCCGGCCTCGAGCGCATCGGCCAGATCCAGCATCCCGTCGGCTGACATGCGCCGCCACGCGGGGCGGCCAAGGGTGCTGATCCGCACGAAATGGATGGAATCCTCATACTGCTGGATCGCATCGACCAGCGAGCGGTTTTCGACCTCGCTCAGGATCACCTCGCGCATACGGCCATGCGCGGCGATATAGGCATCGCTGTCGCGGCTGGCTTCGACCTCCTTGCGGATCAGCGCCGCGATCTTGGCCCGTTTCGCCGGTTTCGTCTGGCGCACCATCGAGCCGATCGCATGCGGTTCCAGCAACAGGCGGATCTCGGTGACATCAATCACCTGCTGGCGCGACATTCGCGGCAGCCGGTAGCCGCGCGCCGCCTGCGACAGTAACCCGTCCTGCTCGAGCATCGCCAGCGCTTCGCGCACAGGGGTCCGCGAGACGCCGAGTTCATCGGCAAAAGTGCGTTCGTAAAAGCGCGTATTCTCGTCGAATTCGCCGCTGGTGATGCGCCCCCGAAGATTTTCATAGACCTGCTGGCGCAGATCAACGGCCCGGACAATCGGCTTTGTCATAATGCTATTTCCTCTCAAACGGGTCTGCCGCGCGGCATCATTGTGCCAGCACCGACGGCGCACCGAGCATCGTCCTATTGGTATTAGGCACAGGCGCGCGCAGGTCAACACCTTGAAATTTTGTGTTGCATGTTCGGATTTAGTGTATACGGTATACGTTAAGTAAGGAGGTCAACATGACAGACAAAGCTAGGCTTCACGATCGTTACCCCGAGTTGGGGACGGGCAGTTTGCCCGTCAGTCCCTATATCGACCCGGCCTATTGGGAGGCCGAGAAAAAGCATCTCTTCAAGAAGACATGGCTGCATATCGGCCGCGTCGAAGAGCTGCCGAAAAAGGGCTCTTACATGGTCCGCGACATTGCCGCGCTCGATGCGTCGATTGTCATTGCCCGTGACCGCTCGGGCGAGATCAACGCCTTTCACAATGTCTGTTCGCACCGTCTGAACAAGATTGCCTATCAACCTTACGGGACGACACGCAAATTCGCCTGCCGCTTCCACGGCTGGGCCTATGACCTCGACGGCTCGCTCTCGGGTGTGCCGGATGAGAAATCCTTTATGGAGGGGTTTGATAAGGCCTGCCTTGGCTTGTCCAAAGTCTCTTGCGATGTCTGGCAGGGCTTTATCTTCATCAATATGGATCCCGAACCGGCGCAGACATTGGCCGCGTTCATGGAGCCGATGTATGGCGGGCTTGACGGCTATCCCTTCGAGAAATTCACCGCATGTTACGGCTGGTCGACGGTGGTTGATGCCAACTGGAAATTCGCCCTCGATGCGTTTCAGGAAACCTATCACGTCGCCTATCTCCATGGCCGCTCGATTGCGGATTCCCTTGCCCAGAACGAAGAGGGGATGCTGCATCCGATTGATGGGCTCTGTGGCGATGTGCATCGGCGCCTGTCGATCGCCGGAAATCCGAACACGGTCTATGGCAACCCGCAGGCGGCAACCAGCGGTCTGACGCAATCCTCTGTCTCGGGCAGCGCCGATATCGGGAACCGGATCGCCGCCAAAGCGCTGGCCGCCGGAGCCGGGGGCACGAAAATCGACCTGTCGCAGGTGACCCTGCCGGAGGCGTTGAACTGGACCAAACACCCGCATTGGGCCTTTGATATCAACGTCGTATTCCCCGATTTTTATCTCTCGTGCCGCCCCAATTATTTTCAGGCGTATAATTTCCGCCCGATCTCGCACAATAAAACGCTGTTCGAGGCGCGGGTCTATTACCCCGAGATGAAGACCGCGGGGGGCCGTTTCTATCAGGAATATATGAAAGTCACCCTGCGCGATGTGTTGCTGGAGGATCTGGCCACGCTGGAGATGACGCAGGAGGCCGCCGAAACCGGCGCCAAAACCGAAATGGTGATCAACGACTTCGAATTGATGGTGCGCCATCAGGCGGTGGTTGTCGACAGAATCGTCGAGGCTGGCCTCGCCGCCGATGCGGCCGCGCTGGCGGCGGAATAAGGACCCGGAATATGACAGAGCTTCCCGTTAAATTCGCAGAGCTTTCGGTTTGGGGCGCATGGTGCCTTGCCACCGAGACCGAACGCAACGCCCGCCGCGTGGCCAGCAGTTTCGAGGATATCTCGGCCTTCGCCATGGCGCTGGAGCCGCATATCGAGGCGATCTGCGCGCATATTGACGCGGTTCAGGCCGAGGGTGAACTGGACCCGCCGACGCTGAACCTTTTCTACATGCTGATGTCGCTGGCCGAGGTCGCCCCCGCGATCGAGAGCTATGATCCCGAGGTCGAGGTGGTTCACGGCTACAACTCCAAGCTGTTTGTCGCCGAGGAGCGCCACCCGCTCCGTCCGGCGCTGTGAGGTCCGGCATGGCAAAATGTCAGGTTTTCAGTTTCGACCGCGATCTGCGCGAGGTGGTCGAGGACGGCCTCTATATGCAGGCGGTGGTTGGCGAGGCGCTGAGCGTGGGCGTGGTCAATTTCCGCTCCGCAAAGGGCAGCGATATCCCCGCCAAATCCCATGCCCATGGCGAAGAGGCGACCTTGCAGCTGCGCGGCGGGTGCACGGTCAACCTCGGGGCGGATGTTGACGCACCCGAAGGCGCGGTCGAGCTGGAGGAGGGCGTGGTAATGATCATGCCCGCCGACCGCTATCACTCGGGCATCAACCGCTTTGATGACGGGGGCATGTGTCTGCGTCTCAATGTGGTGACGCCGCCGCGCGCCGAATACGGAAAATCGGGCGAGGCCAAGGTGTATTACCCGACGGGGGACAAGCCATGAGCGACTGCGAAATCTATCAGACCGATATGGCCGAAACGCCCTTTTCTGTGACCGGCAATGAGCTTAGCGTCGATATGCGCTGGGTCAGTGATCCGATTGACGCGCATAAATCCGGCGAAGAACTGGTTGCAGTCATCGAAGGGGCTGGGCGGCTGACATGTGACGGCGAGGTCTACGCGCTATCCAAAGGGCAGGGGGTTTTGATCCCCGCTGCCAGTGAGCGCGCGTGGGAGTTCGAGGCGCCCGCGCTGCTTTACCGGGTGGCGCTGAAATGAGTGCTGCGGCGGATCTATCCGACCGGATCGCAGCGCTTGAGGATCGCGAAGCCCTTCGCGACCTCATGCAGCGCTATGCGCGGGCGGCGGATGCCAAATACACCGCGGATCTGCAAGTGCGCGACCCAAAGAGCGTGGCGCAGGCCGCTGCCGAACAGGCCGCTTGTTTCGCCGAAGATGCCGCATGGAGTGCCGGGCAATTCGGCGGTGAGCTGAGAGGCCGCGCGGCGATTGCGGCGTTTTTCGAGACCAGCCCATGGAGCTATGCGCTTCACCAGTATGTCTGCCCCGAAATCACCCTTGACGGCGATACCGCCGACCTGCGCTGGCGCCTGCTCGAACTCGGCTGCCCCCAAGCCGACGCGCGAGTGGTGCTGCTGGCCGGTGTCGTGGCGCAAACCTGCCGGCGCACCGACGAAGGCTGGCGCATCACCTCGATGCGGTTTGACGTGCTGCAAGAGATCGAACTCTCCGACAATCGCAATGCGGTCACCTGCCTCATACCGAAGAAAGGACAAGCAGCATGACTATGACTGCGATGGCCAAGCCGGAGGCGCCCAGCGGCTGCTTTCCGCGCGCAGAAAACCGATGCCATGTGGTGTCCAACGCGCCGATGAATTCCGAATACCGGCTCTTGGTGGTGGATGCGCCCGAGACCGGACTTTCCGCCTATGCCGGCCAGTTTTTCCACCTGCTGTGTCCGGCAACCGCGACCGAACAGCCGTTTTTGCGGCGTCCGATGAGCATCTACCGGATTGACCGCGAGAACGGCCAGCTCGGGTTTTTGTATAAGGTGACCGGCAAGGGCACCCGTGCGCTCGCCTCGCTGGCACCCGGTGATGAGTTGAACGCGACCGGCCCGCTGGGTGTCGGGTTCAGCCTGCCGGAAGGCACCAAACATGTGGCGATGGTGGCGCGCGGTGTCGGGCTGGCCACGCTTGCCCCGCTGGCGCGGATGGCGCGCGCACAGGGCGCGATGGTCACCGCGATCCTCTCGGCCCGCGCGCCCGAGTTCCTGATGTCGCGCGATGAACTCGAAGCGGCGGGCGCAAGGGTGATCGAGGTCAATGATGTTGCGGGCAATTCAGCGCCGCAAGAGGTGATCAACCGGCTGCGCGATATCCACGCCGAGACGCCGATCGACTTCATGGCGACATGCGGCTCGAACCGTCTGCTGGGCCTGACCCGCGATCTGTGTTCCGAATGGCGCATCCCCGGTCAGGTCGCTGTCGAGGCTTTCATGGGCTGCGGGTTGGGCATGTGCTTTGCCTGTGTGGTGCCGGTGCGCGACGCTCAGGGACACGAAGAGATGAAACGGGTTTGCTATGACGGTCCGGTGTTTGGCGTCGAGGAGGTGACAGCATGGTAGATCTCTTTGTCACCATCGGCGGTGTGCATATGGCCAACCCGATCATGCCCGCCTCGGGCTCTATTGCCGAGGGTATGGCCGATCTGGTCGATCTGGGTAAACTCGGGGCGATTGTGCTCAAGACCATCACGCCGGACATCCGGCAGGGCGTGAAACCGCCGCGTGTGGTCGAATATACCGATGCGACGCTGTTCTCGATTGGCATCCCCAGCAAGGGGCCCGATTACCTGCTCAACCATACCGTGCCGTTTTTCGCCCGTTTCGGCCCGCCGGTGATCGCGAGTATCTCGGCCGATACCGCCGAGGATTTCGGCACGCTGGCCGGATATATCACCGATCCACGTATCGCCGCGATCGAGGCCAATATCTCTTGCCCGAACCTGCGCGCCCATGGCCGTGCCTTCGGGATGGATCCGGTTGCCGCCGCCGAGGTGATCCGCGCGATGAAGGCCAATACCGATCTGCCGATCTGGGCCAAACTCACCCCGAATGTGGGCGATATCGCCGAGATTGCCCGTGCGGTCGAAGATGCGGGCGCCGATGCCGTGGTCACCGCGAATGCGATCCTCGGCATGGGGATCAACGCCGAAACCATGACCCCGCGGCTTGGCAATGTGGTCGGTGGCCTCACTGGCCCGGCGGTGAAGCCGGTGATCCTGCGCATGGTCAACCAATGCGCCGAGGCGGTGAAAATTCCGGTCATCGGTTGCGGCGGCATCGCGACCGGCGAGGATGTGGTCGAATATATGCTGGCCGGTGCCTCGGCAGTGCAGATCGGCACGATGAATTTCGTCCACACCGCCGCGATGGAGCAAAGCATCGCCTGGGTCACGGACTATTGCACACGCAAGAACATCGCCCGCGTGGCAGAGCTGACCGGGGCGCTGAAACTGCCCGTCGATCAGAACTCTGAACAGCGCGGCGCGGTGGCTTTGTGAAGATGAAGGATGAACTGATGAGCACAAGCTGGTCGACGCTCTGCGCTGCAGGGGATCTGCCCGATGGCGAGGCCCGCGCGTTCGAAATCGAGGGCGCGCGCCTCTGTCTGGTCAATGATGCGGGCTCTTATTTCTGCGTCGATGACCTCTGCACCCATGGTAAGGCGTATCTCTCCGAGGGCTATTGCGACACCGAAGACTGCGTTTTGGAATGCCCGCTCCACGGCGGTCTGTTTGACTACCGCAACGGCGAGGCCTGCGGCGAGCCCGCCGAGAAACCGGTGAAAAGCTATGCGGTGCGCGTCGCCGACGGGCATGTGCAGGTGCAGCTATGAGCGCCGCGGCCCGCCGCGTGGCCATTGTCGGCGCGGGCGGCACCATCGCCATGGAGGGGGCGCATCCTTTCGATTGGGTCGATTACGGCGATAGCGGGCGGATCAATCCGGTCGAGAAAATCGTTGCGGGGATGGACCGCGGGCTTGATGATATCGCGCTGGAACTGGTGCCGTTTCGGATGCTGCCCTCGACCGGCATCACGGTTGAGGACTGGATCGAACTGGCCGCTCTGGTGAAGGCACTGGACGCAAGACCCGGGATCGCGGGGATCGTCATCACCCATGGCACCGCGACGCTGGAAGAGACCGCGTTTTTCATCGAAGCGACCTGCGCGGTGACCAAACCGGTCATTCTGTCCGGCGCGCAACGCCCGCCCAATACCGCGGCAAGCGACGCGATGGTCAACCTGCGCGCGGCGGTCTCGGCCGCGACACAGGCGCCTGCGGGTGTCTACGCCTGTATGAATGGCCAGCTATTCGCCGCCGCGGATGTGAGCAAAACGTCGAATTTCGCGCTTGATGCCTTTGAGGCGCCCGAGTTCGGCCCGTTGGGACGCATTGATGCCGACGGCAGCCTGTTCATCGCCCGCGCCCCGATCCCCGCGCCCAGAGTGCTGGATCTGCCCGAGGGCACGGTGCCGCGGGTGGATATTGCCCTGTCTTATGCCGGTTCGGATGGCACCGCGATCCGCGCCCTGACCGCCGCCGGAGCGCAGGCGATCATCGTCGCCGGCATGCCGCCGGGCCGCGCCGCCCCCGGTGACCGCGCCGCCATGTGCGAGGCCGTCGCCGCCGGTGTGGTTGTTGTTCAATCCAGCCGTGCCCTGCGCGGCAGCGTGCCGGTTCAGCCCTATAACCGGGCAGAGGGCATTCTGGGTGGCGGCGGATTAAGCGTTCAGAAAGCGCGCATCCTCGTTTTACTGGCACTGTCTTCGAATTTAGACATCGAAGGAATAGAAGAGCTACTCCAGACCTGGGGGCGCTCGCCGCCCACCTAGGCCAAAACTGACCGAAGGTTCCGCAAGAGAACCCGGTCCCAAATGACCCAACACGGAGGTTCGCCAAGGCGCCCATGGGACGAATTTACAGAGGTATTTTGCTGAGTCTTGCGATTGTGGCCGGTCTATTGCTGGTCTTTCTCGTCGTCGTGATCGGCGCCGAAGCGATACTCCGCCTGTTCGATTTCGGATCGATTCGCGGCAGCGTGCAATTCTCGGAATACGCGATCTTTAGTCTGGCGATGCTCGCTGCACCCTGGCTGTTGTATCACGATGGCCATCTGCGGGTGACGATTGTGCTGGATGCGCTGAGCGAACGCACGCGGGCAAGGGTATTGATTTTGACCGATATCATCGGGCTTGCGGCCTCGGCCGTCGCCCTGCGCTATGCCTTTGGCGTTCTGCTGCAGTCCTACCAGCGCGGGCGCTTCCTTTTTGACGATGTGGTGGTGCGCGAATGGTTGCTGCAATGGCAGGTGCCGCTGGCGCTGGCCTTGCTGGTGATCGAATTCATCCGCCGGATCTGGCTGGCCCTCGGCCTGCCGGTCGGCCGTGCCACCCTGACAGGAGCCCAAGACAATGCCTGAGTGGATTTTCGCAATATCGCTGATGTTCGGCAGTGTTCTGGTCCTGCTCATGCTGGGCGTGCCGGTGGTGTTTTCCTTTCTCGCGGTGAATATCGTCGGCGCGCTGATTTTTCTCGGCGGTGATATGGGGCTGACCCAGATGGTGCGCAGTATGCGCTCGACCGCAGGGCAATATTCGCTGGTGCCGATTCCGCTTTTTGTGCTGATGGGCGAGATCATGTTGCAGACCGGCATGGCGCAGAAATCCATCGACGCGATTGACCGGCTGATCAGCAAAGTGCCCGGTCGCCTGTCGATTGTCGCGGTTCTGGGCGGCACGGTGTTCTCGTCGCTGTCGGGCTCGACGCTGGCCAATGCGGCGGTGCTAGGGCGGACGCTGTTTCCGCAGATGAAAGACCGCGGTTATTCATCGAGCATCTCGATCGGCCCGATCCTTGCGGTCGGCGGTATCGCCATGCTGATCCCGCCCTCGGGGCTGGGCGTTCTGTTGGGCTCGCTGGCGCGAATATCGATCAATGACCTGTTGATTGCCGCGATTGTGCCCGGCGTGCTGATGGCGGTGCTGTTTCTGGGCTATATCGTCCTGCGCTGCCTGATCGACCCCGAGATCGCGCCCCGCTATGACGGACCGGTCCTCACCCTCAGCGAGCGTATCCTGCCGATCTTCACCCATGTGGTGCCGCTCTTGGGTGTGTTTGTTGTCGTCGTCGGGTCGATGTTCATGGGCATCGCGACTCCCACCGAAAGCGCGGCGCTGGGCGTATTGGCGACCTTGGTGGCGGCGGCGGCCTACCGCGTGTTGTCGATCAAGGCGATGATCCTCTCGGTCAGCGAGACCCTCAAGTTCAGCGCGATGATCCTGCTGATTATCTGCACCTCGGGCACGTTTTCGCAGATCCTCGCCTTTTCCGGCGCGACGCAGGAAATGTCGTCAATCGTGACCAGCGCCGATGTGTCCAGCACGATGCTGGTGATCCTGATGCTGGCGATCCTGATCTTTCTGGGCTGCTTTATGGATCAGGTGTCGATGATGATGCTGACCCTGCCGATCTTTATGCCGATTGTGATCACCGTTGGCGTTGATCCGATCTGGTTCGGTGTGCTGATGCTCATCGCGCTGGAGATCAGCCTGACCACGCCGCCCTTCGGTCTGCTGCTGTTCCTGATGCAGAGCGTGGCCGACAGGCCGCTGGCGATGAAGACGATCTATTGGGCGGTGACGCCGTTCCTGCTGCTGGAATTTGCCGTGCTCGGGCTGATCCTCTTCCAGCCGGGCACGGTGAGCTGGCTGCCCGATCTGATCCGCTAATGAGGTAAGCTGATGAAAAGCCACGATTTCGCCTATCTTAGGGCTACGTCGCTCGATCAGGCGCTGAACGCACTTGCCGAGACCGAGGATGCCATTGTTCTTGCCGGCGGGCAAAGCCTTGTTGCGGCGCTGAATTTGCGCCTGCAGATGCCGGAGCTGGTGGTCGATATCAATCACCTCCCCGGTCTCGACCAGATCGAGAATGACGGCGGCGAGCTGCGTATCGGCGCATTGGTGCGCCATGCGCAACTGATGGAAAGCGCGGCGGCGGCCAAGGCGCTGCCGCTGATTGGCATGGCGCTGCCGCATGTCGCGCATCCGGCGATCCGCAACCGCGGCACCACCTGCGGCAGCCTCGCCTACGGTGATCCCGCGGCAGAGATGCCGGCCTGTGCCGTGGCGCTGGGCGCGACATTGGTTCTGGCCAGCAAAGAGGGCACCCGCGAGGTGCCGGCGCGCCGGTTTTACCGCGGTCTTTATGAGACCAGCCGCGCGCCGCATGAGTTGCTGATCGCCGCGCGCTTTCCCGTCGCGCCCGAGGGGGCGCGGCCAATCTTTGCCGAAGTCGCCACGCGGCGGGGCGATTTCGCCACGCTCGGCCTTGCCGGTCAGATCCATGTCGAGGGCGGCATGATCGCCGCCTTTGATCTTGTCGCCTTCGGCTCGGAGCCTGCGCCGCTGTTGCTGGAAAACACCGCCGCAAAAGCGCTGGGCAGGGTGCCGGACGCGGGTCTCATCGCCGAATTGGCGCAGGCGGTCGCGGAGGAGGTTGATCCGATGGAAAGCCCGCTTGCCACCGTTGAGATGCGCCGCCGCCAATACCGCGCGCTGGCCGAACGCGGCCTAAGCGTTGCCATGGAGTTTGCCGATGTCTGACGAGAAAATCCGTTTCACCCTCAACGGGCGCGAGGTTGCGGTTCCTGCCGCGACACGGGGCCATCTGGGCGATCTCTTGCGTCACGGGTTTGGCGAAACCGGCACCCATATCGGCTGCGAGCACGGGGTTTGCGGCGCTTGCAATGTGGTGATGGACGGGGTCGTGGTGCGCTCGTGCCTGACCCTTGCGGTGCAGGTCGCAGGGGCGGAGATCGAAACCATCGAGCATCTGGGCAATGACCGCAATGTCGCCGCGCTTCAGGATGCTTTCGTCGCCCGCAACGCCTTTCAATGCGGCTATTGCACGCCCGGAATGATCATGACCGCGCGCGAATTGCTGGCCGGCAATGCCACCCCGCGGCGTGACGAAATCCGCGATGCGATCTCGGGCAATCTGTGCCGCTGCACCGGCTATCAATCCATCGTCGAGGCGATTGCGGATGCCGCCGAGACACTGCGGGAGACGGCCGGTGACTAAGATGATTACCAAGGGGATCGGTGCGCCGATGCCACGTGAGCGCGCACGCCCTCTAGTCGAGGGCCGCGGGAATTACGTCGATGATATCACGCTGCCGGGGATGCTTCATATCGCCTTTCTGCGCGCCCCTTTCGCGCATGGGCGCATATTGGATATCGACCGCACCGATGCCTTGGAACTGCCCGGCGTTGTCGCGGTGCTCGACGGTAAGGATCTGGCCGAGGTCTGCGCGCCTTTTGACACCAATCCGCCCGGCGTGCCGCATCACGCCTCGCCGCCGCAGCCACCATTGGTGATCGAAGAAAGCTGTTTTCAGGGCGAGGCGGTGATCGCCGTGGTCGCCGAAAGCCGCGCCATTGCCGAGGACGCGGCGGAACTGGTGTTTGTCGATTGGGAGGAACTGCCGGCCGCTTGCTCGATTACTGAGGCGCAATCCGAGGGCGCCGCGCCGGTTCACAGCAGCTTCGAGGATAACCTCTCGCTGCATCACCGCTTCGGGGCCGAGGATGTCTCGAAGGCCTTCGAGAGCGCCGCCCATGTGGTCGAGGCGGATTTCGCCTTTGGCCGCCAGACCGGTGTCACCCTCGAGCCGCGCGGGATCGTCGCCCATTGGGATCCGCGCCGCGAGGAACTCGAAGTCTGGCAATCGCATCAGGTGCCATGGCAAATGCGCGAGATTTATGCCCGACAATTGCGCCTGCCGCCGCAATCCGTCCGCGTCACCGCGCCCGATGTGGGCGGGGCCTTCGGGCTAAAACTCCATGCCTATGCCGATGAACTGGCGGCGGTGGCGGTGTCAAAGCGCTTGGGCCGACCGGTGAAATATATCGTTGACCGGCTGGAAAGTTTCACCGCCGACGCCCATGCGCGCGAGGCCAAGGCGACTTGCCGTATGGCGGTGGATGCCGCGGGGCATATCCTCGGGATAGACGCTTTGGTCGACTCGGGCTTCGGCGCCTATGCGATCCATCCGCGGGGCAGTTTCGGCGAATCCATGCAGGCCGCGCAGATGATCGGCGCCCCTTATAAAACCGGGGCGTTTCGCGCCGAGGTGCGCGGATGGCGGCAGAACAAACCGCCGAGCGGGGCGCTTCGCGGCGTCGGCCAGCCGATTGCCTGCGCGATCACCGAAGAGATGATGGATCTCGCCGCGCGCGCGGTCGGGATTGATCCCGCCGAGATGCGCCGGATCAATTACCGCAGCAGGCTGGACGCAGGAGAGCGCGCGACGCAATCCGGTCTGGTGATCGAGGAATTGTCTCTCGATGCCTGTCTGGCAAAGCTGCTGGAGGCGATGGATTACACCGCGCTCAGGGCTGAACAGGCGGCGCTCAGAGAGAAGGGCATCTACCGCGGCATCGGCTTGGCCAGTTTCGTCGAAATCACCGGCGTTGGTTCGGGGCTTTACGGGCCGCTCGGGCTGCCGCTTGCGGCCAACGAATCCTGTCGCCTGACCCTGCAACCCGATGGCAGCCTGACCTGCGCGACCAGCGTGACGGATCAGGGGCAGGGCACGCTCTCTGCGCTGGGCCAGTTGATCGCCGGTGAATTCGATATCGCCCCCGGCATGGTCAAGATGATCGCGGGCGATACCGCGCGCACCCCTTACGGCGGCGGCGCCTGGGCGTCGCGGGGCATGGCGCTGGGCGGCGAAGCGGCGCGGCGCGCCTGCCTGCGGATGCGCGACGGGCTGTTCGAGGTCGCGGCGTCAATCCTGCAATGCGAGCCCGGCGCGCTGCGGTTCGAGAATGGCGAGGTTATCGGCCCGCAAGGCCCCTCGGGGCTGACGCTCGCGGATATCGGGGCGCTTTGCCACTACCGGCCCTATGATATTCCGACCGGACAGGTGCCGTCGATGACGGTCGAGGAGAGCTTTCTGCCCGAAAACCTGCCCTATATCGCCAGCAACGGCGTGCATGCGGTGCATCTCGAGGTCGATACCGAACTCGGCACCGTTGAGTTGCTGGAGTATTGGGTGGTGGATGATTGCGGGACGGTGGTGAACCCGCTGCTGGTTGACGAGCAACTGCGCGGCGGCATCGTGCAGGGCATCGGGGCGGCGCTCTATGAGGAATGCCTGTATTCCGAGGACGGCCAGTTCACCAATGGCACGCTGGCGGATTACGTGGTGCCGATGGCGGGCGAAATGCCCGATATCCATGTCGGCCATATCACCACGCCAACCCGCGCCTCGGGTCTTGGCGCCAAAGGTGTGGGCGAGGCCGGAACGGTCGGCGCCCCCGCCGCCCTGCGCAGTGCGATCAGTGACGCGCTGTCGCCGCTGGCCACACGGCTGGTGAAACAACCCTTCACCACCCGCCGCATTCTCGAGGCCGTCATCGCCGCAGAAACCGCCACATAAGCAACGAAGCACAGGAATTCACTCATGGAAATGCAAGACCGTCAAATCATCGCTGCCCCGCGGCTCACCGTCTTCGAGGCGATCCTGACGCCGGAGATGCTCAAGGCCTGTATTCCGGGGGCCGAAGAGGTGACCGGCTCGCCGGACGAGGGGTTCGAGGCTGTCGTGGTGCAGAAAGTCGGGCCGGTGAAAGCCAAGTTCAAAGGCGCGGTCACCATGGAAGACGTGGTTCCGGGCAGCTCGCTGCGCCTGATTGGCGAGGGCAAAGGGGGCGCCGCCGGATTTGCCAAGGGAACCGCGGTGATCACGCTGGCCGATCATCCCGATGGCTGCGAATTGGTCTATACGGTCGAGGCAAAGATCGGCGGGAAGATCGCCCAGCTCGGCTCGCGCATTATCGACGGATTCGCCAAGAAAATGGCCGACCAGTTCTTCGAGCGGTTCAAGGGCGAATTGGAAGGCGTCGCGCAAAGCTGAGCGCGTAGCAGTCTGGCGGCAGCGGGGGCGCAGCTTTAGGGGGCTGGCATTGCAGCACGCGCGCCAGTCGTATGACCTGCGGGATGGGTGGCTAGGAGCGCATCGGCGGTATGCGCCTAAGCGGTGAAGGGCTTCCGAGATTGGGCGTTTGATGCGGCCAGAAAACTCAAGCCGTTTCTCGGGCGGGGCGGGTTTCTTGGTTTCCGGCTGTCGGTGTGCACTGCCCATCCAAACGAGGTTCCATCTTGGTGAAGGGCCGCAGAAGCGGGCTGTAAACCGGCCCGTAGGGGCGGGCGAAGGATGTGTTTGCATCAGAGGCAGAACAACCTTCGCAAGCACCGGCTCTTTCAGCACCCGCAAACCTCCACCCCGCACCTCCAACAGCAAACGGGCCGCCAGATAGTGGCGGCCCGTGCCTTGGTATGTCGGGGGATTATCCCAGAATACCGTTGTCGTCGCGTTTGACCACGATCACCGACGAGCGCGGCAGCCCGTCGCCATCGGGCCAGCTACCACCCGGGTGCTGGATGCCGACAAACATCGAGCGGCGGTCGGCGGACCAAGTCAGACCGGTCACCTCCGCGCCTTTCGGGCCGGTCAGGAAGCGGGCAATCTCGCCGGTTACCGGATCGCCAACCAGCATCTGGTTGTTGCCCATCCCCTCGAAGTCGCCCTCGTTGCTGTCATCGCCATCGGTCTGGATCCAGACCAGCCCGTTGTCGTCAAACATCATCCCGTCGGGCGAGTTGAACATATTGCCCGGGGTGATGTTGGACGAGCCGCCATAGACATTGTTGTAGACGGTCGGGTTGCCGGCCATCACATAGAGATCCCAATCGAAACCATCGGCGGCATGGTCGTCGTTAAAGGGCCGCCAGCGCACGATCTGGCCATAGTGGTTGGTCTCGCGCGGGTTGGGGCCGCCGACCGGGGTTTCGTCGCCACCGGCATTCGGTTCGACACCCCGGTTCTTGTTGTTGGTCAGGCAGCAATAGGCCTCGACCGCATGCGGGTTGGCGGCGATCCACTCGGGGCGATCCATCGTGGTGGCACCCACAGCCGAGCCGGCGATACGCGAGAATACCGCGATCTCGGCGGGGGTCATGCCGGTGGATTCGGGGGTCAGGGCCAGCCATTCGCCGGTCTGGTCATCGTTGAACTTGGCAACATAGAGGGTGCCGTCGTTCAGCAGGCCGTCGGTCGGGCCGCCGGTCCGGTAGGTGCCGTTGGAGACGAAGCGGTAGAGGAATTCGCCGCGCTCGTCGTCGCCCATATAGACCACAACGCGGCCATCGGGTGCCAGCACCACTTCGGCATTCTCGTGTTTGAAACGCCCAAGGCCGGTGTGTTTGATCGGCGTGCTTGTCGGATCGGTGGGGTCGATCTCGACCACCCAGCCGGCGCGATGCGGCTCATTGGGGTTCACCGCGGTGTCGAAACGCGCATCCCATTTGTGATAGTCATAGCCCCAGCCCTCGGTGCCGATTCCGTAGCGGCTATAGCCTTCTGCCACCAGCGCCGCGTGTGGGCCCTCGGGGGCGTCATTGGCGCCGAAATAGCCGTTGAAGTTTTCTTCGCAGGTCAGATAGGTGCCCCAGGGCGTGCGACCCGAGCCACAGTTGTTGAAGGTGCCCAGACAGCGGGTGCCGGTCGGATCGGCGTCGGTTTTCAGCAGTTCATCGCCGGCGGCAGGGCCGGCAATGGTCATCGGCGTGTTGTGGTGGATGCGGCGGTTGAAGGGGCTGTCGGTGACGACGCGCCATCCGCTGTCGGTTTCGCGAATTTCCATGACCGCGACGCCTTGCAGGTTTTGCAGTTTGAGCACGTCTGCGGCATTGGCCGGGGTGCCTTCCTGTGCGGCGGGCAGGTTGGTGCCGCGGTTGGTGTATTCATGGTTGATCGCAATCAGTTCGTGGCCTTGGTAGGCGAAGAGTTCCATACCGTCGGTGTTCTCGCCGAAGACCATATCCGAGCCTTCGACCGGCCCGCCTTCGGTGATGTCATAGCCCTCGGCGGCGGGCATCAGCGCGTCGCCCCAGCGCACCAGCACCTTCCAGCTATAGCCTTGCGGCACATGCACGTCGAAATCGGTCTGGATGTCGATCGGCGAGAAGGCAAAACGACTGGCCGCCTCTTGCGCCTTGGCCGAGGTCGAGCCCAGCAGGCCGGTGCCCATCACCGCAGCGCCCGAGCCAAAGGCCAGCACGCCGCTCAAGAACCCGCGCCGCGAGATCGCGCGCTCGACGACATTGTCGAAGTCATTGCTATTGGGGCGGGGGAAATTCTGTTCGTCCCAGTCATCGGCGGACAGGTTGACAGTGCCTAAATCTTTCATCGGTATCTCCTGAAAGCAGTGGTCGGATGGTTCCACGGGCTGGATAGGCACGCTGTGCTTCAGGAGTGCGACGGGAATGTTACAGGTTGATGAAACGGGCAGGGGGCTGATGCGGGGACTGTCGTTGCGCGGGGCGGGGCAATAGGCGGGCCAGCGCGATACGGGCGGCCTCTGCCGCGCCGCGCGGTGAACCTGCGAAACCGGTTGAAACCATGCGCCGCGCGGTGGCGTTCGGAGGAGGGCGACCTTTAGATCGACTGCGGCGGTTTTTGTTTGATCTGCGGCAAGGCGGCAGATGAAGCGGCGCAGAGAACCCGCTTCATCGCCCGCGACGGTCATCGCTTGGATGGCATCTTATAGGCCCGCGAAGACACCACGCGCTGGCGAATACTTACCGCACTGTCCAGCCGAAGACGGGCATCGGTGGTGAGCCAGCTATCCGCTCCGGTTCACCCTGTTTGCAAAGGGGTCAAGCGGTTCCTGTTGCGCATCGGTCGGGGCGGTTGAGCGAGGTTGCTTCGGTGGTCGATCTTGAACCAGATAGCCGTTCGCCCCCAATCGCAGACCGCAATTAGCGCATCGGAAAACTGGCGCTGAGCAAGGCCTGGGCCTCTGGCGCGGTCAGAACCGGGCGCGCGGCGGGCTGCGAGAACTGCGAGAGTTGGGAGAGCTGGGGGAACAGCGCCAGCAGTTCGGCGCGGGTCTGCGCGTCACACTCATCAAGCACCGCATCCGAGGGCTGGAAACTCTCGCTCCACGCCCCGTTGGCGCGCAGGATTTGATGGCGCGCGCACATCACATGAACATAGGTCACCGGCCCCTCAAAGATCCGATCAACCAAGGGCAAGGCCAGTAAATCCTCGGTGGTAACCAGCACCTGCCGCGCGCCGAACATCAGATCGGCAGACGCCCCCTCGATCAGCATCCGGTGGCGGGGCGAGACGGTGAGATCCTGCACGGGGGTATCCGGCCCCAAAGACCCGGCGCGAAACCGCACCGGTGCGGCCTGCGGGTTCTGCGCCAGATCGGCGGCACTGAGCGCACGCGCGCCGGTCCAGACCAGCGGTTGATAGCCCTCATCGCGGGTCAGCACATGGTCGCCGACCTGCAGCGCCTCGACCGGCTTGGGGCCCTGATCGGTGTCGATCAAACTGCCAGCGGCAAAGCAGATGATATGCTCGAACTGGTAGAATTTGAGCACCGAGCCATCGCCAAAACTGAGCGTGCCCGACTTGCCGGAACCTCCGCTGAGGGTGAGTTCGTATTGCGTTGCGGGATCGCCCTCGACGGGGTCGGGCAGCACCAATGTATCCTTTCCGCCGCCACCAACGATCGTCATCGTCGCGCCCGCCTCGACCACCACGCGGTCGTCGCCACCGCCCAGTTCCACACGCTCGATCTCGTGAAACGCGACGCTGCGCCCGTTGTATTCCAGAACCCCCTGTTCATCACCGGTGATGGTTAACAGCGAGTTCATCGGCGCCGCGCCGCTGGGGTCCGTGGCGATGATCAGTCGATCCTCGGAGTCAGGAGACCCCGGCGCACCATCCTCGCCGCCGTATACATGCTGGTCGCCCGAGATCGGCTGCGGCGTGCCGCCGTAGTGGTGGTCGATAAGGAAATCATCATGCCCGCCGCCGCCTATGGCGGTAATATCGCCGTCAAGCAGCTTGAAGTCATCATCCCCGCCGGGGCCGGTATCTAGGTCGGGGTCATCCCCGAACAACAGATCCGCGCCGCCCGAGCCGATCAGATAATCATCCCCCGCGCCGCCGATCAGCGTGTCGTCGCCATTCACCGCCCCGTCATAGGACAGGCGCGAGTACAGACTGTCGTCGCCACCGCCGCCCCAAAGCTGATCATCGCCAGCGCCGTCATAAATATGGTCATCCCCGTCATCGCCCCAGACCAGCACGCCGTCATCGCTTAGCCTGTCGCCCTGCGCATCGACATAATCATTGTCGATCGAATCCGCGCCCGCGGTGCCATCGACAACGCCGGGGCCCGAGGGGCGGGTGAGTGTGGGGATCACGGGGGGAGGCATAACATGCTCCTGACTACGGGTTACAGACTCGCGCCAAACGCGAGTCGAGAGTAGCACCGGATGCCTCTATCGCAAGCGTTTCCTGCGGTGGATCAGGTGGATAGGGCGAAGGCGCCTCTGTCGGGGTGAGCAAAACCGGCCTGCCTGCGGCGGGGTTAAACGCGCGTCGCGTGTGTTGGCGGTGGTGCCATGCCCTGTCGGGGTAGGGCGGTGATAGCGGGATTGATCACGCGGGGGCGCAATTCAACGGCGCAGGCGGGGGCCGCTGCTGCCGGTCGTCAGCCAGAGCATCAGCCCCAGAAATCCAGCGTTACGCAGATCGGCAGGCGGCATCTGCCAGAGCGCCGGATATGGCTTTCACCCGACCGCCTTGGCCACGGTCAATTGATCACCCGTTCCGCAACCCGCATGCCTTCAGAGAGCCCCGAGGAGGGGTAGAGGATCACGCGCTCGCCCTGAGACAAGCCGCTCACCACCTCGGCTTCAATGCCATTGTTCACCCCGATGGTGACGCGGCGAAGCTCTGCCACGCCATCCGCGACGACGAAGACCGCCCAGCTATCGCGGCTGCGAAACAGGGCGCTGGCGGGAACAATCAGTGCCTCTTCGGCCTGCCAGACGATGATCCGCGCCTCGACCCTATAACCATGGCCTAGCCCGGAATACGCCTCGGCGGGGCTGGCAAAGGCGATCACCGCATCGACCCGCTGTTCCTCGACGCCGAGCGCGGAAAACTGGGTGATGCCAAAGGGATCGACCCGCGTCACCTCGCCGGCAAGCTCCGCCGCGCCGCCCCAATCGGCGATGATCACCGGATCGCCCACCGAGACCTGCACCGCATCGGTCGATAGCAGCCTGACCACCACCTCGAGATCACTGGCGATATTACCGATTTCCATGATCGGCGCACCGGCGGGCAGGGAGGTCTCGCTTTGCTGGATCACCCGCAGAATGCGACCATCCGCAGGCGCATAGAGCGGGATATCGTCAGAGGTCGGCTCTACCGCAACGGCAAGGCCGCGATCATCGAACCCGATCAGTTGCGACTGGGCATTCTGGATTTCGGCCTCGCGCATGGCGATCGCCGCCTCGGCGGTATCGACACTGGCCTGCATCACCCGCGCAGTCTGCCGCGCCCGCTCGAGCGCGGCATCGCTGGCAATACCGCGTTCGACCAGTTGCTCGGTCCGCGCCAGCTCGCTTTGCGCCAGATCACGGTTGGCGATACTGGCGTTCAGATCCGCACGGGCAACGCGCAGCGCGGCGCGGGCCGCGGCCACCGCCGCCAGTGCCTGCTCGCGGGTGCGCACATCCAGCGCGGCGGGGTTGGTCGGGCGCATATGGGCAACCACGGTCTCGCCACGCACCACCGGATCGCCCGGCTGCACGCCGACACGTTGCAACTGTCCGGCGACCGGTGTCGAGACGATATAGGCGTCGCGCACGCGGGTGCGGCCCTCTTCGTCGATGGTCAACTGCATGGTGCCACGGGACACCGCGCCGATATCGACCAGCGTCGGTTTCGGCCAGAAGGCGGCGGTCAGCGCACCCGCAACCAAGAGCACCGTGACCGTGGTCAGGATCAGCCGCGAGCGCTTTTTTGCTTTGGCCATGGCGGTTACTCCCTTGTTTTCAATGCCGAGATCAGTTCGGCGCGGTCGATATCACGTTTCACCAGCCAGCCCGAAGCAATCGCCGCCCCGATCACCACCATCGCCGCGAACCCGTAGCTGGCCGGATCAAAGATCGCAGGGATCTGGTAAAGCTCGCTGGAAAACCCCGCCGCGATGCCGAAGGACAGGTAATAGCCCATCACCGCGCCCAGCGGCAGCGCAACAAGGATCACCACCGCCAATTCACCGAGCAGGACAAAGGCCACTTCGCCCTTGGTAAAGCCGATGACCCGCAGGCTAGCGAGATCGCGCGACCGCTCGGCATAGGCGATACGGGCGGAATTATAGACGATGCCAAAGGTGATCACGAAGGCAATCGCCCCCATCACATAGCGAATGGCGCCAGCGCCGGTGTCCATCAGGGTTTGAAACGAGACCTGCGCATCGGATTTCAGGCTGACGCCGGCGATGGTCGGCATATCCTGCAGGGCCCGGTAGATCTCGCTGGCGCTTGCAGAGTCGATGGTCAGATAGGCGCCCGAGACGCGGTTCGGCTCGCGCAGGGCGCGGTTGAGCGTGGCCAGATCCATATAGGAGGGGGCGCCAAGCAGGCTCTCGGCCACCGCCGTCACCGGGATTTGCAGCACCGGCTGGCGGCCTTGGCGGACCTCGACGGTCAGCACATCACCGGGCCTTATATCGAGCAGATCGGCCAGCGCGGAGGCCAGCACGATGCCGCCGTTCTGCAAGGGGATTTCGGCCAGATCAACGTCCAGCGCGCGGCCAAGACGGGCGTCGGGGGCAAGGCCGGTGATCACGCCGCGGTAGCTGTCGAGCCCGTTGCGCAACACCGCCGAGACCTGCCGCACAGGCTCGACCAAAGTCACCCCCGGCATGCGCCGCAGCTCGTAGATCGTGGCATCCGAGGCGGCATGGGTGAAACTGACGGTGACATCGCTGCGGTCGATGACATTGAAGGTCAGATCAATCGTGCGGTCAAAGCCCGCATAGATGGTGATCATCGACACGCTCAGCGCCATGCCGCAGGCAATGCCGGTCATCGCCCCCGCCATCCTTGCCGGTTGCCGTGTGATCCGGCGCAATACCATCCGCGAGGGCTGGTCCAGAAAGCGATTGAGCGCCGCGCCGATGGTGCCTGTGCGGCTGTAATCGGCGGGGGCGGCGGGGCGCATCGCCGCGGCCGGGGCCAGCGCAAAGACGCTGCGCAAGACCAACAGCCCGCCGACCGAGGCCGCCGCGATACTGACGCTGACCCCGATCACAAAGGAGGCGGGATCAAGCTGGAACACCAGAAACGGGAATTTGAAATAGGCGACATAGACCTGTATCAACGCTCGCCCGCCCGCGATCCCCAGCAGGCAACCCGCAAGGGCACCGCCTATGGCAATCGCCATCACCAGTTTGAAATAATGCGCGCCGACCTCGAGATTGCTATAGCCGAAGGCCTTCATCAGCCCGATCTCTTCACGCTCGGACTGCACGGTGCGGTTGATCACGATATAGAGCAGAAATGCCGCCACCGCGAGAAAGAAGGGCGGCACCCCGGCGCTTGCCGCCTCTAACCCGCCGATCTCTTCGCTGACGATCATATTCGAGGTCTGGTCCTCCAGCGGATAGGCGCCGGTGCCACCGAATGGCGCCAGAATACGGTCAACCGCATCAAGCACGGCGGCATCATTGGCGCCGCGGGACAGCGACAACAGCGCCTCGTTGAACGCGCCCTGCATGTCATAGGCAGCGGCCAGCGCGGACCGGCTCATCCAGATCACGCCAAAACGCGCGTCATCGGCGATCAACTCGCCGGGGGCGGTGACATAGAGAAACTCGGGGCTCTGCGCGAGGCCGACAATGCGAAAGCTGCGCCGCGCCCCGTTCATCGTCGCCTCCAGCGCATCGCCGGGGCGCAGCCCATGGGCGCGGGCAAAGGATTTCAGCAGCAATATCTCGTCGCTATGGCCGCTGGCGATCATCCGCCCGTCGGTCAGAAAGACATCATTGAGGCGCGGCGCGCGCAGATCCGGCAGCGACATCGCCTGCGCCTGCACCGGCAGATCATCACCGGCCAGATCAATCAGCGCGCCGCCGACAACACGGGATTCCAACGCGCTTACGCCGTCAATCTCGGCCAGACGCCCGAGCAAACGGTCCGGCGCGCGGGTCACCGGCGCAAAGACCTCGGCCAGCCGGTAGCGGTCATAATAAGTGTCGCGGGTTTCATTGAGCGAGGTGACCAGCCCCGACATCATCACCAGCATGCCGACGCCGACCGCGATCACCACACCTATGGCAATCGCCTGACCCTTCATCCGCCACAGATCGCGCAGCAGCTTATGGTCGAGCGGACTCACCAGTCGATCTCTTCGGGGGTCAGTTTGGAGGTATTCACCACCACCTCGCGGATCGCGCCATCGGCGAAATGGATCACGCGGTCGGCCATCGCGGCCTGACTGGCGGCATGGGTGACGATCAGCACCGTCGCCCCCAGTTTCTCGTTTACATCCTTGAGCACATTGAGCACCGCCCGCCCGGTCTTACTGTCCAGCGCGCCCGTCGGCTCGTCGCAAAACAGCACCGTCGGCCTCTTCGCCACCGCCCGCGCGATGGCCACGCGCTGCTGTTCGCCCCCCGAAAGCTGGGCCGGAAAATGATCGACCCGCTCGCGCAGACCCACCAGCGCCAGCGCCGCGTCCGGCTCCATCGGATCGCGGGCAATCTCGGTCACCAATTCGACGTTTTCGCGGGCGGTCAGGCTGGGCATCAGATTGTAGAACTGAAAGACAAAGCCGACATGATTGCGCCGGTAGAGGGTCAATTGCCGGTCGCTCATCTCCGCCAGATTTTGATCTTGAAAGACCACCTCGCCAGCACTGCCACGGTCGAGCCCGCCGATGATATTGAGCAGGGTGGATTTGCCGCTGCCCGAGGGGCCGAGCAGCACCACGATCTCGCCCTGCGGGATATCCAGATCCACCCCGCGCAGCGCATGGACCGCCGAACGCCCCTCGCCGTAGACTTTGGTCAGGCCCTTGGTGCGATAGGCCAATGCCGTCATTGCTCACCCCCTCGCGCGGCCCCCCCTGCGGCTGGGCAGGGCTGCGCCGGGCCGTATACTGCGACGCTCCCCCTGACGCTACCCGCGGGGCGCTCTGGCAACAAGGTGCAGTTCACCGCCGCCACTTGCGGCAGCGGGGGGGCGTTAACCCGTTAGGGCTGGCGGGGCAGGGCCAAGTCTTCGCCGGTGCAACCACCCTGACGCTCCCTGCGGATCATGGGCGCGGCAGGGGGCCGCCCAGGGCGCTGGGCTCAAATATCCAGCAAGGCGCGGGCGTTGTCGCGGCAGATGTTCAGGCGTTGGGCCTCGGTGATATCTGCGGCTTCGATCCAGTCGCCAGCCTCTTGCGGGGTCTCGAAGGGGTAATCGACGGCAAACAATATCCGGTCATCGCCCATGGTGTCGATTGTGCAGCGCAGCGGCGCGTCATCGCAAACCCCCGAGGTGGTCACCCAGATGTTGCGCTTGAAATATTCCGAGGGCGGCAGCGCGAGGGTCATTTCACCGCGATTGGAAATCTCCCAGCGCGAATCCAGCCGCCAGAGCAGGAACGGCAGCGTCTCGCCCATATGGCCGAGGATCAGCTTGGCACCGGGGTAGCGATCAAAAAGCCCTGAAAACACCAGCCGCAGCGCATGGGTGGCGGTCTCGACGGTCCATGACCAGACCGGTCCGAATAATTCGGGGTGGCCGTGATACATATGGGTGGTCTCGGGCGGATTGTTGGGGTGGATATAGATCGGCACGCCCAGATCGGCGGCGCGTTCCCACAGAGGTGCGCAGCGGTCGTCGTCAAGATAGGTGGCGCCGGTCTGCCCGTTGACCATCGCGCCGCGCATCCCCAGATCGCGCACGCAGCGCTCCAACTCATCGGCGGCGGCGGCAGGGTCTTGCAGCGCCAGATGGGCGAAACCACCGTAGCGGGCGGGCTGTTTTTGCATCTCTACGGCGAGGTAATCATTGACCTCACGCGCGCGCCGCACCGCGATATCGGTGCGTTTCTCGGCCTGCACACCGGGTCCGGCGAGGGACAACACCGAGGTTTCCACGCCGATGGACTCCATCGCTGCCAGCCGCCGCTCGCCGAAATCCATTAGCGCCTCGCGGGCCTTGCCAAACAGCGCGGGCGAGATGTTGATTGCGGTGGTCCCGAAATACTCAAGGAAGTCGGGGTGCATGAAATGCTCTTCAAGCGCGATTTTCGGGGTCAGTGTCATTCTCGGTCCCTCAGAGTTCAAAGATCTTTTTCTCGGTCTGGTGCAGGCAGGCGCCCGGCCCCTCGGCCTCGATCATGTAGTTGTCGCAGATCACCGCAAACACGCGGTCATCGTCAAACCCGGGATGCACCGCAAGGCACATACCTGCGGCCAGCGGCATAGTCTCATCGCGGCGGATCAGCGGGCGTTCGACCATCTCATAGCCCTGCCCATGGGCGTAAAGCCGCGTTTCGGCGGGCAGCCCTCGGGCGCGCATCCAATCGTCATGGGCGGCGGCGATCTCGGCGGGGGCGGCGCCGGGTTTCATCAGCGTAAGCGTATGCTCCTGCGCGGCTTTGACCTGCTCGAAGGAGGCCAGAAGGTGGTCATCGGCGCGCCCCAAGACCATGGTGCGGGCGATCTCGAGATAGAGCCCGCCGGGGCCGTTCACCTCGATCAGCAGGGACATATGGTCACCGGCGCATAACTCACGGGTCTGGAAATGGCGCGGGGCAAAGCGGCTGGCGCTGCCCAGTGGCGCCGAGAGCCCCAGATAAATGCCCTGATCGCTGCCCAGACGCCGCCCCACCGCCTCGGCATGGGAGGTGACATCGCGGTCGGTGACACCCGGGCGGATGAAATCGCAGACCTCTGCAAAAACGCGGTCCTGCAGCGCCGCGCATTGGCGGATCAGGGCGATTTCCTCGGGGCTTTTGATCGCTTTCGCGGTATCAAGCGCATCGGTCACATCGAGCAGATCAAAACGCGCCATCAGCGCCGCAGTCATCGAATAGGGCAGGGCGGCGGGGGCCAGCGCGCCGACCCGACGGCAGCCCTGCAGGCACTCCAGCAGCAACTCGGTGTCATAGGGAATGCTGTAATGGACCGAGTGGAACGAGGGCGTGCCCAGCACCCGCCCGACACCGCGCGCGGCTTTGTCCCCTGCTGCGGGCGCGCGGTCGGTGCCAAAAGCGCCCATCTCGATCACCACCATCGGGCGGTCGGCAAAGAACACCACCGTGCGCGGATAGCCGTTACCGGCGGGCACATCGGTGAACCAGCGCACATAGCCGCCGATCCAATCCTCGCGCGCCTGCATCACCAGCGCGTCGAGCCCGTGATCCGCCATGATCTTGCGCGCGATCTCCCAGCGGCGGTGGAGTTCGGCGTCCGAAATGGGCGAGTTGGTGTCGGTCATCGGGTTAGCTCCGGTCAAGACGGTGGGAGAGCGCGGCCACGCCGCCGCGCAGATATTCCTGCATGCGGGCGACGACGATCGGCAGGGCTTGCTGCGCGTAGACATCGGAAAACCCGCCGATATGGGGGGTGACGATGACATTGGGCAGGGACCAAAAGGGGCTGCTCTCGGGCAGGGGCTCGGTGGCGAACACATCGAGACCCGCGCCCGCGATGGTGTTCTGTTGCAGGGCGGCCAGCAGTGCCGCCTCATCGACACAGCCGCCGCGCGAGAGGTTGATCAGATAGGCATGGGGCGGCAGGGCGTTGAGGGTCTCGGCATTGATAATATGGTGGGTTTTTTCGCTATAAGGCGTCAGGACGACAAGGAAATCGGCCTCGGCAGCCGCCTGCGAAAGGGCCGCGCGCGTATAGATCGCGGCGAAACCCGGCACCGCGCTGCGGCCATCGCTGACGCCGGTCACGCGCATGCCAAAGGCGTTGCACATGCCGGCGAGCGTCTCCGAAATCGCCCCGATCCCGACGATGCAAACCGTCTTGCCGCGCAGCAGCGGTTGCTTCCAGCGCTCCCATTTCGCGGCCTTTTGGTTCTCCAACACCTGCGGGAAATCGCGCGCGCAGGAGAGCATCATAAGGATCGCCAGTTCCGACATTTGCGGGCCGTGAAACCCGCCGGCATTGGTCAGGGCGATCCCGTTGAGCGTGGGTTCCGCCAGTAAGTTGTCGACGCCAGTGGTCAGCGCCTGCACCCATTCCAGCCGCGGCGCGGCGCGCAACAACTCGCCACTCAGCCGCGGGGCGAGGCCGAGGATCACCTGAGCGTCGGCGGCCAGGGGCAGGGCCGCCTCGGGCGATGTGGCGGTGAGATATTCCGCGCCCGGCGCCTGTTCACGCAAGGAAGCGGCGTAAAACGCGGCCTCGGTATCAACGATGAGGATTTTGGGGGTCTGCATAGCGATCTCAATACAAAACGGCGGGCAGCCAGAGGGTGAGCTGTGGAAAGGCAAAGATCAGCGCGATCAGGATCACCGGCGCTATCAGGAACGGCAGAATGCCGCGATAGAGCGCGCCCATCGACATATCCGGCACCTGCGCGCGGATAATAAACAGGTTCATGCCGACCGGCGGGGTGATCAGCCCCAGTTCCACCAGCACTGCGACCAACACGCCAAAGAGGATCGGATCGAAGCCGTAGCCGACAACCACCGGCAGGAACACCGGCACGGTGATCAGCACCATGCCGATCCCTTCGAGAAAACAGCCCATGACGATATAGATCACGATGATCAGCGCCATCACCATCGCGGGCGAAAGATCGGCACCCTGCGCCAGCGCCAGCAGCGTATCGGGCAGCCGCGTTTGCACGATGAATTGCGAGAACAGCGTGGCACCGATGACGATCATGAACAGCGCGCAGGACACGAGAACCGAGCTTTGCACCGCCTTCACGATCCCCGCCAGATCCAGCGAACGGCGCAGAAGCCCCAGCACAATCGCGCCGAAGGCGCCGATCGAGGCGGCCTCATTGGGGCTGAATACGCCCGCGTAAATCCCGCCAATGGAGATCACGAACAACAGCGCGAATTGCCAAGCATGGCGCAGCGACATCAGCCGCTCGAGCAGGCTGGCCGAGACCTCGCTGGGCACCATCCCTGAGCGCCGCGCCAGCCACAGCGCCACGGCGATATAGATCAGCATCAAGACAATGCCCGGCAGCAGTGAGGCGGCGAATAATCGGGCGATGGATTGCTCAGCAATCGAGCCATAGATCACCAGAATGATCGACGGCGGGATCAGGATACCCAGCGATCCACCTGCCGCAATCGCGCCCGAGGAATAGCCGTCATCATAGCCCGCCTTGCGCATTTCCGGCATCGCGATACGGGTCATCGTCGCGGCGGTGGCCACCGAGGAGCCGCAGATCGCCCCGAAGGCGCCCGAGGCCGCCAGTGACGCCACCGCGAGGCCGCCGCGCAGCCCCGAGACGATCACCCTTGCGGCCTTGAACAGCTCTGAGGACATCCGCGAGCCCGAGGCGACTTCGCCCATCAGCACGAACAGCGGCACCACCGAGAGATTGTAATTCGAGGCGGTGTCGAAAAACACCGTCCCCGCCACATATTGCGCGGTGTTCAGGCTGTTGTAGATGATATTGCCCAGAATGCCGACAATCGCCAGCGACAGCCAGACCGGCTGGCGCAGAAACAACAGCACAAACATCAACCCGATGCCGGAAAGACCCAGAGCAAAACCGCTCATCGCTGCCCCTCCTGTCCGCGCGCAAAGCCGATCACTTGCAACACCGCCGCCCAAAGCACACCGGCCAGTCCGGCAAAGGCCAGTGCCCAGAGGATCCATTGTGGCACGCCCAGTTCCAGCGAATAGCCGCCCCATTGCCATGCGTCCTGCGCCGGGCTGATCATCGACCAGCCGATGAAGGTGATCACCGCAAAGCTGAGCAGCGACCCGATGGCGCCGAGAATGCGCACGGCTTTTGCCCCGATGATCCCGTCGATCAGGTCGATGAGGATCTCGCCGCGTCTGACGATCACCGGCCCGATGCCAAAGGCGACCATGATCAAAAGCGTGATCGACACCACGTCATAGGCGCCCTGCACCGGCGTGTTGAAGGCGGCGCGCAAGACGACATCGCCGACCACGGTCAGCATCATCACCGTCAGCGCCGCCGAGGCGATCCAGAGAGAGTATGTGGTGATAGCCGAGCGCGGTTGCGGCGCGGGCAGGGGCTTGGGCGGTGGCGCGGGTGAGTGGTCGGCGGGCATAGAAATGTCCTAGGGTTCAACCGGATGCGGCCCGCCGGGGATGGGCGGGCCGCAGTCGGGTTGCTCGGTATAGGCCGCGACGAAACCGGCGGCATCGCCACCAACCGCGTCAATCGACTCGGAGACGATCCCCGAGAAGGCCTCGGTCATCGAGGTGATCTGCGCGGCATCCATGGTCACGATATTGACCCCTGCATCGACCATATACTGGCGGCCATGGGCTTCGCCCTCGTCCCACATCATCCCGAACCATTCGGCGCGATCGGGGCCGGTGGTGGAGTCGATCAGCGCCTGATGCTCAGGCGTGAGCCGGTTATAGGCGTCATCCCCCATGATCACCGCGAAGGTGGCCGAGGCCAGACCCGGCTCAAGCGAGTATTCCGACACCGGCGCCAGATCAAAGGACATCGTCGCCTCGAATGGGAAGGAAGCACCATCAACCACGCCGCGGCTCATCGCGTCCGCGGCTTCGGCAGGGGGCACCGGCACCGGCGAGGCGCCCAAGGCCTCGAGGATTTGCTGCCAGGTGGTGCCAGCATAGCGAATGCGCAGGCCTTGCAGGTTCTCGAGGTTCGAGGGGTCGACGCTCGACAGGTGAATTTTCAGGGGCGGGGTCACCGCCATCCACAGGATCCGCGTGCCCTCATATTCACCGGCCAGATACTCGGGCGCCAGTTCGGTCAACCGCCGCGAGGTGATCGCACTATCCAGCCCCGCCGAAGGGTGGGTCAGCGGCAGACCGGCCAACTCGGTCATCGGGAACCGCCCCGGCGTGGCGCCGTTCAGGATCACCGAGATATCCGCCCCGCCCGAGCGCACCAGATCGAATTGACGCGGCGGCGGGCCAAGCTGTCCGGCGGGGAAAATCTCGACAGTCAACTCGCCAGAGGTGGCCTCTGACAGCTCTTCGCCCCAAGCGGCCAGCGCGCGGTTGAAGGCGTGATTGGGGGGCACAAAGGTCGAAATGCGCAGCGTTTCCGCCATCGCTCCGGCGCTCATGCTCGCGGTAAACCCCAGTGTCAGGGCCGTGAGTGCGGTCAAAGTCGTAAGTCTCATATCGTCCTCCCATGTTGTGTTGTCGTGTCGATCTGCGTCGTTTCGGTCTCGCCCCGTCTCGTTGTTTTTTGGGTCTTGTTGTTTTTGGGTCTTGTTGCTTTTGGGTCTTGTTTTAAGGGCTCTTTGCCCCGATCAGCCGCTGATCTCCTGCCAGCGCTTTTGCACCTCGGGCCAGTATTTGCTGCCCCCCGCGCGCATCATCTCGGCGCTGCCTGCAGGCACATGCGCTTCAATGGCGGTGTGATAGGCAGGGGTTTCGCGCCACGCTGCCAGCCACGGCGCGATACGGGGGAAACCGGCCCAAAGCCCTGCCATCCCCAGCCGCTCGAGCCGGTCGATATAGGCAATCAGCGCGATATCACTGATGCCCGGCGCTTCGCCGCCCAGCCACGGCCCGCCCGCAAGTGCGGCATCCATATCCGCCAGCGCGCGGTGCAGATGCACCAAAGCCTGCCCGACATAGATCGAGCCCAACCCGTTTTGCAGCAGGTCCTTGCGCTTGGCGCCCATCACCGGATCGGGGAATTTGGCCGCCAAAGCCTCGATCTGCTCCGGCGTCTGGCTGGCCAGAATAGACTCGCGCATGGCGGTCGAGAAACTCAGCGTGTTGATCGCCGCATGCACCGCCAGACAGCGCAGCAGCCAGCTTTGCGCCGCGACTTTTGCCGCGCGCTCGGCGGGCATCAGCGCCGCGCCGTTATACTCGCGGTCGATATATTCGAGGATCAGCGACGACTCGGTGATCACCAGTTCCCCGTCCACCAGCGTCGGCACCACCGCATCGCGGTTCAACCGCATATAGTCGGGGTCGAATTGATCGCCCTTTTGCAGGTTCAGCACGCGGCTGTCATACTCCAGCCCGATAATCGCCAGCCCGACGCGCACCTTTTGCGAACAGACACTGGTCGGGGCGTGATAGAGGGTCAGCATATGTGGTCCTTCCACGCTTAGAAATTAACCTTATCGCCGCCTTTGAGGCCCAAGAGTTCGCGGGCGTCATCGGGGGTGGCGACGGTGTTGCCGAGGTCTTCGATGATCCGGCGGACCTTGCTGACCTGCGCGGCGTTGGATTCGGCCAGTTCGCCGCGGCTGATGAACAGACTGTCTTCGAGCCCGACGCGGACATGGCCGCCCATCTGGCTGGCGGTGACGGCCATGGGGATTTGCACGGCGCCAGCGGCCAGCACCGACCAGCGGTAATCGGCGCCGAACAGCTTGTCAGCGGTGCGTTTCATGAACACCAGATTTTCCACATCGGCGCCAATGCCGCCCATGATCCCCATGACGAATTGCAAGAAGATCGGCGCTTTGAAATGCCCCGCGTCGGCCATCGCCTTGAGATTATAGAGGTGGCCGACGTCGTAGATCTCATGCTCGAATTTGATCTGATCGGGCGCGAGGGTTTCAGCGGCTTCCTTGATGTCTTTGAACGTGTTGCGGAAAATATTGCCCTCGGAGCCTTCGATATAGGCTTTCTCCCAGTCGAATTTCCACTCTTTGTAGCGCGCCGCCAACCCGTGGAAGCTGAAGTTCAGCGAGCCCATATTCATCGAGCACATCTCGGGTTTGAACTGCTTCGCGGGGGCAATGCGGTCTTGAATGCTGGCGGTCAGCGAGCCACCCGTCGAGATATTCACCACCGCGTCGGTCGCCTGTTTGATGCGAGCGAGGAAAGGCGCGAAATCATCGGGGTTGATCGAGGGCGCGCCGGTCTCGGGGTCACGCGCGTGCAGATGCAGGATCGAGGCGCCAGCTTCGGCGGCGGCAATCGCCTGTTCGGTGATCTGCTCATAGGTATAGGGCAGGGCGTCGGACATGGTCGGCGTATGGATCGCGCCGGTGACCGCGCAGGTGATGATGGTTTTGGGGTGGCGCGCCATCTGTCAGGCTCCTTTGTTCAAACCGGTGACCCGGCGACTTAACGGAAAGATTTCAATGTTGTAGCGGTCGCGCAGGAACCCCCAGAGGCCGCGCGGCGCCTTTAGCATGATGACAATCGCCACCAGCCCCAGCGCGATCAGATAGAGCGTGCCGAGATCGGCCATGGTCTCGCGCAGGGCAAAGAACACCAAGGTGCCGATGATCGGCCCCTCGATGGTGCCAATGCCGCCGATCACCACGATAAAGATCACAAAGGCGGTCCAGTCGTTGACGCTGAAGGCGGCATCCGGCGAAATCCGCAGTTTTTGCAGGAAGATCAGGCAGCCGACCAAAGTGGTCAGCCCGCCGACCACCACATAGACGATAAATTTGCTGCGCCAGATGTCGATGCCAAGACTGCGCGCGGCGACCTCATTGTCGCGGATCGCGGTCAGCGCCACACCTTGGCGCGAGCGCAAGAACAGCACCACCGCGCCGATCACCAGCACCGCGACGCCCAAGGCCAGCCACCAGGCCATCGCCTCGCGGGCGGCGCGCCCGTCGGCCATGCCGCGCACGATGCTGGCCGAAAGCGAGGTGCCGGAGCCGCCGCCCAGCGCCGAGACCTGCGCGAAACTCAGCCGGAACACCTCGGCCATCACCCAGGTGCCAATGGCGAAATAGGCGCCGCGCAGCCGGAAGATCAGCACCGCCACGGGGGCGGCGATCACCGCACCGGCCAGCGCCGCCAGCGGCAGCGCCACATAGGGGTCGATCCCCGCCAGCATGGTCAGGGCAAAGAACAGATAGCCGCCAAGCCCGACATAGGCTTGCTGCCCGACCGAGACGAGACCGGCATAGCCCGCGAGCAGGTTCCACAGGGTGGCCAGCGACATATACAGCGCGATTTCGCCCATCAGCCGCAGGTCCGCGCGTCCGGCCCACCAAGGGGCGGCGATCAGCGCAATCAGGATCGGGGCCAGCAGGATCAGGACCACTGTCGAGAGGCGGGTGCGGCGGGTAACTGTGAGGGTGCTCATCCGTCTATCCTTGGAAAGAGGCCACGGGGCCGGATCGCAAGGATCGCGAGAAACACGAGATGCCCTGCCAGAATTTGATAACCGGGGTTGATTTTGGCGCCGAGTGTCTGCGCCACGCCGAGGATCACGCCACCGGCCAAAGTGCCCCAAAGATTGCCCAAGCCGCCGATGATCACCGCTTCAAAACCGAAGATCAGCCGTGCCGAACCGGCGGCAGGGTCAAACGAGGTGCGCATGCCCAGAAACACGCCCGCCAAAGCCGTCACCGCCAGCGACAACCCCATCGCCAGCCCGAAGACATGGGCGCGGTTCAGCCCCATCAGTTGGGCGATATCTTGGTTGTCCGAGGTGGCGCGAAAGGCGCGGCCAAGCGCGGTGCGGTAAAACATCCATTGCAGCGCCGCGATCACCACCACTGCGGTGGCAAAGACGATCAGCGGCATCACCCCCAAGGCAATCGAACCGAGTGCGACACTGGCGGTCTCGATCTCGCCCGCTTGCAGCTTTTGCGGATCGGCGGAATACCCCGCCAGCAGCGCGTTCTGGATGATCACCGACAGGCCAAAGGTCACCAAGAGCGGCGGCAGCAGATCATCACCCATGGTCCGGTTCAGGATCGCGCGTTGCAGCGTATAGCCGACCAGCGCCATGCCCGGCACGACAATGACCAGCGCCAGCAAGGGATGCAGCCCCAGCGCGGTGGTCACGGTCAGCGCCAGATAGGCCGAGAGCACGATCAGATCGCCGTGCGCGATATTGACCAGCCGCATGACCCCGAAAATCAGGCTCAACCCGGCGGCAAAGAGCGCGTAAAGCCCGCCCAGCAACACGCCCTGGATAACAGCATTGATCCAATCCATTGGTTAAACCCCGAAATATGCGCGCGAGATATCGTCCCGCGATACGGTCTGCGATTGCCCCTCAAGCGAGACGCGGCCCTCTTGCAGGCAATACACCCGCGTCGAGACCGAGAGCGCTTTGGAGATGTCCTGTTCAACCAGCACCGCGGTCAGCCCTTCGCCGACGATGCCGGGCAGGGCCTCATAGATCTGGCGGATGATCACCGGCGCGAGGCCGAGGCTGATCTCGTCCATCAGCACCACATCAGGGTTCGACATCAGCGCGCGGCCAATCGCGACCATCTGCTGTTGCCCGCCCGAAAGCGAGGTCGAGGCCTGATTGCGCCGTTCCTCAAGCACCGGAAACAGCCGGTAAACCCGCTGCAAATTCCATGGCCCCTTGCGGCCCGACTGCCCGCCGATGATCAGGTTTTCCTCCACGCTGAGCGAAGGAAACAGCAACCGCCCCTCGGGCACCAAGGCGATCCCCTGCGCGGCAATCTGGTCAGCGCGCATCGCCCCGATCGGCGTGCCACGCCAAAGCACCGAGGCAGGCGCATTGCGCAACAGCCCGCTGATCGAGCGCAGCAGCGTGGTTTTGCCGGCGCCATTGGCGCCAATCACGGCCACGACCTCGCCCGCTTCGACATGCATCGAGAGGTCATAAAGCGCTTGGAAATCGCCGTAATGGGCGTTGAGCCCCTCGATGGTGAGGATCGGATCAGGCATCGGCATCAAGCCCCAGATAAATCTCGCGCACGGCGTCGGATTGCATGATTGCCTCGGGCGCGCCCTCGGCGATCTTTTTGCCGAAATCAATCACGATCAGACGGTCAACCACCGCCAGAAGCGCATGCACAACATGTTCGATCCAGACAATCGACACGCCGGTTTCGCGCACATCCTTGATCGTCTGGATCAGCGCGTGGCACTCATGCTCGGTCAGCCCGCCCGCGATCTCGTCCAGCAGCAGAACACTGGGTTTGGCACAAAGCGCGCGCGACAATTCCAGCCGCTTGCGCTCGAGCAGGGTCAGCCCGCCCGCCTTGACGTTGGACTTCTCCAGCAAACCGGTGCGCTCAAGCACATCGAGGCACAGTTTGTCGGCCTGCACCGACGAGAGCCCCGCGCCCTGCGTGGCGGCGACATAGGCATTTTCAAACACCGTCATATGGGCAAAGGGCTGCGGCACCTGAAAACTGCGCGCGATGCCAGCGCGACAGCGGCGCGCGGCGGGCCATTTGCTGATCGTCTCGCCATTGAGCCGGATCACGCCCGCATCCGCGGCCAGATTGCCGGTGACAAGGTTGAACATCGTGGTCTTGCCCGCGCCATTCGGCCCGATCACCCCCATCGCCTCGCCCTTGTCGAGCGTCCAGCTTTGATCATCGGCGACAACCACCGCGCCAAAAGCTTTCGACACCCCGTTGAGTTCCAGAATTGCTGACATCAGATCCTCTGCGGTTTCCCGAGGCCGCCCGACCAGAGCCGGACGGCAATTGCGCCTTAGTCCAGCAGCATCAACTCGCCGGTGGTCGGGATTTCGGGCGCGCTGGAATTGGCCACGATCTTCAGCTCGATCCCCTCGCCCTCACGCTGCCATTGACCGGCGACCAAGGGCGTCTTGGTGACATTCGGCACCGGCCCCTGCGCCCAGTTGATCGGCCCGACAATCGAGTCGATCGCCGTGGTGCGGATCGCCTCCAGCGTCGCATCGGGATCCTCGAGATCCGCTGAGCGTGCGACGACATCGGCGACGACCTCAAAGAGCGCGTGCTTAAAGCCGATCGGCTGTGTCCAAGGGCGACCAGTCGCGGCGGTGAACCCATGCGCCAGATCGGCGGCACTGGCACCGGTCAGGGATGAGGCAAAGGGATGGTTCGGCGACCACCAGACCTCGGACGACAGCCCGTTACCGCGCTCGCCCAAGCCCTCGATCACCGAGGGGAACAACAGCGCCTTGCCGATGGTCACAATCTTCGGCGCAAAGCCTTGTTGCGCCGCCTGCGACCAGAAGGTGCCAAAGTCCGGCGCGATCATATTGCCGGTGACAATCTCGCAGCCCGCCTCTTTGAAGGCGTTGATATAGTTCGAGAAATCATCCGACATCGGTTGATAGCGACCCGGATCAATCAGGTTGTATCCGGCCTCGGCCAGCGGTGTCGGCAAGCCGTTGACCGGATCGCCCCAAGCATTGCCATCGGCATCATTGGGGAACAATCCGCCAACCACCGGTGCCACGCCAGTCCCGCCCCACATATCGAGGAAGGCAGCAATCACATCCTCAAGCCCCCAGAAGAAATGGAAGGTGTTGCGAAAGCCCTCGGCGGGGTTGCCGCCCCGGCCAAAGAAATACGGCTGCCAGGGGCAATCGGTGGTGATACAGGGCACATCGTTGATTTCGGCCTGATCCGACACCGGATTGACCGTGTCCGGCGTCGAGGCAGCAACGATGATGTCGACCTCGTCTTCAAGGATCAACTGGCTGGCCACCTCGGCGGCACGGTTCGGGTTCGACTGGCTGTCCTTCGAGATCACCTCAATCGCCCAAGTGCGGCCATTGTTCTCGATCCCGGCGCTGAACCGCTGGGAAATCGCCTCGAGCACATAGTCATCGGCCTCGGCAAACCCGGCCAGCGGACCGGTGCGCGGGCTGACATGGCCGACTTTGAGCGTCGGCGTCTGCGCATAGGCGCGGCTGCTGCGCAGGATCGCCGGAGCGGCCAGCAGCGCCGAGGAGCCTGCAAGGAACAGGCGGCGGTTCATCTGGCGGTTGATAGTGGTGCGTTTTGTGGATTTCATAGTCTCGTCCTCCCCAGTTCGAGATGGTTGAAAATCGCGCAGAGCTGCGCCTAGTCGTCGAGTATCGTGTCCAGTTTTCGCAAATGCGTGGCGACACGGTTGCGCGTCGCCTCGGCTTGCTCGGGCGTCCATTTGCGAAAGCCCTCGCCGGTCTTCATGCCCAGTTTGCCCTCGGCCACGAGGCGCTGCAGATAGGGCGAGGGGCCTTGGCGGCTTTCCAGATCCGCCAGCACCGTGTTGTGGATATCCAGCGTCAGATCGGTGCCCACCAGATCCGCGTTCTCCAGCGGTCCCAGCACCGACAGGCGGCGGCCAAAGCAGGATTTGATCACCGTATCGACCGCTTCCGCGTCGCAAATCCCGCGCTCAACCAGACTGATCGCCTCGCGCCAGAGCGCATGCTGCAAGCGGTTGCCGATGAAACCGGGCACATCCTGCTCGACCCGCACCGGCGTTTTTCCGGCACTCTCCAATAGCGCCACCATCGTGGTCATCGCGTCGTCATCGGTCCAACCCGTGCGCACCACTTCGACCAGCGGGATCAGATGCGGCGGGTTCCACCAATGGGTGCCCAACGCGCGGGATTTCAGCCGCAGATCGCGCATGATCTCGGTGATCGGCATCACCGAAGTGTTCGAGGCCAGAATGGCCGTCTCGGGCGCATGGGCCTCCACCTCGGCAAAGATCCGGCGCTTGAGCTCCATCTTCTCGGGCGCGGCCTCAAACACCACATCCGCCTGCGCCACAGCCTGTGCGGTGCTGCCCGAAACCTCAACCAGATCAAGCGTCTGCGCGATCTCGCCCGCGGAATGCCCCAACAGCCCCATGCTGGCGCTGATCCGGTCTTTCACCGTCGCCCGCGCCTCGGCTACGGGATCGGTGATCGCCACCGGATACCCCGCACGCGCCAGCGTCAGGGCAATCCCGTGGCCCATTAGCCCCGCCCCGATCACCGCAATCTTATGGCTCCGCGCGCTCATCCCTCACCCTGCCGTATAGCCACCGTCGGCATAGAGAATATGCCCGGTGTAAAAATCAGAGGCTTTCGAGGCGAGAAACAACAGCGGCCCGGCCAGATCCTCGGGCTCGCCCAAACGCCCCTTGGGCACGCGGGCCAGAAACCCGGCGCGGACGGATTTGGCATTCTCGTCATCGCCAAACATCCATGCGGTCAGCGGGCTGCGAAACACCGTCGGCGCAATCGCATTGACGGTGATGCCAAGGGGCCCCAACTCACAACCCAGCGATTTGGTGATCCCGTCGACCGCAGCCTTCGAGGCGCAATAAGCGGTATAGCCCGCCGGATGCCCCAACAGCCCGCGCGCCGAGCTGACCAGCACGATCTTGCCCGAGCCCTGCGCCTTCATCTGCACCGTAGCCGCCCGCGCCAACAGCCAGCTTTGGGTGACATTGGCGTCCATCACCTGCGCGAATGTCTCGGGTGCCATCTCGTCGATCTTGGCGACTTTGTTCATCCCCGAGGCGACCACCAGAATATCTAGCGCTCCAAACGCCTCCACCGCTTTGGCGACCAGCGCATCACAGGCCGCCTCGCTGTCGGGCCGGGTGTTGACCTCGATCACCTCGGCGCCGCCCGCGCGGCATTCACCGGCCAATTCGGCCAGCGCTTCGGTGTTCCCCGCCGCCAGCACCAGCTTGCAACCCGCGCCGCCCAGAATCCGCGCCGCCACCGCGCCAAAGGCCCCCGAGGCGCCGGTGATCAACGCGACCTTGCCGCGCACATGAAACATCTCAAGAGGGTCGGGCAGGGTCATGGCGTCACTCCGGGCGGGTAGGGGATCACCACCAGCATCGTGCAACTATGGTTGCTGCGGTTCTCGATGGTGCGGATTTCATTGGCGGGGATCGTGCAGCTATCGTATTTGCCTAAGACCGTCTCGGCGCCATCAATGATCACCGTCATCTCGCCCTCAAGGACGACATAGACTTTCTCAAACGGCGTGCTGTCGGGTCCGGCGCCACCTGCGGGCAGGAACTGGCTCAGACCCACCCATTGGTTCTTGGGGCCATCCGGTTCGAACCCCTGCAGCCTGAGCCCATGGCAGCCGAAATGGTTCGGCGCCTCATAGGGTTCGGCATCCTGAAAGTGTTTTACATGCATTGGCCAGACCTCCCCTTCCGGCTTGTGCTTCATCTTGCGGAAAATACTCCGCGGGGGTGCGGGGGGCGCGTAGCCCC
>NZ_QDKM01000013.1 GCF_003076755.1 Pararhodobacter oceanensis
ATGACGCTGGAAACCGTCGCCGCCATTTGCGACACTACCTCCATGGACCCGGCGACAATCGCCGCCCTGTAACTGCGGCCAAGCCAAGGCCGAAGAACAAAGTTACACCAGTTCCTGGGACACGATCGAGATTGGCGGTAGGTTGCTGCGAAATGGCAATGTCGTTTGGGGCGGAAGATGGTTGTAGACTGGTCATGGACGGTCAGGAATTGCTGCGCCTGACATGGGGACTTAAAACAGCCCATGATCTTTTCTCGCCGTTTGGTGTGCCGGTGCGACGCCTCGGAGCGATTGTTTAATCCTTTGTGTGAGCGATGAACTATGCTTTAGCAAAGCCCCCTTACGGCGGCGCGATAGCTGCGCAGTTTGTCGGTCACGAGAACCCGTGGCATGCCCCTTTGCTGCTTCAGTTTTCGGAGAAATCGCTTGGCCGCATGAGTGTTCCTGCGACTTTGGACCAGGATCTCCAGTACGTCGCCGTTCGCGTCGACCGCGCGCCAAAGCCAGTGCTTCTGGCCTCGGGTCGAAATCATGGCCTCGTCGAGGTGCCATTTGTCGGCCGGTGCTGGACGGTCGCGCCGGATTTTGGCGGCAATCTGTGTGCCGAACCGCTGGGACCACACCCGGATGCTTTCATACGAAGTAATCACGTCGCGCTCGGCTAGCAGATCCTCGACATCGCGCAGGCTCAGCGCAAAACGATGATACGCCCAGACGGCGTAAGCGATGATAGAGCGGGGGAAGCGAAAGCCCCTCATGCGAGATTGTGAAACCTGGCTGATCATGTCCAATGGCAAAGCATGCAGCTGTCCGCGTCAACAACCTGACAAAGCCCGCGCGCATCAGGCGAGTAATTCAACCGAACCGTTTGGAAGAAATACCGCTGTTCTAACGCGACGGCGGAACAGCGCAGCGCGGGTGTTCGAGGAACAGGCGCGCTGTCTCGGTGACGAATTCATGTTGAACGCGGGCGGCGGCAAGTCGTTGGTCCAGATCAAGGCAACCATTCCGCAGAAATTCACTCATCACGATAACATAGTAATGTTCGGCAATCCGCCGTGCCCGAACCTCATCGAGTCCCATCGCAGAGAAAATCTGGGTATAGCCCTGAATCCGGTTTTCATCCTCGCTTTGGATGCGCTGCAGCAACTGCGGATCACTCGCCGCTGCCAGACGCAGGAACACCGATTGCGGCCCGCTCACCATTCGAATGACGTATTCGAAGACGTCCCACAGCCGGTCTGCAGGCGGCTTTTCTGAATCGATCAGGTGATGCACTGCCGTCGTGCGCCCGAGCCGGTAAATCCACCGGTCAACAACCGCATCAATCAGATCCTGACGATTCTTGAAATGCCAATAGAAACTACCGCGCGTGACTTTCAGGCGCTTGGCAATTGGGTCTACCTTGACCGTATCCAACGACCCTTCGGACAACGCGCCCCAGGCGGCGTCGATCCAGTCGTCGCGCGTCAAATGCACGCTCTGGCTTTCTCCGGGTTTTGTTGTCGGTTGCTTTGACACAGGTATTCACCACTCTCCGATGCGGACGCCAACAAAATGCTCTTTTGCCGTGCGCTTGTCGACGGCGGCGTCGGCTTCTGTGGTCCTGTAGCGCCGCCGGGCAATCTTGTCGAACAGTAACGCCTGCAAGGTGTTGCGTTCATTCTGGTGGTTCGGGCAGGTTCCGAGGTCGGTGACTTCGTCGGGATCTGCCTGCATATCGAAAAGCTGGGGTTGATACCCCAACCAGGCAATATACTTCCAGCGGTCGGTGCGGAGCATGAAACCATGCGCCCCTGTGGGGCCGAGACCAAGCTCCAGACGGGCGGCGGAATAGCTGTAGTCGGCCTCGGAAAGCACCGCCTGATGCGCGGGCTGGCTGCGCGTCCCGTCCAGATAGCCGGCCAGCGTTACACCCTCGAGATACTGATCATCTGGCGGCAGCCCCGCCAGATCCAGAAAAGTGGGCAGCAGGTCAATCGACTGCACCAGATCATTCACAACGTTGCCGTGTGTCGCCTGCGCCGAGGCGCGCGGATCAGCGATAATGAGCGGCACGCGGGACGAGGCATCGTGGAAGAGTTCCTTGTCGCCCAGCCAATGATCGCCCAGATAATCGCCGTGGTCCGAGGTGAACACGACAACCGTATTCTCAAGCTGCCCGCAAGCGGCAAGATGTTCCATCAGCCGGCCGATCTCATCGTCGATCTGTGTGATCAGGCCCATATAGGCGGGAATGACAGCCTCGCGCACGGTATCGCGCGAGAACGACGCCGACTGCTGCAGGCCCATGAAGGCCCCGTAGACCGGGTGCGGTTCCCGGCGCTCGGTCTCGGTGCGCACGGCAGGCGATACGTCATCGGCCGAATAGAGGGCGTGATAGGGGGCCGGCGCGACATAGGGCCAATGCGGCTTGATGAAACTCAGGTGCAAGAGCCAGGGGTCTTTGCCGGCCTCGTCAATAAATTCGATGGCGCGGTTGGTCATATAGGCGGTTTCGGAATGCTCGGCGGGAAGTCGGGCGGGGTAAGGGGCCGATTTCATCTCCCAACCCGAAATCACCCTGCCTTCCGGGGTTTCAACCGAATTTGCAAAGTCATGCCATGGATTGCTGGAAACGTAACCCAGTGAGCGCAGCCAGCTGTTATACGCCACATCACCCCGCCGCGAGATGAGCTGTTCGGTATGAATTCCGTCATCGCGGTCAAAGGGCTCGAAGCCACCCGTCATCAGGTGTCGGCCACGCGGCGACCCGGGATCAATCCCAAGGCGGCGCAATTCGGCGGGATCGCGGCGCAGATGGGTTTTGCCCACCACCGCCACGCGGTATGCCGCGCAGAGATGATCACCCATGGTCATCTCGTCCGGTGCCAGCGGCACGCCGTTCCAGCTGGCCCCATGCGATGATACATAGCGTCCGGTGTAGGTGCAGGCGCGCGAGGGTCCGCAAACGGGTGCCTGAACATAGGCGCGGTCAAACCGCACGCCGCGAGCTGCCAGGGCATCGATGTTGGGGGTCTGCAATGCTGGATGGCCCGCGCAACCGAGATAATCCCAGCGCAACTGGTCGCACATGATGAACAAGATGTTCGGACGGGGGGACATGGGCGGCTCCCTATGATGAATGTGCGCCGCTCCCGTTGGTCGGAGGCGGCGCTGTCGGGTTACTCGGCGGCGAGTTCGGCCGAAACATTGGCCATCTCGGCCTGCAGGGCTTCGTAGAAATCGCGCGCGGGTCGGCCGGTTGCCTCGACTTCATCGATCAGGCGTTCGATCACCGGTTGCAGGCGTTCGGCCGCCGCAGCGCGATCTTCCGGCGAGACAACGATGATCTCGTTGCCGCGCTCTTGCGCAGCGGCAATCGCCTGCGCGTCGATCTGCTGGAAACACTCGGCTTCGTGTCGGGCGACCGCATCACCTGAGAAATGGGTGTCCACCAGTTCCTGCAGATCGGCGGGCAACGAGTCGTAAAACTGGTGGCTCATGCCCATGAAAGTGAGGCCAACAGCAAGATCGCCTTGGATATGTTGTTGCGCGACCTCGTCCAGATGGAAAGTCGGCACCGCGGTCCATGGCGCGATGGCCCCGTCGATGACGCCGCGCTGCATGGCTTCATAGACCTCGGGCAGCGGCATCCCCGCCGGAACTCCGCCGAAGGCTTCGGTCAGCGCGGTCAGGCCCGGACCTGAGACCCGCATCCGGCGGCCTTCAAGTTCGGTAAACTCGTCCAGCGGCGCGGCCATGTGAAACTGGTAAGGGGTGGTCAGAATGATGGCCAGCAAGTGGATATCGGCAAATTCCTCGGCCAGCCAGGTCTGTGCAAGGCGCGTCATCGCGATCGACCCGGCGACGTTGTCCTCGACCAGCAGCGGCACGGTGGCGAGTTCCGACAGGGCAAAGCGGCCGGGAACATAGGTCAGCGGCCCCTGCGAGATATCGGTGACGCCGCGCACGACCTGCTCGAATTGCAGCGTCGGGTTCGCAAAGGCGGTGCCGCCGTGATAGGATTCAAAATCGATCCTGCCGCCCGAGGCCTCGGCGAGGTCCTGCATCATGCTTTGTGCGCCACACACGAACAGCGGTGCCGTCGGCGACCCCATGGTGCTGTAACGCAAGGTGAAATCAGCACCATAGGCCAGCGTCGCCAGCGGCGTGAGGGCGGCCGCAAAGGCCAGGCTCTTGATTGCAGTCATGTCATTCCTCCCAGATTGTGACATTAAAGTTCAGTAGAATTCTCGACGGACACCCGCCCCTGGGCGATCCCCAGCGCCCCGTTCAGCGCCGCCAGCAGGGCAACACCCAAGCCAAAAGCGGCAATGCCGTAAGTGACCAGCGGCTTGATGTGCAGGATCTCGGTCACCTGTCCGGTGCGCTGCAGGTAGATGCCGGTGTCCAGCGCCATCCAGCACAAGAACAGCACGCCGCCCGCGCCGACGAGGCTCCAGAACACGTCAAGCCCCCGGCGCAGCGAGGCCGGCGCGGCAGCCGTGGCGACCTCGACGTTGAGATGCGTGCGACGATCAAAGGCCGCCGGCAGGCCAAAGAAGCCGACAACCACCATCAACAGCGCGACCAGTTCAATGGCACCATGGATCGAAAAGCCGGGCGCCAGATGCCGCGCAAGAACATCAAGCACAACGATCGCCACCATCGAAACCAGACCCAACCCGGCCAGCCACGCCATGATCTGCGCGAGGCGCGAGAGTAGCCTTTGCAACCTATCAACCATGTCAGGGCCTCCTCAGTTGAATAAAAGATTGGGCAGAAATAGCACCAGTCCGGGAAAGACGATGAACAGCGCGATACGCAAGATATCGGCGACCACGAAGGGCATCACACCCGCGAAGGCATCGATGATCGAGATCTGCGGTGTCACGCGCGACAGCAGGAACACGTTCATGCCGATGGGCGGGGTCAGCAGGCCGAACTCGACCACCATCACCATGATGATGCCGAACCAGACCGGATCGAACCCGGCCTGCTGGACCAGCGGGAACACCACCGGCGTAAAGATGAACAGGATGGCAATCGAATCGAGCACGCAGCCCATCAGGACAAAGAAAGCCAAAAGCAGCAGGATCAGGCCGGTCGGCGACAGATCCATCCAGGTCACGAAATCCACGATGGCGTTGGGAATGCGCGAGGCTTGCAGAAAATACTCGTAAAAGCTGATGCCGATGACGATGAACAGGATCATCGTTGAGAGCTGCACGGTCTCGGCGATGGCTTCGCGGAACACCCGCATGGAGAGACGGCGGCTGATCACCCCCACCAGCATCGCGCCCGCAGCCCCGATGGCTGCGCCTTCGGTGGGGGTGAAGAAGCCGACGAAAATGCCGCCCATCACCAGCGTGAACAGTGCCGCGATTCCCCAAATATTGCGGAGCGAGGCGACGCGCCCGCGCCACGAAACCCGGGTGCCCAGCGGCGCGTAATCGGGGCGGAACCGCAGCCAAACCCAGACCGTCGCCATATAGAACAGCGTGGCGATCAACCCGGGCAGAAAGCCCGCGGCGAACAGGCGTCCAATCGAGGTTTCGGTGATGATCGCATAGACGATCAGCGGCAGCGACGGCGGGATCAGGATCCCCAGCGTCGCCCCGGCCGCGACTGATCCACCGGCCAGCCGCGAGTTATAGCCCAGCTTGAGCATTGGCGGCACCGCGATGCGCGCCATGGTGCTGACCGTGGCGACGCTGGTTCCGCAGACCGCGCCAAAGCCGGCGCAAGACAGGATCGACGCCATCGACAGCCCGCCCGGGCGGTGCCCGACAAAGGTATTGGCCGCTGTGAACATCGCATCCGCCATACCGATACGCACCGCCAGCACGCCCATGAACAGGAACATCGGCAAGGTCGATAACGTGTAGTTCGACAGCGCGGAAACCGGCGCTTGCGACACCACAAAGAGCATCGTGTCCCAGCCGTGGATCAGCGTCAGGCCGCCGCCGCCCACGATCATCAGTGCCAGCCCGATCGGCGCGCGCAGCGCGATCAGCGCCAGCAGCGCGACAAATCCGGCCAGCCCTATGCCTTGAGCGCTCATGTCAGGCGTCCCCCGGAGACGAAGGTGCCGATCCGGTTGCCAGCGGTCACCGGCACCACCAGATGCGACGGGTGCTCGGCGTTGTGATGGATCGTGACCCGTGCCGCTTTGGCGCTCCACAAATGGCCCTGACAGATTGCATCCAGAGCCTGCGCCGGGGCCTCGTCATCGGCGCATTTGATCCGCAACCCTAGTTGCTCGCCGGGTTTCAGCGCAATGGCATAGGGGCGCACCTCGATGGCGAACTCGGTCACCGCGCCCGGCTCAAGCGGCTCACGCTTGTCGTGGGGGTGCCATGGCTGCCAAGGCGTGCTGCGCTCGGGGTCGGTTGCGCGCTGCGAGCCACGCAGCCAGCCCCGGGTCAGCAGCGTTTCCTTGCCTTCGGCGTCGCGGTGCAGGATCGAGACGAAGAATAGCGCCTCGGTGTCGGTGGTGCTGGCGTGCAGGTTCAGCACCATAGGCCCGCAGACCTCGGTTTCTTCAACCATCGGATACGACCAGAACTCGACGTTTTCGCGCTTGTAGGGCGAGTCGGCAAAAGACGTGGCCCCCTCGCCTGCCGCATACTCGCGCTCGGACATTTCGCCGTTTTCATGCAGGTAAAAGCGGGTAAAGCGTGTCTCGGGCAAGGGCCATTTGGCGGCGCTTTTCCAGGTGCCGGTGCCGACAACGAATAGGTTGACGTCGGGCTCGTCCATCATCCCGGTATCATTTTCCTTGAGCCAATGATCGAACCAGCGCAGCGCCTCAAGGTGATACTGATAGAACGGCCGGTCCAGATAGACCGGCGGGCCGATGGTCAGTTTGCGCGGGCCGTTCCAGTTCTGGAAACTGCGCAGCGCCCCCGGCAAATGCAGCCCATGCACGCCCCAACACGCGCCGAAATACCCCGGCACCGTGCATCCGCGATCATAGTCAACCGACCGAGCCCGGAAATAGGCGTTATCCAGCGGCATTTGCAGAATGTCGGCGATCATGCCGTTCTGTCCGGCCAGAGGATCGGTCAGGATCTTGCGCAGGAAATCGACCGACATCAGGTCATCATCGGCGCTGGCCTCGGCGTTTCCGGCGTCAAAAGCGGTCTGGCCGATCTCGTCGACCAGCAGGCTTTTCAGCCGCGCATTGTCGAGGCTGGGCAGCCACATCTGCATGAAGCGGTGGCTGAGGATGCCGCCGTGATAATAGCGGTCCCGGTACATGTCGGTATAACCATAGGGCGCAAAGATCGCCTTCAGCGCGGGGGGTGATAGTTGCGCGACCAGCGGCTGGACGATGGCAAAGAACGAGATACCAAACATGCCCAGATTGCCCGAACACCACGGTTGTTCCGCCAGCCAGCCGATCGCCTCGGCCAGATCCTTGATCGTGCGCGGACCGAGGTTTTCATAGGTCCCCCCCGATGCCCCTGTCCCGCGCACATTGACCACAACATGCGCATAGCCCCGGCGGGCAAAGAAATCGGCTGAACCGGCCTCCAGATGTCCGCGATCATGGCTAAACCCGATGGGCCGCATCGGCATGAATTGCTCGTCCGTGCTGTAGGCATGCGCGCTGACCACTGCGGGATACTGCCCTGCACCTTGCGGCCGCGTCACCACGGCTGCCAGCGTGATCCCGTCCGACACCGGAATCGTGAGGGTTTCGCGCATAGGGGTGTGCTGCCGCTTAGACAGCGACCAATCGACCGAAAACATATAGCTCCTCCCCAGACGCTCTCCATACACATCTGCATGTTGAAGTGTATGGGGCAGATGCGCGCTGAGTCAATACACTTATGTATGTCGCGGAGTTGATTGATAAGTCGTTGAAAAACAACGCTAAAGACAAGCAGTCACCCCGACACTTATGCCGTCGCTCGAAAATATATCTGCGGATCGCGAGTGAACTGAGATCGCATTTGGCGGATGGGAAAGAGAACCTGCAGCCCTATGCGGCGCCCGAACCGGCGCGCATTCGATGGTGCTGCAGATCTTATTAACCCTTCACAATTAGCAAGCCGCGCCGCCCATCGGTTCAGAGTGGCATCCCCTGATCCTGCAGGCGGCGCGGCTATTGTCACATCTCGTCGGGCACCCGCAGGACAATCCCGTCGAGCGCATCGCTCATGATGATCTGGCACGACAGGCGCGATTGCTCGGTGCGGTCGGTCGCGGTCATGTCCAGCATCGCATCCTCGTGATCCGAGATCTCCGGCAAGGGGCCGGGCGCATCTTCGACGAAACAATGACAGGTCGCGCAGGCCAGCGAGCCGCCGCATTCACCCAGAATTGCGGTGAGACCGTTATGAATGGCGGCCTCCATCAGGCTTTGGCCATTGGGAACCGCCAATGTGTTTTTGCTGCCATCGGGAAGGATATAGGTGGCCTTGGGCATGGGAACTCCGTCAGTGAACCGTGACGCGGCAGGATTGCAGGCCGTGCAGGATGTTGTTGTGAAAAATCTGCGCCTCCAGCAGCTCGAAACGCTCGACCCGCGGGAGCAATTCCGTCAGCAACGCGCGGATTTCGAGTCGCGCAAGGTTCTTGCCGACGCAATTATGCTCGCCATGGCCAAAGCCCAGATGATCGTTGCTGTCGCGACGCAGGATATCGAATTCGGTCGGATTGTCCCATTTGCGCTCATCACGGTTGGCGGAGCCGTAAGCGATGATCACACGACTGCCCGCAGGCAGGGTGACGCCGCCGATCTCGACATCCTTGGCAACATAGCGCGAGAAATTCTGGATAGGACTGTGCAGCCGCACCGCCTCGTTGATCGCCGAGGGGATCAGCGCCGGATTGTCGCGCAGTTTTTGCCATTGATCGGGGTGTTTGGCAAAGAGCCAGACCAGCCAGGTGGTGGCAAAGATCGTCGTATCCAGAGACGGCCCCATATAGTCATTCATCATGAAGGGCGCGTCCTCGACGCTGACCTCGCCGCGCTCGGCCGCATCCCAGATCATCTGCGCCCAGCCATCGGGTTTCAGCTTGCCGGGCACGCATTGGGTAAAGGCGTAATTGACCATTTCACCGACAATCGGCATCGCCGCTTTGGTGCGGTCCGAATTTGCCGGTCCGAAGCAATCGAAATTCGCCGGCGCCCATGCCAGCATCCGCTCGCGCCCCTTCTCGGGCAGGCCGACCAAATCGGACACGATGGTCACCGGCAAATGCTGGGCCAATTCGGTTGCCGCGTCAAAGCTGCCCTGCTCGACCAGACGAATGACCAGTTCTTTGGCCTCCTCGGCGACGCGGTTGCGCAACTGGCTCAAGGCTTTCGGCGTCACCGGCCGTTCGATCACCTTACGCAGGGCATCATGACGTGGCGGGTCCGAGCATAAGAGGCCGCCGCGCAGCTTCTCGTTCATCTCGTCATTCATCGTCACGCCACCGGCGGAAGAAAAGCTCTCCCAATCCTCGAGCGCCTGTTTGGTCTCGGCATATCGGGGCAGCATATAAAGCCCGTAAGCCTCAAGCCAGATCACCGGTCCGGCGTCGCGCAGCTCTTGGTAAAGGGGATAGGGATTGATCAGGTTTTCGGTGTCGAAAAGCCTGGCACTCGACGACACAGCGCCGCGTGCAGGATTGGTAGGATTTGTCATCTGAACCTCGGAAGCAATTGAAAGCACCGCCCTGCCGATGGGCAGGACGGCCCGATGAGGGCGGGATCAGCTCAGCAGTTCCAGCGATCCGGTCGTTGAAATACCAGGTGCGCGCTGGTTGTTGACGATCTCGAGCTCGTATTTGAACTCACCGTTGCGCAGCTTCCATTGGCCGCCGACCAAAGGCGTGGTCGAGACATTGCGGATCGGGTTCGTCGGGCCGCCTTGCGACCAGTTCACCGGACCAACGACGGATTGGTAATCAGTCGCTGCAATCGCGTCGCGCACTGCGCCCGCATCCATCGGGTTGCCCGAGCGTTTGAGCACATCGACGGCGACTTCCAACAGCGCATGTTTAAAGCCGATGGGCTGCGTCCATTGCCGTCCGGTGGCCGCGGTAAATGCCCCGGCCAGTTCCGCCGAGGATTGGCCGGTCAGACCCGATGAGAAAGGATGGCTTGGTGACCACCAGACCTCGGTGGTGATGCCGTCGCCGGTGTCGCCCAGCGATTCCACCGCTGCAGGAAACAGCATCGCCTTGGCAATGGTGCAGAATTTCAGCCGCTGACGCAGACCCTGCTGCGCTGCCTGCGACCAGAAGGTGGCAAAGTCTGGCGGTGTCACGGCCCCGGTCAGGATCTCGATATTCGATGATGCAAAGCTGGAAACGAAAGCGCTGTGCTCGTCGGACATCGGTGTCGCCAGACCGGGCAGGTCGAGTTCATAGCCCGCCTCGCGGATAAAACGCGGAAAGCCAAGCTCGGCGTCCGACAGGGCAACGCCCTCGACATCATTGGTAAAGAACGCGCCGACCGAGCGGTTGGTCTCTTGCGTATCCCACATGTCGGTAAAGACCCCCAACATGTCCCCCAAGCCCCAAAAGAAGTGATAGGTCCAGTCAAAACCAACGGCGGGGTTGCCGCCGCGGCCAAAGAAATGGGCCTCCCAAGGGGTGTCGGTGGTGATGCAGGGCACCTCCATGATCTCGGCCTGATCGGCGACCGGATTGGTGGTGTCGCCGGTTGACGAACCCAAGAGCAATTGCACCTCATCGCGCAGGATCAGATCGGCGGTGACCTCGGCGCAACGGCTGGGGTTGGACTGGCTGTCGCGCGCCAGAATTTCGACGTCATAGCTTGTCCCGTCGATTACCAGCCCCTCGGCCAGCGCGGCGCGAACGCCTGCGAGGACGAAATCATCCGCCTCGCCAAATGCCGCCAATGGTCCGGTTTGCGGGCTGACAAAGCCGATGCGGATGGTGCCGCCAGTCGACGCCAGCGCCGGAGCAGCGAGCCCGCCGCTGGCCGCCAGCGTCGTCATCGCCGTGCCGTATTTGAGTATGTCGCGCCGTGTCGGTGCGACCAGTTTGCGCGTGTCAGTCTGGGTTTTCATGGTCCGGTTCCTCCCGTTGCAGACCCGTCTTCAGGCCGCGCCGTTCCTCCCTGACGCAAAGCTGATGACATATCATTTATGATAGATGATCGTTTTCGGACTTCTGTCAACTGCTTTGACGCTCGACCGCCTCTGGCATAAGGTCGGCAGGGTGAAACCAGAAAGACAGAGACCATGGGACGTGTTACCGCGCGAAAGATCCGCACCCGCGCAAAGCTGATCGCAGCGGCCCATAAACTTATGTCGGATCAAGGCGTTGATCGGACGACGATCCAGCAGATCACCGATGAGGCCGATATCGGCTTCGGCACATTTTACAGCTACTTCCAATCCAAAGACGAGATCGCCGAAAAAGTGCTCGATTGCGTGATCCACAACCTCGGGCAGCGCAACAGAATGGCGAATCAGCAAGAGGGCGTCACCGATCCGGTCGCCGTCATCGGCAATTCCGTTCGCCTCACTGCACATGAAATGCTGTCGGATCCGATGTGGCACTGGTGGCTGAAACGCACGGATCTTATGGTGCGCCGGATGAATATCGGGTTTCGTTCTTTCGGGCTCGAGGACATGCGCGTGGCCCATGACGCCGGACATCTGAACCTGCCGGGCAATGATGTGGCCGCGGGTTGGAGCTATTTGATCTGGCTATTGGCGGGCACTATCACCGATATAACCGACGGCGTTTCCGCGCCTACGTCGGTCTCGACCATGGCCGAGGCGATCATGCGGGTGCTGGGCGTCGACGCGCAGCACGCTGCCTCCGTCGCAGCCGCCCCCCTGCCGCAGTTTCCCGCACTGAAGGTCGATTTCAACTTCTCGCTGAATGAGGACGCATAAACGGGGCCTGTGCCTTATACAGGCACAATATCCACCGGCGGTCGCTGCCAAAACACGCTGCTCTTCCCAAGCGAATCGCACTGCATGAGGCCGAACGACCCTCATGGCTGCCGAGGCAGGTATGGTTTGTTAGACACTGTTTGAGCCGGAAAAAGGCGATGATTGGCATATCTCGGCGCAGGCATGTTGCGAGAGGCCCCACTCGTATGTGGAGGAGTTGGTTAAAGTAATACATGAAGATCGACCCTTAACACGCTGAAAAAAAACGATTTTCACTGGTTGGCTTTTCTTTTGCACGCGCCTTCCCAGCCTCGCGCAGGTTGTGGCTCAAGCAGGATTAGACACAATATATCGAAAAAGACTTGCGCGACTCGCCCGGACAGGCCATTCATTTACGGCAGGAAGCGAATAAACAGCTGAAAACCGTAACAAACGGAAACTCGGCGAAGGGCAGAGTATGAAACGTGAGGACCGCATCGACCATCTGGTCGGCGAGCATGCTGCGCGGCTGTCGGAACGATTGCAAGCGCATCGCGCACAATTGTTCCCGCCGGATGCACAGCGGGAGCTGCGCAAGTTCACCTCGGGTGAGGTCGCGGATTTATTGGGCGTCAAGGATGCCTATCTGCGCAAATTGCACCTCGACGGACGCGGGCCCGAGCCGGAAATCCGCGCTGGCGGCCGACGCTATTACAGCCTCGCGCAGGTGATGGAACTGCGCGTGATGCTCGAAAAAGGCGCCAAAGCTCCCGGCACTTATTTGCATGGGCGCGGGCCGGATGATCATCTGCAAGTGATCACGGTGATCAATTTTAAGGGTGGATCGGGCAAGACCACGACCGCCGCGCATCTGGCGCAGAAGATGGCGCTCGACGGCTACCGTGTGCTTGGCATCGATCTCGATCCGCAGGCCAGTTTCAGCGCGTTGCACGGGTTTCAGCCCGAGTTTGACCTGCTTGACGGGGGCACGCTTTACGACGCGATCCGCTATGAAGACCCCCTGCCCCTGCGCGATGTGATCCGCAAAACCTACATCCACGGGCTCGATATCATTCCCGGAAATCTCGACCTCATGGAGTTCGAGCATGAGACGCCGCGTGCGCTCGCCGCGCGGTCCGGTCATATGTTCTTTACCAAAGTTGGCGAGAAACTGGCCGAGGTGGAAGCCGATTACGACGTGGTTGTTATCGACTGCCCGCCGCAGCTGGGGTTCCTGACAATGTCCGCGCTTTCCGCCGCCACCGCCGTTCTGGTCACCGTGCATCCGCAGATGCTCGATGTGATGTCGATGTGCCAGTTTTTGCTGATGACCTCGAACCTGCTTGGCGTCGTTGCCGATGCTGGCGGCAATATGCAATACGATTGGTTGCGTTATCTGGTGACCCGCTACGAGCCCGGCGACGGGCCGCAGAACCAGATGGTCAGCTTTATGCGCAATCTCTTCGGCGATCATGTGCTGAATCATCCAGTGCTGAAATCCACCGCGATTTCGGACGCCGGGATCACCAAGCAAACACTCTACGAAGTCGAGAAATCGCAATTCACCCGCGCGACCTATGAGCGCGCGCTGGAAAGCCTGAATTCGGTCAACAGCGAGATTGAAGCCTTGGTTCAATCCGCGTGGGGCCGGGGTTGAGGAGAGCAAAATGGCACGTAAAGATCTCTTGAAAGGGTTGATGAGCGGCGAGGACTCTACGTCTCCGCGCAACTCCGCCCCGCGGATGACCGGCGGCGCGATCGGCGCGGTCAGCCGCTCGATCGCCGATTTGCGCACCCGCGCTTTGGTCGACGTCCCGGCTGATTTGATTGACGGCGCCGGTCTGCGCGACCGGCTCGAACCCGAAGCCGACCTCGAAGCGCTGGTCGACTCGATGCGCGAGCATGGGCAACAGGTTCCGGTCATGCTACGGCATTCACCGAACGCCGAGGGTCGTTATGAGGTGGTCTATGGCCGCCGCCGGATCGCTGCGCTGCGGCGGCTGGATATGCCGGTGCGCGCTTTTGTGCGCGACATCAACGACCGCGATTTGGTTGTCGCGCAGGGACAGGAGAATAGCGCGCGCCGCGACCTCTCGTTCATCGAGAAAGCGCTGTTTGCAAAATCGATGATCGAAATGGGCTTTGATCGCAAGATCACTGCCGAGGCGCTACACGCCGATAAGACAGTTATCAGCCGCATGTTGACCGTGGTCGACGCTTTGCCCGAGCCGCTAATCCAGGCGATTGGCGCGGCACCTTCGGCAGGTCGTGACCGCTGGCTGACACTCGCCACCCGCGCCAAGGACCGCGATCTCGATACCTTGATTGCGGCGGCGCAAGGCCCGGATTCCGACGCGCGTTTCGTCGCTGTGTTCAACGACCTTGCTCCTCAACGCAAACCAAAGGCGCCGGATGATTTCCGTGGCTTGTTAGCGCAGGGCGAGCCGATCGGCAGCATCCGCACCGATAAGGGCCGCTGCGTGATCGATGTGCCGCAGGAGTTTGGCGAGTGGCTGGCGCAGAATATTAACCAGATTCACCGCGACTGGGAGAACCAGCGCGGAGAGTAACCGAGCAGCAACAACAGGAAAGGCACGCAACCGACAAAAGAAAAGACCCCCCGGAACATGACATTCCGAAGGGCCCGTCTTCTTATCTAGCAATCTGAAGATACGGCTCAACGTTGACAGCTGTCAACAACGTCTTTGGGACGCGGGGCTGATTATTGTCGCGTGACAGTAAAAATGGAACATATTTCCCTGACCCCCTTCGGGCGCCAGCCGATGACGGCACGGCTGATCCATAGTCAACAGCTCGCGCAGGCCCCTGCCCCGCAAGGCAGCGCCGACAAATGGGCGATCTTGCGCGACCTTACCGCTGCGCGTGTTGCCTTCTGCGTGAGCGACCGCGCGTTGGCGGTTCTGGCGGCGCTGCTGTCGTTTCATCCCGATGCCGAGCTGCGCGACGGCGGGCAATTGGTGGTGCATCCCTCGAACGCCAGCCTCTGCGACCGCGCCCATGGCATGGCCGAGAGCACCCTACGGCGGCATCTGTCGGCTTTGGTGAAGGCCGGCCTTCTGGCGCGCCGTGACAGCCCCAACGGCAAGCGCTTTGCGGCGCGTGGCAGCAGCGGACAGGTGCAGGCGGTGTTCGGCTTCGATCTGCGGCCCCTCCTCGTGCGCGCGCCCGAGATCGCTGCAAAGGCCGATGACGCCCGAGCCGCCGCGTTGAAGCTCAAGCGGACGCGGGAAGCCGTGGTAATGCTTCTGCGTGATGCCAGCAAGCTCGCCGCCTGGGGGCGCGAGGAAATGGGTGGCAATTGGGATGCGCTCGAGGATGCCATCCGGCTGGCACAGCGCTCCACCCGCCGGCGCCTGCAACTCGCTGAACTTGAAGAGCTGCGCGAGACCTCAGCCGACCTTTTGGGGCAAGTTAAAGCCCGCCTGAAAGTCTTGGAAACACAGAATACGCACGGCACTGACGCTCAAAATGAGCGGCACTATCAGAATTCAAAGAAAGACTCTTATGAATCTGAACCTTGCTTAGAAGAGCAAGAGGTTTCGGCCGTGCGCCCAACTGAGCCTCCCTTGCCCTTGGGGTTGGTGTTGAAGGCCGTTCCAGAGATCGCGCTCTATGCGCCAGACCCATTGCGCAGCTGGCATGATCTGATCAGAGTCGCGGATATCGTGCGCCCGATGATCGGGATCAGTCCTGATGCCTTCGCCGAAGCGCAGCGGATTATGGGGCCAGAGGTCGCGGCCATTGTTGTTGCCTATATTTTGCAACGTCTTGACACCATCGCCCGCCCTGGCGGCTACCTGCGCTCTCTAAGCGCCAAAGCGGCCGAGGGGGCATTCTCGCCAGGGCCGATGGTGATGTCGCTCTTGCGATCCGAAACCTCCAAAGCCGCCTGAGCTCAGTGTTTGAAGCGATCTGTGGCTCCCAAGCAAGAAAGGTTCAAAGTTGACAGAACCATCGAGCATGTATCTCACTCGGGCTGTTTGGGAGGCTCCTTATTATTTGATGGCACCTAGCCATTCGCTGTCTTGCGGAGTGAGACGCTCCTGCAACAGATGTTCCGGTCGTGAGCGCTTCTCTCGAGCATTCAGCTGCCGTAGCGTGGTGAATTCTCAAGTTGTGGAAGTTTTCCGTGAGCAGAGTTGACAGCTGTCAACTCGGTGTGCCGGACGCAGATATAGGGACTAAAGCTGCGGTTAGTGTCTATTTCGAGGAGGGCCACGCGATTGCGCTGACTTGTCTAGGCAGCGAAACTGCGCAGGAGTGTGGCAAGACCTACCGCAGGATGATGTGACTGAAGACGCAATGCGGAGTTCCGGTCACCATCAATTTGACCTGAAGTCACCAGAAGCCAGCGCCGAGATCGCGAAGTTGACAGCTGTCAACTTCTCTGCCGTCAATCGCGGGGATGAAAGTGATTTTGCTGAGCAGAATTGCGACCGAGATCAACGCGTCATCAAACCCAGTCGTCGTGCTTGCTCCAAAAGCATCCGCACCGACGAGGGTTGCCAGTGACTGCGGCCGCGGGGGGTGCGTTCGCGCATCGCTTCGAGACGGTCGCAGATCGCTTGCAAAGTGATCTCGGGATCGGCCGTTTTGAGTGCCGCAACAATGGCGGGCAGGCGGTCGTCAATGTCGCGGCGGGTGGTGCGCTCGAGCACGGTGTCGGGCAGGAACCCGTTGCGCACATAGGCTTTGACGGCGCGCAGCAGGCGACTTTGTGTCCAGTGTTGCTCGGGTGGCAGTGGGGCGTTGATGATCCGCACAACGTCTTCCCAAGCGTGAAGGGGGCGCAGGCGCCGGACAGGCGGCACCCAATCGGGCGCGGTCTTAGACAGGCGTTGCAGATAGCCCTCCTGCCGCGCCAGCTGGATCTTGCGCAGGGCGGCGGGGTCTTTGTCGCGCAGCCCCGGATTGCCGCCGATGCGCCCGTTGTTGCGGGCGCTGGCTAGCCCAGCTTTGGTGCGCTCGCGGATCAAGGCGCGTTCGAACTCTGCCGCAGCGCCGAGCACTTGCAATGTGAACTTTCCTTGCGGGGAGGCGGTGTCAATCGGGTCTTGCAGCGAGCGAAAGAACGCCCCTCGAGCCTCGAGACGGTCAATCACTTGCAAGAGGTGCGAGAGGGACCGGGCTAGGCGGTCGATCCGCACAACCAATAACGTGTCGCCTTTGCCAATCCGCTCGAGCACACGCGCGAGGACCGGACGTGTGCGATCTCCGCCCGAGGCGTGTTCCTCATGGATCTCAACACAACCCGCCGACTTCAGCGCCTGCGACTGGGGCAGGGGGGTCTGATCGTCGGTCGAAACGCGGGCATAGCCGATAAGACACATGAGAAGAGGCGCTTTGCAATTTAAGGTGTCATAACTAAACGATCGTTTGTAAACGAATGCAAGCGCGTGCTCTGTGGCTGTGCTCGTTGGAAATCCCTTGGTTTCCTTACGCTGGACATGATCACAGAGCGGGTTAGGCGGATCGCATCGTCTTGTTTGCGCCTTTGATTGCGGCACCCAGAATGCATGTTTTGAAAACACTTGGGTAATGAGCATTATGGGCATATTATGCGCATATGAAGTCCAAGCGCACTGACTTTACGAATGAATGTCTGGAGTATACCGCCCCGGCTCAAGCCGGCGCGGAGGATGATTTGTGGTTCCTGCCCGGGCCTCCTGGGGACGACACCGATGATCTGACTCCTAGTTCTCGGGCTGACGTGGGCGAGGCCGCATTGCTTGCGGAGTGGCTAGACGCCGAGGCGGGCTTGGCGGCGCCATTGGCGCGGGTCGCAGGCCGGTTCGGTGCGCTGAATGACCGACTGTTAAGAGGGCCTGAGGGCTGGAGACATCGCCTCGCGCTGATCGAAACCGCCGAGCTGAGCTGGAGTATCGGTGACCGGATCACCGCGGTCCGGCTGGCACAATGGCTCGCACTGCGGCTGTCATCGGCGCAGGAAGACACCGGCGCCTTGCTTCGCGCGGGCTGGGCCGCGCGCCGATTGACAGCTGGGCCGGGGCCGATGAGCAATTTCGCCGCTTTCCTCGGCCGTCATGATCCCGAACACCCGAAGGACGGCTCGGATCTATTCATTCACCGCGCGGAAAGCTGGATTGCGCTGATGGAGACGGGTGCCGATCTGCATCCGATCAGCCGCGCCTGTATGTGCTATCACCTCTGGAGCCTCGTCGGTTTGCGCCCCCATAGTGAAACGCCGGAAGCCGCTGTAACAGCCGCGCGTATCGCTGCCGAGGAGGCCACGGGCGCGATCTTCGTGCCGCTCGCGATGGGCGGGGCAGGGGGGCTGCGTGGTGGCGGATCACCTGCGGAAAGATTGGCGCGGTGGCTCGATGGAATGGACCGTGCGATCCTCAGCGCGATGCGCCATCTTGATGACATTGAGGCGTGGGCGCAGCGAGCTGAGGTGCGTATGGCAACACTGTCCGGCCGCACGCCAGAAGCGCTGCGCAAATTGCTGTCTGAGTGGCCGCTGATCTCTGCCCCGATGGCAGAAGAGTTGACCGGCATAAGCCGCGCCGCTGTGCAGAGAAATCTGAACTGGATGCATGCAAATGGCTTGATTCACGAAGTCACCGGGCAGGGCCGGTTCCGAATGTGGCGCGCAGCTATCTGAGTGGGTGCTTTATTGTTGGTGTATCTATGTCTGTTCTCGTGATTGCTGACCTACACCTTGATTTTTGGCTCAGCGACGGTCGTGATCCGTTTGCGGCCCTCGATCCGGAGCTCCTGGCGTCTCTCGACGCGTTGATCCTTGCGGGTGATATCACCAACAAACCCAAGGTGCGCTGGCGCAGGGCGATCAGGGCTTGGTGGAGCTATTGCCTACCAATACCGGCTAAAACAGCCTCTCAATCGCACCAAACTGAGGTTTTGCAGAGTTTGATCCGTCTAATCGGTCGAGTTCAGTCAAAAAAAGGCCGGCGGAACTACGCGTCCTTTTTGCATTGTGGAGACCGGGGCTGCTGTCATGCGGCGCGAGCCAGATCATCCCCTTGTCCAGCCAGATCAGTAGCGACCCGCGCTTGCGAAGCGACGCCGTGTAGCTAGACCAGTTCGTTGTGCGGTAGCGGGCGGGTGCAGGTCAGCAACATGACCGGTTGCGCTTTTATTCTGAGATCCAACATGCCGTGCAGATGTTCGATGCGCGAACAGCGGCGGAGGAGGGCTAGAGTGCATCCGAAGCATCTTGGATGTCGCTGCTGCTTGTCGCCCTATCTGGCGACGCCGCTCACTCGGGCAAGTCACCATCGGCGAAGAGGTTGGGGAACAATCGCTCGCGATAATCCAACGGAAACGCCAAACGCACCGGCGTTTTCGGCGACGCCGATGACAGGTAACCCGCCGCCGTGAGCTTGCTGAGCGTGTTGCGCGCCGTGCGTTCGGAGGTCTTAAGCACGATCTGTGCATCGCCACGCTCGAGCGCACCATGCCGGAGAACCGCTGAAATGAGATCGGGCGCGCGCTTGTCATCGATGGTGTCTTGCACCAAGCGCCGGTAACGCTTTTCCAGACCGCCGAGATCAAAGAGTTTGCTCGAAAAAGTGACCTGATCAAGCGCAACTTTCAGAAACCATTCGCAATATGTTTTCAATGCTGCGGCAGACAGGTTTCCGCGCCCATCGCGATCACCGCGCCGCGGGCTAACTGCCAGATCCATCATCCGCTTGTACTCACTGCGGTCGCTCAACCCGCGTGCAAGGCCGCGCGACACCGACCAGAGCCCATGGCCACCGATGCCCGCTTCAAGCGCCATCGCATGCGACATCAGGCGGCTGACCCGCCCATTCCCGTCGGGAAATGGATGGATGTAATTCAGCCGGTGATGCGCCGAGGCAATTGCGATGATCCGACCACTCGCAGACCGTGCCGCAATCTGGAAACGCTTGTCGAAATGATCCAAAAAAGCGGGAACCCTACCCGACGAGGGCGGCAGGTGGCGGCCAACAGCAACCTCAGGGTCTCCCTCTTGCCGGATGCGACCGGGAACGATGGGCTCGGTGCTGCCGTCAGGATGTTCGATGCTGCGGAATTCCTCGGGCATCTCATCGTAGAAGGATTTGTGGACCCAAGTCAGGAATTCCACGGAAGTCGGGCGCGGCAAGGCGCCGTCCCGGTGCATCTTGTCGATGGACCGCTGGACAATGACATGCGCGCGCGCCTCGAGTGCCAGTGGCCGTGTTTCGGCTTCGAGCTCGGCCCCGGCGAGCGCCCGTTCGATATCGCGCGGCCGCGTGTTGTGCCCCTCGATCAGATTCGAGTAGTAGCAATTCATCACCCGCACCAAATCGGCCAATTCGGCAGCGCTGTCGGGATGAAGATCCCGCCCGAGCTGGGATGCCTCCCGCTGGATGTCGACCGATAGGTCTGCCAAACTCGCCGGTATATGCTCTTCGAAGAAGCAAGGCTCTATTCTGCCGGGTGTTTCTAGCATATCTTGCCGATGTCCTGTTCGCGCAATCCTATTGATTCAATAGCATTTACACGCATGATGGTAAAGTTCTTGCCGATGTTGGTTGCCGATCATTTCTGCCGTTGTCACGCATTTAGGTGCATCACATCCAAGGCAGCGGAAGGCAAAGTTTGCCGCGCACCCCAACATTCGTGGGTGCTGTAGAAATGAACCCAAAGGCAGCATCGCGGGCTCTCCCGCACCCTTACGGGTGCGGGAGAGCCGTATTACGTCGTGCAATGCACTTCATTTTGCAAAGAAACCATCAACCACGCTGCGAATCTTTTTCTGCACTGCGGGCATGTTTGCGGCAACATGTTCCAATGCCGGCTCACCGGTCTCCACCCAGATCGCGTGCTCGATGAAAGCCGGGCAACCCGGGAAAACTTCGGCTTCGATCTCGATATCTCCGTTCTTGGAGCCAAAGCGGGCTTTGATAAAGCAATCATCAATGAGGGTGTACTTCTTAAGGTCCATTGCGGATCTCCTGATGCTCGCACAAAATGTGCTACGGTTAATGTAAGAGCGGCCGCGCCGCTCAGAGAAGACATGTTGATGAAGGCAGAGAGACAGAAGAAAAAAGTGAAGATTTTTCCACATTTGTTGTAGTTCTTTGAAATCAAATAGAATTATATTCATTAGCGATGCCAATTCGCTGGCATCAATCGCTTACAGGATGGGAGCCTGCTGGACGACACAATGTGGTTGTGAAGGGTCTTCTGGGAAAGCGCTGTGCGCTTTCGGGCGTTCCTGCACCGGACGACGACGGATCAGGTAAGTCTTGGCACCCAGTGCACAGACAAGTTCGACTTCGGCGGGCAGATCTGGCGCCGAGCGATCCGAACGCAGCGAACATGTTTCCCGATCGGTCTTGGTTCACGCCCCGAAAAGCGCGAACGACATCGCCGAAAACAGCGTCTACTTACCCGCTCCCCCGTGCGGCCGAAAACTCCGAGCAGCCCTGTTTCCAGCGCGTAGCGGATATCCACGACCTCGGTAGCCGGGCGAGTTGCCGTTTCCGAAGACTGGGAGTGGGGGACCGCAGGCAAACCTCCCGCTGAGCGTGCGCGCCATACCGATGATGCCGCCGTCGACCGGGCCAAGTGGACCTGAGGATGTTGTGCATGGCACACCTGCGGATGCTGACAGTCTACCGTCTGGGCAACCCGAAGGCGCGCCAAAGAAAACCGCGCCTGTCGTTCAAGCTGTTATCGCAGCATGTCGGCCCTGTGGATGCGGCCTATGACAGAGGCAGTCGGGCTAGAGAAGAATTTTTGCCACCCCCGGTGCCGGTAGCGTTGAATGTTTGTGCGCGTTCTTCCCAACTTCTGTCGGTATTCGATACCGCCGGACGGTCACCGTTTCACTTTGCTTGAGCGCGCTTCAATCTCTGAGATCGCCTTCGTTTGTCGTCGAAGGTTCGTGACGATCATCTGGGCAAGCTCGAGCTGAGCAGGGTTCAGATCTCCGTGAGCATCTAAGAGACGGCGAAAGATGTGGCGTCTCAACGGGTTTACTCCGTGGTGTACACGGAAGAATGTTGGCCTTTTTATTCGAAAGCGAAGCGCGCCAACACGATATGCGGACACCCCCTCTTTTTGCTGGCAAAACAGTCTTATACAGGCGATTGCCCACACAATGGCTTTGATCTAGTCTTCGCCGGCACAATCGCGGCAAGGTGCCGTTTCGGGAGGCAATATATGAATAAGTTCGTTCGTTCACTCGCAGTTGCTGCGTCGCTGGCGCTGCTTGGTGGAACCGCTGTGCAGGCACTGACGGTTTATTCCAGCGTCGATGAGGAAAACTCGGCCAGCATTCTGCGGGCGTTCACCGAGGCCACCGGCGTTCAAGTGGATATGGTGTTCCTGTCGTCGGGTCCGGCCCTGTCGCGGATTGAGGCCGAGCAGAACAACCCGCAAGCCGATGTCTGGTTCGGCGCACCCAGCGAGAACCACATTCTTGCCCATGAGCGCGGCCTAACGCAGGGGTATATCTCGGCCAATGCCGACGGGTTGCAGGATCAGTTCAGGGATGCCGACGGGTTCTGGCATGCAATTTACACCAACCCGCTGGCGTTTGGCGTTCGCACCGACATTCTGGCAGAGCGCGGCGCGCCTGCGCCCACGTCATGGGCTGACCTGACCAATTCCGCCTATAGCGGGTTGATCCAAATGCCATCGCCGCAGTCTTCGGGCACGGCGTATGCAGTGGTTTTGACCCTGCGCGAGATCATGGGCGAGGATGCTGCCTTTGAGTTCATGAGGGAATTGAACCCCAACATTCAGACCTATACGCAAAGCGGCACCGCACCTTCTGGCGCGCTCAGCGTCGGAGAGACTCCGATTGCGATCCAGTTCTCGCCGGGGTTCCTGAAGTTGAAAGACGAAGGTTTTCCGGTTGACGTGGTCTTCCCGACGGAAGGTGTTGGCTATGAAGTCGCGGCGATGTCGATCCTGAACGGCGCGCAAAACCTCGAAGACGCCGGAACGCTGGTGGACTGGATGACCTCGGCCGAGGGCCAGCAGGCGCTGGTTGATGCCAAGACATACTTCCTGCCGGTGCGAGGCGATGTGAATGCTGGTGAAGGCGTGCCGTCGCTCGATGAGATCGAGCTGATCGCGTATGATCCCGCCTATGCGTCCGAGAACCGCCAAAGACTGGTGGATCGCTGGGCTGACGACGTTCTGGGCCAGTAGTCCGACCCATGGTGAAGGTGAACAAAGCAGCGCGCCAGCTAAAGGTGCTGGCGCGCGATCCGGTATTGGTTGCGCTGATCGTGGTGATTTTCTCTGCGGTGGCGATCTTTGTCGTTTATCCGTTGGTCAAGGTTCTGATCGCCAGCCTCCAAGTCCGCGGGGTCTGGACACTCGAAACCTTCGGCCAGCTTGGTGAACGCCGCCTCTACCGTAGCGCGATCGTCAACAGCCTGAGCGTTAGCACTCTGGTCGGGCTGCTGGGCGTTGTGATCGGCTATATCGCCGCCTTTGTGCTGACCCGGCTGGATGTGCCGGGACGGCGTGTGCTGCATTATCTGACCATGCTGCCGATCATCTCACCCCCCTTTGTTTCGGCAGTCTCGATCCTGTTTCTGTTCGGCTTGAATGGCGTGGTGACGAAACAGATATTGGGCCTACAGGACTTCAGTATCTATGGCTTCCATGGTGTCGTCGCCAGTCAGGTCTTTACCTTTGCGCCAATCGCATATCTCGCGCTTCGCGGCGTGCTCGCATCCATTAATCCGGTTCTGGAAGACGCGGCACTGAATGTCGGCGCCACGGGGTGGCAGACCTTCTGGAAAGTTACATTTCCGCTGTCACTGCCCGGTATCGCCAGCGCCTTCCTTATCGTCTTTATCGAATCCTTGTCGGACTTCGGCAATCCGCTGGTGCTTGCCGGAGCCGCATTCCCCATGCTGGCACCGCAGGCCTATCTGGAAATCACCGGCTCGTTCAACCTGTCACGGGGCGCGATGCTTGCAGTGGTGCTGTTGATCCCCTCGCTCACCGCTTTCGCGATCCAGCGCTATTATCTTGGCAAACGGCAATATGTCACCGTTACCGGCAAGCCATCGGCTTCAGCCTCGCGGATTGTCAGCCCGCCGGTCAAATGGGCGCTCTATTCTATCGTCGTGCTCTTCGCGGCGATCGTCACGCTGTTCTACGGGGTGATCGTGATCGGTGCCTTTACCCGCGTTTGGGGCTTTGATTACACGCCGACGCTGGCGCATTTTGCATATGTCTTTGACGTCGGTTTCAACGCGGTGACCGATACGCTGATCATCGCGCTTATCACGACACCGCTGAGCGGCCTATTGGGCATGATCGTGGCCTTCCTGATCGTGCGGCAGAAGTTTCCCGGCCACGGAGCGCTCGAATTCGGCTCGATCCTTAGTTATGCGGTGCCAGGGACAGTGGTTGGCATCGGTTATATCCTTGCCTTCAACAGCCCGCCTTTCGTCATGACCGGAACGCTGGCGATTCTGGTCCTGTGTTTTCTGTTTCGCTATGTGCCGGTCGGCATCCAGTCCGGCGTGGCGGTCTTGCGCCAGATTGATCCGTCGATCGAAGAGGCCGCGCGGAATCTGGGCGCGGGCACGTTGACCACGTTTCGTAAGGTGACGCTGCCGCTGATTGCGCCTGCGTTCTTTACTGGCCTCGTCTACGCCTTCGTGCGGGCGATGACCGCGATCAGCGCGGCGATTTTTCTGGTATCGGCGAATTGGAACCTGATGACGGTGCAGATCCTCAATCAGGTTGGCTCGGGACGGCTCGGGGTGGCCGCTGCCTACTCACTTGTGGTGATTGGCATCGTTCTTGTCGCCATCGTCATTATTCAGGCGGGAGTCACACGGATGACCCGCCATTCGGCTTCGGTAAAGGTGTGACATGACAGAACCGGTTCGTATCCAGGGCCTCTGTAAAGCATTTGATAATCTCGACGATCCAGCCAAACCGGTGTTGGCGGTCAATCAGGTGAATCTTGATATCAACGAAGGCGAGTTGGTCACTTTGCTTGGCCCGTCGGGTTGCGGCAAGACCACGCTGCTGCGCATGGTCGCTGGTTTCGAAGAGCCGACAGAGGGCGATATCTTCTTCGGCGACCGGCGGATGAACAACGTGCCGCCAAATCGACGCGATGCGACGATGGTGTTCCAGTCTTATGCGATTTTCCCGCATCTCAGCATTTTTGAGAACGTTGCATTCGGCCTGCGCCTAAAATCACAAAGCCGAAAGAAGATCGAAAAGCATGTGACCGAAGTGCTGGCGATGACCGGATTGTCTGGAATGGCCAATCGCTCGCCGACCCAGCTTTCGGGGGGGCAGCAGCAGCGTGTGGCTCTGGCGAGGGCCATCGTGATGGAGCCGAGAGTTCTGCTGTTCGACGAGCCGCTGTCAAACCTTGATGCCAAATTGCGCGACCAGATGCGGATTGAAATCCGTGAATTGCAGCAGCGTCTGGGCATCACCAGCCTGTATGTGACCCACGATCAAGTCGAAGCGATGAGCATTTCAGATCGGATCGTTGTCATGCGGGGCGGGGTGGTTGAGCAAGTCGGCACGCCTCGCGAAATCTATAGCCAGCCGGCCAATCGTTTTGTTGCCGAGTTCATTGGCCGCGCGAACTTCATCACTGCAAAGGTGGGCGAGGCGAATACCGTTGATCTTGCGGGCGCGCGTATCGCACTTGATGCTCCGATCGCGGCTAGCCCGGGCGATAGCGTCACTCTGCTGGTGCGGCCCGAGGTTGTCACGCTCTCACCTACGGAAGGCATCATTAACGGCACCGTGCGGCGGGTGATGTTTTTGGGCAATCTCACCGAGTATCTGATCGAGGTTCCGGGGACCGACCCTTGGCTGGTGGAATTGAGCGGACCGGAAGCCCCGACATTTACCGCTGGTGACACCGTGCGCCTGTCCTTGCCGCCCTCGTCGATCCACGTCTTGGCAGAATAGCCCAATCACTTAAGCGTAGCATGCTCCGCTCCAGACGGCCCATGATCTTTTCTCGCCGTCTGGTGTGCCGGTGCGACGCCTCGGAGCGATTGTTTAATCCTTTGTGTGAGCGATGATCTATGCTTGGACAAAGCCCCCTTACGGCGGCGCGATAGCTGCGCAGCTTGTCGGTCACGAGAACCCGTGGCACACCCCGTTGCTGCATCAGATTTTGGAGAAATCGCTTGGCCTCATGGGTGTCCCTGCGACTTTGGACCAGGATCTCCAACACGTCGCCGTTCGCGTCAACCGCGCGCCGAAGCCAGTGCTTCTGGCCTCGGGTCGAAATCACGACCTCGTCGAGGTGCCATTTGTCGACTGGTGCTGAACGGTCGCGCCGGATTTAGGCGGCAGTCTGTGAACCGAACCGCTGGCACCACACCCGGATGCTTTCATACGGAACAATCACGCCGCGCTCGGCCAGCAGATCCTCGACTTCGCGCAGCCTCAGCGCAAAATGATAATACGCCCAGATGGCGTAAGCGATGATAGAGCGTGGGAAGAGAAAGCCCCTCATGCGAGATTGTGAAACCTGGCTGATCATGTCCAGTGGCTAAGCATGCAGCTGGCTCGCGTCAAAAACTGACAAAGCGAGGCCGCTTTATCCCAAGCAATCGGCATGGATGCTCTTACCCCCGATCTGGCAAGGCGCAGGTGGTGAAAGAGCTGTCGGAACCGCTGAGTTTTGATGCCCCGTTGAACCTTGGAGTGCCAAGCCAGCGGGCAGGCGGGGGAGGTAATGGCAGGGGCGGCCAGCCACCCCGTCGTGCCGCATTAGAAGAGATGTGGCAGCAGCATGCCGAAGCTGAGGAGTGCGATGGTCAGGCCGCCGATCACATGCAGCGCCGCCGAAAGCGCCTGCACGCCCTGGCTGTCACCTGCGCCGAGCGATGCCAGACGGCGGGCGGCGACGCCGGATCCGGCCACCATCAGGTTGAACGCCGCGGTTCCCAAGCCCATGGTGACGACCGCCAATGCGCCGATCCAAAAGACCTCGAACCGTGCCGCGATGACCAGAACAAAGAGCGCGCCGGTGCAGGGTCTGATCGCGATACTGGCAATCAACGCCACAGCATCGCGATTTGAGTTCAGGGTGCTTACCTCATCAATGCTGGGCCCATGAGCATGACCGCAACCGCAGGTCCCGGAATGCTGGTGCCTGCCCATGCGCAGCCATGAGCGCAGACCGCGAAAGACCAGAACCGCGCCGATCGCGGCAATTGCGAGATAGCTGAACGGGGCAAGATAGGCTTCGGTGAGATCGACCAGATCCCGCGATCCCAAGCGCAGCAAAAAGGCGAGGCTTCCGACCAGCAGGATCGCGGTGCCCGCCTGCGCAAGGCTTGACAGAAGCGTCAGAATGCCAAGCCGTCGCATGCTCGCCTTACTGGCCAACGCGGCGCCGCCGATCAGCACCTTGCCATGTCCCGGCCCGAGCGCATGCACGAACCCATAGGCCGCAGTGGCCGCGCAAAGGGCCCAGATCGCCAAAGGCTCACCGGCCTGAATCCCGCGCAGCGCCGTGGCCATGGCGTTTTGAAATCCGCGCTGTTCGGCCAGCGCCCATTGCTGGATGGCGCCCCAAGGCAGGGCAAACCAGAGCATGGCAAGCGCGGCCAGCAGGGCGCCAAGGGGCAGAAGCAGTCTCATTCGCATGTCAATCTGACCTGATCGGAAAACAGGCGGCCGACATCCTCTTGTTCCGGCGTTTCTTCGCGGGACAGGGCCGCCAGCTTGGCCTGTAGCGCGGCCGAGGCGGAGTCGGGTTCAAAGGGGATAACGGCGGCTTCGCAGGCGCGCGGAAGATCCTGCAGCAGCGTGTCATCGGGCAGGATTTGATAGGCGTAGTAATAGACCGGATCATAAAGCCGCAAAACCGCGGGGTTGCCGTCCAGCGTTTCCGGCTCGGCCAGAGGCAGGTCGAAGACGATGGTGATCTGATCCCCCTCCATTCCCGCCACCGCGTTTTCGGGGCGGGTCAGGACGCGCGGCTGTCCGGCAACCTCCAGATAGACATCGCCGTTGTAATCCGGCGGCCAGTCGGTTTCTCCGGCGACAATTGCCGCGCGGTCCTCGTCATTCAGCTGGCCGTCGCCGTCCCGGTCGAGATCCAGCGCATCGATCAAAAACAGCGTGGTGAACGCATCATAGGTCCATGAAATCCTCAGGGCCCGGAGTTTCCCCTGCCCGGTGAACAAAAAACCGGCTTTGGCATCCACGAACACATGCGGATGTGCCCCGGCGCTCTGGCCGAGGCACATTGCCGATAAGAGGGCGATACCCCTGATCACTTGTCGGGATTTACCGATCACCGGATTTCAACATGGTCAATTGCTTCCGCGGTTTGGTTACAGGCAGTCCGCCAGGGTTGCCGCCAGATTACGGATGAGTTGCGGATAGAGCAACGGACCGGGGGTCAGATCGGAGCCCAGCGGATCGAGAACCGCGGTATCTGCCTCCGCACCGTCAAGCACGGTGGCGACGAGGCCGGGGTTGAACTGGGGTTCCGACATTACGCAGTTGATGCCCTCATCGGCGATCCGACCCTGAATTTCGGCGATCCGCGCCGGGCTCGGGTCTGAGGCGTGGCTGATCGAGATCGCACCGGAGGCCGGAAAGTCGAAAGCTCTCTCGAAATACTGGTAAGCGTCATGAAAAGCGATGAAACGGCCGCCGCGCACGGGGTCCAGCACCGCGCTGACTTCAACGGTCAATGCCTCAAGCTCCGCCCGTCCGGCAGCGGCATTGGCGAAATAGACACCGGCGTTATCCGGGTCAGCCGCCGAAAGCTGCGCCGCAATCACGTTGAGCCATGTCGCGGCGTTCTGGGGGGACAGCCAGGCGTGGGGATCGGATTCGTGATGATGGGCGTCGTGATCGTGCCCCTCATGATCATCGTGATTGTCATGGCCCTCGTGATCGCTGTGATCATCGTGGTCGTCGTGACCGGCATGGTCGTCATGGTCGTGGTGATCATCATGATCACCGTCATGCGCATGCTCATCGTGATCATGCCCATCGTGATCATGTCCGTCATGTCCATGCTCTTCGTGATCGCCATGCACATGAGCTTCGAACAGCGCGCCTTCCCTAAAGTCATATTTGATCGTTCCATCGGTTTCCAGTAATTCGGTCACCGTGGCATTGCCTGCCAATGTCTCGATTGCGCCCGCCAGCCATGGGGTCAATTCGGGGCTAACCCAAAACACCAGATCCGCCTCTTGCAGCGCCGCCGCTTCGGAGGGGCGCAGCGCGTATTCATGCGGGCTGGCGCCGGGCTGGACGATCAGGCTCGGGGTTCCGACGCCGTCCATGACCTGTGCGACCAGCGAATGGACCGGTGCGATATCTGTGGCGACACGCGGCACCTCGGCGATTGCGGTGCCGCCCATCAAAGCGGCGGTGAGGGAAAGCGGCAGGAGCATTCTGGACATCTTGTCCTCCATGTGATCTTATAACGTTTCAAAGGCTCTAATGGATACGTGATAACATGACAAGTGGTTCTCCGATGAAATTGGACGCGGTGACCAAACCGGTAGGTTTTGCCTGCGATGACCATGCCTCTTGCGTGGTCGATGGGCTGTCGGCGGCCGAGGCCCGCTGCGCTAGCAATGGTCTGCGTTTCACGCCGGTGCGCCGCAAGGTTCTGGAGATCTTACTGCAGGAGCACCGCGCGCTCGGGGCCTATGTCATTCTCGACCGGCTGCGCGATGAAGGCTTTGGCTCGCAGCCGCCGGTCGCCTACCGCGCGCTTGATTTTCTGGTGCGCAATGGGCTCGCGCATAAGATCGAACGGCTCAATGCCTTCATCGCCTGCGCCCATCCGGGGGAAAACCACGCCCCGGCCTTCATGATCTGCCGCCTGTGCGACTCTGTTGCCGAAGCGCAATCGGCACCGGCGCAGGGGGCTCTGGGCGCCGCCGCCCGCGCCACCGGATTCAAGATCGAACGCACGGTGGTCGAGGCCGAAGGCGTCTGCCCGAGTTGTTCGGACACCGCAGCCTCAGAGGCCACCGACTCGGGGTCCGCAACCTCGGAGGCCCGCGGATGAGTCTGGTCAGCATCGAGAATTTGAGCATCAGCTACGGCGCCAAAACCGTGTTATCCAAGGTCACCCTGACCATCGAGCCCGGCGAGATCGTGACCATTGTCGGCCCCAATGGCTCGGGCAAGACCAGCCTTCTGCGGTCGATCATCGGTGCGGTGAAACCGTCGCGGGGGCGGGTGACGCAGCGCGCCGACCTGCGGATCGGTTATGTGCCGCAGCGGTTGCATATCGACCGCACGCTGCCGATGACCGTGGCGCGGTTCCTGCGCCTGCCGACACGGGTTGCGCCTGAGGTGATCGACGACGCGCTCGCGCAGGCCGGTGTGCCGGATCTGGCGGCGGCGCAGATGTCGCAGCTCTCCGGTGGCCAGTTCCAGCGCGTCTTGCTGGCGCGGGCGCTGATCGGCAAGCCGCATCTGCTGTTGCTTGACGAGGCGACGCAGGGGCTCGACCAGCCCGGCTCGGCCGCGTTTTATCAACAGATCGAGAAGGTGCGCCGCAACACCGGCTGCACTGTGCTGATGATCAGCCACGAATTGCATGTGGTGATGAGCGCCTCGGACCGCGTCATCTGCCTGAATGGTCATGTCTGCTGCGAAGGCACGCCCGAGGTGGTCGCCTCGGCGCCGGAATACCGCGCGCTGTTCGGGTCGGGCACGATGGGCGCGCTGGCACTTTATCGCCACGACCATGATCATTCGCACGACCATGACCACGGGCACGACCACGATCACGACCATCAACACGAGCACACGGAAGCGGCCGAATGATTCTGGATGATTTCATGATGCGGGCAACACTGGCCGGAATCGGTGTCGCGCTGGCAACCGCGCCTTTGGGCTGCTTTGTCGTCTGGCGGCGCATGGCCTATTTCGGCGATGCCACCGCCCATGCCGCGATCCTCGGTATCGCCCTGTCGCTGGCGCTGTCGATCTCGGTTTTCGCCGGCGCTCTGGTGATCGCGCTTTTAATGGCGCTGACCGTCAGCCTGTTGACCGGACGCGGCTATGCGATGGACACGCTTTTGGGGGTGCTGGCGCATTCCGCGCTCGCCTTCGGGCTGGTCGCGGTGTCCTTTCTCTCGGGCATCCGCATCGACCTGATGGCCTATCTCTTTGGCGATATTCTGGCCGTGTCGCGCGTCGATCTGGCGGTGATCTGGGGTGGCGCGGCTCTGGTCGTGCTGCTGATTGGCTGGCGCTGGTCGGCGCTTTTGACCGCGACGCTGAACGACGATCTGGCCTATGCCAGCGGGATCGACCCCAAGCGCGAGCAATTGATCCTAACGTTGGCGCTGGCGATCACCGTTGCCGTGGCGATCAAGGTCGTCGGCGTGTTGTTGATCGCCGCCATGCTGATCATCCCCGCCGCCGCCGCCCGCCCCTTCAGCCGCACGCCCGAAGGCATGGCTTTGGTTGCGGCAGGCATCGGCAGCGCCTCGGCGCTGATCGGGTTGCGGGCGGCCTATATCTTTGACACGCCGGCGGGGCCCTCGATTGTCTGCGTCGCGGCGCTGATTTTCGCGGCCTCCAGCATTCTGGGGAGCATTCGCGCGTCGCTTCAATGATGCGCCCGACATGCGGTTGACACTGATCGCGAGCACTTGAACGGCTCCGGCGCCATACGCACCGGAGCCGCAACAGTTACACAGCGTCGTCTTGCGCCTTCATCCCGACGCGCGAACGGTGCGGGCCGAAGAGGCAGGTCAGCACCAGAAACACCCCCGAGACCGTCGCCATCATCCCCGCCGCGCTCACCGCGTTGCGCGCGCTGAACCACATCGGCCCGTAGCCGGCAAAGACATAGCCGAATATGGCCGAAGCGGTGGCGAAGATGATCGACCAGATCACCTGATGTTCAAGCCGGTTGGTCATCAACCGCGCCGCGGCGGGCGGGCAGATGAACATCGCGATCACCACGATCGAGCCGACCGCATCAAAGGCGGCCACCGCCGCAATCGCCGCCGCGATCACCAGCCCGAAGCCGATCGCCGAGGCCGGAATTCCCAGCGCTTGCGCAAAGCCTTCGTCAAAAGTGGCGATCTTGAGCCAGCGCCAGAACACCAGCATGGCGGCGAAAATCATTGCGCAGACAATCGCCATCCGCGCAAGCTCGTCGGGCAATGACGCCAGTTTGGCGGGATCGAGCAGCGACTGCCAGCCCTCGGCGCGAAACCAGATCAGCGATTCCAGATTGCCCATCAAGGCGTGCTGCACATCGATATGCACATTGCTGGTGTCGGTCTGTTCCAGCACCAGCACACCGGCGGCGAACATCGAGGTGAACACCACCCCCATGGCAGCGCCGGGCTCGATATTGCCCAGCCGTTTGATCGCCTCGATCAGGATCACCGCGACCACCGCCGCCCCCGCCGCCCCGAGCAACATCGGAATCGTTGCGATCACGCCGGTCAGCAGGAAAGCCACGACAATGCCCGGCAGCACCACATGGCTGATCGCATCGCTGATCATCGCCTGCCGGCGCAGGATCAGGAAATTACCGGGCAACGCGCAGGCAATCGCCGAAAAGATCCCGATCAGGATCGGAGTGAGGGAAAATTGAACAAATTCCGTGCCCATTATACGGCTCCAACAGGTGTGGGTGGTCCGAGTCGTCGGTCGAACTCGCCGATCTCATCAGCGGTAAAGACCTCTTCAATCGGGGTCAGCCCGTCATAGCGACCGGTCAGCCCGGCGTCTTGATGCACCTCGCGGGCGATATCCCAGCGGCGCTCGTCACGGGCGATCTTGGCGGCTTGAGCGCGACCGGACTCGGTCGGCTCGCCATCGGGCCGCACCAGCCCCTCGCGCGCCAGCAGCCGCAGGGTATAGCCCTCGCGGATCGGATGCGCCGCTGCCAGCGCCAACAGTCCCTGACGGCGATGCACCCGCGCCTGAAACCGGCGGTGGCGGATGACCGCAGCCAGCACCCCGCGCACCGGCGCAAAGAGCATCGAGATCACAAAGATCGCCGCCGCGGTCAGCACGATGATCGGACCGGTCGGCAATCCCGCCGCCGAAGCCGAAAGCGCCGCGCCGATATAGGCCGAGGCGCCGCCAATCGCGCCCGAAATCCAGATCACCCGCGACGCGCGTTCGGTCCAGAACCGTGCCGCCACCGGCGGGATGATCAGCATGGCGACGATCAACACCAGTCCGACCAGCTTCAGACCGGTGACGGTGATCGCCAGCACCAGCCCCATGATCAACAGGTCAACGCGGCGCACGTCATAGCCCATCGCGGCGGCGTAATCGGAATCGAACGCCACCAGCGTCATCGGCCGGCGCAACAGCCAGGTCACGAATACCGCCAGCGAGCCGCCGATGGCGATCACCACCGCGTCCTGAAACAGCATCCCCGCCGTCGAGCCGAGCAGGAAGCTCTCCAGCCCTGCCTGACGTCCGGCGCTCATCGTCTGGATCACCGTTAACAACACGATCCCGATGCCAAAAAACACGCCCAGCACCGCGCCAATCGCGGCGTCTTCGGCCAGACGGGTGCGGCGCACCACCCATTCGATGATCAGCACCCCGAGCCATGCGCTGACCGCCGATCCCAGCAGCAGCCCCGCCAGATTGCGCCCGTCACCACCCAAGGCAACCATGATGATAAAGGCCAGACCGACGCCGGGCAGCGTGGCATGGGCAACCGCATCCGAGACCAGTGCGCGTTTGCGCAAGAACATGAAGGTGCCCGAGGCGCCCGCCGCAAAGCCCAAAAGCCCCGCGCCAATCGCAACCAGCGCGGCGTTATAGCCAGCCTGTAACAGTAAGGCATCAATGAAAGGGGTCACGCCAAACCACCCACAACCGAAAGCTCGTCCAGATGGGTCGCCGCAAGACGCCCGCCATAGGTCGCCTGCAGGTTCTCGGTGGTGAAGGCCACGTCGACCGGCCCCTCGGCCATGCGGCGGACATTGATTAAGAACACATGGTCGAAATAGCTGCGCACCGTCGACAGGTCATGATGCACTGCGACCACCGATTTGCCCTCGTCCTTCAGCAGTTTGAGCACATCAATGATCGCCCGTTCGGTGGCCGCATCGACACCGGCAAAGGGCTCGTCGAGCAGGTACAGCTCGGCATCTTGCGCCAGCGCCCGCGCCAGAAACACCCGCTGTTGCTGGCCGCCGGAGAGTTGTCCGATCTGGCGATGGGCGAAATCAGCCATGCCGACACGGTCAAGACAGTCGCGCGCAACCCCCGCGAGGCGCCCCGAAAGACGCCCGAGCAGCCCGACCTTGCGGTAAAGCCCCATCTGCACCACATCCATGACGGTGGTCGGGAAATCCCAGTCGACACTGGCGCGCTGCGGCACATAGGCGATGCGGGCGCGGGCTTTTTCAATCGGCTCGCCAAACACATAGACCTCGCCAGACAGACGCGGGATCACCCCGAGCGCGGCTTTCAACAGCGTTGATTTACCCGCGCCATTGGGGCCGATGATTGCCGACATCGACTCGGCGGGAAAACTCGCATCGACCGAGAACACCGCCGGTTTCTCGCCGTAGGACACGGTCAACCCGCGCACAGCAAGCGGCGCGGTGGCCGGAATGAGGGCCGCACCAGCGGTCCGGCCGTTTTCTGCGGCAATAGTTGGTTGTTGCCTTCGCATAAGTTCCAAACCCGTCAATTGAGCAAACCCTGCATGCCCTGCGCCGGGGTCTGACCGCCGAGCGCCGCTGCAATCGTGGTGGCATTCGAGTCGATCATGCCGATGTAAGTGCCTTCATAGGTGCCGGGCTCGCCCATCGCGTCGGAATAGAGCTCGCCGCCGATCACGACGTCATGCCCCGCTGCGCGCGCGCCTTCGGCCAGAGCGCGGATATTGCGGTCCGAGACCGTGGTCTCGACAAAGACCGCGCGAATATCCCGCTCGATCAGCAGGTTAACCAGTTCCGCGATGCGCTGGAGACCGGCTTCGGATTCGGTCGAGATACCTTGAATACCGACAACCTCGAAACCGTAGGCATTACCGAAATAGTTGAACGCGTCATGCGAGGTCAGCAGAATGCGGCTCTCGGCGGGCACCGAGGACAGCACATTCGCGGTATAGCTGGCGAGCCCGTTCAGCTCTTCGAGATAGGCCTCGGCATTGGCGCGAAACACCGCCTCGCCCTCGGGCTCGGCGTCGATCATCGCGTTGCGGATATTGAGCACCACCCGCGACCAGAGGTTCGGGTTCATCCAGACGTGGGGATCGAACTGGCCCTCATAATCCTCGGAGCCGATCAGCAGGTTTTCGGGCAATACCTCGGCCACCGGCACGACGTGATGATCCTGCGCGAGATCGAGCAGGAAACCCTCCATCTGCGCCTCAAGATAGAGACCGTTCCACAGCACCAGATCGGCGTTGGTGGTGGCGACAATATCGGTGCGGGTCTGGCGATAGGCATGCGGATCGACCCCCGCCCCCATCAGCGCGCGGACCTCGACCAGATCACCACCAACATTGCGCGCCGCATCGGCGATCATGCCAGTGGTGGCGACGACATTCAGCCGGGTCTCGGCGGCGGCCAGTCCCGCCGGTAACGCAGTGGCCAAGGCCAGCGCGGCGGCGATGAAGCTGCGTTTGCTCAGGTTGATCATGAAGTGGCTCCCCTTACGGTTTGAGTGATGCACGTTTAAGGCGTGCAATTGCTATTGCGACGCATTCGCAACTCATTGCACAGTTGCGAATGACTTGCAACTAGCGCGTTCACTGGATCTGCCACAAGAAACAGGGGTAAGGCGGAGTTATGCTGGCTGCGGAGTGCATGCCGGTGCTTTGATAGGACTGTCGCGGTGAAAACCGGTGATTTGTCATCAAATCTTCACTTTGCTCCGCCCTATTATTCAGTTATCCATGAATCATGGAAGCATTGATTCCCCACCGCCTCTCGACGCTTGGCCATCCGCAACGGCTGGCGGTTTTCCGGCTGCTCATGCGGCGCTATCCCGACCGTGTGCCGGCCACCGAACTGGCGCAGGCGCTGGGTCTCAAGCCGAATACATTGTCGACCTACGTAAGTGCGTTGATGCAGGCGGGATTGATCAGCCAGCAACGCCACGGCACCTCGCTGCGCTATGCAATCGACATGGACGCCGCCCGCGACACCATCGGCTATCTGCTGCATGATTGTTGTCGCGGACGCCCCGAGATTTGCGCGCCCGAGGCCACTCCCGCGCCCGCGCAGACGGGCGGCAAATACAATGTTCTCTTTGTCTGCGCCGGCAATTCCGCGCGCTCGATCCTTGCCGAAGCCGTGCTGCGCGATATCGCCGGAGACCGCTTTGCCACCTATTCCGCCGGCACCAACCCCCGCGCGACCCTGCACCCTGCGGCGCGCGCGCTGCTCGAGCAATCGGGGCATGATATCTCGGGGCTGCGCTCCAAGCCTATCGCCGAGTTCCAGCAGCCGGACGCGCCGGAGTTCGATTTCGTCTTTACCGTCTGCAATCAGGCCGCCAATGAGGACTGCCCGACATGGTCCGGCCGGCCGGTGACGGCGCATTGGGGGCTGGCTGATCCCGCCGCAGCGGCAGGGTCCGACGCGCAGATGAGCCGCGCTTTTGCCCAAACCTATGCCACGCTTCATCAGCGTCTGAGCGCTTTTGCCGCGCTGCCCATCGCCGAACTTGCGCCACTGCCCCTGCAACAGGCGCTCGATACCATCGGCCAATCCCATCACGAAGGACCAAAGCAATGACCGTCTACGCCATCAACGGCCTTGGCCGCATCGGCAAACTTGCCCTCAAACCGCTGCTGGAGCGAGGGGCCAAAATCGCCTGGATCAATGATGCGGTCGGCACGCCCGAGATGCATGCCCATCTACTGGAGTTCGACACTGTTCATGGCCGCTGGCAGGCCGATTTCACCCATGATGCCGATAGCGTCACCATCGACGGCACCCGCCTGCCCTTTATCGGCACCCGCAATCTTACCGATCTGCCGCTGGCGGGGGTGGATGTGGTGATCGATTGCACCGGCGCGTTCAAAACCGCGGAAAAACTCCCGCCCTATTTCGATGCAGGGGTAAAGAAACTGGTGGTCTCGGCGCCGGTCAAAGACGGTGAGGCGGCGAATATCGTCTACGGCGTCAACCATGATACCTACGCGCCCGAGCACCACCGCATCATCACCGCCGCCAGTTGCACGACCAATTGCCTCGCGCCGGTGGTCAAGGTGATCCATGAGGCGCTGACCATCAAACACGGGTCGATCACCACGATTCATGATGTGACCAACACCCAGACCATCGTCGATCGTCCGGCCAAAGACCTGCGCCGCGCGCGGTCGGCGCTGAATTCGCTGATCCCGACCACCACCGGCAGCGCCACCGCGATCACGCTGATTTACCCCGAGCTGACCGGCCGCCTCAACGGTCATGCGGTGCGCGTGCCGCTGCTCAATGCCTCGCTCACCGATTGCGTGTTCGAGGTCGAGCGCGCGACCACCGCCGAAGAGGTCAACGCCCTGTTCAAAGCCGCCGCCGAAGGGCCGCTGAAGGGTATCCTCGGCTATGAAGAGCGGCCGCTGGTCTCGGCGGATTACACCAATGATCCGCGTTCCAGTATCATCGACGCGCCTTCGACGATGGTGATCAATGGCACGCAGGTGAAAATCTACGCCTGGTATGACAATGAAATGGGCTATGCGCAGCGGTTGGTCGATGTCGCCTTAATGGTCGGTGACAGCCTGTGAGCGAAACCCGCGATCCTAAAGCACGGCCCGAGGGGCTCTCGGCCTATATCGCGGTGACCGCGGCCTATTGGGCGTTCATGCTCACCGATGGCGCCCTGCGGATGCTGGTGCTGCTGCATTTCCACACGCTCGGTTTCTCGCCGGTGCAGCTGGCCTATCTGTTCGTGCTCTATGAGATCGCGGGCGTGATCACCAATCTTTGCGCCGGCTGGATTGCCGCGCGCTTTGGCCTGACCTCGACGCTCTATGCCGGTCTCGGGTTGCAGGTGCTGGCGCTGCTGGCTTTGACGCAGCTTGATCCGGCATGGGGGCTCGCGCTGTCGGTGACATTTGTGATGCTGGTGCAGGGCGTCAGCGGCGTTGCCAAAGACCTTGCCAAAATGTCCTCGAAGTCAGCGGTGAAACTGCTTGCCCCGACCACAGAGGGCGGCTTGTTCCGCTGGGTGGCCCTGCTGACCGGCTCGAAGAATATGGTGAAAGGCTTGGGCTTTTTGCTGGGCGCGGCGCTTTTGGCGCTGCTCGGTTTCCACTGGGCGGTGCTGGGTATGGCGGCAGTGCTGGCGGTGATCCTGCTGGCGGTGCTTTTTGCGATGCCGCCGGGATTGCCCAAGGGCCGCAAGAGCGCAAGGTTTTCCGAAGTCTTCTCGCGATCGGCCAATGTAAACTGGCTGAGCGCCGCCCGCGTGTTCCTGTTCGGCGCCCGCGATGTCTGGTTCGTGGTCGGCATCCCGATCTATTTCTACGCGGTGCTCTCGGACGGCAGCGCAGAGGACAACCGCAGCGCTTTCTTCCTGATCGGCAGCTTCATGGCGGCATGGATCATCCTATACGGCATGGTGCAGACCAATGCGCCGCGGCTGTTGCGGGCAAAATCACGGCCCGAGCGCGAGCTGATCTCCGCGGCGCGTGGCTGGGCCTGGGCGCTGGCTCTGGTGCCCGCGGTTTTGACACTGGCGGCGGCGCTCTCGGCCGGGCCGCACACATGGCTGACCGTGACCCTCGTTGCTGGTCTCTTGGCCTTCGGGGCGGTCTTTGCGGTGAATTCCTCGCTGCATTCCTATCTGATCCTCGCCTTCACCAAGGCCGAGCGGGTCACGATGGACGTGGGGTTCTACTATATGGCCAATGCCGCCGGACGACTGCTCGGCACGCTATTGTCCGGCCTGACCTATCAAGCTGGCGGGCTGTCCCTGATGCTGGGCGTGGCCAGCGTGATGGTGGGCCTGTCCGCGATCACCGTGGGTTTCCTCAAGCCGCAACAGACTGAACCGGCGGCGGATTAAACCCGCTCGCGCCTGCTACCTGCCGACGCGGCGGGGAGGTCAGAGGTGAGTGCCAACCCCCTGATGCAAGACGCAGGCGGGGGCTGGTGTCACTGCCAATCGGCCGAACACCCGTTCAGCCGCTGCCCATGGTCTCGGGGTCGATCAGGTCGCGCCATGTATCGATCAGCCAGAGCAGATATCCCGCCGCCCAGAACAGGCTGGCCAGCAGGTAATCCGGTCCCGGCGGCCATGGCATCAAGCCCATCTCCGGCAAAGTGCGCAGCAACACGCCCGCCGCCACGCTCAGACAGGCCAATCGCGTCAACGGGCCTTGCCCCAGCTTCTGGCCGGTGTGGAATTTGCCGACAATCGCAAAGACCGAGATCACCCCCATGCCGATCCCGCCCATCACCGCCAGATGCAGCGCCGGCACCTCGGACCATGGCGCACCCAGCCGCGACGCGCCAAGCGCGATCAGCCCCAGACCGGCGAAACCGGCGCTGGCCATCAGGCTTAGCACTTCGGTGCGAAAGCTGGCGCGGCCCAGAAACCCCTCGCCGACGCGGTCCATAAACGCCGCCCCCGCCGCGATCCAGAGCCAGCCGGTGACCGCCGTGCTCAGCCCCGACAGCTCCCCTGCCAGCGCCAAGGCGACCAGCCCCGGCGCAAGGTTCATCCGCCCCGGATGCGGGCGAAAGGGCACGGTTTCCTCGCTGGGGTCCAGCACATGATTGGCCACCGGCACCGCGATTCGACTGATCGCAAGCCCCAGAATGCCCATGAAAATCAATCCGGCAAGCACCAAAGCGCGCTGCGCAAGCTCGACCTGCCCGCTGGCCATGCCAAATCGCACTACTGCCGCCCCCGCGATCAGCGCCGCAATCCAGCCGATGAAGGGCAACAGCCGGTCGGTGCGCCTTTGCACGGTGAGGCGCAGCAGATAGCCCAGCAGCAGCAGCATCCAGCCCAGATCGGCCAGCAGCGACAGCCAGAGCATCGGCTCGATGCCCAAGAGCCCGGCCAGCCGCGCCACCCCCCAAAGCGCCGCCAATCGCCAGAGCGCCCGCCCCTGCAAACGCTTGGTGTCGGTCCATTCCGGCGCAGCGGTGGTCATGAAGCCGATCAACACCGCGCCCCATGCGCCGAGGATCATCTCGGACCCGTGCCAGAGGCCCTGCGGCAGTGCCACCGCGAAGGGCAAGCGCAGCGACCAAAGGGCCACCCAGAGAAACGGCCAGAGCGCGATATGCAGTGCCGCCAAGGGAAAGAACAGCCGGAATCCCTCGTCGCTGAGCACCGGCAGAATCGGCGCGGCGGGCGGATCTGTTAGGCGCTTGGCTAGGCTGCGATCACTCATGGGCGGCGCCTTTCGTCAACGTCGTGGATATGGCGAAACAGCGGGTCTTCAGTGAGGAACCGCTGGCGCAGGGCAAAGGTCGTCGCCTCATCGCGCGCGCCGGGGTCGCCGGGCAGGATGCGCAGACCGGCGATGCCGCGCCCGCGCAGGTCCAGAACCGCGATCCGATGGGCAATGCGCAGCGCCTCGACCAGATCGTGGGTAATGAACAGCGCAGCAAACTGCGCCTCTTCGGCGGCGGCAATCACCAGATCCTGCATCCGGCGTTTGAGCGCCACATCCAGCGCGGTGAAAGGCTCGTCGAAAAAGATGAAATCGGGCCGCACCGCCAAAGCGCGGGCAATCGCCACCCGCTGCCGCATCCCGCCCGACAGCTCAACCGGATATTTCGCCAGATCCTGAGGCTCCAATTCGGCCAGCCGCGCCGCCTCGGCGACCCGCGCGGGGCGCAGGCGGCGGGGCAATTTGGCGCGGCGCAGGGCAAAGCCGATATTCTGCGCCGCCGTCGCCCAAGGCAGCAGGCGCGGCTCTTGAAAGATCATCGCATGGCGCGCGTAGCCCGGCGTCACCCGCCCCTCGCGCGGCTCGACCAGACCGGCGGCGATATGGGCCAGCGTGGATTTGCCCGAGCCCGAGGGACCGACCAGCGCCACCACCTCGCCCGGCGCGATCTGCAGGTCGATACTGTTGAGAACGCTTTGCCCGAAATAGGCGTGGCCGATGCGGTGCAATTCCAGCGCGGCGCTCATTTCTTAACCCCCCAGGGCTGCGCGGCACGGCGCCAGCCTTCGATTTCCGCCTGCATCGGGCGGATCAGCCCGTATTCGACCACCACCAGCGCGATCACCGCCAGCACCACCCAGGCCAGCGCTTGCGGCACGTCCAGCATCGCCCGCGCCCGCGCCAATGCGCCACCGACGCCGCCTGCATTGGCCAGCATCTCGGCCATCACCGCGACCTTGAACGAGGTGCCAAGCGCCAGTGCCAGCGCCGGAAACAAGGGCGCCGCCGCCTGCCGCAGGTCAATGAACCAAAAGCGGCCCAAGGCGCCATAGCGAAAGACCTCGGCCATCGTGCCCAACCCGCGATCGCGGCTGGCGATGCCCTCGGCGGCGGCGACAAAGACCACCGGCGTCGCCGAAATCAGGATCGTCGCCGCCACCGTCGCGCCCGAGGTGCCGAACCACATCATCGTCAACACGATCCAGGCAATCGGCGGCACCCCCAGCACCACCGTCAGCAAGGGTCGCGCCAGACGCATCACCGCTGGCGCGTAACCGGCGATGATGCCGATAACCGCGCCGCTGAATGCGGCCAGCGTAAACCCGGCCAAGGCGCGTTGGGCGGTGAGCAGCAGCAAGCCGCGGCTCTCGCTCGAGATCGCCAGCGACCATGTCGCACCAAGCGTGGCCAGAGGGTCGGGCAGGATGAAATCGCCCCATGTCTCATGCCCCGCCTGCCAGCAGGCGAAGAGCAGCGCCAACGCCGCCAGTCCGGCCCAGCCCGACCACAGGAAATCCAGCAGGCGCGCCGCCCGATCTGCGAGGATACGTGTCATAGACTCCCGTTCATCGGTTGCGGCTCATCGGTTTCGCCTCATGGATTACAGCGCATAAAAACCGTCATCCGGCAGCTGCCCGCCCAGAATCGCCGGATCTTGCGTGGCCATCAGGGTGAACATCGCCTCCAGCGTCGGACGCGCCACGCTGGCCGGTGTCGCGGTGAGATTGGCAAAGGGGATCGAGGCCGCCAATAGGGGCGCGGGCAGCCCCAAGGCCTCGGCAGCCTGCGCGGCGGCGGTTTGCGGATCGGCGAGCACGGCGGCGGTCGCCTGTTCCAATGCCGCATGCAGGGGCGCGATCAACCCGCCATGCGCCTGCGAGAACCCTTGGGTCACCGCCAGACCGGCTTGCGGCACCACCGGCCCCAGACCGGTCACGCCGCCCCATTCCGCTTGCAAATCCACCGCACGGGTCAGGCTCACCCCCGCCTCGCGTCCGCGCAGGATCGCGGCGCTGGCGACCGGCTCGCTTAGCACCGCCGCGTCGATCCGTCCGGCGAGCAGCATCTGCGCCGCCTCCATCGGTGATCCGGTCGCGGCCAGCGTCACCTCGCCCGCGATCCCGTGCTCGGCGAGCAGGGCGCGGGTGATGAAATCCGGCGTGTCATTGGGGAATGGCACCGCCAGAACCTTGCCCGCCAGCGCTGCGATATCGGGCAATTCTCCGTCGCGCGCCAGAATATACAACAGGCCGTTGGTCATCACATTGACCAGCCGCAGCCCCATGCCGCGCGTGTAAAGATTGGCTGCCGCCTGGGTCGGCACCACCGAGACGTCAATCGCCCCCGAGGTCAGCCCGGCGCGCAGCTCATCCGGCGTACGCCAGACCGTCAGGCTGACCTCGCCGGCGAGTTCTGCCAGCGCCTGACTGGCCACCGCATGGGCCAGCGTGATCGTCGGACCGGCGGGCGGGCCATAGACCGCCAAACGCGGTGCGGTCTGCGCTGACAGGATCGCGGGCGCGGCAAGGGTCATGGCCCCGGCGCCAAATCCGATGAGAACCGTGCGGCGATTGTGGCGTGTATTGGTGAACATCTGCTATCCCTTTCAAAGCGCGAAGGCTGTGAAACTCGGCTTGGCTGGGATGCGTGCGGCTTAGCCTGAGTAAATCTGTCAAGTTAATGAAAAACACCTAACGCGCGGCGAAAAACCTGTCAATTCTTCGATGCCCCGCACGGCTTCGCCGGACGATTTGCCGCATCGCGGCGCGCGCCAGCGGCCTGCCGGCTCAGCCAATCGCGATCAGATGGTTGTCCCATGCGACACCCGCAAGCCGGGTCACCGTGAGCGGCTCATCAGCAAGCTGCGCGACATGGCCCAATCCGGTGGTCACCAGAAAACCCTGCGCCGTCGCTGCCAACCCGCAGACATCCTCCATCGCGGTGGCGCTGAGGAAGTCACCAGTTGCGGCGTCAAAACGGTGCAGCTGCCCGCCCCGCGGCGAGGTGATCGCCAAGAACTGCCCGTCGCGCGAAAATCCGACGCTGCCGGCATAGTTGCGCATCCGCCGCTGCTCGCCCTCTGGTGCGCCGAGCAAACGCGGCGCATCGCCGAGCCGATGGGTCAGCAGCAGCGGCGGGAACCGGCCCGCACTCCCCTCCCATTGCATCGCCGCAGCGACCAGCCCGTCGGCGCGCAGACTCAGATGCCGGATGGAGTTCTGACGCAAGCCGATATCAAGTTCGACACGCTCGACCAGCGCCCCATCCGCCGAGATATAGGCCAGATTGCCCCGCATGCTCGCCGAATTCAGCGGCATGCGGCCACTGTCGGGATGGGTGGCGATACCGCCATTGGCAATGACCAGCAGATCGCTATCGGGCAGGCGCGCGATATCATGCGGTCCGATCCCGCCCGAAGGAATATCGCCAATCCGCGCATAGCCATTGGCCGCGTCCCAGATGCCGATACGCCCCTCCAGCGTCTCGAGGTCATTCTCGGTGGTGAAAAGCAGCGCGCCATCGCGCGAAAACACCCCATGCCCGTAAAAATGCCGCCCGCTCGGCGCATCCAGTTGCGCCAGCACCCGACCATCGCGGCAGTCAATCACCAGCGCGAAAAAGCCCGGACGCCGCGCGAAAGCCACCGCCTCGGCGCGGTGCGGATGGGCGGCGGCGGCATGGCCACGCGCGGGCAGCGGCAGGGAAAACCGGACCTCCCCGCCTGCGGATAACCCATAGAGCGCATAGGCGCCGCTGGCCTGCCGCGCCGCTGAAAGAAACGCCGGATCGCCGACCTCGGCCCAGCCTGCGACCGGCAGGGATAGGGCGGCGGTGGCTCCGGCGAGGAAGGCGCGACGCGTGGTCAAAACCTCAATCCCCGTCCATCGCGTTGAACCCCGCCGCAACCCCGAGCGCCGGCGCCAGAACCGCTTGCACCGCGGCATCCGCACCCCGCACGCGGCGTTGCAAATCCTCGATGCGCAGACGGCCCTGCGGCTCGCTGACACCGGCAAACACCGGATCATCCAGCGCCTGCGCGCGTTGGATGGCGGCGTTGAACTGGGGCATGATCCTCGCGCCAATACCATCCCGTGCGGGCGTGATCAGCGCCGCCATCTCGGCCAGGCTTTGCAAGGCAAGCTGCACATGGCGCAGGGACCGGCCCGAGCGCCGCGCCTCGGCGCGCAACGGGCGCGGCGCGTCAAATGTGCCCAAGGGACGCCCCAGCCGCAGATCGGCGGTATATTCCAGCCCGTGACCCAGCGCGCCCAACAGCGCCCGCAGCGCCTCGGCATCGCTGCGAAACCGCTCGTTTTGTCCGGCGCTGCGCATCAGATCGGCGAAGTCCCCAAGCCATGCGGCGTTGATCTGCGCGGCGGTGCGGTGGATATCCGCGGTCACCGCCTGCACCAGCGCGCAGCGATAGGCGTCGGATCCCGCCGTCATCACCTGCGCGTCATAGAGCAGGAACTCCAGCGCATAAAAGCCGCGCGCCGCGATCGAGACCGTGGCAAACCCTTCGGCGCTGTCGATCACCGGATCTTCCTCTTCGATCAGACGCAGCAGGCTGCGCGGGGTCATGCCGCGTTGGTCGGGCCAGAAACTGAGCGAGAACAGCCGGTTCTCCTCCTCAGCCGGACCGAACGCCAGATGGCTGACGCGAATCCATGCGTCGAATGCCGTGCCATAGGCGACGCGCAGGTCTGGCGAGAGGGCGCGGCAGTCCTCCTGCGCCAGCGCGGCCAAAGCGCCGGTCTCACGCTCGAGCGCCGCATAGCCGGGCAGGATATGCTGATCGACAACCCGCGCGACGCTGAGCTGCGCTTCGGTCTGTGCGATTGCGGCCAGCGGCAGGATGCAAAGACCAAGGGCAAGAAAGAGGCGGCGCATTATAGGCTCTCCAGAAAGGCGATCAGGGCGGCGCGGTCTTCGGGCGCCATGGTGATCACCGCATCGCGCTGAGACTCTGCCTCGCCGCCATGCCAGAGCACCGCTTCGAGCAGCGAGCGCGCGCGGCCATCATGCAGGAAATAGCTGTGACCGGACACGGTTTGCGTCAGGCCGATCCCCCAGAGCGGCGGCGTGCGCCATTCGCGCCCCGTGGCGCGGCCTTCGGGGCGGTGATCGGCCAGACCCTCGCCCATATCGTGCAACAGTAGATCGGAATAGGGCCAGATCAGTTGAAAACTCTGCGCGCCGCCATCCTGCAGCCGGTGGGTGACATAATTCGCCCGGTGACAGGCGGCGCAGCCGGTCTGGTAGAACACCTCCCGACCATGCAACACCTGCGGATCGTCAACATTGCGCCGCGCCGGAACCGCCAGATTGCGGCTGTAGAAAGCCACCAGATCAAGCCCGGTCTGGTCGATCTCGAGACCGCCATGCTCGGGATCGCCGCCGTCCACCTGTTCGCGGCACAGGGTCTGCGCCGCCGTGCATTCGCCCCAACCCTCGGGGTGCAGCGGGGTCGACATCCCCATGTCACCGGCAAAAGCCGCCGCAGATTGCGCGCGCACCGTCGCCTCACCGGCTTTCAGCCCGAACCGCCCCAGCATCGGCGCACCGAATTCCGCCGACCAGACCACATTCGGACGGCCCGAGATCCCGTCGCCATCCGCATCCTCGGGGTCGGCATAGGCCAGAATATCCGCTGTCGGAATCGCTTCGAGCAGACCCAGCCCGATCATCTGCGGCGCCACCCGCGGGCTGAGCATCGCCCCTTCGGCCAAAGGCCCATAGCCCAGATCGGCGGCCTCATAGACCGGCTGGCGCAGGCTGGCGACCTCACCGCCGGACAGGCGCAGCTCAAGGGGTTCATAGCGGACCGACAGGCGGTATTCCGGCGCATGACCCGGCAGGCTGAAATCCTGCAATTGCGCGCCATAGACCGGATCTGGCGCGGTGTGATGGGTGCCGGCGATATAGGTTTCCAGCGCCTCGAGATCGGGCGTTTCTGCCTCGGTCACCGGAATCGACACGCGCAGGAACATCGACACCGCGCTGTCGTCGGGCCCCTCGGGCGGGTGCCCGCGCCCGTCTTTCAGATGGCAGCGCTGGCAGGAACGCGCATTGAACAGCGGCCCGAGCCCGTCAGAGGCCAGCGTCGAGGCCGGAGCCGAGACCCAGACCCGCCGGAACAACCCGTTGCCGACCCTGAATTGCAGCTCTTCCTCAAAGCTCAGATTGGCCGAAGGCAGCGAAAACGCATCCGCCATCGCCCGCGCCCGCACCGTCGCTGCGCCGCCGCCGTTTTCCTCAAACGCGCGCGGCGCGGAAAAATCAGTTGGCGGCGCGGTCACCGCAGCAATCCGCGCCGCCTCTTCTGCTGTGCGTGGGACGATCGACAGGTGCAAATCCTGCAGATGCGACCAGTCTTCCGGTGGCATAATCTGTGCTGACAATGCTGTCGGAATCAGCAGCGCCGCCAGAGTATACCACCCGCGCATATTACTCGGCCTCGTCCATCGTGGTTGCATTCAGCAAGGCGTATTTCTCGGCGCCGACACGCTCGAACAGGTCGATCTGGGTTTCCAGAAAGTCGATATGCCCCTCTTCATCGGCCATCAGCGCCTCGAACAGCGCCATCGACACGTAATCGCCCGCCGCATGGCAGCATTCACGCGCTTCTTTATACAGGGCGCGGGCCTCAACTTCGGCGGCCAGATCGCAATCCAGCGTTTCACGCGGAGTCTGGCCGATGCGCAACGGGTTCAGCTTTTGCAGGTTGGGATGCCCGCCAAGAAAAAGGATGCGCGCGATCAGCTTATCGGCATGCTCCATTTCCTCGATCGATTCCTCGCGGCTTTTCTTGGCCATCTTGCCAAGGCCCCAATCGTCTTGCAGACGGTAATGCAGCCAATACTGGCTGACCGCAGTCAACTCATGGCGCAGGGCCTTGTTGAGATACTCGATAACCTTTTCGTCGCCCTTCATCTGGCTTCTCCTTTTTGGCGTGAGGGGTTCAGCCCCTGTAGTATAGCAGGAACCGTCAAGTTTACGTTAGCTTGCATCGTCGACAGAAACAGCGGCATACATCCGCCGCAATCCGCCGACTTCCCCAGGGCACGATAGATTTTTCCCGGCGTCACCAATGTGTCCGCATCCGCCGCCCGCATCCAGTCGATAGCGGCCGAGATATCGCGGTCCGAAATATGCGCACAATGGCAAACAATCATCCGGTGTCTCCAAAAAAGCAGAATTTCGTTGGGAAATGGCCGGAGCGTGAGCGCGCTCCGGCCGAAGGGCTTACTGGAACACCGCCGATGGATCATCCAGACTGTCAGAGCCTTCAAAGGCGATCCCGTCCAGCCCCAGAGCCACAACCACCCGTTCGATGGATTGGGTCTGGGCGATCAACCCGTTCACTCCCGCCATGATCAGCGCCTCGCCGCCCGCGTTGCCGCGCTCGAGCATCTGGTCATAGGCGAAACCGGCCTCGGCGGCGGTTTTGATCTGGCCAAGCGCATGCATGGTTTCATAGAGCCGCAGGCGCATTTCCGCATCCAGCGCCGGTTCCGCTGCGCTCACCAGATCCGAGAGCGAGGCACCACTGACGCTTGTGCCATCAATCCGCGTATAGCTGCCCAGATAGGCCGACTGCACACCGAGCCCGTCGTAGTAATGGCTGTTATGAGTGTTGTCCGAGAAGCAATCATGCTCTTCTTCGGGATCGTTCAGCATCAGGCCAAGGCGCATGCGCTCACCGGCCTGCTCGCCATATGACAGCGACCCCATGCCGGTGAGGATCGCCGAGAGACCGGCGGTTTCATCGGCCATCAGGGCGACGCGCGCGGCGCCATCCTCGGCCCATTGCGCCGCCATCCAGTCCAGATCCGACACCAAAAGCGAGGTCGCCGCGCTCAGATACGCGCCGCGCCGGTCGCAGTTGTCATTGGTGCAGTCTTCGCCCTGCGCATAATCGGTCCATGGCCGCTCGCCCGCACCCGCATCATGGCCGTTGTTATCCTGGCCCCAGAGCAGAAACTCGATCGCGTGATAACCGGTCGCGACATTCGCCTCGATACCATCGGCCTCATGCAGCTGGTCTTGCAGCAATTCAGGAGTGATCTGGCTGGCGTCAACCTCTTGCCCCGACAGGGTAAATTGCGGGTTCGCGATCACATTCAGCGCGGCAAGCTGGTTCTCATCGCTCGGCCCGCCGTAGGATGTGCCGACATAGTCGATCAGCCCCTCATCCAGCGGCCACGCATTCACCCGGCCTTCCCAATCATCAACGATGGCATTGCCAAAGCGGTATACCTCGGACTGCTGATAGGGCACGCGGGCGGCGATCCAAGCGGCACGGGCGGCCTGCAGCGCCTCGGCGGAGGGGTTGGCAATCAATTCATCCACGGCAGCCTGCAGACGCCGCGCCGCGATCAGACTGTCTTCATATTTCGCTTCGGCAATATCGGCATAGGTATCCAGCACATCCTGTGCGCTTTGGGCATCAGCCACGCTGGAAAAAGCAGCGACAAGAGCCGTGCTGGCGAGAAGAGATCTGAACATCGCGGTCATCCTTAGGTTTTCTCAAATGTTGCCCTTGGCTGGCGACGTCCGGTGCGGCCGACGTGCGTGGCTTGGCGCGGTAAAGCGATTCGCTATGGGCGCAGTATTGAGGAACGCGCCGCGTCAATTCAATACCTGATTGTTTCACTTGGATATAGAAATCACCTTAAACCAAACGCCCCAATGCGCGCATGACCCCGCAGCGCCTGCGACTCCGTGCGCCCAACTCGGTGCTAGTCTTTTGAAAATCCGGTCAAAACTCCCGCGCGCAGGGCAAATCCACGCCACCAACGGCATGCCGAGGCCCTGCGCCCGAATCACCTCGGGTCACTCATATCTGACCGATCAAATCCACCAGCAGGCAGGTCTCTTGCCGCGCGAAATGCGTGATCTTGGCGGCAAGGCCCCGCTAACCCGCCCCTAAGCGGCGATGCCCAGCAGCCGCATGGCGTTTTCTTTCAGAATAAGCGGGCGCACATCGTCACGGAAATCGGCCTGATCAAAGGCATCGAGCCATTTCTCGGGCGCAATCATCGGCCAATCCGATCCGAACAGCATCTTATGCTTCAGCATCCGGTTCGCATATTGGATGAGGATTTTGGGGAAATACTTCGGCGACCACCCCGAGAGGTCGATATAGACATTCGGCTTATGCTGCGCGACCGAGAGTGCCTCTTCCTGCCAGGGAAAGGAGGGATGCGCGAGGATGATCGGCATATCTGGGAAATCCACCGCCAGATCGTCCATATACATCGGGTTCGAATACTTCAGCCGCATCCCGTTGCCGCCGCGCATGCCCGAGCCGACGCCGGTCTGGCCGGTGTGGAACAGGGCCGGTTTGCCCGACTCGGCAATCGCTTCATAGAGCACATAGGCCGAGCGATCATTGGGATAAAAACCCTGCATCGTCGGATGAAACTTGAACCCCTGAACCCCGTGGTTCTCGACCAGATCACGGGCCTCGCGCGCGCCCAGCTTGCCCTTGGCGGGATCAATCGAGGCGAAGGGGATCAGGATGTCACTATTCTTGGCGCAGGCGTCCGCCACCTCGTAATTGTCATACCGCCGGTAGCCGGTCTCGCGCTCTGAATCGACGGGGAAGATCACCGCCGCGATGTTCTTGTCGCGGTAATGCGCGGCGGTTTCATCAATCGTCGGCGGATGCTGCCACGGGGCGCCGAAATATTTTGCCATCGTGCTTTGCAATTCGTCATAGCCGTCATCGGCATGGCATCCGCAGGCTTCCTCGGCATGGGTATGAAAATCAATGGCGCGTATGTTCTTGAAATCTATCATGATGTGCTCCTCAAACCCGGATTAATGCGGGGTCTTCATTGTCATAAAGCCGGTCCAGCAGGTCGGCCCGCCGGATCATGATCTTGCGCGGATTGAGCGAGCCTTTATCGGTGATCTCGCTGTCCTTGAGCGATGGCGGCTCGGCCAGAATTATCGCCCGCGATATCCGTCTGGCCGAGCCGGAGGCCGCTTTCGCCATCGCGCTGAGACGGGTCTCGATCTGCGATTGCAGATGCGGATCAAACACCGCTCCCGCCGAAGTGTTGTCGCCTTGCACCTGTTCGGGGCGGGGAAAGATGAACAGGCCGATAGCGTCGCGATCATGGCCGCAGATCATCACGTCCTGCACCAGCCCCCGCAACGCCTCAAGCGCGTCCAGCCGCAGCCTGCCGGCCTGCACCCAAGTGCCGGTCGAGAGTTTGAAATCCTCGGACACCCGCCCGTCAAACACCAGCCCCCGGTTCGGGTCTTCTGGATCGACAAACCGCAGCGCATCGCCGGTGATCAGATAGCCGTCGCGGTCAAAGGCCTCGGCGCTCTTGGCCTGATCCTCGAAATAGCCGGTCATCACATTCGGCCCCTTCACCCGCAATTCGCAGCGCATCTCGTCATCCGGCCTGAGTTTGATCTGCGTGGCAGGCAAGGGCACACCGACCACACCCGAGCGGCCGATGGGTTCATGCACCATCAACGTTGCTGGCGCAGTTTCGGTCATGCCCCAGCTAGAGATCATCAACGGCAGGCGCCCGCGCACCTCCATCGCCATCTGCTCAAGCCGCGTCCAGACATCCTGCGGCAGCGACGCACCGGCGTAAAAGATCAGGTCCAGATCGCCAAAATACGCCTCGCGCAGCGCCAGATTGCTTTCCATTTCCTGCACCAGCATGGAAAAGCCGACCGGCACGTTAAATGACAGGGTTCCGGGGCGCTCGATGATATTGCGCACGCTGCGCGCGAACAGATCCTTAGTGGGTTTGCCGTCGTCGATAACCAGCGTGCCACCATGGGCCAGCATCATATTCGTATTATGCGACCCGCCGAATACATGGTTCCACGGCAGCCAGTCACAGATCCGCGGCGCGCGGTCTCTCAGAAAAGGCAGAACCGAGGCCATCTGGCTTTGGTTGACGCACATCATCCGCTGGGTGGTCAAAACCCCTTTGGGATCCGAAGACGAGCCCGAGGTGAACAGGATCTTGGCCACCGTATCCGGCCCCGTCGCCGCCAGAATGGCATCCGCGTCTTGACCATCGTCTCCCGCGAGCAGGCTTGAAAAGGGCGTCACCTTGCATGGGGCGCCATCAGTTTGCGTGGCGACAATCTCGACCCCGCGAAGCTGCGGCAGGGCCAAAGCCGAGGCATAGGCCGCGGCACCCTCCACATAGGCCATTGTCGGGCGCACCTTATCCAGAACATAAGTCAAACGGCCATGTGCGTCGGTGATCAGCGCGTACTGCTCGGCCAGCGGAACCGTCGGCACCCCCGCGTATTGGGCGCCGTATGACAAGAGCGCATGATTGACCGAATTGCCCGAGAGGATCACGATCGGCGTCTCTGGCCCCATATTCCGCGCGCGCAGCGAGGTTGCGATGGCGCGCACCGCCGCCAGCGCCTGTTTGAACGTCACCTCCCGCCAGCCGGTCTCTGAGCGTTCGGCTAAAAACACCTGATCGGGGGTTTTTTGCGCCCAATGATGCAACCAATCCGCCGTTCGATCCACGACCGGAGCGAGCGGGGTCTTTGACGTCAGGATAAACGCCTCCCCCTGCCGCGACAGGTCGACAGAATGCGGCACGAGGTTCAGGCCGGTCTGCTGGTCGGTCATTGTCTGTGCTCCGCATCTGTCTTTGGCCCCTTGCGCACCCGACCCAGCAATTCGCGCAGCTGGGTGATCTCCTCTGGCGTCAGTCCGGCAAACAGCGCCGCCTCGTGCGCCCGCACCTCTGCCTCCACTTTCTGCCAAAGCCGCCGACCTGCCGCCGTCACCGTCAGGGCATTTGTCCTGCGGTCGCCCTTCACGGGCTTGCGTTTCAACACTCCGGCGCTCTCCAGCTCATCGACCACCACAACCACCCCCGAGCGCTTGATATCGAGCACTTCGGAAAGGTCGTTTTGCGAGATACCGGGGCTGGCGATGACCACCGCCAAAGCGGAAAACGTGCCAGTGCGCAGGCCAAAAGGGGCCAGTGTTTCGGCCATATCGTCCTGAATCAACAGATAGGCCCGTTTCATCCGGTAGCCGACAAACTGGCGCAACAGCACATCGCTCGCCCGCTGATCCGCGGTTGTGTCGATCGGGTCCGAGGGGGTCGCAAAGGGCATAGCATTTCCTCATTTCTGCGCCGGATCACCCCGCCAATAGCGCACGGCGGAAAAGCAGATCGGCGTCTCGCTTGGCTTGATCAGGGCGCCTGTTCAAAGACGGCGCAGCATCCGCCAGAATGCGAGAGCCGCGGCGCGCCCTTACCGAAACACAGGCTTGCGCTTTTCCAAGAACGCCTTGAGCCCTTCTTCGGCATCCGCGCTGGTCTGCGAGACCGCGGCCGCAAGGCTTTCGGTGAACAACCCGTCGCTGCGCGACATATCCGAAATCCGGCTGATCGCCTGAATCATCATATAGTTCGACAGGGTCGCGTTATAGGCGATGCCCCTGGCCAGTTTGCGCGCCAGCGGCATCGCCTCCCCCTCGCCAACCGCGTAATGGGTCAGCCCCAGCGCCAGACCTTCCTCGGTGCCGAATTTGCGTCCGGTCAGCATCATCTCGCACATGCGGTCCGCCCCCAGAATACGGCCAACGCGCACCGTCGCCCCGCCGCCGACAAAAATACCCCGTCGGCCCTCGGGCAGTTGAAAGATGCACGAGGGCTCGGCAATCCGCACATGGGTCGATGCCGCAAGCTCAAGCCCGCCGCCAATCACCGCACCGAACATCGCCGACACGACCGGCAGACCCGACAGCTGGATTATATCCATCACCCGATGCCAATTGCGCGAGTGGCGCATGGTGCCTTCGGCGTCGCGCGCGACATGTTCCGACAGATCAAGCCCCGAGCAATAATGGCCGGCGGTTCCGGTCAGGATCACCACACGCACCCCCTCGGGCGGCTTGGAGAAAAACGCGTCGATTGCGTCGAGCAACTCATCGCACATGGCGTTGCGTTTGGCCGGACGGTTCATCGTCAACGTCGCCACATGATCCTCGATTTCGATCAGCAGGACGTCGTTTTCGGGTTTGGTCTTGGTCACGTCAGGATCCTTATTTGAGCGGCATCGTAGCCGGGAGCCACATCTTCCAGCCGCGGCGCCTCATCCCTGCTTGCCGCAAGATAAGGCAGCACCATCGCTTCCCCATCAAACGCGGATCGAAAGCAGCCTTGAGGGTCTCATCACAGATGTCGCGGTAAGTTTCATTCCGGCCCTCCCTGCAGCAGATAATTCAACAATTGAATTGTTCAGTCAATGAACATTAATTATTGTTTATTATCATATTCTTCAGGCAACTCCCGTGCATTCCTCCCAACTGAACACACCCTCACCCGACTCGCCACCCACTCAAAGAAACCCGCGTTTCGGGCACCGGCCGGAATGCTGAAAAGCATATTCAGCTTGCCCAATCCCGACGTGACAAACACCGCGACCACCCCGCGCAATCCTTCACCATGATATAGAGCCTGCCCCACCTGTGCTCTGCCCCCGGAAAACTGGACCCGCGTCAACGGCGGAGTAAAAACCGGCCACGTGGCGGCGCAAAACCAGGCCAGTGGTGATCGAGGATGGGGCGGTACCGTTCCGCACGGCGTGGCCTCCACCTACGCCGCTGGCCTCGCCGGTGAAAACGCAGAACGGGTCCTGCAAGGCTTTGACGGCACCCTGCCGATCAATAGCTATCAGGGCCACAACCGCCTGACGTGTCCCTCCCGCAAGCGCGGCGACCATTGTCTTTAGCTTGCCGTCACAGTCTGCCATCTTGGCCTGATAAGTATCCTAACGTGCCAGCGATGCGCTACCGATCCAACGGTTACTCGGTGCCGGTGGCCTATGCGCATCATGACTTCCAAGTCTTTGTATATGCCCATGTGGACATGATCGGTTGCGGTCTCGAGGTGATCGCGCTGCACAAGCGGCCCTATAACAAGGCGGAGATGATCTACGATCCTATACATTTCCTGCCCTTGCGGGACCGAAAAGCAAGTGCTTTGGATCAGGCGGCGCCTCTCCAGGGGTGGAGCCTGCCGGATGCCTTTGCCATGCTGCACCGTTTGCTTGTGCTGGCTTCCATTATTCCACTGCCGTCGCGATACGGTTCGCGATCATGGGGGCCAGCCAATCGGCGCGGGACATAATTGACATATGCGTGGTGTCGGGCAGAACCGCGAGCTGTGCCCCGATCTTCGCCGCCATCTGCCTGGCGTGATCGACCGGCGTGAAATCGTTGTCACCTAGTAACAGCAGCGTAGGCACTTCCATCGCCACCAGTTCTTCATCACTCCAGCCCCAATCACCGACGATCAGTGTATGAAGCTGTTGCATTGTCCGCTCGAATTGCTCGGGGCCGTCCGGGTTGTCGGCATATGCCGCCTGCATCCCTGCAAAGTCCTCTTGTGTCGGCATAAGTTCCAGTGCCTCGGGTGATGGCGTCGCGCCGGGGTCACGGTTCATTTCGACAATGGCGGGGTGCATGCCGTCTTGGTTCTGGCTGGCTGAAATCGCGGAAAGCGTTTCAAGCCGCTCTGGCGCGGTCACGCCAAGTTCCAGCGCCAACATGCCGCCCATAGAATAACCGACCACATGCACGCGCTGGACCCCTAACGCGTCAAGCACGGCCAGCGTGTCGTTGCACATGACTTCCAGTGTTACCTGCACATCGCGACCGCCGGTGTGGCCGTGGCCCTGTTGTTCGACACCGATGACTGGGCGTTGTTCGGCCAGAACGGGCAGCAAATCGCCAAAGTCGCCGCTGATCGTCCCCATGCCGCCATGCAGGACAAGAAAGGGCGTAACGCCTGATGTGATATCGCCATGAACCTCGTAATAGATACCAAGATCGCCGGACATGACACGACCCGTCGCCTCCTGCGCGGCAGCGGGCAGCGCAAGTGCAGAGCAAAGCGCGGTGGCGGCCAAAAGTGAGTTGGGGAGAATGATCATATCGCTTCTTTCCAAGAGATTTCACATTTCATCGGCCCGGGCCGCGTCTGCTGCGGCGAAATGGGCCATTTGGTCAGCGTGAGCCTTTTCAAAGGCGGGTCGCGCACAGATCCGCGCCACATAGCTATCCGTTGCCGGATAGCTGCCAAGGTCGCGGACCCAAGGCAAACGCAGAACGTCCGCCATGATCAGATCGGCAGCTGTGAAACGCTCGCCGACCAGCCAGTCACGCGCGGCAAACACACCCTCCAGCACGTCAAGACGCGAGCGGAGCCAGCCTTCCAGCGGATTCTCGGGCGGGTTTGACAAGCCAACGAACCACCAGGGTAGGCTGACCATCTCGACCGAGTTCAACGCCGAAATCAACCAAGATAGCGTGCCGGCTTTCTCCGCTACGTCCTGGGGCATCAGGACCTCACTTTTCTCGGCAATATGCAGCAGGCACGCGCCGCTTTCAAAAAGCCGCAAGTCGCCATCCGTCAAAAACGGCACCTGCCCAAATGGCTGCTGGACCAAGTGATCCTCGCCGCGACCCTCGAAAGGCACGGAAAGAACCTGATAATCCAATCCCGCCTCTTCGCAGGCCCACCTCAATCGCAGGTCCCGCACAAAGCCGCGCGGGCCATCGGGCACCCAGTCGAAGGTCCAGATGGTGAGTTCTGATTGGTTGCCCGATTCCATGGTTTAAGCCTTTTCCTCAACGATCGGGGTAAAGCCACCCCACATCATCCGCTTGCCATCAAAGGGCATATCCATATCCTGCCAGCGCGGATCGGTCTGCATACTGGCGCCGCATTTGTCATGGGCTTCCTTGTCGGGCCAAATAATCCATGAAAAACAGACGGTTTCGCCATCTTTAAGTGCCACAGCGCTTTTGAAATCGGTATGTTCGCCTTCGGGGATAAAATCGCCCCAGGCTTCCACCATCTGCAACGCACCGTAATCCTTGAACAGAGGCCAGGCCTTGCGGACGCTTGCGATATAGGCCTTTTTGTTTTCATTCGGGACGGGGGTCAGGATCCCAGCAACATAGGTCATCAATTGTCTCCTCTTTGCGTCTTGGCATGCGCCAATCATTGATCACGACTGGGCGGCATGACGTCTTTGACTATGACTCCTCAGCACCACCATTTACGAACTTGCAAATTGCATGTGCTGTGACATGGCATTTTTGCGATTCGCATGGCCGATATGGACACGCTATCGGAAACGGGTTACTTAAGGCAACTATGAAGTTACAAAAAGATACCAAGTTGGCAGAATCCCCCCATGGGCGCTGGTACGCAGATGCCTGCGGCACGGCCTTTGGGTTGGAGTTGCTGGGCGAACGCTGGTCTATGCTGATCGTGCGCGAGCTGATGTTCGGGCCGCGCCGTTTCAGTGATATCCGCACCAGCCTTCCCGGATTAAGCGCCAAAGTGTTGACCGAGCGGCTCGCTGGGCTTGAGGGACATGGCGTGATTGTGCGGTCCATTGCGCCGGACCCCGCGCCAGCGCAGCTATATGGCTTGACGAACTGGGGATATGCGGCTGAGCCGATCATGAGCGAGCTCGGACGCTGGGCCGCCGCTTCGCCGCTGCATGATCCGACTTTGCCCTTGTCGCCGGTGTCTTTCATGCTGTCACTGAGAACGATGCTCAAAACCGGCGCCGCGCGGGGTGTTACGACTGTGGCTCAGTTCTCGATCGGCACGGCACAATTCACCGCCCGCCTTGAAAACGGTGCGATGCCTGTGACACGCGGGGAAACGGATGCCCCCAACCTGCATTTCACGGCGCCCGCCGCTCCGCCGCTAGCTGCGGTGTTCTACGGCAACGTGGCCCCCGAAACGGTTGGCGTTGTGATTACTGGTGATGCGGGCCTGTGCCAAAGGTTCGTCGACCTGTTCGAGCTGCCTACGCAATGCACGACATAGCGCCGCTTTTTGGCCCCTTGCCCTAGCCTCACCATCACATCCGCAGTCTCCTGATCAGCAGGAAAAACGTCTCGATTATGACTTCGGGCAGGGTGACATCCACCACCGTGCCGAACACTGTCAGCAGTGCTGATAAAAGGTCGTGGTCCTGCATTGCTTATTAGGTGCAGCGGGACGGCAATATTCTGCGCTTGGCGCGCAGCACGGCGCGTTGGTGCTCTGCTGGGAAGTGCAGTTAGTTCGAGCGCCGCTGGCCTGGTGTCTGTTGTCACCTCGACCTCATGATCGAGCCGCGAGGCGATATGTCCTCGCCATTCGCCGAGGTTAAGAATGCGCGGCGCGAGTCCTTCTGGATGAAGGCTTAGCCGAAGGACGTTCACCTCACCCTCCTGCAGATGCGGCGCGATAGCTGCGCAGCGTATCGGTCACGAGAACCCGTGGTATGCCCCATTGCTGCATCAGTTTACGGAGAAATCTCTTGGCCGCACGGGCCACGCTCAATCATCCTTATACTCTGGCTTGCCCTTGCGCGGAGTCGAAGCCATCTCGTCCAACTCGCTTTCCGACATTGTTTCGTACATCTCAAGCGCCGCTCCCTGAAGCTCGCTCTTCTCGGTCTCTCCGCGCTTCGCCGACAGGGCCATCCCCGCCGCTTTCTGCTGTGCCTTTGACTTCGCTGGCATATCACTATCCTTTCCAAAAACGTGCAATCGACAGTAATGTTATTGGAATAGCAACAACGCATGCTGGTGATGCGTTCCATATACAGACCGGCGTTTCGATCAAATCTATCTACACGCACATATTTAACGAAAGTAGGCGGGCGAATTGTTCTGCAAAGCTCTTGATGGTTTGAGGTGCGGCGGCTAATTCAATTCTCGCACGGATGTGGAGCCATGGCTCAGTGGCGGATTCCTGTCAAAATACAGCGGATTGACGTGCACGTAATCGCGCTTAGGGGTTTTGCCGAATGCTAGAGGCATGCCATTGGGCTGTCGCCTAGCCCTCGCGGTCACGGCGCAGCGATTGAAACACCCCTTGCACCAGCCCGTGCAGATTGAGCACCGCGAAGATCAGCACGCTGATAAAGGCCGCTTCTTTCAGATAGCCCAGCCCGCAGGCGACACCAATCGTGCCGGCGCCCCAGATCGCCGCGCCGCTGGCGACACCGCGCAGCCGCCCACTTTCATCACTAGTCATGATTGCGCCGGCGCCCAGAAATCCGATGCCTCCGACGATCCCCTGTATCAGCCGCGTCGGGTCCATCACCAGATCCGAATCATTCCCCGGCGCGCCCGCCGCGAATTTCAGCGTCACCACCATTAGTGCCGCCGAGGCCATGGCGACCAGCAAGTAAGACTGCGCGCCCAAGGGTTTGTTCTTGATCTCGCGGTCAATGCCGATCAGCAATCCGCAGCTTCCGGCGAATAGGGTGCGTAAAATGAACTCCGGAAACTCAATCATCGCGCTGGGTGGGGTTTGACCGGCCGACCTGCAAATTGTCCTGCACCTGCTCGACGCCTGCGACCTCGCCCGCACGCTTAGCCGCGAGGCGCTTCGCCTCTGCCGAGGCCACCGTCCCGCCAAGGATCACATGCCGATCCGAGACCGAGACCTTGATATGGGCGGCGTCAATCTGCGTCTCCTGCGCCAAGGCGCGATGGACCTCTTGCACGATCCGGTCGCTCAGGGCGTCCCCCTTAGCGGGCAGATCGGCGCGCTCCCAATAGCCGCCGCGCGCGCCTTGATGCGCAGGGTCACGCTGGTAAGAGCCGGGTTTGAGGCCCGGATCTCGGCGGCGCGGGTCGATCTCCGGCTCAGGCGTGTCGGGATCAACTGCGCTGCGGTGTGGCGGTGGAGTGGTCATCGTCGGTCCTCCTGTTGCAGGCCGGGTCTTGCGCACAGACGGGATGTCACCAATCCGCCGCGCAGCAAGCGGCAAGGCGCAAAGCGGCAATAGGCAAACCCGCATCCCCCCAAAGCGGTTCCCTCCGCCGCCACCGCTCTCGCCAAATCGTGAGCACCGCCCCTCGAGTATGCAGGCCCCCAACCTCGGAACCAATACCCCGGGCTTCGGTTCTTATCCGTGAAACAGGTGCCGAAAGCCCCGTGTTCGCGGCGCCTCCAGATGCAACCCAAGAGGCCGCTATGACACAGGATTTTCATCCCATGCAAAGCCCGCAGCGCCAGCCGGGGATCGAGAGCAAAATAGACCCCGCGCCCGAGTATATGCCCCGCTACCAAGGCTCCGGGCGGCTCAAAGGCAAGGTCGCGCTGATCACCGGTGGAGATTCCGGGATTGGCCGCGCCACCGCGATCCTCTACGCCCGTGAGGGCGCGAATGTCGCGATAGTCTATAAGGACGAGGAGGGAGACGCGGAAAAGACCAAGGATCTGATCGAAGAGGAAGGCGCTCAGGTCCTGCTGATCCCTGGCGATATCGGCGAGAAATCCTTTTGCAAATCGGCGGTCAAACAGACTATCGACGCCTTCGGGCAACTCGATATATTGGTGAACAACGCCGGCGAGCAACACGCGCAGGATACCCCTGAAGACATCGAGGAAGCGCAGATCGAGCGCACCTTCCGCACCAACATTTTCGGCACGATTTTCATGACACAGGAAGCGCTGCCGCATCTTAAAACGGGCTCGCGGATCATCTGTCTGACCTCGATCACCGCCTATAAAGGGCAGGATCTGCTGATTGATTACGCCTCCACCAAAGGCGCAATACTGGCCTTCCTGCGCGCGATGGCCAGCAAATTGGCGCCCGAGGGCATTCTGGTGAACGGCGTTGCCCCCGGCCCGATCTGGACGCCGCTGATCCCCGCCTCCTTCCCGAAAGACGCCGTCGAGGACTTCGGGCAAGATTCTCCCCTTGGCCGCCCGGGCCAGCCGAATGAGGTCGCCCCCGCCCTGTTGTTTCTGGCCTGTGAGGACTCCTCCTATATGACCGGTCAGGTCCTGCACCCCAACGGCGGCACATTGGTCGGCGGCTGATCCCCCAAAGCCAACCCGAGGTTCACATGACCTACACACGCTTCTTCCTGATGATCGCCAGTTCGACGCTGGTGATGTTCGGCCTGATGTATCTCAACACCTATCTGCTCAGCCATGTGTTCTGGTCCGAAACCCGCGCCTATATGGCGCTGGTGATGGGCGCGGCGATGGCGATTGTGATGCTGGGCTTCATGTTCAAAATGTATCCCAGCCCCTCGGCGAATATCGCGATTCTGGCAGCCTCTGCGGTGATATTCGGCGGCGCGCTCTGGCTCGTGCGCGCGCAGGTGACGGTCGAGGACCGCTCGTATTTGCGCGCGATGATCCCGCATCATTCGATTGCCATCATGACCTCGACCCGCGCCAATCTATCCGACCCCCGCGTGCGCGATCTGGCCGATGCGATCATCTATGCGCAGGACCGCGAGATTGCCGAAATGCGCTATCTGATTGACCGCGTACAGCCCGCGCCCGCACCGCAACCCGCCCCTGAGGCCGCGCAGGTGGAGTCGCTGCAAGAGGCCATCTCGACGCCCCAACTCTCGACCCTCGCCCCGCAATTCATCACCGGCGCCGACCTGCAACAGGCCTTCCCGCAAAGCGCGACCTGCGGCTTTCACTACACGCCGGACAGCGATCCGGTGCTGGCGATCGGCACCGAGACGGGCGAGACCTCGGCGATCGTCAAGCTCAGCGGCGATCTGGTGCGGTTGCAGGCCGAAAACCCGATGCGCTTTACCACCGATGGCGCCGAAATCGCCCTCACCGCGCGCGACGATGGCCCGCTGGAAAGCGCAGGCGAAGCGGTGCTGACGATGAATCTGGATGGCGGCGGGCGCCGTGGCTACAGCGGCTTTTATCGCTGTGCGGGCTGAGCTTTGTCGACGCGCCCGTTGCTGATCACCGGCGTATCGCTGGTGATTCGACGCAGAATTGCTAACAGGAATAGCGCCGGTTAAGCCTGCGACGGGCGGCTAATCTGAAACCTATGCCAATGCTGGCGATAGGTATGCTGTTCGCTATGGATCATCCCTGCTTCGAGACAAATCGCTAATATTCTGTGTGAACGCCCAGGCGAATCGAGCATTCCATGCATCGGCTTCAGGCATCTATCTCAGGATTGCCGCAAGAACGAACGCAGCGAGTGCCACCACCACCAAGACAGCGATCACGATCGGAATTCCGCGCGTCCGTTGCGCAGATGCAGTCGGGTTTGACGCTTCCGGCGCAGCGACACCCGCCGGCGGGGTTGGTCGCTCGATGACCTCGCGGTGGAAGGCTGTGCGAATCTCGTCACCTGTCGGAGGGGCTCCGGCAGCTTCGGCGTCGGTCCCGAGTGGAGCTGCAGCTGGATCGGGGAAAGCGACCTTGTCGCCAGCATTCCCGTGATCGATCTCCTCACGTAGCTGCGCTGTGGTTTTGGCTGTTGGTTTATCATTCATGACATATCTCGCTCTTCCAAACCGGCTTGAGACCGGCGCGCCGACACTCCCACAATAATTACCATAGGGAGGCACCTGCGCTGGTGAGCGAAAGCGCCTCGGCTGGCACGGTGTTTTCTAAGAAACAACACAGAAGCCCCGCCATAGTTCCGCCGCCACCGACATTCAGACGACCTGCGATCGGCTCCCTCAGAAACGCTGGCTTGGTAAAAACGATGCATCCGCAGCTAGCGACGCGTTGCAGATGGAGATTTTTTGGAACCACGGCCGCTCTCTTACGTTTTAGTCATACGGAGGTTGAAACCATGTTAAAGTTTTCCCGCCGAGACTTTCTTCGGACGGCGGCATCCACAGCGGTCGCGATTCACGTCATCCCATTGCGCGACGCTCTGGCAGATTTGCAAACTGCGCCCCAAAACCAGCCGCCGAACTGGATACGCGACGGGCGGATTAGGTTTCGCCAAGATGGTATCCCCAAGGTCACCGGGAACAAAGTTTTCGCCATCGACATCCGCGCACGCGACATGCCCGGATGGCCGGACCGCCAGTCGCATGCGCTGATGCTGCGCGCCGACCGCATCGACCGACGCTTTGAAGGCGTCAATGACACTCTTTTGCCCGGCGATTTGCGCGCGGATGTAATTGTGCGCGACTCCGATGTGCAGCGCGACGGCGTCAGCATGACAGAAGAGGATTTCTACGGACGTCTCCTGCTGCCAACCGGCGAAGCTCCGCGCTATCTAGGTCAGCCGGTGGCGCTGTTGATTTATCATGACTACGCCCGCTTCCGGCGTGCCAAACGCCTACTGCAATTCAACCCCGACGCGCTGTCTTGGGGCGAGCCAGTGACACCGCCAGCTCTCGACCCTTACGGCGGCGCGCGTTTCGTGCGGGTCGGCGGTGAAACGCCCGACGCTCCCGACCGCTTCTCGCCCCTGGCCGATACGCTGGTGTTTGCCGACTTCGAAAATGGGAGCCCCTGGCCCGCTCCTGACGCACAGGGCGATGCAAGCGCACAAGCTATGGCTCATGCCGCCATCTTGCGCGCGGAACTGGACGCGCCTCCCGACGGCTGGGCCGTCTATCACGGGCGCTATGCCTCGCAGTTCGTCGATCCCGCCGCGCTGGAGCCAGACAATGGCAATGCTTGGTATGATGCCGATAGTGGCGCCCTGCACGTGGTCGTGGGCACGCAATCGCCCTTCACCAATGCCGACCACATCGAGAAAATGGTCGAGAGCAGCCGCTTTGCGCTGAGCGAATTGCACCTGCATCCCGGTTATACGGTGGGCTACGGCCAGAAAGAGCATCACGTTCTGCCCTATTATGTCGCGCTCGCCGCGCTCTATGGCGAGGGTCGGCCGGTACGCCTTGCGCTCGACCGCTACGCGCATTTTCAGGGTGCGCTCAAACGCCATCCCATCGACACCGAGATGGCGCTGGCAGTGGATCGCGAGACGGGGCTCTTTCAGTCTTTCGCCGCTGACCTGCGGGCGAACGGCGGCGGGGTGAAGAACTTCAGTCCCTCGGTGGGACAGGTCGCGGCAAGCGCCTTACAGGGCATTCACTATTTCCCCAAATCCGACATCACGGTGCAGGTCGAGGCCTCACGCGCCCCTACCGCTGGATCCATGCGCGGCTATGGAACTCTGCAATCCATGGTTGCCTTTGAACTCCTCGTCGATGAGGTGGCGCATGATCTGCAGCTCGATCCGATCGAGTTGCGGCGCCGCAACCTGATGCACAGCGGCATGAAGAACACCCAAGGTGCGATCCCAGCAGGCACCATGCGCGCGGGGGAACTGCTTGATGCCGCCGCGCGCGATCTTCTGTGGACCGGACGCATCGAGCGCAAGCAGCAGTTCGAGGCCGAGAACGCAGGATATCGCTACGGCGTCGGCGTGTCCTGCGTGCAAAAGGACTACGGCACTGGCGCCGAAGCGGCTCTGGTCCAACTTGAAATCACCCCCGAGGGCGAGTTGCACATGCGCCATGTTGCTTCGGAAATCGGCTGCGGCTCCACCACCTCGCAAATGCTGATGACCAAGCGCCATCTCGGGCGTTACTGCGACCACGTGAACTTCGCGGTGACGGATTGGCCCAGCCTGCCCCTAACCAGCAATGATGAACCCTATACGATGTCGCAAGACGAGCAGGACGAGGCCTTGCAGGATCCGCATTGGGTGCCACGCATCACCTCGCCGCGCAGCGCATCCAATTCTGCATATTATTTCAGTCATGCCACCGAAGAGGCCGCGCGGCTGCTGTTCGATCTGGGCCTCTGGCAGGCCGCGCTCAGCATCTGGCAAGAGGGCATCGGTGGCGGTCAAGCCGGACCATTGGCGGTGCGCCGCGATCAGGCAGAATGGCGTGAGGGATATCTCGCCGCCGGTTCGCTGCAGCCACTCAGCTTTGTCGACCTTGCCCGCCGCGCCCATGAGCGCGGGCTGATCACTGGCGTCACGGTCCATACCTTCAATCGCTGGGCTTGGGCGACCGCAGAATTCGACGTCGAGGGCACGCCCGTCACCGGCTCTATCGACGCGCTTTCGGTGAAATGGGGTAACGGCGCTGGCCCAGCGAAACGCAGGCTTATGACCGATGCCGGCTACGCATTCCAGCCGCGCCAGAGCGTCAGCTACCCGCCAGTGCAGCGCAACAACGCCTCGGTGGTCTATTACGCGCCGGTCGCCACGCTGGTGGAACTGTCGGTCAACACCGGCTCGGGTGAGGTGCAGATCCTGTCGCATAAATCATGGATGGAATGCGGCAATATGATCGTGCCGGAACTGGTCTCGGGGCAGTTGCAGGGCGGCATCGCCATGGGCATCGGCCATGCGCTCTATGAGGACCTGCCGCTTTACGAGGATGGACCGGGCAATGGCACCTGGAATTTCAACCGCTACCGCCTGCCCCGAGCCCGCGATGTCGCGGTCTGGTCGCAAGAGGGAGATGTGATCGCGCCGCTCTCGACCACCGACCCGCCCAAAGGGATCGCCGAAGTGGTGATGATCCCCGTCGTCTCGGCGATCTGCAACGCGGTCTATGACGCCATCGGTGAGCGCTTTCACCAAACTCCGCTGACGCCAGAGCGGATCAAGGAGGCATTGTCATGAGCGACTCGATGCTCACCGTCTCGATGCGGATCAACGGCAGCGACACCGAGCCTGCCGATCTGCCCGAAGACCTGATGCTGCTGGAATACCTGCAGGAATATCTCAATCTCACCGGCACCCGCTATGGCTGCGGCCAAGGAGTCTGCCGCGCCTGTGCGGTAATCCATGACGGCGCGAATGGACCCGAGGTCATCGCCGCCTGCATCACCGGAGTCGCTTGGGCGAATGGCCGCAGTTTTCGCACCATTGAGGGCCACGCCAGCCGCGACATCGAAGGAAACGTGACGCAACTGACCGCTGTGCAGCAGGCATTCCTTGATCATTTCTCGTTCCAATGTAGCTATTGCACGCCCGGCTTCGTGGCCGCTGCGACCGCGCTTGTCGAACGTCTCGAAGCGGCGCCGGTGGCACGCGATGCGGTCGAAGAGACCGTGCTCAATGCACTGAACCCAAACATCTGCCGCTGCACCGGCTATGTTCGCTATCTCGAAGCCACCCGTGACGTTATTCTCAGCACCCCCGGCTTGACGACAGAGGAGGTCGCCGAGCGCGACGCGCAACCATGAGACGGGCGCTAGTGATCCTCGCCGCTACGCTCGCATCCCTCGCTGTCGTGGCCCTCGTCGTCTATCTCGTCTTCACCGGCCCCGGTGACATCCCGGCCCCCAGTCGCGATCTCGCCACCCTCACGCCCGAAGCGCACGCGGAACTCGTGCAGGCTGGCGAATACGTGGCCCGCGCCGGGGATTGCGTGGCCTGCCATAAATCCCCCGATGGGCTGTCACTGGCCGGAGGCACGCCGATGGAGACCCCTTTTGGCACGATCTACGGCAGCAATATCACGCCCTCACCTTCCCACGGGATCGCGGGCTATAGCGCCGACGATCTTTATCGCGTGATGGTCTACGGCATCGCGCCGGATGGCAGGCGTCTTTATCCGGCCATGCCCTATACCTCATATCATGCGATTTCGCGTGCTGATAATGACGCGCTCTGGGTCTGGCTGATGGCGCAAGAGCCGGTGGCGCGTGCCAACCGCCCCGCCGAGTTGATCTTTCCGTTCAACCTGCGCCCGCTGCTGGCCTTCTGGAACCTGATCTACCGGCCCGCCCCGCCGGATCAACCGAATTCGGGGCTGACCGCTGCCGATGAGGATCCGCTTGAACGCGGTCGCTATCTTGTCGAGGTTCTGGGTCATTGCAGCGAATGCCACACGCCGCGTAATCTTGCTTATGCCCGCCAAAGTGACGCGCATCTTCAGGGCTATGTGATCGAAGACGCGCTGGCCCCAGACATCACACCTGCAGCTCTGGCACGCCGCGGCTGGACCGCCGGGGATCTGGCGCGCTTTCTCAGCGAGGGTCTTGCACCGCAGGGCGTGATGACATTCCGCATGTTTCCGGTCCTCAGTCATTCGACGAAATACATGACCCCTGAGGATATCACCGCTGTCGCCGCCTATCTGATGCAGAACGCGCCCGCAGCCTCCCCGCCACTCCCACGCCTTGAGGCCATCACCGAGAATCCCGAGGGTCATCAACTCTACCTTGGTCTTTGCGCAGGCTGTCACGGAGCCGAGGGCGAAGGGCAGCCGTTCGGCTCGGTGCCACTGCGCAGCAACACCAGCGCCATGTTCGACAACCCGCTCAACCTCGTGCGGATCATCCGTGAGGGCATTCCGGCGCGACATCTGACCGGCTTCCAGCGCATGCAGGAGATGCCCGCTTTCGATGACAGGCTGGAAGACGCGGAACTGACGGCTTTGGTCAATTACCTGCGCCAACGCTGGGGCGGGCACGCTGACGAGCTCTCACTTGAGGCGGTCCGCGACATTCAGGAGTGAACACGCCCGCGCATCCGCAACGACGCAAGACCTACACCGCTCCAAGCCATCGCACAGAGGTCCTACAACCTCGACCACGGCACACCACAGCATTGGTGTTGCACATAGACCGCCTCGGCGAGTCCCGCGCTGGCTGCTCATGGCTCCCTCCGGTGAGCCTGTTGAGTTGCGACGGTTGGCAATCGGTGCTGGCGGCGGGTGGCCCCGATGCATGGGTGTGGGGTTCAGCTCCTTGCGGAAAATGTTTAATAATTGCTTCTGTTGGCCGCGCTGTGGTTAATATGCCCTTGCAAACCAGACACTTGGCGCATTCTCAAAGGAAGAGATCAGGTGAGTTTGGTCTCGAAAATATCTTCAAGAGGATGAAGAATTCGAACGCCAATTTCCTCTACGTTTCGAGGTAGCCGATCAACGAATTCGACATTTACTTGAAATTGGACGACTTTATTTACTTGAAGTTGGACAGCGCTAGATACTTGAGATTGTCGGCGGGGTGATCTTTCTCATGGACATTCAGGGCGCGCTCTTGGCCTTTGGGCTCTCTATCACGCGCGGCTGACATGGACGCTTAATCACCCGCTAACCCCATAAAAAAACGGGGTGTCTCCCAACGGTAGACACCCCGATCTCTCGCGCTCAATTGCGACCTTCACGGCAAAGTTACAAGCGCCGCGTCGCTTTATAATCTTCCTTCCGATCGCCAATCCCCAGCATCATCTTGGTTCCGGCAATCACTGACGAGGCGTTCAACCAAATCTCCGCTTCACTGGGATCCAAGCGCAGCAGTTGCAGCTTTGGATCATCCTTGCCACCCTCAAACCACGCAGCAACGGACCCGTTCCAAAGGTCATCCAAAACCGCCCTGTCAGTCTCCACCTCAATCGTGCCGTGAACCGTGGCAAACAGGTCAAAACCCTTGGATACAAACACCATTTCCGCTTTGGTGCTGCTGGTGATTCCATCGCCAAGATCGGTATCCTTGGCGGTAAAAAACCAGATCGGGCCGCTGTTTCTGTCGCCCCGCAGTTGCGCCGTCATCGGGCGACCTGCGGCTTTGCCGGGCAATCCGATCATCACGATCATGTCGCGGGCCAGATGCGTCCAGAACTTCTGTTCCAACTCGGCAGGGGAATGATTTGTCGTGATAATCTCGTTTCCTCCACAAACCGATCCGCCGCCGCGTTGGTTCCATAAGTGGTCCAGCCGCTCAGCGCCCTGCTACCCAGTGCCCGAATCCTCGGAACGAAGCGGCCTCGCACGGGTTTTGACAGCAAGGCGACTGCGCAAGATTCGGGGTCAACCCAGCCGACCACATCCGATCTGCAGCGCCTGGCTCACCCATGCCAAGGGCAGGACAAGGAGAGTAACATGGCTGAACACACCTGCGATGTCACAATCATCGGTGCTGGCACCGCTGGTCTGGCCGCCGAGCGCGCCGCCCGCAAATCCGGGGCCACAACGCGGCTTATCGACGATAAATTCGCCGGAACCGTCTGCGCAACCGTCGGCTGCATGCCCTCAAAACTGCTGATCGCCGCCGCCAACGCCGCGCATGGCGCGCGCCGTGCGGATGTCTTCGGCGGGCTTTGTCAGGTTATTATACTGCGCCGTGAGCAACACCGACGCCATCATCACGCGGTCAATTCAGCGGTATAATTGCTCCACAGGCTGAACGCGTCAGCCCGAGATTGGAGCAGTGTCCCAACAGTTGGTGTAACTCCCGCCGGTAGTGCGGGCTGAGCGGAGCCTTCGCATAGCGAAGCGAGGCCCGCGCGGGTCGCTTGGCGGCCATGGTTGTTCTTCGGCTAAGGTTTGGTT
>NZ_QDKM01000014.1 GCF_003076755.1 Pararhodobacter oceanensis
TCGGAAATATGGGTGATGGTAGACTCTGGCATGTGGCATATCCCTTTCTCGGCTGAGAATTGACGGCGTCTGAACACCGCCATGATATGCCGCCCCTCAGGGCATCACCAACTTCCGCGCATTTCTCGGCTGACGCCCGCTCACCCCACCCCTGACAGTTTTCAAATCCTGTTGATCCGCCTGCCATCCTGTCAGGTCCGAGAAAACCGGCAAGCGCCGCCTTTGGCGTCGGTTCCGGTCGAGAATTCCGGTTCCTCCCACGCGCAGGCGCGCGGTTCCCTCCCAAATTCACGCCCTCCACCCGGTTGTCACGGCCCCGCCAGGCCGCAGGACGGGCTTTGCCCTTACCTGCTCTGCCCTTCGGAATGCATGGGCATTCCAAAGATCAGAACAGGAAGGCCCGCCCATTGGCGGAAAGGGGAAGAGACCCGGCCCGCGTCCTCAAAGGAGGGTCACAAATGACCGCAGAGAAGTTTGACGTTTATTCCCATGTTACCAACCAGATCATCGCGCAGATCGAGGCGGGAACGCCGCCCTGGCGCAAGCCGTGGACCGGTGGCGGGGCATCAGTGAGTTTGCCGGAACGGTTCAACGGCGAGGCCTATCGGGGCATCAACATCCTGATGCTTTGGGCCACCGCGATGGCCAAGGACTACAGCTCAGCCCGCTGGATGACGTTCAATCAGGCCAAGCAGCTTGGGGGCCATGTCCGCAAGGGCGAGAAATCCGCCACGGTCGTGAAATACGGCACTGTCGAGCGCGAGGACGAGAGTGGCGAGGAACGCCAGATCCCCTACGCGAAGGCTTACCGCGTGTTTAACGCAGATCAGATCGAAGGTTTGCCCGCTGAATTCTACATCCTGCCCGATCCGCCCCGTGATCTTGGCACCGTCGCTGATCCGGCGTTGGAGGCATTCTTTGCCGCGAGTGGCGCGCAGATCGACAGCACCGAGGAGCCGCGCGCCTATTACAACATCAAGACCGACCGAATCCACATGCCGCCGATTGCAACCTTCCACAGGGCCGCAGGATATTACGGCACCTTGGCGCATGAGTTGACCCACTGGACAGGGGCGACAAAGCGGCTGGACCGCTTGGGCCGGTTCAATGATCGCAAGGCATACGCGTTCGAGGAGCTGGTCGCGGAAATTGGCAACTGCATGCTGTGCGCGCAGATCGGGGTGGAGCCTGAATTCGACCAGAGCGCTGCCTATGTCGAAGGATGGCTGGAAGCGATGAAGGAAGACAGCCGCGCAATATTCCGCGCCGCGTCCGAGGCGCAGAAGGCTGTGGATTATATTATGACCCGAACCGCGCAGGCCGATAGGATGGCCGCCGAGTAACAGCCCGCACCGCCGCAATGATCGAGGCCCCCGTCAGCAGGCGGGGGGCTTTTTGCGTTGCGGCGTGACTCTGTGCGGGGCGGTTTCAGGGTGACCTGTCGGCGGGCAACCTGAAGGCCACCCGCCGACAGGCCCGGCGCTTCGCGCGGACGGGCATGAAATGCCCGGAAGCGGGGGAATTCCAGATCGGCGAAAACCGTTTAGCGCAAACCTAGCCGATCGCTTGGACGGAGTTCGCCAAACGCTTCTCTTGGCTATGCATTGTTGTGTAGAAGCGCTCTTCGATCCCATACAGAATAAGCTTTAACTGTTGGTCCGTTGACAGCTCGAAGCACTTTCCGTCGGCGGTAAGGGTGACACCCTCCTTGCAGTAGTTTTTGATATATTCGACAAGGTTTTCCCGCTGTGCAGCAGGCATTGCCTGAAGCGTATCGGTAACAAGAGCAAGCCGTTTTCGATTAGGCTTGGAAACTGAGCTATGATCGTATGGTTTCACTAGCTGAATAAATTCAGAATTGAGGAAAGCTTTCACCTCTGCTTCGGTCGCCTCCTTATATAGCTGGTCGATCCCCGGAAATATTGAAGAAACGGAAGCTATGTCCCTGAACAAAAGAACATCGCTGCCTTTAATAAACACGGCATCCGGAACGGATTTTACAACTATCCTGTTCGCGCTTTCTTCTAGGTGCGCAGCCTCCCCAAACTGGATAATCTTGCGCGTGATAAAAGATGATGGCGTAACCTTCTGAAAATAAATGTCTTTTCCTTGGGTGCTGATTATGCAAGAAATGTCCCGAAATTTACCTTTGCTCAGATCGTCGTAATCCTTGGTGTCGAGATCTCCACTTAGTTCGCCAATGTAAAACTCTTGCTCGCTGAATTTTTCGATCTTAAACCATGCATCCTCGTCCAGATTGTGGTCCGGATTGTAGTCCACCATAGATACTGCAGTCGGGTCGAGCGTTGGATACAGTTTCGTATCAGACAGAAGTTTTTTGTAAGGATTCTTTCTTAGGCGTTTCACACGCACCAGTACCTGATCCATTCTATCTCCTTTCAATAAAGGTGTAGTCATTTATCCGTCGTGCCACGGGTATTATAACTGTGCTGGGCTTTTTATACCTCTCGCGGCTTATCAAGAAGATAGTTGTGCCAGATTGAGTTTTGACATTGTAGAATTCGTACCCAAAAAGAAGAAAGATAGGATTGAAATAGAGGGCTTGCGAAAGGAAAGTGAAGACAAAAAGAATCCCGTAAACGAAGATGAGCGCTTGCCAATCCGAAATGCTCAGCGCGACAAAGAAATAGCCCAGGTAGCTAGGAAGAAAGCTGTTGTTCGCGTGCTCAATGGTTTCTGTTTCGCCCTCTTTGAACTCATCTTTGCCGAGGAAGCTGGACAAAGCCAAGCTTAACCAGGTCAGCAGAACCGGCGCTATGGTGTAGGCGAGATATGATAGATAGTCAGGCATGCCCACCGTTACCGGATGGGGATAAAAATATTTAACTGAAAAGTTGTTCTGAATGCAGAAAATGATGACCAGGAGAGATGTTGCGTTGAACGTAAGCAATAGCCTGAAGGCAATATTTCCCATGTTATGCGTCTGCCTCCTTACATAGGTTCTATCAGAAGATGAGGGAATGTCAGGGTAAACAATACAAGTGGGCGTCTCACAGCCGCTTTTTCTTTTCCGGTCAGAAACGGTGGTAAGCGCCGGTGACAAAAACGTACGGGTTTGGGCCCATACTGCGCTGCGGAGAACGTCCGGAAGGAGCCGATTCTGTGGAATACCGAAGCAATAGCCCACCAGGAGCATCCGGATCAGCAGCTCGGGATCGACTGACGGACGGCCCGTATGGCTGTAGAAATCGGCGAGATAGCTGCGGATGCTGCTCAAATCCACGAACCGGTCGATAGATCGCAGAAGATGATCTTCAGGGACGTGATCCTCCAGCGAGAACTCGTAGAACAGCGCCGGCTGCGCCTCCTGTCGCGGTCCCATCATCGCCGACCCTCCCACCCATCAAGGGAATTGAATCAGCGAGATGCCCCTCGATCAAGCGAGAGTTTTTCAACGAAATAAGCCCAAATCCGCTATTCAGGCGGACCTCACTCCGAGTTCAGTCTCTATTTGTTTTCGCGAATAAGGCATCGTGATGATGCCGAGGCATCCCACGACCAGTGCCACGCCAACCCATCCAAGGACTGGCAAGCGCTCGCCCACGATGATCACGGCCAGAACTGCGGCAATGACAGGCTCCAGCAGCGTAATTGTGGTTGCCATGCTAGCTTGCACACGAGCAAGGCCATAGCCGAAACACAGATATCCTAGGAACATTGGCACGGCAGCCATGTACATCCCGACTGCCGCATTTTCCCACGACGCAAGGAATGGCCCGCCTGTCGCAACAAGCACTGGCATCAGCAGAAGGCCACCAAGCCCGAAGGTTGCTCCCATCGCTACGGATGACCTCATGCCTCGGAGCATCATCCTGCGCGCGGTCCAAGAGTATAGGGCGTAGGTTAGCCCCCCGATAAGGCCTAGGGTCACACCAAGAGGAACGTCGTTCCCGCCGACCACCTCGCTATGCGACGCGCTTTCCGCCACACAGATGAAAGTCATACCAATCAGTCCGACCAAGGCTCCGATGGCCAAACGTGCCGTCAGACCTGCCCGATCCAAAACATATTCAATAAGAGCTGATAGCAGCGGTGCGGACCCGATGGTGATGACGGTTCCAATCGTCACGCCCGCCAACCTCATCGAACCATAGAAGGCCAAAGGATAGGCTGCGACAGCAACCGCCCCGATCACGAGCAGCCTGCGTTGATCCCATAGTACTGCGCGGGAACGGCTGATGCCGCGCAGAGCGATCAAGGCTTGCGCGATCCCACCGACCCCCATTGCTGCCGCGCCGATGGCGGCAGGGCTGACATCTGGCGCAAAGGTTGCAGCAGTCCCGGTTGTGCCCCAGACAACGGCTGCGAACAGGATCGCGACAACGCCCCCGACATATCCTGGCGTCATGTCAAAGCGCCTTCAGCATGTCGGACACCATGGCCCGCGCCGATATGACCCTTGCGCTGTTGCCCTCAAGTCCTGCCCGCGTCATGGCTCCTTCCAGCAAGAAGGCGATGTGTGCTGCAAGGCTAGACACACGGTGAAAGTCATCTGGCACAATCTCGGAAAGATGCTGAGCGAGGATGTTTTCTACCTGTTCCTTGTGCCGCCGAACGGCCACGCGACCGGCATCGCCCGCCTCAAGTTCGGCCGCCGCATTTAACAGCCCGCACCCGCGAAACCCATGCTCATAGGCGTGTTCAGCGTGATCCTGATAGGCGTCAAAGACGGCTAGGATGCGTTCTTTCGGATGGGATGCCGTAGCTTCTCGCGCGGCGTAAAGCGCCAGCCATTCCGCATGTCTCGCTTCGATATACTGGTTCACCAGATCAGCCTTCGAGGCGAAGTTATTGTAGAGGCTCTTTTTCGCCACCCCCGCGCGTTCCACGATGGCGTCTATGCCGGTCCCGCTGATGCCATGATTGTAGAATAGGATCATCGCGGCCTGCATGAGGCGGTCGTGAGCACTACCTTTCGGTGTGGCGTCTGGCATGGCCATCAAATTCCCCTAATTTGTAGGTAGATCGGTATACCTACAAAACGGAGGTGGGCACAAGAGCGAAGTCCGTGGTGCACGAATGTCGCGAATGTCCGCTCAGCGGACATAAACCTCCTGCCAGAAGGTGTGCGCCAAAAACGGTGGTAAGCGCCGGTGATAAAAACGTACGGGTTTGGGCCCATACTGCGCTGCGGAGAACGTCCGGAAGGAGCCCATTCTGTTGAAAAACTCTTTGCCGCAACTGCAAATTTTGGGAATGTGGGAAACCGTTCTCCGAGGAGCGGACTGCGCTCCTTGACGCCTTCAAAATTAGAGTAATTCGAAATTCTGTTCTTCCAATCTGACCCCCACCCGCTGTCTGAGGGTTTTTCAACACAATCCGCCCAAAGCGGACCGGATCGGCAGCGGTCGGAGTTATCGCTTTCGATCCGATTTTGCCTTCATTGCGCTGCGGACGAGCTTGCCGAAGGCGCGGTCCTTTTCGCGGCGTTCCGCGAGGCTGGCAGAGTTGAAAGCCTCCTCGGCTTGGAGCTTGCGCCAGCGGGCGAGCCGTTCAGGGTCGAGGCTGTCGTCTTCGATGGCGGCCAAGATGGCGCAGCCCGGCTCGGTCTCATGCCGACAGTCGGCGAAGCGACAGCGAGCGGCCAGCGCCTCGATATCCTCGAACACGTCGGCGATGCCGGTCGCGGCGTCGGTCAGTTGAAGCTCGCGCATGCCGGGCGTGTCGAGGACGAGGCAGCCGCCGGTGGTGGCGTGCAGTTCGCGTCGGGTCGTGGTGTGCCGGCCCCTCGCATCGTCGTTACGGATGCCCTGGGTGGCGATGTCTTGCGTTCCAAGGAGTGCGTTGGTGAGGGTCGACTTTCCGACCCCGGAGGAGCCGAGGAAGACGATCGTCCGTCCCGATTTGCACCAGCTGGCCAGCGCCTTCGCCGGCTCTTCGCCACGGGCGTCGAGCGCCACGACTGGGACCCGCTCCGACACCTTCTGTGCCTCTTCGACATAGGGCGCGGGGTCTTCGGCGAGGTCCGCCTTGGTCAGCAAGATCACCGGCTCGATGCCAGCCTCGAAGGCCATTGCGACGTAGCGCTCCAGTCGCGCCACGTTGAAATCCTGGTTGCAGGAGGTGACGACGAAGACGGTGTCGATGTTCGCCGCGATCAGCTGCACCTCTCGGCCCGTGCCCGGCGCGCGGCGCTTGATCAGGCTCTTGCGCTCCAGCACGCGGCTCGACCGTGGCCGTGCGCGGTTGAGTAGCAGCCAGTCGCCCACGGTTGCGTCGGGCCCCGGCGGGATCGTCTCGTCGATGCCGTCGCCCGCCACCTGTAAGCCGCTGCGATGCACGGCGACCACGCGCACAGGGGGCGTCGCGGTCAGGGCGTCAGTGTCGATCTGGCTTGCGAAGGTCGGGCCCCAGCCTAAGCGCTCCAGCGCTGTGGGTTCGCGGCGCGCCGGAGTGCCACCCGGCATGAAGGCAGAAAAATCGCGGATCATCGGCCTACCAAAGCGCCGGATCGTCGAACGCGGCGACGCAGTGCGCCGGCCCGCTGAGGGGCGTCAGCGGCGCGCCGGTCAGGGACTGGGCGATCCAGCCCTGCGGCTGGCCGAGCGGCTGTGGCGCGGGAACGACGGTCTCCAAGACGGGCCTGAACCCAGCCCGGCCATAGAAGGCCGGGTCGCCATATGTCACGGCGATGTCTACGCCCTCCTGCCGGAGCGCGTCGAGACCATGGGCGATCAGCCGTTGCCCGATACCCTTGCCCTGATGCGCCGTGGCGACCGCCACGGGGGCCATTAGGAAGACCGTGCGCGGATCGCCCGTGTAGGTGAGGCGGGTGAAGAAGATGCCACCGAGAAGCGCGCCGTCCTCCCAAGCGGTGAAGACGCGCAGATCCTCGGTCGACGTCTCTAAGATCAGGCGGCGCGCGAGGGCGCCGATCAACGCGCCTTCCTCCGCGCCCTCCAAGGCTGTGAAGGCGGCCGCGAAGATCTCCACAATTGCTTTGGCGTGGGTGGTGTAATCTGTTGAATAGTTCATGTCTTGATCCTCTCTGGTGCCGGGCTGGGTCAAAGCCGCTCCAGCACGAACATCTCGTAGCCAAATTGCCCGCGCCCGGCCTCCAGCACAGCGATCTCGCGGCGCAGGTCGTCAAGGACACGGGCACCCGCAAGACGCGGCTCGAGCGCGTCGAGCCGCGCGGCGAGCGGACGGTAATAGGTCTCCATCCCCTCCAGCCCGATGTCGAAATGGCCAACGACGCTGTAGCCCGCGCGCCTGGCTTGTGCTGCGTGGGTCGCGGGCGTCGCCATTGCGGGGTATTCCGCGGTCCAGAAGGCGCGGATGGCCTCGTCGGGCGTGTCGGTCCGCCAGACCATGTCGGAGAACACGAGCGCACCGCCGGGCCGGATAAGCGCCCGCCAGGCCGCAAGCGCCTTTTCCACTCCGAGAATATAGGCGCTGCCTTCGGACCAGATCACATCCCAGGGACGCTCGGGCGCGGGAAGAGTGGCCATATCGACGTTCTGCACTTCGATCCGATCGGCAAAACCGCCCGCGTCAATCCGCGCGCGCAGCTTGTCCAGCGCGCCTTCGGCCGTGTCGGTTGCCATGATGCGCGCCGTGGTGGCATCGGCCAGCGTCATTGTCGCCATGCCGGGGCCGCAGCCGATCTCGAGGATCGTCTCGGGCTCGAACGGCACCATTGTCAGCGCCCGGCGTGTCGCTTCGGTCGTTCCCGGGCCCCACCAGTCGAGGTCGGCGAAAACCTCCATGAACCCGGCCATGTAGGCGTCGTGGGTATTCATGTCCTTGGACACCAGCGCGACCAGCCCCGCCTCCGCGCTGGAAAAGCCCTGCGACATGAGCCAGGCGCGGTGCAGATCGGGCGCGACGCGCTCGACCTCTTCGTGCCAGTCCTTGAGGCTCGACTGTCCCAGCAGAGCCGCCAGAAGGTCGCGCGACCGCGTCTTCTCGGCGATCTCCGCGTTTAGCACGGCGAGGCGCTGTCCCAGCATGTCGCGGTCGAGCTTACCATCGAGACAGGCCTGGCATTCCTGAAGGCTCAGTCCGCCGGCCTGAAGCTGCTGCATCAGCCGCAGCCGCTGTCGGTCGGCGTCGGTGTAGACGCGATAGCCGTTCGCCCGGCGCTCGCTCTTCAGTAGCCCAAGCTTCTCGTAATAGAGCAGTGTCGCGCGCGAGAGCCCTACGCTCTCCGCCAATTCCGAGATCTGATACATCCGCCGCCGCCTTGTTCACTCACACCGATTCTCGACCGTCAAGAACTTCCTAAGGTGTAAAGCTATAGACAGGTCAAGTTTGGTGACGCTGAAAGTCGGCTTCGTCCGCACACCGGACATAAACCTCCTGCCAGAAGGTGTGCGCCAAAAACGGTGGTTTTTGGAACAGTGAGAATGCCCTTTTGGGGCCACACCGATACTTGTAGCACAGCAATCAAATTGCACCTTCAATCCGGAATTATCGCTCCAAAATGCTTTAACTTGTGTTCCGGTTCGACATGGATCGTGATCTTGGCTCCATCCAAGAGATCTTTCAGAGAATTCTCTATCCGGTCGCAGATTTCATGCGATTGAAAAACCGTCGTTTCACCGGGCACGACCAGATGGAAATCAATAAATATTGCCGGGCCTGCGTGTCGTGTCCGAAGATCGTGTGCTTGCATTGCGCCATCCAATTGTGACGCGATAACATTACGGATCGCGTCAAGTGTCTGCGCTGAGACGGCCTCATCCATCAGGCCGCTCAGGGACTCTTTGACGATTTTCGAACCTGACCAGAGGATGTTGACAGCCACGAGTGCGGCCAATGCCGGATCCAGTATCCACCATCCTGTTGCGACAGCCAGAATAACGCCAGCGGCAACCCCGACAGAGGTAAGAACATCCGTAATCAGGTGTTTTCCATCGGCTACCAAGGCTGGTGATTTCTGGGCTCGTCCACGCGTGATCAGCACCCAAGCCCATAGCCCGTTTATGACTGTTGCCGCCATGTTCACAAGAAGCCCTGCTACTGGGGCGTCAAGCATGACTGGCTGCATGAAGCCGTGGTAGGCCTCACGAAAGATCAGCAGTGCGGCAACGATGATCATTACACCTTCGAGGACAGCACTGAAAAATTCTGCCTTGTGGTGTCCATAGGGGTGATTGGCATCAGCGGGTTTGGCCGCGATATGGATCGCGACGAGCGCGGCGAACGCTGTTGCTACATTGACCGTGCTTTCGAGTGCGTCTGATAAAAGTGCGACCGAACCAGTTATCCAGTAGGCGAGGGCTTTCAATCCCAAGACAGCAAAGCCGACGAAAATACTGCTAATTGCAAGCTTGATATTGGTCATGTTGGCCGCTCCTCCAGTCCTGATCACGGCAGTTAGTTTGCGCGATACAGTGATGCAAGCCGCTGACTTTGCGAGTGAAAGTCATGTTCAAATTTATCTATATTTTTATAGCTGGGATGCTCCAAAAACCCTCGTTTTTGACCGCGCGCACTGCCCTGCCTAGGATCAACCGCTTAGCTGGGACAAAAACCTCCGGCAAAACCTTTGCGGTTTTGGCAGGTTTTTGTCACACTGAGGCATGATCATCGGATATGCCCGCGTCAGCACTGACGACCAGAGCCTAGATTCACAGACTGATGCCCTCTCGGCAGCCGGTGCCGAGAGAGTCTTCGCAGATAAGATCAGCGGATCAAGGCGCGCCCGCCCGGAACTGGACAGAATGCTGGAGCAGCTCCGGGACGGCGACGTTGTGACCGTCACGAAGTATGACCGCCTGGCGCGCTCGATGAAAGACCTGCTGGAGATTGTCGAGACGATCCGCGCGCGCGGAGCCGGCTTCCGGTCCCTGGCTGAGGACATCGACACGACGACGCCGGCTGGCCGTCTTGTGTTCCATGTTTTTGCTTCCATTGCCCAGTTCGAGCGGGAACGGATTTCAGAGCGGACCAGAGAAGGTCTGGCATCCGCCCGCAAGCGGGGCCGGATCGGAGGAAGGCCCCCTGCCCTGTCGCCCGCTCAAAAGGACGAGGTGCGTCGTATGCGAGATGAAGACCACCGTGCCATCTCAGAGATTGCCCGCTTGTTCAAAGTCAGCGAACGAACAGTGCGACGAGTTTAAGAAACGATTTCGGCGAAGTTTGGTAAGTATTTGTAATATCTTTGAAAAGAACGTATTTGATGCTCCAGGAGATCGAAGCCAAGCTCCTGTACTCTAGCGCGGGTCAAATCCTCCAAGCATGGCAACTCGGCTTGAAGGGTGGCAACTTCCTTTAGCGTCATCGGCGGAGCCTGGATCATCTCATCGACGATACCCTGCCACTTATGATCCGCGATGACAGCTCGTGCTGCTGGTGCTGTGCCAAGAGCTGGTAAGACACCGCCGACAGTTACCATTCCAACTGAGTCGAAGTATGGAATCTTAAAGGAACGAATGAACCCCCCAGGACGAGCGTTGTCGGCGACGACCGAGCTTAGAAAATCCATTGTCAAAGATGCTAGCGTTTGCGGCAGGTTCTCTTGGTTGCAATCCTCGCGACTGAGTTCGTCAGGAACTACTGGACCCAAGATGTCAGCCACGCGCCCGGGACGCTGCGCAGGCTTTCCATAAGCATTTTGTGTGGCACTAAACGTAAACAAGACGATGCTGTTTGGTGGTGCGTTGAGCAATAGCCACCGCATTTCTTCCACCTTTTCCTCATCCAAAGCGCCATCATAGTCGAGCCACACGATCCATGGCCTGGCTTGGTATTCCCCTTGGTTCAGAAGTTCTGGAAGTTTGTCTTCGGATCGTCCTTCGACAACACTTATTGACCGGTAAACCTTGTTAAATTCTGCGCGCCGAAAGCCAACGTCGTTGGCCTCGATCGATATCATCTCATCAATTTCCAGTGCTTTGTGAGCCATCACAAAGTCAGTGAACCATATCGACCCGAACCCTATATATAATGAGTTTTGCAGGGCCATGGCGTCGCTAAGAGCTTTTAGCCCATGAAAAACAATGCCGCGTTGCACACTTTTACTCGGCCGAAGGCTGTAGTTAATCGAGTCGAAGGATGCCATTAGTCTTCCCCGACCAAATCAGCGTAGGCATATTCGAAAGACTGAAGCCCAACCTCTTTGTAGGGCATCCGGATATTCCCCATTGCGGTAGCCAGCTTGAGCAACCTTGGTTTTGGTACGCTGTATAAAACATTCGCTTCTGGAACCCGTTTCTTCGTCGCAACCTGCGGCAAAACCACTGCCGGTTGTGCGGCGACTTCATAGATGGGCACTGATTTGGCTTCCTGCTCCTGCCCTACAACCTCGTCTCTTTCTCTTTGCCTTCGGGCATTGGTGTAGGCGATCCAAGCCTTCGAAGGTTCGCGCATGTTAGGGCGATAGCGTCGATAGAGTTGGGAAGTCGCGTCAACACTTCTTTTCGTTGTGGTCAATGGAAGAAGATCGGCTCGCCGCGAGGAAAAAATGATCAACCCCATAAATCCAGTGTATTGGGGGTGCCATATAGGCCAACTCTCCGTACCCCATCCGGTTAGCGTGGTCTTGTCCGCAGCCAGAACAATCCTGCCGTTACAGACGACATACCAACCAGAGCGGTTTTGGTCCTCGTCCCAGTCGCCATCTGGATCACTGTCCTCCGGGGGAATGGCCTCCATACCAGCAAGAACTTCTACATAGACCTTTTCGCCCTCTATGTTCTCTTCGAAGCTGGCTCTCATGGGCGAAAACTCTCCGCCCTGTCGTAGCTCGATTGCCCAGCCGTTTATCGATTTTCCTTCTACCTCAATAGTCAGGCCGCGATGTAGATGAAGGGCGTAATCGCGTGCAATCGCCCTGCGAAGATCTTGGATGAATCTTGGACTTTCAAAAGATTGGGCTGCCGCTTCGTTGAGGTCTGTCACATCTATTTGGACACCAGGCGCGGCTAGATTGTCTGCTCCTTCGATGTCAAAATCCCAGTTGCCATCGCCAGCCGCCAGCCAAGCATTCACGTCGACAGGAACACGAAACGACATCAAGCCGCCATTATCAGTGAATGTGCTTTTAATACCAATTTTAGAGCCTATTTTGAAAACGGCTCGCTTCATTCCGATGCCGTATACGCCGATGCTGAAGTTTTCGGTTTCTGCGTCGTCCTTGCGGCCAAAAGTGAACGCGTAATTGGCAGCATCGTCTAGCGAGATGCCTCCGCAATTATCATGAATTGAGAATCTATCTGGCTTAATTTCGATGCTTATCTTGTATGCTGAGAGATCAGTATCATCGGCCAAACTCATTGGTCGACCACCAGCCAGCTCCCAAGCCCCGTCGATGCTGTTGTCGATCAGATCAAAAATACAGTCTTCTAAAGTAATGTCCCGTGTGATCATCCTGACAAAGAATGCCTTGGTCGGGTTTGCACTCGCTTTGGATTTGTCACCTGGTATCATGTAAAACTCCCCAAAACCAATGATATAGAAATCACGATAAGGGCAATCTATCAGTCTCGATAGTCCCGTATCGCGTCAGGGTTGAGCTTTTTCGCCGGGACAAGCCGATAGTGCCGCTCTTCCACAACCTTTACCTCATCGTCCTGCAAGGTGAGCTCGAACAGCGCAACCACCTGTGCTTCCATGAATTGCGCGGCGATCGCTCTGCTCCGCATGCCTGGGAACTTCTCTTCGACGAAGCGAATGTCTTGGCTCGTCTGTACGATGCCAATCTGATCCTTGCCACCTTTGGCCTGCACGGGGATGACATAGTGGCAGCCACGCTTGTCGAGCCCGACATAGAGCTCGTCGATCTCGATCTGCCCAATCCCTTTGACCGTTGTACGAAGGTGGTTCTGAAGGCTGTAGGTCGTGAGGCTCAAGAATGTGTCGATCAGCCGGTTGTAGCGCACGATAGCCAAAAGCGCCTGCTCGTCGTCGAGCGCATAGGCCCGGATCAGCTCGGGCGTAGCATCGGGAATGTTGATCGTCACCAAGTCTTCGCGGGGTAGGACGCGATTGATCTTGACCAGGCGAAACTTATAAACGGCACGCCCTGCGAGTTCGATCACCCATTCCATACCCTCGGGCTGGGTATCAACGATGCGCTCGGGCAATGCCGACCGAAACCGAAAAGAGTAGAGCACGTCGCCCAAGTTCTTCGGGAGCTTGATGTCCAAGGCTTCAGCCGCATCTTCGATATCGGTGCGGGCGAATTGGAGTTCGGTTGTTCTGTCACTGTAGCGGTCGAAGAAAATCTTCTCGACGAGAGCGCCATAACGATTGGGCGACTTAGCCATAGGCTACCCTCCCCGCATTGATCTCTTCCTCGATCTGTTCCTGCGTGCGCTTCTTCGCCCCGCTCTTTCGGTCGCGCTTGCTTGGCGGTGGTGTGATCCCGAAGCGGCGCGAGGCTTGTGAAAGGTCGAGCGTCAAAAGCTTTTGGTCACCTAGTGATAAAACTTCTTCAGGCCTAGTGGGCTCGATACCCAGAGCTTCGATCATCTTCGCGGCTATCGCCCTGGCTAAAGGCGGCGGGACCGCGTTGCCGATCTGGCGCGCACCATGCCACTTGGTAGCATGAAGCCGGAACCAGTCAGGGAAACCATGTAAGCGAGCCATCTCGCGAACGGTGATGCAGCGCGCATGGCGATAATGGATAGGTCGCGGGCTGGTGAAGGCCCCCCTCGCTCCGTCTGTTCCCGCACGAAGCGTGTTGGAAACTCCGCCTTGCGGGAGCTTGAAGAACCGGCTGATTGGCTCAACAGCCCCTTCTTCTGTTTGGCCAAATCGCCGCCGTGAAATTTCCGTGTGTTTAGTACGCGCGCTCGATGTCAGAATCTCGGGACTCCACTCGCGCATATAGCCAAAATGCCACGCGTCGTTCTTCAGCCCGCGAAGGCCAGCCGCGTAGACGGATGGTTCACCAAAACGGTTTGTTTTGACCGCATCACTAACATTCAGCGTTTCGAAGGAGTCGGCATCAGGAAGATCCCCGATCGCCTCGGCGCAAGACGGCCCATAGACCAACTCAGGAAAGAGCTTTGGCCGACCGGCAATGTTCGTCATAGGGGTAGGATAGTCGGGAAGCACCCCACCCTTCTTTACACCCATGAGGATGAAGCGCTCGCGCGACTGTGGTGTGCCATAGTGACCGGCATTAAGCACCTTCCACGGCAAGCGGCACTCGTAACCAACCCGCTCGAAGGCCTCCACCAGCTCCTTCAGGAAGGTCTTGTGCCTACCAACCGTGAGTCCTTTGACATTTTCGAAGACGAAGCTTTCCGCGTCGAGCTCATCCACGAGACGTACAAAATCAAGAACTAGCTTGTTGCGAGGGTCGTCGAGCGCTCTGTGACCAATCAGGGAAAAGCCCTGGCATGGCGCACCGCCGAAGACACAATCGATCTTATTTCCCTCAAGGCCAGCACGTTGTCTAATTTCTTCGCCGGTAAGCTCAGCGACCGAAGCGGGGATCACAGTGGTTTCTGGGAAGTTGAACTCGTGAACGGCACAATGCACGGGATCGATCTCGATCGCGGCCCTCACATCAAAGCCTGCTTGCTCGAAGCCGAGGCTCAGCCCCCCTGCCCCTGCAAAAAGATCAATTCCGATTGGTCGCATTGCGCTTATCTTTCTCAACATTTGCCTAGCATCACACCCTTTGGTTAATGCGATCCTTCATATTTTTCCCACATCAGCTCGATCAACTGGCCTTGCGTGACACCGAGTCTTTCAGCTTCTGCTGCAATGGCTTCCCCTACCCAAGGAAAAACCTTGGGGTGTAGTTGATGCGTCCGGGGACTGGGCTTGCGGCCAGGCTTCTTGCGAGGTGTCCTGTCTAAAAACCCCCTCGCCTCTCCGACCTCATCCACGCGCCGGACTTCTTCAACAGTCGTATCCTTGGGGCGTGCCTTCAATCCTGCAAGTCTATTTGAGCCGCTCATAAACAGCCTCCGCGAATGCTTGGGCGTTGATCAACGCCTTATCCACTTTTCCGCCTGTCATCATCTCAGGGTCGTTCATCATCGCGGTCAGATCGCCGCCATAGGCAAACAATTCCGAGAATGCCGCGCGTGCTACCAAGGATGGCTCGATCACGTCGATCCCAGCTCCTCTGAGCTGTTCCTCCAATTCCTTTTGGACGCGGCTTTTGACTGCAGCGCTGGTTTTGGTCAAAACCACGGCATGTCGGATCGAACGTCCGAGCGCCTCTTCTTCCTCTCGCACCAATGCCAGGGCTTCGGAACCGATCTCTGCGTCGAGAGCGGTCGGCTGCATCGGAACAATAACCAAGTCGGCTTGTGAAATCGCACGGCTGACCAGCTGTGATGCGACGCCTTCCAAGTCCACAATGACGATCTTGCCGTCGCCATCAGCACTCCGAATAGTGGGAACGATCTCTGAACGGCCGATCTCGCTCTTGAGCGTCACGCCAGCGGGCAATCCATGTGAAGCCCATCTGGTCAGAGATTTGTTCGGGTCGCAGTCCAACACTGTGACATCCGCTCTCATGCGCGCGAATTCTGACGCAAGCAGTACGGCGCATGTGGATTTGCCGACCCCCCCTTTTGGGCTTGCCATGACGATGACGGGCATTGCTCGATCCTGCTAGTTTTATGTTACCGGATTTATATCTCTTACCAGAAAAAATTCCAATACCTGAATTTAATCTATAACCGGTTTTATTTCGCATACCGGTTTTTAATCTCATGGCCTCCCGCGTTTCTCAAACCACTTCCGGCAAAACCCGACAAAAGCTCGATCAGCATTGCGAGGGGGCTCTACGCACCAGCTGCGCCATTCCTGTTCAAGAAAACGTACATCCCATCCAGGAGCAGCATGGCGCGCTTCTTCGTAGGTATCGGACTGCAAAGGCGGAATGCTGCCCTCTACGATCGAAGTAGGTGACATCGTGCCACGATTGGTGAAAACCACCATGTCGGCTTCATCCTCGAAGGTGACGTGGTAGTCCGGCAAGTGGTCATGCTCTACAAGCTGCCGGATCATCTGCCGGAAGCGCTTCTGAGGGCTTTGAGAACCAGTCTTGAGAAGCAGTTTAGCCAGTGTGATGCGCCAGTATTTCTGTTGGCCACAGTGTTTACGAGCAATTTCATACACCCGCCGTTCAATGGGCTTGCGCAGACGGAAGTAGTCCTTATGCAGAGTCAGAACTTCTTCGTTGCGTATCGCGTTAAAGACCCAATCCGACAGCTTCACCTCACACCAGAGCAGACGACCATCGAGACCATGCTTGCGGCGGATTGAGGAAGCGTCGATCAGGCCGAACCCATCGACCTGTTCTTCGTCCCCGGTCACAATGTTCGTCCTGATACGGGTTCCTTCAAGACGGTCCAGGGCATCGAGAAGGGACTGATACTCTCGGCCACTTGTACCGCGATTTGTGAAGATAAGCAGCTCTCTGGAATTGATCCGAACACGGGGCGAAACTGGAAGGCCCTCTTTCAGTTTCGCCATGATCTGGCTAATGCAGTAGATCAAAATATCTTTGTCGTAGATCGTTGCGAGACCCTTCACACTAGGCGTGATCTGCAGCCACTTATTGCCATTCTCGTATCGCTTGATCGTCGTTTCCGGCTTCTTTGAAAGCGAGTAGAACGGATGCTCCATATGTTGCATCACGTCCTTCAACACAGCGTCAGCCACATCGCAGATGAAGAGGTCATGCTGCGGGTGACGATCCGGGAGGAGCGGGGCGAGGGCGTTCGTGTTATCAGTTACCATGGGCCCACATTCGTGGTTTTAGTTACCACAGTCAAGATTCGTGTTATCAGTTACCCAAAGCAGGATTTCAGTTACCAAGATTCGTGTTATCAGTTACCGAGGATTAGAAGAAGTCATTAAATTTCAAACGACTAAGAGTAATCTTCTCACCCGTAACACAGATTCTAACACATATATAACACCCAGCCTGTCAAGTTGAGACAGTCACTGACAGCACTTCACCCATCACCTCTGATAGAACACACACGCATCAACACCCGTGGTTGTCGTCGTCCAGGACGCTCCAAGAACAGCGCATGTGGCCGCGTTGTTGGCCAAGAAACGAGGAAGCGTCACCGTCAGCACCAAAGCCAGAACCACTGCACCCAGACCAAACCAGGGCAGGCGGCTTTTGAGGCGCTCCGCTTTCTGTTCGCGTTCGAACACCTCTCGATAGGCTTTGGACCTGTCATCTTCAGATTTGGCCAAGGCCACGATGGTTTTTTCTGTCTGGACGCCAAGGTGTCTGACAATCTCGGTCATCGCGTCTGCGGTTGCCCCAAGGTGGCTGTTGAGGGTCTGACCCAGAAGATCCCCGTAATTTTTCGGATTGGTCTGGTCACGTGCGGCGAAGGCCGCGATCCGCGCTTCCGTCGCAACCTTGATCTGCTTGTCCGCCACGGCGGTCAGATCGTCGATCCTGTCGGACATGCTGGCGACAGCCGTTGCCATCAGATCGAGCGTTTCGCGCAGATCATCGTCGGAGAGAGCAGGGGGGTCGGGTTGGTCTGGCATCGGGAGGCGTCCTTCGGATTACTGGTCCTGCGGGACGAACAGCCCCTTGAACTCGGGATCGGTGTAGTAGCGCAGCTTTTGGGCCACGGCGGTGGCTTGCCCCTGCACGCGCAGGAGCTGGTTTTCCGGGCGGAGCTGCATGATTTCATCTGGGGTCAGCAGATCGCGGCCCGTGAGGTTGTTGCTGAAGCTGGGGCCGTCACCGGGCTTGAAGCTGTCGGTTTGGAACCCGGCAGTTTCCTGACCCATCATCTGGCTCAACCACTTGGCCGTCTCGAAGTCATTGACCCCGAAGACCTGCTGCACCCCGGCATTGGCAATGAAGGTGCCCGCGCGTTCGCCGTAGAGGTCCTTGAGCTGGCTCATATCCTGTAGGATCGGCCAGAGCTGTAGCCCATAGCCCGCCATCAGCCCCATGGCGCGCTCCACGGCCTCCAGGCGGCCCAGGGCGGCAAACTCGTCCAGGAGGAACAGCGTGGGCGTCTTAAGGCGCTGTATGCCCCCCTGAGCGCCTGCAGGGTCGCTCTGGGGCCTCACGGACGCTTCTGCGTCCCGTGCGATGTCCTGGAGGGCCTGAGAGACCAGAAGGCGCAGCCAGCGGCTGTAGGCGTCCATCCGGTTCGGTGGCAGCACCAGAAACACCGAAGCGATCCGGTGGCGCAGATCGGAGAAGTGGAAATCCGACTGCGAAAGAACCCTGGCAATACGCGGGCTGTCCAGGAAATGCGTGTGGCGCTGCGCGTTCGACAGCACCGAGGCGGCTTCGCGATCCGCCTTGCCGAGGAAGCGGTTGGCGGCGCGGGCAATCAGCCCGCCCGCCGCATCGCTGTCCTGCATCAGCTCCAGCAGCGCGCGCAGCTTTTCCGGGGGCAGGGCGAGATATTCCCGGACGGTGGCAAGCGTCCGGCGGTTGCGGTCCTCGTGGCAGACGCAGAACATGATCAGCCCGCCGAGGATGGCCTTGGCCTCCTCGTTCCAGTGTGCTTCCGTCACCTGTCCCGGCGGGTCCATGACCAGCGCCTCTGTCAGGGAGGCCGCATCCTCGCCCAGATCGAGGCTGTCCGGTGCCAGCCGGTCGAGCGGGTTGTAGGCAGCAGACGGCATCCCGGAGACCTCAAACGGATCGAGGACGTGGACCGTTCCGAACCGCCGCCGGGCTTCCCCGGCGATACGGGCGTTCTCGCCCTTGGGGTCGATGACCAGCACCGAGCGTTCCGCCGCCAGCAAGTTCGGGATGACGGTGCCGACACCTTTCCCGGCCCGTGTCGGGGCGAGGGTGATCAGATGGGCGGGGCCGTCATAGTGCAGCAGTCGTCCGGTGTGCGGGTTGCGCCCGATCAGAAGGCCGTCTTCCCGCTGGAGCTTCTTCAGCTCCTTGCGGTTGGCGAAGCGGGCGGAGCCGTGGCTGTCGCCGGTCAGCCCGAAGAAGGCATCGGCCCCGGAGGCCATGCGCCAGTACTGGAACCCGAAGACAACGCCTATGAGCATGAACGGCCCAAAGACCAGCCACTGCCATGCGCTTTCGCCGGGCGGTTGGTCGAAGAAGGCGAAGACGAACGGCGTGGCGACAAGTGCCCCGATCATCGCGCCGAACAGGACAGCGCCGATCATCCAGCCCAGTAGGATGGGCGTGAAGATCAATCGACCGAAGAGCCGGAACAGCCCTCCGAAGACAAGCATCACGCCCCGCATCAGGACGATGTGTCCGGATCAGAGCTGGATGGGGCAGGGGAGGGCATGTTCCAGTCGGCGAAGGCCTTGCGATCCTGTTCGCGGGGCAGGTTGCGGATCAGCCGGTCGAGCATCGCGGCAGCCCCGGAATCCCGTTCCGCCAGATCGAGGAGCGCACCGCCCAGGATCACCTTACGCCGCGTGTCGAGTTTGCGCTGTCTGGTACTTTCCCTGTTCTTCAGCGCTTGGAGCCGGGCCTTGGCCTGGGCATATCGTTTCTCGGCGCGCTCAAGTTCTGTTTCTGCCAAATCTCTACCCTCGCCACCAAACATTCTTGTGGTTGAAGTTGTTCTTGCCAGATCAACCGATAGCGCTTACCCGTAGGCCTGTAAAGGACAAGGGCGCACTTATGCAAACTCTTCACCTGCGGTTCCGAGATTTGCGTGCGATCTCTCTGGAGCAAAGCCCCGGCCGATGGCCATCCCCTTCGCTGCGTGCCGCCGCGACATGGAAGGGCGCGCTGCCCCTTCCAAACCATCCCAGCCCAACCTCAGCGGTTGGATCGCGTCCCGCCCGATGCCCCACGGTGGGGGTCGGTCTGCCGCTGGCGTCTCCCTTGCGGGAGGTTCGTGTCGGTGCGAACGCGCACCCCGGCAAACCTGACGGTGCCGACACGAACCGGGTTTGCCCCCAGCAAACCGCCAGTGATCTGTCCCCATATCCCGCCCCCCATGAGGCTGGGGATCTGGGGGCAGATCACTGGCAAGCCCGCGCGTCGGAGAGCTGTTGGCTCGCCTCAAGCGGGCTGTCTTTTCCAGTCGTACCGCGCCGGGGCAGGGCGCGATCCATCGGGGAAAAGACGGCTCACCCGGTGGCCCATGTCGGGGCCTGGGCCGGGGTCAGCAGCGGCGCGCGTCGGTATCGTCTGCATCAGAGGGCGGGGTAGTCAGCATGGCCAGCTACCACCTCTCCGTAAAGACGATCAAACGCAGCGCCGGGCGCTCCGCCACGGCGGCGGCAGCCTACCGTGTCGGGGAGCGCATTGAGTGCCAGCGCGAAGGCCGTGTCCACGATTACACCCGCAAGCAGGGCATCGAGGAGACCTTCATACTGACCCCGAAGGACGCCCCCGACTGGGCCTCGGACCGGTCCCGCCTCTGGAACGAGGCCGAGGCCAGCGAGACTCGCCGCAACTCCGTCACCGCCCGCGAATGGGAGCTGGCCCTGCCCTCCGAGATCAGCGCCGAGGCCCGGTCGCAGATCACCCGCGACTTTGCCCAGGAGCTGGTCAGCCGCTACGGTGTGGCCGTCGATGTTGCGATCCATGCGCCCCACCGCGAAGGCGATCAGCGCAACCACCATGCCCACGTCCTGACTTCCACCCGCAAGCTGGAAGCCGGGGGCTTCACCACCAAAACCCGCGTGCTTGATTCCGCCAAGACCGGCGGTGTCGAGATCGAGCAGATGCGCGGCCTCTGGGCCGAGTTGCAGAACCGCGCGCTGGAGCGTGTCGGGGAGGTCGAGCGCGTCGATCACCGGTCGCTTGAGAAGCAGCGCGAGACGGCGCTGGATCGTGGTGACAAGCTGACGGCCGAGGAGCTGGATCGCGACCCCGAGCTGAAGCTGGGGCCAGCGGCTAATTCCATGGAGCGGCGCGCGAAAGCTGTGGCTGAGCGTCAGGGCCGGGAATACGTCCCCGTTACCGAGCGCGGGGCCGTGGTCCATGCCGCCCGCCAGGCCCGCGCCGCTTTCCGCGAAATGCGTGAGCGGCTGGATATTGCGCGGGAGACTTACGGCATCGAGCGCGAGGCGGGGCAGGGCCGCGTCTCTGCCGGTCTGGCCGCACTCAGGGCCGCGACTGCGAAAGATCGCGACGGACGCACATCGGACGATATCCGGGAGCGGTTGTCGCAGGTTGTGGGCCGGTCGCGGGACCAGGACGACACGCCGAAGCCGGAAGGCCGCAATTATGCGCGCGAGCGCCTGAAGGCGATCATGGAGAAAGACGCCGGTCGCGATGGCCAAGCGGCGGTTCACAAGCTGGACGGGTACAGCGAAAATGACCTTGGCGAAGACACAAGCCGCGAGGCGCGCAAGCCGTCCGTCAACGAGCGGCTGAAGGATGTGCTGAACAAACCGCGCGAGCGGCTAGAAATTGAGGACGAGCGCGACCAGGAGAAGGATCAGGAGGTCGAGAAGGATAGGGACATCGACCGTGATCCAGGTCTCAGTCACTGACGAGGCGATGAGAGGTCGTTTCCCCATTCTTCATGGGAATGCTCGCCTGAGAGAACCCGACACCAACAAGGAATGAAATCACGCCGGTTGCCGTCTTGAATTCGCGCACCCTGATCGCATTCTGCGTCACTCGCGTTCTGGCAGTGACAAGGATTTTCTCCTGCCCATCACTCCCAACCGTCCGCATGATCCACAGGCCGTACCAGCTTGGTCCCTTGCGTTCAGGATCGGCTTTGCACAGCACTTCGACCGTGTGTCCCTCCTGAGCAAGTCCCCGAAGGCCTTGTTCGGTGGTGACGTTTAGTTCGAGGTCAATCGTCTGGTTCATCGCGCATACCAACAGAAACAATGATGGTCGTCTTGTGCCTGAATCTAACGAAGGCATCAATCGTATATTATCGATGTAGATATGGCTCGATAGAGTTCAGTGATCCCGGCAGTGCGCCGGTATCGCTTTGAGCGATAGACAGGACAGGTGATCGACGGGCTGACGCGAGATATCGGCAAAAGTTGGTGACGCTTGATCAGGCGGCAGCTTGAAGTTGGCGGAGCCCGTCGCGGAACTCAACCCCTTGGATGATCTCTGGCAGGCGGTTTCGACCGTCGAGTTTGCGCCATTTCTTCTGCGCCGAGATCATCAGCTTGAAAGCCATGGCCAGGCCGGTCTGTCGGCTGAGGCAGCCCTTGGTGCGTTTCGTGCGATGCCGGACGGTCGCGAACGTGCTCTCGATCGGGTTTGACGTCCGGATGTGTTTCCAGTGTTCCGCAGGGAAGTCGTAGAATGTCAGCAACGCCTCGCGGTCCTTGACCAGCTTGGCAACCGCCTTGTCCCATTTCACACCGTAGGTTTCGATGAAGAAGTCGAAGGCCGCGTTCGCCTTGGCCTTTGTCTCGGCCTGCCAGATGTCGTGCAAATGACCCTTGGCCTTGGCTTGGATGGATTTCGGCATCGCGTTCAGCACGTTCATGGTTTTATGCACCCAGCAGCGCTGCTCCTTGGTGGTGGCGAACACCTCGCGCAGTGCCGCCCAGAACCCCAAGGCACCGTCACCGATGGCCAGCTTTGGTTCCTGTGTCAGGCCGCGGCGTTTGAGATCGAGCAGCAGCTCGCGCCAGCTTTGGGTGCTTTCTCGGAAGCCGTCGGTCATCGCCAACAGCTCCTTGCGGCCATATTCATCCGCCCCGACAATCACCAGAACGCATTGTTTTTCCTCAGCCATGCGTGGCTTGAAGTAAACCCCGTCGGCCCAGATGTAGAGAAAGCGCCGATTGCCGAGGTCACGTTTCTGCCAAGCCTCGTAGTCTGCCCACCAGTCAGCCTTCAGCCGGGAGACGGTCTTGGCGGACAGGCCCTTGGCGTTCGGACCCAGCAGCGCTCCCAGAGCTTCGGTGAAATCGCCGGTGGACACGCCCTTGAGATACAGCCAGGGCAGCAGCTCCTCGACCGATTTCGCCTTGCGCAGATACCGCGGTAGAATGCTTGGCGTGAAGGTGATCTTGTCTTCGCCAGCACCCCGATCCCGCACGCGCGGCACCTTCACGGGCACCGGGCCAATGCCGGTCATTACCTCGCGTTCTGGGAGGTGACCATGGCGGACCAGGCGCGCGCGCCCGTCCTCAAGCATGTCCTTGGAAAACGCGGCCATGAGATTGGCCAGCTCCGCATGGATCGCCTGTTCGATCAGCTTGCGCGCTCCATCGCGCAGGACGTCAGTGAATGGGTCGGAGCCAAATCCTGATGGATCGGAAATATGGGTGATGGTAGACTCTGGCATGTGGCATATCCCTTTCTCGGCTGAGAATTGACGGCGTCTGAACACCGCCATGATATGCCGCCCCTCAGGGCATCACCAACTTCCGCGCATTTCTCTGGGCAAAGAGGTAATTGGCCGTATCTGCGAAGGCGGTGAAGACGACTACCTTGCGGTTACCTGCGTTCAGCGGATTAGCCATCTTGCCTTCAATTTCGGCTATTAGGTGTTGAAGTTTGGCGTCGTCCGCTGGCGTGACACGCTCCATTTCGGCAATCAGGGCGTCGATGATAATCTTGTCGGCCGCCAGCTCGTGCTTCCATGCCTTGATATCCATGTCCGCCAGATCAATCTTGATCTTCTTCCCAACAGAGAAGTCTGCGAAATCGTCGTCCTCTTCAGCGGTGCGCTCGAAGTCGACATTCAAATCACCCACAAGTCCGTCGCCCCCAGATGCTACGAACCGATCGATCGCTTCCAGCGTGCGCCCAATGTTCCCTGAAAGGGCACCAAGGGTCTTGCGGAAAGCGTAGACAGAGCTTTCCAGCCGCTTGAGCAGGTTGGTCGTCATCAGAGCTTGTAGGCTTTTCTCGCGATCTGCCTGCTTCAGCGTGCCTTTACCACCATCGGTCTTGGTATCATAAAGGTCTTCATATTTTTTTAGCCTGCTGGGCTGGATGTAATTGACTGGGGCATATACTGCCATTTTGAGCGCACTTAGCTGCGCAAATATGTCGTTAAACCCAATCACGTCTAATCGATGGGTGATAGGCAGGTGGTGCGACAGCGGCTTTAACCGCGTTGGGAACCTCCCGATGTCAGCGGTGTCGTAGAAGGTCTCGATATGTTTGCGAGATCGAGCGATTGTCACCGCGTCCAAAAGTTCAAAGAAATCAAAATCTAATGCGCGTAGGATCGAAGCAGGGGTTCTCTGACTAGGAGGCAACTCGGACCAGATGTTGAATGCCGCCTGAGCACGGCGAAATATTTCTTCTACGCTGGTCTTGGTCTTGAGGTTCTTACTGAGCGCGTCCGAATGTCCTTCATAGGCCAAAGCCAACTGGTTTCGCAGATCCGTGAAGCGGTTATTCACTGGCGTGGCTGATAGCATCAAAACCTTTGTTTTCACCCCCGCCTTGATGACCTTCTCCATCAATCGCTGGTATCGAGTTTCACGGTCCTTATATACGTCGTTGTTCCGGAAGTTGTGGGACTCATCGATGACAACCAGATCGTAATTTCCCCAATTTACACGATCGAGACGCATCCCGAAAGATTCACCTGATGTCCGAGATAGGTCAGTGTGGGACAGGACGTCGTAACGGAACCGGTCTTTTGCAAAAATGTTCGTGGTCAGATTTGCATTGTAATTTCGCCAATTGTCCGCGAGCTTCTTGGGGCAAAGGACGAGCACGTCTTTGTTGCGCAGTTCGTAATATTTGACGACAGCAAGGGCCGTAAAGGTTTTTCCAAGGCCAACACTGTCCGCAAGAATACAACCGTTGTAGGTCTCAAGTTTGTTAATGATACCGACAGCGGCATCTCGTTGGTAATTGAACAGCTTTTTCCACACCAAACTTTCCTGATACCCAGTGCGATCCTTTGGCAAAACGTCTTCATCGATCTCGCTCAAAAAATCACTGAATAGATTAAAGAGGATCATGAAGTATACTCGTTCCGCTGAGTTTTCCTGATATACCGCCTCGATATACTCCAATACTTCAGTAGTCACGTCGTTTAACTTTTCATCGTCGTTCCAGATTTGGTCAAACAGATTCAGGTAAGTTTGCGCAAATTGAGGCTCATCCATTACTTGTGTGTAATTTGAAACTGCGTTTCCTTGTTGATATCCTAGATCAACAGCGGTGAAGCCAGAGAGCGGCATGTAGGCTGTATGCGCTCCGGTTTTCTGAATATGTGCAAATTGCTGCATTGGACCAGAGGTAGCGTTTGATTTAAAACGTGCCTTCCTACGTATCCAATCAGCGCACTCACGGGCCACTGCCCGCTGGGTCATTTTGTTGCGCAATTGGATTTCGAACTCGCTACCCGACAGAACACTACTGGAGCGCCCATTCGGAATGAAAAATTGGCGCTTCTCTTTTTTGATGCGATCAATCGCGCCGTTTGCCACAAATGTCGGTTCAGTGAAAAGGAACTCAAATTCGTCCAACTTTTCCAACTCGGACCTTAAGGCCTCAAAAGCGTAGATCGAAAAACAACCCGCAGCGACACGGAGTTTCGTCCCCCCAGTTAGCTCGCGCTTGAGGTCGTCGCCCAAGAGGGTCGTAGTGTTGTCGATTATCCGCAAAGTTGAGCTCCATTACCAGATAACGTTGACTTATCCACACCTTATCTGGAAGGCGTAAATGTGCAATGTGATCAGCAACTTTGGGCCGGTGATTCCGTGCGCCCTTCAAGCTTGGCTAAACATGAAAAATCGACCCTGACCTGCCTCTGGGTCAAGATCCATAAGCAGAGCAGAACCTTGGCGGCGAGGGCACAGGCAAGTAAGTCGGCATGGCTCTGATGCGAGATTGTCGGACAATCGGGTTAGCGAGAAAGTATCACGGATCACACCTCAGCCCATCGCCCCGAGGTGCCGGAAAATGCAGGCACCTTCAAGGTGCCTGCGTCGGTCAGGCAGCGCGCCGACCATTTTCGTCAAGCCGGATACCGAAGGATCGCTCAAGCTGTTCAAGCCGGTTCATGCGCGCGCGGGCGGATTTCAAGAACTGCCTGCGACCAACGCTAGTATTGAGAACTCGGCGAGCTACTTCACTTTCAAGGCGCCGCCTGTGGCGGGCGAGCGATGCGGTGCGGTCGTAGTGGGACATCTTTTCGAGAGCACTTGCGCGGGGCAGATACTGGTCGCGCGGCGTCTTGCAATATCGCTCGGCAGTCAGATGAACCAAATTTTGTAGCAACGGGTTTAGGGTCATCACGCAACCTCGCTGATGAAGGCTTCGGTCTGGGCGCTGGTGCTGTTAATCGCCAACAGGAGTAGCATTGCGGGGTCAGGTTTCTTCGTAGTGTCAGGTTTCATTTCGGTGCTTTCGATGCAGTGGAGGATGGTCGACTTTGGGCGTTCGTTAATTTCTGAACCTCCTAGGAACGTTTCGTGGCAAGTAGGGAGCCAGCCGGAGAATGCTTGTGGCGACTGCAATTGCAGCGAGCAAACCTACTAATAAACACGATTTTTCCTCCTGTCGCCCGGCAAATGAGCGGCAAATTTACATTCTTAACTCATTGATAATAATGGATATGTGTGGTGAAAAGTCACCAAAAAGCCACAATCTAACAGTCAGTGGTGCGCTCAGGCCATTCGAAATCATCCCTGAAGCCCTCATGACCTGCCCTTTTTTCAAGGCCATTCGTAATTCGAGCCTGTTCTCCATTGGGGCCGCCAGCACATTTGCCGATTTTATTTTGGATCGCCATCTATCTCAGGCCTCTCCCGAGGCTGCTAACTGTAGATTTCCACGCGGAAGTGACCCAGGTTTTCCATCGAGAACTGACCGACCTTGAGGTTATGTTTTCGAGGGGCAGTCTGGGGGCAAGACATCAATACCCTCCCGCTTCTCTCGTGCCGCGACGGATGCGTTTGCTTTGAAGTGGAAGCTGTCTTGCCGGTTTTGAGGGTGTGGCAGCGGTGGATCAGGCCGTCGAGGAGTGCGGTCGTCATCTTGGGATCGGCGACGTCCTCGAGAAAACTGGCAAGCCAGGCTCCGGGGTTTGCGCCGTTCATGCGAGCGGTTTCGATGAGCGTAAAGGCGTTCGCCGCAGCTTTGTCGCCGCCTGTCAAGCCCGTGGAGAGGTAACGCCCCGTGCTTCCGCCCAAGCATCTCGGTCCCGGACCGATTAGGTATGCGCACCTCCCCGCTCGTCAAGTGCAACGGCGTGTAGCGCGACAATCTGGGTGAGAAGAGCGCGTCAATCACGAGCGACAAACCCCTTGCCCGCGACAATGGAAACCGTCATCGTCCCTTTGTCGCGACCAAGGATTCTCAACCTGATTGACGCTGGATTCTCATCTTGTTTGTCGCGCTGCAACGCATTAACGTAGCTCGACAGGATGTGGTTTGCCCATCTCTGACCTCCGCATCCACTTCAACAGCAGAGAAACACAGATCACTCCTTGTGAGGACCGGTAACCACTCCTTTTTCTTCACCTAATAGCTGCGGAAATAGGTCTTTCCCCCCAAAGGGAAACACGAACGCCAATCCATGTCACCTTGAGGGGGAATCTGCGTCTAACAGGTTGTGAAGGGCTCGTGACATCAGGTGGCTTCCATTGACCTGACAGCGCCCCGCTTCCCGGTCTTTCGACCAAGCGGTTACAGTCTCACGACTGCGCATCGCGACCGGCTCACCAACGACCGAACCGCGATCGGTTGTTGTGGCCCAGAACCGAAGTTCACCGCACAGAGCAACCGTCTTGCTGTGCCATTTCGCCCAAAGGGCCGGCGGCAACTACTTGGGGCGTCCGATGTTCTCCACCGGGGGGCGATCCAAAGCAATCTTTCCTGCGTCTCCAGCTAGACGACTCGCTGCCCGGTCATGTTCCCGGTGCCGGCGGTAATTACGGTGCTGGTATATTGATGAGTGCTTTGTGATATGATGTGCTTTGTGCTTTCAGATTGCCCTAAAGTAATCTGCGATTGCAGGATAACGGTTTCGCATGAGTTGTGCAATAGAGCTATCGCTATATATGCGTTCTGCCAGCTTATTATTGTAAATCAACTCGAGTAGTTCCACCAAGGCCGGCGCGCGTGTGCACTCTGGGGACCTCAAGAAACAAGTGTGCGGTAGGGAGCTCAAGGAGACTTTACTCTGCTAACGACTGTGATGCCGCGCACCGGGCGTTTTTGCTGCGATACAGTGCGCAACTACCCGACCAATGCTAGCGTGCGATTCTATTCTGTCGGCGCGAGGCGCGAACCAAATTCAACTCGCCCGCGCCGGTTCTCGCCCGACAGACCGCAGCAGCACCGACGCGACCAGATCGCCGGTGACATTGACCGAGGTCCGGCACATGTCGAGCAACCGGTCAACGCCCAGGATGATCACCATGCCCTCGACCGGGATCCCCATATTCGTGGCGACGCTGACCAGAATGGCGATACTCACCCCTGGTGTGCCAGGTGCGCCGATGCTGGAGGCGACAAGCGTCCCAACCACTACCGCGATCTCAACCGGTGTCGGCTCAATGCCGGCGAGTTGCGCCAGGAACAAGATCGCCACCGCCTGATACAACGCGGTGCCGGCCATATTCATCGTTGCGCCCAAGGGCACGACCAGATTAGCGATATTTTCCGGCACACCGAGCTGTCGCGCGGACTGGATTGTCACCGGCATCACCGCCGAGGAACTGGACGTCGAGAACGCCAGCAGCAGATTGCTGCCTGCGGCCTTCACAAACCGCATAGGCGTGATCCGTGCAAAGACGAAAGCGATCAGCAGATATAGGGCCAGTAGCAGCGCCAGCCCCAGCAGCACGGTTCCGACGTAGCCCGAGATGCCAATCATGGTCTCGAACCCCATCCGCATCACCAGCTGCGCCATCAATCCGAAGACCGCGAAGGGTGCCAGAAACATCGCCCATTTCACGATGTTCATGGAGATCGACAGCAAGGCATCCATGAGGGCGAGAAAGGGCTTTGCGCGCACCGGCTGCACCTGCGTGACCGAGATGCCAACCAGCAACGCCAGAACCACCACGGCCAGCATGTCGCCCTGCACGATCGAGGCGGTGGGGTTCGTCGGTAGAATTTCCACAATCATATCAGGCACCGAGACCTGCGCGGGCGGGTCCGGCAGGTCCGGCATTTCGCCGTTCGAGGACGGTGTGTCGGCGGAGGTTCCTTGCGAAAACCCGGCCAACCCGACACCGGGCCGCAGCCACTGCGCAAGCGCAACCCCGATCAGTGCCGCCGCTGTCGTGGTCGCAAGGATGAAGGCCACGAGCCGCAAGCCAACCGAGCGCAACTCCTCGCCGGACCCTGCCCCTGACAGTCCGCCCACAATCGACGAGAAGATCAGCGGAACCAGCACCATCGCGATCAACGCCAGAAATATGCGTCCCGGCATGGCCAGCCAATGCCCGACAATCTCGGCGGTTTCAGGGTCTATCAGCCCTGCAGACTCGCTCAGCAGTAAGCCAAGGCCAAACCCCAAGACCATGCCCAGCATCACCTGCGCCCAAAGCCGAGAAGTCATCCAGACCCGCAGCTTGAACCGCTGCTGAGAAATCTGTATCGGTGTATCTTGACTATCTGCTGCCATGTGTGGGCTTTCTTGTGACGTGTATCGGCTCGGGCCATCATATGCTGCGAGCGTTTACCGGGCCAATCAACGCGCTACGTCACGCAGCCGTTCCTCGACAAACACTAACCTGCAATTCTATGTCTCTGCGATGACATACGGCCGGTGAGCAAGAAGCTCCAGAACGGCTCTACCCTCACCGCCGCACTGACCGCCCTAATTTCGGAATCGGCGACACTTTAGAACCGAGTCGCTTACACACTGCAATGCAAATTCAAATCGTGATCGCCCCCTAGGGAACACTCCTTGCTTCCAGCGCGAAGGGCCGGTTTGTGCCGAATACGTTTTGCCCCCTGATTCAAACAGGTTGTTTGCTACCGCCTATTCCGTTACGCGGCGCTCTTGATGGATAACAGGACCAGCTCCGCGAATATGTGGGGTTCTGAAACTTAGGCCACCGGCGGCGGTTCGCATCCAATGGCCGCGAACCCAGTGCGCGCGGCGCTTACCTTCTACGGCCGGATCATGGTTCCGATCTCGGCTCATAGCGGCCAGCTGGCCTCGGCCTGCTTGGCCCAAACTAATCTTTGAAACACGGATATCTGGCAAGGGGCGTCCGGCCCTTTCGGCGCGACGGCGTTCCGCGCGAGGATAAGCCGATCCTTTTTCCACCTCAAGCATACCCTTATATTTCAGAAGAGTAGCTATCCCGACACCCATTGAGAGCAAGGTGAGTGCATTGGTCCGGTCTTGCACCATGCCGCCAGAAAGGTTGGTTATGCTTGAAACTACACTCGCTAAATCTGCCGTCGGTGTAGGGGTGACTTTAAACGGAAAGCTGTCTGTGCTAATTATTGTCAAGCTGGGCATTAACCCACCAGTATGGACCGCATGAAACTGAGCTTCGATCGCAGCATCTATTTGCGTCAAAAGCCCTATTCCCATAAAATCTAGGACTGGTGTTCTCTTTTCAATTATCATTGCAGGAAACGGCAGTTTAACGTGTTGAAACGTGTCCTCCAGAGCTTCACTCGACATTTCATTCATCAAGCCAGCCAGCATTGCCTCGGCTTCGTCATCGATTTGAAAAATCTCCGCCTGGGATAGGTTGTGTATTTGAACATCTCGATATTGAGTGAGCCTATCGAGCAGGTCGGGAGAAATTTCAGATCGTCTTTTGCCGAAGACGCTTAGCAAGCTATCCGGGAAACTATTGTAGAATTCGATGAGCGCTTGAAGCATAGAAAGGTCTTCCCATAGTCTTATGTAACTCTCGGAGCCGTGGACAGACGACGCGGTGGTGCAGGCGGGCATTAGGATCATATGCATTTCTACAACGCAACTGCAGCCTAGTAATGTAACCTCCAGTTTGCCAAGGACACTATCTGCGCACAGATGCCGTTCATGGCCGGTGTCGCGAATGCCTGCTTCCTGCCGATCCAGTTGTTGACGCCAAGAACGGACGAAGCCCCCTCGCCAGCAAACCGTAATCATCAGGAACGCCTGCGTTGCGCCTGAGACAGCATCGCGCAAGATGCCGGAGGTCTAGGGCGGCCGCCGAGATCGACGGAGGACCGAAGCGCCTGATAAGCCCTCCACCGATTCGATACACGCTTCAGCGAAGGCGCAGCGGCAAAGCTAGTTAGCCCTCACCCACAAGCACCTCATAGGCGCGCCAGGGCGGTCGCTGAGTCGCGCCTTCACCAGAAACGAGCCCGAGGTGCAGAGGCAATGTGGAGCCAGCCAGTGACCGCCCTATGCGCTCAACGCACTCAGCGCCATGCCGGGACCGAGGGTGGTCTAATCCCGATCCGGTTTTCATCATATATCAACAGTCAATTACTCAAGTAGTATAGTTATAGTATATGAGAGAAGGATTGGGATGGCGCAGGATTTGACCACCTCCGATCATGACCGATCCCCTGGTTGTCCCGTGCCAAATCCCATCGTCCTTGCTCCATTTGGGTCCGACCTCGAGCGAGCTGCTTTCGATTTGTCCGCGCCGAATTTCGATCCGAGGTGCTGTCCTTTCATCCGTCTCTTCGGGGGAATTTGAATTTTCGGCTCAAAAACGTAAACTTCGTGTTAAGCGCGCAAGTGTATGCCCTTATAAATATGGGTTTCGCTTTGCGTTGGGCTTAACGTTCTGAGGTCAGCCCACACCGTTTTCCGACCGAATGTTAACCTTCTGACCGCGTTTTGGCCGTCAAACCTACCCGTGTGAACACATCTGCCTGACGTATGGACAGTTTCGTTAACGCACTCGGCACGAATGTTAACCTGTCACGCTGCTATTTGCCTTATAGACTGTCGCTCACGACTGTGCGTAACCGTCCAGAGATTGCGCTCTCTGCCGCTTTGGCTGTAGAAAATCTACCGAGGTTGAGCACGCCATCCTCAGCTACGATCAACGCTTCAAAATGATCCCCGATGCGGACAACGCCTCGCCGTCCGGTCGGTTCAGCATAGGGCGTGCGATGATCTCTTTTCTGCGCGCGGTCGCCTTCACGCAGGTTGGCCCAGCGATTGTTACTCCGCACTCCATCGATATGCTCGATGTTCCACCGGGGCATCAATCCCGTCATCCAGAACCATGCCAGCCGGTGCAGCGGGTATCGCTTGCCATCGATCGAAACCTTCAAGCTGCCGCGCGAGTCATGGATGGTTCCGGCGATCCGACCCGCCCTGAGCCCCCGCGCCCAGGTGAACTGGCCGGTGGTGGGATCGTAGCGAAGCACCGCCCGCAGGCGCTGTTGGGTGAGCATGGCGTGTCTCCTTTGGCGTTGCCCGCTGCCTCGACGGGCCGGAATACTCTTGCGCAACACCATACCACACAATAAATACTTTGTGTGGCAATTTGCGGCGCCATGCCGTATACCACACAACGAATCTCTCGTGTGGCATCAACCGGAGTCCCCTCATGAAGCACCACTCCCTGATCGGACAATCCGCGTGGCAGGATCTTCGCCGCCTACTCGGTGAGGCCGTGGCTTCGGATCTGCGCGGCAAGCCCACGCTGCGCAAACGCGAGGAACGGGGGTATTGGTATGACCGGTTTCGCCAAGGAGATCAGATCGTTGAGCGCTACATCGGTGAGGATACCGACGAGCTTCGCAGCCGATTGGAACGCTACGAGGCCCTGCGCGACGCGGCTAAGGCTCGCAAGGTCGAGACCAGCCGCCTGATCCGCCTGTTGCGCAGCGAAGGCTACCTGACCCCTGACCTTGCCACCGGGCAGATCCTGATGGCGATGGCGAAGGCGGGGGTGTTTCGTCTTGGCGGCACGGTTGTCGGCACGCAGGCCTTTCGGCACTACGAGGGCGTCTTGGGCGTGCAGATCGGCGCTGATCAGGCCGCGCAGACCAATGACATCGATATCGCCAGCTTCGAGCGCCTGTCGCTGGCCGTCGATGACCAAGTCGATCCCACACTGGGCGAGGTGTTCAAAAGCCTTGATTTCGAGCCGCTGCCCTCGACCGACAAGCGCAAGGCCTGGCGCTGGAAGCAAACCCGGCAGCAGACTTTGGTCGAGTTCCTGACACCCTCGTTTCGTGAAAACGAAGAGCTGCGTGACCTCCCCGCGCTTGGCGTCAGCGCGCAGTCGTTGCATTTCCTCAACTACCTGATTGCCGAGCCCTTAACCGTGCCGCTTCTCTACCGAGAAGGCGCCCTGATCCAGATCCCCCGCGCCGAACGCTACGCGATCCACAAGCTGATCGTGTCGGTGCGCCGTCGGGGCGGTGATGACGCGCTCAAGGCGCACAAGGACCGGGCGCAGGCGGCGTTTCTAATCGCGGTGCTGAAAGATGAAGACCCCTACGCATTGCTCGACGCCTGGGAGACCGCCCGCGCCAAAGGCTCTGCCTGGCGCGAGGCGCTGGATGAGGCGCTAAGCCAGATGCCGGAGACGGCGGAGGCCTTGCGCGATCTGGCATAGCTGAGCTTTCTCGGCGTGGATCAGCGCGCCGAGATAGCGTCATCCACACCCGCGCAGAGTCTCTGAGCGCGCCCGTGGCGGGCATCACAGGCGATTAGGCAATCAATACCGGCCACGCCTTAGCTCTGCCCCACCGGCCGATACATAAACCAATTGCGCATGCCGAGCACCGAGACACTGCCCTCCTTGGAAAACCCCAGCGTTTGGTAGAATGCGACATTGATCGGCAGATCGGTCTCCAGCCAAGCGGGCGCGTGGCAGGCATCGACCCGCCGACAGCCCGCCGCCATCAAACGCCGCCCAACGCCGCGCCGACGGAAGTCCGCGTGCACCGCCAAAGGGCCGATGTGCCAATGTGGCGCGTCGGGATCATGGCGCGCCCAGATCGTCAGCCAGCGATAGAGTGGCCAGAGCGTGGTCGGCGGCAGTCTGAACATAAACCCGCGCCCGATCTCGACGCGGTCGCGCAGGCTGGGCCGGCACAGACCCGGACCAATCAGCCCCAAAACACCGATCAATTCGTCTTGGTGAAAGGCCCCTAAAAACTCGCCGCGCTCGTGGATATAGTCGACCATAATCTCGAGAAATCCGGCTAATCGCCGCTGGCGTCGCGTGGGATCAGCCCCGAAAACGCGGATATGCAACGGATTGTCGCACATCGCCGCGGCCAACAAAGCCACCGCGGCGGGCAAATCGTCAGGTGCCAATCCTCTAATTTGAAGCTTGAGTTCCACCGGCATGCCGACCTCCGGACCACTTGGGCCGTCGAGTTGAACCAAAGCGCACCGAAGGCCGCCTTACCCGAGGATCAGGGCCGCCGCCGCTTCATCAGTATTCAGATATATGCAGCACTGCATTCCGCACGCGGGTGCGCCCGTAGGTGCCTACCCAGATGTCATACTGCCCTGATCGCGGGTTATTGAGACGGATGACCGGATCCAAACCATCACCGTCATCATTGCAATACCACGTTGCCGTCGGATCGTTGACCAAAAGCATCGTGTCGCCTCGCGCACGCACATAGAATGTCAGACTGTATTGCCCCGCATTGTAGTGTAGCCGATAATCCGGCGCACTGGCAAACCAACCTCCGTAGGGGCACCCGCTGCTGCCGCTAAAATGGTTATCACCACCGGCCTGAACAGTTTGAGTCTGCGGGTCCGGTCGGAAGTTCCAGTTCAGCGAGGCGGTGCCGTAAGATGGGTTCAACCGCCAATTCTGCGCACTCACCGGCGTCGCAGTCACCGAAAATACAGAAATACAGGCGCAAAGCGCAAAAACCATCAGCCTCATTTATGTGCCTCCGAAGCAAATTAAAAAAATACCAATCAAGATTCAGTCGGTAGTGAACCAGGCAAGCAGACGCTGATTCGAAAGAAATCTTGCATCTGCTCGAAGGCCCTGTCCAGATATTTTATAATCATGACAACTGTCGATGCAGGTCATCGATTTAGATTTGTGGGTTCCTAATCCGCATCGACTTCCTACATTAAGGCGCCTCGCGAAAGCGCGGGTTATGCGTCGGGGCTGCGTTAGGCTTGGAGTGCTTTCTAAGGTGGATCACCCGGCAAGCACTCCTTTCGGGCCATCAAGCCGCCAGCGTCGAAGACTCCGCATGGCGCACGGCGCCAACTACCAGAGACGGCAGAGGCCTAGCGCAACTTGGATTGACCGGTAGTTCTTGTGGCATGCCGCTTCATCGCGCCTGAGGTGGAAACACAGGCACCCACACAGAGGCCCTGAGGGCGTCACTGACGGGCGTCACTGCTGTATGCGTGACCAATAGGTGTCACCCACGCAGCGCCCTGAGCGCCCTGTGGGTCGGACGCCTCGGCGAGCCTCGATCGCTTGGCCGAGAAGTGGTTTTCCCGACCGAAGCATTGCTTGCCATTGGTTAAAACATTCCAAAAAAGGGATTTTTCTTCATCTCGGCATCTTCATCGTCTTCTTGCTCGACAACCGGAGTAGTGTCAGGCGTAGGGGCGTGCGTTTGGGGCGAGGTTGCAATAGGTGAAGGCGCTGGCTCCGACGTGACAGTCTGCTTCGGAAGCTCGACCACCGAGACGTCATCATCCTCCACATCCGTCTCCCATTCCAGAAGTCGCTTTTTCGCGCGCACGCGATGACGCTTGATCGTATCGCGAGTCCACGGATTGTTTGCGCCTGTGAGAATTCCGCGACTATTTAGTATAGCTGCAAGTCCTTCGTTGTTCAGGCCTCGATACGCTGGATTCTGCAAAAGGATCGATGCTATTTCGTCGACGAGATTATCAGATTTTATTGCCCGTGCTTTTGCCGAAGCAGCATTGGCCGCCGAACGATCTGTTTTCGAACCAAGTTTGACCCCTGAGTTGCGCTTCTCAGCAAGTGCCTTCGCGGTTCCATCTCGGGTCGCCTGCGCAAATGCCTCACCGCTTTCGACTGCCGTCAGTATCTGTTGCCTGTCCAGCACTGCATCGTGATAGACGGAGCCGACCGGAACAGAGTGCTTATCGAGCCAATTGCCTGCAGCTGCAGCGTTGCGAAACAGCCTGGTTGGCTCAGGCACAATCAAGCAGGCGTTCTCACGCGTTGCAGACGCCAATGCATCCCTCAACCCAGGACGGCGCTCCGCGCTGAGATCGTGAGTTGCGGAGCTGGTATCGTCAAAGATGGCTAACAGACTAATCCGGCGAGTTGCGCACCATTTTCGAATTTCCTCTGCCTGTCTCTCAAGGGCGTGATCTCCGTCGTTTTGCTTCTCCGTTGATACCCGTATGTAACCAACAGCCTTGGTAAGTGTGCTCATAGACGGTCTTCTTCTTTTATAAATGTTCCCGTTAGGGGGTTTTTGCATACGGCTCGGACAGGCCCAGCAATCCTATAAATGTTCTCTTATAGGAACATTTATAGGATTTGGGAACATTTGCAACAATTTGCGTCCTTCCGCACGAATGTTTTTCCGTCGTGGCACCCACGGCAGACATGGACGGGCACACGCCGTCTACCTCCTGAGGTCAATTGCCGGTGTTCGAGAGCATGAGATAAGAATACCGGGACATATGCGATGCCGCCCAACTGCTGGCGCACTCACACACCCTCGCCCGCGCTACGCGATCTGCGCGATACGTGGAGGGTTGAAGCGCCCCGCATGGCTGGCACCGCTTGCACCCCCATGACCGCTGCGGTTTTTCTCTAGGACTTCGGTTTCTTTGCAAGTCCCAACGCGACAGATGAAAGTCCCACCCGACCGTGCTGTGGTGATGCGGTAAGTAGGTGCTGCAACCATTCACCGCAGCGAGATCTCAATGAACCCATACCAGAACACCCCTACCGCTCGACTGATCGCAGATCGTATCCGCGACCTGTCGCACAGGAAAACACAGGCCGAGATTGCGTCCGAGGCTGGTTTTCCCAACGCCAACATGATGACATTTCTCAAGAACGGGCGAAACAAGGTGCCAATTGACCGGGTGCCATCCCTAGCAAAGGCGCTTGAGGTCGATCCCGCATATCTGATGCGGCTTGCCCTCGATCAGGCGGTGGGCGCAACCGCTGCGCAAGCAATCACCGACATCTTCGGCACCCCCACCACGGTTAACGAGCGCACTTGGCTCACCGAGCTGCGCAATGTATCCGACAATTCAGACCCCAGACTGACCGCGCGGTCGCGTGCAGCACTCAGAGGAGTATTCGGCAAATGAACGAACCTGTTTTTACGATACCGACGGCCCCAGCGGGGCCATGGGAATCGCTCACCACGAACGAGAAGGATTGGATCGAATTCATCAGAGTCATCTCTGCGGGGAGTGACCCAAAAGTGACCCCAAGCCGCGTCCGCGCCCTGCGGGCTCTTCTCGACGCGGGATGAGGCGGCGGCGCAGAGAAGTTCAGCCGTTTCCCGTTTTACTGAGCGGACACCGGACTCAAGGTGCCCGCTCGCTGAAATAGAAACGCTATCGTGTGCCTTAATGTTCAACTGCCACGATGAGCTTTCTTGTGCCAGAATGAGTGCGTTCCAGCGTGCCAGAATTCGGTGTAAGTAATTGGAATATATAAGGTTATGGAGGGTTCGAATCCCTCCGGGCCTACCAGTGCTTTCGATGGTGTAGAGATCAGAGCTGCTGATCCCGTGTTCGCGGCACGGTTCGGATCTCTTGCCGAGAAAATCCTACCTTTCAGCACCGCCAGTTCGAGGGGGATTGTCCAGCCGCGGCGATTGCAGTGCCGAGGCCCTCCAAGTCCACTAAAGAGCCCTGGCTGCAAGTTGTCGTCGGGTCCCTCTGGAAGGGGCGATCCCTTGGACCTATCTGTGCATTCTGAAACCGAAATCTGGAGATATCGACATGAGCACCACCGGCAAGCAGCTATTCACCACATTGGAAAGCAATGGCAGGCTCACCGTCGCGATCGAGGATGTGCGTTTTCCCAATCCGACCGGCAATCAGGTGCTGGTGAAGATGGAGGCAGCGCCGATCAACCCTTCGGATCTGGCCATTCTGACCGGTGCGGCGGATCTGGAAAACGCCGAATACTCGCCCGGTAAATACGTGGCCCAGATGCCCGAGCCGTTCAATTCAGGCTCCAAGGCGCGTCACGGGTTGAAACTCCCTGCCGGTAATGAAGGCGCGGGCACGGTCGTCGCAACCGGCGATGGCGAGATGGCCAAGGCGCTGATGGGGCAGCGGGTCGCCTGTGTGCCTGGCAATGCCTACAGCCAATATTGTATCGCCGAGGCCGCCATGTGCCTGCCGCTGGGCGATTATTCAGCCGAGGACGGAGCCAGCGGTTTCGTCAATCCGATGACCGCGCTCGGCTTTGTGGAAAACGCCAAGCTCGACGGGCAAAACGCGATCCTGCACACGGTCGGAGCCTCTAACCTCGGCCAGATGCTGACCCGGATCTGCAATGAAGACGGCATCGGGCTGGTCAATATCGTGCGCAAAGAGGAGCAGGTTGACCTGCTGCAGAAGCTGGGCGCGACCCATGTGGTCAACTCCTCCGCTGATGGTTTCAGGGAGCAGCTGCGCTCGGCAATCGACGACACCGGCGCCTTTTATGGCTTCGATCCGATCGGCGGCGGGCAATCGGTCGATAGTGTTTTCAAGGCGATGGAACAGGTCGCGGTTGGCAAGATGAGCGAGTTCTCGCGCTATGGCTCCAACCAGCAAAAGCGGATGTTCATCTACGGTCGGTTGGACGTTTCACCGACGATCCTGTCGCCAAGCTACGGCTTCGGCTGGACCCTGTCCGGCTGGCTCCTGTTCCCCTTCCTGCAATCGGTCGGCATGGAAACCATGGGCCGGATGCGCAAACGTGTGCTGAACAACCTGACGACGACCTTTGCCAGCCATTACAAGAAGCGGGTGAGCCTCGAGGAGATGCTGACCAAGGACGCGGTGACCGACTACCGCGCGATGAAAACGGGTGAGAAGTATCTCGTTATGCCGTGGAAATAAGGGGCTAACGCTAAGCCATGCGAGGCCGATTTGGGTGAGTGAACCTCTGCGCCGCAATCTGCAGGCGCAGAGGGTCCACACATCCCGCCCTTTGGCAGGGGCGTTGAGAGCAGCTCAATGCTGGCTCTCGTCGTCCTGTCCAGATGGCACGTCACGGTCCTTGGCGGGGGCCTTCGCTGCGCGGTCGATAGGGCGGAGCGGTGGGTTTGTAGGGTGCGGGCGAGATCGGGGGATCGGGCTCGCCCGCGGTTGCTCGCCTATAGCTGGAACAGGCCCAAGGCGCTGACCACGTCGCGTTTTGTTGCCTCGGTGCGTGTTTGCGCCCGCTCGGTGCCGTCCTTGATCACCTCAAGCACATACCCCCGGTCCTTGGAAAGCTGCGCCCTGCGCGCGCGGATCGGGGCGATGAGCTCCTGAAGGATGGCCTCCAGACGTGCCTTGATCTTGCCATCACCGAGCCCGCCGCGCTGGTATTGCGCCTTGAGTTCGGCAAGCTCGTTTTGGTCGGGGTCGAAGGCGTCGAGATAGGTGAAGACCACATTGCCTTCGATGCGCCCCGGGTCTTGGACGCGCAGGTGGTTGGGGTCGGTGAACATCGCCCTGACCGCGGCGCGGATGTCGTCGGGCGATGCCGAGAGCGGAATGGCGTTGCCGGTGGATTTCGACATTTTCGCCTTGCCGTCGATGCCGGGCAATCGGCCCGCCTTGGGGATGATCGCCTGCGCGTGCGGCAGCACGGATTGGCCCGCGGTGGCGTTGATCCGGCGCACGATCTCGTTGGTTTGTTCGATCAGCGGGGCCTGATCCTCGCCGACCGGCACGAGGGTCGCCTTGAAACCGGTAATATCCGCCGCCTGTGCCGCCGGATAACAGAGGAAACCGGCGGGAATATCGCGCCCGAACCCGCGCGCGCGGATCTCGTCCTTGATCGTCGGATTCCGTTCGAGCCGCGCCACCGTGACGAAGTTCAGATAGAGCATCGACAGTTCGGCCAGCGCCGGTAAATGCGATTGCAGGCAGATCGTGCTGCGCGCGGGGTCAATGCCCACGGCCATATAATCCAGCGCAACCTCGATCACGTTGCGCTGCACTTTCTGCGGATCATGGGCGTTGTCGGTCAGCGCCTGGGTATCGGCCAGCAGCAGGAATTGCTCATGGCTGTCCTGATAGCGCAGCCGGTTTGCCAGCGAGCCCGCGTAATGCCCGATATGCAGCGGCCCGGTGGTGCGGTCGCCGGTCAGAATGGTTGATATGTTCATGTGCCTATTCTCATAAAATGAGAGGCCGCGCATCGGGAGGTTCGGAAAACAAAAGGCCGCCCATGCGGCGGCCTCGGACTGCGATTGGTCATCCGGCCACCCTGTCAGGAAGCCAGCCACCAAGTGATTGCGATGATCGTCGTGTTTTCCATAGGGTGCTGCCTAACCCCGGCGCGATCACGCGTCAATCAAATGATGGACGGGGTGCGAGGCGGAGGTTGGTGAAGCGGACACAAACGCCAGATAGGGGGCGCCTGCGAAGGCGCAAGACGTTCTGTTCGCATTAGATATGGACGGCTGTATTGCTTGTGAAGCGGCATGAGGTAGAGTTGACCCGAAGACCCTCGCAAAGCAGCTTTGCTGCGCTGAATTTTCTTGGATCATCTTGGAGGTAGAGTAATGCCGCAAATCGGATACCTCAGCGAAGATCGCCTGCGAAACATTCCCAAAAGGCAGTGGGCGGCGCATGAATTTTCTTTTTATTTGCATGATCTGATTGCGCATTTGACTTCAGCGGCGGAACGCCACCGCGCTGGGCATATTCAAATTAAAATCGAGACGGAAAAAGATATCGAAGCATTAAGGGAAGCATCCGATCCGATTGATTTTCTTTCTGTCACTGGCAGGACAGATGAAGAGCGCAGACTAATGGTCAATCACATCTGTGCTGCTTTGTTGCCAGATATGCTTCATTTCATTCATGCAGGCCTGACCGCTTTGGAAAAGCGTAAGTTCACACTTGCGTTCGCGTGTCTTAGAAAGCCGTTCAATGAGGGAATGCCTCTCATCGCTCTGCTGTGTGCAGACGAAGAAAAATTCTTCACGAAATTTAAAACCGATCCTGTTGACTTTCTTGATGGTCGTAGATTCCACCGCACAGCCAAGAGGTTGGCAATCGAAGCGGCAATTGCGAAATGTTCTGATTTAGATTTTCTATCTGCGGACGTGTTGTATGCATATCTATTCGATTTCGAAAACCCATCCGGTTTTGCTGGTCTTTTCGACAAGGCAATGCATCTGGTCACACGAAACTCTAGCATTAAGACAGAAGCCTATAACCTAAATTTCATTTTCAAAGATCCAAGGCAAAACGATGTTTATGAATCGTCGTATCAGGTAATATCTTATGTTCTGCTTTGCATACACTTGATGCAAGTTGAGTTGCTAAAACGAATGCATTTCCCAGCGGATGATTATCTGAAACAGCTAAGCATCAGAGCTGCAGGAACTTACCAGGCTTTGTTCCTCAAGGGGCGCTCAGAAATTGCGGGCAGTATAAATGAAACACTTGGTGGGCTGATGAAATGCCCAGTTTGCAATGAGCGTGTTCGACTGAGGAAGCGAACTGTCCCGATGTTCTTTGTTACTGAGAATCTTGAATGCGACCAATGTGGCCATGTTAACCAATTTCCGTTGGCGTGGTTGATGAGCAATCATGCTGGTGATGGGGTTAATAGCCAGCATGATTGATAGATAGTAACTGGGTGGCTTCGCTGCTGGCGAAGAATAACCGAAAGCCGCCTAACAGAAACACAACGCCAATTCTAGGCCGGCTGCATAACCCAGTACATGAAGCGACCGAGGGCCTCGGCCCACACAGCAGGGGCGCGCGGGGCGCGGCTGGTGGCTTATGTCAGGAACTGTTCAGCGACTTGCGATTGTTGTTTGAGCCCGTCGGGATCAAGCCCCGTCTTGAGGCTGGTGAAGGCTTCGGACCAGTCGGAGGTGCGGGTGCGGATCGGGGGCTGTGGCAGGGCCATGACCTGCATAACCACCGCGGCCACCTCGTCGGCAGTCTGGTAGATACCGGTCTCCTGACGGTTTTGCGAGCCCGAGATGTATTTTTGCAGGATCGGCAGGTATTCGTCCTCTAGCATGCCGCCGGTCTGGGCGACCTGTTCCAGCACCGTATTGGCAAACTCGGAGGCAATGCCGCCCGGCTCAATGGCGGTGAAATGGATGCCGAAGGCGGGGGTGATATAGCTTGCCATCGCCTCGGTCAGCCCCTCGACGGCAAATTTCGCGCCGCAGTAGACTTCGTTGAACGGCTGCCCGACCAGACCGCCAACCGAGCTGATGTTGATCACATGGCCAGCGCGGGCTTTGCGCATATGCGGCATCACCGCCTTGGTGCAGCGTGCGACCCCCATATAGTTGATATCGAGGATCTTCTGGATATCCGTAAGCGGTGTGCCGCCCTCACATTGTAGTGCGTTTCGCGCCCTGCGAGATGTTTCGCATCTCATTACGGGGAGTGCGTTTCGCAATGTGCGCTATAAATTCGTTTCTAAAATCACTTGGTGTCGAG
>NZ_QDKM01000015.1 GCF_003076755.1 Pararhodobacter oceanensis
GCATCAGGCATCATGTCCCGCGTCAGCGCCAATTCCGAATACTTGAGGTTCGGAATTGACCCTGCCGCTCACAACTGGGGAATTTTCAAACGGCGGTTTTGGGGAGATTACATCCGGCGATTACAGAAGGGGCATTACTATTCGCGGTCGGGCGAAAGCCTCGCCTCCTTGAGCCTCGCCAAGCTGGATGAAATCCGCGCCCAGACGATCACAACGGATTGGAGCGCGCAGCTGGTCGAAGGGGCGACGCTGGATGATCTGGATCCCGCGGCCATCGAGCGCGCGCGCAGTGATTTCGCCCTGAAACACCAGAACCGCATTCCCCCTGACGAGGTGCGCGGCTGGTCTGTGGCCACCCTGCTGGACCGTGCCAAGGTCACGCAACGCGGCCAGGTCACCCGCGCGGCTTTGCTGTTGCTGGGACGCGGTGAGAGCGCCCATCTGTTGTCGCCGAATCCTGCCCAGATTACTTGGAAGCTGGTGGGGCAAGAAAGTGCCTACGAGCATTTCGGTCCGCCGTTCCTTCTGGCGACTTCGCAACTGTATCAACGCATTCGCAATATCCAGCTACGTCTGCTGCCGGATGATGAACTGCTGCCGCATGAGGTGTCGAAATACGATCAGAAGGTCGTGCTGGAGGCACTGCACAATTGCATCGCCCATCAGGATTACCGCCTGAACCAACGGGTGATCGTCACCGAGAAGCCGGATCGGCTGGTCTTCGAGAACGCAGGCCGGTTTTTCGAGGGCATGCCCGAAGATTACGTGCGCGGTGATAAATCGCCCCGTGGCTACCGCAACCCGTATCTGGTGCAGGCGATGGTCGAGCTGAACATGATCGACCAGATGGGATACGGGATCCAGCAGATGTATGAAACGCAGCGCAGGCGCTATCTGCCGATGCCGGATTACGAAGTGTCGGATGATGCGGTCGAGATGACGATCTCTGGTGGCGTGGTCGATCCCGCCTATACGCGGGTGCTGATGGAAAATGGCGGATTGAAATTGGTTGACGTGCTGGCGCTGGACCGCGTGCAGAAGGGGCTGGAAGTGCCAGACAGCGCGATACAGGCGCTCAAACGCAAGGGGTTAGTTGAGGGACGCAAGCCGCGGTTCCGTGTGTCAGCGGCTGTCGCAGCGGCCTCTTCCAAGAAAGTGGATTACATCAAGCATCGTGCGTTCGAAGAGCAACATTATGCGGATTGGATCGTGCAGTATCTACGAGAGTTCGGCGCCGCCTCACGAAAGGACGTTGATGATCTGCTCTGGGATAAGCTCAGCGATGCGTTGGATGAAACGCAGAAGAAAAATAAAATAGGTAATATTCTCGGTAGCTTACGGCGTAAGAAAGTGATTTTCAACGCTGGCTCCAAGGCGGTTCCATCATGGAGGCTGTGCGAATGAAACGGGAACATTCTACGAAAGAAGTTACGAAAGAAGCGCCTCGTTTACGAAAGAGACTGCCATGAAAATCAAATTCAAATCGCAGCCCTACCAGACGCAGGCCGTGGATGCGGTTGTTGAATGCTTTGCAGGTCAACCTCGTCAGGATCCGTTGAAATACACCGTTGATCCTGGGGCCGCGGCTCAGTCCCAGATGGAAGTTGAAGGCTTTGGAAATGGGGCTATCAAGCTGACTGAAGACGGATTGCTGGAGAACATCACCAAGGTTCAACGTCTTGCGATGCTGCCGCTTTCAGACAGCTTGAGCTATTTTGCGGATGACAAAGGCAAAAAGAAGCCTGCTAGCTATAAACCCGGTGCGACGGTCAATCTGGACGTTGAGATGGAGACCGGCACGGGCAAAACCTATGTCTACATCAAGACGATGTTCGAGCTGCACAAGCGTTATGGCTGGTCAAAGTTCATCATCATGGTGCCCAGCGTGGCTATCCGTGAAGGGGTGGCAAAGTCGATCGAGATGACCGCCGAGCATTTTCAGCAGGAATACGGCAAGAAGGTCCGTTCCTTCGTCTACAATTCGAAACGTTTGCACGAGCTGGAGAGCTTTTCGTCGGATTCTGGCATCAACGTTATGGTGATCAATGTGCAGGCGTTCAACGCGTCTGGGGCAGATAACCGGCGGATCTATGATGAGTTGGACGATTTCCAGTCGCGCAGGCCGATTGACGTAATTGCCAAGAACCGGCCAATCTTGATCTTGGATGAGCCGCAGAAAATGGAGGGGCCGGCGACGCAAACGGCACTCCCGAAGTTCAACCCATTGTTCATCATACGTTATTCCGCGACCCATCGCACAGTCCATAACAAGGTGCATCGTTTGGACGCCGTGGATGCCTTCAACCAGAAGCTGGTCAAGAAGATCCGTGTCCATGGTGTGGAAACAAAGGGCCTAAGCGGAACCAATCCATACCTGTTTCTGCATCGGATCGACACGTCCAGCGCATCCCCAGTGGCTTTCGTCGATATCGAGGTAAAGACCAAGACTGGCATCAAACGGGTGCACCGCAAGCTGGAACAGGGGCGTGATCTGTTCGATTTGTCGAAGGGACTGGAAGTCTACCGCGGTTTCACGGTCAGCAACATCGATGCGCGCGACGATACAGTTCACTTTACCAATGGTGATGTGCTGCACGCCGGTGAGGCATCGGGCGATGTGACGGAGCGCGATATCCGCCGGATCCAGATCCGCGAAACGATTGCCGCGCATATCGATCGCGAGCAGGTGTTGTTTGCGCGTGGCGTTAAAGTTCTGTCGCTCTTCTTTATCGACGAGGTCGTGAAGTATCGGGACTACGATCAGGATGACGATAAAGGGGAATACGCTCGCGTATTCGAAGAAGAATACACCCAGGCAGTCGCCGATCTGCTGAGTGAACTGCCTTTGGAGAGTGTCGAATATCGTAAACACCTTGAAGGAATCGATGTTTGCAAGACCCACCGAGGTTACTTTTCGATCGACAAAAAGGGGCGGATGACGGATCCGAAGGCGGCCGCGCGCGGAGAGCTTGCCGGGCAATCGACTGAGCCCAGCGACTATGATCTCATCCTGAAGGACAAAGAGCGACTGCTATCATTTGACGAGCCAACGCGGTTTATTTTCTCCCACTCTGCCCTGAGGGAGGGATGGGACAACCCCAATGTCTTTGTGATGTGCATGCTCAAGCACAACGAGAGCCAAAACACGATTTCGCGCCGCCAGGAGGTTGGCCGGGGCTTGAGGATTGCCGTCAACCGGAACGGTGAACGGATGGATCATCCCGCCACTGTGCATGACATCAATGTGCTGACTGTCGTTGCATCCGAGAGCTACAAAGGTTTTGTGACTGGACTGCAAAAAGAGATAGCGGAAAATCTTTCTGCCCGCCCTCAATTGGCAGATGCTGACTACTTCGAGGGGAAATCTCTAAAGACCGGCGATCTGGAGTTGGTGCTGGACAAAAAGCTGGCCAAAAGTCTTGAGAGATTCTTGATTAAGAACGACTACGTGGATGAAGATGGTCACATCACCGAAGCCTATCACGAAGCGCGCCAGTCCGAAGTGCTAGCCGCGTTGCCGGAAGGCCTTGAAGCACATAGGGATGCAGCTTTTGCGTTGATAGATACGGTGTTCAGTAGCGCCGCCCTCAATGGCATGCTGAGCAATGGGCGTGCTCCGAAGAAAAACAAACTGAACGACAATTTCGACCGCAAAGAATTTCAAGAACTATGGCGGCGCATCAATCGTAAGGCCGTTTATCAGGTCGATTTCGACAGCGCCGCCCTGGTCAAAAGCTGCATTGACCGACTGGAACGGGACCTGTCGGTTGCGCCGCTGCAATACTTGGTGACTGAAGGCACGCTGTCTGATGGTGTCACGGATGAGCAATTTCGCTCGGGCGACGCCTTTGTTCAACGGAAGCTTCGCACCGAAACGGGGACCAGTGCTCATTCTCGTGTTTCCTATGATGTGATCGGTGCAATTTGCGAGAATACGGACCTGACACGCCGGACAGTCGGTGAAATTCTCGGCGGTATTCAGGCTGTTAAATTTGCTGAATTTGCAAAGAATCCCGAACAGTTCATCGCCGACGCGTCGCATATGATCCAGGAGCAGAAGGCGACTGCAATTATCGAAAAGCTGACCTATGATGCATTAGAAGAGCGGTATTCATCTGAACTGTTCACAGCGGGAGAGACCGGTAATGACTTCAAAAAGGCCACTGATAAGCTGAAAAACCACGTTTATGACTATGCCATAGTTGATTCCAAGGTTGAACGCGAGTTTGTTAAGGATCTCGATACCAGCTCGGAAGTAATCATCTATTCAAAACTGCCACGAGGGTTCCTCATTCCCACCCCTGTGGGCGACTATAATCCTGACTGGGCGATCGCGTTCAAAGAGGGAGGGGTTAAGCATCTATATTTCGTTGCTGAAACGAAGTCTGACTTGCCGTCAATGAAAATGCGCGAGCTTGAACAAACCAAGATTAAATGCGCGCGCAAGTTCTTTGACGAAATTGGCAGGCGGATCAACGAAGATCAGGTGAAATATGATGTCGTGACCAACTATTCAGACTTGATGAGGCTAGTTAAGGTTACCGAATAAAAAACTATTTCTCCGCTGGTCTTCGCTGCATTGTCGAGGTCCGGTATGTGATGTGCCTTGCAAAAGCGTGTCGCGTTCAATGAGATTCCAGCATTCACCTGTTAGCGTGAGGCAGTGTTGGCAACCCCAACGCGCTCACGCTAACAGGTGAACTCAATTGGGCGCGACATGCCCTAATCCGTGTTGAAAAAAGGGCTTCACACCAAACAGGGGAGGTGATTTAAGCTGGCTTTCTATTTTGGAAGCAGTAGCTGGTGCTGCCAAGTTACGCCTGCGTTGAGCTATAATTTCCCTCTCGATTATATTCATCGCGAAAGGTCATAGTCGGGCAAGGCGTCAATAGCTTTGACTTTCGCCTTGAGGGTCACGTCACCGTAGCCGTCGCCTGCTGTGCGTCCAGCATGTCCTTGTATGGCGTCGATAACGCGGTCTGAAATCCCAAGCTCGCGCGCAGTTGTTTTTAGTCTGTGCCTCCAGGCGTGGTTCGGCTGCACTCCTTCAGGTGCGATTTTCGAACGGCGTAGCCACTTTGCCAGTTCATCTGAAACGCTCGCCGAAGCCGTCGCATACTTCTCCGGATCGCTAGCGCCGTGGAACAACGGTCCGTCGTCCGCAGCATTCACAAAATTGATGAACCCGAGGACGATGATCTGCCGATGAAGTGGCACATCCCTCCAGCCACCAGCCTTAACTGTGCCTGCGTCGGGGGTAATGCGCATGATCCAGTTATCGCCTTCTTGGCGTATGTCTTGCTTGCGAAGCTGCGTGATCTCAGAAATCCTGGCACCAGAAAATGCACAAAGAAGTGGCGCCCACCGCTTTGCTGCTGTCATGTGTGAGGTTTCTCGGACGAAGCCAAATTGGTTTGCCTTTGGCTGATGTGCGAGAGAGGCCCTTAAGACTGCGAGGGCCTCGACGTCGGTGAACCCGCGCTCTCGCCCTTGCGTTCTACGAGGCTTTGGTTGCCGAACAGACGCAGCGACGTTTTCGCTTAAGCGGTCATTCTCGTGTGCCCATTTGAACAATGAGCGAATCGTCGAAAGATATATTCCGCTGACGGTTGTCGGACTTAGCTGGCAAACGTTGAGTAAATGGTCGCGCCACGAGAGCAGATCTTTCTTCGTGATCCGACTCGCGTCATCGTGCTTCAAGAATCGGCGTAGGTTTTTAAGCACTGGCTCCTGACGCTTGCCGCCATCTCTAATAAACCCGGCTTGAACCCGTGATGCGAGATAATCCGTCCAAAGATTTGACAAGCTCACCGGCTCGGGTTTTTCAGAGATAGTGTCGAAGTTTGCGAGAAAAGGATGCCCTACGGTTCCTGAGAAATCCCCCTCATCGCGCTCGACAACCCTCGAAAGCGCCTCGAATTCAGCGATGCACAGTGCGCGCGCTAGGCTGCGCCACGCATCTGAAGGTCGTGTCACATTCGTATTCCCCTGGCGCCGATAGTGCTCAATCCAACCTCCTGCAAGTGCATGCAGGCGGTCGTCGGGCAATTTCCCCGCGATTGCGTCTCGAAGTTCCCCGACAAGCATGTCATCCAAACCGATAGATGCATAGCGAACGTCGTTTCTCAGTTCCTCATCAAAAGAAAGGCGTCCTTGATAGTGGTGTGCTGCCATCTCTTGGGCGGACAACGGGAAGATAGCGCCGCGGACCTCGGCAGAATTGAGATTTGCCTTGCGTTCGGCTGTCGCAATCTCTCGCTGCAGGCGAGCGACAGCAGCGGAATGTTCTCGCAAAGCAATTCGACGATCACTGCCAAGAGCTTCAATAAGCTCTGTTCGCGGTTCGTCGAGATACGGCCGTAACCGCTCTGGGACAGCAACTCGAGCATAGAATCGCCCGCTCTTCTCTTTCCAATACCGCAACTTTCCTGCCATGCTGCCCACCACTTTGGAACCAATTCTGGCACAGAAAATGGCACAACGCTCTGATTTGCAAGCAATTGTTTTGATTCAATCGGTTGCATTGGTAGGCCCGGAGGGATTCGAACCCCCAGCCAAGGCGTTATGAGCGCCCTGCTCTAACCATTGAGCTACAGGCCCAGCCAGCCTCTGAGTAGCAGGTTGAGCATGGCCGTCAAGAACCGGTGTTGGCGCGCGGGCGATACCACCGGCGGTTGGGGAATGGCCGCGCGGGTGGGGTGATGGCGTCGATAGCTGCCTGCCATGTGCAATATCGCCGCCCTGCATTATAGTTAACGCCGCCCCTGTGTTCGCGTGGATTCGCTGTATGAACTGCCTGCCCCTGTCTGTCGCCCTGATCGCACTGGCCGTGGCTCCTTGGGCGCTGGCCGATCCGCTGCCCGATCCCCCGCCCAATCCCTTGCCCGCCGATCCCCTGCCCGAACCACTGCCCGCCCCTCTACCCGAAGCGCCGCCCGAACTGGCCGAAGACACCACCGAGGACACCGCCGAGGACGGCAGAGAGGACGGTTTTCTGTCCGAAGCCGACGATCCTACCCTCTATGCCTATCTGCGCCCCGAGGGGGTGGAGGTGATCAACTACGGAGTGCTGCTGGACGGCATCTATGGCGAGATATTCGCGGTGCAAACCGCGCTGAACGCAGCGCTTGAGACCTGCGAGATGGAGCTGCGGGTCGAGACCGATGGCGCGTTCGGCTTTGGCACGCGCGCGGCGATCCGGCAGTTGACCAGCTGCGATGATATCCGCGCGCAGCTACCGCGCAATTCCGCCGCCCGCGACGGCGCCGTGACCCGCGCGCTGTGGCAGGCACTGCTGCCCGAACGGCCCGTCCCCGGCCCCTATCAGCGTATGCAAGCGATCCTGCAAGCCTTTGAAGACACGCCGTTTCAAGCGCCCGCGCAGTGGAACTTCTGCCAGAATGCGCCGGTCTATGACCCACAGGAAGACCAGCTTGACTGCTATTCCAACGACAGTTCCTCGTATCTGACATGGGGGCCGCATGGGGCGACGGCGGGCTGGGGGCAGGAGTTGCTGATCATCCTCGCGCAGGTCGACGCGCAGCATTCCGCGCTGATCGACGCGGCCTTTGGCGATGAGGCCGCGGCGGTGCGGCGCAGCACCCATCTGGGCCGACGACTGCATCCTGTGCTCGACCGCGAGGTGATCGACGACAGCGAGGTCGAACGCTATCTATGCAGCGTGTTCATCGACCCCGCGCGGCGCGAGATCTGGGCCGAGGGCTTCGCCAATCTGGCCGCCAGCGCGCAGGTGCGCGAGATCTATACCGCGCTGTTTCGGGCCAATAATTTCGATGGTGGCAAGATATTCACCCTGCTGCGGGCCTGGCGCTCGGTGGGGCTGGAGCCGACCGAGATCGACTTCGGCTTTTTCATGGACCGCGCCGCGCATAGTTCGGTCCGGTTCTCCACCTATATTGCCGCGCTGGAGCGGATTCGCGCGCGCAACGGCGGCTTTCCCAGCCCGGCCGAGATCCGCCGCCAGATTTCGCGCGATATCCGCCCGCGCAACCGTGAGCAGCGGCTGCAACGACTGGGCCGCGATGTGGCCTTCTATTATGATGCGCTGCAGGCGGAGTTGAACACCTATGAGCGCCGCGCATGGCGCAATCGCGGGCGGCGGCGCGCGGCGGCCATCGGGTTGAGCGATGACCGCCCCGCACCCGAGATCGCCTTTGTTCCGAACCTGATCTGGACGCCCGATGGCAGCGCCCCCTTGACCGCCGAGGAGCGCGATATCTGCCCCGAGGTGGTGCTCAACCCGCGCCCGCAATCGGCCTCGCCCGAGTATCGCCGCTGATCCGCGGGATGATCCCGCCCCTGCGCCCACTGCCGCGCGCAGAGAGCGCAAACAGTGGTAATGGCGCATTGAAGCCCGCGGCATGATACGGTAACGCAGCGGCAGATTTGGCCCGGGAGTGCGATATGAGCAATAAAGACGAGCTGACCTATGCGCAGGCAGGGGTGGATATCGACGCAGGCAACGCGCTGGTCGACCGGATCAAACCGGCGGCGAAACGCACCGCACGGTCGGGCACGATGGCCGGATTGGGCGGCTTTGGCGCGCTGTTTGATCTCAAGGCCGCGGGCTATGATGATCCGGTGCTGGTGGCAGCGACCGACGGGGTGGGCACCAAGCTGCGCATCGCGATTGACACCGGCGTGGTCGACAGCATCGGCATTGATCTGGTCGCCATGTGCGTCAATGATCTGGTCTGCCAAGGCGCCGAGCCTTTGTTTTTCCTCGATTATTTCGCCACCGGCAAGCTGGATGTCGATCAGGCCGCAACGATCATCGAAGGCATTGCCGAGGGCTGCGCGCAATCGGGTTGCGCGCTGATCGGCGGCGAGACTGCCGAGATGCCGGGGATGTATCACAAGGGTGATTTCGATCTCGCCGGTTTTGCCGTTGGCGCGATGGAACGCGGCGCGGAGCTGCCTGCGGGCGTGGCGGCGGGCGATGTGCTCTTGGGCCTCGCCTCCAACGGGGTGCATTCCAACGGCTATTCCTTGGTGCGCAAAGTGGTCGAAAAGGCCGGGTTGGGCTGGGCTGATCCTTCGCCGTTCAGCGAGGGCACGCTGGGCGAGGCATTGCTGGCGCCGACGCGGCTTTATGTCAAACAGGCGCTGGCGGCGCTGCGGGCCGGCGGCGTGCATGCGCTGGCCCATATCACCGGCGGCGGGCTGACCGAGAACCTGCCGCGCGTGCTGCCCGAGGGTTTGGGCGCCGATATCGACCTTGGCGCATGGGATCTGCCGCCGGTGTTTGACTGGCTGGCGCGCGAGGCAAATCTCTCCGAGGCGGAACTGCTGAAAACCTTCAACTCCGGCATCGGCATGATCGTTGTCGTCGAGGCCGGTCGCGCCGAGGCATTGACCGCATTGCTAGAAGAACACGGCGAGACCGTCAGCCGCTTGGGCGAAGTCACCGCCACAGCGGGCGTGCGTTACTCGGGGTCCATCCTGTGACAGACCACCACAAACGGGTCGCCATCCTGATTTCAGGCGGCGGCTCGAATATGGTGACTTTGGCGCAATCCATGCAGGGCGACCATCCGGCGCGACCGGTGCTGGTGCTGTCCAACAACCCGCAGGCCAAAGGGCTGGAGCGCGCCGCCGAGATGGGCATTCCCACCGCCGCCGTCGATCACCGCCCGTTCAAAGGCGACCGCACGGCCTTCGAGGCGGCGCTGTTGCAACCCTTGCTGGAGGCGCGCCCCGATGTGCTCTGTCTGGCCGGGTTCATGCGCATTCTGACCGGCGGGTTTATCGAGCGCTTCCACGGGCGGATGCTCAATATCCATCCCTCGCTGCTGCCCAAATACCCCGGATTGAACACCCACCAGCGCGCACTTGATGCGGGCGACGCGCAGGCCGGCTGTTCGGTGCATGAGGTGATCGCCGATCTCGACGCCGGGCCGATCCTTGCCCAAGCCACGGTGCCGGTGTTGCCGGATGACACCTCCGAGACGCTGGCAGCACGGGTGCTCGAACAGGAGCACCGGCTTTATCCGGCGGTCCTGCGGCGCTTTGCCAGCGGCGATCGCAGCTTGCTCACCCTCTGATCACTGCCCCGCGCATCGGCTGTCTCTCGCCCTGCGACAGAGCGGCCGGTTGACGCCCCGCGCGCCGCGGCCCTACCCTGCGGCATGGCAATCAATGACACCTCTGAGGCGAAATGCGGGCAACATCCGGCCCGATTCTCGGGAAAAATGCGAAACCCGCACACGGAAATTTGCGTTGTGATCACACCCTTCAAAAGTGTGATCACAAACCCGAGAAAAACCCGCCTTTCGACAGTTTTACCTGATAAAACCTTTTATAATGCAGTGGTTTCATGCCATGACTTCTAGCAATTGCACCAGACAAGGGTAGTTCCGTGAACATTCATGAATACCAGGCTAAGGCCTTGCTTCGCAGCTACGGCGTTCCGGTCTCTGACGGCCGCATCGTTCTGCGCGCCGAAGAAGCCAAAAGCGCCGCCGGCGAAATGGATGGCCCGCTGTGGGTTGTCAAAGCCCAGATTCACGCCGGTGGACGCGGCAAGGGCACCTTCAAAGAGGCGTCGGCCGGTGAAAAAGGCGGTGTGCGCCTGACCAAATCCGTCGCCGAAGCCGCCGAGCAGGCCAGCCTGATGCTGGGCCGCACGCTGGTGACGCATCAGACCGGCCCCGCCGGTAAGGTGGTCAACCGCATCTATATCGAGGACGGCTCGGACATCGAGACCGAACTCTACCTCGCGCTGCTGGTCGACCGCGCCACCAGCCGCGTGTCCTTTGTCGTCTCCACCGAGGGCGGCATGGACATCGAAGAGGTCGCCGCGTCGACCCCCGAAAAGATCCTCTCGTTCACCGTTGACCCCGCCACCGGCATTCAGGGTTTCCACGGTCGCCGCGTCGCTTTCGCGCTGGGGCTTGAGGGCAAGCAGGTCAAGCAATGCGTCGATCTGATCAACAAGCTCTATAAGCTGTTCATCGAGCGTGACGCCGAGATGATCGAGATCAACCCGCTGATCGTCACCGACACCGGCGACCTGAAATGCCTCGACGCCAAGATGGGCTTTGATTCGAACGCGCTCTACCGCCAGCCCGACATTCTGGCGCTGCGCGACGAGACCGAGGAAGACCCCAAGGAACTGGCCGCTTCGAAGTTCGACCTGAACTATATCGCCCTCGACGGCGAAATCGGCTGCATGGTCAACGGCGCCGGTCTGGCCATGGCGACGATGGACATCATCAAGCTGTATGGTGCCGAGCCTGCCAACTTCCTCGATGTGGGCGGTGGCGCGACCAAGGAAAAGGTCACCGAAGCCTTCAAGATCATCACCTCGGACCCGCAGGTCAAAGGCATTCTGGTCAATATCTTCGGCGGCATCATGCGCTGCGATGTCATCGCCGAAGGCGTGATCGCCGCGGTCAAGGAAATGGGCCTCGAAGTGCCGCTGGTCGTGCGCCTTGAGGGCACGAATGTCGAATTGGGCAAGCAGATCATCAACGAATCCGGCTTGAACGTGATCGCCGCCGACAACCTGTCGGACGCCGCGCAGAAGATCGTCAAAGCGGTGAAGGGATAACACTATGGCCATTCTCGTAAACAACAACACCAAGGTCATCTGCCAGGGCTTCACCGGCTCGCAGGGCACCTTCCACTCGGAACAGGCGATTGCCTATGGCACCAAAATGGTCGGCGGGGTAACGCCGGGCAAAGGTGGCACCACGCATCTGGACCTGCCGGTGTTCAACTCGGTGCATGAGGCCCGCGCAGTGACCGAGGCCAACGCTTCGGTGATCTACGTCCCGCCGCCCTTTGCCGCCGATTCGATCCTCGAGGCGATCGACGCCGAGATGGAGCTGATCGTCTGCATCACCGAGGGCATTCCGGTGCTCGACATGATGCGCGTCAAACGCGCGCTCGAAGGCTCGCGCAGCCGCTTGATCGGCCCCAACTGCCCCGGCGTGATCACCCCGGACGCCTGCAAAATCGGCATCATGCCCGGCCATATCCACCAGCGTGGCTCGGTCGGTGTGGTCTCGCGCTCGGGCACGCTGACCTATGAGGCGGTCAAACAGACCACCGATCTGGGTCTTGGCCAATCGACCGCAGTCGGCATCGGCGGCGACCCGATCAAGGGCACCGAGCATATCGACGTGCTCGACATGTTCCTTGACGACGACGAGACCGCCTCGATCATCATGATCGGCGAAATCGGCGGCACCGCCGAAGAGGAAGCCGCAGAGTTTCTCGCCGAGCAGAAGAAAAAAGGCCGCTGGAAGCCGACCGCAGGCTTTATCGCCGGACGCACCGCGCCTCCGGGCCGCCGCATGGGCCACGCTGGCGCCATCGTCTCGGGCGGTCAGGGCGACGCGGAAAGCAAGATCGAAGCCATGCGCTCGGCAGGGATCATCGTTGCCGACAGCCCCGCGACGCTGGGCGAAGCGGTGATGAAAGCGATCGAAGGGTGACAGAAACCGGCACGCCTAATGCCCAGCTACCAGATATTTCCTGCCCTCGGGCAGGTCTTGGCCAGCAGCGCAGCGTGCCCCCAGTTTACCCGTTTTCACCGACCATACGCGGCCCATTCTTGGGCCGCGTCATTCGTAGGGTGGCCCTCACCCTATGCGCATCTCTTTGCAAACCGTTCTCACGGAGAGGACTAGTCTCATGAACGACCAAAGCCCCAACGACGCAATGCACGCATCTTCGTTCCTTGATGGGGCGAATGCCGAATATATCGACCAGCTTCAGGCGCGTTACGCGCAGGACCCGGCCAGCGTAGACGCCGCTTGGGCCGCCTTCTTTGAAGCCACCGGTGACGATGACGCCACCGCCACCCGTCAGGCCGCTGGCCCGAGCTGGGCGCGCGCCGATTGGCCGCCAAGCCCGCGCGACGAGCTGACCAACGCCCTGACCGGCGAATGGCCCGCCGAGACCCCCGCGCCCGAAGCGCAGGCCGCCGGTGACAAAATCCGCGCCAAAGCCGAAGAAAAAGGCATTGAGCTGAGCGATACGCAGGTGCAGCGCGCTGTTCTCGACAGCCTGCGCGCCCTGATGATCATCCGCGCCTACCGCATCCGCGGGCATCTGGCCGCTGATCTCGACCCGCTCAACCACCGCGACGAGACCCCGCATCCCGAGCTGGATCCGGCCAACTACGGCTTCACCGATGCCGATATGGACCGGCCGATTTTCATCGACAATGTGCTCGGCCTGCAGGTCGCCAGCATGCGCCAGATCCTCGAGATCCTAAAGCGCACCTATTGCGGCACTTTCGCGCTGCAATTCATGCATATCTCCGACCCCGAACAGGCCGCTTGGCTCAAAGAGCGTATCGAGGGCTACGGCAAGGATATCTCCTTCACCCGCATGGGCCGCCGCGCGATCCTCAACAAGCTGGTCGAGGCCGAGGGTTTCGAGAAATTCCTCCACGTCAAATATATGGGCACCAAGCGCTTCGGCCTTGATGGTGCCGAGGCGCTGATCCCCGCGATGGAGCAGATCATCAAGCGCGGCGGTGCGCTCGGGGTCAAGGAAATCGCGGTCGGCATGCCCCACCGTGGCCGCCTCAACGTGCTGGCCAATGTGATGGGCAAGCCGTTCCGCGCGATCTTTAACGAGTTTCAGGGCGGCAGCTTCAAACCCGAAGACGTCGATGGCTCGGGCGATGTGAAATACCACCTCGGCGCCTCGTCGGACCGCGAGTTTGACGGCAACTCGGTGCATCTGTCGCTGACCGCCAACCCCTCGCATCTTGAGGCGGTGAATCCGGTGGTGCTGGGCAAGGTCCGCGCCAAACAGGACCAGTTCAACGACGAAAAGCGCGATCAGGTGCTGCCGATCCTGCTGCATGGTGACGCGGCCTTTGCCGGTCAGGGTGTGGTCGCGGAATGCTTTGGCCTCTCGGGCCTCAAGGGGCATCGCACCGGCGGCACCCTGCATATCGTGGTCAACAACCAGATCGGGTTCACCACCGCGCCGCATTTCAGCCGCTCCAGCCCCTATCCCACGGATATCGCGCTGATGGTCGAAGCGCCGATCTTCCACGTCAACGGCGATGACCCCGAGGCCGTGGTCCATGCCGCCAAGGTCGCCATCGAGTTCCGCCAGCAGTTCGGCAAGGACGTGGTCATCGACATGTTCTGCTACCGCCGCTTTGGTCACAACGAGGGCGACGAGCCCATGTTCACCAATCCGGTGATGTACAACACGATCAAAAAGCACAAAACCACGCTGCAGCTCTATACCGAGCGTCTGGTCGCTGACGGGCTGATCCCCGAGGGCGAGATCGACGATATGAAGGCCGCCTTCCAGGCCCATCTCAACGAAGAATTCGAGATCGGCAAAGACTACCGCCCGAACAAGGCCGACTGGCTGGACGGGCGCTGGAAGTCCTTCAAAGCCAAGGACATGCAGAACTACCAGCGCGGCGAAACCTGCATCACGCCGGAAACGCTGGCCGAGGTCGGCAAAGGGCTGACCACGGTGCCCGCCGATTTCAAAGGTCACCGCACGGTGCTGCGCCAGCTCGAGAACAAGAAAAAGATGTTCGAAAGCGGCGAGGGCTTTGACTGGGCCACCGCCGAGGCGCTCGCCTTTGGGTCGTTGCTCACCGAAAGCTTCCCGGTGCGTCTCTCGGGTCAGGATTCGACCCGCGGCACCTTCAGCCAGCGGCATTCGGCGCTGATCGACCAGAACACCGAAGAGCGGTATTTCCCGCTCAACCACATTCGCGCCGGTCAGGCGCGCTATGAGGTGATCGATTCGATGCTCTCGGAATACGCGGTGCTGGGTTTTGAATACGGCTACTCGCTGTCCGAACCCAACGCGCTGGTGCTCTGGGAGGCGCAGTTCGGCGACTTCGCCAATGGCGCGCAGATCATGTTCGACCAGTTCATCAACTCGGGCGAGAGCAAATGGCTGCGCATGTCCGGTCTGGTGATGCTGCTGCCGCATGGCTACGAGGGACAGGGCCCCGAGCACTCTTCGGCGCGTCTGGAGCGTTTCCTGCAACTCTCGGCCGAGGAAAACTGGATCATCGCCAATTGCTCGACACCGGCGAACTACTTCCACATCCTGCGCCGCCAGATGCACCGCGACTTCCGCAAGCCGCTGGTGCTGATGACGCCGAAATCGCTGCTGCGCCATCCGATGTGCATCAGCCGTGCCGAGGATATGACCACCGGTTCGGCCTTCCACCGCGTGCTCTGGGATGACGCGCAAAAGGGCAACTCCGAGCTGCAGCTCAAGCCCGACGAGGAGATCAAGCGCGTGGTGCTATGCTCGGGCAAGGTCTATTTCGACCTTCTGGCCGAGCGTGACAAGCGCGGGCTTGATGACGTCTATCTCTTGCGCGTCGAACAGCTCTATCCGGTGCCGACCCAGTCGCTGCGCAAGGAATTGAGCCGCTTCTTGCAGGCCGAGATCGTCTGGTGTCAGGAAGAGCCCAAGAACCAGGGCGCCTGGTCGTTCTTTGAGCCCAATCTGGAATGGGTGCTGACGCATATCGGCGCCCGCGAAACCCGCCCGCGTTATGCCGGGCGCAATGCATCGGCCTCGCCCGCCACCGGTCTGGCGTCGCGCCATAAGGCACAACAAGAAGCGCTGGTAGATGCCGCGCTGACGATTGAAGGGAACTAATCCATGAGCATCGAAGTCCGCGTGCCCACTCTGGGCGAAAGTGTTTCGGAAGCCACCATCGCAACCTGGTATAAAGCGGTCGGTGACGCTGTCGCCGTCGATGAAATGCTCTGCGAGCTGGAGACCGATAAGGTCACCGTCGAGGTGCCCGCCCCCGCCGCTGGCGTGCTGTCGGAAATCATCGCCGCCGAAGGCGAGACCGTCGGCGTTGACGCCCTGCTGGCGATGATCTCGGAAGGTGCCGGCGCCGCCGCCACTCCGGCCAAAGAAGCGCCCGAAGCCAAAGCCGCCGAGCCGGCCCCTGCCGCCGAAGCCGCCGCCACCGGTAAAGCCGGCGAAGATGCGCCCGCCGCCAAAAAGGCGATGGCCGAAGCCGGTCTGACTGCCGATCAGGTGCAGGGCTCAGGCCGCGACGGTCGGGTGATGAAGGAAGACGTGCAAAAAGCCGTCGCCTCCGGTGCCGGTGCCTCCGCGCCCGCCGCTGCCCCTGCCGCGCCGGTCTCGGTGCCGCGCGGTCCGGTCAATGGCGACGATGCCGCGCGCGAAGAGCGGGTAAAGATGACCCGCCTGCGCCAGACCATCGCCCGCCGCCTCAAGGACGCGCAGAACACCGCCGCGATCCTGACCACCTATAACGAGGTGGATATGACCGAGGTGATGGAACTGCGCAAAACCTATAAGGACCAGTTCGAAAAGAAACACGGCGTGCGCCTTGGCTTCATGTCGTTCTTCACCAAGGCCTGCTGCCACGCGCTCAAGGAAGTGCCCGAGGTCAACGCCGAGATCGACGGCACCGATGTGGTCTATAAGAACTTCGTCCATATGGGCGTCGCGGCGGGCACGCCGCAGGGCCTCGTGGTGCCGGTGATCCGCGATGTCGACGCGATGTCCTTTGCCGAGATCGAAAAGGCGATCGCCGAAAAGGGCAAACGCGCCCGCGACGGCAAGCTGACCATGGCCGAGATGCAGGGCGGCACCTTCACCATCTCGAACGGTGGTGTCTATGGCTCGCTGATGTCCTCGCCGATCCTCAACCCGCCGCAGTCGGGCATTCTGGGCATGCATAAAATCCAGGACCGGCCGATGGCGATCAACGGCGAGATTGTGATCCGCCCGATGATGTATCTGGCGCTCAGCTATGACCACCGGATCGTCGACGGCAAAGGCGCAGTGACCTTCCTCGTGCGGGTCAAAGAAGCCCTCGAAGACCCGCGCCGCCTGCTGATGGATCTGTAAGCGTCACAAATTAGGCGTGCGCCCTTTCTCCATTGATAGGGCGCGCGTTCCCACTTTTTGTAATGTCACTCCATTTGTCGGGAGGCACGATCAAATTATGACAGAGTATACAGCTTACGAGCCCTATAGTGTGTCGCCGTGGCGATATGAACGCCTTCAGCGTATTGAAAATAGCTTGCGGATGATTTTTTCGCTTGCGAGCCACGAGAGTTTTTCAGACCTCGAAAAGCAGCTACTGCTCGTACATGACCACAAGGGCAACCTTCAATGCCAATGGAAATCCGCCGCTGGCTTGGAACAGTATAGTTCGCTCATTGATGCTCTGTGGTCTTTGCAAAACGAACCCGCCGAAATCAACGAACATATCGTTGCGTAGCCCATGACCCCCGAACTCCTCATCCTCACCCTCGCCGCCCTCCTGCAAGCCCTGCAGTTCTCCATCTATTCGGTGACCGCGCAGATGCAGGTCGGCAGCCGCTACGCCGCCGGTCCCCGTGACCGCCCGCGCGAGCTTACCGGCACCGCCGGCCGCGCCCAGCGGGCGATGAACAACCATTTCGAGGGGCTGATCCTCTTCGGCATCGCCGTCATGGTCGTCACCCTTGCCGATCAATCCACCACCACCACCCAGTTCGCCGCCTATACCTATCTCGGCGCGCGCCTTCTCTATGTCCCCGCCTATCTGCTCGGCTGGGCCCCCTGGCGCTCGCTGATCTGGTTCATCGGCTTTCTGGCCACCTTCACGATGCTGATCGCTGCCCTGATCTGACATCATCTTGCCCTAAATACTCTCGGGGGGTGAGGCGCCTAGCGCCGAGGGGGGCGACGCGCCCCCTGCCCCGGGCCACCACAGGAGACCACATATGGCTGACTTCGATCTCATCGTCATCGGCGCCGGACCCGGCGGTTACGTTTGCGCCATCCGCGCCGCGCAATTGGGCCTCAAAGTGGCCTGTGTCGAGGGCCGCGAGACCCTCGGCGGCACCTGCCTCAACGTCGGCTGCATCCCTTCCAAGGCGCTGCTCCATGCCACCCATTCGCTGCATGAGGCCGAGCATAACTTCGCCAAAATGGGCCTCAATGTCGCCAAGCCCGAGGTCGATTGGGAGGCGATGCTCGCCTATAAGGACGACACCATTTCCGGCAACACCAAGGGCATCGAATTCCTGTTCAAAAAGAACAAGGTGACATGGCTCAAAGGCTGGGCGTCGATCCCCGAATCCGGCAAGGTCACGGTCGGCGACGAGACCCATAGTGCCAAACATATCGTCATTGCTTCGGGCTCCGAGCCGACCTCGCTGCCCGGCGTCGAGGTCGACGAAGAGGTCGTCGTCACCTCCACCGGCGCGCTGACCCTCAAATCCGTGCCCGAGACCATGGTGGTGATCGGCGCCGGTGTCATCGGGCTGGAGATGGGTTCGGTCTATGCCCGCCTCGGCACGCAGGTCACGGTGATCGAATACCTTGACGAGATCACCCCCGGCATGGACGCCGAAGTCGCCAAGAGCTTCAAGCGCATCCTTGGCAAACAGGGGATGAAATTCGTCATGGGCGCGGCGGTCAGCAAGGTCACCCGCTCCGACACAGGCGCCGAGGTCACCTATACCGCGCGCAAGAAAGACACCGAGCACAGCGTCAATGCCGATATCGTGCTGGTCGCCACCGGCCGCAAACCCTTCACCGAGGGTCTCGGGCTGGACGCTTTGGGTATCGAGCTGGAACCGCGCGGCCAGATCAAGACCAACGCGCAATTCGCCACCAATATCCCCGGCGTCTATGCCATCGGTGACGCGATTGTCGGCCCGATGCTGGCCCATAAGGCCGAAGACGAGGGCATGGCCGTGGCCGAAGTGGTCGCTGGCAAACATGGCCATGTGAACTACGGCGTGATCCCCAGCGTGATCTACACCTCGCCCGAAGTCGCCAGCGTGGGCCAGACCGAACAGCAACTCAAAGAGGAAGGCCGCGCCCATAAGGTCGGTAAATTCAGCTTCATGGGCAACGCCCGCGCCAAGGCGATCTTTCAGGCCGAGGGTTTCGTCAAACTTCTCGCCGACAAAGAGACCGACCGCATTCTGGGCTGCCATATCATCGGCCCCGCCGCCGGTGACCTGATCCATGAGGTCTGTGTGGCGATGGAATTCGGCGCCTCCGCCGAGGATCTGGCGCTGACCTGCCACGCGCATCCGACCTACTCCGAAGCCGTGCGCGAAGCCGCACTGGCCTGCGGCGACGGCCCGATCCACATGTGATCCGCGCCTGAGCGAAACACCTAAAGACGGGCCGCAGAGCAATCTGCGGCCCGTTCTCATTCGCTGCGCCCTCTGCGCGCGCCACCGCAAAACTTGATCGAAATCTTCGCGCCTGCCACACTCCTTGCGGTAACCAGTAAGGACCCCACCGGTATGCGTAACCTCCGCCCTCGGCCACTCCGCCTGCCGCTGCTCCTCGGCGCCGCGCTGATTGCCACCCCCGCTTTGGGCTTCGGCTGGGAGGTCTCAACCGATGTCGAGCAAGGCATCTTCTTCGGCCATGCCCGACTTCCCGGCGCCATGCTGCTACGCTGCGGCGGGCAACTCCCCGGCACCACCGGCACGGTTCCGATGTATTATATGGACAGCATTACCGCACCGGGCACCCTGCATCTGGAACTCGACATGCATGCCTTCTCGGACACCAACGAAGGCCGCGCGCTCGCCGGCGCCGCGCTGCTCATTGACGGGCAGAGCCATTCTCTGGGCGACATCGCCTATACCGATTACTACGGCGCCTTCCACCAGTCCTTCAGCCTCCATGCCCCGCTGGTCCAAGCCCTCCGACAGGCCGATAGCGTGACCCTGCTGGAACAAGGCGCCATCCGCGGCGGCATCCCCACCCAAGGCATGACAGCCGCCATAAGCAGTTTGATCGACTTCTGCATCGCCGGCGAAAACGGCGCTCCTCTTCCCACCACCGCCACGCCGCCCACCCCGCCAACCGGCGCAAGTGCCGCCGAACGCCTGCTCGCATGGATCGAGCGCGGCTGCCCTACTGGCCTGCAACGCCAGACCGGCGCTCTACTTCAAGACTTTGATCTGGATGGAGACGGTTTGGCAGACGCGGTTCTCGATAGTCGCGGCGTGACATGCGACGGCGCCTACCCCTATTGTGGACAGGTGCAATGCGACGTGCCGGTGTTCCTGTCGTCGGTCCCCGGCACAGAACCGGCAGATGTGGTATTCGGCGCACGCCCCTCGATCATCCCCTCCACATCGGGGCTGCCCGCCTTGCAAATCTACGGACGCTGTGCCGACGGAAGCTTCGACTGCCTGCCACTTTCCTACCGCTGGCAGAGTGGCCAGCGACTACGCGTCCAATGAACTCACAGATAGCGCAGTGTCTGGTGCAATGACTGGGCGGTGGCGACGGGTCCCCGTCGAATCCCCCAGAACTGCCCCTTGCGCCGCCCCGCAACAGCGGCTAAATCAGTGCCAACCTTGGCAACGGTGGGTTGGCGGAGAGGTTACGCACCGGATTGCAAATCCGTGAAGACCGGTTCGATTCCGGTACCCACCTCCAAGGTCTTCCAGAGATCCGCAAACTCCGGCGATCGGGGCCGAGACCGGCCCCCGCACGCCCGATATGCCTAGCCCTCCGGCGGCATCACCCGCCGTGGCCGCGACCGCTCCAGCCCCAGTTTGCGCTCGCGCCAGATGATCAGGATCCCCGCCGCCACCACAATCGCCGCACCCAGCAGCATGGTCGCCGTCGGCACCTCGTCAAACGCCCAATAGCCAATCGCCATAGCGAACATGATCGACACATAATCGAACGGCGCCACCAGCGAGGCATCGGCCTCACGGTAGCTCGAGGTCAGGAAAATCTGCCCGATCCCGCCCAGTATCCCCGAGAGCACCAGCACCGCGAATTGCGCGGGCGTCGGCACCACCCAACCAAATGGTAGCGTGATCAGCGACAACAGCGCCGCCGTGGCCGAGAACCAGAACACAATCGCCGAGGTGGTCTCGGTCGCCACCAGCTTGCGCACCGTCACCTGCGCCAGCGCCGCGAACACCGCGCCCCCCAGCGCCATCATCGCGCCGAGCGCCTGTGCATGGCTGACATCGCTGCCCACCGAGAGCCGCGGCGACAGCACGATCAACACGCCCGCCAGACCGATGAACACCGCGGTAAAGCGAAACAGCCGCACCTGCTCGCCCAGAAACATCGCGGCGAAGACCACCACCAGCAGGGGCGCGGCATAGCCGATCGCGGTGACCTCGGGCAGCGGCAGGAACCCGAGCGCGGCAAACCCCAGCCCCATCGCGCAGGTGCCGACCAAGCCGCGCCAGAAATGCCCCAAAGGCGCCTTTGCCCGCAAGCCGGTGGCCAACTCGCCCTGCCAGGCCAGCCAGACCAGAATCACCGGCATGGCGAAGGCCGAGCGAAAGAACACCGACTGCCCCGGCGGCACCGTATCCGACAGCGATTTGATCAGACTCGCCATGGTGATGAACATGACGACCGAGATGATTTTATACGAAATTCCGCGGATTGGACGCATGTTTGGACCTTCCTAGGCTCGCGCAGATCTGTCGCACCTATCGCTCCGGCTGACAAGAAGTTGAATCGGCAAAATTCCCTCTGGACACCAGCCGCTACCTCGCCTACATAACGCCCACCCGAAAGCCAAGCTTTCATCCGTGCCCGGGTAGCTCAGGGGTAGAGCAGTGGATTGAAAATCCTCGTGTCGGTGGTTCAAATCCGCCCCTGGGCACCACTTAATCCCATGATTTAAATGAATAAAGACCTTGTGGAGATGTGCGTCCTGGACTTGAAGTTACGTTTGGGGACGCAATGGGGACGCAGATCGTTTCGGACGTGACGCGATCATTGAGAACTTGGACCTACTTTATCGGCAGCCCCACCTGTCATCAGCAACTCGAATTCAAGAGAATGGATCGTGTCCCCGGGCATTCTCTAATCGCCCTGGTCAAGGGCTGATCTTTCTGCGGTCCGTCATGCGTGCCGGGCTCTTCGATTCTCTCCGCGGTCGCTGCTGGGGCGCCGCATGTTGGCGTTCAGGGCTGGAAGGGTCGAAGTGGTGTGCGCGGTCTTGGGCGCAACCGTGGGAGCGATCTCTTCCTCGCCGCGCGTCCCGGCTGGACGCATTCCGTCGCGCTGAGGATCGGCATCGTTTCATTTGCCGGACTATGTCATTGCAGCCTCCCGGAAGGGCGTGTTGGTGCGCCACATGGCATGCAGCGTGACCGCCAGTTTTCGCGCCAGCGCAACCTTGGCTTTCCGTGGACCGGTTCGCTCCGCGATCGACTTGGCCCAGCTGCGCAGGCGGGAGCCGCCGAGCTTTCGGCAGAAGATCGCATTCGCCGCTTCATAGAGGCATTTTCGAGTAAAGCGATCTCCACGCTTCGAGACGCGTCCGTTGCGGCTGATCTAGCCGGACTCGTAGCGCCTCGGCGTCAATCCGAGGTAGGCGCCGGCACTCGAGGAGCGGCGGAACCGCGTCGCATCGTCGAAGGCTGCAACGACGGTCATGGCGGTGATCGGACCCACGCCAGGTGTCGTCTTCAATAGCCTGACCGTCGCGTGCTGGCTGGCGACGCTCCGGATCCGGCTGTCGAGCGCAACAATACGAGCGAGGATGTCCCAGCGGGCCTGCATCAGCGCCTCGAAGATCGGAACAAGCTCGGGGGCGACGGCCAGTTCTCGTCCAATGATTCCTTCGGCACAACGTTTGATCTCGCCGACCGAGAGTGTCAGATCTTCTGAGTAACTGCGCTTTGGTCCATGCTTCCTGAGAGGAGCAAGGACGATGACGATTTCCAAGGAATTACTGGACGAGCTATTGAAGGGCTGCGAGCGGCCTGAAGATTTGCTTGGCGATACTGGGCTGATGAAAGAGTGAGGTGCTCCCCATTCCCTGGACAGAATCTGGCGCTTTTTAAGCTCTTCTTTGCTCCTGCTGATCGGGTTTCGTGACTTCGATTTGCCGTGAGTAGACCACTACCGGCGGTTGGCCGCCAAGTGCTTTGTGCGGGCGGCGGTTATTGTAGAACTCCATCCAGTTGCGGACACCGGCGCGTGCTTGCGATCCGGTTTCCCAGGCATGCAGATAGACGCATTCGTATTTGAGGCTGCGCCACAGGCGTTCAATGAAGATGTTATCTAAGTAGCGGCCCTTGCCGTCCATAGAGATGCGGATGCCGGAACGGCGCAGGCGGTCTGACCAGGCGAAGGATGTAAACTGAGATCCTTGATCGCTGTTCATGATGTCCGGAGGGCCGAACCGATAGATCGCCTCGTTCAACGCCTCGAGGCAGAAGTCGGCGTCCAACGTGTTCGAGATACGCCACGACAGAACCATGCGGGTATGCCAGTCCATGATCGCCACCAGATAGAGGAAGCCTCGGCGCATCGGTAGGTAGGTTATGTCCACGCACCAGACCTGGTTTGGCCTGTCCACACGCAGCCCGCGCAGCAGGTAGGGATAGGTCTTATGCCCTTTCGTCGGCTTGCTAGTGTTGGGTTTCTGATAAATCGGCATGAGGCCCATCAGCCGCATGAGCCGACGGATGTGCTTCTCGTTCACTGCATGGCCATCGTTGCGCAGGTGCCACGTCATCTGTCGAACACCGAAGAACGGCGTGTCGAGGAACTGCACGTCGATCAACCGCATCAGGGCAAGATTCTGCTCGGTCTCTCCCTGCGGCGCATAGTAGAACGACGACCGCGGGATCGACAGCAGCGCACACTGCTGGCCGATCGACAGATCCGGATGGTCGCGTTCGATCATACCGCGCCTCACTTCCCGCCCCAAGGCTTGAGCTTTCTTTCCAAAAAAGAGTTAGCCACCGCCAGCTCTCCGATCTTGGCGTGCAGGTCCCTGATCTGATCTTCATCGATGACCGGGGCCTTGCGGCTACCGCGTTCGAAGACACCCGACGCGCCATCCAGCAGCGCACGTTTCCATTGGTTGATCATCGTCGGATGCACGCCGAACCGGCTCGCCAGCTCCGACACGGTCGCCTCACCTTTCAGCGCTTCCAGCGCCACCTTCGCCTTGAATTCAGGGGCATGCTGCTTTCGTTTCGACATCTTCAATCTCCTTCGTAATGAAGATCAGCAGACAGCAAATCCGAGCTTGCGTCATAGTCCAGTTTTCGGGGACCACCTCAAGAGCTTAGGATCAAGCTGATGGAACGGATGCTCGGAGCCGAACTGACGGCGCATCTGGGCTATGAGGAAGGCAAAGACGCGCCACCGGGCCGGCCCAACCAGCGTAACGGCACATCAGCCAAGCGCCTGAAGGGCCAGGACGGCGAGACGGCGATTTCTGTGCCGCGCGACCGGGACGGCAGTTTTGAGCCCGAGTTGATCAAGAAGGGCCAGACCTGGATCGACGGCATGGATGACAAGATCATTGGCCTTTATGCCGCCGGCCTGACGGTTCGCGACATTCGCGCCCACCTTGAGGACGTTTATGGCCTTCAGGTCTCGCCTGATCTGATCAGCCGCGTCACTGACGCCGTGCTGGACGAGGTCCGCGAATGGCAGAGCCGAGCGCTCGACCGAATGTATCCCATCGTTATTTTCGATGCGCTCCGGGTCAAAATCCGCGATGCCGACAGCCCGATGGTGAAAAACAAGGCCGTCTATGTGGCCCTGGGCGTCTCACGGGACGGCGTCCGCGAGGTTCTGGGTCTTTGGATCGCCGAGAACGAGGGCGCCAAGTTCTGGTTGTCGGTGATGAACGAGCTGAAGAATCGCGGGGTTCAGGACATCCTCATCGCCGTCGTGGATGGGCTTAAGGGCTTCCCTGACGCAATCACGGCAGCCTTTCCCGATGCCGCGGTGCAAACCTGCATCGTTCACCTGGTCCGCCATTCCCTGAACTTCTGCGCATGGAAGGATCGCAAGGCGGTGGCCGCCGATCTGCGTCTGATTTACGGTGCGCCGACCGCCGATCTGGCTGCCGCCGAGTTGGACGCTTTCGAGGAGAAATGGGCCGGGAAATACGCCTCGATTGCCCCGGCATGGCGGCGGGCATGGCAGGAGGTGATCCCGTTCTTCGCCTTCGATCCCGCGATCCGAAAGATCGTCTATACTACCAATGCCATAGAAAGCCTGAATCGGGTGATCCGGAAATCCATCAAGACCAGGGGCTCGTTCCCAACCGAGGAGGCCGCGACCAAGCTGATCTACCTGGCCATCCGCAACTTCGAGAAGGGAGGCAGGAATGTCCGAGAATGGTTTGCTGCCCGCAATCAATTCGCTATCATGTTCGACGAGCGCTTCAATGCGTGACCGTATCTGAAACCCGCATGGACCAGGCCAGATACACAGACTTCATGACACTCCCCCCAACCTGCCTGCCGAACATGATACCGTAGGTCTTCGGCAGGCCCCGAATCTCGTTTTCCAGCCGGACGCGCATGCCAACGAGCGCCTCGCGCGCCCTGAGCATCGCCCGGTTGACATAGGCGTCGTGACTCTTGATCTGCACGGCCTTGAATCACCCGGTGAGAATGATCTACCTGCCGTTCAGTGCATCAGGCGGTGCGCTACTCTTCCATCTGCTCAGCAAACTTTACGAACGCACCAGTGTCGTCATCACCACAAACCTGAGCTGCAGCGAATGGGCCACCGTCTTCGGCGATCCCAAGATGACGACCGCACTCCTCGACCGCCTGACCCATCGTTGCCACATCCTCGAGACTGGCAACGACAGCTTCCGCTTCAAAGCCAGTTCAGCCGCAGCGACGCAGAAAAAGAGGGAGGACAATCACGTATTGACCAAAGCCTGAAACCCGAAACCTAACCTAGAGGTGGCTCACTTCTCGATGGAAAACCCGGCTGCTCATACTTTATTCATCGTTTCTCTTTCAGGCGCGCAGCCGCAGCATGGATTCCTGAATGGAGTTTCCTCACCAAGGTGTCAATGCTGACACAGTGAAATGAGCCAAACTCGCCTTTATCAGATGTGGATTACGGACTTAGACCCCATGATCGCCGTTGAGCTGACTGGTTCGGCAATGCATTAACATATCATTTGCAAGGGAAGGCAGTTCATATCAGTGACAATCCCAGCTTGAGCCGTTATGCGAACAGTAACTTGCTGCTCGCATAACGGGCCCTTGGCCCGGAAACCGACATACAGGGAATGACTTGTTACAGCGGGTTGGCAGATCTGGATTAGCTAGGAGAACATATGACTATATTAGTGCTCGCCCCGCACGCCGACGACGAAGTCCTTGGCATGGGGGGCGCGATCGCAAAATTCGTTTCGGAAGGGTTAGGTGTAGAAGTAGCTGTACTTACCGGAAGCGGAAATGAGCCACACCCAATCTGGCCAACCTCACACTGGGACGCGATTCGGGCAGAGTGCCGGACGGCAATGACTATACTAGGCTGCAAAGCCCCGATCTTCTGCGAACTCCCTGCGGCTTGCCTAGACAACATGCCCGCTCACGAAATCAATGAAGTCGTCGCTAATTTGATCGCCAACGTGGACCCTGAAGAAGTCTATGTCCCGTTCTCCTTCGACTTACATAAGGACCACGGGGCGATCGCTTATGGTGCATCGGTCGCTGCTCGCCCCTATTTGGCGGGAGCGAAGAAGATTCGGCGAGTTCTCGCTTATGAGACGCTGTCCGAAACTCACCTTTCACCACCCTATCTTGCTCCAGCGTTTCAACCCAATGTCTTCATTAATATATCCGAAACCATCGACAAGAAAATTGCTGCCATGCAAGCATATGCCAGCCAAATCCAGCCGGACAATCAGCCTCGTTCGGCAGCAGCGCTGAAAGCGCTTGCGACCTTACGTGGAACACATATTGGCGTCGCAGCAGCGGAAGCTTTTGTTCTTCTGGGGGAATATCAGCGATGATCTACCGCGATCATATAAAACGAGCGTTGGATCTTACGTTTGTTCTCTTGGCGCTCGCAGTTCTTGGCATCCCAATTCTACTCGCAATGGTCGTTGTGAAACTTTGTTCCCCCGGACCAATATTCTATTATCAAACCAGGGTCGGGCTTGGAGAGAAACCATTTAGAATCCTGAAATTGCGCACCATGACTGTCAATCCAAACCGAGTGAGTGTCCAAACCACTAACCACGACCCTGAAGTATATCCGGCAGGTAAAGTTCTACGCCGTTTGAAAATTGACGAGTTGCCGCAACTTTTTAACATCTTGAGAGGCGATATGAGCTTTGTTGGGCCACGTCCCTGCTTGGTCCAAACCCGCAATACAATGCCAGACTGGGCACTCAGACGCTTCAAGGTTCGTCCAGGTATCACGGGACTCGCTCAAGTCAATGGTAACATCACTCTGACGTGGGAGGAAAGATGGAAACACGATATAGAATACGTGGATCGCGCTAGCTTGCCACTTGATGTCGCGACATGCTTCCGAACATTCGTTGTTGTCCTTTTCGGAGAAGAGAGGTTCAAAAATCCACTATGAAGATTGCTGTGATTGGTGGTGTCAATTCCACACGTGTTTTAATACATTCACTTGCGAAACATGGCTATACCAATTGTAGGGTCTGGGGATATGTGCCCTCCGACTCATCAAGCGTTTCTGGCTGGTGTGATTTGCGTGCAGCGAGCGCCGCGCTGAATATGTCTTTTCAGCCCTTTCGCAAGGTTGCGGAGTGCGAGAACAAATTGCGGGCCTTTGCTCCCGATATTCTCTTTGTTGTTGGCCTCTCACAGATTGTGCCAACATCCATGCTTGGAATATCACGAATCGGGAATATTGGCTTTCACCCAACCGCCCTCCCGCGTGGGCGTGGCAGGGCAGCGATTGCATGGATGATTCTTCACCGAACCGACGGTGCAGCGAGCTTTTTTGAGCTTCGAGGGGGCGTGGATGACGGGCCGATTATAGTTCAGGAAACGTTTCGGGTAAATGACACCGACGATGCGGCAACGGTTGAAGCTAAGATTCTTGAGGCGGAGGCGCGCGCGCTCGACAAATGGCTGCCGACACTGCGCGAAAACGGTATTGTTGGCATTGAACAAGATCACAAACAAGCAACATGGCTTGGAAGACGAACACAAGACGACGGTTGGCTGAATTGGTCGCAGCCTCGCGAGGAAATCCTAGCTCTGATTCGAGCAAGTGCGCCACCACATCCAGGTGCATTTACCTATTATAATGATACACGCATCGAAATCACTGCGGCTCGCGTTTGCGACCGACCAGAGACCGGAGTAACAGGGCGGATTGTTGCCGTTTACAATGATCGCGGCTTTGATGTCCAATGTGGCGATGCCCTCATCACGATAAAACGTTGGCAAGGTTCCCACTCATGGCAACCGAGAGTAGGAATGAAGCTTGGTTATTATGTTGAAGTAGAGGTTTTCAAGTTGTTATCATTAGTCAAAAATCTTGAGCAGCGCATCGAAACCTTAGAACACGACATTGAAAGACTTCAACAAGGCACTTGAGCGACGGATTCGTGGGAAGGCGCATACATATCTGACTTTTGGCCAAGAATATGTGTAACGGACTTTGAAAAAGATTTAGAAAATCGGAATAACTATTTGACTAACCTAAGTTCAGTATCGTTCAATTACCAAAGGAAATAATATGAAACTGTTCGGAGTTTATGGAGCAAGTGGTTTCGGGCGTGAAGTAATGCCCTTGCTGCGTCAACAGCTCGAGGGGGAAGGAAATGTGGAATGCGTTTTCGTAGATGACGGCGGATCAATAAACACCGTCAATGGTCACAAATCCATTTCATTTGACGAATTCAGGAACCATCCAGCTGAACGCAGATTTATTTCGATTGCCATCGGCGCCGGAGAAACCAGAGTAGAGTTGGCGAAACGATGCGCCAACTTCAGCATTCCTGTACTAAATATTCGAGCGGTCAATAGTATTGTAATGGATAACGTGACAATTGGAGATGGTCATATTTTATGTGCGTTTACCACCATTACTTCTAATGTATCGATTGGACGCCATTTTCACGCCAATATCTATTCGTATGTGGCCCATGATTGTGTGATAGGGGACTTTGTGACCTTCGCCCCAGGTGTGATGTGCAATGGTAACGTCCGCGTCGAAGACCACGCATACGTAGGGACGGGTGCTGTTTTGCGACAGGGTGCGCCAGATAAACCGTTGGTAATCGGAGAGGGCGCTATCGTTGGTATGGGGGCGGTCGTGACCCGAGATGTCCGTCCGTGGACGACGGTTGTAGGAAATCCGGCCAAACCACTCATTAAGGAATAATCATGCGCATTTACCTTTCGCGCCCGCATATGTCTGGCCATGAAGAAGCCCGCGTTGCCGAGGCATTCGCGTCGAACTTCGTGGCCCCACTTGGGCCCCAGCTCGACGCCTTCGAGGATCGGGTTCGCGAGTATCTTGGGGCTGATGTCTATTGCGTAGGGCTGTCTTCGGGCTCCGCAGCGCTACATCTTGCCCTGCGTATCGCCGGCGTGGGGCGCGGCGACGAAGTATGGGTGTCCTCGATGACCTTTGCTGGCGGGGTTTTCCCGGTCAATTACCTCGGCGCCACACCCCGGTTTTTTGACCTCACCCCGGCAAGCTGGACGATAGATACAGGCATAGTTGCGGAAGAATTGGCCAAAGCATCGCGCGAAAACCGCCTGCCGAAAGCCATTGTGCCGACCGATCTTTACGGCCAATCAGTTGATCTTGATCCGTTGGAAGTCCTTGCCGAGCAATACGGCGTCCGCCTTATCGTCGACAGCGCCGAGAGCCTTGGCGCGAGCTACAAGAACGGGCGCAAGGCTGGCACTGGCGGCGACGCGGCTATCCTGTCGTTCAATGGCAACAAAATCATCACAACCTCGGGCGGCGGTATGCTGGTCACGCGGCATAAAGCCTGGGCAGATGAGGCGCGCTTCCTCGCAACACAGGCGCGTGATACTGCTCCACACTACGAGCATTCGACCTTCGGCTACAATTACCGCCTGTCCAACATCTGCGCTGCGATAGGGCTGGGACAAATGGAAGTCCTCGACGATCGCGTTGCGCGTCGTCGCGAGATTTATAAGCGCTACAAGGATGCACTATTGCGTCCGGGTATAGAATTCACGCCCGAACCCGTAGGGCTGTATTCGACACGCTGGCTTACTACATTGACCATCGACGTTGCGGAAACTGATGTCTCGCGTGAAGACATTCGTTTGATGCTATTGGAGCACCGGATCGAATCCAGACCGCTTTGGAAGCCGATGCATTTGCAGCCACTTTATGTTGGCGCATCTTATCACGGCACGGGCGTCGATCAAAGACTCTTTGAAGATGGGCTTTGTTTGCCGTCTGGCAGTGACATGCATGAAGATCAACAGGTTGAAGTGATCGAATTGGTGAAGGCATTATTGGGCGATTAGCATTGTGCCCGCCGCCGATGTTGGCGCGACGGATCTGATGCGGTTGTCTAATCGCTGTTGTCGCGTCAAGTCCTGAACGTATGAATGCGCGCCTGCCGGATGCATGGTTGTTTCCGCGGTCGGCAAAGGCCGCCGCATGATAGGGATTCGCGGGAGGAGCCTTCAATGTTGATGTCGCACCCTTGCGCCATTGGTCGGTAACCGAGCGATTGATACCGCGGCTTATGCGGCTTGACTGCGGGCCTCGTCGGCCAGCGGCACCCATTGCCACGGCAACAGCTCATCGAGCCTGTTGATCTTGTGATTATGGATGCGGGCGAGAATGTCGGCGAGATAGGCCTGCGGATCGAGGCCGTTCAGTTTGGCGGTCTCGATGATGGTCATAGCGCGGGCCAAGGTTTCGGCACCGGTGTCAGCGCCTGCAAATAGCCAGTTCTTGCGGCCTATCCGGATTGCAGAGATCTACCGCATCGAGGCTGAAATACGCGGCATGGGTCCAGGCCAACGGCGCTCTGCACGGGAGGCCCGCACCGCACCCAAGGTGGCTGAGTTCGGCGAATGGCTGCAAAGCCAGCGCCAACGGATCTCCTCAAAGTCGCGGCTTGGTGAAAAGCTGACCTACATCCATCGTCAGTGGGACGGATTGCAGACCTTCCTCGTAACCACACCATTGCTACCGCCTGCCGCGTGGCGTCGTCAGATCTTAAGCTCTGTCGTTATTGTCGTCGTTACTGACGTCGTATGAAATGGAGCCAGATATGCGTCATGAAGTGATCGTCGGCGTTGAGCGGAGACGGCGTTGGCGGGCGGAGGAGAAGCTGTCGATCCTCGACGAGGTTGGGCAGAATGGTGCCACGGTCAGCGATGTGGCGCGGCGCCACGACATCACGCGGCAGCATATCTACCAGTGGCGCCAGGAGTTTCGGCGCAAAGGGCTCTGGCCTCGGACGGCGGAAACGGTTTTTCTTTCATTGCCGCCGCCATGTGAGGGACCAGACACATCCGGGGGCACCCAACGTCCGGAGGTCGAAATTTTACTGGGGAACGGTCGCAGCCTGCGATGTGCAAGTGACTTATCGCCTGAGCGCCTCCAGCACCTTATTCGCGCGGTTGAAACGGCATGATCGGGCCCGGCACCGGCGTTCGCGTGTATCTGGGCTGCGGTGTGACCGACATGCGCAAGGGGATCGCCGGACTGTCCGCCATGGCGCAAGATGTGTTGCGGCAGAAACCGGCGGGTGGTGCCGTATTCGCCTTCCGGGGACGCCGCGGCGACCGGATTAAACTGCTCTATTGGGATGGTCAGGGATTTTGCCTCTACTATAAGGTTCTGGAGCGTGGTCGCTTTCCGTGGCCCAATACGGCCTCTGGATCGGCGCGCCTGACCTCAGCCCAGTTGGCAATGCTGTGGGAAGGAATCGACTGGCGGCGTCCCGACTGGGGCGCTCCGCCTGCGCGCGTCGGATGATTTTACGCTTTGTTTTGCGTTATTTATATGGTGTTTGCGCCTGATTTTTGGTAGTCGGGCGCATGTCGAAACCTGCCAAAGATCTGCCAAATGATCCTGCCGAATTGAGGGCGATGATTGCGGCATTACAGGCAGAGAATGCGAAAATCGCGGCGGAAAACGCCAAGATGTCGGCCACGCTGCGGGTCCATGATCAGCTGGTTCAAGCGTTGCGTTTGCGGATTGCCAAGCTACAGAAACTGGCCTTTGGCAAATCATCGGAAAAGATCGAACGCGAAATTGAACAGCTGGAACTGGCGCTGGAAGACCTGCTTGTTGCTGTCGCCGAAGGTGACGATGACCTCATAGATGAAGGTCAGGGCGAGCCTGAGCCCCATGAGGTGTCTGCCCCCACACTGCGCCGCCGTCCGCGTGTCTCGGAAGCGACCCCGCGCGAGCGCCGCGAGCTTGATCCCGGCACCTGCTGCCCCGACTGTGGTGGTGATCAGCGTGTAGTCGGCGAGGATGTCAGCGAACTCCTAGATATGATCGCGGCGCAGATGAAGGTGGTCCAGATCGCCCGCATCAAGAAGTCCTGTCGCCGTTGCGAGCGGATGGTGCAGGAGCCGGCACCCAGCCGCCCGATCCCTGGCAGCATGGCTGGCCCGAACTTGCTGGCGCATATCCTGGTCTCGAAATTCGACGACCACCTTCCCCTTTACCGACAGCACGAAATCTTCGCCCGCATGGGCGCGGACATTCCCGAAAGCACGCTTGTTGGCTGGTCCGGACGGGCGATGAAGACCCTTGCACCATTGGTCGAGCGCATTGAGGCCGACATCATGGCCAGCGATCTGCTGCACGCTGACGACACGCCAATCCGGGTGCTGGACCGCTCCAAAAGAGACAAGGGGCTTGGTAAAGGCGTGAAACAGGGACGGATCTGGGCCTATGTGCGCGATCAACGACCTTGGGCGGGGGCGTCGCCACCCGGTGCTGTTTACCGGTTTGCACCCGACTGGAAGCAGGAGCATGTGCAAAAGCATCTGGCCCAGATGCGCGGCATTCTACAGGCCGACGGCTATAAGGGCTATGCCATGCTCTACGAGCCTCAACCTGATGGCACGCCGCGTTTGCGCGAGGCAGCCTGTTGGGCGCATCTGCGGCGGGACTTCCATGACTTTTGGACATCGACCAAGTCCGAGATCGCCCGTGCGGCACTTGACCGGATCGGCGAGTTTTACGACATCGAGCGCGACATTAACGGCCAGACGGCAGAGACCCGGCAGGCCGTGCGCGAAAAGCAGAGCCGGCTCAAGGTCGAAGCCTTCTTCGCTTGGTCGGAACAACAGCTCCTGCGCATCCCGGGTAAAAGCGACCTGGCCAAAGCCTTCCGTTATGGCCTCAATCGACGAGAGGCCCTCAGCCTGTTCCTGACCGATGGGCGCGTGGCCATCGACAATAACCCCGCGGAGCGTGCCCTGCGCCCGATCGGGATAGGCCGCAAGAACTGGCTATTTGCAGGCGCAGACACCGGTGCCGAAACCTTGGCCCGCGCCATGACCATCATCGAGACCGCCAAGCTGAACGGCCTCGATCCGCAGGCCTATCTCGCCGACATTCTCGCCCGCATCCATGATCACAAGATCAACCGGCTGAACGAATTGCTGCCGTGGAACTGGGCACCAGACGATGCCGAGAACAGTCAAGCAGCATAAGCTGCGGTAGCAATGGAGCGGTTACCCGAAAACCGAGGTGCCCGAGAACCGAATGAAGATTGAAAAGCGCATCTGTAGACACCAGAGGTGCGCCAAGCTCGAAACTATGACATACCGAAGCATCCAAAACCCACGCGGGCGCCAGGATCGCTATACCTGGTTCACGCTCAAGGCCGACAAGTTGGCCATCACCGCGATTGAGCGTCCGGAAAATCTTCACGTCAGCGCCAAAATACGCATGCCATTGATAATGAACCCGATAAACCTGCCCGACATGGGCAGAATGAACGGGAACTGGGACTGACCAGAAAAAATGCGCTCTTCGCCGGCCATGACGAGGGCGGTCGTGCCTGGGGGCGTATTGCCTCGCTGATCGCCACGGCAAAGATCAACGGCGTCGAGCCCTTTGCCTACCTCAAGGCCACACTCGAAGCCATCGCGGGAGGCCATCCAGCCAGCCGCATCGACGACCTACTCCCATGGAACTTCAGCCCGTCAATCTGATCCTGAGTGCCGTGTGGGCACCGCTTACGGGGGACTTCAGCAAGATGTGCGTCATGAAGTGATCCTCGGCGTTTAGCGGCGGCGGCGCTGGCGGGCGGAGGAGAAGCTGTCGATCCTCGACGAGGCTGGGTTGAATGGCGCCCCGGTCAGTGATCTTGCGCGGCGCCAACTCAACAAGTCACAGAACCACCGCGTATATTGACCAAGCAAACGCGTTGATCAATGACAGTGCCACGGCAAGGGAACCGAGATCTTTTGCCGCGCCAGAGAGCGGATGTCTCTCCAATGAAATTCTGTCCACTATGGTCTCAATTGCAGTATTCAAAACTTCCACAATGAGAACTAAAAGCCAGCTACTCATGACAGCGATCAAGGAAAACCAATCATTGAGAAAAAATAGGCTGCACAGGATTGCAATCGCAGCTAGAAAAAGCTCCTGACGAAAAGCAGATTCATGAATAAAAACATATCTAGCCCCCTTTAACGAGGCCCCCATAGCCATCAATACTCTCTGAAGTCCTATATGCTTATCGTTACGATCCTCACTCATCTACTTTCCTCCTCTGGAGAGATCATACTCGCATTAACTCGGGCAGTATTCACATAGTTCACAATAACCTCCCGCTCGTCTTGATCAAAATCAACTCCCAAGAGCCACGTATCGTCACCGTCCAAAGTAACAATACCATGGCGATCCCCCGAGAACACTGATACCTGATTGCGCCAATCCCCGCGGCGATGCAGAATAAATCTTGGAGGCTGTAGGTCGTCACCAAATATCATACCTCTGAACGCATCATAACACACCTCACCACTGAACAGACCCATTAATGTATTGCTCAGATCAAGTTGGCTGTAGGGGGTCGTTATCTCTACAGGACTTGGTGCGATCTGGCGGCTAACTAAAATAGCAGGGATCTGCGTATAGCTCCTATCAAACCCAAAGTGTTCGACTTCTTCACGGCTGATCGGCAACATAGCCCGGTGGTCACCAACAATTACAAGATGACCATTATTGAAGAAGCCCCTTTCGCTTAACGTATCATATAATCTGCCGATCTGAGCATCGACATAGCGCATAACTGCCTCTACTGATCGCTCCCCAGTTTCAGGATGAATATGTGGGTGATGACTGCTCACCGTTTTGACGAAAATAAATGGCGTGACTTGAGCATCCTCAACTGTATTTAGGATATTATCGACTAACGCTGCATCTGTGGCAGCGCCAAATTGAAACCGCTCCATTCCGTCATAGAACGGATCTGTACTTCCTCTAACGTTCATAAATCCAATTGCCGACATCCAGTCACCTGTGGAAGAAAACAAAAGATCACTGGTTGTCAGAAAATGGCTCTCATACCCCCGGTCATTGAAAATACGAGGCAACGACCGCCTCGGGTTCCAGTGCCCATAAAATGAAGATCCGCCTCCGACCGTGTAGGTATTGGGGGGATAAAGCGCGGCTTCTCCCGTAAGTAATGACAATTCCCCATCTTCAGTAGTGAATCCGCTGGCGTAGAAATCGGTTAGCGCGGCATTGTCCTCGGCAATCTCATCCAACCGCGGCATCCAGTCATTAAGTCCACCAAAGAATCTACTTTGATAAGACGACAAGGATTCAACCATATAAATGATCACCGGCCCCGACACAGCCGAGTGAGTCGAGCAGGTTTCCTGGATCGGCCCGGCAACAGATGCGGCGAAATCGCTCGAGTATTCACGGGACTCTGACGCAATCATCTCATTGTACGATACAATATTCTGATAGAGACGGTAATGTACATACGCAACATTTTTACTTTGCCAACCGAATGCTGATGCGATTGCAATGCTGGCCATAAAAATAGAAGCCCTCCTTAAGCCAATCTGCAAGGCGAAAATGGTACGAAAAGATAAATATGAAAGTGCAAAGAAGGTGATTAGGATAACCAAAATACCGATCATTAACGCCATATTTAGATCAAGAATATAAATTGCAGAGTAATCATAAAACTTGACAACATCCTTCCATGTGAGGCGCAGAGAAAATTGACTGTAGACAAAAACATCAGAAATTAGCGCCAACTGCACGATCACTGCGCCAAGAAAGGGAAGACAGGCAAGCCAATAATTTCGAATGAAAGCCGTCAACGTAAGCAAGGCCAGCACAAGCCCTAGCAAAGGCGCATCGTTGCGGAATACTTCAAAAAATGCGATCAAGCCCTCCCCGCTTATGGCCTGAACAACCCTTGAAGCGTATATCGCGCGGGCAAGCGTAGGCGCAAAGACGGTCGCGAAAACGAGGGCTAAAACGAAAATGGGCACTTAAGGTCCTTTCAATCTGGAATATATAGATCGAATCTAAAAACTTTGAGCCGCTCCTCCATACGGTGGATGACCTGCACCCGCTGACCCTCGTTCAGAACGAGATTCTGCGGATTTCAGAATCGTAGTTTGGTTGGTCGGTTTGGGCAAGCACGCTGGGTGCGGAGCCTTCAAATGTCTCAAGCGCTCGGCGCGCTTCGAGCTGCTTCTGGTTTCCGTGCGACGAGTGCGGCATGATGGCGTTATAATCGCATTACCAGAGAGTCAACTTCCAGCGGGCGTCGTCGAGGCTGTCGAATATCTCCTCGTTGAGATGTCCGTCGCGCAGGCTGCCGTTGAACGACTCGATTGATCTAACCCTCGCAAACTGGACCACCTGAAGATGAAGTTATCCGCTACAATTCCCTGGCTGGGAGAGGAGCGGAATCACATGAAAGCATCGAAGTATTCGGACGCACAGAAGGCGTTTATCATAAAGCAGGGCGAGGAAGGCACGCCGGTAGCTGAGATCTGCCGCAAGGCGGGGATTACCCCGCAGTGAAGACCGACTATGACCGATATGTTTTGATGGCCATCGATCGCCGTCTCAATCTGAATGCTCAGAGTGAAACTCGCCCATGCGGCCACCCACCGGAACCGCCGAGATCAGTGGACCGGAGGCGACATATATAGATATATCTTCGCTTCCGAACAATCTCCCTCTTCCCTCCAACACACCATTGCCGCTACAAAGCACTATGCGCTCATCGATACCCAACTCACTCACCATTCTGCGCCTCATAGCCGCCCCCGGGATTGCTGTGATGTTCCTCTATTTCGCCCGTCCTTGGGCGGATTGGCTGGCGCTGATCCTGTTTCTGAGCGCGGCGATCACCGATTTCTTTGACGGTTATCTGGCGCGGCTCTGGCGGCAGGAAAGCCGCATCGGGGCGATGCTGGACCCAATTGCCGATAAGGCGATGGTGGTGATCGCGCTCTTGGTTATCACCGGCTATTCCGGCATGGACCCGTGGCTGATCCTACCCGCCACGGTGATCTTGTTCCGCGAGGTCTTTGTCTCGGGGCTGCGCGAATATTTGGGCAACACCTCGAAACTTCTGGCGGTCACGCAGCTGGCAAAATGGAAAACCACAGCGCAGATGACCGCAATTTCGGTGCTCTTTGCCGCGCTCGGGCTGGAATATGTCCGCGAGCAAGCCCTGATGCGCAACCGCGACGTGATCCGCGAGATGATCAACACCGGCTTTGACTCCGAATTCAACATGCTCTGGCTGGCCAATTACAGCGGCGAGGTGGTCTGGCTCTTGGGCCTCGCGCTGATCTGGATCGCCGCATTGCTGACCGCGATCACCGGCTGGGATTATCTGAAAAAGAGCTTGCCTTATCTCAAAGAGGCACGCGAATGACACTGACCGTTCCGCACCTCGATCAATTCCAATTCTGTAGAGAGCCTCATCCGTCCGATTGCTCTGCCCCGAAAAGAAACGTGCTCTTCGCCGGCCATGACGACGGCGGTCGCGTCTGGGGGGGGCGTCTTGCCTCGTTGATCGCCTCGGAAATCCCTTCCTCCTGCGACAACTGCCGAAGGGCCATTTTGTTCGGTGGAAGAATCCGCTTCAGCACAGCTAGTTTCCGTTCCGGTGAATATACCACGTCAACATCCCATCCCGCCCCACCTGAGAAATAGAGGAAAAGTAGAGCAGCGGACAACATCCCTGACAGAGGGGGAGTGACGCGACCAAGTTTCAGACATATCCAGAAAATGTGCATTGCCAATGTCTCAATCTCAACAGTAAGCGTCAGTTGAACAGCACGTCGATTTCATGTTGACGGGTTGAAGTTCCAAGGCAGCAATTCGTCGATACGGTTTTGGGGATGCCCGCGTGCGATGGCCTCGAGCGTGGCCTTGAGATAGGCGAAGGGTTCCACGCCGTTGATCTTGGCGGTTTCTATCAGCGAGGCGATGCGTCCCCAGGCTTTTCCGCCCTCGTCATGACCTGCAAACAAGGCGTTTTTCCTGTTCAACGCGATTGGGCGGATCATATTCTCGACGCTGTTGGAGTCGATTTCGACGCGGCCGTCATTAAGAAAGGTCTGCAGGCCATCCCAATGGCGGTGGATATAGGCCAGCTTTTCGCCAAGCCGGGATTTTGCCGAGACGCGCAGCCGTTTCTTCTGCAGCCAGTCGCCGAATGCAGAGACCAGAGGCACAGTGCGGGTCTGCCGGGCCGACAGGCGCTGGCCGGGTCCCATATCGCGGATCTCGCCCTCGATGTGATAGAACTCCGCTATACGGCGCAGGCCTTCGGCCGCGATCTCGGATCCATCGCGATCGAACACCTCCTTCAGCTTGCGACGTGCGTGCGCCCAACAATACGCCACGCGGATTGGGTCGCCACCCTTGCGGGAGGGGCGCGTCAGGCGATTGTAGCCCTGATAGCCATCGATTTGCAGGGTGCCATCAAAGCCGTGCAGGATCTTCTCGGCGTTCTCACCGGCGCGGCCGGGGGCGTAGGTGAAGACCACGCCGGGCGGATCGGCACCGCCCCACCCCCGATCATCACGGGCCAGTGCCCAGAGGTAGCCGGTCTTGGTCCGGCCGCGCCCGGGATCAAGCACTGGCGCCGTGGTTTCATCCATGAACAGCTTGGTGGAGGTTTTCAGATTCTCGGCCAGCCGGTCGACCACGGGCCTGAGGTGGAACGCAGCCACCCCCACCCAATCGGCCAGCGTGCCGCGATGGATGTTAACTCCGGAACGTCCGAGGATCTGGCTCTGTCGATACAGCGGAAGATGGTCGGCGTATTTGCTGACCAGCACATGTGCGATGGCCCCTTCAGTTGGCAGGCCGCCTTCGATCAGAGCGGCGGGGGCCGGAGCCTGTGTGACACCATCGGTGCAGGTGCGGCAGGCGTATTTGGGGCGGACGGTGACAAGCACGCGCAATTGCGCGGGCAGGATATCCAGCCGCTCGGTGCGGTCCTCGCCGATCTTGTGCATCTTTCCGCAGCCGCAAGGGCAAACGAGGCTGTCGGGCTCAATGATCCGCTCGATCCGCGGCAGATCCTCAGGCAGGTTGCCGCGAATGCGTTTGGCTACCCGTTTGCGCTTGGGCGTGGCATCGTCGGTCGCCTGATCCTGTTTTTGCTCCTCGGTCTCGGCGACAGCGATCTGCAAATCCTCAAAGGCCAACTGCCGCTCGTCTTCGCTCAGCTTTTCCGATCGCTTGCCATGCACCACATGGTTCAGCTCGGCCACAAGGTGCTCGAGGCGCTTGTTGATCTCTTCCAGCTCGGACACGCGCGCGGCCGTTGCCTGCAAGGCTTCGAAGGCCGTGCGGTAATCAGGCGGCAGAATGGAGAGATCGAGGACTTTGGCAGCATCGGTCATGATCAGATTTATAACGCAACATCAGATCTATAACCGCTATATTCAGCCACCTGATTCATTCTGCCGCAGCTGGCTTGTGTGCCTCCAGCGCCCTGACCTTGCGCCAATCCAATCCCGCAAACAACGCCTCGAACTGGACCCGGTTCAGCGTCATCACGCCCTCCCGGATCGCTGGCCAGGTGAACGTCGTTTCCTCCAACCGCTTGTAGGCCATGACCAGCCCGGTCCCGTCCCAGAACAGGATCTTCAGCCTGTCGGCCCGCTTGGCGCGGAACACAAACACCGTGCCGGTGAAAGGGTCTTCCTGCAAAACCGACTGCGCCAACGCCGCCAGCCCGTCATGACCTTTCCTAAAATCGACCGGCTGCGTTGCCACCAGAATGCGCACTCTGTGCGAGGGCATCACCATGTTCGGGCACCCACAGCCCGGACAATCTCCGCGATCCGCGCTGCCGAGGTGCTCTCATCCAAGCGGATCGATACTTTACCAACCATGATCTCGATCGAAGACGCGACCGGGGCCGATGTGGTCTCCGGCAATGGCCCCAAAGGCTCCTCATCGCAAAGCATCAGCGGCGCGAACCCGGCCGGCTCCGACACGGCCGGCAGAACCAGCTTGCCGTTCTTCGCGAGACGCTGTCAACGCCGTTTGAATTTTCCCCAATAGTGCCGAAGTAAAATTCCCCACTTTCTCGGGTTCGGTGATCAACCGGCTTTAGTGATCGGCGTCTCCGTTTTGGGTTTTGTGTGAACGGCCACGGCGC
>NZ_QDKM01000016.1 GCF_003076755.1 Pararhodobacter oceanensis
AGCTACTAGGCGTAGATATAGGCGTAGAACTGGTCGTCGACATAGAACCCCGGCGCTTGCATGAACGCTCGAAAGCTAGCTCGGACACGCCGACCCGTTAACCCACGGGGTTCCCTTGTCGCTTACGTTGAACGGGCAAGCCACGGCTTTGGCCAAGACGCAGCCCGGGTCATCTGAGATGATCCAGCATCTGAAGGTTGCACTAGACGGTGCGGTAAACGAAAACGTTGATTGTAAATGCGCCAGCAGATTTCCGAGAAACGCTTGATGGGATTTGAGGAAGGATCACCTTGCCGTGCTCAGCAACAAAACAATGCAACAACCCTTGTTCTTCGGGCGTGATCGCGTCTTGATCGACAAGCCGACAGTTGCGCTCGTAGAGTGCCAGCGCCGATTCACCGTCCACAACCTCATTATCGGGACGGTTCCAGCAAAGCTGGCGTAACTGCAGGTATTTGCTCACTCTGACGTCCATTGCATCCTTGGATGGCCCATGGCTGTCCGTGCATACTAAACACAGGCAGCCTTGCGGAAGTTGCAATGGTCCTACAGGTCAACACAGTAGAGGCGGCTATCAATGAATACCATAAGGGGATCAGGCGTGTGGTTCCTGCAGGTGTCGCCGCCACATCGCAAGCTAAAGCTCCCATGCAAATACGAGATCGGCTTCGGTGATAGGCTCGAAGCTACCCTCCGGAGCGCCGCTGCCCATATCGCCACCGCGCCAAGCGTCAAGGTGGCGGCGCACAGTCATCAACCCGTCATGCCCGCCCGCCAGCATATAGGCCATCGGCGAGGCGCCGGCGAAAAGGGTGCCTTCGTGAGCCTCTTTCAGCCAGACCAGCGCTTGCGCTTCATCCTCGAACAGGATGGCCAGCCCTCTGTAAATTCCAAGTATCGTCGAAATTCGAAGCAGTGTATCGAGAGGCAGTGTCAGCGGTTGATTCTCACGCGCCTTTTTCATCCACCGATGATAAATGGAGCGCGCCGGATCGCCGAGAATAGCTATACGTTCCGCCTCGCTCAGACCGAACCGGTCAGCAATCCTGCGAAAGGCCCGCAGGCCCGGAGCGCTTGTCCGGGCGCGGTCTTCTCTGGAGATTTTATGGAATCTTATAGCACCGGGCGGACCCGGAGCAGTCGAAAAATCGGCGATTTGCATCTTCCACCTCCTTAGTCACATCATAGCTAACTGCGTTACCTATGGACAGGTCAATGGTGAGGCGCGCCTGCTGCACCACGAAGACCGAAGCACTGGCATGCAGCGCAAGATAACCGGCGTTTGATGCGAAGATATGTTCGGGAAATTTGGGGAGGCGGCTCGCCATGACGATCAGATACGCACCGATTTCGGTCGCGGCGTTTTGCAAGATATCATCCAGATCAACCGAGAGATCATGGCTGGTTTTGGCATGCGCTGTGAATGTGATGCCGGTAGCTGCCGTGCATTTATCCGCACAGGCGGCAATCGAGGCGCAGAGCACAGGGGGGGCACACACTTGACATAGCCGTGTAAGAGAAAGCGCATCTAAATCATTGTAACTAAACGTTTTGGTAATCCAAGTGGCCATCTGCTACACCCGATTACCAATTGCAGCGTTTTCAAACGGTTCCGCGCTTCTGGCCACCGAAGCTTCCCTTATTTTGAGAACGACAAATTTCGGGCTGTGTTCCAGGTCAGATTTGCAGGTCCAGGTCCGACGAAATCCGACCTCTGACAGTGACGAATGCTCCGACCCCCAACTTTCTACCGCCCTTGGCGAGAGTTTTCCGGCTTCGATCAGGGTGACAGGCTGGTGATGTCCCCCGATTTCGTCAGCGTGATCGGGGCCTTGTTGCCGATCGCGCTGTGAGGCCGTTCTTCGTTGTAGTATCTACGCCAAGTCTCCAACTTTTCGGCCGCATCCGCAAGCGTCAGGAACCAATGCGCGTTCAGGCACTCGGCCCGGAACCGTCCATTGAAGGCTTCGATGAATGCGTTGTCTGTTGGTTTTCCGGGGCGTGAGAAGTCCAGAATGACGCCGCGCTGATAGGCCCAGAGGTCCATGTCACGCGAGATGAACTCGCTGCCTTGATCGACCCGGATCGTCTTGGGATAGCCCGTTTGCCGACAGACGCGATCCAGTGTTGCCACCACATCCTCCCCGCGATAGCTGAACCGCGCGTCGAGCACCGGCACATATCGCGAGAAGGTATCGACGACTGTCAGAACCCGCAGCTTCTTGCCCGTCGCCAGCTGGTCATGCACAAAATCCATCGCCCAGACATCGTTCGGGCCGACGGCTTCGGCACGGTCATCGCGCAGCTTCGCCTTCACCCGCCGCTTCGGTGTCTTGTTCCTCAACTGCATGCCCAACTCCCTGTAAATACGATAGACTTTCTTGATATTGACGCCCCAGCCCTCGCGGTCCAGAAGCACATGAACCCGGCGATAGCCGTAGCGCACCCGCGTTGCACAGATCTCCTTGATCCGCTTCTCGACAGCAGCCTGATCGGAGCGGCGGGATTTGTAGTGAAACGTCGAGCGATCAAATCCGATGGCCCCACACGCCGTCCGGATCGAGACCGCCCAATCGCTGCACATTCCGCGAACCAGCTCGCGCATCCGATCAGGCTTCAGAGCTTTCGCCGGATGACGTCCTGCAACATCTCGCGGTCCAGGGTCAGGTCGGCCACGATCTTCTTCAGCCGCCCGTTCTCGTCCTCGAGCTGCTTCAACCGCTTCATCTCGCTCGGCAGCAGTCCCGCATACTTCTTCTTCCAATTAAAGTAGGTCGCCTGGCTGATCCCCGCCTTGCGGCAGATCTCCGAAACCGGCGTGCCTTCCTCGCCCTGCTTGATAATGAACGCCTTCTGCGCGTCCGAAAACTTCGATGCCTTCATGTGATTCCGCTTCGTCGGGGAAACAGTCCCCCGGACTGTTTCCTGATCCGCCTCAGTCTCCCAGCCAGGAAATCGTAGCGGAAAACTCCAGCTTCAGGTGGTCCAGTTTGCGGGGATCAGATCACGAAGGTGTCGGTAAGGTCATCCTGCAGATGGGTGACAATGTCGCTTCTGCCGGGGGGCTGGATCTGATCTCGCTCAGCTTTGCAGCTGCCGGTCGTTGCGACAGGATGACGAAATGGCGGCAAAGAACGGCAGCTTGACATGCGTGCCTGCGGAGCTGCTATTCCGTCTCGAAGGTCACAAGGTTTCCTTGACGCAGGTCTTCCTCGCCACGCCAGCGGTAGGCGCAGGAGGTGTTTGGGTAATCGAGGCATAGCGCCCGCGGGGCTTCGATGCGGGGCGCGCCGGACATCTTGTAGTGGCCGGTGAAAACGGGGGGAGCGTCGGCGGGGTAAAGCGACACGTCGCTCGCCGGCGGGAAGGCGGCGTCGGGGAGTTCGGTGAGGTCTTTCACCGAGAGTGCCGCCTCTCGCCAAGTTGCGGCATGCGAGCGCCACCATGCAATGCGAACGTGCTCGCGCGGATAGCCCTTGAAGTCATGGAACCGGACCCCCTCGGGCAGTTTCACCTCCGGTCCGTTGGTGAGGCTTTTGACCGCCCGCGCGAATGGCGTTTGATCGGCGGCGATCTCGGGCAGATCCTCGGGTTCAAGTCGCCCGGACGGGCGCCGCTGCGCGATCACGTTGATGTAGGTCTGGTTCCAGCAGGCGTGAACGAGGCGTATCCCGCCCAGATCGAGCCAGAGCGACAGGGTGATAAACCAGTCGAGCCACAGCTGCGCCTCGGGGGTTGCAATGCCGAATTGCGCGATGAAGCTGCGGTGTTGGTCGGTGTTCTTATCGTTATGCGCGCGCAGGGGCGCACCGTCGGGGCCGATGGTGTGAAAGAGCATGGCGTTAAGTTCATGGTTGCCCATGACGGCGACCGCCTTATTGCTCGCGACGAGATCGCGAACGGCGGTCAACACAGCGGCATCGTTAGCATTGGACTGGTTGTGGCCTGCGTCAATAAAGTCGCCGAGAAAGGCAAAGGGCGCGTCATCGCCGAGCCCGTCGAGGGTTGCCTGTAACCGCCCAATGTCTGCGTGAATATCCGGAATGATGTTCCAAGCCTGCGTCATGATTGTCCTTATAACGATTGCTGGATGGTTTGAGTTGGGCAAACGCCAATGGCCGCGAGATCGGGCCTGCGGCAGGTGCAACTTGGCAAGGCGCATAATGATAGTTGGCTTTGATAAACGTCTGCGCCAGTAAGGGGCGTGCCAATGTAGAATACAGGCGCGGTTACTTTTACTATCGTAGAACGCCTAAATTTCGCCGAGTTTCGCCGGATTTTACGTATAATCAATCTTTTTGCGCAAGAGGTTCCGGCTACGGTTTGAGGGGCGGAGACAACAGCTGTCTTATGTAATGGGTGCGGCAGACACCCGAACGGCGACCAAGGCTTTGCCCCGTTTCGGTAAGCATGAACGCGAAAACCTGTGCCGGTGGGGCGTGCAACCCCCTGCATAAAATCTTCAGTAGGAGGCCACATTGACAATCAAATCACTCGCAACTCTCATTTCTGCAGGCACTGTGCTTGCTGTTTCGACGGTCTCGGCGCTGGCCGGTCCTCTGGCCGACCGGATTGAGGCCGGCGAGCCGATCCGTATCGGCTTCTCGAATATTCCTGTGTTCGGCTATCCTGACGAAAACGGCGAACCCAAAGGCTTTGCCAATGAGATTGCGCTCGGCATCCTGGCGGAAATGGGGCTGACCAATGTGGAAGGCATCGTCACCGATTGGGGTGGCCTGATCCCCGGGCTGATGGCCAACCGCTATGATATTATCACCGGTGGGCAGTATATTTTGGGCGCGCGCTGTGAGAACGTCTCGTTTTCCGAGCCGATCGCGCAGACCGGCGATGCGTTTCTGGTGCCGGCGGGTAACCCACAGAATTTAACCAATTACCAAGATATCCTGAACAACCCCGAAACCATTCTGGCGATGTATGCAGGCGGCAACCATGTAGACGCGGCGCGCCGCGAAGGGCTGGGCGACGCGCAGATGATGCAGTTGCCGGGACCATCCGAAGCTTTGGCCGCGCTGCGTGCCGGACGCGCAGATGCCGCGGCGCTGACGTCCTTCGAGGCCTTCTATATGGCCGACCGATCGGATGGGCTGTTCGTCGCTACCGATCCCGCGGCACTGCCCGAGTGGACCTTGAACTGGGTTGGCATTGGGTTTCGCGACGCGGATGCCGATTTCCTCGCGCAGTTTAATGCTGCACACGCGCGCTACATGGGCTCGGATGAGATGATGGCGGCGATGCAGCAATATGGCTATGTCGATGCCAATCTGCCGGGCGACACCACCACGGAATGGGCTTGCGCTAACCGATAAGCAAAGCGGCAACGGTCGGGGAACCGGCCGTTGCTCGAGGCGTGATGGCTGCCCGAAGGACTCGGCATCGCGTTTTCCACTTACAAAATATCAAGCGAGACTTTGACGCGGTCCATAACAATGTTCGAGGTAAACTTGCTGACATTGGATTCGTCGAAGAAATACTCCTGCGTGAAGCGCTCGTATTCGGCGATATCCGCGACCACAACGACCAGCACAAAATCTGCTTCGCCGGTGGTGTAGTAGCATTGTTGCACCTGCGGCGCGTTGCGCATCTTTCGCTTGAAATTCTCGAGGTGCAGGCGGTTCTCGCGCTCAAGCATGACCTGCACGATCACTGTCAGGCTCCGGCCAAGCTGCGACGAGGAGAGCACCGCGATCTCCTTCTCAATCACCTTGGTATCGCGCAGCTTTTTGAGCCGCTTTTGCACTGCCGGCGGCGACAATCCGATTTCGGCGGCCAAAGCCTCGGCAGTGAGCCGAGAGTTCGACTGAATCAGTTTGAGAAGTTCACGATCTTTGCGGTCCATGTTCCGAAATTAGTCGAGGATGGGTGGTTGGTCAATGAATTTCGTCTCGAAACCCGCAAGATTGATCCCTTTCCCTGTAGTTGCTTGGCTATACCGGATGGACGTCATAGTAGGGGCTGGAGCGCGCTGAACACAACATCCGCTGGTGAGGTCCTTCAGTCTCTGTTTCATATTCTGACAAAAACTGAAACCTGATTGCCGCGCAGGGAGGGAGAGATGTTCCCCGCCGGTGTTAACTATAGTGAGGAGGAAAACACTATGTCCAAAAAGATCACGAAAACGCTGGTGGCTGCCGGTCTGGTGCTGGCAACAACGGCGCTGACGGCGGTGGCCGGGCCGTTGAACGACCGGATCGCAGCGGGCGAGCCGATCCGCATTGGCTTCGCCAATATTCCGGTATTTGGCTACCCGGATGACAATGGCGACCCCAAGGGATTCGCCAATGAGATCACGCTCGGCATTCTGAACGAGATGGGGCTGACGGATATCGAAGCCGTGGTCACCGATTGGGGCGGATTGATCCCGGGGCTGATGGCGAACCGCTACGACATCATCACCGGTGGGCAGTATATTCTGGGGGCACGCTGCGAGAATATCTCGTTCTCGGAGCCGATTGCGCAGACCGGGGATTCGTTTCTGGTGCCGGCCGGCAACCCCTTGGGCTTGACCAATTATCAAGATATTCTCAACAATCCAGACACGATGCTGGCGCTATATTCCGGTGCCAACACCGTCGGCGCCGCGCGCCAAGAGGGGCTGACCGACGCGCAGTTGATGCAGTTGCCTGGTCCGACCGAAGTCCTCGCCGCCCTGCGTGCGGGCCGCGCCGATGCCGCGGCGCTGACCTCCTTCGAATCGTTCTACCTTGCGGCGGAATCGGATGGCGCATTTGAAGCGCAGGATCCCTCGGCGCTGCCGGATTGGACGTTGAACTGGGTGGGTATCGGGTTTCGCGATGAAGACGTCGATTTCCGCGCCGAGTTCAATGAGGCCCACGCGCGCTACATGGGCTCGGACGAGATGATGGCCGCGATGGAGCAATACGGTTACGTCGAGAGCAACCTGCCGGGCGCAACCACGACCGAATGGGCCTGTGCCAACCGTTAAGGTGGCTTCTGCAGCGGTCAGAGATTCTGGCCGCTGCCTCCTTTCCAATCTGGCAGGGGCATTTTCATGACGATTGTCGAATTTCTCAGCACATACTGGCCGCGTCTGTTGACCGGCACCGGTGTGACCATAGTTCAGTTTTTTCTCGCCGCCTTTCTGGGCGTGGCGATATCCCTTGTAATGGGTTTGCTCAAGCTGTCGCCGAACCGGATGTTGCGCGGCTTCGCGATCAGCTACATCGAGTTTTTCCGTGGCACATCTTTGCTTGTGCAGCTTTTCTGGATTTTCTATGTGCTGCCGCTATTCGGCGTGTCGATTGACAAATTCACCGCTGGCTATGTCGCGGTGGGAATGAATATCGGCGGCTACGGGGCCGAATTGGTGCGCGGTGGCATCTTGTCGGTGCGCAAGGGCCAATGGGAGGCCGCGCTGGCGATTAATCTGAGCCCGGCAAAGCGCATGTGGCGCATCATCCTGCCGCAGGCGCTGGTCAACATGCTGCCCGCGTGGGGTAATCTGATGATCGAGCTCCTTAAAGCAACGGCACTGGTGGCGCTGATCTCGGTGCCAGATTTGATGTTCGAAGCGCGCCAAATCAACGGTTCCACCTTCCTGTCGGCGCAAGTCTTCGGCACGGCGCTGGTGATTTATTACCTCCTCGCACGATTTATGATCACGCCGTTCATGCGGTGGCTGGAACGCTTCATGGCCCGAAAACTGGGAATGGTTTGAGCAATGTTTGATTGGAAATGGGATTTCGTCTGGGAGATCATGCCGCGGTTGCTGGTCGCCACAGGCAATACATTACTTGCCGCCGGAGCCGGTTACGCCATCGCCATCGTGCTGGGGCTGGTGTTTGCACTCGCGCAACGCGGCCCGTCGCGGCTGCTGGCGTTTGTGGTGCGCGAGTTGGTCGAGTTCATCCGCTCGACACCGCTGTTGTTGCAGGTGTTTTTCGTGTTCTTCGTCGGGCCTCAATTCGGCATACGGTTGAGCCCCTGGACCTCGGGCATGATCGCGATCGGCCTGCATTACGCCTGCTACCTGTCCGAAGTGTACCGCGGCGGGATTGAGAGCGTGCCACGGGGACAATGGGAGGCGTCGACGGCGCTGAACATGTCGACGATCCAAACTTATCGCCGGGTGATCATTCCGCAGGCGATCCCGTCGTCGCTGACCGGGATGGGCAACTATCTGGTGGGGATCTTCAAGGATACGCCGATGCTCTCGGTGATCGGGGTGGCCGAGTTGGTCCATACGGCGAATGCGATCGGCTCGGAACACTACCGCTTTCTTGAACCTCTGACCTTAGTGGGGCTGATTTTCTTGGCAATCTCGCTACCTGCCGCTGGTTTGATCCGCCTCCTCGAAGGCTATGTGCGCCGCAAATTGGGAATGTGAATATGACGCAATCTTTTGATCATCCGCTGGAAATTACTGGCACGCCGCCACCGATGGTAAGCTTTCGCAACGTCTGCAAAGCCTATGGCTCGCTGGTGGTTCTGGACAATCTGAACCTCGATATCAACGCCGGTGAAATGGTTTCGATTATCGGGCCCTCGGGGTCGGGGAAGACCACCGTGCTGCGCATGTTGATGACGCTTGAGCAAATCAACGGGGGGGTGATTTACGTCGACGGTAAACCTCTGACGCATATGCCAAAACACGGCAAACTGGTTCCTGCGAACCAGCGCCATCTGCGCCAGCGGCGGGTGGATATCGGGATGTGTTTCCAGCATTTCAACCTGTTCCCGCATATGACCGCACTTGAAAACTGCATGGAAGGCCCGGTGCAGGTGCTCGGCATGCGCAAACCCGAGGCGCGCGCGCGCTGCGAAGAGTTGCTGGAAATGGTGGGCATGATCGACAAGAAGGACCAGCATCCGTCGCGCCTCTCGGGCGGTCAGCAACAGCGGGTGGCAATTGCCCGCGCGCTGGCGATGCGGCCCAAAGTGATGTTGTTTGACGAGGTGACATCGGCGCTCGATCCCGAAGTGATCGGCGAGGTGACCGAGGTGATCCGCAAGTTGGTCTCGGAGCATAATCTGACGATGCTGATGGTCACCCACCAGATGGGCTTTGCGCGCGATATTTCGGATCGGGTGTGCTTTTTCTACGGTGGAAAGATCGAAGAGCAGGGGCCGCCGTCGCAGATTTTCGGCAACCCCGAGCGCGAGCGCACGCAGCAGTTCCTAAGCGCGGTGCGGGAAGCGATTTAATCGTAACAACATCTCTGGGCGGCCCACTTAGATGGCCGCTCAGATCGGATATCCGAATATCTGGGTGAAAAGCGCCCGTATACGTGGTGTCAAAGTGCTGTTGCGGGTCAGCAGGAAGTAACTGCGTCCGGTATCTAGCGCATAAGCATCGAGCGGCAGCAATTGGCCGGTTTCGATCTGTTTGTGCAACACTTCCGGAGAGCCGAGCGCCGCCCCTTCGCCACGCAGAGCGGCATCGAGCGTTGCGCCATACGACCGCAGGTTGACCCGCTCCGCGCCATCGAGAAAGGTCTCGCCTTTTAGCGTCGCGAAATTGGACCAATTGATCCATTTGAGCGTCAGCTTGTCGAAATCCAGCAACGCCAGCTCGTGCAAATCGTGGTATTTCAGGCTCGGCGCAACGAGCGGCATCCAGCGCTCCTTGAACAGCAGCGTGGCGTCCCAACCCGGTGGTATTTCGTCGCCGTAATAGATGCAGGCATCGGTTTCGGTGGTCAGAAGGTCGGCGTCATTGTCCGAGACGGTCAGTGTCAGCGGCGCGGGGTCCGGGGTCAGAAGATAGGCGTTCACCCGCGGCGTTAACCAAAACTGGCTGACTGCAAGATTGGCCGCAAGCGTCAGTTTGGTGCTCGCCGCCGCATCGCGGATCTGCATCAGCCCGGCATTGAGAAAATCCAAGGATTCTGACGCAATGGTGGCCAGTTTGCTGCCGCTTGGTGTCAGGGAAATCCGCCGTCCATCGCGCAGCACCAGAGCGCATCCCAACATTGTTTCAAGGTTCTTAATCCGTTTGCTGACGGCAGCTTGGCTGACGCTGAGCTCTTCCGCCGCGCGGGTGAAGCTGCCGGTGCGCGCGACAGCCTCATAAAACAATATGTAATCCAGCGGCGGGAGTGAGCGGCGATATTTCTTCATAACCAGTGGTTATCATTACCTTCGACCAAATGTCACTATGTAAAGCGGTATCTCGCTGCTAGCATTTCCTTCAGAGGCAGGGTGTTTTCATCGCACTCACGGCTCGAAGACACCCCGCACTCATGCATTTCGCCCTTCCAAATAGGAACTGTGATGTTCACGCAAAGACTGTCCGAATTTCAAGCGCGGTTGGCCAAAGCCAATATCGACGTCGCCCTGATCACTGATGATGACAATGTCTATTACCTAACCGGGTATTATGACTATCTGCATATGGAGTTCGGGCGGCCGACGATTCTTGTGGTCACCAGTGACGGCAAAAGCCTGTTGATCACGCCGACGATTGACCTGAATTCGGCGCAGGCTGCGGCGCGTGTCGACCGGATCGCGGCGTGGAATGATGGTATGGGCGCGGAATGGCGCGCGGAGCTTCCGGCAGCGGTTGAGGGCAAAGCGCGAGTGGCGATTGAGCCCAACCACATGCCGCCCCTTGTGCGCGCCTATGTCAACGATCTGGTCGAGCCCTCAAGGATGACCAGCGCGACGCCGATCCTGGCGGATATGCGGATGATCAAATCGCCCGAAGAGCTGCAGATGGCTCGCCACGCGGGTCAGGTGGCGACGGCAATGATGTATGCCGGACGCGCCGCAATTGCCGATAATGTGGCCGAGTTTGAGGTGGCGATTGCCACCAATCAAGCGGGCACGCGCAAAGCAGCTGAACTCTTGTCGGCGCATTACAACGATGCGGATATGTCACCGAGCACGCATTTCCTGCAGATCATGGCCTCGGGTCGGGACATCATCAAAACCCACCGCCGCGCCTCGACGCGGGTGATGCGCCACGGAGAACCGGTGTTCCTGTGCTTTTGCGGGATGACGAATTTTCACCGCTTCAAGCTGGGCTTTGATCGCACGTTCTGGATTGGCGAGATTGCGGATAAATCGCAGGCCGATGTCTATCAGGTGGCGGTGGCAAGCCAGCAAGCGGCTCTGGCGGCGCTGCGTCCCGGCGTGACCGCGGAAAGCGTGCATGCCGCCTATGCCGAAGTGATCCAGGAGGCCGGTTTCGAATATCCGTTCCGCTGCGGGCGCGCCACTGGCTTCAGCTTTCTTGAGGCGCCGCAACTGGTCACCGGCGACACCACAATCTTGCGGCCCGGCATGGTGCTGGCGGTGGACGGGTCGGTCTCGGTCGAGACCTTCCGCGCGCAGGTTGGCGACAGCTTTATCATCACCGACACCGGCTATGAGCCGCTGACCGATCACCCGAAATCCCTTGAAGAGGTTATCATCTGATGTTCCAGTCTGGCCAAACCATCACTTCGACCCCGCGCACCCCGGAGATGGGCGAGGGCCGCCATCACCGCGCCCGCTTGGGGTTCATTTTGATGTCCACGGATCTCGCTGCCGAGGCGGATTTCAGTGACATGGCGCCCGAGGGTGTCGGGGTTCATATCACGCGGTTGAAAACCGAGGACCTTACCACCACCGAGACGCTGGCGCGCCACATCGATCACATGGCCGATGCCGCCTCGCGGATCCAGCCCGACACCCGCCCTGCGGTGGTCAGCTATAGCTGCACCAGCGGCTCGATCGTAATCGGCGAAGAGCGGATCTATGAGGAAATCCGCAAGGGCGCGCCCTGGGCACAGCCGATGTGTCTGGTCACCGGGGTGATGGATGCGCTGCGTGAATTGGGCGCCAAAAAACTGGTGGTCGGCACCCCCTATCTCGACGAGGTGAACACCGCAGAGGCCGAATTCTTGCTGAACAAGGGGTTTGATGTGTTGGATATTCAGGGGCTTAACCTGAACACCGGCACCGAAATGGGGCAAGTGACGCCCGCCTATTGGAAGCAATTCGCGCTCGAAATCGACCGTCCCGATGCGGATGCGATTTTCCTGTCCTGTGGCGGGGTGCGCTCGCTCGAGGTTGTCGAAGAGATCGAACAGCTCGTCGGCAAGCCGGTGATCACCTCGAACCAGGCCCAGTTCTGGAGCTGCTTGCGCCGTGCCGGCATCACCGATCAACTCACCGGATTTGGTCAGATTTTCTCGCGTCCGGGCACTTCGCTGTTGCCCAAAGGCGCACTTGAAACGGCAGGCTAATGACGAAGTTCTCGGCATGGAATGTGTTCTGGAACGGGTTGACCGGCCAGAAGGGGTGGGGTCGCCAATGGCGCGACCCCGCGCCCAAATCACATTATGACGTAGTGATCATCGGTGGCGGGATACACGGGCTTGCGACGGCGTATTATCTGGCCAAAAATCACGGCATCACCAATGTCGCGGTGCTGGAAAAAGGCTGGATCGGCGGCGGCAATGCCGGGCGCAACACCACGATTGTGCGCTCGAATTACGCGCGCCCCGGCAACCGCGAGTTCTACGAGCATTCACTAAAGCTCTGGGAGAACCTGAGCCACGAGCTGAACTATAACGTGATGTTCTCGCAGCGCTCGCATATCTCGCTGCTGCATTCGCCGGGTGCGATTGACGCCGCGGCGCGCAATTACAACACGCTGCGCCGGACCGGCACGCCGGATGCGGAAATCTGGAGCCTCGAGCGGCTCAAACAGGTGGTGCCGCATCTGAATTACGCCGCAGACGCGCGCTTTCCGATCATGGGCGCGGCGGTGCAAAAACGCGCGGGCACGGCGCGTCATGACGCGGTGGTCTGGGGCTACGCGCGCGCGGCGGACCAGTTCGGCGTTGATATCATCCAGAACTGCGAAGTCATCGGACTGACCCGCGACAACGGCCGCGTGACCCGGATCGAGACCTCTCGGGGCCCGATCACCGCCGGCAAAGTGGCGCTATCGGTGGCGGGTTCGACCTCGCGCCTGTGGTCGATGGCGGGGCTCGGCGGGTTGCCGATTGAAACGCATAAACTGCAGGCCTTCGTCAGCGAGCCGATCAAACCGTTGCTCGATCAAGTGGTGGTCTTCGGCATCGGCGGCGCGCATTTCTACATCTCGCAGTCCGACAAGGGCGGCATGGTGTTTGGTGGCGATCTGGATTGGTATAAATCCTATGCCCAGCAAGGCAATCTGCCGATTGTGCAAGATGTCTCTGAGGCGGCGATGTCGGTGCTGCCATGTTTGGGCCGCGTCAAGCTGCTGCGGCATTGGGCCGGGGTGGTCGATATGTCGATGGATGGCTCGCATTTCCTTTGCAAGACCCCGCTCGACAACCTCTACCTGAACGCCGGTTGGAACTATGGCGGGTTCAAAGCCAGCCCGGCGGCGGGGTGGTATCTGGCCGATCTGGTGGCCAATGATCGCCCGCATGAGACCATCGCCTGTTTTGATCTCAAACGCTTTGAACGCGGTTTGCAGATCGACGAGCGCGGCGCCGGGCCCGACCCGAAACTGCACGGATAAAAGAGCGGATATGATCATATTAAACTGCCCCTTTTGCGGGCCCCGCGATCACAGCGAATTCGACTACGGCGGCGATGGCTCGATCACGTATCCTTCGCTCGATGCACCGGTTGAAGACTGGCACGCAGCGGTGTTCCTGCGCGATAACATCTGCGGCGTGCAGACCGAAACTTGGCAGCACACGCAGGGCTGCCGCATGTGGCTTTTGGTCGAGCGCGACACGATGAGCCACGAGGTTCACAGCATCCGCCCGGCGCATCCGGGCCATGCAGCGGTGCTGGAGGGCAAAGTATGACCGCGCGGAGATTGAGCAGCGGCGGTCGCATCGACCGCAGCCAGACAGTGACGTTCAGATGGGACGGCAAGAGGTTGCAGGGCTTTGCGGGCGACACTTTGGCCTCGGCGCTACTGGCCAATAACCAAAGGATCATCGGCCGGAGCTTTAAATACCACCGCCCGCGCGGGGTGATGTCCGCTGGCGTCGAGGAGTCCGGGGCGATTGTCACTACCGGCCGCGGCGCGCGCAGCGAACCCAACGTCAAAGCCACGCAGCAAGAGCTGTTCGAGGGGCTGGTGGCCTCGGGACAGAACGCTTGGCCCTCGGTCCGGCATGATGTCGGCGCGGTCTCGGGGTTGTTCTCGCGGTTCTTTGCGGCCGGATTTTACTACAAGACATTCATGGGGTTGCCACCCTTCGAGACCGGGCGCGGCACCGGCATCTGGATGCAATACGAGAAACTTATCCGTAAGGCCGCTGGGATGGGCAGCGCCTCACGGTTGCCCGACCCCGATGTCTATGATCACGCGCACGGGTTTTGCGATGTTCTGGTGGTGGGCGCGGGGCCGGCGGGTCTGGCGGCGGCTCTGGAGCTGGCACAACAGGGCCGCGATGTGGTGCTCGTCGAGCAAGATTTCGAGCTCGGTGGCGATTATCTGGCGCAGAGCGATCCGCAGGCAATCACGCGGCGCGATACGCAGGTCGCGGCGCTGCGGGCTGCGGGTGTGCGGATCATGACCCGCACCACCGCTTTCGGGCTTTACGACAACGGTGTTGCCGGTTTGCTCGAGCGGGTCACCGACCATCTCGCGTCGCCGGATGCCTCCCTGCCGCGCCAACGCTTCTGGACCATGCGGGCGGGGCGCACGGTGCTGGCCACCGGCGCGCTGGAGCGCTTTATCTCCTTTGGTAACAACGATTTGCCGGGGGTGATGACGCCCAATGCGGCGCGCAGCTACCTGAACCGTTTCGGCGTTTTACCGGGGCAGCGGATCGTGGTCGCAACCAATAACGACAGCGCATATGCAGTGGCTGGTGAATTGGCCGCGGCAGGGGCGCAGGTGATCTTGGCCGACGCCCGAAGCGATGCGGCGCTGGTCGCGCCCAAGGGCGTGGAATTGCGCCAAGGTCTCGCGCCCTTTAACGCAAGTGGAGGGCGCGGCGTCTCGGGAATCGAGTTTGCCAGCCAGCAGGGCGGCGCATGGCGCGTCGCGGGCCGCGAAGCCTGTGACCTGTTGCTGGTCTCGGGGGGCTGGTCGCCGGTGATCAACCTCGCCTCGCATCTGGGCGCGCGCCCGATCTGGGATTCCGCTCTGGCGTGTTTCCTGCCCGGCAAGACGCGCAGCGATATCCATATGGCCGGATCTGCCGCCGGTGTCTGGCAGACCGAAGCCTGTGAAGCCTCGGGCACCGCGGTGGCGCGGCAGGTGATCGGCGCGGACACCGCGCTGCCCGCCGCCGGTGGTTGGCAGACACCGATTGCGCCGCTTTACGAGGTGCGGGTGCCGGGGCGCAGAACCAAGGCCTTTGTCGATCCGCAGCATGATGTGACCGGCGATGATGTGCGGCTGGCACATCAGGAGGGGTTTGTCTCGGTCGAGCATCTCAAGCGCTATACGACGCTGGGAATGGCCACCGATCAGGGGAAGATGGGCAATATCATCGGCCTCGCTATGATGGCCGAGGCCTTGGGGCGCGAAATCCCGCAGGTCGGCACCACGCGGTTCCGCCCGCCCTATACACCGGTCGCGATTGGCGCGCTGGCGGGCCGCCACACCGGGCCGCATGCCAAGCCGTTGCGCCGCACGCCGTTGCACGATTGGAACCTGCGCCAGGGCGCGGTGATGACCGATGCCGGCCTTTGGCACCGGCCGTGGTATTTCCCACACGCCGGCGAAGGCATGGCCGAAGCTTATGTGCGCGAAGCCACCGCGGTGCGCGAGACGGTCGGGATCTGCGATGTCAGCTCCTTGGGCAAGATCGCGATCCAAGGGCCGGATGCGACCGAGTTCCTGAACCGGATCTACACCAACCCTTTCGCCAAATTGCCGATCGGGCGCGCGCGCTACGGGATCATGTTGCGCGATGACGGCATCGTTATGGATGACGGCACCACATGGCGGCTCGGCGAGAGCGACTATCTGATGACCACCACAACCACCAATGCCGGCAAGGTGATGGTGTTTTTGGAAGAGCTTTTGCACACCCGCTGGCAGGATCTGCGCGTGCATGTGACCTCGGTATCGGACCATTGGGCGGGCGTGTCGATTGCCGGACCCAAGTCGCGCGAGGTGATTGCCCCCTGTCTCGAAGATGGGGAGGCTGTAACCAACGACAATCTGCCGTTCCTCGGCGTGCGTCCGGTGCGGCTGAAGGGCGGCATTGAGGGGTTGATCGCGCGGATCAGCTTCTCGGGTGAACTGGCCTATGAGATTTATGTCCCCTCGGGCTACGGCGAGGCGATGATGGCGCTGTTGTGGCCGCAAGCGCAGGCGCAAAATGGCGTGCTTTACGGGCTTGAGGCGCTGGGTGCGCTGCGCATTGAAAAGGGCCATGTGACCGGCGCCGAGTTGGACGGTCGGATGACCATCGACGACGCCGGATTGGGCAAAATGGCGTCGCCGAAAAAAACCTTTATCGGCGACGCCCTGCGCAGGCGTCCCGAGTTGACCGATCCGAACCGGCCGCAACTGGTGGGCGTGTTCCCCAAGATCCGCAGCGATACTTTTAACGCTGGTGCGCTGTTAACGGCGCCGGGCGAGGATAGCGGCTTTGGCGACGGGTGGCTCACCGCGGTGACCCACTCACCGGCTTTGGGCCATTGGATCGGCATTGGCTATATCGCCGGCGGTGTCGCCGCTTGGGAAGGACGCCGTGTCCTGGCTTCCGATCCGACGCGGCGCGGTCCGGTCGAGGTGGAGATCGTGCCACCGATCATGTTTGATCCAAAAGGAGACCGGATGCATGGCTAATCCCATTTCCGCGTTGCACGAGATATTGCGCAAGGTCCCGTCCGCGGGCGAGACCGCCGGGGTGACGCTGCGCGAAATCCCGTCGTTTCACCTGACCCAAATTGCCGCCTGGCCCGAGACTTTGGCCGAGGTTAGCGCGCGCGTTGCGCAGGGGCTGCAGGAGGGCGGCCGCGCGCCTGCTCCGGGGCGGGTGATGGCGCTTGGCGATGCGCTGATGCTGCGCGTCGAGCCGTTAAAATACTGGCTGCTCTCAACGGACCAGCCGCTTCAGCTCCCCAAGATCTCGGCGGAGGAGGGCGCAACGCTGGATATCTCGCACGCGCGCACCCTGCTCAGCGTTAGCGGACCGCGGGCCGCGGACCTGTTGATGCACTATCTGCCGCTGGATCTGCGCGAAGCCGCCTTCGCGGAGGGCGCGCTGGCGTCGAGCGCGATGCACCATGTTGGCGTCACGCTGTGGCGCTCAGGGACGGAATTTCACATGGCGTTGCCGCGCAGCTTTGCGGCGACTCTGACGGACCTGCTGTGTCAAAGCGCACAGCAGTATGGGCTGCGGCTCGGCTAACCGACCGCCGTTTTTTATGTTTTAGGGAGACCACAATGGAACCGAATATGCCATTGGACGCGCTGCTAGATGCGGTCGCGCGCAACGCCACTTTGCCAGATGAACTAGCCGAGGCAACGCCGCCGCAGGTCTATACCTCGCCCGAGTTTCTTGAACGCGAGCTTGATCTGATCTTCAACCATGAGTGGTTTTTGGTTGGGCGCGAAGACGAACTCGCTCAGCAAGGCGACTATCTCACGATGAAGATCGGCCGCGATCCGGTGATCATTCTGCGCGACCGCGACGGGGTGTTGCGGGCGATGTCAAACATCTGCCGCCACCGGATGGTGACTCTGCTCAAGGGCAAAGGCAATCTCAAAGGGCGGATCACCTGTCCCTATCACGCTTGGACCTATAATCTGGACGGTCAACTGATCGGCGCGGCGCATATGCGCGACAATTTTGATCGCAGCAAAGTCTGCTTGCCACAGTTCCAAGTCGAGGTCTGGCAGGGCTGGGTCTATGTCTCACTCGATCCCAAAGCGGCGCCACTGGCGCCACGTCTGAAACCCTTAGCCGACCGCTACGCCAACTACCGAATGTCAGAATACGAGACCCTGTTCCGGGTCGAAGAGGTCTGGAACACGAACTGGAAAATTCTTGCCCAGAACTTCATGGAGGGATACCATCTGTTCGTCGCCCACGCGAAAACCATCGAGCCGGCGATGCCCACCAAACTGGCCAATGCGATGCACGGCGGCGAAGCCTATAGTCTCTACGAGCAGGGCCGGGTTCCGGGTAAGAACTACGAGCGCAGCTCGGATGTCGCGGTCGGCAACGATCAGGTGACCGAAGAAGAGAAGAACAAAGCGGTGCTGTTCTCGGTGTTTCCCGCGCATGTGATGTCGGTGACCGCCGAACGCACGTTCTGGCTATCCTTGCAGCCCGAGGGCACCGACAAGGTGCGGGTGCTCTGGGGCGCGGATGTCTTTCCCGGCTCGGCCCCCTCTGATCCCGCCGAGCGTGAGGCCTATGCCGCCGAGCTCAAGGCCGGTTTCGATGCGATCAACAATGAGGACAAGCCGATCGTCGGCGCGATTGTCGGGAATGCCGCGGCATTGGCCGCGCAGCCGGGACGGTTGTCGCCCAAAGAGCGCACAATCTGGTATTTCCAGCAGTATCTGGCGCGGATGATCGCCAACAACCGGTAAGAACAGAAACGGCCCGTGCGTTGCGGGCCGTTTTTATGTATGCGGTGTCGGTCTGTGACGCGCGGTTCAGATCACCGGCAGCTCAGGCGCGGCGCGTGTGCTCAACAGCACTCCGCCGTCAGGCCCGACGATGATGTTTTCTTCATGCACCATCATCAGCCCCTCGCCGTAGCTCAGGCAGGGCTCCAAAGTCAGCACCATGTTCTCACGCAGCACCGTGGTGTCGCTCTCCATATGCGAGGGTTGCTCGGTCAATTGCAGGCCCAAGCCGTGCCCCATGCGGCCGATGTCGCCGCCACTGGTGTCGAGCTCGGCGATCACCTGCGACATCGCCCGAAACAGCTCGCGGCAGGTGTTGCCGGGGCGGGCGGCGGCGAGACCGGCTTCGGTGGCGCGCCAGAGCACGTCATAGGCGCGTTTGGCGGCGTCGCTGGCGGTGCCGATGGCCCAATTGCGGTCGAAATCGCAGTAATAGCCGTCCCAGGTGCAGCCAGTGTCGATCATCAACACATCGCCGCGCGCCAGCGGCGTGATCCCCGGCGGCGAGATGCAATCGGCATAGCCGCCCTCCGCCGCGGCGCCGACCACATAGGGCGCGTCATCGGCCCCTTGGCTGAGCGCTTCACGGCGGAACTCGCGAAACACCGCGTCAAGCGGCATGCCCTCGGCGACGATCTCGGGGACGCGCGCGAAGGTGGCCGAACCGATGCCGCAGATATAGGCCAGCTTCTCGATCTCGGCGGCGGATTTGGTCATCCGCAACCCTTGCACCAGACCGGTGGCATCGGCGATCTGCAACCCGGGGAGGGCGGCGCGCAAACGCTCCCAATCGCCCAGTGGCATGCGCAGCATGGTTTCATGGCCCTTGAGCACGCCGAGCCGGGCCTTGGCGCCGTTGAGCGGCGACAGGAGCTCGGTCAACAGGCTGATGCCGTCGTCTGCGGGGGTGGGCGCGGCCCAAGTGCGGATGTCCTCGACCCAGGTGCGGCGCATCAGCTCGGCGCCGATTTCGGGGATCACCGCCACGGGTTTGCCAGCAGCCGGCACAAAGACAAACCACGGCCGCGTCGGGCTTTGCCAGAACAGGCTGCGAAAGCCGGTGAAGTAATAGACCTCGGCCTCGGTCATCAACAGCAGCCCGGCGAGCCCGGCCTCGGCCATCAGGGCCTGTGCCTTGGCGGTGCGGGTCTCGAATTCCGACCGCGCAAAGCCGCGGGCGGGCGTGGGGTTAGGCGACATTCTGGGGCTCCATGATGCGGTTGAAGATCGCCGGATCGGTGACCCCTTCGGAGCCGATCAACAGCACCCTTGCCTCGGCACCGAGTCCGAGCTTTGCCGCCAGCCCCGCATCTTGGCGCGCAGCGATCAGTGCGGCAAGCCCTGCGACAGCACTTTCCCCTGCCTCAACCGCGGTGTCACCGGCCAGCGGGCGCGCGAGCAGCCGGATTGCAGGCGCGACCATGGCCTCGGGCAGGGTGATGAAATCGCTGCTTTCTTCGACCAATATCTCCCACGCCAGTGGCGAGGGTTCGGCGCAGGACAGTCCCGCCATCAGGGTTTCGCTTTCAATGTTGAAGGCGACCGGCGCGCCGGCTTTGCCGCTTTCAAACAGACAGGCGGCGAGTTCGGGTTCGACAATGATCACGCGTGGAGAGCCGTCCCCATAATGCTGGCGCAGCGCTGCCGCGACCCCGGCGGCGAGGCCGCCGACGCCGCCTTGCAAGAACACATGGCTTGGCGCTTCGGGCAGCGCGTCGCAGATTTCCTGCACCATCACTCCGTAGCCGGCTTTGACATCAAGGGGCGGCAGCGAATAGCCCTCCCATGAGGTGTCGGAGACCACGAACCAGCCGTTGGCCGCGGCTTCGGTTTTGGCCAGATCGACGGAATCGTCATAGTCGCCTTTGATCCGGATCACCTCGGCACCAAGCGCCCGCATCGCCTCGGCACGGCCGTCCGAAACCAGCGCATGGATGTAGATTTTGCACGGCGCGCCAAAGCGTTGGCAGCCCCAGGCCAGCGAGCGCCCATGGTTGCCAGCGGTGGCCGAGACCAGCGTGATCTGAGCGGCCTCGTCTTTATACTTGCCGTTGCGAATGTCGGCGAGCGCCACCTCGCGGCCCAATTTGCGGCCGATCTCGCGTTGCAACACCCGTAGCGCCGCATAAGCGCCGCCAAGCGCCTTGAAACTGCCCAGACCAAAGCGCGGCCCTTCGTGTTTATAGAGAATTTCCCCGATACCGATGTCCCTAGCCAGCGCTTCCAGCGAGATCAACGGAGTCGGCGCATAGCCGTCCCACTGCGAAATCTCCGCTGCGGCGGTGGCGTAGTCCTCCTTGCTGATCACGCGGTGCGCGGCGTCGCCCTGGCGGCGTTCAAAGGAGATATGGCGCAGGCCGGTGGCGGGGAACCGGTGTTGCATGGGTTAATCCTTTCGGGGGGCTAGGCGTTCTCGCACCAGATCGGCCCAGAAATGGGCGCCGATGGGCAGGACCGCGTCGTTGAAATCATAGGTGTCGGAATGGAGCGGCTGGCCGTGGGGGCCGGTCTCGCCGTTGCCGATCAGCAGGAAGGCGCCCGGCACGGCGGCGCAGAAATGGGCGAAGTCCTCAGAAAAGCTCATCGCCGGGCGGTCGTCGATGGTCTCAAGCCCCGAGGCGCGGGCGGTGCGGGCGGCGGCTGCCGTGGGCTCGGGCGCGTTGATCGTCTCGATGAACACGGTGTCAAAGGACATTTCCGCGCTAACCCCATGCGCCGCGGCAACGCCGTCAACGATCTGGCGCATGAAACGCGCGACCGCTTGGCGGTCCTCGGGCTGGCGGGCGCGCACATCGCCCTTCAGCGTCGCGCGGCCCGGCAGGACGTTGCGCTGGCCATCGGTGAGAAACTCGGTCACCGAGACCACCGCCCCGGCGCCGGGCGCGAGTTTGCGCGCGACAATGGTTTGCAGCGCGGTCACTAGTTCGGCACCAACGGTGATCGCATCCACGCCGACATGGGGCATCGAGGCGTGGCCGCCCTGGCCGGTGATCTCGATTTCAAACAGGCTTTCGCTGGTGCAAATCTGCCCCACCCGCGTCGAGATCTGCCCTACCGGAGCGCCGGGGAGGTTGTGGAACGCATAGACCTCCTGAAGCGGGAAACGCTCGAGCACGCCCTCATTGATCATCGCCAAAGCGCCTTCGCCGTGCTCCTCATTGGGCTGGAACAGAAACACCACAGTGCCGTCGAAATCGCGTGACTTTGCAAGGAGTTCGGCAGCGCCAAGCAGCATTGTCATGTGGCCATCATGGCCGCAGGCGTGCATCTTGCCCGGGTTTTGCGAGGCGTAGTCATGGGTGCTTGCCTCGGTAATCGGCAGCGCGTCCATATCCGCGCGCAGCCCGATGGCGCGGTTGCCGGAGCCGATCTTCAACAGACCGACAACGCCGGCGCCCTCATGCACCTCGATACCCAACGCGCGCAGATGCTCTGCAACGCGGGATTTGGTGCGGATCTCGTCAAAACCGAGCTCGGGATCGCGGTGAAGCGCGCGCCGCAGATCGGTCAATCGGGAGTGGAATTCGGTCATAATAAGCCCTCAACCGTTTGGAGGTAAGTTAGCCAAGTGAAAGGGGTGGGAGACGTCAAATAGTGGGGACATTGGTATGATTATACAACCAACTGTTGCATTTTGTGATAAAGTTCAGAGCTTCATACCGTCGGGGGCGAAAATCTTGATCTATGCGCCTAGTTCCGCGTCCGGTCCCGCGTCTAGTCCCGCGACTGGCCCTGTGGTGGCGCTGAGACAATCGCGCGGGCGGTGAATTCGGCCAATTCCCCGCGCCAGATTTGGGTGCCGAAACAAAAGGCTACACCCGAGGCATCGCGGGTGATTTGTTGCAACTCGATGCCCGCGTGATAGGGCTCGACGCCCAGCTGGTCGGCCTCGGCGGGTTGCATCGCGCGCATGCGAATGGTGATGTCGCCGGTATGCGCCTCGGTGGCATAGTGGCGCTCCAAGATGCGGGTGGTCGACTGGCTTAGATCATAGTCGAGCAGGTCCGGAAACCGCTGTGCGACGACGCTCTCGACCTCTAGAAACGCCGCATGCCCGTCGATCAGGAAGAGGCGCGTATAGCTGTGCAGGGGCGCGCCCTCGGCCACCGAGAGGGCGCGGGCGAGTTCGGGTGTTGCGGGCTGCGTGATCTTGTCGAGCACCTCGATATGCAGGCTGCCGGTAGTGGATTGCGCCTCGGCGGCGAGGCTCAGCTTGTGGGTGATGTCATAGCTCAGGCGGCGCGGCGAGACGAAACGCCCTTTGCGACCGGTGCGGTAGCTCACCCCTTCGGTGTCCAACACTTCAAGCGCCCGGCGCGCGGTCATCCGGCTCACGCCTTCTTCCTCGGCCAAGCTGCGCTCGGATGGCAGCGCCTGATGGGGCGCAAGTCTGCCCGACTGGATCGATGCGCGCAGGGTATCGGCGATCTGGCGAAAACGGCGCGGCGCGGTGTTTTCGGATGAGAGCGGGCGGTCCGGCATGTGATGCCTTTCAAGTTTCATTTGACGAGGTGTCTTCTGGTATATACCAGATAGCTATGTGGTCTAGACCAGTTGCAATTTAGGTTGGAGCATTATCATGCATGGAACCCAGCAGTCACCCCATCAATATATTGAATCATTTGCGTTCGAGACCGACGCAGGGCTAGGGGCCGGCGCGCGACTCGGCCTGATCGTGTTGCAGACCGACCAGACCATCGAACATGAGGTGGGCGCTCTGCTACGGGGTGACGGGCGCGCGCTATATCACGCGCGAATTGCCAACCAGACCGAGGTGACGCCGGAGACCCTGCGCCAGATGGAGGCCGATCTGCCCGCTGCCGCAGCGCTTTTGCCTGCGGACTTTGCGTTCGATGTTATCGGGTATGGTTGCACGTCGGGCGCGACAATAATTGGCGAGTCGCGGGTGGCGAAAATCATCCGGCAGGTGCATCCAGAAGTGAAGGTCACAGATCCTGTGAGCGCGCTCAAAGCCGCGCTAGCCGCGATGGGGATAACCCGCATGGCGTTAGTCACGCCCTATGCGCCGTCTGTGACACAGGCCCTGCAGGACAATCTGCAAGCCGCCGGTATCCAGATCAATGCCGTCGCGTCATTCAACCAAATCGATGATTTCACGGTTGCACGGATCACCAGTGACAGTATCGCGACGGGACTTCGTGCGATCGGTAAACGCGAAGATTGCGAAGCGATTTTCGTGTCCTGCACAAGTTTGCGAACGCTTCCGGTGATCGCGGCCGCCGAAGCGGAATTGGGCAAGCCGGTGTTGTCCAGCAATCAGGTTCTAAGCTGGCATATGTTGCGGCTCGCTGGTCAGACTAGCTCGCCATCCGGTGCTGGCTGCCTGTTCGATCATTAATCCAACACCTCACATATAGTTGCATTCAAGGGCTTCTCTCATGGCAAAACCTCTCCCCTCCCATGCCCAGGTCGTCATCATCGGCGGCGGCATTCACGGCTGCTCGGTCGCTTATCATCTGGCGCGCGAGGGCTGGAAGGATGTGATCCTGCTGGAACGCAAGCAATTGACCAGCGGCACGACTTGGCACGCCGCCGGTCTCGTGGGCCAGTTGCAGGGCAGCCACGCCACCACCGCCTTTGCCAAATACGGGATCGAGCTGCTCGAGAGCATCGAGGCCGAGACCGGGCAGAATCCGGGATATCGCCGCTCGGGCTCAATCTCGATTGCGACCAATACTGAGCGCTTTGCCGAACTCAAACGCAAGGCGGACTTCGCCAAACTCTTTGGCATCGAAGCGCATCACATGTCCACCGCCGAGATCAGCGAGCGCTGGCCTCTGGTGAACCCCGACGGCGTGCTCGGCGGCATCCATATGCCCTCGGACGGCTCGGCTAACCCGATTGACCTGACCAACGCTTTGGTCAAAGGCGCACGGATGCACGGCGCGACGATCCGCGAGCATGTCAAGGTCGAAGAGGTGTTGGTCGAGGGCGGAAAAACGCGCGGCGTGCGCACCGATCAAGGCACGATCTTTGCGGATATCGTTGTCAACTGCGGCGGCATGTGGGCGCGCGAGCTGGGGCAGAAAAACAACGTCGGGGTCCCGCTTCACGCCTGTGAGCACTACTATTTGGTGACCGAGGCGATCCCCGATCTACCCGCCGATCTGCCAGTGCTGCGCTCCTATTGTGACGGCACCTATTGGAAGGAGGACGCCGGCAAGCTGCTGTTCGGCTTTGCGCATTTCCACGCCAAAGCTTGGGCCGCCAAGGGCATCCCTGAAGAGTTCTGTTTCGACAGCCTCCCGTTCATCGAGGATGACGTAATGGAGGTCTTGGAATTGGCGATGAACCGCGTGCCCCTGTTGCAAGAGACCGGTATCCGCACCTTCTTTAACGGGCCGGAAAGCTATTCCTATGACGGGCGTTTCACCTTGGGACCGGCGCCGGATCTCGAGGGCTATTATGTTCTCGCGGGTGTGAACTCGACCGGCATCCAGTCCGGTCCGGGGGCCGGAAAGGCTTTGGCCGACTGGATCATCAAGGGCCACGCGCCGATGGACCTCGCCGAGATGGACCCCGCGCGCGTCGAAGAGTTCCAGACCCGCGATCCCTATCTGCAAGAGCGCTGCCCCGAGACTTTGGTGCTGACCTACGCAATGCATTGGCCGAACCGGCAGCGCGAAACTGCGCGTAATCTGCGCCGCTCGCCCTTCTACCACCCGATGAAAGCACGCGGCGCGTGTTTTGCCGAGGTGCAGGGCTGGGAGCGTCCGGCTTGGTTTGCCACCGAGGGGATGGCGCCCGAATTCGAATACAGTTTTGGGCGACAGAACTGGTTTGACTGCGCGCAGGCCGAGCAGAAGGCGGCGCGCGAAGCGGTGGCGATGATCGATTATTCGATGCTTGGCAAATTGATGATCGAGGGACGCGACGCCGAGGCCTTCTTGCAGCGCCTCTGCACCAACAACATGGGGATGCGCCCGGGCCGTGTGGCCTATACGCTGATGCTGAACCCACGCGGCGGGATCGAAAGCGATGTCACCGTGGCGCGCCATGGCCCCGAATCCTTCATGATGATGTGTTCGATCTCGCACACCCGTCGCGACCTGCTGCATCTTCAGCGCAATATCGCAGAGGGCGAGGATGTGCGGCTGCGCGATGTGACCACCGCCTACGGGGTGCTGGGGCTGATGGGGCCGTCAAGCCGCGCCGTGCTCGCCGAGGTGTCCGGCATTGATGTCTCCAACGAAGCCTTCCGGTTCAACAGCTTGCAGCGTTTCCACATCGGCCATGCGCCGGTGTTCGCACAGCGGCTGTCCTATTCTGGCGAGCTGGGTTGGGAAATATTCGCAACGCCGGATTTCGCTGAACATGTGTTCGAGGTGCTCGAAGCCGCTGGCCAAAACCACGGGCTGCGCTTGATCGGCGGCGAGGCGTTGAACGCGCTGCGCATTGAGAAGGGCTTTGTGCATTGGGGCCACGACATGTCCTATACCGAATCGCCGCATCAGATCGGAATGGATTTCGTGTGCAAGCCGGACAAGCCGGTCCCCTTCATCGGGCGCGACGCCTATCTGGCCCGCAAGGCCGAGAACAAGGGGCCTTTCCTTTGTGCGATCAAATTGGCCGATCCCGAGCCGCTTTTGCACCACAACGAACCGGTGCTTAGGGATGGCAAAGTGGTGGGCTATGTCACCGCCGGCGCCTATGGCTATAGCAGCGGGGCGGCCGTCGGACTGTGTCTGTTGTCCCCCCCCGAGGGCACCTCCGGGCGCGAAGCCTTGGCGGCCGGCGCCTATAGCGTCTTGGTCGAGGGCAAAGCGATCGCCGCCGATATCAGCTTGACGCCATTCCACGATCCCCAAAGCCGGCGGATGCTGGGATGACTTGGTTTGAATGACGTAAGAAATTCCCGCTCGACATTTTCTCGAGCGGGCAACTGGATCGCCCCCTCATGAGCGCGGGAGAATCCTATCGTAATTCGTCGGCCGGGTTAGAACGGGTATTCCAACGGCACTCCATATTTGCTCATCTGGTGGCCAAGGCAGGGCAGGGGGAACAAGACACCTTTTACATTTTCGGCTTTGACATGCGCGCTTGTGGCGCTGTTATTTCGTTTCAAATATCACGAGATTTTCGTGACATAGGTCTTGCTCGCCGCGACAGCGGTAGGCGCAGGGGGTGTTCGGGTAATCGAGGCATAGCGCCCGCAGTGCCTCGACGCGAGGTTCGCCGGATATCTTGTAGTGGCCGGTGAATGCGGGTGGTGCGTCTGCGGGGTAAAGCGACACTTCGCTGGCCGGCGGGAAGGGGGCATCGGGGAGTTCGGCGAGGTTCTTTACCGACAGCGCCGCGTCCCGCCAAGTTTCGGTATGCGAGCGCCATCAGGCAAAGCGAACATGCTCGCGCCTACGCTTCCAATCTTGCGGTGGGCGATCACCTGCTCCAGCCATCCGAGCTTCATCTCCGGCACGGAACTCAGCAGCAGTTCCGTGTAATCGTCGAACGGCGGGCTTAGCACTTCGGACTTTCTACCGTAGCGCTGCACCTTGCCTTGATGCATCACCGCTATCGTGTCGGAGATCGCGCGCACCGTGGCCAGGTCGTGGGTAATAAACAGATAAGCCACGCCTTCGATCTTCTGCAGGTCCAAAAGAAGTTTCAGAATGCCGTCGGCCACCAGTGGGTCCAGCGCCGAGGTGATTTCGTCGCATATGATCATCTTGGGCTTAGCTGCCAACGCGCGGGCAATACAGAGGCGCTGCTTCTGGCCGCCCGACAATTCCGCCGGATACCGGTCGAAGAACTTCTCGCCAAGTTCAATCTCGTCCAGCAGTTCGATTATCCGCTTTTTCTGCTCTGCGCCGCGCATGCCAAAGTAGAACTCCAAGGGACGACCGATGATGGTGCCGACGGTATGGCGCGGGTTCATTGCTACATCTGCCATCTGGTAGATCATCTGCAGCTCGCGCAGGTCCTCGCAGGTGCGAGCCTTGAGGTCGGGAGAGAGTTTGCGCCCGGCAAATTGGATCTCGCCTTCGCGCGGCGGCAACAGCCCTGTGATCACGCGCGCGAGGGTAGATTTTCCTGAGCCGGATTCCCCGACGACCGCGAGCGTCTGGCCGGGGTAGAGGTCCATGCTCACCCCATGCAAAACATCAAACTTAGTGCCCTTGTAGCGCGTGGTTAGGTCGCGCACGCTAAGCACTGCTTCGCCGGCTGCGGGCTGTTCCTGATGCGCGATGGAACGGATCGAGACCAGTGCCTTCGTATACTCCTCCTGCGGGTTGTTGATGATCTTGTCGACGCTGCCGTATTCCACCAGGCTGCCCGTTTTTAACACCATGATGTAATCGCTCACCTGTGCCACGACTGCGAGATCATGCGTGATGTAAAGTGCGGCAACTCCAGTGTCGCGGATCGCTTCCTTGATCGCCATCAACACCTCAATCTGAGTGGTTACGTCCAGCGCGGTGGTCGGCTCGTCAAAAATCACCAGATCCGGCTCCGGGCAAAGCGCGAGCGCGGTCATGCAGCGCTGAAGTTGGCCGCCGGACACCTGATGTGGATAGCGTTCGCCGATAGTGTCCGGATCCGGCAGCCCCAGCTTGGCGAATAAGCAGCGGGCGCGCTGTTCGGCGTCCTTGCGGGAGAATTTCTTCTGCGCCACCGCCGCTTCAATCACTTGCGCCATGATCTTCTTGGCAGGGTTGAAGGAAGCCGCCGCCGATTGCGATACATAGGACACCTCGCCGCCGCGTAGGGCGCGCACCTCCCGCTGGTCGCTTTTCAGAATGTCGCGGCCATTGACCCAGACCTCCCCGCCGGTGATCTTTACGCCGCCGCGGCCATAGGCCATGGAGGCCAGGCCGATGGTCGATTTGCCGGCACCGGATTCCCCGATTAGCCCCAGAACCTTGCCGCGCTGTAGGTCAAAGCTCACACCATGCACAATCTCGAGTTCGCGCGGCTTTTCCCCGGGAGGGAAGACGACGGCGCCGATCTTCAGGTCACGCACTTTTAATAGGGCGTCGCTCATCCTCGGCCTCCTTTTAGCGAGGTTGTCCGGTTGAGCACCCAATCAGCCACAAGGTTGACCGAGATTGCTAGGGTGGCGATAGCAAAGGCTGGGATCAGGGCTGCAGGAATGCCATAGACGATGCCTTCCTTGTTCTCTTTCACGATGCCGCCCCAGTCCGCTTCTGGCGGCTGCACGCCTAGGCCTAAAAAAGACAAGGTGGAGACAAACAACACCGCGAATATGAAACGCAAACCCATCTCGGCAACCAGCGGAGACAGCGCGTTGGGCAAGATCTCGTGGAAGATTATCCAAGTAGTTCTCTCGCCGCGCAGGCGGGCAGACTCGATATAATCCATCGCCACGATATCGACAGCAACCGCACGGGATAGACGGTAGACGCGGGTAGAATCCAACAATCCCATAACGAGGATGAGCACCGGCACCGTCGCTGGGGTTACCGATAAGACGACCAACGCGAAGATCAACGTCGGAATCGACATCACCAGATCAATAAGGCGAGACAGTAGCTGGTCTATCCACCCCCCCTTCACCGCGGCAAAGAACCCCAAGACAGAGCCTAGGGTGAAGGACAGGAAGGTGGCAGCGGTGGCGATGAAAATGGTTGTGCGGCCGCCATAGATCATACGGCTCAAAAGGTCGCGACCGATGTTGTCAGTGCCCAACAAAAACTCAGCACTGGAAGGTTCCCAGGACTCGCCGACGATCTCAGCCATGCCATATGGAGCAACCACCGGAGCCAGGATCGCTATCAGAAAGTAGAGCGAGGTAAAGAACAGACCGATGAGGGCAGAAATGGGGATAATCTTCATTTCGGATGCCTCAAGCGAGGGTTGGCCAATAAGGCGACGATATCGGCGATCATGTTGAGGCCAATGTAGACCGCGGCAAAGATCAGGCCGCAGGCCTGGACCACAGGCACGTCACGCTTGGACACGTGGTCAACCAGATACTGCCCCATTCCGGGATAAACAAAGACGACTTCGATCACCACGACGCCGACGACCAGATAGGCGAGGTTCAGCATCACAACGTTCACGATCGGCGCAATCGCGTTCGGGAAGGCATGGCCGTAAATCACTTGAAGAGCGTTGAGGCCCTTGAGTTCCGCGGTTTCGATATAAGCCGACTGCATCACGTTAAGGATCGCGGCGCGGGTCATCCGCATCATATGCGCCAGCACCACAAGGGCCAGCACGGCTATCGGAAGTGCGATAGCGTTGAGTTTTTCAAACAAGCTCATGTTGTCGTTGATCATGGCTACAGACGGAAACCACTGCAATTTCACCGCGACGAAATAAATGAGAACGTAGCCGATCAAAAATTCTGGGATCGAGATCGAGGCCAGAGAGACCGCGGAGATCAGCTTGTCAGGCCAAAGATCTTTGAAGCGGACGGCAAGAATACCAAGAAAGAGCGCCAGAGGCACCGCTACCACAGCGGCCCAGAAGGCAAGAAACACTGTGTTCCGAAGGCGAGTGCCAAGGGCCTGGGCGATGTCTTGGCCGCTGGTAAGTGCGGTTCCGAAATCACCTTGAACCGCCGCTAGGAGCCAGGAAACATAACGCTGCATCGGCGGGTCGTTCAGGGACAACTCGGCGCGCAGGTTGGCCAGCGCTTCGGGGGTTGCCGACTGGCCCAGAATCGACTGGGCAACGTCGCCCGGCAACAGGATGGTGCCGGCGAAAATAACAACTGAGATGATAAGAAGGAGGAGGAGACCCAGCGCGATGCGCTGAGCCAAAAGTCTGATGAGCATGTTATTCATGTGCCGGCCGTCAGGAGAACCAGCACTTATGAGGGGCAAGGCCGTCCATAAGTTCGGAATTGCCGTTCTCCTCCCAGCCGGAGATGTTGTCGCGAACGCCGACGACAAAATTGTTAAACATCGGGCAAATCAACCCGCCTTCGTCGCGCAGAATATCGGCCATTGACGCGTATAATGCGGTCCGACGTTCAGTATTCGTTTCCGCGCGCGCATCATAGAGAAGCGCGTCGAACTCTTCGTTCTGAAAGCGGGTGTCATTCCATTCAGCATCCGACAGATAGGCCGTCGAATACATTTGGTCTTGCACAGGCCGGCCGCCCCATCGTGAGATACAGAACGGCTTTCTGTTCCATACTTCCGAAAAGTAACCGTCGCTTGGCTCTCGCTGAATTCGAATGTCGATTCCGGCGGCCATCGCCGTCTGCTGATAGAGTTGCGCGGCATCCAAAGCGCCGGGAAATGCGGCGTCAGAGGCGTGCAGGACAATTGGCGATCCGTCGTGGCCTGATCTCTCATAGTGTTCTCTGGCGAGCTCAGGGTCGAAAGTGCGCTGTGACAGGCTGCCATCAAAGAGAGGGTAGGCATTGTTGATTGGCGTGTCGTTTCCGACGGCGCCGTGACCGTGAAGTATTTTTTCGACCAGTTCTTCTCTGTTCACGGCGAGTTTGAGCGCCATTCGGAGATCGTAATTGTCGAAAGGTGCCGTGTCGCACTGCATGACAAAGGTGTAGTGTGCGCGACTGGTCGTGCTCTTTACCGAAACCCCGTTTGAACGTCCGAGGAAACGGGCGATAGATGGATTCACCTGATTAGTAACGTGAACTTGGCCCGCCTGCAGAGCGGAGTTGCGGGCCGTCGAGTCGTTGATAACTAGGATCTCGACTTGATCAAAATGACCGCGGCTATCATCCCAGTAGTCATCAATTTTTTCAAAGGCATAGCTGATGCCGGGCATCGCCTCGACCAACCGATATGGACCAGTGCCGATGCCGTCTGCTGGTGCCTCGCGTCCGCCGCCCGGCTGAATGACCAGATGATAGTCGGTCAACAAATACGGGAAATCAGCGTTACCGGTGTCCAGCTCAACGATGACGTCGCTTCCTTCCGTGCGTATGTCTTGAATATTGCTCAGAATGCCAAGAGCTCCCGACTGGGAAGCTCGGTCAGAGTGGCGCCGGAGCGTTTCGGCAACATCCTGTGGCTGTAAGGGCCGGCCATCATGGAACGAAATGCCTTGGCGGATTTTGAAGCGCCACGTTATGGCCGCACTATCACTGCTGAGGTCTTCCGCAAGCCGCATGTCGAGGCTTCCGCTTGCGTTGACTTCAAAAAGCTTCTCGCCAAAGATCTGGACAATTTGGATGGTGACAAGACTAGATGCGAAGGCAGGGTCAAGCGAATCCGTGCTTTCCCCGCCGCCAAGCCCCATGACAAACTTGCCACCTCTTTGTGGCAAGTCGGCAAACGCTCGCGTTGCAGTGCCCATCGCCGGAAGCAGAAGGCTCGCACCTGCAGCGCTGGCTTTTCGAAGAAACTGCCGTCGGTTTGGGTTCGACGGTGAGGCGATCGTGTTCTCTTTTTCCATTTTGGCCCTATTGGATTGTCGTTGCGGCATCCCAAGTGTCGCTGAATTGCCCGTGTCGCTTTGTTGTCTCTAACTCCCCATTCTTCGCGAGGTGAAGCAGTTAGGCCTTGTAGTGGGCTGCCTCGACATCCAACCGGCGGCGAATGGCATGCCATTCAAGTTCGCCCTCGTATCCATACCAGTCGCTGGCAGCCATATCGCGCAAGTGTCTCTGCTGCTCGGATTCGGGGATGGTGCGAATCTCGACACCTGGGCAGGCTGCTGCTTTTTGAACTTCCAGTTGAACTGCGCAGGCCTGATCCAGATAGAATGAGCGAAAGAAAGCTTCGCCAGCAGTTCGGCCGAACACAAATGCACCATGCCAAGCCTCAACCACGGCCTTCTTGCCGCGACCGGCTGCCAGCAGTCCCATTAGGAAATCATCAGTGCATTCGAATTCATAATCCGTATAGCCCAACACATCACCCCCGCCGATCATCAGATAGGCCTGACTGTATGGACCGACGCCGTCAGCCTGGGCGGATACACCCATGATTGCCTTGGTGTGGATGTGCATAATGCAGTTCATCTCGGGCTCAGCCTCAAAAAAAAGCTTGCCGATCTCGGTTGCCGAAGGATTGGGTTCGCCGTTTTCCGGATTGTGGTTGGTGCGATCAAAGCCAACTTTAATCAGATTCGAGGCGGTGACCTCTTCGTGCATCCATCCATAATGGTGTGTCAGAAGGGCGTCTTCTCCGGGCACCCGTATTGCATGCCATTGGTTCGTCTGATCCGTCAGCCGGTATTTCACCAGCGCGTTATAGATTGCCGCCAACTCGCAGCGGGCCTCCCATTCCGCATCCGAGCATGCTGCCGGGCGACCGACTAGCGGGGTTGGGGTCATGATAGTCATTGCGTGCTCCTACGAGTTGCTTGTCGACAGAACGCTAGCTTTGTCTTGGCCAAAAGGTTTATATAAAAGTGCCTTTTTCTTGCCTTAAGGTGCCACAAATGAAGAAAGTGTCTCTAGTTCTGTTTCCCGGGTTTCAAATGCTTGCCTATGTTCTTGCAACCGAAACCATGCGAATTGCCAATAAATGCGCGGCGCAGCAGATGTTCAGCTGGCAAACCCTGACGGTGACACAATCCGGGGTGGCCGCGTCGAATGGGGCCACGGTGCTGCCCGACAAGCAGCGGTGGCCCAACAATGAAGATTCTGATTTGGTGTTGCTTTGTGCGGGCTACGATCCGTTGAACTGTCTGCCGTCCGCTTTCCGTGCATGGCTGAGTCGTTTGGAAAAAGGGGATACTGTGCTGGGTGGCCTTGATACCGGCACGGTTGTTCTTGCTGCGCTGGGGCTTCTTGATGGCCATGAAGCTGTGCTCCACCATGAAGCGGAGCCGAGTTTTCGAGAGTATTGGCCCAACATCGAAGTCCGTGATCAAATCTATTGCCTGACACGCAAGCGTTTGACTGCTGCTGGCGGGATCGCCACTGGCGACGCCATGCTGGCATGGATTGAATCAGTCGCAGGGAGCGAATTGGCTGCCGCAACGTCCGATGCTATGGCACATGGTGAAATTCGTTCGGCCGGCACACAGCAGCGAGTCACCGTGACTTCCGATCCTGTCTTACGAAAAATGCACGCGAAAATGGTTGAGAACTTCTCGGAGCCCCGCTCTCTGACGCAATTAGCCGTTGAGCTGGGTTTGAGTTTAAAAGCTCTGCGAAAGCGAAGTCAGCACGGTTTGGGTCTTAATCCGCAAGAATACTACATGAAGCTGCGGCTATCTCAGGCGATGCAGTTGTTGCGAAGCTCAGAAATGAGCGCAACGGAGGTTGCCTTTGCCACTGGATTCTCATCGCTGCCGGCCTTCTCAAGGCAGTTCAAGGCGGTATTTGCGCGCAATCCCAGCGAAATCAGCGCCGCGAAAAGAAAACCAAATTCTCTCTAGACGGCGACAGCATTTAGGGCGTGCCGTGGCGAACGCGTGGTAGGGGAACAAATTTGATCTGACGGACGTCGATGTTGTTTCCTCGACGACATCTGTATGCCTCCGTGGATCTTTGGGAACCACAAAGGAAGAGGGGCGATCTTGGGATTATTACGATCGGATTCGACCTCGGGGGATTCAGAGCCTCGTGATCGATCCGAGTAAGAGCCGTCTTGAGACGTTGCGACAGCGGGAATTGATCGGTGGATGAATTCTAAGGTCCACTGCTCCACATTCGATGGGCGCTAAGAGTTCAGCCGCGTGTCGCGTTTTCTTACAGCTTTCCACTTGAAACTTGGATGCAGAACCAGCGAAGATTTGCGGGCGCGCGCGAATAGTCGCGATGGCGTAGATGCGTCAAGGATATTTTAAGCCAGAAGCGAAAATTGTTTTCTTGCAAGATTCTGGCCAATCTATTTATAGTTCGCCCCATGACATACAGACCCTCACATATCTCGCTTCGGCTAATACGGCTCATATAAGATGAGCCTGTTCGGCCGTGCGAAAACGGCTGAAACCGAAAACTGAGAATGAAGAGCGTATCGATGACTGTCGACCTCCCTACATGTCCGTCTACCGTGCCTGTGCATGACAAAAGCGCATGTGCCGTGATGCTGCTGTCAGCGAATCGCTGTGCAGCTTTTGGCGGAATCTCCTGGAAAAATATTTCGTGATTCGCCGCTGTTAGTGGGCATCAAAGGGGCAAGACGCTCCCTTAACCCCCTGACAGCGACGCGCCGCCCGGTGCAAACGAATCTGAATCTGGCCCTGCGAAAATGTCGCGGAAAAACATGCCAGATTTTGAGCTTGGGTAATAGGCACGGGGTCCAGCCCATGGGGAAGGGTCAAATCATGCAATGCGAAAAATGTCGTGAGTTAAACTTTTTCGCAAATCCCCGACTGCATGGGAAACTACCTGATTGTCAGGAAATGAAAAGGCCTTTTGATCGCTAAGATACACCGTTAAAAAACACGTGCTGATACGGCACTGAAGGATGAATGAAGGAGAGCGACAACAGGTGGCGTGAGGAGCCCGATCTATGCCCGAAGGCCGACTTTTTCGCATGAAGGCTGATGTCGTGTGTTTTTCTACGATCATAGATCGTGAGGGGTAACTCGGGCGGGAGCGAAGGCTCGCCGATCGTCAGCGCGACAGCATTTGCGGATACCTTTGGTTTCAAGGGTTTTCGCGTGACATTGATACGCGGGAATATTGCGTCGTTCGCGGGGCAATGTGACCGGTATCTTTCACCGCGGCCGATCTTCGGCCGAATGAACATAACGGCTGCCCATGGGGTGGCGCAAAGACACGGAGAATACAAATGAAGTGCTAGAACCAGAAAAGATAAACACCCGAACCGCTGCAACGGAACGAGTGTTTATCGGTAATGAGGCAGATCTAAATCTACCGTGTCGATACGGTTTTCCTAGCAAATCTGGAAACAGATTTCAAGGATGATGTCTGTCCTCACAATACTGCTCGATCCTAAACGGCCTCTGCATTTGCGCAGCTGAGCCGTCCGGAAAGAGTCTTCCACGGAACAGACCGTTCCCCATCACCTGCGCTTCAGCAGGGTGGCGGAGCCATGTCTGAATTCCCCGTGATGCATCGCTTCCGTCGCCCAGTTCCGGGCGAGGGTCAACTCAAGCGTGAGAACAGACAATGTCTAACGAAACCGAACTTCGCCTCGATCTCGAGAAAGCCTGGAAACCTGCAAGCGTCCGTTTCGACTGGTCGCAAGGGCTGCACGCTGACCGCGGGTTGGTCGAGCGCTTTTTCAACGAGCTTTCCTCGGATTTTCTGCAGAGGGTGGGTGAGCAAAATGACTAATCCGAACGACGCGATCAAAAAGGTCGCCCAAGCGACAACTCGGCGCGAGAAAGCCACGAAAGAGAAGCGGAAGCGCAAGGCCGCGATTCAGATCGGGCCTATCCCGGGGGTGATCCCCTTCGATGGGCTGCGCAATCCGCTGAGCCGGAGCGATAAGGCATATAAATCCGGAATGCTGATCCGCACCAAGGCGAATGGCTTTATGCCATCTGTGGCGCTCAATGACTCGGAAGCGGAAGAAGCCGTCAAAATCGAGGCTCTTTTGCAGCCCAACGTCTATGACGTGAAGTGCCAGCCATACAAGGTCAAGCTCCCGGGCGAGAAAACCAGGGCCAAATCCCACTGCTTCGATGTCGGCATTCGGCTCGAATGCGGGACCTACAAGTTGGTGTATGTCCGTGGCGAAGTCAGTCTGCAGTCTCGCACGACAAACACCGAGATTGCGGAAATCGTGCGGCGCACCCCGAAAGACGCCGCCGACGAAATCGTGGTGATTTCGGACTTGTCGTTTTCTCGGGTCTACCGGGACAACAATCGCCGCATCATGATGTGTCACTTGATGCCTGATGCGGATGCGGATCAGGCAGTGGTCGAGCTGACACGTCATGCGGCAAAAAGGGTCCGGCTCGAGAACATCGTCCACGAATCCGGACTGCCTGAAAGCACCGCATGGCAAGCCATCATGCGCATGATTGGCGCGGGACGCATCGGAACCGAGCGCGACGCCGTCATCGACTATCCCTCTTATATCTGGAGCACTTAATCATGAAACTGAACGTCAATCCCGAGTTCCCTGTCGGTTGCCTGATTGTTGACGGCACCAAGGCTTCGAAAGTGGTCGCTATCGTCAAAGACTCTGCGGTCCTTCGCCCCGTCTCCGCTGATGCCAATGCTATGCAGGACTTCCTTATGTCCACCGCAGAAATCCGCGAGCATGCCAAGCGGGTTGACTTCGAGATCAAGTTCTCGACCTCTGCCTACATGCAGGGTTCGGGGCTTGTGGATCCGAAGGACGTGCCGTTCGTTGCGTTCGACGAAGAAGAGAAGATGCGGGCTATCTTTGGTGCCGCTTGCTGCATGGCACTTGAAGAACTCCGTAACGAGGGGCTCATCAGGATCACAGCGCCGTCAATCGACGAAAACCATGATCTCGTCAGCAAGCGGACACAGGAAGTTTTTCGGCGGTTCCTTGGGGTGACACGACGTGGCAATCGCAAACACGTCGGATTTGACGTGCCGTATGGCCAGACGCTGGTGAAGCAATACAACGCTTATACCCACGAGGCCTTTGATCCCTCCGATTTTTGGACGAAGCACTCCAAAGCGGGACGCAAGAAGAAAACCTTTGATCAGTGGGTTATGGACCTGATGGCGGAGGCGTATTCGCCCTATCGTGACCAGCGTGAACCCAAACTTATTCGCTGTTACGAGAGGCTTCAGGGTATGCTTCTTGACGCGAACAGGGAGCGTCTGGCGACGGTTCCTGGTTTTGAGCCAGTCAAGGTTTCTGAGCGTAAGTTCCGAGAGTATGCGGCCAATCAGAAACCGACCGCTGTTAAAGTCAGTCGCAAGGGTCAGCATGAGAGCGCGCGGCTTAATCGGTGTGGGATCGGAGAAATCGCCGCGAGGATGATCGGCGAATCCGTAGAGATCGATGAATGCGAGCTTCCGCTCTGGGTTTTTCTTGAGAAAACCGGCATGCATAAAGTCTTTGGCCCCGAGACCATGCGCCAGCTGAAACTGGAAGCCCAAGACCCCAAAAAGGGGAAGGTATGGGTGCTGGTCGCTGTCGATGTGGCGACAGGAATGCCTTTGGCGTTTCATCTGGCAAAGTCACAAAACGCGGACGATTCCATCGAGCTCCTGCGTCGTCTTGTGAGCGACAAAACGAAACTGGCGCAGGACGCCGGTTGCAAAAACCCGCCACCACCCCCTGTGCGCCCGTATATGGTCACGATGGATACCGGTTCGGGCCTTTGGAACAACAGTGTGCCGCGCGCGATTTTGAGTTTGGGCGGTTGGTTCCGGTATGGGCGGACGAAATCGGCAACGGATAAGGCGTTCGTGGAGCGGTTCTTTGCAACACTTGGGTCAGATATCGTAAAGGCGCTTCACGGATACAACGGCCAGGGGCCTGGCACCAAGACCGAGTATGACGGTCAGGACATGACGGTGATGATGACCTGCCCCCCATGGGTCCCTCACTCATAACGAGAGTTTGCAGTTTTGGTTTTGATAGTTTGGGGTTCCGGATTGGGCAAGCGCGGTGGGCGCGGAGCCCTCAAATTGCTCAAGCGCCTGCCGCGCTTGCTTTGGCGTTTGGTTTCCGAGCGATGAGTGTGGCCTGATGGT
>NZ_QDKM01000017.1 GCF_003076755.1 Pararhodobacter oceanensis
GGCATCATGTCCCGCGTCAGCGCCAATTCCGAATACTTGAGGTTCGGAATTGACCCTGCCGCTCACAACTGGGGAATTTTCAAACGGCGGTTTTGGGGAGATTACATCCGGCGATTACAACTACCATGGATCAGCAGAATATGCCATAAAAACAAAGCATTTCAGGTGGGTAAATCACCCCACTCGCGCCGGTGGCGCACCCCAATCCGGCCGCCGCCAGTCGATGCCTTCCCAGAGCATGGCCAATTGCCCCGAGGTCAAACGCGCTGACCCGGTGGCCGTGTTCGGCCAGGGAAAGCGTCCGCGCTGGAGCACCTTGTAATAGAGACAAAACCCTTGGCCATCCCAATAAAGCAGTTTCAATCGGTCGCCCTTGCGTCCACGAAACGCAAACACCGCACCGCCCGTCGGTTTCTGGCGCAACACATCCTGTGCCAGCGCCGCCAAACCCGCTATTCCCTTGCGCATGTCTGTTGCGCCACAAGCCAGATAGACTCGAACGCCTGTGCCCGGCCCGATCATGCGCTATCCACCGCACGGATCAATCGTGTCAGCGACGCGTCATCAATATTGCTTTCGAACCGCAACATGCGCCCCTTCGCCAGACGCAGTTCGATCCAGATTGTAGGTGCAGGAGCGGTCACTGCGGGCAGATCCGGAAGGGATGGCGCACCCACCGGCAGAAATAGCGCCCCTTCATCCGATGACCAGAGGCCCTTGCGCTTCAGTTCATGACGCCAAGCATAAATCTGTTGCCGGGTCACGTCGTGGCGCTGTGCAACCTGCGTCACCGTCGCGCCGCCCACGCCCACCGCGCTCACGATCGCCAGCTTATCGTCGTCGCCCCAATAACGGCGCCGCTCGACACCCAGAATTTCGCCCCGCATGACCCCTCCGCGCATAAGACACGTCATTGACGACGTCGCTATGCACGTCTTTTAGGCTATCAGACCGCCCCGCGGCAGGCGGTGACAATCGGGCGGTTACGTTCCAGGGCAGAAGCTCATGGATACGCGCGACGGGCATGTCGGGCAGCCGGGCGAGAACGTCGGCAAGCCAGGCCTGCGGATCGATGTCGTTCATTTTAGCGGTGACGATAAGGGTATACATGGCTGCAGCCCGTTCACCGCCGCGCTCTGAGCCTGCGAAGAGCCACGACTTTCTGCCCAGTGCCACGCCACGTAAAGCGCGTTCGGCCGCATTATTCGTCAGACAGATACGCCCGTCATCGAGGAATGCCGTGAAGGCCTGCCAACGGCCATGCTTCTCAAACATGTAGTTGATCGCCTTAGCCACCTTGTTGTGTCTGGACAGTTTCGCGCGCTCATCCTGCAGCCAGTCGTGGAGGCCGTTCACCAGGGGGCGGGACAGGTTCTGGCGGGCGACGAGCCGGGCATCAGCATCCAGCCCATTGATCTCGCGCTCGATGTCGAAGATGGCGTCGATCCGTTTTACCGCTTCCAGTGCGACCGGCGAGATCTGATGGGCGGGTTTGCCCTTGCGGACGTTGCCCGCGATGTCGGCCAGTTCGAAGAACTTCCGGCGCGCATGCGACCAGCACAGCGCGCTGGTCACGGGCCCCGCGTCTCGGTCCTCTCGATAGAGGTCGTTGTATCCACCATAGGCGTCCGCTTGCAGCACCCCTTGCCATCCTGCCAGATGCTGATTTGGATTGGTTGCCGCGCGATCTCGGGAGAAGCGGAAGAACGTGGCCGGCGGTGCTCCGCCATTCCAGGGGCGGTCATCACGGACATAGGTCCAGAGCCGGGCCTTTTTTGCACCGCCCCGCGCCAGAAGCGGCACGGTGGTATCATCGCCATGTAGGCGGTGACCGGCACGCACGTGGGCCGCGATCAGCGCATGGATCGGCTGCAACGCGACAGCCGCGTGCCCGACCAGGTCCGCCAGGGTGGACAGGCTCAGTTCTACACCTTCACGGGCGAACCGCTCGGCCTGCCGGTTCAACGGCTGGTGCTGACCATATTTCTCGAAGATCAGCATTGCGATCAGGCTGGGCCCGGCCCATCCGCGCGGAATCGCATGGAACGGCGCCGGCGGCTGGCTGATCTTCTCGCAGGCTCGGCAAGTGAACTTCTCGCGCACAGTCTGGATCACCTTCCACTGACGTGGGATCACCTCCAGCGTCTCGGTGATGTCCTCGCCCATCTTCACGATCCGGTCCGAGCCACAGCAAGTGCAGGCGACCGGTGCTTCGACGACAACCCGCTCGCGCGGCAGGTGATCCGGGAACGGCTTGCGCACCGGATGGCGGCGCGTGAAGGCGCGCACCGTGCTGGCTTTCTCGCTTGTTTGATCTGCGGCCAGGCTATCCTCGGTGGCCGCCGCTTCCAGCTCTTCAAGCTGCAATTCCAACTGATCGATGAGCCGGGCGCGTCGTTCCGACGAGATCCCGTATTTGTCGCGCCGCAGCTTGGCGATCTCGAGCTTAAGCTCCTGGATCATCGCCTCGGAGCAGGAAACGACCGCACGGGTCTCTGCCAGCTCGCTTTCCGCAACCTGCGCCCTGGCCTCTGCGGCGGCCAGGGCGGCGCGCAATTTGGCGAGTTCGGAGGCGGCATCAGACATGACCAATATTTACCAACCGGAGCCGCGGAACACCAATAAAAACAGGCCAGATGACGTAAATTAACCAGCCTTTGCAGGGCGTTGTGTCCAGCGAGGATTGCGCCAGTCGATGCCCTCCAGAAGATAGCCTAACTGCGCCGCCGATATCTGCACCGCTTCGCCCGACCGGCTTACGGGCCAGATGAACTTGCCTGCCTCCAGGCGCTTTAGATAAAGCGACATACCCACGCCGTCATGCCACAGGATCTTGACGAGGTCGCCCTTACGACCTCGGAAGCAAAATATCTCACCCGCATGGGGATCACGGCCGAGCCCTTCTTGCACCTGTAGCGCCAGCGTGTTCATCCCCCGCCGCATATCGGTGACGCCGCCTGCGATCCACACCTTCACGCCCGCCGGAAACGCGATCATTGCCGATCCACCACCGCCAGAATCCGAGCAAGCGCTTCGGCCTCCACGCCGATGGGCACGATGAGTCGACGCCCATTCGGAAGGGCTACCTCAACCCGACAGTCCGGAGGTGGACTGGCATCGATCGGATTTGCCTGCGACGCGGAAAAATCCTTAGGCACAGTCACCGGCGCGAACGATACAGAACCAGAAGACTCAAGCTCACCATTTCGATACTGCCGCCGCCACGTGGTCAGAAGCGACCGGCAAATGCCGTGCCGCCGAGCTGTGGCTGTCACCTGACGGTGGCCGATAAAGCTTTCCTCTACAATGCGCAGCTTGTCATCATCCGACCAATACCGGCGGCGTTCACCATCGGCAGCAGACAGAACTTCGATTTGGGGGCGTTTGATAAAGTCGGACATAAGGTCGGACTTACCATCGGATCGAGACTGAGATCAGACGGCCGTCGCCGGAGGTTTACATGCCGTCTGTGAAGTCGAGGCGCGCATTCGCGAGTTCGGGCTCACACGCGCTCATGCGTCCAATAGGAACGCTAAATTTAATTGTGTGATTGTTTCGCGTTGCAGTCGATTTGTGCAGAGCAGTCAAAGCCGCGATGCCACCGACTGTGGTTTCGACTTGGCAATGGTGACGCCGCTCAGCGCTCAGACGAGAAATGCGTCTTGAGGTAGGTCAGGATCTCGTCGCGGATCTCGTCCTCGGGCTCGAACATGCCCTGTTCTTCAATCATCCAAGTCCACAGATAATCCCAACGCGCGTCGGTCAGGCTTTGTTGCAGGATGATTGCCGTCGAATGACAGGCGACACATTGGTAAAAGGTCTCTTCAACGCCTTCCGCATCGGGCAGATTGCCGAATTCCGGATTCGGCAGAACCTCGGCGCTGGCGCTCTCGGTGGTGCTTTCCTCCGAGGTGGCGGGCATCAATGGATTGACCGGCATCAAGGGATTGGGCGTCGGACGCATCGGATCATAGGCCATCTGCGCCGAAGCCGCGGTGACAAAACAGGCCAGCGAAACGCCCAGAGCGCCGCGCAGAATATGGGATGTCGCGAACATAGCGAGTCTTTCTTAAAATTGGCTGGAACCGGGAGAATCCCCGGTTCCAGCGCTAGGATCAGGTGGCAATCAACGCGATGCGGTGCTGCATATTGTTGCCGTAACCGCGCGGGTTCCAACCCGGCACGACCGGCGGCTGCGCCACGCCATTCGTATCGGTGGCGCGGGCCCAGACCTCGTAATATCCAGCCTCGGGCAGAGTGATATCCGCGCGGAACCGCTGCCATGCGAATTTATTGACCGCAGGCTCCAGTTCGGCAGCAATCCATGTCGCGCCAAAATCGATCGAGACATCGACCGAGGCGATATCGCCGCTGCCCGACCAGGCGTGGCCGCGCACTTCGCTGGCGGCTCCGGCCGGGGTCTGGGTGCCCGACTGCGGGAAGGTGATCAGCGATTTGACCGGCATATCGGTCATAATCACCATATCCTCTTGCGGCACTTCGGTGCCCGGAGCGACGGGATAGGCCGGCATGCGGTAGGAATAGCCGGTCATCTTGGCGCCGTCATGCACCTGATCGCGCACCCAGATGCGGGTCAGGAACTTTTGCGAGGCCGAGCCGGGATAGCCGGGGTTGATCACCCGCAGCGGGAAGCCATGCACCGCTGGGATCGGCTCACCGTTCATTTCCCAGGCAATCATGCCGCCCTCGGCCATTGCTTTCTCAATCGGCACCCCGCGCGAGATCGCGTCACGCTCGGGATCGCCCGACAGATGCGGGTCGTTGCTGTAGTGCGCGGTGTAGACAGCGGTGTCCTTGATGCCAGCAGCGTTGAGCACATCGCTGAGCCGCACGCCGGTCCAATCAGCGCAACCCACGGCGCCGGTGGTCCATTGATTGCCCGAGGCTCCGGGGTTGAAAAAGGCACGCCCGTTGCCGCCGCACTCGATGACCAACCGGCGGGTGATCACCTCGAAGTTGTTCTTCAGGTCATCCAGCGTCAGAACCAGCGGGTTCTCGACTTCGCCGTCAATGGTCAGGGTCCAGCCCTCGGCATCCATATTCAGCGCCGTGTCCGGCACGCCGCCGTTGTTGCGCACAAAGAAATGCTCGTAGGGGGTGACGTCATCATCCAGCAAATGCGCCGGCGTTTCGGCGTTCAGCGGGCGGTCGTTGAGCAACGTAAGCCCGGGTTTGCCGGCCATAATGTCTTCTTCATTCATCCCCTGCGCGAAGGCCTTAAGATTCTCGGCGAAGGGAATATTCATGCCGACATAAGCGCCCAACGCCCCGAGAGCGGTGGTTTTCAGGAACGACCGGCGCGCGGGTTCTTCCGCGATTTCGGCGTCAATTTCCGGTGGGAGTGGGTTGGTCATGGCGACTTTGCCTCCTCTAAGTAGGCGATTAGCTTAGCGCCCAACCGGTGTGTTTTCAACTAAATCGAATCTTCACTTGAACGATCATCCGAAGGAGTCTCGAGCAAAAACTCTTTAAAAAGTTCGATTCCCTACCGTCAGTGATATCCGGCGCGTTTAGCAGCAAGAAGCGGAACGCGCCGATATATTACCTGTGCATGGCTGGTTCGCCGCCGTGATAGAAGTAATAATATTCGCGCCATGCACGTTGAAAGCTTGAGCAGGCTGAAGGCGCTTCAGCCAGTCGCAATAATTTCCGTCTGCTATGCAAGCAATGCTCGACACCAGTGTGCTTTCGCTAAAGGTTTAACCCTTTGCAACACGATCCAGATCAATGTGCGAGCAGGGGCAAAGCGCTATGATGCAAACTGTCCAGTCACAATCAATAACTGCAGTGTCGCAGCTATTTCCGTCAAGGAGCGAGAGCCATGGGAACACCTCAAAAACCAAACATGAAAGAAATCGTTGGCGCGCCCGGAGTGGAGGCAGCCATGGTGTCCTTCACCCCCGCAGCTGCGGAGGCTTGGCTGAGCATCATGTCGGAAGCCACGCACTTCCTAAAGGATCGGCTGGAGCATGATCTAAATTACCAAAATGAAATACTGACAAGTAAAAATCTGCAGGAATTGCAGCAGGTCCAGATCAAGTACTTCAGATCGGCGGTAAAGCAATATTCTGATTACGCGACTCTACTCTCAAACGGGATCGCGAAAGGCTGGGAAGACACAACCGAAAGCCTGCGCTTCAGTCGTTCCCGAAACTATGATGACATCCCGTTATAGGCGCGAGGCTGTTAGAAAGGTTGGTGCAGAAATATATGGGCTGGCGTTTCACGCGGTAAACGGATGCACGCGCTAACGGGCCTCTTCGGGTGGCTGATATGGGCGAAGGCTTTCTCTTTAACCCGCCTTTGACATCGCAGCGCGATATGCCGTTGCGATGGCCTGTCGGACCTCCACCGGTTGCGTGTCGATCGCCTGCGCCAATCCGTGCAATTCGCGCCGTAAGCCGTGGATTTGATCTATAAGCGACAAAACTACCGGCACCGCGTCGTTAGGCAATGACATCTCTTTGCGCAGGTCGCAGACCAGCCGGATCCGCGCAACGTCGAGATCATCAAATACCGGCCCGCGTTCACTGCCGGCAGGTTTGATCCAGCCGTTTTGCACCCACAGCCGGAGCTCCTGCAGGCGCAAGCGGCGGACGCTGGCCACAACATCGCGTTCATCGAGCATCAGATATCCCTCCAGAGTTTGGCGCGTGGGTCCTCGGTCACGTGATCTCGCCAACGTTTCGCGATGGCCTCCATTTCGGCGTCGGGCGCGGCGGGGGTGACGATTTTTAGCCGTATAAACTGATCGCCTGCGGGTCCCTTGTCCGGCGCAACGCCCTTGCCTTTGATGCGCAATCTTTGGCCCGAAGAAGCGCCTTTGGGTATGCTCACCGACACTTTTCCCGATAGGGTCGGGACTTCAATCTTCGCTCCCAAAATGGCCTCGTCAAAGGTTATAGGCAGTTCAACATTGATATCGTTACCGTCGCGAAGGAAGACCGGATGCGCCGCGACACCAAGTTCGACATAGGCGTCACCGGAGGGTCCTCCGCCGCTACCGGGTTGTCCCTTGCCGCGCAGCCTCAGCGTTTGACCATCGCGGACCCCCGCAGGAATCGTCAAATCAATCCTGCTGCCATCGGGCAGGGGCACCGCGCGTTTCGCCCCCAGGGCTGCATCCATGAAATCGATTTGAAGATGATAGCGCAGATCGGCGCCGCGTGCGGCAAAGCCATGCGAGTCCTGTCGGGTTCTTGCGCCGAAGAGATCAGAGAAAACACTAGATAAATCCTCGAAATCGGCGTAACCCGCGCCGGATTCGTAGCGTCGGTGCGGGTCGGCCTGGGCGTGGTCGCGGTAATACTCCCGGTGCGGACTCTCTTGTCCGCTGGCATCAATCTCGCCGGCGTCAAAGCGTTTGCGCTTGTCAGGATCGCCGATGATATCGTGTGCCGCAGCGACGGCCTGGAACTGGGCTTCCTTGGCTGAGTCACCAGGATTTAGATCCGGATGCAGCGCTTTGGCCAGCTTGCGGTAGGCTTTTTTGATTTCTGATTGGGACGCATCCTTTGCGACTCCAAGCGTCTTATAGGGGTCATTGGCCATCGATTTAGACCTCTTCGTGGATTGCCATTGGGCGGCCCGAGTCAAATGTTAGCTTATGGTCGGCCTTCGGTCTATCCAGATGCTGTAAACTGCTGGTTTCGGGGAGCCGGCGCACGCGCGTAGGTGGCCCGGGATCTGGATCTTGCCGGTCGCGTGCAGCCTGCCGAGCCGACAAAGCAAGACCCGCACAAGTGTCAAATAGAAGTGAGGTCGAAATCTTTTGTGCGGCGCGATAAAATGGCCACCCGCGCCCCGAATTTTTTGCAAGAGGGCCCTACAGGGGGGAGATCATACGCTATGGTCAAAAGAACCGCCGGACACTTGCGCGGTAATCGTGAAACTTTTCTTCGTATTCCTGCGCGAGCCAACGTTCCTCTAAGAAAATCGCAGCCAAGTAGAGAAGCGCCCAATTTAGCAAGGATGCGACGACAATTGGCTCAGGGATGAGTAATGCCCAGCCTGCCAGTCCGATCCAAGTGGCTATGTAAATCGGGTTGCGTGAGTATCTAAATATACCTTCGGTGCGCAGCCCTTCTTTCGCCCCGAATGCGTTGCCCCAGCCGAGGGCCAGTGTTGCGCCGAATGCAATCGCAAAGCCGCAAATGATAAACAAGACGGCCAGAACGGTTCTGGGCGCAAAAAGCGGGAGCCCTGTATACCAGATACGGAGCATCGAGTAGAAGATCAGGCCGTAGATCACGATCCGAAACAGTGTGATAAACGCGGTTTTTTTCCTTGGTTGATCCTCGGGCGGTGGCCAGAAACTGAAACCGGGATTGATCAACTGGTATATGGCAAGCGCCAGCAAAACTGCGCTCGACATCAGGGCCAGAACGGGAAGGACGCTCAGCATGAGGTCTATCATTCGCCCAGCATAGCTTGCTTGCCGATCATGGCAACACACTCAGAGGAACCCGATGACCGAGCGGGCATTAACACCCAGGCAGGGCTACCCGTTGGATCGCTCCACTGAATAAGTCGGCACGAGCCGTCATGGCATATGCCTTTCTGTCGATTGTCCACGTCTCGGACGAGCGTTGCGGGCCATTTCAGGATATGTTAGTGATCTATAACTAACGAGGGGCGATATGGCTGTCCGTTTGAGCGCGAAGGACCGCAAGGCGCAGATCGTGCGTGAAGTTTTCAGCCTGGCGGATGAAATCGGCCCGGATCGCCTGAGCACGACCGATGTGGCGCGGGCTGTCGGGTTGACCCAACCGGCGATCTTCCGGCATTTTTCGACCAGGGGTGATTTGTGGCTGGCGGTGGCCGACGATATTGCTGCACAACTGACCGCGGCTTGGAGCAGGGCGGAGGCAGACGCCCAGACCCCTGAGGTGCGGCTGAAGGCGTTGATCGGCGCTCAGCTCAACGCCATTGCGGGCACGCCGAGTTTGCCATCAATTCTGTTCTCGCGCGAATTGCAGGTCGATAATCCGCCACTACGCGATGTGTTCCGCCTGCTGCTTGGCGGGTTTCAGGCGCGACTTGTGAGAGTGATCGCTGTCCAACAAGCGAAGGGCAAGCTGCGACCGGCGATGCCGGCCGAAGACATTGCCATCCTGTTGACCTCGCTGGTGCAGGGTGTCGCGATCCGCTGGGCCTTGGACGCGCGGAGCTTTTGCTTGGTCGACGAAGGGTTGCGACTGTTCGATGTGCAGATGGCGCTACTGGATCCACAGAAAGGCAATCACGATGCGTAAATCAAACCTGACCCTGCGCAGCGCGAGCGGCATTGCGATCGGCTTCGGCGTGCTCACACTGCTGTCAGGCGCGTCTGCGCTGTTTGGCGCACTCGACATGGGCGCGGTCGTGGGGTTCGTCTTGTGGTTCAATACCGTGGCCGGCGTGGCTTATATTGCGGCCGGGGTCGGCCTCTGGTGGGCGAAACCATGGGCTTATCCGGTGTCGCTGGCGATTTTTGTCTCTTCCGTTCTGGTTTTTGCGGGCTTTGGCTTTGTGGTGTTGAGCGGAGGGGCGTTTGAAATGCGCACGGTCTTTGCTATGGCTCTGCGCAGCACTGTCTGGCTGGGCATCGCGCTGGTTGCCCGCGCCGCTTTGGTCAAGCGGTCGCCGTCATGAAGACCCTACCCCCTATGGATCGGACGATGTGGCTGACGGCTGTTACCGTTCTTGGGATGCTTCTGGCAATTCTGGGCTTATGGCCGCTGCAGGGGTTTGTAGCGGAAAGCGCCACGTTGACCGGTTTGGTGCTTGTCTATCTGGCGGGTGGGGTGCCTGCGGCGTGGCGGGCGGTAGTCACCCTGTGGAGCGAGCGTGTACTGGATATTGACCTGCTGATGGTCGTGGCCGCGATTGCGGCGGCGGCGGTGGGGGCGCCGTTTGAAGGCGCGGTGCTTTTGACCCTGTTCAGTGTCTCAACGACGCTAGAAGAGCGCGCTATGGGCCGTGCGCGGCGCGCGGTCGAAGCACTGATGGCGCTGCGCCCTGAAACCGCCCTGCGAAAAGCCCCCGATGGCAGCGTGCAGGAGGTTCCGGTCGCGGATCTTAGCGTCGGCGATGTCTTCGTCTTGCGACCCGGTGCCCGCGTGCCCACGGACGCCGAGATCATCTCGGGACATGGCGCATTGGATGAAGCCAGTATCACCGGCGAATCCATGCCGGTCACAAAGCAAAGTGGCGCACCGATATTCGAGGCGACGGTGAACCTCGACGGGGTGTTGGAGGCGCGGGTCAGCAAAACCGTGGCGGATAGCACCGTCGCGCGGATGATCGCCTTGGTGACCGAGGCACAGGCCGCCAAAGCGCCCTCAGAGCGCTTCAGCGAATGGTTCGGGCAGAGGTATACGATTGCGGTGCTTGTTGGGGCGGTCCTCGCCTACGCAGCGTTCGTCTTGCTTGGGCGCGACTGGCATGACGCGCTCTATCGCGCCGCGGTCCTGCTGGTGGCGGCCAGCCCCTGTGCCATCGTGATCTCGGTGCCGGCCGCGATCCTCTCGGCTCTTTCGGCGGCGGCACGGCGCGGCGTGTTGTTCAAAGGCGGGGCGGCGCTGGAAACGCTCGCGGCGGTCGAGACCTTTGCCTTTGACAAGACCGGCACATTGACCACCGGCAAAGCTAGCGTCAAAGAAGTCGTCGCTCTCACCGGAGGTGAGGCAGAATTTCTGGCGCTGCTGGCCGGACTTGAGGCGCAGTCCGAGCATCATAGCGGCGCCGCGATCCGCGAGGAGGCCGCGCGTCATGGCATCGCGCCGGTGCCGGTGGAGAATGTGGTGACTTGGCCAAGTGAGGGGATCAGCGGCGAATTCGACGGCAGTCAACTGTGGGCGGGAAATCCGCGGATGGCCGCGCGGATGGGTGCGGCGATTGATCAACCGGCGCTGGCTGCGATGGTCGAGGACACGCAGACGGTGATTTATTTCGGGCAGGGTGCCAGCCTGCTGGGCGCGGTCAGCATCGCCGATCAGGCCCGCGCGAGTTCGCGCCCTGCGCTAGCGACGCTTCGCGCGAACGGCGTTGGCAAGATCCTCATGATGACCGGAGATCGCTATTTGGTGGCGCAGCGGATCGGGACGGAGTTGGGCTTTCAAACCGGCGATATTCACGCCGATTTGCTGGCAGAGGATAAGGTGAGGATGGTCGGCGCGCTTGTAAAACAGGGTCGGGTGGCGTTTGTCGGTGACGGGGTGAATGACGCCGCCGCTCTGGCGCGGGCTGATGTCGGGATCGCGATGGGCGCGGCGGGATCGGATGTTGCCCTTCAGGCCGCCGATGTCGCCCTGCTATCCGAGGATATGGTGCGCCTTGCCGAGGCCCATATGCTGGCGCGTCGCACGGCCAAGATCATCCGCCAGAACCTAGCTTTCGCCATCGGCGCCATGGGGGTGCTGGTCACCGCCGGGTTGTTCTTTGATCTGCCCTTGCCACTGGCAGTAATCGGCCACGAGGGCGGAACGGTTCTGGTGGTGCTCAATGGTCTACGATTGCTCAAAACATCGAATGGGTAAGGCAGGGTGGATTTGCCCCTAGACGACAACCTTGTCGAAATGCTGCGGCACCTCGGCCTGCCAGCCGAATTTCTCCTCGATTGCGCTGCGAAACGCCTGTGACGCGCGGTCTTCGCCGTGGGTGATGTAGATTTGCTTTGGCGGCGACGTAAACCCGCCCAGCCAGCGCAAAAGCTCGTCACGGTCGGCATGCGCCGATAGCTGGGTGAGATTGCGCACCTGCGCCCGCACGGGGACATTGGCGCCGTGGATTTTGACCCTTGGCGCGCCGTCAACGAGCGCCGCCCCGCGGGTGCCTGCGGCTTGAAACCCGGCGAAGAGGACGGTGTTTCTGGCGTCGGGCAGATAGGCGCTCAGGTGATGCAAGATCCGTCCGCCTGTGGCCATGCCGGAGGCCGAGATCACAATCTTCGGCCCCTCGACGTCGATGATTGCCTGCGAGGCGGCGGCGCTTCTGGTATAGGTCGCGACGCCGTAAGCCGCGTGGCATTCTTGCTCCGAAAGCCTGTGATCTTCGCTGTTCGCGCAATAGATGCCGCTGGCATTGATCGCCATCGGACTGTCAAGAAACACCGGAATATCCGCGATCGCCTGCCGCTGTTTCAAACGGTTGATGACATACATCAGCGATTGCGCGCGACCAACGGCGAAGGAGGGGATCACCACGGTCCCGCCCTTGGCGACGGTCTCGGAAATCGCCGCGCCGATTTCGGCCTCGGGGTCCGTGCTATCGTGGAGGCGATCGCCATAGGTCGATTCCATCACCAGCACGTCCGCGGCCTTGAACGGTATCGGGTCCTCCATGATCGGAGAGCCGTAGCGCCCGATATCGCCCGAGAACACCAGTGTCTTGCCCCCCATCCGGACCTCGACACTTGCCGCGCCCAGAATATGACCGGCGCGGCGAAACCTCACTGTGACACCGGCGGCAACGGTTACAGGCTCTTCGAAAGGATGCGTCTCGAAAAGTTCCATCGAGGCTTTGGCGTCCGCGGCCGTGTAAAGCGGTAGCGCGGGATGGTGTTTGGAATAGCCGTATTGGTTGGCCCGTTGCGCATCGCGCTCGTGCAGATAGCCGCTATCGGCCAGCAAGATGTCGCAAAGCGCGCGTGTCGAGGTGGTGCAGTGGATCTTGCCGCGAAACCCCTCGCGCACGAGGCGCGGGAGATTGCCAGAGTGGTCGATATGCGCGTGGGTCAGAACAACGGCATCAATGCTGCCAGCCTCGACGGGAAAGGGCTTCCAGTTGCGCTCGCGAATGCTCTTTTGACCTTGGAACAAACCGCAGTCGATCAGGATGCGGCGGCCACCGGATTCGAGCAGAAAGCGCGATCCGGTAACCGTCCCTGCGGCGCCAAAAAACGTAAACTCAATGCTCATTCGTTCCCTCCCAATCGGTAAGAACCCGGCATCGAAATCCAAGGTTGCCGCAGCGCAGTGATGCCAATCCAGGCGTATGTCCCAGCGCCTTGAGTGGTAACGTTCCGTCTGCACAACCGCGGGTATGATACGCGCAGGCGCTTTCAATTACTATCCAATACCGATGACGAGCAGAGCACGCAGGTCTGCGGCGACCTTCGTAGCACCATTTGCGCGAAGGCCCGTGCAGGTCATCCCGATCATCAACAACAATAGGTGGCGCGCACTTACCGCACCACGAAGATCGAAGAGCTGGAATGCGACGCGAGATAGCCAGCGTTTGATGCGAAGATATGTTCGGCAAATTTGGGCACATGGCTCGCCATGACGATCAAGTCGGCACCGATTTCGTTCCCGGCTTTTTGCAATATTACATCAAGGTCAATTGAGGGATCGTGACTGGTTTTGACGTGCGCTGTGAAGTCGATCCCGTTAGCTGCTGAGCATTTGTCCGCGTAGGCGGCGAGTTTGTCAGCGTATTCTGCAGGGGTGCGGGCAACGGCAGTTGGTAAGGACTGCCCGACGCCAACGATATGCGGTTGTGCGCCGTAAAGCTTGGCGATATCAGCCGCAGTCGCTATCGCTTTTTCCAACTGATCAGCGTGACGAAGATCAACTGGGATCATGATGGTGGAATACATGGTAGCCTCCGTTTACCGGTGCCGAAGGCTCGCCCGCATTGCGCGAATTGTCTTTGCGGTGGATCAATTTGTAACTTTTCCACAATACGACGCCCGTTTTTTCGGTGCAGCGAAGATCATGCAATGATTGATGGTTGGGACCTCAGGTGTTGCTAGAGAACGGTAAACGCACAGTGTGAGGGTGGCAGCGCCATCGCTTTTCGTGGTCACTTCCGCCTTATCTGCTCAGGAGCGATGGCCGCAATCACAGCATCGCGCGTGCCCTCGTCGCTTGCGGCGATGATCTGCTCAGCCAGCCTTGTTGAATCGAGCTTGCCAACGCGGTCAATAACCTCTTCTGCCTCGTCATCTTCATAGCCCAGAGCCCGCAGCGTCTGTGCGCTCAGCGCGAGCGCGGACAGTTGGGTTTCGCGCATGATTGCGTCTGCTGGAACGCCTTCGCTCGCCAGGCGAACCGCGTGGATTCTATCGTGAGCGCGCACGAATAGCGCGGCATTTGGAAACTTGCGATGGATGGTTTTGACGATCTGGAGTGTCGTCTCAGGCTTACCCGTCGCCACCACGATGACCTTTGCGGACCCCGCGCCCGCGGCTGCAAGCACCTCAGCGCGGCTACCGTCACCGAAATACACGCGTTCGATAAACTTATTTGCTTTACGAATGCGGTCGGTATCTTGGTCTAGCAAAGTCACTGGCACCCCCTCGGCGATGAGCGGCTGTGCGACCAGCTGTCCCACCCGTCCAAACCCAATGATCAAGACCGACCCCAAAGCATCCGTGTAATCCTCGTCGATTGTCTCATGCACAGGCTTGCCCGTGACGAATTGGTAAGCGCGTTCGGATTGGGACGATATTGCCATCGATAGGGTGACGATTGCCACGACGACCGACGCGACATCTCCGGGCAGGATCAGTGCAGAACTCGCCGCAGCAAAAAGGACGAAGCCGAATTCACCATGTTGCCCCATGGCAAGGGCGATGCGCAGTGCGGTGGGATGTGGTGTTCCGAACGCGCGGTTCACGCCGTAGGCGCCAATCCCCTTGAGCGCAATTGTAACCGGGACAGCCGCCATGATCGTAAGCCAGTTCTCGGCGACGGCAGACAGATCCAGCGAGAGGCCGACCGCCATGAAGAAAAGGCCCATGAACAGGCCTCGGAATGGCTCGATGTCGGCTTCCATCTCGTGGCGATAGGAGGATTCCGCCAACATCACACCGGCGATGAAGGCGCCCATGGCGTAAGACAGACCCGCTGACGCCATGATCAGCGCGGCAAAGACCACGACGCCGAGCGCAGCAGCAGTCATCAGTTCCGGTGTGCGCGTGCGGGCGATAATGCGGAAGATCGGATCAAGCGCGTATCGTCCGATCAATATCAACAGTGCGATAGCTCCGATGCCGATGCCCGCTGCTAGAAGGTTATCGGCAAGCGTCGCTTCCTCGCCCGAAGGAGCCAGCAAGGTGACCAGCAAAAGGAAAGGCACAATCGCCAGGTCCTCAAACAACAAGACGGCAATGGCGGTTTGTCCAAAGACGGAATTGCGCTCTCCGCTCTCATCAATGCCGCGCATGACCAGCGCAGTTGAGGATAGGGCCAGCCCAAGGCCAAGGATCAAGGCAACGCGCCACTCGAGCCCGATGAGCAATGCCGCTGCTGTCAATAGAGCTGCACATGTCATTACCTGCGCGAGACCACGACCAAAGATCGTGCCGCGCATCGCCCACAGGCGTGCGGGGCGGAACTCCAGCCCGATCACAAATAGAAATAGAACCACGCCGAATTCGGCGAAATGCAGCAACCCCTCAGGATCACCGGTAAACGAAATCGAAAGGCCGATACCCGCGACCACGCCCGCGACGAGGTAGCCGATCACTGTTCCCAACCCCACGGCACGTGACAGCGGCACGAAGACACAGGCCAGTGCGATCAGTGCTAAAGCCTCCAAGAACGCCAGCTCCAAACCGACAAGGCCAAATATCGCCCGCCCTTCATCGGAGCCGGCGGCAAGTGCGGGGGTGCAAGTGGCCGCCAAGACGATGGCAACGCCTGCACTTTTGATCGACGAGGGTTTCACAGGCAATAACTCCACAATCGGCAGGCATGGCCTTGCAGTGACCAAATGGCAACGCGCGTCATACGTCCAACTCCACCAAATCAACCATGCATAGCACGGTCCGGATTGTCTCAGCAGGAACGGATTCGGGAGCTGCCAGAACGGGATCGGAGCAAGAACATTAACTCAGCCAATCTCGCCTTCTTCGGGTTGTTTTCATAGATGTCTACCTTCCCTGACTTCCGCAACGGTACCGCAATCGCGGCGCAGAGCAGAGGGTCGGCACACTTGATATAGTTGTATTTGAGGAATCTCAGCTAAGCCATTGTAACGAAACACTTTGGTAATCCGAGTAGCCATCTGCCACACCCGATTACCAATTGCAGCGTTTTCAAGCGGTTATACGCTCTCAGCCACCGAAACTTCCTTTGTGGCTCTGCTGTTCCTCGTCAAACGTCACGAGGTTCCCTTGACGCAGGTCTTCCTCGCCACGCCAGCGGTAGGCGCAGGGGGTGTTCGGGTAATCGAGGCATAGCGCCCGCGGTGCCTCAACGCGGGGTTCGCCGGACATCTTGTAGTGGCCGGTGAAAACGGGGGGAGCGTCGGCGGGGTAAAGCGACACGTCGCTCGCCCGCGATAAGGCGGCGTCGGGGAGTTCGGTGAGGTTCTTTACCGAAAGCGCCGCGTCTCGCCAAGTTGCGGCATGCGAGCGCCACCAGGCAATGCGGACGTGCTCGCGCGGATAGCCTTTGAAGTCATGGAAGCGGACGCCCTCGGGCAATTTCAACTCCGGTCCATTGGTGAGGTTTTTAACCGCCCGCGCGAATGGCGTTTTATCGGCGGCGATTTCAGACAGATCCTCGGGTTCAAGCAGCCCGGACGGGCGCCGCTGCGCGACCACGTCGATGTCGGTCTGGTTCCAGCAGGCGTGAACGAGGCGTATCCCGCCCAGATCGAGCCAGAGCGGCAGGGTGATAAACCAGTCGAGCCAGAGCTGCGCCTCGGGTGTCGCAATGCCGAATTGCGCGATGAAGCTGCGGTGCTGGTCGGTGTTTTTGTCGCTATGTGTGCGCAGCGGCGCGCCGTCGGGGCCGGTCGCGTGAAAGAGCATCGCGTTGAGCTCATGGTTGCCCATGACGGCGACCGCCTTATTGCGCGCGACGAGATCTCGGACGGTGGTCAGCACCGCGGCATCATCGGCTGTGGATTGGTTGTGCCCTGCGTCGATGAAGTCGCCGAGAAAAGCAAAGGGCGCGTCATCGCCGAGCCCGTCGAGGGTTGTCTGCAACCGCCGGATGTCTGCGTGAATATCCGGAATGATGTCCCAAGCCTGCGTCATGATAGTCCTTACGATGATAACTGAAGTGTCGTGGGTGCGTTTGAGCCAATGGCGGCGAGCCGGGGCCTTTGGCAGGTGCGATTGAAGTGGCAGATATTGATAGCTGGCTTTGATAGAGCCTTTTTGGCATTCCGCGAGGTTCTGCGTTCGGCCGTGCCTTTAATTTCTACTCTCCACTTTCCGCTTGTAGCTTGGGCGAAGGACGGGCGAAAATTAGCGGGCGCGCGCGAATATTCGTGATGGCACAGTTTCGTCAAGGATATTTTAAGCCAGAAGCGAAAATTGTTTTCTTGCAAGATTCTGGCCAATCTATTTATAGTTCGCCCCATGACATACAGACCCTTACATATCTCGCTTCGGCTAATACGGCTCAAATAAGATGAGCCTGTTCGGCCGTGCGAAAACGGCTGAAACCGAAAACTGAGAATGAAGAGCGTATCGATGACTGTCGACCTCCCTACATATCCGTCTACCGTGCCTGTGCATGACAAAAGCGCATGTGCCGTGGTGCTGCTGTCAGCGAATCGCTGTGCAGCTTTTGGCGGGATCTCCAGGCAAAATATCTCGTGATTCGCCGCTGTTAGTGGGCGTCAAAGGGGCAAGACACTCCCTTAACCCCTTACAGCGACGCGCCGCCCAGCGCAGACGAATCTGAATCTGGCCCTGCGAAAATGTCGCGGAAAAACATGCCAGATTTTGAGCTTGGGTAATAGGCACGGGGTCCAGCCCATGGAGAAGGGTCAAATCATGCAATGCGAAAAATGTCGTGGGTTAAATATTTTCGCATATTCCCGACTGCATGGGAAACTACCTGATTTTCGGGGAATGAAAAGGTCTTTTGATCGCTAAGACACAGCGTTAAAAAACACGTGCTGATACGGCACTGAAGGATGAATGAAGGAGAGCGAGAACAGGTAGCGTGAAGAGCCCGATCTATGCCCGAATACCTTTTTTCGCATGAGGGCCGATGTCGTGTGTTCTTCAACGATCATAGATCGCGAGGGGCAACTCGGGCGGGAGCGAAGGCTCGCCGATCGTCAACGCGACAGCATTTGCGGATACCTTTGGTTTCAAGGGTTTTCGCGTGACATTGATACTCGGAAACATTGCGTCATTTGCGGCGCAAGGTGACCGGTATCTCTTGCCGCGGCTGACCTTCGGCCGAATGAACATAACGGCTGCCCATGGGGTGGCGCAAAGACACGGAGAATACAAATGAAGTGCTAGAACCAGAAAAGATAAACACCCGAACCGCGGCAACGGGACGAGTGTTCATCGGTAATGAGGCAGATCTAAATCTACCGGGTCGATACGGTTTTTCTAGCAAATCTGGAAACAGATTTCAAGGATGATGTCTGTCCTCACAATACTGCTCGATCCTAAGCGGCCTCTGCATTTGCGCAGCTGAGCCGTCCGGAAAGAGTCTTCCACGGAACAGACCGTTCCCCATGACCTGCGCTTCAGCAGGGTGGCGGAGCCTTGTCTGAATTCCCCGTGATGCATCGCTTCCGTCGCCCAGTTCCGGGCGAGGGTCAACTCAAGCGTGAGAACAGAAAATGTCTATGTCTAACAACAAAGGCGGCCGCAGGCTGCCCAAACAAAGCTGTGGCGACCGCAGTGTTCCGGTGCTCTCCAAGGGCCATTTCTCCGGCCATCTGGTTATCGGGGATGGCGCCGGCGTGATCGTGGAAACCGAGAGCAATCTTGAGTTCAAGTGGTGCCTTTGCTTGGTCGCAAAGCCGGATACGGCGTCCTTGACCGAGCAGGTTGCCTTCGAATGGCATGACCGCGATGGCGCCTGGCGCACACACTATTTCGATATGGTTGTGACGCGGACGGATCACCGGAAGATCGCCTATACCATCAAGCCTGAGGCCAGGGTAACGGACCAGTTTCTGGCTGAAATCTCATGGATCGCCGCGCAGGCGCGGGCCGCCGGTTTCGTGAGCGACGTTCGTCTCTTGACTGACGTTGGTCTCGACCCCGTCGAACTGCACAACGCCCGGCTGCTGCACGGCATGCGCACACCGGATCCGGAGGCGGATATCGCGGCCGAAGCGGTTTTCGCAGCAATGTCAGGCGTTTCGACCTTGTCGGAACTCTCGGGGCTCATCGGCCTCGGGGCGCGCGGGCTGCGGGCTTTGATCCGCTTGATCCGTTCGCACCACCTCCGGCTCGTTCGCCACGAAAAAATCACTCCGTCTTCTGAAGTTTACAAAGGGAAACTGAACTAATGGAACTCACCTTCAACAACTCGAACTTCCGCTATGCCTTTGGCACGTATGACCGCGTCACCATCGAGGGCGTGCCGTATCGTCCGACCAGCCACAATGAAGTCGGTTACGTCATGACGATGACGGATGAGACCGGGCTGTCCCAGTCGTTCACCCATACCCGGCTCAGCCGCCTCGGGACCATGGGGCGCATCCGTCATGAGCCCAACTTCTATCGGCAGGGCGAGGCGGAGAAGCGCCTTTCCACTTCCGGTGAGTTGATCTCGGAGCTTCGGGTCAAGCCGAGGGCCCGGCTTTCCAGGCGGAGCGCGTTCGTCAATGCCTTTCTCAGCTTGGAGAAGAATAAGATGATCAAGCGCACTGACAAATCGATCAAAGAAAACGAGTTAATCTTGCTCGGCATGGCGCTAAAGTTCTCATCTAATCCTAATCCACTTTTTCAGACTAAAATCGAACTGTCGGTCGATTTCAGGGAGGCGCCGAGCCCGAGGACGTTGCGCCGTTGGATCAAGGAGGCTGAGGCACTGGGAGATGAAGGGCTTGTTGATGCGATGCACCGTCGTGGCAATCGCGGGTCAAACATGGATCCCGAAGCCTTGCGTCTCATGATGCGGGAAGTGCGTGGTTACCTCAGCTTGGAAGCGCCAACTATCAAAGTGATCTATGAAAACGTGAAAAATGCCTTCGACTGTGCCAACGATGAGCGGGCCGAGTGCGGTTTGCCGCCGTTGCGCGCACCTAGTTACGAAACCGTCCGGCGCACAATTGACGCCATCGATCCCTTTGAGCGTGAAGTGGCGCGAAAAGGGTTGGACGCTGCGCGCAAGAAGTTTCGTCCGGTCGGAAAGGGCCTTGAGCTCACGCGTCCTCTTGAGCGCGTTGAGATGGATGAATGCAAGATCGATCTCGTCTCGCTGCTTCATTCGGCGGATCTCATGTCCTATCTGACTGACGAGGAGCGCAAAGCAATGGGGCTGGACGGCTCCACGGCGCGCTGGATGCTGTCGTTGGCGCTGTGCTGCACGACCCGCTGTATCGTTGGTATGGTGCTGACCCCAACTGCGACGGCAGAGGCGGCCATCCAGACACTGGAGATGGTCATGACCAACAAGGGTCAGTGGGCCGATTCTGTCGGCGCGCTGGGTGCATGGGATATGCATGGCACCCCCGAGTTGATCGTTACTGACTGTGGCTCGGCTTACCGTTCGGATAACTTCCGCTTTACTTGCGCAGACCTCGGCATGCCTGTCGAACGCGCTATCGCCGGTAGTCCAGAATCGCGTGGCCGGGGAGAGCGTCTCTTTGGGTCGGTTTTTTCGGGGATCTTGCCTCGCTTAAGCGGCCGGACCTTCTCCGATATCATCACCAAAGGCGATGCGGACCCCAGAGAGCGGGCGGCGCTCACCACTGACGATCTCATCTTCGCGCTGGTTCGTTGGGTTGTCGATATCTATCACAACACGCCGCATCGCGGTTTGCACGGCGAAACTCCGTTGCAGTGCTGGCGCCGGTTGACTGAGCAGTGGGGCGTGCAGCCTCCGCCGGACATGCGCCGTCGGCGCATGGTCTTCGGACGCCGTCTGACGCGCACTCTGGATAAGAGCGGAGTGACGGTTCTGAACGTCCGGTATCACTCCGAGCGGCTCGCTACGTGGCTGAACCGGAAGGATAAGCGCAAGGTTGAGGTGAGATGGCACCCCAGCGATATCGGGGCCATCGAGGTGCGCCTCGGCGACGAATGGTTCGAGATCCCCGCTGTGGAAGATGGTCTGGATGGCGTTTCGGCTCAGAAGTGGCTGACGACCAGCCGTAAGCTTCGGGCGAGCTGTCCTGAGCAGAAGGCGTTCGATCGGAAGGTCATCCGTAAGGCAATCGAAGCCATCACCGAGCGGAACTCGGCTGCTATCGCAACGGCTGGACTGCTTGTCCAGGACTGGACGCCGGAGCGCATCGCTCGCGAGGAGAAGCGCAATCTGATCAGCTTCGCGAATGGCGCGACAAAGAAGGCCAAGGCGCACGACGGGGAGGTGGGGTATTCGATCCCTGAACCGATGGACTACAACCCGTCGGACGCCGTTCCGTCGACGCGGAAAGCGACGAGGTCGCGCAACCACAAGCCCGGCGCTAAACCTGCCTCGGTCAGGAATAGCTGGATCGTCAAGGGAGAGGAGTAATGATCGGGGACACTGACAACTTGCGCGTCCTTGAGGACCTGAACAAGCTTCACATCAACACCCCAAGGGACGCGGAATTCGCGTCCCACCTCAACCGGCTTCTGCGCCGCGACGAGAACGGCGAGATCCTGGCCGAGGCAAGGAAGTTCACCCGCACCGGCGAAACCCGCGGTATCATGGTGATCGACGGGGCCGGCGGTGGAAAGTCCACCCTGATCAGTCACGCGCTTGAAACCCATCCGGCGCTGGCCAAGGGTGCCGACGGGATGCCCAAGTATATCTCGTCGCTGGTTCCCAGCCCTGCGACCTTCAAGAGCATGACCGAAGAACTGCTTGATAAGAGCGGATATCCTGAGGTTTCGCGGCGCCGCGAAGCTTGGGGGATGTGGAAGATCTTCCGATCACGTCTGGAAAGCTTCGGCACCACCGTGTTGTGGATCGATGAAGCACACGACCTCTTTTGCGCAGATCGCAATCTGATCCTGCGCGCCGTAAAAACGTTGATGCAGGGTGATGGTGCGGTGATCGTAATCCTGTCCGGCACCGAAATGCTGGCGGAGATTGTCCGCTCGGACCCGCAGGTCCAACGTCGTTTCTCAACGCTCTATTTGCCCCCTGTGTCAGTGCAAACGGACGGTGAGCAGTTCCGCGGTGTGATCGATGCCTATTGCGCCAAGGCGGGGCTTGTGCCGCCGGTAGAAAGCGAACTCGTAGACCGGCTGTTCCATGCATCGCGCTATCGCTTTGGCCGCTGTGTGGAGAACATCATGAACGCGATCGAGCGGGCGCTCATCGACGAGGATGAACAGCTCGATATCGATCACTTCGCGCAAGGCTGGGCCATGCAGGAGGGATGCGTGCTGGGGGCGAATGTTTTCCTGGCGAAAGAGTGGTGGATGATCGACCTCGACCGGCATGAGGACGAAGAGCAGCCCACGCGCCGGCGTAAAAAGAAGAGGGTTTAATATGGCGAAGCTGTTTCCCCATTTGCCCTTTGTCGACCACGAAACGCCGATGTCCTGGGCCGGGCGTTTGGCGGCCTTTCACACCCATGGGCCTGTTTTGCCGTTTCTCAACGATCTGTCCATTCCGATGAAGGATTTGGCGGGTGGCGTTCACGGGGCGGTGGAGCGGTTGTGTGACATGGCCAATCAGGATCCCGAGCCCGTGTTGCGCAATGCGATGCGGCGGCGGGGGGATCGCCGCATTGATCTGCGCGGTGAGAAGGTTTCGGCCGAATTCCTGACCGGCTTGGTGACCCGGTTCTGCCCGCTCTGCCTTCTTGACGATGAAAAGGAGCACGAACGGCCGCAGGTGACGCATCGCCACCGCTGGACGTGGATGCTGCAGCCGGTTCGGACGTGTCCGTTGCATGAGCTTGCGCTCGTTGAGCGGAGGGAGGGAGTATGGACCGATTTCGCGCATGAGTTGGCGGTGATCGTTCCGGAAGTGGGCGCTCAGCTGCTTCAGATTTCGAAGGCTCAAGAGGTGCGCGAACCCTCACCATTGCAGGGCTATGCGGTTGAACGTCTGGAGGGGCAGGGCGGCCCGTCATGGCTGGACCAGCAGAGCTTGGAACAGGCTGTGCGGGCGACGGAGGTCCTGGGCGCTGTCATTGCGTTTGGATCCGATGCGAAGGCCTCAGATGTCACATCCGATGGTTGGGATGCCGCAGGGCGGGTGGCATGGCCTTTTGTCTGCAGAGGCGAGACGGGTGTGCGTGATGCGCTTGGCCTGATCGGCGGCGCGTCACCGTCCGCGAAGGGCGGAAAACCTCTCCGTGTCAGAGATTTTGGAATGCTATACGCGTGGTTGAGCGCACCGAAACTGACAAAAGATCCCGGGCCCATTCGGGATGTCTTGCGCGATCATCTTGTGAATACCACGGATGTCATGGCCGGCACCAAGGTTCTGGGTAAGGACATCACCGAGCCGCGTTTGAGCAGCATCACTTCCTTGGCGAGATCCGAAAAGGTGCATCATCTCACTTTGCGCAAAGTCCTGATTTCCCGAAAGCTGATCCCGGCCGATGCCGAAGAACGGTCCTGTTCCATGACGTTGGTGAACTATAAAGTCGGACGGGATCTGGCCGCGGCGATGAACCGCGCGGTTGCGTTTACCGCCTTGCCCGAAGCGCTGAACGCCTCGCGCCCTATGTGTGGATCAGCATGCAACTTTGACCCCTGTATTGGGGTGATCGGCGTCCAAAAGTGACCCCCCTGATAAATTTGGATCAGATGCTCCTTCAAAGGCAAGGGGGAGCAATGAGGGGATGT
>NZ_QDKM01000018.1 GCF_003076755.1 Pararhodobacter oceanensis
CTGCTTCTTGCTCCTTAATCATCCCAATAATCTGCGACTCAGTAAAACGGCTCTTTCGCATATGTTTGCTCCTTCATGGTTGAGCAAACTCTACATTAAAGTGAGGGATCTCGCGGGGGGCAGGTCAGAGCGGAAAGAAAATACGCTGATGCCTGCAACTCGGTTTTGTAGTGACCGTTTATAGCTTCAGCGAGGGCGTTGTCAGAAGAATCCCCGACGCTGCCGACCGATGGCTCGATGCCTGCTCGCACCTGCCTGAGCGGGAGAATGGGGAGGCGAAGCCGCGTCGAGGCTATCATAAAGCCCATGATGCGGCGGGTTTGCCACGCATCGAGTTGCTGGTAGTGGAGCGGCCCCAGAGCCAACGGCTGCGCCCGTCGCAGAGGTCGTGGATGGCTCTCTGCAAGTAAGGGGGGAAACAGATTAACATTGCTTATGTGCAGTACCTTCTCCTTATGAGAGAATGCAGCACTGGAAAGGCGTCGAATGGCGAGCTAATAAGCCCATAGAAACGTCAGGTAAAGCCACGGCAGCTCAAGGACACCATGATGCTCACCAACTCCACCATCCTCATCACCGGCGGCACGGGGTCGTTTGGCCAGACTTTCCTGCCGATGGTGCTCAAGCGCTACAATCCGAAGAAAGTCATCATCCTGTCGCGTGACGAGATGAAGCAATGGGAGATGGCCAAGGGCTATGGCGACGATCCGCGCGTGCGTTTTTTCATTGGTGATGTGCGCGACCGCGAGCGGCTTTACCGTGCCTTCGACGGGGTGGATTATGTGGTCCACGCCGCCGCCACCAAGATCGTGCCGACCGCCGAATACAACCCCTTCGAGTGCATCAAGACCAACGTCAACGGCGCGATGAATGTCATTGACGCGGCGATCGACAAGGGCGTGAAACGGGTGGTCGCGCTGTCCACCGACAAGGCGTCGTCGCCGATCAATCTTTATGGCGCGTCGAAACTGGCCTCGGACAAGCTGTTTGTCTCGGGCAACGCCTATGCAGGCGAGCATGGCACGCGGTTTTCTGTGGTGCGCTACGGCAATGTCATGGGTTCGCGCGGCTCGGTGATCCCGTTCTTCATGTCCATCGCTGACAAGGGCGTGCTGCCGATCACCGACAGCCGTATGACGCGGTTCATGATCTCGCTGGAACAGGGCGTTGAACTGGTCTGGCATGCCTTTGAGGACATGATCGGCGGCGAGATCTACGTCAAGAAAATCCCCTCGATGACGATCACCGATATCGCCAATGTCGTCGCCCCCGAAGCGCGTCATGAGGTGGTCGGCATCCGTCCGGGCGAGAAGCTGCACGAGCAGATGATCGGTATCGAGGACGCGCCCTATGCCTATGAATACGATGAGCATTACAAGATCCTGCCGGCGATCAACCATTGGTATAACGACCCCGCACGGATCAAGGATGGCCGCAAAGTGCCCGAGGATTTCGTCTATACCAGCGATCTCAACCCTGACTGGATGAGCAAAGACGCCCTCGCCAAATGGATCGCCGCGCATCGCGACAAGATCGGAGCGATTTGATGATCCCTTACGGTCGCCAGATTATCGGTGACGAGGATATTGCCGCCGTCGAAGCGGTGCTGCGTTCGGATTTCTTGACTCAGGGGCCGGTGGTGCAGCGGTTTGAGAACGCCGTGGCGAGCCGCGTCGGTGCCAGTCATGCCATCGCGACCAATTCCGCCACCTCGGCGCTGCATGTTGCTTGTCTGGCCTTGGACTTGGGGCCGGGCGATCTGCTGTGGACCTCGCCGATCACCTTCGTCGCCTCGGCCAATTGCGCGCGCTACTGTGGGGCGGATGTCGATTTCGTCGATATCGACCCCGACACATTCAACATCTGTCCCGACGCGCTGCAAGCCAAGCTCGACGAGGCCGCCCGCAAGGGCCGCCTGCCCAAGATCATCGTCGCGGTGCATATGTGCGGGCAATCCCCCGATATGGCGCGGATCACCCCGATTGCCCGTGCCCACGGCGTCAAGATTATCGAGGATGCGAGCCACTCCATCGGCGCCGATTACCTTGGCACGAGGGTCGGCGATTGCAGCCATTCCGACATCACCGTGTTCAGCTTTCATCCAGTGAAAATCATCACCACCGCCGAGGGCGGCTTGGCTCTGACCAATGATGCGGGGCTTGCGGCGAAAATGGACCGGCTGCGCAGCCACGGCATCACCCGCGATGCGGATCTAATGACCCATGCCCCCGACGGCCCGTGGTATTACCAGCAGCTTGATCTCGGCTGGAACTACCGCATGACCGAGATGCAGGCGGCTCTGGGCATCAGCCAGATGACCCGTCTCGATGACTTCGTCGCCCGCCGCCGTGCCCTCGCCGACGCATATGACACGGCGCTGGAAGGGCTGCCGCTGCGCCTGCCCAAGCGGATGGAGGGCGCCAATTCCTCTTGGCATCTCTACATCATCCGGCTCGATGACCCCACCCGCCACCTCGCGGTGTTCGAGGCGCTGCGCGCGGCCGGTATCGGGGTGAACCTGCATTACATCCCCGTCCATCTGCAGCCCTATTACCGCGATCTCGGCTTTGGTGACGGTGATTTTCCGATCTCCGAGGACTATTATTCCCGCGCCATCTCGATCCCCCTGCACGCCGGTCTCACCGATGACCAGCAGGCGCAGGTTGTCGCTGAAATCACCAAGGCGCTTGCATGAGCCTCTGCGTCATCCCTGCGCGCGGCGGCTCGAAGCGCATCCCGCGCAAGAATATCCGCGCCTTCTGCGGGCGCCCGATGATCGCCTGGCCGATTCAGGCGGCCATCGACAGCGGCTGTTTTGAGCGGATTATCGTCTCCACCGATGACGAGGAAATCGCCAGCATTGCGCAGTCCTGCGGCGCCGAGGCCCCGTTTCGCCGCCCCGCCGAGCTTGCCGACGACCACACGCCAACCGTGCCGGTCATCGCCGATGCGATCACCCGTTTGAACCTGCCCGCGCGCACCCCGGTTTGCTGTCTTTATGCGACCTCGCCCTTTGTGCGGGCGGATGACCTGCGTGCGGGCCGCGCGCGGCTGGAGGAGACCGACGCGCCCTTCGTGCTCAGCGTCACCACCTATGCCTTCCCGATCCAGCGTGCCTTGCGGCGTGGCGCCTCGGGCGCGGTCGAGATGTTCGACCCCGCGCAGATGCAAACCCGCTCGCAAGACCTCGAAGAGGCATGGCATGATGCCGGTCAATTCTACTGGGGCCGTGCCGAAAGCTGGACGCACCATAAGGGGGTTTTCGTCGCTGGCGCGCAGGGTCTGCCATTGCCGCGCTACCGCGTGCAGGACATCGACACCGAAGACGACCTGCAACGCGCCGAGTTGATCATGCGCGCCCTGCAAATGGATGATGCGCCATGAGGGTCGCCTTCCGCGCCGACGCCTCGATCGAGATCGGAACCGGCCATGTAATGCGCTGCCTGACCTTGGCACGGGCGCTGCGCGAGGCCGGAGCGTCCTGCCAGTTCATCACCCGGGACCTGCCCGGGCATATGGGCGCGCGGATCACCGCCGAAGGGTTCGACCTGACGCTTCTCCCCGCGCCTCAAGGCCCCGCCCCCGAAGGCCCGCCGCTGCACGCCGCATGGGCGGGTGTGGACTGGACACAAGACTCCACCGAGACGCGGGCGGCGCTGGCAACATCGCCCAATTGGCTGGTGATGGATCATTACGCCTTTGATACCCGTTGGCAAAACGCCGCCTGCCCCAAGGACACACGGTTGATGGTGATCGACGATCTCGCCGACCGGAAGCATCGCTGTGACCTCTTGCTGGACCAAAACCTTGGCCGGACCGACACCGATTATGACGGGCTCATCCCCGAGGATTGCACCCGCCTGACCGGCCCTCGCTACGCGCTCCTGCGCCCCGAATTCGCCCAACGCCGCGCCCAAGCCTTGGCCGCGCGCGCACACCGTGGGCTGCAAAACCTGATGATCTCGATGGGCGGCATTGACGCCGTGGACGCGACCTCGACGATCCTCACAGCGCTGCGCGCTGCCCCGCTGCCGCCAGACCTGACGATCAGCGTGATCATGGGCCGCAATGCGCCCGCGCTGGAAAGCGTCCGCGCGCTGGCCCAAGACATGCCCTTCCGCACCGAAATCGCCATTGACGTCAACGACATGGCCGCGCGCATGGCCACAGCCGACCTCGCCATCGGCGCGGCGGGCGCCACCACATGGGAGCGCTGCTGCCTCGGCCTGCCCTCGCTGATCATCGAAACCGCCGCCAACCAATCCGGCATCGCCTCGGCCATGGCTGCCGCCGGCGCCGGCCTCGCCCCCGCCCCCCTAAACGCCCCCGATTTCGCGCAGTCCCTTGCCGCAACCATCGCCCAAGCCGCCAATCCCGAACGCCTCGCCACAATGTCCAACGCCGCCGCCGATATCTGCGATGGAACAGGCCTCAATAAAGCCGCTGGTCAACTGTTTCAAACATCAGCGAAACACAGGAGGTGATCGTATGCCATCAATAGGTAACTTGCGGCACATCACTGAAACCGACTTGGAGTTCATGAGATCTTGGCGGAATGCGCCCGAGGTCGCGTCAAAGATGTATACGCGTCACCACATCACCGCTCAAGAGCATCGAGCTTGGTGGTCTCAAATCCGCACGCGTGACGATCAAGCATATTTCATTTATGAAAAGTCAAACGAACCGTTGGGTGTTGTAGGTTTCACACAGATCGACTTAACGAATGAAAACTGTTTTTGGGCCTTTTACGCAAGCCCCGATGCACCACGGGGAACGGGTTCGCGTATGGAGTTTCTAGCGCTAGATCATGTGTTTACTACCTTGAAGCTACGAAAGCTATCTTGCGAAGTTCTGGCATTCAACGACGCCGTTATAAAATTGCATCAGAAATTCGGCTTTCAGATAGAAGGCGTTTTTCGTGGGCACCATAAAATGGATAGCGAATTCATGGACATTGTTCGGCTGAGTATAATGGATCACGAATGGCGAAGTGCACGTGAAAATTTTGTCACAATTCTCAACCGTTAGGGAACTAGAAAAAGATGATTGAGTTCAGTATCGCCGGCCGCCAGATCGGCCCCGGCCATCCCCCCTATGTCATCGCCGAAATCTCTGCCAACCATAACGGCGACCTGAACCAAGCGCTAAAGATCATCGACGCCGCCCATGCCGCAGGCGCCGATGCGGTCAAGATCCAGACCTACCGCCCCGATACGATCACCCTCAAATCCGATGCGCCGGATTTCCAGATCACCGACGGCCTTTGGGCAGGGCACACGCTCTACGATCTGTATGAGTGGGCGCATACGCCGTGGGAATGGCACGAAGCCCTCTTCGCCCATGCTGCAAAACGCGGGATCACCCTGTTCTCCTCGCCCTTTGACCCGACCGCGGTGGACCTGCTCGAATCCCTCGGCGCCCCCGCCTATAAGATCGCCAGTTTCGAGGCCGTGGACCTGCCGCTGATCCGCTATGTCGCCGCCAAGGGCAAGCCGATGATCATCTCCACCGGTATGGCCGATCTGGCCGAGATCAGTGAGGCCGTCGAGGCCGCGCGCGAAGGCGGCTGCCGTGAACTCGCACTCTTGCACTGCGTCTCCGGCTACCCCGCCCCCGCCGCGGATTACAACCTCGCCACGCTCCATGACATGCGCGCCCGCTTCGACGTGCCGGTCGGCCTCTCGGACCATACGCTCGACAACACCACCGCCACCGCCAGCGTCGCCTTGGGCGCCTGCATTATCGAAAAACACATGACCCTCGACCGCGCAGGCGGCGGGCCGGACGACAGTTTTTCCCTAGAACCCAATGAGTTCGCCGCCCTCTGCACTAGCGCCCGCACCGCATGGGAGGCCGTGGGGCACGTCGACTATGGCCGCAAATCCAGCGAACGCAGCAACGTAAAATTCCGCCGCTCGCTCTATTTCGTCAAGGACATGAAAGCCGGCGACACCATCACCGAGGACTGCATCCGCAGCGTCCGCCCCGGCTACGGGCTGGCGCCGAAGCACTTGCAAAGTTTGTTGGGACGAAAAGTGGTCCGCGACATTAGCCAGAACAGTCCAGTTGTGGCCAATGACATAGGATAAGCATCCCGAAATAGTATGTGGAAAAGGTTCTGGGCGACTTGGTATGGTCGCCTTCCGGCAGTGGCGGAGCCTTTTTACCTAATGATTTTCATAATCACTTCACACTCTAAAAGCAGCCTAGGCGCAGGTCTCATAGCCAATAGATGGCGATGGCGGCGAGCATGATGGCAGAGAGGAACACCTTCGGGCAGCGGTCGTATCGGGTCGCCACACGCCGCCAGTCTTTGAGCCTGCCGAACATGATCTCGATCACTGCCCGGCAGGCGATATGCAAGGCAAATCTGCCGAGAGGGCGGTTGCGCAGCTTGTAACGCCGCTTGCCGTAGTTGATGGGAACCTTTCGCTGCTTTCGGCCGGGGGCGCATGGGCGTATGCCTTTGTCGCTCCACCGCTTCCAACGGTTGTAAAGCGCCTTGTGCGGACCGTATACCTTGGGCGCATCCCGCCAGCGTAAGCCATTGCGGTTGATGAAAATAATACTACTCAACACCCCTGATCATCGCCCCATGGCTTGTCGTGGGACTAGGGGAAATAGGGCGCCAGACGCGCCATTTGCGCGTCGCTCAACCAGAAGAGATCAGGCATGCCACCGCTCGTTATCCAATCGCGAATCATACCGACAACTTAAAATCAATGGGTCCTGATCCTAATCCCAAATGGAGGAAAAATCCCGTGGCAGGTCAATCACCGCAGAGCGCAAGGCGATCTTTTTTGGGGCGCTTTCGGTTGGTGTGGCAAAAGGTCGCGGGGCGTGGGGGCGCGTAAATTCGCGCCTCATAAAGTTACTAAAGTATGCGCAAGAATTTAGCGTTCTTGCGGGGTGGTTGCTTTTTGGGATTGCGACGCTACAAAACGGTGTTGTAGAAAATTAACCACAACCGTATGGTGCATTCAAAAGGGCGTGATTGGCGGCGGAAGATCGGCAATCTGGGGCATGAAGGGTGTAATTCGTGAGGGGTGGAGTTTCTTTTCTCCTGTTGTCAGGGGGCGTCGGGTCACGCTCTGGGTACTGGGAGCCCAAGCAGTTTCGCAAGGTAAAGGGCATCGAATTGGTCGCCTATTCTTTGCGGCTGGCGAATGCGCATCCCGAGATTTCCGATATTGTGGTGAATGCGCCGGAAGGTTATTTCTCGCGCACCCATGAACTCTGCGAGGCTTTCGTCACCAATAAGCCGGTGTCGGTTATTCCCTGTGGTGAGACGCGGCAGGAGTCGGTTTGCATGCTGGCTGAGGCCGCCAGACATGACACGGTTATTGTGCATGAAGCGGCGCGGCCTTTGGTCGACTCGCATATGATTGACGCGCTCTTGAAAGAGACTTGCAAAAATGCCGGTCTGTTTTCACCGATTCCGTTTTCGATGTGCGAGATCGACGCTCACACGGGCATGGTTTCACGAAATATTCCGCGAAAACAAGTGTTTAACATCCAGCTTCCGCAAAAGTTCTGCCGTGATACGCTTTTAAAGGCTCATCTGAAGGCGAAAGCCGCCGGTTTCGAGTTTACTGAGGACGCGGTATTGATTAGTGAGATGGCTGGCGCTGAGGTGGTTGCGCTTCCCGGCTATGCTAAAAATATCAAAATTACATCGCCGGAAGATTTCTGGTTTGTAGAAAAATACATGGAAGAGGAGTCACGGACGTGAAAACAGTGATGATCACCGGCGCATCGCGCGGAATTGGGCTGGCCATCGCACAGGCGTTTTCGCAACCGGATAGCGAGTTTGACAATATTGTCCTCGTGGCCCGCGACGGCAAGCGTTTGGATGAAGCAAAGCAAGAAGTCGCAAGGATCGCCGGAAATAAAGCGGTCCATACGATCGTTTCTGATCTGGGGCAACCCGGTTTTCAGAACGCCTTGTTTGAAACCGTCGACGCGCTTGGCCTGAAGCTGACCTCGATCATTAATAACGCGGGTTTCACCGCGCCCTGCAGTTATAATGATATCACCGAAGAAGATCTGGATATGACCCTGCAGGTTAACGTTAAAGCGCCGATTCTGATCGTGCGTGACGCGCGCCGCCGCGGTCATAAGCTTGACTATATCGTTAATATCTCCTCGACCGCCGGAATGAACGGGCGTCCGAACTGGACCACCTATTCGGCGTCGAAAGCCGCGATTCTGGCCGCGTCGGAATCGATGCAAGAAGAATTCGCGCCCGAAGGCACCGAGGTTCTGCGCATTTCGCCGGGCCGTTGCGCCACCGATTTGCGCAAGACACTGGCACCTGACGAAGATCCGACCACGATCATGCAGCCCTCGGCGGTTGCGGACGGGCTTCGCTTCATGATGTCCGATCAGGGCAAGATTATCCGGCATCAGAACGTCGTGTTCCGATAAGCGGCGGAGACCTGCCATGAGCAACCACGGCGCGGCTGTCTATATCGACAGCCCCATTCCCTCTGCCGTCCGTCAGGTCGCCCCGTTCTATGCACAAGACGTCTTCTCGAACGAGATGACGCCGCTGTTTATGCGGCGACGCCCGGGCACCGCGTTCGGGCTGTTGCCGAAACAGGGTGTCAACGGGGTCCACGTGACGCAGGTTGGTGGCAAGGTTGCCAAGAAGCTGCCGGTGAAACGGGGCGGCGCGGTTTTCTATGCGTTCAACGGTCAGGGCAACTTGCATACGGTGGCCAACCGCTCGTATAAGCATATCCTCGTGTTGCACGGTGAATCCAACAAGCGCGCCTCGGCCCGTCCGGCGGCGCGGCTTTATGACTACATCTGTGTGGCCGGTGATATCGCCATCGACCGCTATATTGACGGCGGTATTTTCCGCCGTGCAGATGTAGACGAGGGGCGCCTGATTCAGGTCGGTGATACCTTCGTGCAGAATTTGGACGGCTACCGCACCGATCCCGAAGGCGGCGAGGCGGTGCTCTATGCGCCGACATGGGAAGGCTTTGGCGGCGATATCAACAATTACAGCTCGATCGGCTTTGACGGGTTGCAGATTGTTGCGCGGGCGATGCGCATCCGCGGTTTGAGCCGGGTGGTGATCCGCCCGCATCCCTATCTGGGCATGCTCAAACAGGGGTTGATCAAGCAGTTGGTGCGCGATGCCGTCGAGCTGAGCCGTTCCAGTCAGGTGGTCTTTGATCTGTCCGATGCCAATCTTGCGGTCGCGGCGACGGTGCGGCTGGCCATGCTGACCGGCGCGAAGAATATCAGCATCAAAGATGATATTGAGCCGGTTGCGCTGTGTATGTGCGATATCTCGGCGATGGAGGCGATCTGCCTCAAAGAGCGTTTGCCGCATATGATCGTCTCGCGCGGGGTGAAGGTTCCCAAGCGGGTTGAGCCGTTTTATGCGCGTAAGGCGATCAAAAATCTGGGTGAGGCACCCGCCCTGCTGAAATCCTATCTCGATGAGCATGAGCAGATCGACGACGCGCATCGCGCGGCGGCGTTCTCCGTGTCGCATCCCGATCTGGCGTCCCCCACAGGCAGCGTCAGATTCGCGCGCCTGATGCAGATTATCTCGCAGAACGGCTTTTGGGGCTGAGGTGATCACAGATGACAATCGTGCTTTTGTTGCTTTCGCTCACACTCACCCTTCTGCCGGTGATCCCGATTGGCCAAATGCGCAAGCTGAAGCCGGTTGCGAAATTGCCCAGGCCGGTGCTCTTGCTGCTCTTGGCGCTGATTGCAGTGCTTCCGGTGGTCACGCTGTCCTCGGCGGGCGCGGTCTCGCCGATCCTGCCCGGAGTGCTGCTTTTGGGCTTGGCGGTAAGCTATGGGGCCAGTCATCTTGTGGCCCGGATCACCGGACGCCTACGGGGTGAGGTCGGGGAGGCACTGCCCACGCCACTGGACCGACGTTTGAAGGGCGCTGCACATATCATCTATGCATCGCGGATCGTCATAACCCTCGCAGGGCTGCTGATGGCCGTTGCCGCGCTGACCTCCGGTGAGGTGTCTCGCTGGGGCTACCTCCTTGTCCTCGGGCTGGCGGTGCTGAATGCGGTTATCGGCTATGTCGTCTGGCACTCACGGGCTGCGCTGTCGGATACGGTCCATGCGGCCGAGGTCGAACGGTTCCTGTCCTGGGCCGAGCGCGAGGGTGTCACCGCGCTGGTGCAAGTCCCCAACGCCAGCGGCGCGAGTCTGGAGGCGCTTGAAAAACTGATGCGGCACCTCAACGGCCAAGGCGAGCAGGTCGGTATCATCTGCCGTGGACGCAAGTCGTTCTCGCTGGTCAAAAGGCGCTACAGCGCTTCGTGGCTGATCCGGCGGATGGCGGATATTGATGACTATTCTGTTGGTCCAATAACGCGATGCTACCACCTGCTGACAGGGACGATCGGGATGCACATGGTCTCTCAACACCATATTCACCACGTGGTGGTCGATTTTGATGGAAAGTTGGCGCAAGCTCGCCGTTTACCAAAACACCTACGGATGTACGATGAAGTCCAGGCTAATGCACAGGTCTCAGCCGCGCTTGAGGCAGACGGCAAGAGCTATGGTGTTATCGTAAAGGCGCTCGACAAAAGGGACACTACCCCACAGCTTCCGCTACCATCAATAGATGCCGCGTGTGATGCGCGCGCGCGGATAGCCGTGTTTTTCTCAGCAGACTTTCTCGAAACACCCTTTCATGTGACCATGTGGGCACATCATCTCGATGCCTCCGGGGTTCCTTGGTATGCGATCTGCACCAGTGAGCATCATGTAGCGCAATTGCGGGAAGACGGGATTCAGGCGGTCTTATCGAGCAAAGCCTACCACCATGTAAATGCGATTACGCCTTCGGTCCGAGCGATTTTTTACGTCAACAACGGCCATCGCAATCTCGAGATGATCGAGCGTTTTCCGGAGCTGATCCATGTTCAACTCTTGCATGGAGATTCCGACAAGCCATCGTCTTCCTCGCCGGTCACCGCGATCTACGACAAGGTTTTCGTCGCCGGACAGTTGGGCCAAGACCGTTATCAAAACAACGGCGTGGTCATCCCGAGTACAGCTTTCGTCCACGTCGGTCGGCCGCAGGTCAAAGGGCGTGAGGTCGGCAAGCGGGACGGGTGGAACGATGATCCGGTCGTCGCCTATATGCCAACTTGGTACGGGGCAAAGGGGGATATGCGGCTCTCTTCACTCGACCGCGGCCCGGATATTATCCGCGCCATCCAGCGGGCGGCGCCCAAGGCAGAGATCCTGTTCAAGCCGCATCCGCTGATCGACAAGCACCCTGATTGGAAGCAGCTCAGCAAGCGCATCACTGCAGCGCTGGCGGAAACCGGGTCAAAGCCGCTCGACATGAATGTCGACGCGAATGAGGTCTATGCGCGCGCCGATATGCTGGTCACCGATATCTCCTCGACGATGAGCGATTATCTCTATTCCAACCGGCCATTGGCGGTGGTGATGCCGCATGGGCAGATCGACGATCCGCACCGGCAATTCCCGACGCTTGGCGGCTGCTACGAGGTAGCGGCGGATCTGTCCAATATCGACAGCCAACTGCAGGATGCACTGGGGGCGGATAGCCTGGCCGACCAGCGCAGCGCCATGCGCATATACGCCTTCGGGGATGACAGTAGAGAGGCGGACGCAAGGTTTATCGACGCGGTTCGGCAGATTGCCGAGTGGCCGTAAGTCCAGACAGCGCGGCAAACCACCTCATGCAACATCACACCCCGATATGCGACATCAAGACGGGCGGTCAGACAGCAGCAACCCAAGTCACGTGTATTAGAAAACTCTTTCAAAAGAAGGCGGTATATGTCTGAGGTGGCGCAAGCAAACCCGGCTCCAGCAAGTAAATCCACGGAGGCAAAAAAGCCCCCGAAGCCGTCGGGCTCCATCCGCGCGGCTCCGGCTGGAAAGACCCCGCGCCACGCCGCCGAGAGGCGCTCGCGCAGATTGCTGTATTCCTTCCTTCTGTTTGTGATCCTGCCGGTCTCGCTGTTTGCGATCTATAGCGTGTTCGCGACCGACCGTTATGCGGCGGGCTCAAGTTTCGTGGTGCGCAGCTCAACCAGCAATAGCGGTGGCGGCGGTGGCGAGCTGCTGGATTCGCTGACCGGAAGCGTCTCGTCGGGATCGACGAAATCGGATTCCTATATCGTCCGCCGCTATATCGAATCCCCCGATCTGGTGCGCGAGATCGACCAAGCATTCGGCATGCATAACCTCTTTGGCCGCGACACCATCGACCTCTTTCAGCGGCTGCCTGCGGATGCGACCTTTGAGGATAAGATCGACTACTGGAACCGCCGCGCGCTCAGCACCTATGACCACACCACCGGCATTCTGACGCTTGAGGTGCAGGCCTATACCGCCGATGAGGCAAAGGTTCTGGCCGATTTCGTCATGGAGCATATCCGCAATTTCGTGAACGATCTGTCGCGTTCGGCGCGGATGACCTCCTATGATTTCGCCCTGCGGGAACTCGAGGTGGCCGAGGTCAAATTAAACGAGGCACAAGCGCTGCTCACCGCATTCCGTGTGGAGAACCGGATCGCCGACCCCAGCATGAGCGCCAACCGCGACGATATGCTGGTGTTCGAGTTGAACCGGATCATCATGGAAGAACGCGCCAATCTCTCGGTGCTCAGCGAGCGGCCGCATCAGGATTTCAACGCCGAGCAATTGCGCCGGCGGATCATCGCACTGGAGATGCAGCGCGACCAGCTTCGCGAAGGGATCAGCGACACCCAGTCCAGCGGCGGCACGATCACCGCCGAGATCATGAATGACTATGAGGAACTCGCGCTCGGGGTCGAGATCGCCAAACTGCGCTATATGGCAATGCTCGAAAGCATGGAGGGCGCGCGCCGCGAGGCGGACCGCCAGCAGCGCTATCTTGCAGTATTCGCCGAGCCCTATGCCGCCGAGGAAGCCGCCTATCCACGCCGCATCATCAACGTGCTGATCGCATTTGTCGCGATTACCCTGATCTGGGCGATCGCCTCTTTCGTGATCCAGATGGTCCGGGACCACCAGAAATGATCAGCGCCCGCCGCCCGATTGTCATTAATGCCCATGTTATCTGGGCGCTGATGCTGCGGGAATCGCGCATGGCCTTCGGCACCTCCCATTGGGGCTATCTCTGGGCGGTGTTGCAGCCGGCGGTGACCCTCAGCTTTTTGATCATCATCTTTGTGTTGATCGGTCGCGGTGCCCCGTTTGGCGAAAGTCTGGGCCTGTTCTTTGCCACAAGCCTGCTCTGTCAGGAGTATTTCAACAAGCTCTCGGTCAGCCTGATGCGGTCGTTCAGCTCCAACAAGAGCCTGTTTGCCTATCCGCCGGTGCAGACCACCGACACGGTGATCGCGCGGCTTCTGCTGGTCTCTTCGGTGCATGTTCTGGTCGGCGCATTGTTTTACACCTCGCTGTATCTGACCGGCTACGGCGCCATCCCGTGGCGGCCTGAACTGGTGATTCTGGCCTTTGTCATGATCGGGCTGTTCGGCCTTGGGATCGGCATGATCAATGCGGTGATCTATAGTTTCTTCAGCTCTTGGCAGCATTTCGAAAAGCTCTTCGGGCGCCCGCTTCTGTTCATGTCCGGCACCTTCTATGTGCCCTCGATGCTGCCCCCCGAGGCGATCAGCATCATCAAGTGGAACCCGATCATCCATATGGTCGAGATCAACCGCATGGGGTTCTATGCGGATTATCATAGCGAGATCCTCGACCCGCTGTTTATCGGTTTTGCCATCGGCGGCGTTCTGGTCGTCGCGATGTTTGCCGAGCGGTTCACACGGAAGATGCGGAAATGATCCGGTTTCACGATCTGAGCAAATCCTACCCCTCCTACGGTGGCCGCCATCATGTGCTGGATCGCTCGAATGCGGTGTTCGAGGCGGGCGTCAACTATGCGCTGATGGGGCATAACGGAGCGGGGAAATCCACCGTGATGCGGATGGTCTCGGGGGCGGATCTACCGACCTCGGGCTGGGTCGAGCGTCAAGGCATGGTGTCCTGGCCACTGGGGTTCAGCGGCGGGTTCAACAGCACGATGACGGGGCGCGAGAACGTGCTGTTCGTCGCCCGCACCTATGGGCAGAACACCGCCGAAGTGCTCGAGGCGGCGGCAGATTTCGCCGAGATCGGCAAGAGTATGGAAATGCCGGTCTCGACCTATTCGACGGGTATGAAACAGCGGCTGGCCTTCGGGCTGTCACTGGCGATCAGCTTCGACACCTATCTGATCGACGAGGTCACCTCGGTCGGCGACGCGCGGTTCAAACGCAAATGCGACGAGGCATTGCTCGGCCGTCTGGCCACCTCCCGCGTGATCATGATCTCCCACTCCGAGACCACCATCCGCAAATACTGTCAGGCCGGGATGCTGCTCTGGGACCGGAACCTCTATGAATACGACGACATCGAAGAGCTGATCAAAGACTACAAGACGGTCTGCAGGTAAGGCGCGAAAGGCTTCGACGCCGGAACGGGCATACATCGATCATCTGCGACATCAAAAGGGCGGGGCGTGTTTAACACCGCCCCGCCCTTTGCTTTCTCGTCATTCCCCCGACATCACAGCACCAGCGCGGGCAGGAAGGTGGCGATTTGGGGGAAGAACAGGGTCAACCCGATCACCGCGAGGATCGGTAGCAGGAAGGGCACCACCGCTAGCGAGACTTTCTCGAAGGGCATGCCGGTGATCTCGGCGAGCACGAACAGCACATTGCCGAACGGCGGGGTGATCACCCCGCAGGAGAGCGTCAGCACCATCAGCACGCCGAAATAGACCGGATCAATGCCCAAGGCCTGAATCGTCAGCATGAAGATCGGGGTGAAGATCAGGATCGCTTCGACCACCGACATGAAGCAGCCGATCACCAAGAAAAACAGCACGATGGCCAGCATGATCGTGGTGTTGCCGACGTCCAGCGAGGCGATGGTCATCGCCAGTTCCTGCGGAATGCGCAGCCGCACCAAGAGCCAGCCGTAGAATGTCGCGATGCCGATGATGAACAGGATGATCGAGGAGAACCGCACGGTGCTGGCCAAGACGTCCATCAGCAGCGCAAAGGTCATCTCGCGGTAGACCACGGTGCTGAGAAACAGCGCGTAGACACAGGCGATGGCACCGGCCTCGGTGGGGGTGAACATGCCGGTCCAGATGCCGCCGACGATGATCACCGGCGTCAGCAGGGGCGGCAATGCGCGCCAGAACAGCCGCGCGGTCTCGGGCAGCGCCGGACGTGGCGAGAGCGGCATCGGCAGCCAGAAGGACATCACGAAACTGGTCACCATGAAGGCCGCGCCGACCATCAGCCCCGGCACCAGCCCGGCGAGGAACATCGCCGCCACCGAGGTGCCCGATTGCCAGCCGTAAACCACCAGCGCAATCGACGGCGGGATCATTGGCGAGATCACCGCGCTGGCGCCGGTGATACCCACCGCAAAACTGCGCGGATAGCCGCGCTCGCGCATCGCCTTGAGCTCCAACTGCCCCAGCCCCGCGACATCGGCCACGGCGGTCGAGGACATGCCGGAAAACAGGATCGAGGCCAGCACATTCACATGGCCCAGCCCGCCACGCACCGAGCCGACCAGCGCATTGGCAAAATCAAAAATCCGCATCGCCACCGTGCCGACATTCATGATCGCCGCGGCAAAGATGAAGAACGGGATTGCGAGGATCGGGAAGTTGTTGAGCCCGCGCATGATCTGCAGGGCAAAGAGCTCGGCGGGGATCGCGGTGATCCCGTCGCGCAGCACCAGCACGGTCAGGCAGGTCAGCCCGATCGAGATGGCAATCGGCACGCCGATGGCGAAAAGCACCACCATCACGCCGAAAAAGATGATCAGGTATTCCATTCGCCCTCCGACTCGTAGTTCGGCAGCGCGGCCTCATCGCCGCGGATCAAACGCAGCAGCTGCGCGATGCTGAACAGGATCATCGCGCCGAGCCCGATCACCAGTGCCAGATATAAAAAGCTGTAAGAGACGCCGAGCGCGGTGGTCGAGTTATGCACGCTGACCCGCATCATCGATTGCGAGCCCCAGAAGGCCACCACCAGCAACAGCAGTCCGGCGATCTCGATAAAGATGCAAAACCCGCGCAGCCAGCGCCGGTTGAGCCGCCGCAGCACCACGTCGATCACCAGATGCCGCCGGTGATACCAGGCCGCAGCCGAGCCCAGAAGCACCATCCAGGCCAGCAGTCCGGCGCCGACCTCTTCGGACCATGCCACCGGCAGATGGAACACCTGACGGCCCAGAACCGCATAGGTGATCACCGCCACCAGCGCCATCATCAGCGCCATTGATATCAGTTCCAAGATCCGGGCGAACCCGGCCTCGAGTTGTGCAAATCCCATCATGCCCCCCGGATCAGCGCCGCGACAGACCAGTCATGGCCGGACCGATAGACCGGCCCGGCCAAAGTGTCACTCAGTGTCGTCACTCAAAGCGTTGCCACTCAGTTCGCCGGCACTCAGTTTGCCGCCACTCAGTTTGCGGTTGCGTCGATCGCGGCCTGAATGTCTTGGGTGACACCCTCGGCCATATCGGCCAGCGCGCGTTGCACGGCGGGCGCGGCGGCAGCGCGGAACGGCGCTTGATCCACGTCGATAAAGCTCATGCCGTTCTCGATCAGCTGCGCGCGGTAATAATCGTCACGCTCTTGCTCGACGGTGAACCCATGCGCACGCGCCTCGGCGACGGCTTCGCGGATCAGCGACTGGTCATCCTCGGTGAGGCTGTCCCACCAGCGCGCCGAGGCCACCCAATGCCAGGGGAACGACAGATGCGCGGTGGTGATGATATAGTCCTGCACCTCCCACATCTGGCGGGTGTAGGGCGAGGCAAGGCTGTTCTCATGCGCCTCGACCTGACCGGTGCGCATGGCGAAATAGATGTCCGGCGCCGGAATCACAATCGGCTGCACGCCCAGCTCGCTCCAGACATCGACCCAGACCGGCACCTGCGGCAGGCGCATCGGCAGCCCGTGCAGATCCTCGGGCGTATGGATCTCGCGGTTCGAGGTCATATGGCGGAAGGCGCGCATCTGCGGCCCAAGGTAGACCAGATTGCCACGCTCGCGCGATTGCGCCTGCATCGCGAGGCCCGAGTCGGTCTCCATCACGTAATGCTCGACCGAGTCCCAATTGGGGAACACGAAGGGCACCGATACTGCGTCATATTCGGCGGCATATTGGCCCATGAACAGCCCGCCGGTCAGCGCCATCTGGGTCTGGCCCAGATTGAGCAGTTCCAGAATATCGGTCTCGTCACCGAGTTGCCCGCCAAGATAGGGCGCGATGTCAAACCGGCCCGGAGCGCGCTCTTCCAGGATCTCGGTAAAGCGGGTGATCGCGGCTTCCTCCGAGCCGCCGGCGCTCATCGTGTTGTGGATCTCGATTTGCTCGGCCTGCGCCATCGTGGCGGCAAGACACAAGCCGGTGGCCAATGCGGCGAACGCGCTGAACCCTCGTTTTGCAATAGTCATTTCGTCTCCTCCCTCAAAGCACACCCCGCAAGCCGGGGCGATCTGGTCGTCTCGTTTTCTGGTTAGCTCTGGCCCTGTAGCCCCCGCAGAGGGCCGAGGATTTCATCATTGTGCTGGCCCAGTTCCGGTGCCGGCAGATGCGCCTCGCAGGGCGTCTCGCTCAGTTTCACCGGAAAGCCCAGCATGCGCACCGCACCGCGCCCGGGATGGGGCACGTCGATCACCATCTCCTGCGCCATCACCTGCGGATCGCGCAGCGCCTCGGCCAGATTTTGCACCCGCCCGCTGGGCACACCGGCGGCATTGAGCCGCTCGATCCATGCCGCCTGCGTGTCCTGCACCATGCGGCCGTCAATCAGCGTGTTCAGCTCATTGCGGCGCGCCGTGCGCTTGGCGTTCTCGTCAAACCGCGGGTCTTCCAGCAGATGCTCCAGCTCCAGACAGCGCATGAAGCGGCGCAGCACCATATCGTTGCTCGCCGCCACCGCGACCTCGCCATCACGGGCGCGAAACAGCCCATAGGGCGCGACCAGCGGGTGGTCATTGCCGGTGCGCGCGGGGATTTCGCCGGTCAGCAGATGCTCCGAGGCCAGATAGGCCATGAACGACAGGATGCCGTTCATCATCGCGCTTTCGACCTGCTGGCCGCGCCCGTTCAACTCGCGCGCGCGCAGCGCATTGACCGCGCCATAAGCGGCATAGAGACCGGCGAGCAGATCAGTAATCGGCTGGCCACTGCGCAGGGGCGGTTGGTCGGCACCGCCATTGACGCTCATGAAGCCGCTCATCGCTTGGGTGATGAAATCAAAGGCCGGACGGTCGGCATAGGGGCCGCTGCTGCCAAAGCCGTTGATCGAACAGGTCACCAAGCGCGGGTTCAATTGCTCCAGCGTCGTGGCATCCAGCCCCATTTTGTCCAACACGCCGGGGCGGTAATTCTCCACCAGCACATCGGCGCCTTCGATCAATTGCCGCAGCAGCGCCATATCGCCCGCGTCGCGCAGGTTCAGGGTGACGGATTTCTTGTTGCGGTTGAACGAGGCGAAATACCAGCTCAGCCCGTCCTGCATCCCGCCCTGTTGGCGCACCGGATCACCACCCTCGGGCGGCTCGACCTTGATCACCTCGGCGCCCATGTCGCCCAGAAGCATCGAGCAGAACGGCCCCGAAAGCACCCGCGTCAGATCAACCACGCGGATCCCGTCCAGCGGTTTGCGCAAATCTTGTGTCATCCGCAGGCCGTCCTGACGCTATCGACTGCCGAGGTTTGCAGCCGTGGTCCGGCTTTCATCACCTGGCCCGGCAGTGTGGTGCCAAGCGCCGCCTCGACCTCGCGCGCCACGTGGCACAGCGCCTCAAGGTCAACGCCGGTCTCGATGCCGCATTCTTCCAGCAGATACACCAGATCCTCGGTGCAGATATTGCCGGTGGCGCCGGGCGCAAAGGGGCAACCGCCGAGGCCCGCGATCGAGGATTCGTAGATCCAGATCCCCTCGGCGAGACCGGCCATCACATTGGCCAGCCCGACGCCGCGGGTGTTGTGGAAATGCAGCGCGATCTCGAGATCGGGCAGCGCCGCGCGCAGGGCCTGCACCCGCTCTTGCACCAAGGGCGGCGTCGCCATGCCGGTGGTGTCGCCCAGCGTCAGCCGCCGAATGCCCATCGCATGCAGGCGCTGGGCGATATCGACCACCTCGGCCATCGGCACCTCGCCCTCGAAAGGGCAGCCAAAGGCAGTGGCAATCGCGCCCTGCACCCTCGCGCCCGCCTCGGCAGCATGGGTGCAAACCGTCTCGATCTGTGCCAGACTGCTCGCGCGGCTGCGGTTCAGGTTCTTTTGGTTGTGGCTTTCCGAGGCCGAGACAAACACCACCAGCGCATCGACGCCTGCCGCAATCGCCGCCTCGGCGCCCCGCAAATTCGGAACCAACGCGGTGAGGGTGACGCCCGCGGGCTGGCCCAATTGCGCCAGCACTTCCGCCCCGTCGCGCAGTTGCGGCACCGCGCGCGGCGAGACAAATGAGGTCACTTCAAACACCCGCAGCCCCGCCGCGATCATCGCCTTGAGGGTTGCTGCTTTGGTCGAAGTCGGTATCCATTTGTTAACGGATTGAAACCCGTCGCGGGTGCCGACCTCGACAATCTGGACGCGGTCCGGGAACCCGTCGCGCATTGGGCGGAGCATGGCAGTCATCGAGATTTCGGCCTCCCAGTCGAAAGTCTTCAGTTTGGTACGCCATTATGGTATACCAATCAAGAGAGCAAATATTGGAGCGATATGCCACCTGAAAACGACCCCGAAACTGGCCCCGAAACTGGAACTGACTCCACCGCGAACCCGGCCCAAGGTGCGGATGTTTATACGCGGTTACGCGCAGCGATCCTGACGCTGGATCTCTTGCCCGGTGAGCGGCTATCCGAACGCGCGCTCGAGGGGATGCTGGGCGCCTCGCGCACCCCGATCCGCGAGGCTGTGCTGCGGCTGGAGACCGAGGGGCTGATCCAGCGCAAGGGGCGCGTGATGCGGGTGACATCGCTGGAACTGGCTGAAATCCTTGAGGCTTTTGAATACCGCGAGCATATCGAAGCCGCCGTCGCGCAGCTCGCCTGCCAGCATGCGACCAAGGCCGATATCACCCGCTTGCAAAAGATCCTCGATGCCGGACGACAGGGGGCCGACGCGGCGGCGTGGTTCGAGATCGGCTCGGATTTTCACATCCTGCTGGCGGAACTCTCGCGCAACCGGTTTTTGGTGCGCGCGGTCACCGATATCCTGACACGGATCGAGCGCGCGCGCTGGATCATGTGCTCGCTGCCCTCGGCCCGCGACGAGGCCCATGACGAGCACAGCCAGATCCTGCGCCTGATCGAGCTGAACCGCCCCGAACAGGCCGCCGAAGCGCTCAAGGAACATGGCCGAGGGCTGCGCGATATTCTGGCCGAATCGCTCTCGCAGCGCAGCCGCGCCGGTCTGCGCGCGCGCGGCGTCGATATCATCGACCGCGCCTGACAGGGGGCTGATCGACGCGGTGATCACGGGCAAAAAGAAAACGCCCGCTCAAAGAGCAGGCGTTTCCAAATGCGATTTTGCAGTCTCTTACTGGTGCCAGCTGATACCCAGCGTGAAGGTGGTGTTGTCCAACCGGACGCCGAACGGGGTATAGCGGGTATAGCGAACCCGCGCGTCCAGCATGACATGCTCGGTCGGGCGATAGGCCAGACCCACCGAAAGCGAGGGGCCGGAACCGGTGATCGACGGACCAGGGGTGGTCAGACGGCCCTGCGCTGCGCCAATGCCGACGAAGGGCATGATATTGCCCGCGTCATAGCCAAGCATCGCGTCGATCGAATAGCGGCGGATGTTGAAACCGGCCGGAAGCGGAAAGCCCGGAATCGTGGTGTTCTCGGCGCTGACTTCGCCAATCGCGACCCATTGGCCGAAATCATGCATATAGCCGGCCCGCAGACCCAGCGCGCGAGTGTCGATCGAAATGCCAAGCGGCCCGACAAGCGGAACATTGGTCGGACCAAAGCCGCCAAAGATACCACCGTAAAAGCCGGTCCAATTGGTCTGTAAGCGGTGTGCCGCCCTCACATTGTAGTGCGTTTCGCGCCCTGCGAGATGTTTCGCATCTCATTACGGGGAGTGCGTTTCGCAATGTGCGCTATAAATTCGTTTCTAAAATCACTTGGTGTCGAG
>NZ_QDKM01000019.1 GCF_003076755.1 Pararhodobacter oceanensis
CAGCAGCCACGCTGGCCCGCCGCCGCTGCGCTACATGAGGGCTACGCAGCGGCGGGCCAGCTCAGAACCAGAGGGGGTCAGTATTGGACGCCGATAAGGGGTCAATTTTGAATGCTGATTGACACCCGGAAGCCCGCGCTGCCGCACGCCAAGCTGTCGCGGCCCCAATTGTCGCCGAACTGTTCGCGCTCTGGGAGCAGACCCTGCCGCGCATCTCGGGCAAGTCAAAGCTGGCAGAAGCGCTGCGCTACGCCATAACGCGTCGCGAAATCTTCGAGCGCTTCTTGATCGACGGCCGTATCGAACTGGATTCCAATATCGTCGAACGTGCCATCAGACCCCAAACCATCACACGGAAAAATAGCCTCTTCGCTGGATCGGACGGCGGAGGCCGGACATGGGCCACCATCGCAACGCTCCTGCAGACCTGCAAAATGAACGACGTCGATCCTGTCGCCTGGCTGACGCTGACTTTAGAGCGCATCGCCAACCAGTGGCCCAGTGCAGAAATCGAAGCGCTTATGCCTTGGAACCACCACGCCTGAACGGCCGTGGCTTCCCGCTTACCGTTCAACACGGAGCTAGCCGCGCTCTCGGTGTCGAGGTTGTCCGTTTTGGCATGAAGATAGCGCAGTTGGCAGAAGGGTGCATAACTTCAAGGCCCTTGCCTTAGGGGTTGCTTAGAATTTGTCCGAAGGGGAATTGACTGACGGAAGAATTCTCATACCATGTGCATACATACAAATTTGGCACCCCAAGCCAAACCGCGAATCATAAACAAGACCAACCCAAACACTCAGGGAGATTATATGTTGGGAACCAAAAAATACGGCCGGCTATGCAACTTCACATTAGCCGCGGCGCTTTTAATTGGCGTCGCGGCTGCGCCTGCAGTCGCACAGAGTTTTCCCGACGAGCCGATTACCGTAGTTGTCGCTTGGCCAGCAGGAGGCGGACATGATACCGTAACTCGGTTGGTTACAGAGCATCTGTCACAAGAACTATCAACGTCTGTAGTTGTTACGAATGTGCCAGGCGCAGCGGGCGCAAATGGCGTGCGGCAAGTCGAAGAAGCCGACGCCGATGGTTATACATTGGGTGTATTGGGCGTTCATGCGACAGCTCAGTCCTATATGAATGCGAATGCGACCGACTTGATCAATCTTGATCCTCTTGCTGTGATTAATATCGAACCCGCAGCACTTGCCGTGCGCAGAGACACTGGTATCGACAGCTTCGAGGCGTTCTTGGAGTATGCGCATAATCAACCAGGTGGCATTATCAATGGAAATGACTCACCAGGTGGTTTCTCGTTTTTGAATGCAGCGTTTATTGAAAGCTATTTCGAGATTGAGCTTACGAAGGTTCCGTATCAGGGTTATGCTCCCACGGTGGCAGCGCTAGTGTCGGGGGAAGTTATGTCCACCACTCTACCGGTCCCAATGTTAGCCGACTTGCACGATTCGGAAACCATTCAAATTCTCGGCGTCGCAGCCACGGAACGCCATTTCCGGGTTCCGGAAGTGCCGACATTTGCCGAGATGGGTTATGACTATGTCATGACGGATTATGTTATGGTCTTTGGCCCTAGGGGTATCGAAGATGAGCGTCGCGCCACCTTAGAAACCGCGCTGCTGGCGGCAATGGAACAAGAAGCGTTTCAGGAACGTGGCCGCGCGATGGGCTTGATGCTGAGCCCCGGTGGAGCAGAGGCTGCGGTAGAGCTTATGCGCTCCATGGACGATCTGATCTATCCGGTCATGCAGGATGCGGACCTTGTTTCGACGCGCGAGCGCTGATTTTCATGAACTCCGTAAAGCCCAACCATCCGATCGAATTCATGGCAGGAGGTTTCTTCCTATTTTGGGCAGCGGTCGGATGGGCATCTTACACAGCAAACTCGGATTTGCGCGCCAGTCTTTGGGCCCGCGCAGATCCGGGCCCGGCACTCGTGCCAATTATCGTGCTATCTGTCCTTTCGCTAGGCGGCGGTTTTCTGTTTATTCGGGGCATCATACTTACCCTCAATGACCGGACTCCTTGCCAGGATCAGCGTGCCCTTCCACCCGTATCAAGCCATATTCTTCCGTTGGGATTTGCAGCGTCTTTGGCTGTGCTTGCTGTCGCAATGCAAATTGTAGGCTTCCTTCCTGCCGCAATCGCCTTCTGCCTGTTTTGGTTTTGGGGACTGTCTTCGGAGAAATCTACAACACGTGCATGGCTTCTCCATTTGGTCGCTGCAGTCACAATTGGTGGCGGCATTAACTTCCTCTTCGCCGGGCTACTGAGCGTTCCCCTGCCGAGTTAACTTATTATGATATTTGAACTTTTCCTCCAGACTTTACTGGAGTATTCGACCAGTCCCTTCATGTTGGGCTTGGCACTAACAGGCGTTGGTATTGGGATCGTCTTGGGCGCATTGCCTGGCGTCAGCTCCACAATGGCTCTCGCTATTCTTTTGCCGGTCAGTTTCGGCCTGGAGCCTGGGGCAGCAATGCTGTTTCTGATCACTGTATTCGTGTCGAGTGTATATGGCGGATCAATCTCAGCAATACTAATCAACATACCAGGCACCCCGGGCGCGATTGTAACGCAGTTTGATGGATACCCGATGGCGCAAAAAGGCAAAGCTGGCCATGCTTTGTCATATGCGCTCCTTTCGTCCACGGCGGGTGGTTTGATTGGGCTTACACTTTTGATCACGCTTTCGCCGGCTGTCGCGCAGGCTGCTATGAGTTTTCGCAGCCCCGAGTTTGCCATGGCAACGGTATTCGGCCTTGTGCTGCTTTCCTTCGCCTCAGGTAGCTCAACTTTTCGCGGCATTTTGGTGGCGGCTGTGGGCGTCATTTTGGGTATGGTAGGGTTTGATCCGCTTACTGATATTGGTCGTTTTGATTTCGACACGCGCGCCCTTCAATCCGGCATCGAATTGGTGCCGGTGACCGTTGGGATCTTCGGCTTAGCAGAGGTCCTACGAAATCTGGCGGACGGACGTCAGAGCTTGCCACCTGTGCCACATATCGGGCGAATCTTTCCGTCGTTGGGCGAAATCATCAATCAGTGGAAGCCGGTAGCGCGCGGTGGGGTCATCGGCACATTTGTCGGTGCAATTCCTGCAGCTGGCTCCGCTATCGCCGTAGCGTTGACCTATGCACAAGAAAAACGATTATCGCGAACACCCGACAATTTTGGCAAAGGTGAGCCGGCAGGAATCTCTGGGCCCGAATCCGCGAATAGCGCGTCAGTTGGTGGATCATTGGTGCCAATGATGACGTTAGGTATCCCTGGTGATCCGGTTACTGCTGTGCTTATGGGGGCGCTGCTCATTCATGGCTTGCGCCCCGGCCCTATGCTTTTTGTCAACAACCCCGGTTTTGTTGCGGGAGTTTATGTTGCGGTTTTTATTGGCGTAATTTTGACCCTAGTCGTTGGATTTGGCTTAATGCGTGTGGTGGCACAAATCATGCGGATCCCACGCGCGCTTTTATTTTGCACAATTGCCATCCTGTGCATGGTCGGCGCTTTCGCTATTAGAAATAGCTTAACAGACGTTTACGTCATGCTCTTTTTCGGCGTTCTCGGCTATATCATGTTTCTGTTGCGGCTCCCCCCCGCGCCCTTGGTGTTCGGCCTGATCCTAGGCCCCATCCTAGAAGAAAACCTCCGCCGAACTTTAATCTTATCCCGAGGTTCTTGGACAGTGTTCATTGAACGTCCAATTTCTTTGGCACTAATTATTATGTCGCTTATTGCCATCTTTGCACCAGCACTCACTTCTCTATGGGAGCGCAGGTCCCGGCATAAAATGTAGTTCGGCCACATCCGCACGCTTCATATTGTTTCTACTCAAACAATTTGGAGGGTGTATTCAAGCCCTATGCGGTTCGACTGATCCCTCCGGCCTGCCTGAACTGGCCCCACTATGGGGGCTATGATCCGAACGACATCTCCATGGAGGCGACTTGATCAGTTAAGGGCCAGTCTGCTGGTGAATGTGAGGCTTGCCTTCATACACGAGGCGCCGTTCAGAACGCCTTGAGAAGTTGCGTTGTCTGAGGATCCAGAAATCCCGCCACAGTCGCCTCCGTTTCCAAACTCAAGGCGCCGCGCAGCGACTCTGCTGATGCCTGGTTTAGCACCCGCTTCATGGCTCGGACCGACATTGGTGGAAGCGCCGCGAGTCGCTCGGCGACCCGCACCGCTTCGGTCTGAAGCGCATCAATGGGCACAACCTTCCATGCAACGCCGCAGGCTTTTAGATCTGCCGCAGAGTAGCGCTGTCCGAACATCAACATTTCGCGGGCTTTCACCGGACCAACAAGCGCCGGTAGTAGCTTTGTCACTGCGCCTGTTACAAATAGGTTCAAAGAGACCTCGGGAAAGAAGCCCTGGGCGTTCTCTTCCCAGATCGGGAAATCACAGTTGATCGCCCATTCAAAACCACCGCCCACGGCCCAGCCATTAATGGCGCCGACCACCGGCTTCTGGCCAAAGACAATGGCTTCCGTCGCCCTTTGAATCGCGTTTACTAGATCGCGCGCCTCCGCTTCTGAACTCGGGTGGACATGCTCGCGACGGTCGTCACCGGCGCAAAAGGCTCGTCCTTTGCCCGTAAACACGATGGCACGCGTGCTTTGGTCACGGTTGGCATCATCAAAGGCAATCGCGACTTCGTCTATTAGCCTTCGGTTCATCGCATTCAGCGCGTCGGGCCGGTTGAGGGCAATCGTGCGCACACCTTCGCCGGACATGTCCGAAGAGATGGTGTCATATGTAAATTTGCTCACAAATAGCTCCTTTGAACACGGCGGGTTTTGCCTTCGGTCACCGGAAAGCTGCCGGGGGGCAGAAGTGTAACGGTCGCGGTCGCACCCAGCCTCGTTTTTAGCGCGGCCTCGACCCGCCGCGCGAGCGTGCCATCATCGATCTGCCCTCTGGCAAGCTCGGCATGCACCGGAAGCAGGTGGTAGGGTGGCGGTGTATCAAGGACGATCCGGTAATCGCCCGAGAGCTCCGCAAAGCCGCTGACAACGGCAGCGACCATCGTCGGGAACATGTTCAGCCCGCGCACGACGATCATATCGTCGGAACGACCGACAACACGGAACCGGAACCCGGTACATCCGCATGTGCAGGGCTCGGTCGCGCGGATCTCAATGATGTCACCGGTCCTGAAGCGGACGAGTGGCTGGCATTCGCGATCAAGATGGGTAAGGACCAATTCGCCTTCAGTCCCGCTTTCGATGGCCTTCGGCGCACCTGTCTCTGGGTCAATAAGTTCAACGTACAACACATCATGCGCGACAAAATGAAGGTCGCTGTCGTGTTCGCATTGCGCCGCGAAGTTGCAAAAGACGTCCGACACACCATAATTGGCGTTGCGCGGCTCCAACCCCCAAGTGTCGCGCATACGCTGGCGATAAGATGGATCGTCAAGGCCCGGCTCACCGCCAAACAACCCCAGCGTCAGGCCAAGATCCCGCGGCGTGAGATGCGGAAACTTTTCTGCCAATACCCTTTCAAGCACAACGGGATAGGACGGCGTGCAGGAAATGGCGGTGATCCCGGCTTCTAGGATCGTGCGCACAAGTAGTTCTGTCGATCCAACGCCGAATGGCACCACCGTAGCCCCCGCGCGTTCAAGCGTCAGGTGGTCCGTAAGTCCACCCATCCACATCTGGTAATTCAAGCAATGCACGACCATAACGCCGGGACGAAGCCCCGCCAGTGCTTGCGCCCGTCCACCGACGATCTCCGTTATTTCGCAATCGCGCGCGCTCAAGCCAAGGGTCATGGCCTGCCCTGTCGTCCCCGAAGTGCGGTGTAGGCGGGAGATCCGGTCAGGCGCCGCCGCAAGATAATCGCCGAACGGGGGATGGGCCTCTTGCGACAGGCGTAGGCCCGCTTTGTCTGAGAACGGCAATTCGGGCAAGTCCTCCAGCCGGGGCGGCGGCGCCTTGCCTTTCCATACCGCCTGATAGAATGTCGAGTGCCGCGCGACATAGCCGCTTTGACGCTCCCATGCGGCCTGCCGATGGTCGGCAATGTCCGCAATGTTGATACGGTGGCCCTGGTCGATCAGACTCATGGCTCCATGCCCCGTTTCCAGATGCTTGAAAACATATCGAGAAGCTCCTCGCGATTTTTTGAAAGAGACCGCACCCACGGATCATCGGTGACGAAAAGTGCTATAAGATACTGATCGACCATCCCGCCGAGCGCATACGCCCGTCGCATCAGGTCCTCTTCCGATCGGTCCGCACTTGCCTCGTTGCGCCGCCAAGCCTGAACAACGGTCCGTGCCCATTCGTTGTTGAGTCGCTGAAAAGCAACACGAGCCTCAGGAAAGTTGTCCACTCCCGTGACGAGGCATTTCATCAACCCAGGGTTCTCTTCAAACAGCCGCATGTAGGCTTGGGTCGTGTTGCGCATCGCATCACCCGACCGATGCGCTGCCGCGCGCATTTCCATTTGAACAAAATCAACGAAAAGCCCAATCACTTCGGCCGAAACGGTGTTCAGGTTTTCAAAGTAGATGTAAAAAGTGCCATGCGCGACCCCGGCTGCCTGACAAAGAACCGAAACCGTGAGCACGTCAAACGGCTCGACCGAAAGAAGCTTAGCACAGGTCACCACAAGGTCCCGACGCGTGCGCTCGCCCTTGCGAAGCTGCATACGGCCTTCGACCAGCCAGTCGAAGAAATCGTTCTGTCCTTTGCTATGGATCACTGGATCTGATGAAAGCTTACTCATTTCATTTTCCGTCCTTCAAGAACAATGGGACATGCTCCAATCTCATGGGAGATTGGGCGCGCGATCACGCCAAGGCATTTCTCGTTCAAGCTGGGAAGCTAGTTCGAGGAGGGTTCCTTCATTCCCATATCTTGCCGCGAACTGAACCCCGACTGGAACCCCCTCTGACGTCCAGTGTAGGGGCATGGTCATGGCGGGTTGTCCTGAGGCGTTGTAAAGCGGCGTATAGGCCGAGAAGTTCCAGACATTATCGGTGTATCCCTCTTTGATCTGGTAATCGAAGGAGGCGCGCGGCAAGGGAATCTGACTGAGGGTTGGCGACAGGATCACGTCAAAACTGTTATGAAAATCCGCCATTTTTCGAGTTAAGGCGTGCATCCGACGGCTTGCCATATAAAAGTCTTCGGCAGTTGAGCGCATGCCGACCTCTAGGAAGGACCAAATCGCGGGCAGAAAGTCCTTTTCCGACACCTGCACCCCTTTCGCTTTGGCCTTGGCATGGACATTGGCAAACATGCCAGAGCCCAGAATGATCGTCAGGGCCTCGTCATATCCATCATCTGCCCATCGGACGTTGTGATCTGTCTCTTCGACGATATGCCCCAGCTCCTCGCAACGCCGTGCAACGGTGCGCGCGGCAAGCAAGCACTCTGGATCGACTTCGGTTTCAATCGGCGGCCGCTGAACCAGTGCAATCCGCAGCTTTCCAGGTTCGCGCTGCGCATGTTCAAGAAATGAAAGGGTCGGCTGCGGTGCCCAATAGGGGTCGCCGTAGTCCGGAACCGAGGCGATATCCAGCAACAAAGCGCTGTCTCGGACGCTGCGCGAACAGACATGTTGGGTGCTCAAGCCGATCAGCTCTTCGCCAACATCGGGGCCATAACTGACGCGCCCGCGCGATGGTTTCAGGCCAAAGACACCACAGCATGACGCGGGAATCCGGATCGATCCGGCACCATCCGTCGCGTGGGCTGCGGGAACTATCCCAGCAGCCACGGCTGCAGCGGCCCCGCCACTTGACCCACCCGCCGTGCGTTCAGTGTCCCATGGATTTTTGGTCGGGCCAAACAACGTGTTATACGTGTCGGCGGCAAGTCCCATTTCCGGCACGTTAGTCTTTCCAAAGATGACGAGGCCCGCGTTTTTGTAGTGGTTCGTAACAATACTGTCGAAGTTTGCCTCGGTCGACATAAAGGCATTTCCGGCAGTGCTACGCGTGCCCTTATACGAAGCTCTGAGGTCCTTGAGCAGGAACGGCACCCCAGACAATGGCCCTTGGCCCAGCCCCTCGGCGATCTGGGATCGGGCCTTGTCTTCAAACACATTGATCACCGCGTTGATCAAGGGATTTACGGCTTCCATACGTGCAAGCGCGGCATCCAGAAGCTCATTGGCGGAGACATCCCCGTTTGCCATCAACGAGGCAAGATCGTGCGCATCCCGACCAATGTAATCGGTTTCTGTGATCATTTTGGGTCTCCATTTTCTATGGTCATTGATGGCCTGAGTGTGATCAGGTCGAGCGCAAAGCGACTATTACTGTGATTGTTATATAAGCGGTCATCCCATCAAGCCCGGCAGCCAGAGGGTGATTATGGGAAACGCCACAAGGATCGCCAGCGTAAGGAAATCGACCAGAATGAACCATGTGACACCGCGGAAAATCTCTCCCAGTTTGACACGGCTTCCCAGACTTGACTTGATCACATAGACATTGAGACCCACCGGTGGCGTGATCAAGCCGATCTCAAGAAGCTTCACAACGATGATCCCCAGCCACACGAGGTTCATGTCGGCGGACACGGCAATTGGAATAAAGATTGGCATCGTCAAAAGCATCAGGCCGATAGAATCGACAAACATTCCCAGAACGATGTAAACAACCGCGATCGTGATGATGATCAACAGCGGTTCGGCCCCAATGGAAATGAACTGCTGGGTCAGAAACGTCGGCACCTGCGAAAGCGCCAAAAATCGCGTCAGGAAGACCGTGCCGATAACGACCAAAAAGATGCTTGCCGTGCTCGAAATCGTGGCTGACAGAGCCGCCTTGATTGCCGCGATGGACAGGCTGCCGCGCAACAAGGCAATGAGCGCTGCGCACAAGGCACCAACCGCTCCAGCCTGGGTCGGCGTGAACAGTCCCACAAAGATACCGACCAGGACGAACACGATAAGTGTTGGAAGGGGCCAGATGCCTTTAAGCGCGCTGAATACCACCTGCCGGTTCACGACCTCATGGGTTGGCGGCGCTAGCGCAGGATTGGCAACGCACCGCAGATAGATCATCGCCACATACAGAACGACCGATAGCAATCCCGGCAGGAAGCCTGCGAGAAACAACTGTCCAACCGAAACTTGGGCGAAAAATCCGAACAAGAGCAGTAGAATACTTGGCGGTATCAATGAGCCGAGTGTGCCGGACGCCGCCACTGACGCGGTCGCTAGTCCTCTATCATAGCCGCTTTTCAGCATCTCGGGCACTGAAATGCGCGACATCGCCGAGGCGGTCGCGACGCTCGACCCTGAAGCGGCGGCAAAGAGTGCCGATGCTCCAACTGTCGCAATCGCCAGCCCACCGGGCAGCCAAGATAACAAAACCCGCATCGCAGAGAACAGGCTTTTGGTAAGACCCGTGTTGCCGGCGATGAACCCCATCAACAGAAACATAGGAATCGCGGACAGGTTCCAGTCACCGACGTAGCGAAACGGAACCGCCGAAATCATGCCAAGGGCCGCATTCACATTCAGGATTAACGAAATGCCAACGAGGCTGACGATGCCCATCGCGATCCCAATGTGGAACCGCAGAAGAATAAGAACAAGCACCATGCCGATGCCCAGAAAACCGATGTCAAGATTACTCACGATCGAGCCCCTCTTCTATGTCGTCGGCCAGCTTTGAACGCGCCTGACCCAAGGCATCTCGCAACGTGTTCGACAGAATTGCCAAAGCGAATATGGAAAATCCAATCGGCAGGCTGAAACGGCTTGGCCAGATGGAAAACAAACTCGTTCCCATGATTCTTTCGTTCTTCGCAAGCGCCTCGAAGGCATCGACTCCGGTCTGGTAAACAATCACCAGCAGGAAGCAGAAAGAGACCAACGCAACGACGACCCGCAAGGTAGACTGGACCCTTGGCGAAAGGAGCCGGGATATGATGTCCGCTCCGATATGATCGTGGCGCAACTCCACGAAACCCATCGGCAAAAAGACAATGGCGATCATCAGATAAATCGAGACAATCTCGATGGCGTTGGCAATCGGTCGCCCGAAGGCAAGATCCCAGGCGACGTCAGCCGTCACCAGAAACGCCATTGCTAACAGCGCGAAGCTCGCCAAATTGGCGGCGAGCTTGCACAGTGTTTCTATAGCTGTGTGGATACCCACAAGCTCAGTCCATTGCATAGGTTGAGGCGTCTATGTTTGCATAGATCTGTTCACCAATTAGCGTGATGATGGCCTCGGGGTCGTTGCGGTCCACCGTGGCCAAAAGGCCTTCCCACTTTTCAAAGATCTCGACCACCGCAGCTATCAGGGCTTCTGGGTCGGATACGTCGAACTCATCCGCAGCAAGAGCTATCGCACCTTCAACGACGCTTGGTCCAAAGTCAGAGATAGCGTCAAGCATCTCTGCCGAAGGTTCAATGATCTCGACATCGTGCTCTAATGAAGCCTCCAACGCCGCTGACAAAGAGTTCGAGTAGTCATTTGCCTGCTCGACCAACGCTTGCGGGATCGTATCAAAGAAGGCCTGTCGCTGCGCATCCGTCAAGCTATGCCAGAAATCACGGTTGGCGCCCTGCATGAACCCGGCCCAATAGACACCCAAATCCACCATATTGACGTATTTCGCGACTTCCCACAGGGACCGGCTTTGCAGATCATTCGCAGGCACAGCAGCGCAATCCAACTGCCCCCGATCAAGGCCCGCATACATTTCACTGGACGGCACGTTCACAGTCACCGCCCCGACGGAATTGGCCCAATCCGAATGCGCCGCACCCGGCACGCGAATCCTTAGCCCTTGCAAGTCTTCTGGACCGTTGACAGGCGACGAGCACACAAGATTATACGGCAGGGTCGCATAGCCCCCAAGGAACACGATTCCATTTCGGCGCCACTGATCCTGCAGAGCGGGTATCGTCATATTCGCCTCGGTGATAGCGATGCCAGCCAAAAGGTGATCGGAATAGTTAAAGGCCAGCTGAGCAAGCACATTATCTTCAGGCAAATCGCTGGGCGTGTATGTCCCGGCATGGAAAGCAACCTGCGCGATACCATCCCGCAATCCACTTAACGTAGTATCAGGTGGCAACAGCACGGGTCCGGTAAAGAGTGTTGGATTCAGTGACCCGCCTGATGCTTCCTCAAGTCTAGGAAGCCACTCAACGTAGGAATACCGCGCCAAAGGGTGCGATTCCGGGAGCCAGATGCTGGCGTTGAAATCCACGCTTTGGGCAGCTGCAGGCATCGCCCCCGCGAGGACCATGCTTAGAGCCGCAGACAGTGACCGTTTACTATATTGTATAATATGCATTTTCTCTCCTGGGTAAAAGTAGGATTGATTCAGCTTTAGGCGTCTTGTGATCGTGCGCAAATGATCCATAGGACGCCCCTCCGGCGTTTCTGCGCGTGCTCGAGAGTCGGCGCCGGAGTGAGACGCCGCAATGGCAAGCAAGGTAGAAGTCTACGGAATGCGTGTAGCGAACAAGGCTTGCCATACAATCACCCTGAAAAAAAATGAATATGATGTCAATTATTTTTTTGACTCATTCTCGCTTGCCTATGAACGCCGTCGACGCACTCAATGATGCGGTTTGTCTAGAGCAAGAAGCCAACTGGCAGCTGCAAGGGCTGTGCAGTGGCTTCTGCTGAGACTGCACGCTGGCGACGAATATCTCGATCGTGCCGATGCTGATTGGACTGTCGCCCAAATCCCCGAACACGTCGACGCGAAACCGGCTGCTGATCGATACGATCCGCAATCCCATCATTCTGAGTATCGTTCTAGGTCTGGTGGTCAACGCTGTCACCGACGGCCCGATCCGTGGCCTTCATGACTTCACCGATATTGTCGGCAGCGCAGCCCTACCACTGATGCTGTTATGCGTTGTTGCGGGACTGAGCTTTTCCGGCGCGCAAGGCAAAATTCTGCCGCTGGTGCTCTCGTCGATCGGCAAACAGCTGATTTTTCCGCTGCTGGTTATTGGAGTTGCGGTGACGGTGGGATTGAGCGGACCGGATGCGATCGTCCTTGTGGTCTTCGGTGCGGCTTCGACTGCCTCGGCATCGCTCAATTTGGCGCGCCAACTCAACGGCGATGTGGCATTGATGTCGACCATTTTCGCTGCGCAGACCACTGTTTTATTCGTCACGCTACCGGCCACGCTGATCATTGCGCAGATCCTGCTAACGAATCCATAATCGTCCAATAATGCAAAAATCAATTCGCTTGGACCTATCGACGTGTCCGAGGGCGCGTGCCAAACAACGACGGTGCTTGTGGCTGATGGGGCAAACTCCTCGCCCAGAGCACGACCAGGATCCCCGCTTGCCGGGCGGTGCCGTCGCATGGTTGCGATCTCGGGCTGCAACGCCCGCAATCTTCCTGGTGATCTCGACCGATGCCGGGCCCTCACTCTCCCGCCAGTATCCGAAGCGCACGCGAAGCCTCTTCACTCTGCACGGCACTATTATTGTGCATGAGACCGATCTGCATTGCCAGCCGGGGTTCGAACATAACGATCTCGATCTTCGCACCGCTTCGCCGCCTTTGCTCTGCGGTATAGGAGTCAATTACTGAGACTCCCTGTCCGGCCTCGACAAGCGCAACCGCAGTTTCTTCGAGTTCCACTTCAGCTTGGATGTTGGGTGTCAGCCCTGCCGACGCAAACGCTGAAAGCATTTCTTTCCGCGCCTGCGAGGCGAGATCCAAGAGTATGAGCTTCTCGTCAGCGAGATCCAACGCAGAGATTGATTCCGCGCCGCTAAGATGATGCCCCATCGGAAGAATAGCCACTGCATCGGTCGAAAGCAAAAGTTGCGCATTTTTCGTCGAGATCCTGCGACCAATCAAGCCGATCCCTATGTCCGCGAGGTCGTCGTCAAGAAGACCGATGATTTTCTCGCTGAGCGCTACACGAACCTCGAAGCGTGTCTCGGGCATCTGTTGAAACAATTGACTGACGCGTTCTGGCAGCCAAAGTCGCGCAATCATTGGCATCACGACGATCCTCAGCGGGCGCTCTCGCTCTCGCTGCAGCGAGAGAGCGAACCCCTCGAGTTTCTCCATTTCCGCCACTGCCGACTCGCTTTCGCGAAACAGCGCCTGTGCCATGCGGTTTGGTTGCAACCTGTGTCCCGAGCGCTCAAACAATCGGACGCCAAGATGCGCTTCCAATGAACGCAACTGCTTCGTCACGGCCGGTTGCGTGAGAAATAGTCGCGACGCGGCATCCGCCAGCGTCGCCGACATCATCACCGTGCGAAACACTTGAATCCTGCGGAAAAATGACATTCCATCAGGTTATCATAACCAAACAAATATTCAATTTGATTATTCATTTTCATCTCTACTCTTGCGCTATAGTCCGCAGATAGTGAAAATCGGAGATCGCAATGAAGCTCAAGGTTCTTCTAGGTAGTGCCGCACTGATGGCCGCGTCAGGCGCAGCTGCGCAAGATTGGCCGAACCGGCCGATTACTCTTGTCGTGCCATTTCAGGCAGGCGGCATCACCGATATCGTCGCACGCAAACTGGAACCCGCTTTGAGTGAGTTTCTTGACCAGAGCATTGTAGTGGTCAACATGGGGGGCCACACCTCGGTTGGAACCCGCCGTGTCGTTGATGCCAACCCAGATGGCTATGAATTTCTCGTCCACGAAACAGGCATCATGACAGCCGAAGCATCGGGTGTTCAAGAATTCGGATATCGCGACCTCACTCCGGTCGCTGTCGTCGGCGAAGTCTGCCTTGTAGCGGTTGGCAGGGCTGACGCTAACTGGCGCACACTCAGCGAGATCGGCGAAACAAGTGATGGCCCGTTAATCGCAGGTGTAACGGTTGGCGGCGCGAGCCACATGGCAATCGCAATGGCCGCGGAGCTCGGTGGATTTGAGATCCGGCCGGTGCAGATAGGGGGCACATCCGCTGCGTTTGCCGCGCTAATTGCTGGCCAAATCGACCTTATGGCCTCCACGCCGTCATCGGCGCACAGCTATATTTTTGATGCCAACGACCAACTGCTCGAGAACCCTGAAGCTACGCCGCTGCTGTATCTCGGAGCAGAGCGGCACGCGCTGTTGCCTGATGTTCAAGCTATGCAAGACGCGGGCTCGGACAGCGAACTTTGCGTTCCGAATCTTATCTTCGCGCCCTCTGGAACGCCTGATGACATCGTATCGCGGATGGCGGAAGGCCTGGAACACGCGTATCGCCAACCCGATGGTTTGATGGATTTCTTCCACACAGTGGGTGGTGTTGATCGGTTTATCTCTGGGGACGAACTCGGCGCTTACCTAGATGCGAACTGGGCTATTCTAGAACCACTGGCAGCATCGGCCGGAAACTAAGATCGTAAGCATCCGGCGTAGGCCGCGGTTATGCGGCTTTGGCGATCAGACTTTGCTTCCAGTTCCAGGGCAGAAGCTCATGGATACGCGCGACGGGCATGTCGGGCAGCCGGGCGAGAACGTCGGCAAGCCAGGCCTGCGGATCGATGTCGTTCATTTTAGCGGTGACGATAAGGGTATACATGTGCGGGTTTCGCAAATTCCCGGACACGGATTTCAGTAATTCCCGGACACACGTTTCGGTAAATCCCGGACAGGGATTTCGGTAATTCCCGGACGGTTCCGGGGGCCGGTCACCGTTGGTCATCGCCT
>NZ_QDKM01000020.1 GCF_003076755.1 Pararhodobacter oceanensis
CGCCGTGGCCGTTCACACAAAACCCAAAACGGAGACGCCGATCACTAAAGCCGGTTGATCACCGAACCCGAGAAAGTGGGGAATTTTACTTCGGCACTATTGGGGAAAATTCAAACGGCGTTGACAGTAGTCGGCTGCATGTCAAGTGATGCCGTAATCCTGCCCGAAGACCCTGCGCTGTTGAAGGCGATGATCGCTGCTTTGCAGGCCGAGAATGCGCGGATGTCGGCGACAATCCGGGCACATGACCAGTTGATCCAGTCCCTTCGGTTGCGTATCGCGAAGCTGAGGAAGCAGGCTTTCGGCAAATCCTCGGAGAAGGTCGAGCGGGAGATCGAACAGCTCGAACTGGCGCTGGAAGACCTGCTGATCGCAGCGGCTGAGAGCACCACTGCCCCTGTGGAGGATGCCGCAGATGATGCGTCCACATCAGCCAACGATGCGACCGCTGAACGCAAACCCCGCCGTCGTCCCCGTGTGTCTGACACCACGCCGCGCGAGCGTCGCGAGCTTGATCCCGGAACCTGCTGTTCCGATTGCGGTGGCGACCTACGACTTGTGGGCGAGGATGTCAGCGACATGCTCGACCTGGTCGCGGCACAGCTCAAGGTCTTGCAGATCGCGCGGCTGAAGAAATCCTGCCGCCGCTGTGAGAAGATGGTGCAGGAACCTGCCCCCAGCAGGCCAATCCCCGGCAGCATGGCAAGTGCTGCGCTGCTGGCCTACATTCTGGTCTCGAAATTCGACGATCATATTCCGCTGTATCGCATGAACGAAATCTTCGCGCGCATGGGCGCGGATATTCCTGACAGCACTTTGGTCGACTGGTGCGGACGCGCGATGAAGGTTCTGGTCCCGCTGATCGAGAGGATCGAGGCTGATGTCATGGCCAGTGATCTGCTTCATGCCGACGACACCCCGATCCGAGTTCTGGACAAGTCCTTACGCGATCGAGGCCTCGGCAAGGGCGTAAAGAAGGGCCGGATCTGGGTCTATGTCCGGGATCAACGGCCCTGGGCAGGTGCCTCGCCGCCCGGTGCGGTCTATGCCTTCGCGCCAGATTGGAAGGAGGAACACGTCCATCGCCATCTGGCCAATACTCGCGGCATCCTGCAGGCCGACGCTTACAAGGGCTATGCCAAACTCTATGATCCAGATCCTGACGGAACGCCGCGCCTGCGCGAGGCGGCGTGCTGGGCGCATCTGCGGCGTGACTTCCATGATGAATGGAGCAAAACCAAATCCGCCATCGCCCGAGAGGCGCTAGACCGTATCGGTGCAATCTATGACATCGAGCGCGAAATCACCGGTCAGACCGCAGATGTCCGCTTTGCCGCACGCCAAAAACACAGCGCCCCGAAGGTCGACGCCTTCTTCGCCTGGGCCGAGCGCCAGCTTGCTCTGATCCCAGGAAAGGGCGATCTGGCGAAGGCTTTCCGCTATGGTCTTAGTCGACGCGCCGCGTTCAGCCTGTTCCTTGAAGATGGCCGTGTGGCCATTGACAACAACCCGGCGGAACGGGCCCTCAGACCTATTGGAATCGGAAGAAAAAATTGGTTATTTGCAGGGGCGGACACCGGCGCCGAAACACTCGCGCGAGCCATGACTGTGATCGAAACCGCGAAGCTGAACGGTCTCGATCCACAGGCCTATCTGGCCGACATACTTGCCCGCATCCACGATCATAAGATCAATCGCCTCGACGAACTTTTACCGTGGAATTGGGCTCCCAACGCAACTTCAAACGCCGAGGCCGCCTGATGGCTACCATCACCCACATCTTCACCCTCGACTACGTTGCCAAGATGATTGGCGAAGACTTGGAGCTTATCGAAGCCATCGCTTGGAACGACGACAACTTGACCTACGGCTCGATCATCAGCGTCTATACCGGTCCGGACGAGACCATCACCGCACTGACCGACGACGGCATCGAGGAACTGACCGACATGCTCAGGGATGTCCGTGTTACCACCAAAACCTGGCACGAATTCCTCGATGCCTTTGTCGATGACAAAGAACTCGTCACGCGCATCAAGGCCCAACCACCGCGGTAACAACCGGTCGGTTACCCTGGAACTGGAAGCAAAGTCTGATCGCCAAAGCCGCATAACCGCGGCCTACGCCGGATGCTTACGACGGCATTTTCGTCACCATACCACCCCTACCGAACGCACCGAATACGTCCGAAAAGCTGAAATCTCGCAGCTTTGTGGCAATCGGTATAGGATGCTCAGCAGTGCTGATACTTATTGTCCGCTGGAAGATAAAAAGAGCTTTGTTACTCGTATATTTTAGGCCATGAGGTCTCTCAATCAAACGCCAGCACATAGTGCTGGCAAATATGAACTAGCGGCAAACAACAAGGGTGGGATTGGACACGACAATCAACACTTCAATGTCGTTGTTCAGCCGTTGCGGCCGACAGGATCAATGACCTCGCCGCCACTTCGAAGTGAGTGCCAAACGGCATGCATGCACCCAATGCCGAAGGCCTTGCAACCAATTGGGAGATACACTTCCGGTTTATATCCGTAAAGGGGCCGGTCTCATAGCTTCTCCGGCCCCTGTCCTTGTTTATCGCGCCCGTTGGTAGAGCTCATCCTCACTTCCGCCGCACCGATTGCTTCCGTCGATGGCGCGGCGGGAGCGCCAGTGGATCGCGCCCTATTTGCCTGGTGCCGCGGGCACCTGCCCCGACGCCGCTGCGCCCGAGGAGCTGACGGTCAGAGTAGAGGCACAAGTGGAGCTGCCATAGGTGCCGACCCATACATCATATCGCCCGGAGGAAGCGTTCGCGATCGTGAGGCTCGGGTGCAGGCTGCCGGCATCATCGTTGAAAAGCCAGTTGGCGGAATAATCATTAATCAGCAAGACCTCGTCACAGTCACCATTGGCGCTCAACGTCAGATTCGGAGACTGTCCCATTGCGTCAAAGTAAAGCGAAAAATCAGGCGCTTGCGCAACAAACCCGTAACCATTGGTGTCGCAGGAATTTTCATGCAAATTGACTTGCCCACCAGCAATCATTTGGTGAGAGCTGGTCTGTCCCGCATTGCTATTGATCTGGGTGCCGCCCAGCGACCAGTCGGGGCAAGCGGCACTTCCCGAAGAGACCGCGCCTGAGGGGAAGGTCTCGGCGATCAGCGTAGCTTGGCATGCTTCACCACTGTATGTGCCGACCCAAAGATCATAGCGGCCACTCGGCGCGTCGCTTAGACGAACGAGGGCATTCAAGCCACTACCTTCATCGTCGCTGAACTCCCAACCCGCCGAAGCGGTGTTGATCAATAGGGTGGTGTCACACTGCGACTCCACGCGAAATTCCAGGTCGCGCCCCATTGAGCGCGCATCGTAGTTAATCGACATATTTGGCGCGGCGGTTACATGACCACGGCCAGGAACCTCGCCACACTGACTGAGATTCAGCATCCCGCCGACATGCATATGATAGGATTGCGGCGACCACGCTGTTTCGGCGTCCATGGCCGTCGGCACACCGTTCAACTGCCATTGGGGGCATGACTGAGCGACAGCTTCGTTAGCAGAACCAAGAGTAAGGGCGGTGCCGCCGAGCGCGACGAAAACCGCTGCTCGAAAATTCATTTTTAAAATAGTCACATCGAATCCTCCTGATTACTATTCACGAGAATGAAGCTGTCGGGAATTTCCCGATCCGTCAAGACAAACGGAAGACTGCTCTGGTGAGTTTTGCGAGAATCGGCCGGATCGTTGCGTTATGAACTATCACACCACGTAAATTGCGAAGTTCAAAAAAATCCCTGTTGGTCAAATCATCTTCGCACTCTAAGTCGCGCTCTACGCTGCGGTGTAACTTTCAAAAAGGTGCCCTTCAATCCTTGCGTGTTACATCCTGGAGCCAAAGGCCAACCGCGCGGAAATCGTGTCAGTCCGTAGCACTGCGAATACCTGCTTTGGGTGGCTGCAAAAAGCGGTCTACTTGGCACCGGCCGTTCAAGGACCAGATTGAGTAAAAAAGTGCAGTGCTACAAACCCTTGGAATAAAGGCGTGTGTTTGCCAAAATTTGTCTTATGCGAGGCGGCTTCGAGACCAACCCGCTCGACTCGATTTTCGCGTATATGAGTGTCAAAGATTGCGGCTGCTTGATATAAAAGCCCTCCGGAGGCATGATGATCAGAAGGTTTAGTGTCAAGACAGTATTAAGCGAAAGGGACGCATTATGTATCGGCATATTCTCGTAGCCACTGACGGGTCTGAGCTCGCCCTCAAAGGACTTGAGCAGGGGTTGGAACTTGCAAATTCCCTGGAGGCAGAGGTGACGATCTTGACTGTTTCCGAGCCACTAAATCCTGAAGTTGCTCGAGTAGCAAATCTGGCCGGCGTAGAAGATGTCGCCGCACGTTATGATCTGCAGCTCGAAGCTGTTATGAAAGAGCGGTTTTCGGTTATTAAAGCGCGCGCACAGGACTACGGAATCGACGTCAAACTGGTTCATGAGATCGATGCATCACCCGCCGAGGCCATTGTCCGGATCGCCAAGTTAAACGAATGTGATTTAATTGTAATGTCGTCCCATGGGCGCCGCGGCGTTCAGAAGTTGCTGCTCGGAAGCCAAACCTCGGAAGTGTTGGTAAATACATCAATCCCTGTTCTTGTCATACGATAGGGTGTAAAAACAGGAGCCGAGAGTTCCAACGTCCGAGCTTGGCGCGCGGTCCTTCGGCGTCGCGACCGCCAGCTCTGCGCGGGTTCGGGCGCCTTTGGAGTGACCCAATACACATAGCTCTACCTCGATGATCGCCAAACAACTGGACCGAGCAAGTGAGGAGTCGCCGAATGAAGACCGTCATCGCAGGGCTTTTGGCACTGGCCGCCTCAACGAGCGCGCTCGCCGCGCAGACCCATTGGCACCCCATAGGTCAACTGGAAGCCGCGCCGGGTGAGCGATTGGGGCCACTGAGTGTCTCAGTATCGGGCGATCTGGTCGCCGGCACACTGTGGAGTCAGGACGGCCGGTTCCGCGGGCGCGTTTGGACCCTGCGCGACGGGCTTGCGATCGCGACACTGGACGGGGTGTTTCCAAGCTTGCTGCCGATCAGATTTACCCAGCCTGCCAACACGCCGGGCATGACCTTGGCGCAAGTCTACGCCCATTCGCGCCGCAGCCTGCGCAGTTGGGCAATCACCAGCGGCGAACCCATGCTGGATCTGGCTTTCGACAGCGAATTTCTAGTGAATGATGTGCTCTATGACCCATTCCGGCAGACCTATATCGCCTCGAGCACCTACGGGCCGCTCTCGGTCTATGCGCAAACCGGCGACCCCCTCGCCACCATCGAGACCGACGCCACGCGCCCGCACGGTGCGATGACCCTCTCGCAGGACGGAGATGAATTGGTCGTGGCTTCGTCGGGCTTCACTCTCACCTATCAAATGGACGGGCTGCGCCGCAGCTGCACCGGTGAGATTTGCGAAGCGGCTTATGCGCGATTGCCGGGTTCATACGGTCCCTATGAGGAGCTGCTGGCCGTGGATCCGTTGCGCCAGCGGCTTGCGAGTTTGGCGCCGATTGATCCGGAGCGTGTGCATCTCGGCGGCGGCATCCGGCGTCCGGTCGCCGCCCCCACCGTCCGGCTTTGGGATGCGCTGGAAAACTGGGACGCTGACACCGTGCCCGTGCTGACACTCGAAGGATTTGCGGCGCCACTGCGCTACGGCGAGTTCTCGACTGACGGCGCGCGCCTGCTGACGCTGGACGAGAGCAATACTCTGGCGGTCTGGAACGCCAACACCGGTGCGCAAGAGATGACCGCCCAAGAGATAATCACCGCGCATTTCATCCCGCTCAGCAAAACGATCTTCGTGCTGTCCGCGGATGGGAGCAGCGCGATTGTCGAGACTAATGGCGGAAATGTTTTGCAAATCCTGGAAGCCCCCGCCGAAGACGCCGTAATCGCCCCCGATGGCCAAACATTGATCACCTATTCCGCAGGCAGTGCGGGCCCGGCTCGGGTCTGGCGACGGCAACAATGAGCCGGAAGTGATCCTCGGGATCTCGTGTGACCAGACTCACCGGCCACGACAAGATGTTCGGCAAGCCGCGCGACAGGTCCACAGTGCCTCAAAGAAATACCCACCTGCGCGTCCTCAAACCCGCGGGCTCATCGTGATTGACGTGGATTCTCACCTTGTATGTCGCGCCGCATACATCACCGAGAACGATCCCCATCTGCATCTTGCCTAGCCGTTGAAGCGTTGGGTAAATCGGGCATATTTTGGCCAGCTGCAACCCTGAACGATACTCAACTCGCCCGCGCCGTTTCCCGCCCGACAGACCGCAGCAGCACTGACGCGACCAGATCGCCGGTGACATTGACCGAGGTCCGGCACATGTCGAGCAACCGGTCAACGCCCAGGATGATCACCATGCCCTCGACCGGGATCCCCATATTCGTGGCGACGCTGACCAGAATAGCGATACTTACCCCTGGTGTGCCAGGTGCGCCGATGCTGGAGGCGACAAGCGTCCCAACCACCACCGCGATCTGCACCGGTGTCGGCTCAATGCCGGCGAGTTGCGCCAGGAACAAGATCGCCACCGCCTGATACAGCGCGGTGCCGGCCATATTCATCGTCGCCCCCAAGGGCACCACCAGATTGGCAATATTTTCCGGCACGCCGAGCTGTCGCGCGGACTGGATTGTCACCGGCATCACCGCCGAGGAACTGGACGTCGAGAACGCCAACAGCAGATTGCTGCCCGCGGCCTTCACAAACCGCATAGGCGTGATCCGTGCAAAGACGAAAGCGATCAGCAGATATAGGGCCAGTAGCAGCGCCAGCCCCAGCAGCACGGTTCCGACGTAGCCCGAGATGCCGATCATGGTCTCGAACCCCATCCGCATCACCAGCTGCGCCATCAATCCGAAGACCGCGAAAGGCGCCAGAAACATCGCCCACTTCACGATGTTCATGGAGATCGACAGCAAGGCATCCATGAGGGCGAGAAAGGGTTTTGCGCGCACCGGCTGCACCTGCGTGACCGAGATGCCAACCAGCAACGCCAGAACCACCACGGCCAGCATGTCGCCCTGCACGATCGAAGCTGTGGGGTTCGTCGGTAGAATTTCCACGATCATATCAGGCAAAGAGACCTGCGCGGGCGGGTCCGGCAGGTCCGGCATTTCGCCGTTCGAGGACGGTGTGTCGGCGGAGGTTCCTTGCGAAAACCCGGCCAACCCGACACCGGGCCGCAGCCACTGCGCAAGCGCAACTCCGATCAGTGCCGCCGCTGTCGCGGTCGCAAGGATGAAGGCCGCGAGCCGCAAGCCGACCGAGCGCAACTCCTCGCCGGACCCTGCCCCTGACAACCCGCCCACGATCGACGAGAAGATCAGCGGAACCAGCACCATCGCGATCAACGCCAGAAATATGCGCCCCGGCAAGGCCAGCCAATGCCCGATGACTTCTGCGGTTTCAGGATCGATGACACCCGCAGACTCGCTCAACAGCAGGCCAAGTCCAAACCCCAAGACCATGCCCAGCATTACCTGCGCCCAAAGCCGAGACGTCATCCAGACCCGCAGCTTAAACCGCTGCTGAGAAATCCGCATGGGAGTATCTTGATCGTCGACTGCCATGCCTAGGCTTCCTTATAATCGCTTATTTAGTCGCGGCGATCAATTGCCGCGAGCATCTGTCGGGTCAATCAGCGCACAGCATCACGCGGCCCTGTCGTGACAACCGGTGGTTCGTAATTCCTTATCGTCACCGTGGTATAGAGCCAGCGAGCATGAAGCTCCAGAACGCTGCATCCTCACTGCAACGGCCGTAGGTCTTCAAGGTCGTGGCATCTCCGCCGGGACACAAAGCATCGCACCCACGCAAGATCTCGTCACCTCCGTTCCGCTTTCGCCACGGCCTCCGATGACCGAGGTCGCCAGAAGCGGCAGGTGGCCGTCGACCGCAATAGCGCGAACATCTCAACCTCTTGTTCCAGAGTGTAAAGCCGATACCCACCATTGGCAGTAAGACGCTCACAAGCGCGGTCGTGTTTATGAGCCGAAAAATGCATATACCTAGGCTCAGGACTCATAGCCAATAGATGACGATAGCGGCGAGCATAATGGCGGAGAGGAACACCTGTGGGCAGCGGTCGTATCGGGTCGCCACACGCCGCCAGTCTTTGAGCCTGCCGAACATGATCTCGATGCGGTTGCGCCGCTTGTAACGACGCTTGTCGTATTTGATGGGGACTTTTCGTTGCTTCCGGCCGGGGATGCATGGGCGTATGCCTTTGTTTTCCAACGCATCTCTGAACCAATCGGCATCATATCCGCGATCTCCGAGCAGCCAATCGACGCTTGGTAAACTGCTCAGCAGAGCCGCCGCACCGATGCAGTCGCTGTCCTGACCGGCGGTGACGAAGAGGCTGATCGGCCGTCCTTGGCTGTCGCAGATGGCGTGCAATTTGGTGTTCATGCCGCCCTTTGTGCGGCCAATCAGGCGGCCACGCCCCCCTTTTTGACGCCCAAACTGGACGCCGTGCGATGGGCCTTCAGATAGGTGGCGTCGATCATGACCGTCCTTTCTTCACCGTGATCCGCCGCCAGGCCGACCATCATGCGGGCGAAGATGCCGTTGTCGCTCCACCGTTTCCAACGGTTGTAGAGCGTCTTGTGCGGACCGTATTCCTTAGGCGCATCCCGCCAACGTAAGCCATTGCGGTTGATGAAAATAATGCCACTCAAGACCCGCCGATCATCGACCCGTGGCTTGCCGTGGGACTTGGGAAAATAAGGTTCAAGACGCGCCATTTGCGCGTCGCTCAACCAGAAGAGATCAGACATGTCACCGCTCGTTTTTCGAACCGTGAATCATGCCGGCAACCTAAAATCAATGGGTCCTGACCCTAAGAAAAGACGAAACCAAATCCGATCATCAGGAGCAGAGAGTAGCTTAAAAAGCGCCAGATCCTGTCCGAAGAATGGGGAGCACCTCATGCTGCCTGCGTGCATTAGTGCGTTCCCGCCTATGCAGGTGCCGCAAAGGGACGAAAAGACTTGATCACCGACCAAATAGCGACAATCCTTGCATCAGACGGCACGCCACTGGGGCAAATGACGACCTTCCCATATAAAGGCTTTCACGATGAAGTTGAGTATCGCAGTTATTGTTGCGACGTTTTGCGCAGCTCTAGGCTTTTCCGATAGCGTTAAGGCCGAGCCTATTTCTGTTCGAGGAATAAACTGGTCGATGTCTATCGCAGAGCAAATTCATGTTATTGAAGACGCCGGAATGGCTTGCGTTTTCGACACAGGTTGGAATGTTTTTCTTGGACCTATTGGAGCCAGTCAGGATGGCCTCGACATTACTTGTATCCAAAGCGGAAATAACGATCAGACCATTCAGGAGTTGCATCGAAGATTTTCGGAGTGGTCACAAATTTGCAGCGTCCGAGGGACTGATGGGTATGCAACAAGCGAATGCTTGGGGTTCAATTCCTTTTATGAGCTGTTCAGGGTAGTTAGAAGGATTCACTACAAAGATGACCGGACAATCGAGTTCGATTGTAGATATTTAGGAACGTGTGGGTTCGAAGTCCGGACAATTGTCTCCCAGCTACAAGCGCATGTCATCGACAGGGATTTTCTTCCGCCAACGGCAGATAGCTGGATCGGTTGCGCCGATGGCGATGATGGAGACGCCATATGCGTTCACATGCACACAAAAAACATCTTACTTCTGAGAAACCCAATGCGCGACAATATGCAATTCTAGCCCCTTAAGTACCCGTTAAAGATGCCGAGGCCGTACTGATCCTTTACCAAACGGTGTTTGGCGGTAAGCGGTGTGCCGGCCTCTCATTCTAGCGCGTGTCGCGCCCTGCGAGATGTTTCCCACCTCATTTCGGGAAGTGCGTTTCACAATGTGCGCTACGAATTCGTTTCTCAAATCTCTGGGCGTCGAGATCCATGCGTCAGGTCATCGGCATGTGGTCGGCCGCAGCGTTTCGGCGGCGGCGGCGGAGCGATCGAGGCGTTTGTCCGGACATGTTCGGGAATGAGGTCGACATGCCTGTGAAGCCGGTAGCTCGCGCCCTCAATCCGGATGACCACGGCACGGTGTTATAGCCGGTCGAGCAGCGCGGTCGCGAAGATTGGATCGCCGAACAGGAGATTGATGCGGCCTGAAACCCACGTCGCGAAAACCCAAGTTCCGATGAGCCGGCTATTTTTTGGCCCCAACATCCCAAAATAGACGCTGCCGCCCTATGGTCGCGTGAAATGAAGCTATAGGGCACAGGACTACGAAATCGACGTCAAATTGGTTCATGAGATCGTTGCATCACCCGCCGAAGCCATTGTCCGGATCGCCAAGTTAAAGCAGTGTCCCAACAGTTGGTGTAACTCCCGCCGGTAGTGCGGGCTGAGCGGAGCCTTCGCATAGCGAAGCGAGGCCCGCGCGGGTCGCTTGGCGGCCATGGTTGTTCTTCGGCTAAGGTTTGGTTT
>NZ_QDKM01000021.1 GCF_003076755.1 Pararhodobacter oceanensis
ACCGAAACTATCCAAACCGAAACCTGATTGCAGGCAGATGATCAGCCGTGCCCGTGCTGTCCGGGAATTACTGAAACGGCTGTCCGGGAATTAGCGTAATCGCTGTCCGGTATTTCTGAAATCCGCACTGTCAGCGATCGTGGCGATGGTCGAGGCACTGGCGCAATGATCCCGGTGCCAAGCAACACGCGGGTCTGGCTGGCGGCCGGCGTCACGGACATGCGGCGAGGGTTCAACACGCTGGCGGCACAGGCTGAACAGGTTTTGGCCGAGGATCCGTATTGCGGCCACATGTTCGTCTTCCGCGGTCGCCGTGGCGATCTTTTGAAGATCATTTGGTGGGATAGCCAAGGGGCCTGCCTGTTTACAAAGCCGCTGGGATGAACCCGCAGCATCCGGCACATCGCCCTGACCGCAAAGGTCAGCCGGTTCTCAGCAATGAAGGCATACCTCACCGGGACTCCCTGGCGAAGTATGCGGTCGCCTTTTTTAGGATGTCCCGCTCCTCCGTAACCCTGGCCAGATCGCGCTTGAGCCGGCGGATCTCATCCGCTTGGACATCGACCTCCTGGACCACTTTCGCCGGCCGTGAAAACTGCTTCTGCCAAGTGTAAATCGACTTGGTGCTGACCCCCAACCGCTCGGCCACCTCGCGCACCGGATACCCCCGATCTTCGACCTGGGCCACTGCATCGCGCTTGAACTCGTTTGTGAATCTACCTCCGGACATATCGTCCTCCTTGCTTCCAAAATTACCAAGCAAGGCGTCTACAAATCTAGGGGCTATTCAAACGTCTGACTTTCAATGGGCGTCCGTGTTTAGAATCCTCACAAATGCACTCGACCTTAAACCCCGTCGAGGCTTGGCCACTCCTCAGGAACCAACGCTGGGGGTTTGGTCCAAGGCTCTTCGACCAATGCGTCCTGAAACCTCTGATCACGGAGGTTCGCGTGCTCGGTGACGATCAGTTGAAAGCCGGGTACGTCATCCTGGGTATACTTCAACAGCAGATCGAACAAGCGACGAACCGAGTTTAGATCCGCATCAGCCTCTGTTTTTTGGAAAGAGCCGTCGGCCTCTTTGTAGACTTTTTCGGACGGGAAGTAGACTTGGGTCGGCTGATCGATCAACAGGAAGCGTGGGATTGGGCGGTTGTTTTGCGCAGCGAATAGGTGCAGAGCGAGTAGTGCAGAAAGGTGATAGGCTAGATGGTTTTCGCCGCCTCCTGTGCGACTCATAGGGACCGGACGCTCAGGCCGATCGAAGATGATCGTCAACTGTGATAGGTTGAGCCGCGCGGGAAAGTCTTGGAATTCGGCCTCGAATTTCCGGATGAACCGCGTGACTTGCGCAGAGATGTTGTTGAGAATTGAGGCTAGGCGCTCGTCGCTATCGTCGGTGCCGATTTCCTCCTCGAGTTGCGTCACCCGCTTGATGAGACGGCGATTCTCCGATTTAAGTCTGGCAAGTTCTTCGTTCTGAGGGAGCGTTTCCAAGAAAAGGCTGATACGGCCTACCACGCGCGCGGCAGCATTGTTGCGACTGCCCATTTGGGCAATGACCTCGTTGGCTGCGATCGCAGCGGAAAGCTCAGTTTCTTTCTGTCTGACTTCGGCTGCGATGCCGTCCGCCTGAGCAGTCAATTCAGCCAAGTAGGCTTCGAGCTTGGGGCGCTGACCGGTGGCGACGCGCAATTCCTTATCTAGCGATTCAAGCTCGTTTAGCAGGACGGCAGCAAGCGGGGAGTCGAGCGCTAGGTTCCGTTCGCTGAATGGCCATTGCCATTCGCCGCTGTCGGGATTCTTTGGCAGTGACTTGATCGAAGTGAGACGATCTATTTGTTCAGTGGCCTCGTTTTCGTAGCCGCCCGCCCTCTTGGCGAACTGTCGCGCCGAATCAATTCTTGCCTGAGTGTCTCGCCGATCCTGGCGCAGTTGAGCCAGCTCTTCTTCCAACAGGGAAATCCGGCTAGCGTCGTCGTCAGGCACCTTTTCAGGTTGCCAAGACAGGACAGAGCTCAATCCTTCAATGACTGCGTCTGCATTTTGATTTTCATCGGCGCTTCCGATCACCCCAACAGCCGTCGCTTCCGAGTAGAGGCTGATGGCCTGCTCATGCGACGTATCGACGGCATCGAGCGCTTGCTCCAGCTTCTTGTTGCTGATCCTCAGATCCCGCTGTGCAATGCGTAGATTGGCTTCCAGTTCGAAGCGGTCGTGGGAGGAGACGCCGAGTAGGATCGGCAGTGTGTCGCGTATCGCCTGCGGAAGGTGTTGCTCGTTTTGACGGTAGAAAAGTTGGTCCTTGTTGGCTACCAGCCCCTGCTTCTGGAAAAGATAGAAGAAGGTGTGCTTGACGTTCGCGTTGTAGCTGGCGCGGCTCTGCTCAAGCGCGACTTCGGTACGGTTCTCGGGAATACCAAGCAGGCGGGACAACAGTTCGACGATACTATCGTCGTCGGTATTGACTACCAGATCTTTGAACTCGGGTATCTGCAGTTCGGAACCCCTTCGCAGCATTGCTGTGCGGCAACTGGCGCCACCGCGAGGCGGGGTCGGCTTGGCGACCAGCACCTGCTCTTTCTCGAACTGGTAGATCACGGCGAACCAGGCCACCTTGTCGCGGATGATGCCTTCGGGGACGTTGAATGTGGATCGTCCCATGCAATATTCGATAATCTCAGAGAGCGCGGACTTGCCGGTCGAGGAGCGACCGGTGATGACGTTAAGCCCTTTCACCTTAAACTGGAGGTCACGACGCTGGCCGTCATGGCTGTAAATGTGGATGGACCTGATCTTCATGGGCGAATTCCGAATGTTGCGTAAATGGTTGCCCGGTCGGCAATGCGTGCAAATTCTCTACCAATTATCCGCGCAACTTTTTGGCAGTTAACAGTCTCGGCTGTTCCACTGACGGTCTTGCGCACCTTCTTGGGCACGGTTTGGATGCGGCCGTTATCTGCGACATTGATGCAGCCCCTTTCCATAAGCAGACCAAATCCCTCGAAGGCATAGGGTAGCATCTCCGAAACCCGATCGCCGAAGCCCACCATCAGTTGCTGGTTCTTCTCCGTCGTCTTAAGCAGGTATCTGCGCGGACTACTGACAATTACCTCGCGCGAGTCCTTGTGCAAGCAGAGCGGCAGGACGAGTAGTGACAGTGAAAATGGCATGCCTCGTGCATCTTCGTCTTCATATGCGTTCAACGAACGGAATAAGACCAAGCCGCAAAATGCCGGGTTGAATAGATTACGAATCTCGAACGGGCGTTGGTCCCATCGTTTCACGAGGTCACCCCTAACACTTTGCATACGCGTTCGATAAATCGTGGATGCCAATAAACTCTAGGTTCAGGCGTGGTATCAGCGAGAATGTGAAGGCTGCCTCGGACGACATAGGGTTCCGTCACGCACGCGCGAATGCGAAGGGACTCGATCTTGCCGGTCTCAAATTCTGCCCATTTGTAGAGCGTGGCTCCGGCTTCGCGCAGCGCATCCTCGGCGCTGTCGTCCGAGAGCTTCTCGAAAACAAAGTCCCTGTAGCGGCTCCATTCCTCTGCGAGTCGATCCTCGTAATCCTCCACCTCTCCCGACACGAGCAGGTTTTCGCGCGCCCAAGCCGACCGCTGCTCGAATGCTCTATAGTAATCTAGGATCGCACTTCTGATACGGCTGGAAGAGATGCCTATCTCGTGCATTTGCTTGACGAAAAGGCGCGGATCGGCATCGGTGTCAATCTCACTGACGGGCACCTTTCCGCGGAAGGTGATTGGCAGATTGTCTGTTTTGTATTCCTCGGTGATGTTGGAAAGCTTATCCGAGACTTCGTGGCCAAAAATCTCTTCCGGTCTGGCGCCAGTCAACTGCTTGATCACAGCATCGGTCCACCAACCTTCCAGTCGTTCTAAGACGAACTGGCGGTGTTCGCGTCTTATGCTTCGCATGTGTTTTTCCCGTATGATCGCCGGGATGTCACTGATGCGCGGGTTCCCATCCATGATCAGGATGCGCTCGAGAAAGTCTTGCTTCGCTGAGTCGCTCAATTCGTTAAACGCAACGGCAATCGGTTTAATGAGTTTGGACTTTGACCTACTGAGCGCATCGGTGGCCAGTTCGGTCAGTGTTGCCTCATGCCTGGAATCGGAGGCCTGCTCCGGGAGGAAGCGAGCAAGAAATGAATCGGTTGACACGGTGCCGGTGGTAAAAAGGAAGAACTGCAGATTTGACGCAGCAAGGCCATCCCGCTTGTATCGTATCAGCCAAATATTGACTGATTTCCAGAAATCAGTCGACAGGTCTGACAGTTTATCGCCAATCACCTTGTGCTTTAGCGAAGCCAAAGACTTACCGCCTTCGGAGTCAATAAAATCGAGATCGTCGTCTTTTTCAATGAAGACTGCCGCATCTTCTGGAAGCTGAAGGAGACGAAGCAACGCAAGACGACCTTGGTAAATATATCCAAGGCTCTGCTCGCCTGCCGAGAACTTATCAGTTTCGTTTTCGACCATATTTCTCTCGTCCAGTCAGATTAGCCAATTGGCCGATAGGGACCTCTGAGCCGGAAATCACCTTATGGCACTCTTGCTGATTTCAGACTTTGGCGCAAGGCGCAGCGAACTTCCGCTTCCCACTCCCTGTGATATTATTCTATGTCTTATTCGTTCGTCGCGCACTATCGGCAATCGTTTCGTGTCTAAACTCATTCGCACCCGATTCCATCATTATCACGATCTAGGTGTCGTCCATATCCAGGGTCACCGCGAAATACTGGTGCTGCGCCAGCTGCTCTGGCCTCAGTGCAGTTCCGGTAACTACCTCTGACTGAAGGTCGAGCGGTGTTCGCTGGCCTTATTGTGCGAGCCAACGATGAACTCTGGGTGCGATGGCAATGATAATCGCCTGTTCGCCGATTGTTGTGGCAGCCTTGAGCATTCAGTCCTCCGCTGTGGGCAAGAGCGGCACTCGCAAGAGCCAGAAACACAACGGCTAAAATTAGGATAAAACGCATTGAGACACCCATTAAATACACCCGCTAAAGGTGAGTGTGTTGGGTTGTGGTTGTCGCGTCAAGGGTATAATTTCAAGTGGGTAAAGATGCATTAAGGCATCTAGATTCAAGCCTGAATTCGCTGTGAGGCTTTCGCGCCAACCGCGCCAGCGGCCTGAAATACATTCTTTGCCTGATTGAGCCCGACCGTGAAAAATTCTGAGATGACCACTCCTCTTTTTGGGTCTTCTAAGACCCATCTTGGCACACAGATGCCGACGGGGGCGGTTACATCATCAACGCTCATTTGCCCGTTCAATTTGTCCACTTCGCAATCCGGATTTCAAATTTTTTCACTATTGAGTATTCGCCAAGAGCTTGCAACTGATTGTGTTTTGGGCGACGAGAGGTAATGGGAACCGTAACTAGGTAGATGACATGACGTGGCATTGGGCCTTGATGCGCTCGATTCTAGTTGCTTTAGGCGTTACGGCAATCTTTGGATGGCCTAATCCAACTGTCGCATCAGTTCAAATTGTTGGCACGGCAAACATCGTTGACGGGGATACAATTGATATCGGCCCCGTCAGGATTCGATTGCACGGCATAGATACCGCTGAGACTGGGCAGACTTGCCCGACATCGCAGGGTGGGGATTGGCGATGCGGCGCATACGCAACAAGGCGGTTGACTGACTTGATCGATGGCCGCAGTGTTTCGTGCGATGCGCTAGATCGTGACGCCTACAATCGCGTCATTGCGCGCTGTTATTCAGATACTGGCGAAGATTTGGCGCGTGCCCTGGTTGCGGAAGGGCTTGCATGGGCCTTTACTCGATACAGCGATGACTACGTTTCTGATGAAGCTCATGCACGGGCTGATGGGCGTGGCGTCTGGCGGGCCGAAGCAATCCCGCCATGGGAATGGCGTTCAAACCGGTGGGAGCGGGCAGCAGAGGCTTCTCCAAGAGTAGGATGCCCCATCAAGGGGAACATCAACAGGCGCGGCGAGCGCATCTACCATACACCTTGGTCACCCAACTACGCGCGCACCATAGTCACTGAAGCCAATGGTGAGCGTTGGTTTTGTGACGAAGCGGAGGCACAAGCAGCAGGATGGCGAGCGCCGCGCAATTGAAAGGAAGCCGAGGTGGTCGGGGCTTTCGGCGCTTGCGATGAACAACAGCTTATTGGTTCATTTCGGCCGGGAGAAAGCTGGTTCTTTTGGCTACGGAAACTTGTGATGGGCGGCCGTGATTGAGGTGGGTAAATGACAACTTGATCCTGAAGAGTTGCGGCGTTGCCTCCCTTAAGTTGTGCAACGGCAGTCTATCATACTCACCCTCGGACGGAGCGTCATCTGCCGCCAGAGAGATGCGTCGACAGCCGTATCAAGCCGCATCCATCCACATGGAGCTCGCCGTAAGCCGACGTGAGACAATCAGTCACTGCGCAAAATTGAATAGAAGATGGGAAAGCGGTAGGGGGCGACCTGGCTCATCGTGTTGGTTTGAGGCATTTCGCCGCTGCTCCGACGCGGGCCTCGTCGCGCAACACAGGTGCCTTTTCCTATGAGCTTGCAGGCGACCGACGCAAACTTCCATTGCTTAGAAAAGTCGGTCATAGTCTTGCGAACAGAATCGACATGTTCATTTTTTTGAGATTTTCTACAGAAAGCAGTGACATAGCGTATGCCGACGATGCACTATCAAACACATGGCGACGGATCGGCCACCCTTCACCTCCGCAAAGATCCTGGCGAGAACTCTGATAGGAGTGATTTGTCGCAGACAGCTGCGCTTTTAGAGGTATTGCTCCGAGCAGAATCTGTTCTCGATGAGTTTCCAGAGGGTTTGCCTCTGAACCGGCACAGAGCGGCTCTAGCTTTGGAAATGGTAGCTGCAAACCATTTGCGTCAAGCGGCAGCAATGTTCCAAGGTATTATTGACCTTTCAAATGGATCTGTATCAGCGCATGAATTTGGCTTTTCCGAATTTGACGACAATGAAGATGAGTGATGCATTTTTGTAGGATAATTACATGACAGCACCACTTCGAATTTTTTGCATAAACGGACTAGTAAATGAGTGAATTGGCTCACCGATTGTTTTCCACCAACTCGCTGCCAGAGATACAGTATCTAGTTATTCCCAAGTGTGGTTGTACATTTGTAAAGAATTTGCTTTGGCGCATTGATCATCAGGGTGATCATGAAAAACCAAATCGTATTCACGATGCAGATCACGTGTTCCCGCGAGCGTCCGACCATGGTTACAGCGATGGGGATATACGGAACAACGAATTTGCCTTTACGGTATTCAGGAATCCTGTTGATCGATTTTTCTCGCTTTACTTCGATAAAGTCGTCGGAGCAGGGAGCTCGCGCTTTGTTCCGCTTCGGCAAGTCTTGTTGGACGGATATGGCTTGATTGGGGATCCTGCGTCGATCGATGAACATCGGAAAAACTGTATGATCCTGCTCGATTGGATTGAGCTGAATCTAAAAGGTGAGACTGAGTTATCACCGGATCCCCATTGGACACCTCAGGGCTGGAGAATGGACGTGATCAAAAGATTTGATCTAAAGATTCTGATGTTGTCCGGGGTCGAGAATAGCATCAAAAACCTACTGCTCCCAGTGCTGCCAAATGCACGAGAATTGATTCAAGGAATTGAACGAAATAAATCAAATAAGACAATTGGTAGAGATGAACTGTTAAGTGCCGATATTGATAGGAGAATTGGTGAAATATATGGGCACGATAAGTGGCTGACACATCAGGCGTGGAAATTCTGGAATATACATCAGCCCATACGGACGGAGGAGATACCAAGAATTAGTCAAATTCTCAATCAGGGCTAAGGTCATGACCTATTTCTGTCCTTTGGCCGCCACACTCCGTCGGGCGCAAATTGACAGGCGATCCACGTCGATCGTAGCAATGAGATGAGCGCACGGGATTTGCGTTTCGCAAGCACCACGTCTTTGGTTGGATTATCTTTGGGCGGCGGAGCCTGACATTGCGACGCCGGAGCTGCGTTCTCGACCCTTTCTACCCCCGGCCAATCCGAGAGGGTGAATCGTCGAAGTTCGACATGAAAGCCATGGAGGTTGCCTTCCGGCTTCTAATTCGAGGATTGTTTTGCTCCAGAAGCCAATCGCATCTTCGCAGACGGGATCAAAAAACAATCCATTGCGCTTCTCGGTAACCGCCAATCCTTCAAAAGCTGACTCGAGCCCAACAATTTCATTGTCTTTAATTAATGAGCGAATGCCAAGAAGTCGACTACCCGCCACATGGGTTTGTGGTTGCCAGTCGTCGATGCCGAGGTCGAATTGTTGTATCGTTAATTGGCAAGGGCCAACTTCACTAACCTTTATTTCCAGCACAATCCGCCGACTGGAAGTATGATGTTTCGTCGTTCCTGCAATCTTGTGTAGCAGCTTTACTGAGGCATTGCTGTTGTGGGCACGTTCTATGAATGCGAAAAGCCCGCCGAGTGAGACGCCTTGTTCGATGCCGTGATGGTAGGTCCATTTCCCGAGCTGACCGATTGTAAGAGCGAGGTTTAAGGCGTGATCCGCTTTATCAGCAGAATCTTCAAAGCTTTTGAAACGAAGAAGCTCTCTGCGAGCCTTCGCCAGGAAGTCCGGTGCCGCTTCCAGTCCAAGACGTATACTCTGCATAGGTCCCTCAACTTTGGCAATCGATAGTAAAATGGCAGTTGCCATGAAGTATAGTCGAGACAACTGCAGGTGGTAAAGGGGCTTTGACATCAACTTACGCGGCGGTTTCGGTAAATCAGATTTTTTCAAAGGGGCGCTGGCGAGATCTGGGAGCAGCGTGGAAAGCAGTCGATGGGTTCAGCGTGGCAGAAATGTTTGCAGGTCCTCCACATCATCGTTTGCTGAACGCCGCGTCGCCCATGGGACGACATTACAATCAAATCACATTCGTTTAACTTGGATCGTGTCCCAGGAACTGGTGTAACTTTGTTCTTCGGCCTTGGCTTGGCCGCAGTTACAGGGCGGCGATTGTCGCCGGGTCCATGGAGGTAGTGTCGCAAATGGCGGCGACGGTTTCCAGCGTC
>NZ_QDKM01000022.1 GCF_003076755.1 Pararhodobacter oceanensis
TATCCAAACCGAAACCTGATTGCAGGCAGATGATCAGCCGTGCCCGTGCTGTCCGGGAATTACTGAAACGGCTGTCCGGGAATTAGCGTAATCGCTGTCCGGTATTTCTGAAATCCGCAAGCGGCGCAACCAAGGGCCGCCCTGGCGTCGAGGCACTGCTCGCGGCCGTGAAGGCGGGCAAGATCGACGTCGTGCTATTCGAGCACCTTGATCGTCTGGCGCGCGATCTCGAGTTCCTGATGGCCTTCTACAAAGAAGCACGGCACGTCGATTGTGAGTTGCACCAACTGAACAGAGGTAAGCTCGGGATCTTCGACATCGGGATCCTCGGCACCTTTGCGCAAATTTTTCTCGAAGAACTGTCCTACAGAACCCGCCGTGGCCTGGTTGGCAAGATTGAAGCGGGCAAGAGCGCCGGCGGTCTCTCTTTCGGCTATCGTGCGCGCCGGACGAGCGCGGGAGACGCTGCCAAAGGCGAACTGGACATCAACGACTTAGAAGCGCCGATCGTAGAGCGTATTTTCCAGGAATATGCCGAGGGCAAATCACCCATACAGATCGCGGCTGGCCTCAACGCTGATGGCATCCCGGCGCCGCGCGGACGCGGCGCTGGTTCGGGACACTGGCGCCAGACCACAATCAACGGCAACCGCGAGCGCGGCACCGGCATCCTGAACAACGAGCTGTATATCGGGCGGAGGGTTTGGAATCGCCTGCGCTATTCGAAACACCCTGAGACCGGCAGACGGGTTTCGCGGCTGAACCGGCAAGAAGACTGGATTGTCTTCGAGATGCCGGAATTGCGCCTGGTCGAGCAAACGTTGTGGGACGCTGTTAAACAACGCCAATCTGGCCAGCAGCGCGCACGGGCAAACAAAGCGCCAGGGGAAGCCAATGGCCTTTCGGTCTCGCAAACAATGCGGCGCCGTAAGTATCTCCTGTCGGGTTTGTTGTCGTGCCGGCAGTGCGGCGGTAACCTGACAATTGCGGGCAGCGGCAAAACACGTCGGTATTATTGCGCCAATGCAAAGGAGAAAGGCGCAGCCATTTGCGCCGGTATGCCAGGGCTGAAAGAGCAGGACGCCGCTTTCTCGATCCTTTCGGGGTTGAAGACCGGCCTGATGCAAGATGAGGCTTACGAAGAATTTAGAGAGAGACTTTTTGCACGCACAAAATCCAAGGAGAAAGACCTCAATGATTTGCTGCGCCTCCACGACGACAACATTCGCCAGTTGGCGACACGACACGCAAATCTAATCAAGGCGGTGGAAGATGGTGACTATTCTGCGCCGATCGTCGCGCAGCTGAACAAGGTCGATGAGGAACTCTCCAGCGCGCGCAGCAAACGCGATGCACTGGTGCCGGAGACAATTTCGCTCCCCAGCGATCTACCGGCGCTATATCAAGCCTATGTCGATGATCTCGTCACGACGCTCTCCAATGAGGACGTCTCAGGGCGTGCGAGTGAAGAACTTCACGCGCTGATTGATACGGTTGCGGTGGAATGGGACGCCGGCGCGCGCGTTCATCATCTTGAACTGCGCGGCAAGCTGTTGGAACTGCTGGAAATAACAAAGCCCGCCGGTGAGGCGGGCTTGGCTGACAGCGAGAGTTCGCTAAAGTTGGTTGCGGGAGTAGGATTTGAACCTACGACCTTCAGGTTATGAGCCTGACGAGCTACCGGGCTGCTCCATCCCGCGCCGGGGGTGTCTGTTTGGGTTTGGTATCGTTATGAGAGAGAT
>NZ_QDKM01000023.1:0-2500 GCF_003076755.1 Pararhodobacter oceanensis
CAGGTCAGCTCAATTACGGACACAGTGCTTCCACGCCGTGCGGACAGCAAAAAGCCCCGCGATTTTGCGGGGCGTAAGGCATTGTATTCATGCGGTATTTTGGTTGCGGGAGTAGGATTTGAACCTACGACCTTCAGGTTATGAGCCTGACGAGCTACCGGGCTGCTCCATCCCGCGCCGGGGGTGTCTGTTTGGGTTTGGTATCGTTATGAGAGAGATTTTTTCTGTTTCTTTTCAGGTTTGGCGGTGACCTACTCTCCCACGTCTTAAGACGCAGTACCATTGGCGCGACGGCACTTAACTTCCGAGTTCGAGATGGGATCGGGTGTTTTGCTCGTGCTATTGCCACCAAACCGGAGAAGAAACAGAAACATCGGTCGGGGATTAATCCGTCTTTCGTTTGTCTTTAAGCTTTGATTGGTAACTTGCTGTTACTGGATCAAATCAAGCCTATCGAGCGATTAGTACCAGTCAACTGAATGCATTGCTGCACTTACATCTCTGGCCTATTGACGTGGTGGTCTTCCACGGCTCTCAAGGGAGATCTTGTTTTGAAGGGGGCTTCCCGCTTAGATGCCTTCAGCGGTTATCCTGTCCGTTCATAGCTACTCTGCACTGCGGCTGGCGCCACAACAGATCCACCAGTGGAACGTTCACCCCGGTCCTCTCGTACTAGGGGCAACTCTTCTCAAATCTCCTACACCCACGGCAGATAGGGACCGAACTGTCTCACGACGTTCTAAACCCAGCTCACGTACCTCTTTAAACGGCGAACAGCCGTACCCTTGGGACCGACTTCAGCCCCAGGATGAGATGAGCCGACATCGAGGTGCCAAACGATGCCGTCGATATGGACTCTTGGGCATCATCAGCCTGTTATCCCCGGCGTACCTTTTATCCGTTGAGCGATGGCCCACCCACGTGGGACCACCGGATCACTATGGCCGTCTTTCGACTCTGCTCGACTTGTCAGTCTCGCAGTCAGGCTGGCTTCTGCCATTGCACTCAACGACCGATTTCCGACCGGTCTGAGCCAACCTTCGCGCGCCTCCGTTACTGTTTAGGAGGCGACCGCCCCAGTCAAACTCCCCGCCATGCATGGTCCTGGACCCGGATAACGGGCCGCAGTTAGACATCAAAAGTGCGAAGGGTGGTATCTCAAGGGAGGCTCCACGGGAACTGGCGTTCCCGGTTCGATGCCTACCACCTATCCTGCACATCACAATCCTGATGCCAGTGCAAAGCTGGAGTAAAGGTGCACGGGGTCTTTCCGTCTAACCGCGGGTAGTGTGCATCTTGACACACAGTTCAATTTCGCTGAGTCCATGTTTGAGACAGCGGGGAAGTCGTTACGCCATTCGTGCAGGTCGGAACTTACCCGACAAGGAATTTCGCTACCTTAGGACCGTTATAGTTACGGCCGCCGTTTACTGGGGCTTCAATTCGGAGCTTGCACCCCTCCTTTTAACCTTCCAGCACCGGGCAGGCGTCAGACCCTATACGTCGTCTTACGACTTCGCAGAGCCCTATGTTTTTAGTAAACAGTCGCCACCCCCTCTTTTGTGCCCCCGGCCAAGACTTGCGTCGAGACCGGGCCTCCTTCTCGCGAACTTACGGAGGTATTTTGCCGAGTTCCTTAAACATGGTTCTCTCAAGCGCCTTGGTATGCTCTACCTGTCCACCTGTGTCGGTTTAGGGTACGGTCTTATAGAAGGGCTATTTCCAGGAACCTCTGAACGGCCCGCCCAATCCAATAAGGGCAGACAATCTTCGAGATCCGTCACCACTTCACGGCCCAGGAATATTAACCTGGTTCCCATCGACTACGCCTTTCGGCCTCGCCTTAGGGGCCGGCTTACCCTGCTCAGATTAGCTTTAAGCAGGAACCCTTGGACTTTCGGCGAGAGGGTCTCTCACCCTCTTTGTCGCTACTCATGTCAACATTCTCACTTCTGAACGCTCCACCGGTCCCTCACGGGCCGGCTTCACAGCAGATCTCGCGTCTCCGGGACCACCGAGGTGGTCAAAGAGACATGAGATACAGAACAGAACGCTCCGCTACCACGCACATAAATGTGCATCCTAAGCTTCGGCTCATGGCTTGAGCCCCGTTACATCTTCGCCGCAGGACAGCTTATCTAGACCAGTGAGCTGTTACGCTATCTTTAAAGGATGGCTGCTTCTAAGCCAACCTCCTGGTTGTTTTGGCCGTCCCACCTGCTTTCCCACTTAGCCATGAATTAGGGGCCTTAGCTGTAGGTTAGGGTTGTTTCCCTCTTGACGACGGACGTTAGCACCCGCCGTCTGTCTGCCAGATAGTACTCTTGGGTATTCGGAGTTTGGTTAGGCTCAGTAAGTCTGTGGGACCCCATCACCCATCCAGTGCTCTACCCCCCAAGGTATTCGTCTGACGCTCTACCTAAATAGATTTCGCGGAGAACCAGCTATCTCCGAGTTTGATTGGCCTTTCACCCCTAGGCACAAGTCATCCCGACCTTTT
>NZ_QDKM01000024.1 GCF_003076755.1 Pararhodobacter oceanensis
GGCGATGACCAACGGTGACCGGCCCCCGGAACCGTCCGGGAATTACCGAAATCCCTGTCCGGGATTTACCGAAACGTGTGTCCGGGAATTACTGAAATCCGTGTCCGGGAATTTGCGAAACCCGCACCGCTAAGAGCGGCGTCCTGGAATACATCGACTACGGTCCATCCTTCGCGCTCTGCGTGCTTCCGGCACTCCCGTTCTTGATCAGCGGTGGATTTTGGATTCTGCAAATCAGTTGAGAAACGGGCGTAGATCGCGACGCGGATTGGCTTGGTCATAGTAGTCTCCTTGGCGCCACAATGCCGATTAGTTTCAGGAACTCAAGCGGGCGGCGCCGGCGCCGAGAACCCGAGCTTGCAACCTTCAAAATAAAATCCCAAAGTCGCCAGGCTTGTTCTGGTGTTTCCGTCTTCGTCTTGGCTTCCTTGGCCAGTCGGTTCGCGGCAACTTCGGCAATCAGGTCGATCAGGTTTGTGATGGCCATTTGTCTCTCCTTCGGCTGTGGTCATTCACTTCCGACAGACCGATGAGAGCGCAGCCATTGGCGTTGATCGTTTGCCCGTGCGGGGATGACCCGCACGGGCGTTTTTTATTGCGGGCGCACCGTCATCTGGTAGCAGCAGGGAAGGCGACGGCGCGCCCTTACACGGACCCTCAGGCCCGCATCTCGGCCGGCGCCGCCGAACGATAGGCCTCAATCATCGTTTGCGCGCGCAAAAGGTCATAGACCTCATAAACCGAGGCACAGAGATCTCTCAGGTGCAATTTGGCCGAGTGGAGCCGCTGTGCGTTCAGCGTCAGGCGCGTCTGGCTCCAGCTGTTGTTATGCGAAACATTCTCGGCGCTGTTGTCGTAGAATGTCTCGTAGCGCGTGCCCTTGGCGATCTGCGCGTCGAGCGCTTTGATCAGCGCCGGTAGCAAATCCAGATTGGCGGTTTTGAAGGTGTCGCCTTGCTCGAGGTTCATCAATAGCGCCTGCGCCGACTCGCGATGTTCATCTGCGATGAGCTCGAGAACATCGTTCTTGATGGCGGTAATGGCGACACGCGCAAGCGGGTAGCAAGCGGCTGCCATCTCGGTGAGGTCTTCGGAGGTGTCGATTGGCATTTCCATAGTGGATATCCTTTATAATTGGGTTGGAGTGCGGGGCGCTGAAAGGCGCGGTTCCCTAATGGAAACCGCGATCTTCGAGAGTCCCGCGCGTCTGCACCTGGCGCCGTTCTTCCCTGTAATGCGCAGCGATATCGGCCTCTGCTTGGATTCGCGCGCGCACATTGTTCATCCGGTCCAACAGCGGCGCGTCGAGACGCCCAATGATGGGGCTAAGCTCATCGGCGCTGCATTCAAATCCAGCGTGGTCGATGCGGACCGTGATGCGCCGCGCGCCGACGAACCGCGTAGGTTTGTCGAGGCCGGCTGCGGCACGCGAGGCGGCTTGCTTGACCAGCACCTCATAGCCGCGATTGGCGCCGCCCTCGGAGGTCGTGCCATAGGCGAGTTCGACATAGGCGCCGCCACGACGGTGGATGACGTCGAGCACCAGGCACGGGCGTGCCTTTGGCGGCTCGGTTGGCGCGTCGTCCTCGGAAACGGGAAAGCGGAACATAACGACGTCGCCGCGCTGGAGCAGGTCTTTCCAGTCGAAGGCGAATTGGTAGGGGGAATGGAGCATCGGAGGTCTCCTTGTGGTGTAAAAAAGACACCAGCGGTGGAAACCTTTGTCTCAAGGCTCCCGTTTTGCTGCGCGTCGAAAACAGCGCGCCGAAAAACGGGGGCCCCTTACGGGAGAGCGTCGAGAGGGTGTCCCTCTCGACAATTAGATGTGTCAGGTCTTGAAAAGATCGTCTTCTTTGCGGCGGAATGCTGCCTTGAGTTGAGCTTGGCAAGCGCGTAATGTTCCCAAACTTGTCAAGGGAGCTGCGTGTGAAGCCATTTATTAAATGGGTGGGGGGGAAGCGGTGGCTTGTGGCGAACCGAGATTTCAACTTCCCGACATTTACCGGTCGTTATGTGGAGCCATTTCTGGGTGGCGGAGCAGTGTTTTTTCATCTGCAACCCAAGCAATCAATCTTGGCGGATCTAAACCCCAAACTGATTGAAACCTATCAAGCTATTCGCGACGACTGGCGGCGCTGCGAGTCAGAACTGTATCGTCTTCAAAAACTACATAGCAAAGAATTCTATTACGAGGAGCGGTCTAGAGTGCGCCGGACACCTCATACAAGAGCTGCGCAGTTTTTATACCTTAATAGAACCTGTTGGAATGGACTGTATAGAGAGAATTTAAAGGGGCAGTTCAATGTCCCTATAGGAACCAAAGATCGAGTGATTTTCGAAGATGAGAGTTTCGAAAAAATAAGCGAGGCGTTAGGAAGTGTCGAAATCTACTGCAAAGATTTCGAGGATACGATTTCAATGGCAGTCGCGGGAGATCTGGTGTTCGCGGATCCCCCATACACAACTGCGCACAATTTGAATGGGTTCGTCAAATACAATCAAAATATTTTCAGCTGGGCGGATCAAATTAGGCTCAAGGAATCTCTTATGGAAGCTGTCAATAGGGGAGTAAAGGTGGTGATGACAAATGCCGATCACGAAAGCATTCATAACCTCTATGACGGCCTTGGGGTATACGCTTCTTTAAATAGAGCATCCGTTGTTGCGGGAAATTCGAATTATCGGTCTGTCACATCGGAGGCTGTTTATGTCTTCGGTTGACGGAAATGAGCTAGACGGCAAGCCTAAAAGGTTTTGGCATTTTATAAAGAAGGGGATTTACTTCAATCCGCTTTGGAGGGCTGTCGCAGAAGCCGTCGTTACAATGCTATTTACTTTCACCCCGTTTGTGTTGCTCTCCTTGCCGTTCACGGTAAGTGATGGAGAGTTGACTCAGGCAACCTTCCGCAATCAATTCTGGAAGTTTTGGGAGGGCGGTGAACTTATTCTCCCAATTTTAGCTACTTCCGGTGCCTTGGTGTCCGCGGCGGCATTGAATAAGCGAGCCATAGGCGACGTGTTAATTTTCACTGCTGTATTTGTTTCTTTTTTTATTGCCGCAGGTGGATGGTTCGTCTTAGGAAAGACTGATGGATTTGCGGAGACTATTCACCCGCAGGTGATATGGTGCGGCTTTGTGGCGTATTTCTTCGTCATGGCGTTCTTAGTTTTAGTAACAATGCGCGTTTACCAATTTAATATGGATGCCGCTCGTGATAGGGCGAACCCAGAAGAGCGCGCAGTGAAGTTAAATAGAGAGTTGGCGCAGCGGCGAGTGGCTTCATTTGGAAGAGGTGATGCGCGATGAAATCCTTAAAGGTTTTGAAAGTTAATCAGCCCATCGGAGAATTCTATATTGGAGCGATCGATAGTAGGGAACTCATCGATATCGCGACAGTGGATGTAAGGGAGTTTGAAAAAGGAAATCCAGCTAAAATCGATGGCATTCAGAGAGATTTGTCGAAGAGTCGTCTTTCTTCTTTAAGAGAGTATGTGAATTTAGATTATGCTACTTTCCCCACTTCAATTATCTTAGCAATTGATGAGCGGTGCGTTGAGTTGCGTGCGGTTGAAGGCTGTGAGGGCCTGATGCAATTAGACGTGGTTGGCTATAGCGGGTCAGGTGAGGACGGTGATGCGGAAATACCAATTGAGGCGTCAGCGTTCATAATTGATGGTCAGCACCGCCTTGCTGGTTTGATGGATCGAGATCACTCAAAGGGTCCTTTTGAAGTTAACGTTTCGATCTTTGTTGGCGCGGATGTTGCAGATCAGGCTGAAATATTCTCTAGGGTGAATTTGGCGCAAACTAAAGTAAATAAATCTCTTATGTATGATTTGTTGGATTATGCAAAAGAGAGTAGTCCTTATAAAATGGCGCACGACGTAGTTGTTGCGCTTAATCGAGACGCAGAGGGTCCGTTTCATAAGAAGATCAAACGCCTTGGAAAGCGAACGCCAGGTGTTGATGGAGAAACAATTGCACAGGCAACAATGGTCTCCGGATTGCTGAGACACCTGCCGCGAAATCAGGAGAAAGAGCGAAGTAAGAGCATCTGGGGGCGAACTTCTCAAGCGGAGCCGGGGGAGACGTGGCGCGAGAGAATTTTCGTTGATTTTTACCGAAAGGAGGACGCGTTATCTGTATTATTGTGTGTTTCAAATTACTTTGAAGCTATTAGCGAGAGATGGCCAGACGCGTGGCATAGTAATGAGCAGGGTCAGATCTTATCGAAAACAACGGGGTACAATGCATTCATTAGATTTCTTAAGGATGCCTATTTGCATATCGTCAATGCTCCGAGGGTTGTAGAGAAAGATGAATTTCTTTTGGTGCTGAAAAAAATAGATTTGCGAGACGAAGATTTTAATAGCGAGATCTACTTGCCAGGTGGGTCAGGCGCGGGCAAGCTCTATCGCGATTTGATTGCTCAAGCATTTTCGTAAAAAAGCTAAGTTGTCGCACTTTGGATCCCAGTAAGAATAGCATCGCAATCTACGGTGTTGTTCGTTTCCGATGCACATTTAGATTTTTTTATCGGCCGTTTCAACATGAAGTGTTTGCGCAGGTGGGGGCTCGGGGGAGGAGTGCGGAACGACGCTCCCCCGGGAGCAGGGGATGCAAGGGGAGTGCGGAACGATGACCTTGCCGCGCTCCGCGTAGGAGTGCTCGCCGCACAGGCGCCCCCAGAGGGCGGGGTTCCGGGGCAGCGCCCGGACGAACGACAGGCCGAATGAAGGCGCCGCAGGCGCCGGAGTGCGGGCTGTTTAGTGAGTAAAGCGCCTGCACTCTCGAACACGCGCAGGCGCAGATTCTTTTTCCGCGCCCATAAGGGTGATCCCAAGTCCTGACTTCAGCAATGGAGGTCAGGAATGGCAGCATCAGAATATCCCGTTGTCCTGCGGTTCGAGGGAATGAATCCGGACCAGATCGGGCGCTATGAAGTACATCGGCTCCGTAAGGGTGGGGATCTCGGACATATTGATCCAAACAAGCCTAAGCCTCGGCGCTTGATCGGATCGGAGACCTGGGCGCAGGAAGCGCTGGCCGAAATCAATCTGATGAAGACGCAGAATTTCGCGTATGAACTGGCTGATCTCGATCGCAGAAACAGGCGCAAAGACATTGCCAAGCGAGTGGTCGAGGGGCCGCGAGATCCGTGGCGCGCGTCGAAACACGGTCCGCTACGTGAGGTCATTCTAACAGCGAACAAAGAATGGTTCGAAAAAACTGCCAGCAGCGATGTGTTGTTCGATACGCAGCGCGAGGATGATTTCGAGCGCACAGCGGTCGAATGGCTGCGAGAGAACTTCGGCGACGACGTTATCCATGCGCGCGCTGATCTCGATGAGCAAACCTACCACATACACGCGGTGATAATGCCGCGCGCAACGGTAGAGCGGTATGGCAAGACCTGCGCGATCCTTCAGCCTTCGGCTCACCCGCTGATCCAAAACTATGAAGACGCGCAAGACAGCGTTGGCGCTAAGTTTGCGTCCCTGGTGTCAACGCCGTTTGAATTTTCCCCAATAGTGCCGAAGTAAATTTCCCCACTTTCTCGGGTTCGGTGATCAACCGGCTTTAGTGATCGGCGTCTCCGTTTTGGGTTTTGTGTGAACGGCCACGGCGCTTCGGCGGCGGCGGTGGAGCAATGGGGGCGTTTGCGCGGACGT
>NZ_QDKM01000025.1 GCF_003076755.1 Pararhodobacter oceanensis
GATCATACCCTTGCGTTCGAGTAGGACGCCGATCCGGCGGTAGCCGAACCGACGCCGCTTGCCGGCAATCTCCTGCATCTCCTTGCGTATCTCAGCACAGTCCGGCGGGCGTTCTCGCCCGACTGTCTTTGGGTCGACACCGACAAGCCGGCAGGCCCGATGCTGCGAGATTTCATGGTCCCGCATCGCCTTGAGCGCTGCCTCCCGCCGCTTGCTCAATGACGTCAGTTCTTTCCCAGCAGGTCTTTCAGCACGACATTGTCGAGCATCGTATCGGCCAGCAGCCGCTTGAGCTTGGCATTCTCATCTTCAAGGGACTTCAGCCGGGCCGCTTCGGAAACATCCATGCCCCCGTATTTGGCTTTCAGCTTATAAAATGTGGAGGGGCTCAGGCCGTGGCGACGATACACTTCAGCTGTCGGCATGCCTGCTTCTTGCTCCTTAATCATCCCAATAATCTGCGCCTCAGTAAAACGGCTCTTTCGCATATGTTTGCTCCTTCATGGTTGAGCAAACTCTACATTAAAGTGAGGGATCTCGCGGGGGGCAGGTCAAGGGGACTTCGAACTGCCGATCCAGCGTGTTATCCGCGACAACCGATGGCTTGCCACCATATCGCCCAGGTCGACGTTTGTATCCGATCTGCGCTGCAATGCCTGCCAAGCTGGCCAAACGGTTCTCTGAACAGGTCTCGCCAGCATCGCGCAGGTCGTCTGCCAATTTGCGATATCCATAGACCTTACCGCTATCGGTCCATGCTTGCTGGATCAGCACCGTCTGACGAGCATCTTCAAGCGCACGCTGGCTTAACGGGTCTTTAAGCCATGCGTAGAAGCCACTGAAATGCACAGCCAGAACACGGCACATCGAGCGCACAGAAAACTCAGTGCGATGAGCCTCAATAAACGCGTACCTCACTGAGACACTCGCGCGAAGTACGCGCGCGGCATTGTCCTCGGACCAATGGCGGACAATTTGCGCCCTTTTTTAGAATGGCACGTTCCTCGGTCATTCGCGCCAGTTCGCGATTCAGCCTTTTGATCTCAGCAGCTTGCTCCGCAACCTCTGACCTGACACGTGGCGACTTCGCAAATTGCGCCTTCCAAGTGTACAGCGATTTGGTGCTGATCCCTAGGCGCTCAGCAACTTCTCTGACCGCATATCCACGCTCAACAACCTGTGCCACAGCGTCCTGTTTGAACTCGTCCGTAAACCGTATTCCCTTGTTCATATCCGTCTCTCCTTGGTTCCAAAATTACCAAGCAAACCGTCTACAAATCTAGGGGCACCTCACTATGCATATTGGCGCAACAAGCGAACTACCTCACCTTCCCTATCGGGCAGCGACTAAGGGGATCGAGAAGGGGACCATGGCGAATGGTCCCCTCGGGGTTTGTGCTGGGTAGTGAGTGTTTTTGCGGTCAGACATCCCGCGCGATAGACGCGCCGAGCGCAGCGAGGGTAGGTGCTGACTGCTTGGGCGCTACGGTTGTGGCATGCCGGTTTCTCTTGCGCGTTGCTGATGCGCCACGCTGTCGAGTTGCCTCCGGGCGCTTCCACAGTGCTTCCACGCCCTGCGGACAGCAGAAAGCCCCGCGTTTGTGCGGGGCGTAAGGCGTTGTATTTATGTGGAAATTTGGTTGCGGGAGGGGGATTTGGACTTTGGCGAACTTTTCTGACTGTTGCGCGTTAGTTAGGCGTCGGCGCTATTCTTCGCTGCGGCCTTATCTGCTTCAATCCGCGCCGCCTCGGCTTTCGCGGCTTCTTCCTGCTCGGCCCAATGGTCGAGCTGATCTTGCACGCGCTCGCTCACGCCTTCGGGCGTTTGCGCGTGCTTGAGCATCCGGCGCCGGTTGGTCGAGGTGGCGATGCACGCCATTTCAAAGAATAGAGCCTCTACCACGCTCGGATCATTCTCTGCGGCCATTTCCAGCCAAGCGTCCAGCGTCTCGGCGAAGGCTTGGCGTGCTTCACGCTGGGTCTTCTCGCTGCGAAGGGTTTCTTTCTGCGCGACCTTTGAGACGATTTGCATGGACCGCGCCAGCGCCTTCTCCATTTGCGTCGAGATGATGACTGGGTTCTGACCAGCTTTGCGCACGGGTTTCGTGAAATTATTCTTAGCCATTTTGGGCTCCTTCTTGGGTTTCAAATTCAGTCGATGTCCTGCGGTTTCCCTCCCATCTGACCCGACTGAAAAGAAAGTGGATCTGCTCGACAGCGCGCGGAAACGAATTCCTTGAAATTCTCTCTACCTTTGTTGTAAGTGATTGAATTTAAATGAATCAATTTTGCGCGTCGGCGATTGAAACCTCATCAAATCACCGACGCGCCGTAAGTAGGCGCTACTCATCCGGATCGATACGGCGTGGTAGCGCGCGTTTGCGGTTCTGCACCGGCGGGTCCGCGGCCATAATTTTCTTAACCAGCTTCTTTCGCATCTCGGCCACTCGTTTGCGCAGCTCCAACGGCAGTTGTTGGGCGATGCTGACGATCATTGTGTCAGCCGCCTCGATCTCGGCAAGCTCATCGGCGATCATCTTCTCTGCATCTCGCTTTGCCTCCTCTTCGGCGCGCTTACGGATACGCGCTGTGGCAGCTCGAAGGGCTTTTCGCGCTTTGGAGAACCCAAGGCTTGCCAGCCATCTTGGGTGCTCCGCCCGCTGATCGCGCGGCGCGGCGCCGGACGGCTTTTCGAGCACTTTGCCAGATTCATCGAGGTCACCGGCGGCGATTGCCTCAGCAAATTCTATCACGTCGTCTGCGATCTCTTCACGCGTCGAGACTTCACGCTCACGGGTTTCCACCTCGGCGGCTTTCTCAGCCAGGCGCAGTTCTTCTTTGGCGCGCCACTCTGCCGTGCGCACGTGTCGCGGACTGATGGGCGTCTCCTTCCCGTTGTTGAGCGCGTCTCTAATCGCCTGCTTATGCCGCTTGCCGCGCGTTAAACCCAGGTGTAATCGCCGGATGTAATCTCCCCAAAACCGCCGTTTGAAAATTCCCCAGTCGTGAGCGGCAGGGTCAATTCCGAACCTCAAGTATTCGGAATTGGCGCTGACGCGGGACATGATGCCTGATGCCCGAGCGAAGAGTGATGGGAGCAGGCAGGTGAAAGGATTGAGGGAGATCGTTTTGATCCATGATCTGAAAAAGCAGGGGCTCAGCATCTCTGCGATAGCGCGGAAAGTTGGCTCTGATCGAAAGACTGTGCGGAAATATCTCGACCGTGGGCTGGAGGCGCCGGTCTATGGTCCGCGCCGGCCACGCGAGCGAGTGCTAGAGCCGTATGAGCGGTATCTTTCCGAGCGCGTTCAAACCTATCCCGATCTCAGTGGGGCCCGACTTTTGCGCGAGATCCGGGAGTTGGGATACAATGGTGGTTACACTGCTGTGACGGACTTTCTGCGCGAGGTGCGCCCGTCCAGGCAGGCGCAGTTCGAGCGGCGGTTCGAGACGCCACCGGGCAAGCAAGCGCAGGTCGATTTCGCCGAGTTCACGGTGGAGTTCACCGATGAGCCTGGCGTGGTGCGCAAGGTTTGGTTGTTCTCGATGGTGCTCGGGCACAGCCGTTGGCTGTGGGGCCGCTTCGTCGCCAGCCAGAATCTGCACTCGGTGTTGCGCTGCCATATCGCGGCTTTCACTGCGATCGGTGGGGTGCCAGCGGAGATCCTTTACGACCGGATGAAAACGGCGGTAGTTGGCGAGGACGAGGCAGGAGTGGTCACCTATAATGCCTCACTCGTCGCGCTGCTTAATCACTACGGCGCAGTGCCGCGGGCCTGCCAGCCTTATCGCGCAAAGACGAAAGGTAAGGTCGAGCGGCCCTTCCGCTATATCCGGCAGGACTTCTTTCTGGCGCGGACGTTTCGGAATATTGACGATCTCAATAGCCAGTTTGATGCGTGGCGAACGGAGGTTGCAAACCCGCGGACCCACGCCACAACCCGACGGGTGGTGAACGAGGCCTTCGCCGAGGAGCATCCCCACCTCAAATCGCTTCCAGTAATTCCTTACAGTGCGGTGTTGACGGTTGAGCGGCGCGTAAGCAAGGAGGGGATGGTCTCGGTTGGCGGCAACTTCTACTCGGTTCCCGATACCACCCGTCGCCGGACACTCGAGGTCCAGCACCACACCACCGAACTCAGGATATTTGAGGATGGGCGGTTGATTGCGCGCCATCCCGTGCTGGAAGGCAAAGCCCGCCGCCGTGTTGATCCGGCGCACCGCAAGGCGCCACCTAAAACGCCGGTCCCGGCCTCTTTGCCGCAAACACGACATCGTCCGCTCGAGTTTTACGGCGCGGTCGGCCGGCGCCTTGCGGCGGTAGGTGGCAGATCATGAGTGCGCTTGTTGACCGTATCCGCGGTGCTCTCGTCGGGTTGAAGATGCCTCGCGCGCTGGAAGCCCTCGACCACACGATACAGCAGCTCGAGAAAGGCGAAATCACCGCGATCGAAGCGATCGACGAGCTGCTAAGCGAGGAATATGCGACGCGCGAGACGCGGCGGATTGATGTTGCTTTGCGCACCGCCAAACTTCTGCCGGTCAAGACGCTGGAGGGCTTCGACTTCGGCTTCCAGCCATCGCTCGACCGGGAACGGATCTCGGCTTTGGCCCAGCTCGACTTTATTCGCCGGTCCGAGGTTGTTCACTTCCTCGGCCCGCCGGGCACGGGCAAAAGCCATCTGGCCACAGCACTTGGTGTTGCCGCAGTGAAGGCCGGCCGAAGTGTATATCGCGCGACCTTGGCAGAACTGATCGAGGCGCTGAACAAGGCCGAACGTGAAGGTCGGCTGGCCGAGAAAATCCGCTTCTACACCCGAGCCTCACTGCTGATCGTTGACGAGATTGGCTACCTGCCGATCACCCCAGGCGGCGCCAATCTGTTCTTTCAACTGGTCAACGCCCGCTATGAGAAAGGCGCCATGATCCTCACCTCTAACCGCGGCTTTGCCGAATGGGGCGAGGTGTTCGGAGATCCAGTCGTGGCGACCGCGCTGCTCGACCGGCTATTGCACCATGCCGTCGTCATCCAGATTGAAGGCGCGAGCTATCGGCTCCGCAGGCATGCCGACCTCATACCTGAGCACGTCCGCGCAAACGCCCCCATTGCTCCACCGCCGCCGCCGAAGCGCCGTGGCCGTTCACACAAAACCCAAAACGGAGACGCCGATCACTAAAGCCGGTTGATCACCGAACCCGAGAAAGTGGGGAA
>NZ_QDKM01000026.1 GCF_003076755.1 Pararhodobacter oceanensis
ACGTCCGCGCAAACGCCCCCATTGCTCCACCGCCGCCGCCGAAGCGCCGTGGCCGTTCACACAAAACCCAAAACGGAGACGCCGATCACTAAAGCCGGTTGATCACCGAACCCGAGAAAGTGGGGAATTTTACTTCGGCACTATTGGGGAAAATTCAAACGGCGTTGACACCTTCCATGCGATCGGGATACCGCGTGGGGCGGGCGGGATTTCCATCATCACCACGCGCGCCCCGTCAATATCTACCTCATGGAGCTGGCGGAATGTGGTTGTGGGGTCGGCACCTTGGGCAATCTGGTGCTTGAGGCTGTGCAACCGCTCGCTGTCCTGTCGATAAGGCGTGCTGGTGACCTGACGGGTCTTGTTGCTGACGCCGAACACCAGCCATCCGGCATCCGCGTCACGCAAGTTCGCCTCATTTGCCAGCGCCGAGAAATAGCGGCCGATCTTGTCGGTATCAAAGTCATTCGACACCTCCTTGAACTCGACCACCTCGTTTTCCCAGGTGGCGATCAGGTCGGATAATTTGAGGCTCAGGTCGGCAGGGAGCATCAGATTGCTTTTACGTCAGTGTCGGGCGAGAGGGATTTGAAGATCTGCTTCACGTTGATCTTGGTGGCGTCGTCCTTGAAGCCTGTGTCTTTGAACACTACGCGCAGGGGGGCGCGTGCAGCGAGATCTTTGACCAGCACCTCGTCCACGCCTGTGTCGAAACAGGCGGCAAGGGCGGTGCCTGCAACGAAGAACACGGTTTTGCCGTGCAGCGTCTCGCGGGTGATGGGCAGGGTCAGGTCAACGCCCCAGTCCAGCAGCACCTGAAACAGCAGGTCTTCGGGGGTGCGATCCGGCTTGATGTTGTCCACGCGGGCCAGCAGGTCGGCCTGTGTGGTGTCATCGGGGGTGTAATAGACATCGGCCATGTTCGAGCTGTCGATTTTCAGCACGCGAAAGCCCACATCGCGGTTCCAGTCGGGGTGACACTCCCCTTCGAGGATTTTCGCCCCCGCGCGGCGGATGCGTTCTTTGGAGATTTCGGCGATGGTGGAGAATCCTTGTTTTTCTCCCTCTGATTTGGGAAAACAGGCTTCTGGCACTTGAACCATGATTGACCGCACAGGAACCCCTTGCGTTGCAGCGAAGCGAAAGCACGCTTCTGCCGTCGAGGCTGATCCCGCGAAAAAATCGAGCACTATGTCATCTTGCGAGATATTTGCGATCTGAATAATGCGTTCGAGCAGCTTCTGAGGCTTAGGAGTGTCGAATGGAGCGACGCCGTCAAAAAGAACATCTAATTGTTTTTTTGCCTGATCTGTGTGACCGGCTTCTTCATGCGGCCACCAATTGTGAGGGATCATTCCGTCCTTTACTTCACTCAAGAATAACTTAAGCGCAGGAACACTGTTCTTACCACCCTTTCCCCACCACACCTTATCCTCTTTGACATGCTTTTCATGCGTGGTGCGTTCGAATTTCCAAGATTTTTTCTGGGGAATGGTTGTTTCACCAGTATTGGGATTCACAATCGGATAAACGCAATTCGGCCGTTGATCCACTGATGCAATGTTCCAATAGTCTACAGGTTTCCAAGGGCCACGTGGGTCATTGTCAGGATTCTGATACCTTACCTTTGACGCTTCAGTTCTGGGAAGTAAGCCATTCTGAAAGGAGTCAGACTTAGAGTATATAAGGATAAAATCCCTTACTGATGCAATTCCCTTAAAATTATTACTTACAGCATATTTTTTCTGCCACGACACCAAAGCTCTGAAGTTAATTTCGCCAAATACGTAGTCGCATAAATTGCGAAGATTGCTCACCTCATTGTCATCAATGGTAATAAATATGACGCCATCGTCGTTCAACAGATTCTTTGCCAGCCTCAATCTCGGATACATCATCGACAGCCAATCCGAATGAAACCGTCCATTCGACTCTGTATTCGCCACCAGCCGATTGCCTGCCGCGTCCACCTGATTTGACTTGGTCAAAAACTCTGCCGCACTTTCGGCAAAGTCATCCTCATAGACAAAATCATTCCCGGTATTATACGGCGGGTCGATGTAGATCATCTTGACTTTGCCCAGATAGGTCTCTTGCAGCAGCTTGAGCGCCTCTAGGTTGTCGCCCTCGATGAACAGGTTCTGCGTGGTGTCGAAATCCACGCTCTCCTCGCGCACGGGGCGTAGGGTTTTGGCAATCGGCGCATTGGCGGTGATCTGCGCCTGCCGCTTGCCCGGCCAGTCCAGATGATACCGCTCTTGCGGCCCCTCCACGATGCTGTCCGACAATTCCTGCCGCAGCTGGTCAAAATCCACCTTCAACGTCGTCGCGCCATCCTCCCCCGCCGCTTCGGTCACGCAGCCCGGGAACAGGGCACGGATCTTGGCGATGTTGTCTTGCGTCAGGTCGGGGCTGTGCATTTTCAGCTTTTCGATTTCGTTTGTCATGTCGTCCCCTTATCGCCGCCTTCAGGCGTCTTCATATGCTCAAATTCGGCCCTTGCCTCGGCCAGTTGGCCATGCAGCGTCACTTTGATATTGAACTGGCTTTCGCGTTTCAGCTTGGATTGAAGCTGCGCAATCTCGCGCTCTTTTGCCTTGATCTGCGCCGCACGCGCAAGGCGGGTTTCCGTATCCTCCCCCGCGACAGGGGCCACAGGCATCAGCGGCGATAGCATTCCCTCGTAAAGCGCGCCCAGCGTCACCGCCACGGGTAACGGGCTGCGCGGTGCCTCACGTGCAGTCCAAGCCCCACGCATATGCTCGGATACCACCCATTTGCCAGTTGCAGCATCTGATGGGCGCTTAAACGCCGCGGTCGCTTGTGTCCGTTCACCCGCCAGCAGCTCAAACATCACCGGGAAGGGAACGGCGCGATCAATGGCGCGCAGAATGTCGTCGTGCAGGCTGTCACCCTTGAGCGACAGGCGGAACACCTGAATTTCCGGCACAGCCGCCGTGGCGGGCAGGTTCAGCGTTTCGGGGGCGAGTTTATGTGCCCAGACGATCTGGCCCACCTCGCGCACGAACCGTTCGCGCAGCGCAGTGCTGGCCTTGGCCCCGTCATAAATGCGGGTTTTCGGGATCACCCGTTTCAGCGCCGTCTGGGGCGGGTAATGATAGATAGCAGTCATTCCGCACGCACCACAATAAAGGCGATCAGCTCGAAGTCCTCCAGCCCCGCGATGGTCTGGGTTAGCGCGGTCGTATGCCCTCCCGAGAACAGGCTGTCGATGTCACGCTCTTCTTTCACCTCGATCATGGATCTGATGGCGCTGTTGAGCAGGTCCGAATAGGCCTCCATGTTGCGCCCGTCTTGCGTCTCCGCGTTGAAAGCGGTGCAAAGATCGCGAAATGGAATAGTGTGGCCTTTGCAGCCCGTGCGGATCAGATCGAGCAAGCGTTTCACTTGCATCTGGTCCGCGACAATCTCTCCGTCCTCGCCGATGTAGATCAGGTAATAGGGATGCAGGCGGTTCTGTTGGTTGACGTTGACGCTGTCATGGATGTTGCGAAGCGCAAAGATCACACCTGGGACAAGCCCGCGTTCGGGATCCGCCGGAACAACCGTGTGCAGCCCGTTTGGCATACGTGGCAGGTCATCATGGGTTTTGAGGTAGTTCAGCAGGTCCATCCGGAAATCGTTGAGCCCCAGATCGGTGATTGAAATGCCGGTCTTGACGTCCTCCAGCTCAATCACCTCGTCCTGAAGCCGCTGAAGCTGGTCTTTGCGGTAGGCAACGTCCGAGCTTTTGGAGGTCAACACATTGTCCTCGCCGGTGCCCGCCATATCGACGATGTGCATCCGGTTTTCGACCCGCTCTTTAAGGTTGATGTATTCATCAAGGCTGATGTCGGGCCAATAGTTCGACAGCTGGATCTGGGTGTTCGGCGAGCCGATCCGGTCGATCCGACCAAAGCGTTGAACGATCCGCACGGGGTTCCAGTGGATGTCATAATTAATCAGGTAGTCGCAGTCCTGAAGGTTCTGCCCTTCCGATATGCAATCGGTGCCGATGAGGATGTCCAACTCTGCCGGATCGTCGGGCATGATCTTGTCCTTCTCCTTGGCGCGGGGCGCAAAAAGGGTCAGGACGGACTGGAAGTCATACGTTTTCTTGAGCGTTGTCCTAGGACCGCCTGAGCCCGTGACAATTCCGGTGTGGATGTTCTGCGCATCGGCAAAGTGGGGAGCAAGCTGGGCAAAGGAGATATCGGCAAAAGTTGGTGACGCTTGATCAGGCGGCAGCTTGAAGTTGGCGGAGCCCGTCGCGGAACTCAACCCCTTGGATGATCTCTGGCAGGCGGTTTCGACCGTCGAGTTTGCGCCATTTC
>NZ_QDKM01000027.1 GCF_003076755.1 Pararhodobacter oceanensis
TGCGGATTTCAGAAATACCGGACAGCGATTACGCTAATTCCCGGACAGCCGTTTCAGTAATTCCCGGACAGCACGGGCACGGCTGATCATCTGCCTGCAATCAGGTTTCGGTTTGGATAGTTTCGGTCTTTTCGACGGAGGTCAAGTTCGCGTTTCGGTCCATTCTGCGCATGCTGTCTCCCTTGAGTTCGATGCGGTGGGCGTTGTGGACGATCCGGTCGAGGATCGCGTCGGCAATGGTGGGTTCGCCGATCATGTCGTGCCAACCCGAGATCGGCAGCTGAGCGGTGATGATGGTCGACCGACGCTGATAGCGCTCTTCGAATAGCTCCAGCAGATCAAGCCGCTGCTGATCCGTCAAACCGTGCGTGCCCCAATCATCCAGCACCAGCAGTTGGACACGGGCCAGCTTGTCAACGAGGCGCGGGAAGCGCCCATCAAGGCGTGCCATGGCCATGTCCTCGAAGAGCCGTGGCATTCGGACATATGATACGGAATGATCCAGGCGCGCGGCTTGATGGCCGAAAGCGCAGGCAAGCCAGGTTTTGCCGGTCCCGGTTTGGCCCGTGAGAATGATCTGCTCCTTGGCCTTAATCCAGTCGCCTTGGGCAAGCGCCAGAATTTGGCGGCGATCGAGGCCACGGCTGGCGGCAAAATCGACATCCTCGATACAGGCGTTGGGAAAGCGCATTTTGGCGTTGCGGAGCCTGTTGGCGAAGCGCTTATCAGCGCGGGCTGCGGCCTCTCGGTCGAGCATGAGACCGAGCCATTCGTTGCGCTCAAGCGCCTGGCCCGGATCCTGTTCGGCCAAGGCCTTCCAGGCGTCGGCCATGCCTGTCAGCCCGAGCGCGGCCATCTGGTCGAGTGTGGGGTGTGCGAGCATCTGCTTGTCCTTTCCGGGATCATTGATAGTAGCCGGGGCCACGAATGTTGTCGTGGACCGGTGTGGCGGTGATTAGGTTTGGTGAGCTGGGTGCGCGATCCAAGCCGGTGATCAGGATGGAGCGCACCGAGGCGTAGCTGACCGTGCCGACCGTTAAGGCTCGTTCGCAGGCCGCTTCCAGCCTGTCCGCCCCGAACTGGCGCTGCAGACCGAGAACACCGAGGGCGGAGCGATAGCCTTGTTCAGGGTGAGGCCTGTCGCGCATCAGGCGCTCGACGAGTGCGGCGGCGTGATAACCGGTGCGGGCGGCCCGGGTGATCAGGCTCTCAGGCGTCATACCGCCGTAGCGTTGATGCGCCTTCGGCATGTGTTCCTTGACGGTGCTATGGCCGCCCCGCTGACTGCGGCGCTGATGAACGGCAACGCGTTCATGATTATAGAAAATCTCGATGATACGGTGCGTGAGCCGGACGTCGACCTGGCGGCCGATCAGGCGATGCGGCACTGAGTAGAATCCCCGCAGAACCTCGACGTGGTAGTCGGGATGCACCTTGGCGCTCTTCCATTCGGCATACTCGAAGGGCGCATTGGGCAGTGGGCTGAGCGCAGGGTGTTCAATCTCTTTGAACAGGTCACGACGCGAACGCCCGACCCGGCGCATCGTCCGGTCGTTCAGATCATCGAGCAGCTCGCCAATGGCGACATTCAGCGCCTCGATGGAAAAGAACTGCCGGTTGCGCAGGCGGGCAAGGATCCAGCGTTCCACGATCAGCACCGCCCCTTCGACCTTTCCCTTGTCGCGCGGCTTGCGCGGCCGCGTGGGCAGCACGGTCGTGTCGTAATGCGTGGCCATGTCGGAGAAGGTTTTGGTCAGGGATGGCTCGAACCAGAGCGGCTTGGCCACCGCTGCCTTCAGATTGTCGCAAACAATTGCCTTTGGCACCCCGCCGAAAAACTTCAGGGCGCGGACCTGGGCTTCGATCCAATCCGGCAGCTTTTGCGTCAGGCTCGCCCAGGCAAAGGTGTAATTGGACGCACCCAGAACCGCGACGAAGATTTGCGCGCGATGTTCGGCCCCGGTGCCCGGATCGATCACCGGGATCGTGTGTCCGGCGTAATCGGTCTGCATCACCGCGCCGGCCTCATGGCGGTTGCGATACCGGGGGCTGATGCGGTTCTCGAACTCCCGATAACGCTCGCAGAACCAAGTATAGCCGTAGCCGTCGGGATGGGCGGCGCGGTATTCCTCCCAGAGCAGCACCAGCGTCACCCCTTTGCGCTTCATCTCCGCAGCCATCTTTGGCCAATCCGGCTCAGTCAGGTCTTGAGGTGGCCGGCCCACACAATGGAAAAGGACCTGCTTAAGCGTCGCATCGTCATCGCGCCCCGATGGCAATGGCCAGCAGTTCAAGCCAGCCTCCCGGGCGCGGTTCAAATAGGTCGCGACAGTTGTCTTGCTGAGCTTCAGGCGAAGGCCAACTTCGCGCACCGAAAGGCCCTGCTCATGCGTCAGCCGCAATATAGTTCGTATATCTCGCACGGTTGTTCGCCTCGGTTGCTTGCGTCTTGGCATGTCCCCTCCCGGTCTCAATCAAGACCGGCAGAATGCCGTGACGGAGCAGGCGATGACCAACGGTGACCGGCCCCCGGAACCGTCCGGGAATTACCGAAATCCCTGTCCGGGATTTACCGAAACGTGTGTCCGGGAATTACTGAAATCCGTGTCCGGGAATTTGCGAAACCCGCA
>NZ_QDKM01000028.1 GCF_003076755.1 Pararhodobacter oceanensis
GTAAGCGGTGCCTACAGGGCACTCAGGATCAGCTTGACGGGCTGAAGTTCCATGGGAGCAGGTCGTCGATGCGGCGGGTTGGATGGCCTGCGGCGATGGCCTCGAGTGTGGCCTTGAGGTAGGCAAAGGGCTCGACGCCGTTGATCTTTGCTGTGGCGATCAATGAGGCAATACGCCCCCAGGCACGACCACCCTCATCATGGCCGGCGAACAGCGCATTTTTTCTGGTCAGGGCAATCGGACGGATGAGGTTCTCGACAGAATTGGAATCTATTTCGACGCGACCGTCGTGGAGGAAGGTTTGCAACCCGTCCCACTGACGATGGATGTAGGTCAGCTTCTCACCAAGCCGCGACTTTGAGGAGATCCGGCGGCGCTGACTTTGCAGCCATTCTCCGAACTCAGCCACCTTGGGTGCGGTGCGGGCTTGCCGGGCAGAGCGCCGTTGGCCTGGACCCATGCCACGTATTTCAGCCTCGATGCGGTAGATCTCTGCAATCCGGCGCAAACCCTCGGCGGCGATTTCAGAGCCGTCGCGGTCGAAGACTTCCTTCAGCTTGCGCCGCGCGTGCGCCCAACAGTGCGCAACCGTGATCGGTGCGCCGCCCTTGCGGGAGGAGCGCGTGAGCCGGTTGTAGCCGGCATAGCCATCCAGTTGCAGAATGCCGTCGAAGCCCTGCAATATCTGTTCCGCATTATGCCCACCCCGGCTCGGGGCATAGGTGAAGACCACCCCAGGCGGATCGTCGCCACCCCACCCCCGATCATCACGTGCCAGCGCCCACAAATACCCGGTTTTTGTGCGCCCTCGGCCAGGGTCAAGAACCGGTGCTGTGGTCTCATCCATAAATAGTTTGGATGATCGCTTCAGGTGCTCTGCCAACCGATCCACCACAGGACCGAGGTGGAAAGACGCCGTGCCCACCCAATCGGCCAGCGTGCTGCGGTGGAGATCAATGCCGGAACGGGCGAGGATCTGGCTCTGGCGATACAGTGGCAGATGATCCGAGAACTTGCTGACGAGGACATGCGCAATCGCTCCCTCGGTCGGCAGACCGCCCTCGATCAGATGGGCTGGGGCCGGAGCTTGGGTGACACCTTCGGCACAGGAACGGCAGGCATATTTCGGCCGGACCGTTACGATGACGCGGAGCTGCGCTGGAATGATGTCCAGCCGCTCGGTGCGATCCTCCCCGATCATGTGCATCTCGCCGCACCCGCACGGACAATCCAGGCTTTCGGGTTCGAGAACCTGCTCGATCCGCGGCAAGTTCTTCGGCAGGTTGCCGCGGTTGCGCCGGGCCGCGCGCTGAGGTGCCGGTGCGGTCGGTGCTTGCTCATCGTGTTGGGTCTCGGCCTCGGCCACTGCGACCTCGAGATCCTCGAAGGCCAATTGGCGCTCATCCTCGCTCAACTTCTCTGAACGCTTGCCATGCACCGCATTCCTGAGCTCGGCGACGAGGTGCTCCAGGCGCTTGACCAAATCCTCCAGATCAGCGGCCTTGCTTTGTAATCCGGTCGCTTTTTCCTTGAGTGCCACATTCTCCTGCAGCAACGCCAAGACAGCGTCGCGCTGGTCTTCCGGGATAGCGGAAAGGTCGAGGAAAGGGGCGCTGGACATAGCCGAATGATACCCTGACCGCCCCCTGATTGTGAGAATTTTCTGCCCACCTGAGTCATTCTGCCACAGCTGGACGGCGGACCTCCAAAGAGCGAACGCGCCGCCAATCCAAGCCCGCGAACAGCGCCTCGAATTGCGACCGGTTCAGTGTCATGGCCCCGTCCCGGATGCTAGGCCAAACGAAGCCACTATCCTCCAAGCGCTTGTAGGTCATCACGAGCCCACTGCCATCCCAGAACAAAATCTTCATCCTGTCGCCGCGCTTTGCCCGGAACACAAACACGGTTCCGGTGAAGGGGTCTTCCGCCAGCGCCGACTGCACAAGCGCAGCCAAGCCGTCATGACCTTTGCGGAAATCTACCGGCTTGGTTGCCACCAGGATCCGAACGCCCTGGGACGGCATCAACATGGCGAGGACGCGAGCGCGCGGACGATCTCTGCGATCCGGGCTGCGGGTGTGTCGGCTGCCATCTCGACCCTGATCGCCCCAAAATGAATCCGGATAGCCGCTGTCGATACAGCAGCGGGCGGTTCCGGCGGATCCTCTGGCACATCATGAACCAACAGCGGGGCGAAAGCCGGTTCATCAAGCGCCACCGCCGGCAACACCAGCTTTCCTTGCTTTGCCAAACGACGCCAGGACGATAGCTGGTTTGGAAATATCCCATAGCGCGCTGCCACAGCACCCACCGTCGCACCCGGCTCAAGCGTGTCCGCAACGGCCTGCGCCTTGACCGCATCCGGCCAACGCCGGTGACCCGACGCATGTATCTCGACACCAAGTGATTTTAGAAACGAATTTATAGCGCACATTGCGAAACGCACTCCCCGTAATGAGATGCGAAACATCTCGCAGGGCGCGAAACGCACTACAATGTGAGGGCGGCACACCGCTTAC
>NZ_QDKM01000029.1 GCF_003076755.1 Pararhodobacter oceanensis
GGGTGTCAATCAGCATTCAAAATTGACCCCTTATCGGCGTCCAATACTGACCCCCTCTGGTTCTGAGCTGGCCCGCCGCTGCGTAGCCCTCATGTAGCGCAGCGGCGGCGGGCCAGCGTGGCTGCTGCCTGGCGTTATGCCCGGTTCTTGAAGCGCCAACTTTCGTTGCCGGTTTCGACAATCTCACAATGATGCGTGAGCCGGTCGAGCAGCGCGGTGGTCATCTTGGCATCACCGAACACGCTCGGCCATTCGCCGAAGGCGAGGTTGGTTGTGACGATGATCGAGGTTCGTTCGTAAAGCTTACTGATAAGATGGAACAGAAGCTGGCCGCCAGTCTGTGCGAAGGGCAGATATCCCAACTCGTCCAGGATCAGGAAGTCGAGACGGGAGATCAGGTCGGCGGTTCTGCCTTGTCGTTCGGCGCGGGCTTCGGCGTCCAGCTTGTTCACCAGATCGACGACATTGAAGAACCGTCCACGACGACCAGCTCTGATGCAGGATCTGGCAATGCTGACTGCAAGGTGTGTTTTGCCGCTTCCGGTGCCGCCAATCAGCACGAGGTTGCGCTGATGATCGAGGAAGTCTCCGGTGGCCAGATCGCGGACCAGGGTTTCATTGACCTCAGTCGCCTCGAAGTCGAACTCGTCCAGTTCCTTGGCAAGCGGCAGCTTGGCGATGGTCATCTGGTATTTGATCGACCGCGCCTGCTTCTCGCTGATCTCGGCGGTCAGCAAATCCCCGATGATTTGTTGCGGCTCATGCTGGCGCTTCAGTGCTGTCGTGATGATCTCATCGTAAGACGCCCTCATCCCGTAGAGCTTTAGCTTCCCCATCGCGTCGAGCACTTCTGAGCGTTCCATCATTCTTTCTCCTCAAGCTGTCATAGCGGTCACAATTGGCGGCTGGCTCGCACGAGAGCCGTAGAGCGTCCGGGGTGGTGATCGTCAGGGGCGGCAGTGGTTCGCGATGGCGGGCTAGGATGTTCAGCACGACACCCGCGGAATGAACATTGTGCGCCAAAGCTTCCGCACAGGCCGCCTCCACGGCCTCCAGGCCATCGGTCAACATGGCTCCGAGGATATCGACCATCTGTCGGTCGCCGCCGGGTTGGCGTTCCAGCTTGCGCTGAACTCGGCGGATCGCGATTGGCAACTCCCACTCCTTGAAGGGCGCACCGTTGCGCAAAGCACCGGGTTTGCGAGCCAGAATGGGTATGTAATGCAGGGGATCATATATGGTTTTGCCACGACCGAAGGCGCGCTCATGGCAGCCGACGATCCGACCGTCCTGCCAGCATTCCACGCGGTCGGCATAGGCGCGGATCTCGATCGGACGTCCCACCGCTCGGGCCTCAACCGAGTATCTGTTGTTGTCGAAACGCACGAGGCAAGTCTTCGACACCGATGCCGGCACAGCGTGGAAGCCATCGAACGATCCGACATAGGGCACGAGGCTCGGTCGCTCGTCCTTGAACATTTCCCAGATGGACTTCTCGCGTATCTCAGGGTGTTTTTGGGCCTTTGCGTAGGCGAGACAGCGGTCCTCAAGCCAGGCATTTAGTTCGGCATAAGATTTGAACTTCGGGCGCGGCACGAAGAACCGACGCCGCAGCACGCCGACTTGGTTCTCGACCTGACCCTTCTCCCAGCCCGATGCCGGGGTGCAGGCCACGGGATCAACCAGATAGTGCCCGCACATCTGCTGGAACCGGCGGTTGTAGGCACGCTCCTTGCCCACGAAGATCGCATCAACCGCTGTCTTCATATTGTCATAGATGCCCCGGGCGCAGGCGCCGCCAAAAAATGCGAACGCCTTGTCGTGCGCGTCGAACACCATCTCCTGCGTCTCACGCGGATAAGCCCGCACGAACGGCATTCGGCTGTGGCAGAGGCGAATATGGGCGACCTTCACGGTCGTGGTGACGCCATCGATCAGAACGATCTCATGGCTCCAGTCGAACTGGTAGGCCTCGCCGGGATCGAAGCTCAGCGGCACATAGGCGCTGGCCGAGGCTTCCTGTGTTGCCTTCGACCAACTGGCTGCGTAGCGCCGCACGGCATCATAGCCGCCGCCGTAGCCGCGGTTGCGAAGCTCCTCGTAGATCCTGACAAGCGTCAGGCGTTCCCGCTTCGACCGCCGGGCATTCTCGGCCAGAATGCTTTCCAGATCAGCACGCCACGGATCAATCTTGGGGCGAGGCTGCGTTGTGCGGTCGTAGGTGAATTCCGTCGCGCCTGAGCGGATGACCTTGCGCACCGTATTGCGAGACAATCGCAGATCCCGACAAATCTGCTTGATCGACTTACCGTCTATGAAATGCGCGCGCCTGATCTTCGCAATCGTCTCCACAACCAACATCCCCTCATTGCTCCCCCTTGCCTTTGAAGGAGCATCTGATCCAAATTTATCAGGGGGGTCACTTTTGGACGCCGATCACCCCAATACAGGGGTCAAAGTTGCATGCTGATCCACA
>NZ_QDKM01000030.1 GCF_003076755.1 Pararhodobacter oceanensis
TGCTTCTTGCTCCTTAATCATCCCAATAATCTGCGACTCAGTAAAACGGCTCTTTCGCATATGTTTGCTCCTTCATGGTTGAGCAAACTCTACATTAAAGTGAGGGATCTCGCGGGGGGCAGGTCACTCTGCGTGCCGTATCCCGACGCCGGGGAAGTTATGAACTCGCTGACAGATATTAAGCACATTCTGGCGGCGCAGTCGCCTTCATCACTAGATAGGATCGCACGCGAGCGAGGCTTTTACGCAACCGAGGCGGCGCGTTGGCATGGCGCTCGCATTGCCGAACTCGTCGCCCGGTTCCCAAGGAGCGGCTAACATCCGCATACCTGCGCTCTTGAAGAAACTGCGTGGGACCGGCGTCGTTGTTCCACAGATCGCACGAGGTTGAGACAGTGTGCGCTTCATGGGCTAAAGCACCATAATGCAACCCGGCCTATCCGAACACAGCCCCCCACCGGCCGATGCTTATTCGCTCGCGTCCGGAATCTCAGTCAAACCATAGAAAAAGGGCAGCCAAGGCTGCCCTTTTTGTGTTCCAGGATCCGCATAATATATACTCCGCGAACACTGATCGTCTGAGCGCATCATTTGCGCAATCAAAATTTCTCGACGTATCACACGCATCAATCCAAGCAGGCCGCCATGAAAATTGAAACGCTACCCCCATCCATCTCGCAGCGATAGAATCTGTCGTGGCTTCACGAGTGAAAGAAACCATTGATGTGTTATGGAACTTGACCGAAATGCACTATGTCTATCCCAAGACGGGAAAAGGCTCTCGGTCACACTTATATCGCATCGAAAGCGGTCAAATCGGGCGTTTACGCCCGATAGACCTTTATTGCTTGCAAAATGGACATTTCAACCCCGCCGATGGCTATTTATTGGTGGTCAGAATAACTGTCGGACCAATGAAAAAGTGACCACTGCGGCGAAACGACCTCCTGTAAGTATTTATTTTCATTGTCTTTTATATCTATAGGCTTCCAATACTCATTCAATGGCCACCAAATACAACCATATCATGACCATCGAAAATGACGAAAAAAAAGGCCGCCCGAAGGCGACCATTCTCAGATAATTTCGTTCAATCAAACGTCGAAGACGCCTCGAGCATCTGATCTCCGATAGATATCAACGCCCATCAAGTTCCGATCGTAAACCGGCTTTACTTTGGCGGCCGCAAGCATTTCCTGAATCGCATTTGCACTCAACCCCACCTCGGCATGTAACATCTGAACAGTGGCCCATCGCGCAAGGAAGTTTTGAATCGCGCTTGGATCCACACATGGTTCGGTATGCCCGAATAGCTGGATCGTCGGAAGTAAGGGTGGCGAGGTCCGGTTGGAAATCAAACGCTCGCCGATTTCGTCGTTCACGCCAAGCATCTCGAATGCCATTTGCAATGGGATGCCCGGCTGAAACTCGAACTCCCTTTCCCGGATTTCGACAGGGTCAACCAGAAGCGCTTCGAGGCCCTTTTTCCACTCTAACCTGCATACCCGATCAAGCTGCCCACGGAAAACGGCCGGCAAAATCATGTCCAACTTTACGCGAGAACTTTCAGCGGCCTTGGCCAAATCATACATGCCAGTTGGCGCAACGCGGACCGGGGCGGCAACTTCCAGCAGCCTTTTGAAAAGCGTATCAATATGATTGCTGTCGACCGCCCGGCTCACTTTGCCATACTTCGCGCCCGTGTCATGCAACGGCGGCAACAGGCCGGAATCGATAAGCACTTTCACCATAGGGTGTCAATCAGCATTCAAAATTGACCCCTTATCGGCGTCCAATACTGACCCCCTCTGGTTCTGAGCTGGCCCGCCGCTGCGTAGCCCTCATGTAGCGCAGCGGCGGCGGGCCAGCGTGGCTGCTG
>NZ_QDKM01000031.1 GCF_003076755.1 Pararhodobacter oceanensis
AGCAGTGTCCCAACAGTTGGTGTAACTCCCGCCGGTAGTGCGGGCTGAGCGGAGCCTTCGCATAGCGAAGCGAGGCCCGCGCGGGTCGCTTGGCGGCCATGGTTGTTCTTCGGCTAAGGTTTGGTTTGCGGACCCAACTTTTGACCGAGGAGATCAACCATGACCAAGAACAGCCTATCAGATACCGCCGCGTTGCGCGCGCTTTTGTCGGAGACATCCGACACCAACTTGCTTGCCGAGATGCTCGGGTTTGTGGCCGACCGCCTCATGGCGCTGGATGTCGATCAGCTTTGCGGCGCCAGCGCGCACGAACGCAGCAGCGACCGCATGAACCATCGCAACGGTTACCGCTCCCGCGCTTGGGAGACCCGCGCTGGAAGGGTCGACGTGAAGATCCCGAAGCTGCGCAAGGGCAGCTACCTTCCCGAGTTCCTCGAGCCTCGCCGGGCGGCGGAGAAGGCGATGACCGCGGTCATTCAAGAAGCCTATATTCAGGGCCTCTCGACACGCTCTGTGGACGATCTGGTCAAGGCGATGGGCATGACCGGCGTGTCGAAGAGCCAGGTCTCGCGGCTCTGCGGCGAGATTGATGAGCGGGTTAATGCATTCCTGAACCGACCGCTGGAAGGCGAATGGCCCTACCTCTGGCTCGACGCCACTTACATCAAAGTGCGTCGCGGCGGCCGGATTGTCAGCGTCGCTGCCATAGTGGCTGTAGCGGTCAACCTCGACGGCCGCCGCGAGGTTCTGGGCATCGCTGTCCAACCCAGCGAGGCGGAGGTCTTCTGGGACGAGTTTCTGCGCTCTCTCGCCGATCGCGGCCTACGCGGCACCCGCCTGATTATCGCCGACGACCACAAGGGGCTGAAGGCCGCCGCGGCCAAGGTGCTTGGTGCGACAGTCCAGCGCTGTCGCGTCCACTTCATGCGCAACGCGCTCGCCTGCGTTGGCAAGAAGGACCGGCCGATCGTCACCGCGGCGCTCAGAACCGCCTTCGACCAGGACACGCTCGCAGCGTCGAAAGAGCACTGGGCTAAGCTGATCGACGCGTTTGAGCCGCGCCATGCAAAGCTCGCGGAGCTGATGCGCCGCGCCGAGGACGATGTCCTAGCCTACAAGAGCTTTCCCAAAGAACACTGGGCGAAAATCCACAGCACCAACCCACTTGAACGCCTCAACAAGGAGATCAAGCGACGGACCAATGTGGTCGGCATCTTTCCCAACGAAGCAGCAGTCACCCGACTGGTTGGAGCCCTGATGCTGGAACAAAATGATGAATGGGCAATCACGCGGCGCTACATGACGCTGGAAACCGTCGCCGCCATTTGCGACACTACCTCCATGGACCCGGCGACAATCGCCGCCCTGTAACTGCGGCCAAGCCAAGGCCGAAGAACAAAGTTACACCAGTTCCTGGGACACGATC
>NZ_QDKM01000032.1 GCF_003076755.1 Pararhodobacter oceanensis
CGTTTGATCCGCTCATTGGCATCCGCATTGCGGGCCCTGAGCGCTTCAATCTCAAGTTCAAGCACGTCGGCGCGGGCCGCTTTCTCGGCCATGGCGCGCACCATGGATTTCAACTGATCCATGTCATCGGGAAGGGGGAGCTTACGGCTGTTCATCACCTCTGATTAGAGCATGTTTCATCTTGTTTTACTTGCATTTTTTGCCCTTTTGTCGGCAAATAATTCACTGCGCTGGGGCTGTTTTAACCAACGGTCTCAGGGCGACGGATCGTGACTGGCCGAACCCTTTTCCAGTCAAGCCCATCGACCAGCGCCATCAGCTGGACGGTGTTCAGTTGAACCCGGACATGGCCAATCCGCGGCCAGCAGAACCCGGACTTTTCCAGGCGCTTCGCATAAAGGCAGACGCCGCTGCCATCCCACCAAACGATTTTGATGCGATCCGCACGTTTCGCGCGAAACACATAAAGGGCACCGTTGAATGGGTCGCTCCCGGCATCGCGAACCAGCGCCAGAAGGCTGTCAGGGCCTTTGCGAAAGTCGACAGGGTGACTGGCCAAAAATACCTTCACGCCGGACGGGATCATGCGCTGCGCACAGCTTTAATGATCCGACGCAGGACCGCTTCTCCGATATCGTGACCGACACGAATGGTGGCGTCCCCAATCACGATCTCCGTCAACGCCTGCTGTGAGGGTTTCGCCGGTTTCGCCTCTTCCTGGGACTTGAGATAAGCCTTGCGCCAGGCGAACAGCTGCGGCGGCGAAATCCCCAATCGCCGCGCAAGAGCCGAAACATTTACGCCTGGCTCCAGGGCCGCAGCGACAGCTTGCGCCTTGAACTCATCAGACCAACGGCGCCGTTCTCCGACCGGCGCACCATCGAAACGGTCAACGACGGCTTCAATCAACTGAAAGCTACTAGGCGTAGATATAGGCGTAGAACTGGTCGTCGACATAGAACCCCGGCGCTTGCATGAACGCTCGAAAGCTAGCTCGGACACGCCGACCCGTTAACCCACGGGGTTCCCTTGTCGCTTACG